>JBBRLH010000002.1:0-456361 GCA_038231475.1 Hyphomicrobiales bacterium | reverse complement strand
ATCCATCATGGGTGCGACAGCGAAAGTTTTATTATTGAAAATCAATAGATTACCTATGTAGATACTGAGAAATTCAGACCGGCGTCTGCGGTTTTAAGTCCCTAAACCCTGCGCACGTCAACCCGTTACGATCTCCCACTGCACCCAATGCGCACAGGATTTCAAGACTGAATGCAAATGAGTTTCTGTAGGTACAAAACCACCCTCAGGAAATCGACGTGTCATTGTTCGTCGCAGCGGATAACGTGATTATTATTTCTACTTACCTTCGATTTGGGAAGCGACCATAGGCTGTTAATGCTTGATTGCTCCCAGCGACGGTATCGGTCCAATCGTAATTGTTAAAACGAATGCCCTAAATATGCTGACGAAACTTGACAGCGAATAATGGACTTAATGTCGCTTGTCAGACTTTGAATGTATCGTCTTTCAATAACAGGAAACCACCCTTGAAGGCATTGGCATTGTCGCCGCGCTCACAATGGTGTGGCAGCTTTTTAATCTTTTCGACATTGCCCCCACCGATCACAACATAGTCGGGCTCAAGCGCATGCGAGAATATTTCCACAACTGCCTTTACATGTTTTTCCCATTTTGAACGACCGCGTTCTTTAAGACTCGCCTCGCCCACATAGTCTTCATAACTCCGTCCCTTCTTATAAGGGAGATGCGCCAGTTCCATCGGTTCTCCAACATTCTCCACGATCATGGCCGCTCCGAGCCCTGTGCCAAGACCCAAGAACAACATGCGACCACCATGATAAGAACCCACGGCTTGCATCAGGGCATCGTTGACGATTTTGGTTGGCTTTCCAAAGGCTGCGGAAAAATCAAATGCGATCCACCCCTTGCCAAGATTTTGAGGCTCCGCAATTATTTTTCCGTGAGCGACCGGTCCCGGATAGCCCATGCATATGGCATCATAGGAAAGCCCTTTGGCCAATTCCTTTACGCAACTTACCATCAATGCCGCGGTCATCTGTGGACCAGAGATGGCCATGAGCTCCTTGGCATTATCACTCGTCATGATCTTGACGTGTGAGCCGCCGATATCGATGACGAGGAACACAGGGAGTTTTATAGAGGAATGCTGATTGGCATCCCCCAAATCGCTTCTGGATTGACTCTTTGCCATTTGTATCCCCTACCCTTCTTAAGAGAATTGTCTGTCTTTGACCTAGGCTCAATTCATGGACGTAGTTAGCGAGGTTGTTATTTCTAATGGCGCAATTGTGCCGAGAATAATAAGTAAGGCTCAACGCTGGCGCACGAATACACTCCATATAACAACCGCCAAGCCAACTCCCTTACATCTTCACGGCATAGATAATTCCCTGATGATGCGCGCCCCTAGTAGCGGGTTAAAATTTGTAAGTCGCGCCGGCACACTTCACCTGTCTTCGGTATTATTCAACAACCATCATCTCATAGTCCTGCCCTTCCCACACTCCTGTTGCCGACCGTTTCAGCGAGAATTGCAGGGTTTCACCAACTTTTAGATGTTGAACGGGCAGGTCCACAATGAACACACCCAATCCCGTCTCATCAGTCTGAACGTCGCTAGCGTTTTTCCATCCATTAATGCCCCAATGAACAAGAGCCGGCTCTTTCAACATGATGGTCAAGTTTTTGCCGAAACGAAGTGTCGTCGGACGAAAGCTCGGACCCCAAATTTCGAAGTCGGGCTCTGGCCGGACTCCATGATATCGTGCCCAGGTTGCGGCGGGTCGGTCCACCGGATGTCCTAACGCCCTGCTGCAGCACAATTTTATGAACTCGCTATGGGCCCAGACCAATGGCATCGCTGATCCACTGGGCTTTCCCGCTTTGAGACCGCAGTCAAGAATTTCGGCACTGTCCCAAACCTGCTCAGGGATCAGACCCTGCGGATTGGCCATCGCCTGCATGGCCTTGAGATAGGGCATCACGTCTTCGCCAGCGGCAAGCGCATAATGTCCGCGCTCGCCCGTTAACAGGGGCCACGCGCGGCCACGACCCGTGCCATCAAAAGCGCTGCCATCATCGTGCTCGCCATAACCGTCATCATTGTAGCGATGCCAGACCGGCCCACTGGGCGTTGTGACTTTTAGAAAGTGGTCAATGACTTTGATGCTGTCGAGGATGGCCGGATCATCGGCCCGCCTGAGCCCGCTGCGGACAAGCTGCAAGAAATCCGTGGCGACCTGAACGTTCGCCGGCAAAGCGGGATCATCAGCGAGATTTTTGATCAGAAGAACTTCAGATTGCGAGCGTTCACCTGTCAGAACATCGGCAGGTCCGGTTCTGATGTAGTGGCCTTGAACGCCGACTTCTGCAGCAAGCGAGGTATTTTGAACGTAGGTCCAATCTTCCAGATGAGAATTCCAACAATCGGCAACACGCAATGCAAGGTCGCGGGCCTTAGGATCGAGGAAACGGCTGCCCTCAACCAGTGCTGAAATGGCAATCGACAGCGTGAAGGTGTTGAGGCCCGCGTCTTCTTCCCATCGGTCTTGGTCCGAGGCTGGGCCTTCGCGTGCAACGAAGCTCAGCGCACGTGTGATCATGTCTTCAACGGGAATGCCATCCAAGGCGCCATGGGCCTGCAATGTCGAGGCCAGCAGGACCGGGAATGCGGCCTCGTCGAGTTGCACGCCGTCCCAGAAGGCCGTGCCACCCAGCCATTGATTCTGGAACCAATGACCGTTTTCCTGTTGCGTGGCGATGAGATAACGCAAGACATCGCGGGCCTCATCGTAGTTTTCCATGGCAACGAGCGCGCCAGCGGTCTCGACCAGATCGCGTGACCAGACGAGGTGATAGCCGCCGCGGCTCTCGCTGCTGTCTCCCCATGGAACCGAAAGGCTGGCGACGGCCGCCCCACAAAAGGTCCGGTCCTGATGCACTTTCAGCACAGTGGCGGACAGTGCAAACATAGCGTTCAAGTCACCCGGCAATGGTGGCTGGCTGCTGTGCGAACCCCAAGTCTCCCAAGCTTTGCACTGGGCCTCCCAAGCCTTCGAGAAATCACCCATCAAGGCCGACACAGACAGGGTTGCCGCAGCTTCTTTGCTGGTGCCAAAGCCAAGAGCGAGTGTGGCCTGTGGCGGAAGCTCTCCCATCATGGCAACCGGCGCTGGACCCGCAATGTCATACTGCCATATCATTTTCCCGTTTGCGTTGAAGTCCTGCCAACCGTCACTGGCTTCAATGCAGCCCACGGAACAGCGCCGCCAGGCCTCGCGTCCCTTGTCGTCAATTGCTGCCAAGGCAAGCCCAAACGGTCCTTGCTCGCCCCACAAAACAGTTCTGCCGCCATGGCTGCTTACAAAGGCCAGATTATCATCAGCACATCCGCCCAGGCGTGCGCCAAGCAATGCATAGGGCTTGAGATTTTGGTCTCCCTCCAGCTTGAATTGGAGGAGCAGCACGTCGCGCTGCTGAGATGGGCAGATGTTCAAAGTGAAAGTGAAGCGCGGATGCTTGTGGATGATTTCGACGGCGGGGACACCAGGAGCAGCCAATTTCACCTCATAGCTGCCAAGACGACGTAGTTCGACCCAGAAGCCCTGATCATCTGCAATAATGAATCCCAGGTCCCTGATTTGCGGAATATCGATGCGCGGATAATAGACCTCGGTCAGAATTCCCTCGGCGATCGTGAACCAAAGCCTTGATGATCCGAGACTGGTCCCCACCATGTCTTTTCGCGCCGACGCCCAAGTCGGACGCGGGGCTTGGGCGGATGGCGCTTTCAAGATTGGGAATTCCTCAATTGGGCAGTTTACAATATGATTTTCAAATGTGTCGGTCGTCAGACTTAATTGGACCCCGTCCCGCTCTATGAATTAGAACCTCGGGCCACACTAATTAATGTTGTGCAACTTGGTCGGGTGGATGATCGGGTTTGACTAGCACCATGTTCGCTAAATTTTGTTCTCCTACAGTACCAGTGCACACTCAGCGCACATGATGAGAGTTAAGTTATTGAATGTATTGCACCCTCTGTATAATCCATCATGGGGCGACTGCGAAAGTTTTGGTTCTGGTTTTCAGCATTATAAGCATTTGGCTTTAGCAGCCCATTACGCCAGTGTGCAAATTTCCTTTCAAACTCAGTCCTCTCGACCAGGCCTCAAACATGCAATAACTTCTCGCCACTTCTGGTACACCGTATCGGGCTAGCCAAGAAAATCTAGCAGCGCGGCTTCAATTGAAACGTGAGACCGTAGTTCGTCTCATCAAGAGGAAAACATGAGCCTATATCTGCCCACCCCAAGCCTTTCCTCCGATATCTATGAACACATCCGCGATACTGCACGAAAGTTCGCCCACTCCGAAGTTCGGCCACACGCCACAGAACTTGATGAAAGTGAAGCCTTCCCAGAGAAGATTTACCACGCAATGGCTGAACTCGGTTTGTTTGGGATTACCGTTCCAGCGGAACTGGGTGGCGCTGGACTAGACGCCCTGTCCTATGCATTGGTCATGGAACAATTGGCTCACGGCTATTCTTCGGTCGCAGATCAATGTGGGCTCGTGGAACTGATCGGAACGCTTTTATCCGTTCATGGCTCTAAACCTCAGCAGTCCGCCCATCTTCTCGATGTTCTTCACTTCAAAAAGCGCGTGGCCTATTGCATCACCGAGGCAGAAGCCGGAACCGACGTCTCAGGCATCAAGACCCGCGCCATCCGTGATGGCGAGGATTGGATCTTGTCGGGCTCCAAGATCTGGATTCAAAACGCCCCAATTGCGGATCTGGGTTTTGTGCTGGCGCGCACCGATCCCGCGGCTGGCCATCGCGGCATGTCCATTTTCATCGTCGACCTGAATGCAAAAGGCGTCTCACGTGGGCGAAAAGAGAAGAAAATGGGCCAGCGTGCGTCACAGGTTGGAGCGCTACATTTTGAAAGCGTCAGGCTTTCAAGCGACTCCTTATTAGGCGTTGAAAATCGCGGCTTCCACATCATGATGAGCGTTCTCGATAAGGGACGTATCGGAATTGGTGCCCTAGCCGTGGGCATTGCCCAGGCAGGACTTGACGCTGCTGTGGACTACGCAAAATCACGACGTCAATTTGGAAAGCCAATTGCTGACAATCAGGGTTTGCAGTGGCTGATGGCCGACATGATGAAAGACATCACGGCGGCGCGCGCGTTGGTGCATCGGGCGGCCATGGTGATGGACAGCGGAGAAAACGCCACGATGGATTGCTCGATTGCAAAGTGCTTCGCAGGCGACTGTGCCGTGACCCACACAGCCAACGCAGTCCAGATCTTTGGCGGATCAGGCTATATTCGGGGCTTCGAAGTGGAAAGGCTCTACCGTGATGCGAAAATTACGCAGATCTATGAAGGCACCAATCAAATCCAGAGAACGATAATCGCGCGCGAGCTTTTGAAGTCATGACAATCGCCCAACTCCTCAAAGATTGCATCGGCCAGGAGGTCACCTGCTCCAAAACTGTTGGCGAGAGTGATGTTCTTTTGTTTGCCGGCATAACTGGAGACTTTTCTCGGAACCATGTCGATGAAGAGGCCATGAAAAAAACCTCGTATGGTGGCCGCATTGCCCACGGTGCGTTATTGGTTGGCTATATGTCACGGGCGTCCTCGATGATCGCCGAACAATGCCTATCCCTCATGCAAAGCTACTATCCCGTCTCGCTCGGTTATGA
The DNA here is from genome assembly GCA_038231475.1 of Hyphomicrobiales bacterium. GTDB lineage: Bacteria > Pseudomonadota > Alphaproteobacteria > Rhizobiales > Aestuariivirgaceae > Aestuariivirga. The sequence goes on along the minus strand of JBBRLH010000002.1, from coordinate 450,702 downwards.
TCGGGTTCGGTTTCTTGTCGGCGTTCGCATTGGCGACACGATAACAATTCACTATCGCATCTCTGAAATTGATGCCACGAAAGCCCGCACCCTCGCCTCTGTCACTATGATCAATCAACGTGGCGATACGGTCGCGGCAGCAACTCATGTCATGTCGTGGCTGGCAAGAATCTCATAGCGCGGAGTGAAGCTTTGCAGGCCTTAAAGACTGAAGCGCTGGTTTGCGGAGTTTCATTGCGCTAACGTGAACTTCAAATTTGAGTGAAACAGATCATGCCCGCAAGCCCCGATGCCAATGCCCGAATGCCATATCAACTCGCAATGCCCCAGGATGCGTTGAAGGAAATCGTCGTTCCTCACGCTGTGCCAGAGGACGAAAGGCTCTGGGTTCCGCAAGCTGAGAACGTTTGGTTTCGGCCGCTTTGTTTGAATCGCAGTCAGGGCTATTGGATGAATTTACTCAGAGTCCGGAAGTCGGGCGTTCTGTCCCGTCATCGCCATCCACAATCGGTCCACGGGCTTGTGATAAAAGGCCGCTGGCGTTATCTCGAACATGATTGGGTGGCAACCGAAGGAAGCTACGTCTTCGAACCACCTGGCGAAACTCACACCCTGGTTGTGCCCGATGATGTCGAGGAGATGATCACCTATTTTCAGGTCAACGGCATTATGTACTATGTCGACCCGTGGGGAAAACACCTCGGTTACGAAGATGTATTCACCAAGATTGATATGTGCCGCGCGCACTTTGAGAAAGTGGGTCTGGGTTCTGACTATGCAGACCAATTCATCCGCTGACAGGGCCGCACCATGAGTCTATGGCCAATCAATTTTTTCAAGGGGCGCCAAGTTCTGGTCACCGGAGGAACCTCCGGCATTGGCGCGACAATCGCCAAAGCCTTTGCATTGGAGGGTGCTTCTGTTCTGGCGACAGGTGCAACGGCAGAGGAAGTCGCAAAGGCTAAGGTCACGTTGCCAGGCATCTCGGCTGAAGTTTTGGATGTGCGAGACAATACGGCTGTCCGCTCAGTCGTTTCCAGTCTCCATGCGCTCGATCATCTGGTCAATTGCGCCGGTGTGATCAGGCGAGGTGCAGAACACGATCCGGAAATCTTCGCAGATGTTCTTGATATCAATCTCACAGGCACGATGCGCGCGTGTACCGCTGCTCGCTCGAAATTGAAAGAACGAGGCGGCACGATTGTAAACATGGCGTCGATGCTCAGCTTTTTTGGAGGAGGTTTGGTGCCTGGCTATTCCGCCTCCAAGGGTGGCATCGCGCAACTCACAAAATCACTTGCCATCGCTTATGCCGAGGATTCAATCCGCGTGAACGCCATAGCTCCCGGCTGGATCTCCACACCCCTGACGCAAGGATTACAGGATGACGAAGCGCGAAGCGCCGCCATTCTCGCGCGAACACCCCTGAAGCGTTGGGGAAAGCCAGAGGATCTTGCAGGCGGCGTCCTTTACCTGTCGTCCCCGCTAGCCAGTTTCGTGACGGGAACTGTTTTGCCCATCGACGGCGGCTATCTGATCAACTGAATAGCGGGGCATTGTGGATAACCGAGAATTTGCTGATGAGTTGCGGTGCTCCTATTCCAGCATCTATAGAATATTCGCAGACTCGAGCTTGGCCCAATTGAACTCCACTCCGGTGCCAGGAGCATGTGGTGCAACAGCCAAGTGGTCTTCGACCACGAGCGGGCGCGTAGTATATTGGTCAATGGGGAATGGGTGTACTTCAATCCAACCCGCATTGCTGCACGCTGAGACAAGACTCACATGGAGCTCCTGCATGCCATGGCTGCAGACGGGCACGCCATGCATGAGTGACAGTTTCGCGACTTGGAGAAACCCCGTGATGCCACCACAATTTGATGCGTCGGGTTGCACGAAGCTAAGACCGGCTTGATCTAATGCGTATCCAAATTCGTGGATGGTGTGCAGGTTCTCACCCATGGCAAGGGGCATGCCTGTAACTCGCGCGATGCGCGCATATCCTGTGTAGTCGTCTGGGATCGTTGGCTCCTCAAACCACAACAGATCAAAAGGCGCAAAGGCCTTCGCGGCGACAATTGCCTGATCGACACTCATCGAATAATTGGCATCGACCATGAATGCAACATCGGGGCCGATCAGCTCGCGCACAGCTTTGATGCGTACCAAATCTTCAGCAAGATCAGGCTTGCCGATCTTGATTTTTACACCATTGAAGGCACGCGCGAGGTATCCGCGAATGCTGTCGAGTAATTTGGGCAGCGGAAAATTGAGATCAATTCCGCCGCAATAGGCGCGGCATCGATCCGACGCACCGCCTGCCATCTTCCATAGTGGCTGCCCCAAAGACTTCCCGCGCAGATCCCAGAGTGCGATGTCACATGCGGAAATTGCGAAGGACGCAATGCCGCCCCGCGCCACATAGTGCACATGCCATTGCATGGCGTCGTAGATGTCTTCCACTGGCTCAGCATCGCGGCCAATGAGAAATGGCTTCAGATCATATTGGATCATAGCCACGATCGCATGGCCACCCTTGCCCCCCGTATAGGTGTATCCGGTTCCCATCGCGCCATTGTCGAGTGCGACGGTCACAGTGATCAGTTCGAAATGATGATGATCGCCATGTTTGGCATCGACCAGAACTTCCGCGAGCGGAATGTGAAACAGGCGCACGTCAACTTTGTTGATTTTGCTCATCAGCTCATCCGCGTTTTCTCGTACCACATTTGCGGCCGGATTGATATTATTGCAACAGCGTGTTTATCTTGATTTGTTGGGACGTTGGGCAGATTTCGCCCCGAAGGGAGTTTCATGTTTGACTATGGTGACTTCAAGTTTGAGTCCAAACAAGAACTCTTCGACAAGTCCATCACCTATTGGAACCCCGACAAGACCAAGTTTTGGCTGAAGGCAGGCATCGACCTTGTCATTGATCGGCGCGAGGGTTACTGCCTCTATGACATGAGCGGCCGTCGCCTCATTGACCTCCATTTGAACGGCGGGACATACAATCTCGGCCACCGCAATCCCGAATTGGTGGAGACTCTCAAGAAGGCCCTCGACCATTTCGACATCGGAAATCACTGGTTTCCCTCGGTCGCGCGAACCGCTCTCGCCGAGCAATTGATCAAGATTTCGCCCGGCATGAAATATGCAGTGTTTGCGCCAGGCGGTGCTGAAGCTGTCGACATTGCCATCAAGAGTGCGCGTTATGCCACCCAGCGCCGCAAGATTGTGTCGATCATAAAGGGCTATCACGGTCACTCAGGTCTTGCTGTGGCAACGGGCGATGACCGCTTCACCAAAATCTTCCTGGCCGACCAGCCTGAAACCTTCATCCAAGTTCCTTTCAATGACATTGCCGCCATGGAGCAGTGCCTGAAAGGCAATGATTGTGCCGCCCTCATCATGGAAACCATTCCAGCGACCTACGGCTTTCCAATGCCAGAACCTGGCTATCTCCCGGCCTGCCAGGCGCTCTGTAAAAAATATGGCGCGATGTATATCGCGGACGAAGTGCAGACGGGCCTGATGCGCACCGGACAGATGTGGGGATGGCAGACATACGGCATTCAGCCCGACATCATGGTCACGGCCAAGGGCCTGACCGGCGGCCTCTATCCGATCAGCGCCTGTCTGGTGAATGAGCGCACCGGCCAATGGCTGAATGAGGACGGGGCCGCCCATATCAGCACAACGGGCGGCGCTGAATTGGGATGCATTGTTGCCCATAAGGTACTGGAAATTCTGCTGCGGCCTGAGACAGCGATCAATGTTGCCGCGGTGACAGAATTTTTCCGCGATGGCATGCAGGCGATGATGAAAAAGCATGGCGACATTTTCACCGGCGTGCGCCAGAAGGGCGTCATCCTTGGTCTTGAATATAGTCATCCCGAAGGTGCGGTTTCGGTGTCGCGCGCCCTTTATGAGAATGGCGTTTGGGCAATTTTTTCGTCACTCGACAAACGCGTACTGCAATGGAAACCGGGCGTGTTGCTGAGTGCCGACATGTGTAAGGAAATTCTGGAGCGCTATGACGCCGCCATGCCGCGCGCCCGCGAATTGCTCCATGCGGCCTCCAAAGCAAGCTGATCGCGGAGCCGCGTTATGAATCACGATGATCAGCTCAAAATTCTTTTGGAGGTCGCAAATACCGCCACAAGGCATTTTGACTTGCCCCGCGATGTTTCAGTCAAACTGATTAATCTCTCTGAGAACGCCACCTATGGCATTACTTCTCCCAATGGCCAGCGCTGGGCCTTGCGCATTCACCGCGAAGGCTATCACACCAAGACGGCTATTCAGTCAGAACTGGACTGGCTGATGGCTCTCCGGGACGCAAGCGTGGTCGTTACACCACGTCCTGTCAAAGGTATCGATGGTGCGATCATTCAGGAGGTCTCCCATCCGGCCCTGGCCCACCCTCGTTATGCTGTTCTGTCTGATTGGGAAACCGGTGCTGAACCGGGCATTGGCCAAAACCTGATCAAGCCCTTTGAAATCCTGGGGGAAGTCACGGCCCGCATGCATTCCCATGCCCGCCAATGGAAGCGGCCAAATTATTTTCAGCGCTTCACCTGGGATTTCGAAACCAGCCTCGGAGAGCAAAAGCCACATTGGGGCCGCTGGCGCGATGGCATGGGCGTAGGCCCTGCTGAGCTTGATCTCTTTGGCCGCACAGTTGCTGTGATCGGAAAAAGACTGTCAACCTATGGCAAGGGACAGGTGCGTTTTGGCCTCATCCACTGCGATTTGCGGCTGGCCAATCTTTTGATTGATGGTGATGCCGTGAAGGTCATCGACTTTGATGACTGCGGCTTTGGCTGGTACATGTACGACGCCGCAACACCAGTATCCTTTTACGAGCATGAACCCCAAGTCCCCGATCTCATCGAGGCTTGGAAGACCGGCTACCGCAAGGCCTGCGTACTGTCGCGCGCGGATGAAATGGAAATCCCCACATTTGTCATGTTGCGGCGGCTTCTGTTGGTGGCGTGGATCGGCTCACATTCTGAAACCGACCTCGCCAAGTCCATGGGCCTTCCTTACACAAAAGGCACGCTGGCCCTCTGCGAAGATTATCTGAGCAAGTTCGGTTGAGAGGTCAGGCTTGCGCCAAGGCGTCAAGGCTCTCCGGCAAGATCTGACCGCCATCAATGATCAAGGTTTGGCCCGTCACATAGGCCGCCTCCTTCGAGGCGAAATAAAGTGCGGCATGGCCGATGTCTTCAGGCGTGCCCAGGCGCTTCAAGGGCACTGAAGATTCCATCGATTTTATATAGGCCTCGCCATTGCCAATCATGCCTTCGGTCATGATGTTGCCCGGCATGACCGCATTGACGGTGATGCCGTACTTGGCCAGTTCGATGCAGGCCGTGCGCATGAAGCCCAACTGCCCGGCCTTGGACGCCCCATAATGCGTCCAGCCGGGAAAGCCGGTCACAGGCCCGGTGATTGACGAGGTAATGACAATGCGGCCCTGACCAGATTTTTTTAGATAGGGCACGGCGGCTTTCACCGACAGGAATGTGCCCTTGAGATTGGTGTCTTGGGTCTCGTCCCATTGCGCCTCGGTCATGTCTTCCAAACGCGCCGGCGGAAATATTCCGGCATTGGCGCACAGAACATCAAGCCTCCCATTTTGTTTTACAACAAAGGCAAAGGCCTTTTCCAAACTGGCCGCCGAGGTGACATTGCCTTCAACTCCAAACGCGCCGTGGCCAATGTCATTGGCCGCCGCCTGAGCCTGATCGAGTTGGCGCGCCATGATGGCCACCTTGGCCCCTGCCTCCGCCATCACGCGCGCGATGCCCTTGCCAATCCCTTTGGAACCCCCGGTGACTATGACAGAGCGATTTTGCAAAGATTGTGTCATGTTTCATGCCTCGTGGAAAATGCAAAAGGGGACAGAGGCAAGCCTCTGTCCCCGCAGAATTAAAGTCTACTTGATCACTCTTCGTTGACCCAGTGACCAATATTCTTGTAGCCAGCTGGGTTCATGGACTTAAGTGCAAAACCCCAGATCAAGCCACCGATGATCACAGCAGCGCCCACCCAGATCAGCCACACTTGGCCGCCGAGCGTGGCAAGGTTGCTAATCAGCATCCACACGAGAATGAGCTGCACCACAAATGAAATTGCAGGTGCAATCATCGTCGTGAACATGTTGCCGCCGCCATTCTTTTGGAAGTAGCGAATGATCGCCAGCGAAACCACGGCCTGCAGAACCAGCAGCAAGCCGGTGCCGAGAACGGCAAACAGCGTATAGATGCCGAGATAGGCTTGGGCATTCGGATCATTGAAGCCGTTGAACAGGCCAAACAAGAGGATCCAAACTGCGGCTAATACCGACTGAACCAAGGAAGCCTTGTGAGGGCTCTTGTAGGTGTCATGTGTGTCACCGAGAACGCCTGGCAAGATGCCTTCACGACCCAGCGAATACATGTAGCGCGAAGCCGTATTGTGGAAAGCCATACCGCAGGCAAACGAGCTGGTGAGAATGAGAAGGCTCATCAATTCATATGCCCAATTGCCCACAAACTGCTGCAACGGCGACAAGAAGAAATTGCCGGAATCTCCAAAAGCCTTGGCCAGCATATCGGCCTCAGTTGGAAAGGCCGAAACCGCGCACCAGCTTACAATGGTGTAGAAAATGCCAAGCCCAATCACCGAGTAATACAAGGAGCGTGGAACCACACTCTTGGGATCAATTGACTCTTCAGCATAGTTCGGTGCCATTTCGAAACCGACCCAAGACCAGAAAGCCATGAAAATGCCAACAGCAGCAGCACCAGCGGGGATGTCAACATCGCCAACCTTTTGCGCAACAACAGGCATTGTCACGTGGAACACGTTGAGTGATTCCAAAGTGAAGTTCGTGCCAGTCTTGGCAAGCACAACACCAATGACGAAAATCGTCAGCATGACCACTTCAGCAACCAATGCGGCACCAAGAATGCGTACCGAGAGTTTTACGTCACGGTAGCTGAGAAGGCCGGCGCAGATCAGCGCGAACAGCGCGAACCACAGCCAAGGAATGTTAATGCCCAAATGGGACACAACCCAAGCATTTCCGAAAAAGGCAAACAGGCCATAGAGCGAAGATTCAAAAATGCTGTAGCAAACGAGCGAAGTGAGGCCAGCCGACATGCCAACTTCGCGGCCGAGACCCTGGCTGATGAAAGAATAAAATCCACCCACAGTCGAGACTTTGCTTGCCATGGCAGCATAGCCGACCGAGAAAAGCGTGAGCACGATAGTGGCCAGCAGGAATGCTGCGGGCGTGTGCGTACCGATGCCATAACCTGCTGCGAACGGCACGTTGCCGAGCATGGCCGACATCGGCGCTGCCCCCGTCACAGTCAGGAACAGAACGCCGACCAACCCGATTGCTTTGGCTTGCAAGCGGTCGACATCTTTGTTTTTTGATATGTCACTCGTTATTGTTGAAGTCGTATGAGCCATGTGCCCCTCCAGTGTTGCGTTTCCCCAATCACACAGCGCCCCATTCCGGGGTCTTCGTGCTTTCGGGCGGCATACTGCGTCGAATTCAGGCTTTTGCCAAGCCCATCATTTGGCCAAGCTCGGCGGAGGTCATCACATGGCAGTAGATCATGTTGATGATGTCCAGTTCGCGGTCGTGCAAGGCATCTGACGCGGCAGCACAGCAATCCTCCAGTACCACCACATTAAAGCTCTCATCAGCCAAGCTCCGGACCGTTGAGGAAATGCACTGGTCGGTAAAGATGCCCACACAAATCACATTCTTGATACCCAGATTATGCAGAATCAATCGAAGGTTGGTACCTGTGAGTGCTGAATCCGTGGTTTTGGTAACGGTGATTTCGTCTCCAACGGGTTGAAGCGGCGCCACCACTTGCGATGGCGTTTCGTCCTTCGGCAGCAACAGATTGTTCCAACCCGGCATTTTCTGCGACAGAGACCGGTCCCGCCCATCCTTGGTGTGACTGGCGATGCGGGCAAACAGGCATTCAATCCCCTTACCCCGCGCCAGAGCCAGTAGCTTGGCGATATTGGGAATGACCACGTCGTGCATGCGCTGGTGAAACGGCGTCCACAAATCATAGTCTTCCTGAGCGGCGGCAGAGAGGTTTTTGCGCTCGGGCCGCTCTAGATAGGTATTCTGGACATCGATCACCAACAGTGCCGTTTCCTTTGGATCAAGCTTCAGATCATCAGGCTCAGGAGCGCTGCGATAGTAGAGCGAACGATGGCGGGTTTTCCAAGACATACAGGTGTGTTCCTAAAATCTGCGGGTGAAAACGCCGCGCCGCTCATAAATCTCGGCAGCTTCGTCGATGAAGGCAGCCATGCGCGGCGCGTTGTATGTGTTTCGAAACGTTTCAGACACAGCGAGAAGCTGCTCCTTCGATGTGGCGCGGCCCGGACGCAGCAACTCATAAGCGCTCATGATGAAATCCTGCGGCACATTTACAAGCTCCGCCGCGCGTTCAAAGTTCAGCGCCAGAGTGGCACGCCCTGCAGCGCGCGAAAGCTCAGCCTGGTCAGCCAAAGCTTTGGGCGTGATGCGCAAATCTTCCATCTGGGTTTCGCCATTCATCACCGACGACAAGGTAATTTCATCAAGCGATTTGCCGCGCTGGCCCTTGATCTCAGCACTGCGGGTTTCGGCCAGCGGATAATCAGCAATCGTGAGTTTGCGCGTCATGACTTCACCTTCTTGAAGGTCACGGAGATGTTTTCGGGCGCGGCCCCCTCAGACGTCAACCCCGTCTCGATGGCATAGATCAGCGCCACGCGGGCATGATAGCGCGAGCCCATGGCAATGCCGCGTGTGGGCACGACAACAGGCTGCGGCATTTTCCCTAAAGCATAGTCAGCCGCATTGGCACCAAAGCCCTTGTAGTGTTCAAGCTGGGTGATCGGCGCATTGGAAAACAATTCGAGATTGTTGTGTGGCAGTCGGTCCTTGCTGTGAATGACCGCAGTGCCCTTGGCTTGGATACCAATCCCAATGCCCGAGCCTGAAAGCTTGGCGGCGGAGATGCCCAGGAAAGACGTGTCCGCCGTATGTTTGAAGCGCACGATGCGGGGGTGTAGCCCGCGCTCTTCAATGGCCGACGTCATCACCTTTAGCACCTCGGACAGGCTATGGCCCGCAGTGGTACGAAACAGCTTGAGGCCAAAAGCCGGGCTTATGCCGATGACCACCTCGTTGGGATCGTGTCCGATCTCAGCGATCCCTGACGCCTTGTAAGAAATTCGCTGGTCCTCACCTTTCTCGTGCACGGCTTCCGAGCGCAACACTTCATCCTGGTCCAGCACATCCCGGATTGAATTGATTTCAAGCCGACGGCTTTCGGAAACACGATAACCACTCCCCGGCCCCGCATAGTCATTGGGGTCATTAATGGCGCTGATCACCTTGCCGTCCCGTACCAGAGCGGAGGTTTGCAAATAATCTCCCGACACACGCAACTTCACAAGCGACAAAAGGTTCTGCGCCTCATCCATGAAGCCGCGAACGGCCAAAGCCTTGATCACGTCGATCACGTTGATGTTGCAGTCTTTGATGGCCTCACTGATGCCCGCCACATCACGGGGGGAATAGCTTCGCGTTTCATCCGAACCCGAAGCAACGACCACACTCTGCTTCATATCAGCCGTAGGCGTGCTCAGTTTCAACTCTTCGAAGACTGCGGCGATGGCCTCAACGGCGCGTGAACGCAAATCGAGCGCGCGCGACTCCGGCAAAGGCGTTAATCCGCCATCGGCTTCAAAATCACGCTGGAGAACCAGATAGTCCTCCATCTCCTCGCCATTGATCAATGACGGATTAAAAGAATTGTCATAGGCAAGAATAGAACCAAAACCTGAACAGATGAGATCAGACCCCGAAATGAGATAAGGAAGGATCTTGGCGCCAACGCGAATTTCTGACTCAGTTGAGCGCGCGTCATTGCCCGAAGCACATTCGAGATCAAGCCAAACGGCGATCAGGTTTTCCGCCATCAATTCGCGGATGCCACCTGGAACCGTCGCAGTGATCGGAGCGCCATCAATGCCGCCATTCTGCGTTCCCTGAACCCCCATGCCGCGCTGCAGGCAAAGACACCGCGCTTCAAGATAGAGAAGCGATTTCGACTCGTGAAAGCCCATCAGGAGTTCAGAGCCCGCTCCCGACGTGCAGCGCATTTTGATGCCGCGCGAGGCATAGGCTGCGGCGAGAAACGCCTTCGACCACGGCGTGTCATCACCATCAATGAAGGATTTTTCCGTGCCATAGACTGAGACTGTTTCGGCATAAGACGTGAAACCTGCCATGCCGATACGAAGTTCCTCGGCCTCTTCGCTCGAACATTGAAACAATGTGCCCCAGCGGCCAACCGCACCACCGACAGCACAAGCCACTGCGTTGGACCACGCATTGCGTGACACCCGCATGGTGGTCTCGATCTCATCAAAGCCAAAGGCTACGGCGGTTGCCGCATCGGCAGCCAGTTGCAGCGGGTCATCTTTGGCATTGGTGACATGCGCCTGATTGCCCGGCGTCTTGCGCGCCCGCATTTTCGAATAGGCAAAAGAAATTTCGAGCGCATTCAGTCTTGAGACGACATCTGCGAGCTTGGCGGGAGTCATGCCATGCGCAAGCCGCACCAGCGTGGTGCGCGGCACATTCATGTCGACCAGCATGCGCGCAACCAAACCTGAATCCATCGCCATCGCTTCAGGCACAATTGCCGGATCAAGATGGTGGCGCGCGATGAATTCATCGATCATGTCGAAGTCATGGGCCAGCACACCGTCCATGCTGGCAATCTTGCCATGTGCTATGCCAATGCCGGGCTTGGGATCAGCAGGGCTGCTGAAGGCGCTGAAGCCGTTGGCGGCATCTTCCTTGGCAAATTTGTCGAGCCGCAAGGGGCGATCATCCCATTGCGCATAGCGCCGCCAGCGGTTGGTGGTGTGTTCTGTCGTCATGGCGTGTCCCTCTGGCGTTCAGAGTGCGCGAGATAAAGCCACCGCGTCAAGTCTCGCCAAGTCGTTAAGTTTCGCAAAGCTTGGCAGGGCCAGAGATTTGCCGTTAGAGTGGAAAAAACCGTTTGGGGATTTTAATGTCAAACTTACAAAATATCTATCAAGGGTCGAACCAGCTTGGCGAAGCGGCGATCTGGCATGTGGCCTCGAAACGCTTGATGTGGATTGATCTTTTATTGCCGCGGTTGTTTTCGCTTGATCCGGCCAGAGGCGTAACGAAGGTGATGGATGTGAAACTTGCGGGGCCCCTTGGGGCCATTGTGCCCACCAGCAATCCCAAGCTCGTCATGGTGAGCCACCTCCATGGACTGTCAACGCTGGACATTGAAACCGGCGCTACGGTTTTCTTTGCCAACCCGGAACGTGGTCGCGATGCCATCATTTACAACGACTGCAAGACCGACCGTTTCGGCAGGCTGTGGGTCGGAACCTCGCACTATAAAGAGCAAGAGGCGCGCGGCGCACTCTGGTGTGTCTTGCCTTCAGGCGAGTCCTATCTCGGTGACTCAGGCTTTGCTGTATCAAATGGTCCGGCCTTTTCACTCGACGGCAAGACCATGTATTTCAACGACAGCGCAGGCCGCAAAACCTTCGCTTATGACATTAGTGCCGATGATCCCCACCCGCGCAACCGCCGCATATTGGTCAACTATGAAGATGACGAAGGCATGCCCGATGGCGTGACCGTCGATGCCGAGGATTGCCTGTGGGTGGCGCATTGGGGTGGTGCGCGCGTGACGCGCATTTCAAAACAGGGTGAGCGCCTTTTCAAAATGAACGTTCCAGCACCACATGTCACCACAGTAGGATTTGGTGGAGATGACCTACGCACACTCTACATCACATCAGCCCGCGATGGCCTGTCCAAAGAAAAATTGGAGGCATGGCCGCAATCTGGCGATCTTTTCAGCTTTAAGCCCGAGGTAGCAGGCGTTCCCGAGCCGCTGTTTCAGCTGCGAGCCAATACCTAGCGGGTTAAGCGCAGTTAAGTCGCGCCCGTAGCTTCTTTCGATGTCAGGCGCGACTGAAGGATCACAACCGCCAGCAGGAACAAGCCGCGGATGACCGATTGCCAATAGGCCGACAGTGAAATCCAGCCCAAGCCGTTCTCGAAATTCAAGACATTGAAGATCAGTCCCAGCAGCATGACGCCCGCTAGCGTTGCGCCCACGGATCCCACGCCACCAGTAAGCAGCGTGCCACCCACGACGACTGACGCAATGGCAAAGAGTTCCCAACCCACGCCTTCAATCGGCTGACCCGCACCAAACTGCGAGGCCAGAATGACGCCAGCAAGCCCAGAAAGTCCGCCGCTCAAAACATAGACCATGAACTTCACACGATCGACCGGCAGACCCATCAAACGGCTTGCATCTTCATTGCCACCAATGGCCAGAACGGTGCGTCCCGTCGCCGTGAAATTCAAAACGATTGAGCCAACGATATAAGCGATAATGCCAATCCAGGCGGGAATGGGAAGCCCAAATAGATCCCCCTGCCCGAGATTGACGAAGGTGCCATCATATGAAACCGAAACGGATTGGTCCTGGGCAAGCAACAACGCAGTGCCATTTGCAGCCAACATCGCTGCAAGCGTTGCAATGAAGGGCAAGATGCGAAGTTTGACGATCACAAAGCCGTTGATCATCCCCACGCACAGGCCAGCAGCAACGCCGGCCAATGTTCCAACCAACATGCCATGTTGACTGAAAAGAGCAGAAACCACACTGCCCAAGGCAGCCGTTGATCCCACGGACAAGTCAATGCCGCCCGTCATGATGACAAAGCACATGCCCAGCGCCACGAGGGCGAACATCGAGTTGTAACGCAACACCGAAGTGACATTGAAAGGATCAAGAAAATTGTCATAGCGCAGCCAGCCAAAAAGTATGAGCAGCGCGAGAGCAATCAACACACCCTGGCTCGACAACGCAGACAAGATTGCGGATTTTTTCATGGATCAGGACCTTCCCTGGCGTTGCAGCCAGACAGCCACAACAATCAGCAGCGCCTTGACGAGCTTGGCGACATCATCGGGCACACCGTTTGAAAGCAATGTGTAGCGGACAAGTTGAATGATGAGGGCGCCGATGAGTGTGCCAGTGACGGTCGCGCGTCCCCCGTTAAGGACCGTGCCACCCACGGCCACAGCCGCAATGGCATCGAGTTCCATGCCGAGGCCCACGAGGTTGGCATCGCTTGATGAATTGATCGCAATCACAACCAAGCCAGCGATGCCTGAACAGAGACCGCTGATGCAATAAACCCAGCGCTTCACACTGGCCACTGGAATGCCCGAGAGGCGCGCAGCGCGTTCGTTGCCACCAATTGCGAGAATCTGACGACCAAACAACGACCGCTTCAAGACCCATGCCGCAGCGATAACCAGCAGAACCATGATGATGACCTGCACTGGAACTCCAAACCAGCGCCCAAGTCCGATCCATTGGAATTGCGACAGTTTGAAGGGCTGCAAATTACCATTTGTAGAAACCTGCGCAATGCCGCGACCGGCGATGAACAGAACCAGCGTGGCGATGATGGGTTGAATGCGGAAGCGTGTGATAAGCCAACCATTGAACCAACCAAAGGCACCCGCCGCCAGAACGGCCACGATCATGCCGACAGCCACAGCAATATGAATCTCACCGATCTTGACGGCAGTGCCGAGGAAAATCAGCGGTGCGATGGCACCTGAAATGGCCATCATTGAGCCGACCGAAAGGTCAATACCGCCCGTGGCGATGACCAATGTCATGCCGACACCGACGATCACAATCGTTGCAACCTGTGTGAGATTCACATTCAAAGTCTGAATCGACACGAAATGATTGGTGAACAGCACGTTGAATATAATCAAGGCAAGCAAGGCCAAAAGGCTCGCATTTTTCAACAGGAATGGCGCAAGATTAGATTGGCCAGTTGACATGGCTTTTACAGACGTGGCGTCGCTCATGCCTTTTCCTCCGGCGCAATATGATCGCCATGTGCCATGGCTGCCATGACCGCCGCCTCAGATATTTTCTTGCCCGAGAGCTCTGCAACACTGCGTCCATCCCGCAAAACAACAACCCGGTCTGAACCTTCGATGACTTCTTCCAGTTCCGACGAGATCATCAAAACTCCCAATCCTTGATCGGCGAGTTCTTTTACAATGGTTTGAATTTCAGCCTTGGCACCTACGTCAATGCCACGGGTCGGCTCATCGAGGATCAGCAATTTTGGGTTCATCGCCAGCCAGCGCGCCAACAAGACTTTTTGCTGGTTGCCACCCGACAACTCGCGAATGCGCTGGTCAGGCCCGCTACATTTGATGCCAAGCCTGGTAATAAATTTCTCAACGATCTTGCGCTGTTGCGCTTCATCCAAAATGCCAGCCTTGGCCAGTTGCGGCATCAATGCGAGGGTGAGGTTTTCAGCAACCGACATATCGGGAATAATGCCTTCGAGTTTCCGATCTTCTGACGAAAATCCAATTCCGGCCTTGATTGCGTCAATCGGTTCCTGGGGTTGAAAAGGCTTGTCGGCCAATTTCAAGTTCCCGCTGCGCATCTTGTCAGCACCAAAGACCATGCGTACGGTTTCGGTGCGCCCTGCCCCCAACAGGCCAGCCAGTCCAACGATTTCCCCGCGCTTTACGCTCAGCGAAACATCCTGAACCTTATGGCCAGCGCTAAGATTGTCGGCTTGCAGCAGCGTCTCGCCGGCGTTGCCCTTGCGGCCACCAAAGGCCGTGGCACTTTTTGAAACCTGGGCAATGTCGCGGCCCAACATGCTGGCCACCAGTTCAATTTTGCTGATGGCTTTCATCGAACTTGTCTTCACGGTTTGACCATCGCGCATGATTGTCACGCGGTCACACACAGCATAAAGTTCATCAAGCTTGTGGCTGACGAAAATGACTGAAATGCCCGACGCCTTCAATTGATTGATCACGTCAAACAACACTTTGACTTCGCGCTCATCCAGCGACGAGGTGGGCTCGTCCATGATCACCAGCTTGGCTTTGAAGCCAATCGAGCGCGCAATGGCGACCATCTGCTGTGTGGCGGTATTGAAGGACAGCAAGGGCTTGCGCACATCAATATCGATTTTGAAGCGGCCCATCAGAGAGCGCGCCTCATCGTGCATGGAACCCCAGTCCAGCAAGCCAAAGCGACGTTTCTCACGGCCAAGACAAATATTTTCGGTAATCGAACGATACGGCACCAGGTTGATTTCCTGATAAATCGTGCTGATGCCCTTGGCCTGCGCATCTTGCGGCGAACGCGCTTCAAAGGGGGCGCCATCAAACATGATGTCGCCGCTGTCGCGTTTCACATAGCCTGTCAAAACCTTGATCATCGTCGATTTGCCGGCACCATTTTGGCCGACCAACGCGTGAACTTCGCCCGCCGCCACATGCAGCGAGGCATTTCTCAAAGCCGGAATGCCAGCGAACGCCTTGCCGATATTCGACATGGCCAGCAATTCTTTCAAATCCGGAGAAGCAGTCCCAACCATCCCATTGCCACTTTCGCAATCAAGGCATCATTGCAACATTTTTTCAGCCCTGCAATGGCGCCGTATAAATCTCCACAACCCAAAATTAGAACCCGACTTCTGTCTATAAGAAATCGGGTTCCTGGGAGGATATTAGTTCAGAAACAGATCAATATGAATCAGCCATGCTGTCTTTTGCATTGCTGGCATCATAGAAACGATCCGTGTTGGTCATGACAGGAGGAAGTGTTTCACCCTTCGCGTACTTGATCGCAGCAGCATAAGCAGCTGGGCCAAACTTGGGGTTGCACTCAACCGAGTACACCATCTTGCCGTCGATGATGGCCTGCAGGCCGTCCTTTTCGCCGTCGATCGAGCCGACGAGGATGTCCTTGCCTGGAACCTTGCCAGCAGCTTCAAGAGCGGCAATGGCGCCAATGGCCATTTCGTCGTTGTGAGCGAAAATGGCAGTAGCTTCCGGATGAGCCTGGATCAGCGCTTCAGCAACCTGGCGGCCCTTGTCACGGGCAAAGTCGCCCGACTGCGAGGCAATGATCTTCATGCCAGGATTCTTGGCGATGACATCGTCGAAACCCTTCTTGCGGTCATTGGCAGGCGACGAACCGGTCGAACCTTCGATTTCGAGGATCATGGCCTTGCCGCCCGTAGCCTTTACCATGGCTTCGCCAGCAGTCGTGCCTTCCTTGATGAAGTCTGAACCGATGAATGTCACGTAATCAACGCCGCCCTTAGCAAGGGTTGCATCAACGCCGCGATCGATCAGGAACAATGGAATGCCGGCCTTCTTGGCAGCCATAACGGCTGGAATCAGTGGCTTTTCTTCACGTGGTGACAAGAAAATCGCATCAACTTTCTGAGCGATCATGCTGTTCACGTCAGCAACCTGCTTGGCAGCAGAGCCGGCAGCATCGGTATAAACCAACTGCCAGCCGAGCTTCTCAGCTTCAGCTTTCATGCTTGCGGTTTGAGCCAGGCGCCAAGGATTGTTGCTCTCGGTTTGAGCAAAACCAACCTTGTAGGTGGCCTTGACAGGCAGCTTTGGCAGACCATCAGCTAAAGCAAATGGTGCGCCAACAACGACAGCACCCGCTGCAGCGGCAGCTTTCAGGAACTGACGACGATTAAAATCTGACATATTGATTACTCTCCCATGGGTTCCGGATTTTTCCGGTTAGAAGCAACTATCTGCTTTCTAATTAGTAGTATAATATCGCGCTCATATTATTTTCAGTCAAGCCAATTTTGCGTATTGGTCATACAAATCGCATCTAAGTGGACCGTGCGGCAACGATGAAACTACACCGCACTGCACAATAAAAATCACATACGTTGGATCTCATTCGAGATTGGTGTGATTGGAGCGCATGACTTCCGGCTTGATCTTCATGACGGTTATGAGCTTCAAAACCATCACTTCAAAAAGCACAAACAATGCGCCTTCAAAAAGTGAGCCCATGGGTAAAACGGAAGAGCGCTTCTCGCCTTCATCGTCGGCCATGGTTTGTGCTGGCAAATGCAAAACAAAATCTGCCAATGCTGCACCGCGTCCTTTGGGTTGGGCCGTGATGAACAGGATTTTTGCACCAGCTGCCTTGGCGACGCCCATCAAGGCGAGTGCCGTGGATATTTCTCCGGGGCCACAGGTCACGAGAAACAAATCGCCCTTCCTGACTGGCGGAGTTGTCATGTCACCTTCAACCGCAACAGCCAGACCCATATGATATAGCCGCATGGCAAAGCCCATGATTTGTAAGCGCTCGCGGCCGCCACCAAAAACCACGATCTTGTGAGCCTTGGCGATCATGTCGCAGGCCTTGTCCACATCGCTGTCATTCAATCGATCAAATACGACGCCAAGTTCAGAAAGCGCTGTCCTGTAAAGGTTGGTCATGATGTGGCTCCCATTGCTTTGTTCTGTATTTTTTTGAATTGAAATACTTTGGAACAGTGGATGTCAATGCAACATCGCCGCGTGAGAAAAATACTTATATATCGAATTTATATGGAACCATTTCAGTCTCCATCCGTTTAGCACCTAATCAATCCCTCGGATTGGTCATTTCAAATACCGTGAAATTAAAATCAAAGAGCACGGTTTAACAACTCATATTCAACTTGAATTGCGGAGGAAATAAAATGTCGAATGAAAGTCTCGTCATTGTTTTGGTCGTTGGATTAATTGCTGGCTGGCTGGCTGGGCAAATTTTCAGAGGCACTGGATTTGGAATTATCGGCGACTTAGTGATCGGCATCTTTGGCGCTTTGGTCGGCGGATGGCTGTTGCCACGCCTCGGCATTCATCTCGGCGAAGGCCTCGTCTCTGCAATCATCAACGCCACAGTCGGTGCGCTTATACTTTTGTTTGTCATTTCACTGGTGCGCGGTCAGGGGTCTTGGCGACGCCGCTGGTAGCATTCACTCTTGCGCGTCCAGAGGCCAAGTATCTGAAATCTTGTAGCCTCTGGGCCAGGGATCATCGGGATCATGCAGCAATGTTGCTTGTCCCGTGATCCAAGCCCGGCCTGTGATGGTGGGAATAATCGCCGCGTGATTGCCGACATGGGTCCTACCAACAATTGATCCCATGAACCGGCTCTCAATAATCGACCGCCCGATATAAGTCTCTCCCTCTTGCATCAATCCCTTGGCGTGAAGCACTGCCATCAAAGCCGAACATCCAGTGCCCGTAGGCGAGCGATCAATCTTGCCGGGCTTCACCACACACGCGTTGCGGCTTGACAAGCAACCATCGACACGCTCGAGGGGGCCCGTCAAAAACGCAAATGAATAATGGGTCCATCCGGGAAGCTCAGGATGGACAAAGCCCAGTTGCTCATTGGCCGCCTTCACAATCTTGCGACCCAGAACTGCAATGTCGCGCGCTTCATCTGGCACATTGTCAAAACCAAGCGCCTCGGCATCCGCCATCACAAAACTGTCGCCGCCAAAAGCCGTATCGACTAAAATGGTCCCATGGCCCTCGACTTCAAGCGGGACGCCAATGCGATCGGCAAAGGCCGGCACATTTTTCAAGGTGATCGACACAGCTTTGCCATTCACACAATGCGCGGTGATCTCAACCAGTCCGGCTGGCGCTTCAAGAACAAGGCGCGTTTCAGGCTCCACCATCGGGATGATCCCCGTATCGAGCAAGACCGTGGCCACACAGATGCAATTGGAACCCGACATCGGCGGCGTGTCTTCAGGCTCCATGATAATGAAACCCATCTGCGCGCGAGGGTCCTTGGGTGGCACCAGAAGATTCACATGCCGAAACACGCCTCCGCGCGGCTCATTCAAAACGAAGGCGCGCAAGTTCCATCAGTGGCAATGAAGCGCGATTGCTCCCAGACTGTGTCGCCCGGCGGCGGCGCAACGCCACCCACGATCACATCACCAACCTCGCCTTCAGCGTGGCAGCCAATCACCTGAATTGCCTTGGTTGATCGCATCAGATTTACTTCCCCTGATATTTGACACTATAAAGCCGCGAATTTCCAATTTCGCAAACGCAATTCCAGAAAGTCTTTGAGGGTTCCAACCGTGACCATCGCCGAAAAACTCCAAGCCTTGGGAATTATGCTCCCCACCTTGCCCACACCAAAGGGCGCCTATGTGCCGGGAGTTTTGCACAATGGCATCCTCTATTTGTCAGGCCAGGGTCCCGTGCTGGAAGATGGCACTCTTGCCAAGGGCGTAGTCGGAAAAGATGTTTCACTGGACGATGCCAAGTTCCACGCCAGGCGCACCGGAATGGTGCTTCTGGCAGCTGCGCAAAATATTCTGGGCTCACTCGACCGTGTTGAACGCATTCTAAATGTTTTGGGCATGGTCAACGCGGCACCGGATTTCATGGAACATCCAAAAGTCATCAATGGCTGCTCAGAGCTGTTCATTGAAGTGTTCGGCGAGAGCGGTCGCCACGCCCGCGCCGCTGTCGGCATGGGAACTCTGCCGGAAAACATTTCAGTGGAAATCACCGCAATATTCGCAGTGAAGCCATGACAGTCTACGACACGCTGGGCGTTACTCCGATCATCAATGCCAAGGGCACTGCCACGCGCCTTTCAGGCGGCATCATGCGGGCCGAGGTGTCCGCCGCCATGGTGGAAGCCTCGCTCCACTGTGTGGACATGGCCGAACTTCAAGCCGCAGCATCGCGCGAAATTGCCAAGGCGACGGGTGCTGAGGCGGGATACGTGGCGTCTGGAGCCGCAGCTTGCCTCACGCTTGCTGCTGCCGCCTGTATCGCCGGGCTTGATCTGGGCCGCATGGCGCGCCTGCCTGATACACGTGGGCTAAAAAACGAAATTATCATGATCCGCAGCCAGCGCAATTTCTACGACCACGCTATCAGGGCAGCGGGTGCCACCATCGTCGAGGTGGGCCTGCCCGACCGTTATGCTGGAGCTGGCGTGCGCGATGCTGAAGCCTGGGAAATCGAAGATGCAATTTCCGAGAACACGGCAGCAATCTTCTACGTGGCCGACGCGAACGCGCAACCATCTTTGAAAACTGTGACCGCCCTTGCCAAGAAACACAAAATTCCGGTGATCGTTGATGCAGCGGCCCAGTTGCCGCCGCAATCCAACCTAGAGAAATTTATCGCCGAAGGGGCAGACCTTGTGGCTTATTCCGGCGGCAAGGCCCTGGGCGGACCGCAAGCCAGCGGCATTCTGTGTGGGCGCAAAGACCTGATCATGTCGGCTGCGCTTCAGCACCTTGACCTCGATATCTATGAAGACCTGTGGGACCCCCCAATGTCTTTGATCGACAAGCGCAAGCTGAAAGGCACGCCGCAACATGGCATTGGCCGAAGCTGCAAAGTCGGCAAAGAAGAAGTTGTTGGTGTGTTGACGGCCTTGCGCCTGTTCATCGCCGAAGGCGACGCCACGCGCCATCGCCGCTGGCTTGAACGCCTGACACCGATCGCCAACGATCTAGCGCAATCTAAAAATTGCCATGTTGAGATCGAAGGTGAGAAATATCTTGGCACTGTGCCGCAGCTTGTGATCACGCTCACCAACCCGAAGGTTTCCGCATCAACTGTCATCGCCAAGTTGATTAAAGGCAGCCCCAGCATCCATGTAGACCCGGCGCGCCGCGATCAGGGAAAGCTTGTCATCAATCCGCTGAGCTTTGAAAAAACTTCTGCTGCATTGATCGCCAAGCGCATTCTCCTGGCCATCGGTTGATTCAAAAGCAAATTTGCTAGTTCCCGCCTCCCCTCACCAACCACCTGTCTAAGATTCTTCTCGCGATTAATGAAATCCATTTGATTTAATAAATCAAACATGCTTGGCTCGTCATCACAGGGAAGAAAAAATGGCGCTAAAAGGCACCAACCAAGAATTCGGACGGCCGTATAACCGCCGCATCGTGCTTGAGACAATCAGGCAGCATGGGCCAATTGCCCGCGGCGAAATCGCCGGGCGTGTGGGCCTGACAGTTCAAACCGTGTCCAACATTACCCGCGAATTGGAAGAGCAGGATTTCCTGCTCGGCACACGAAATTCCAAGCGGGTGCGCGGCTATCCAGCAACCAGCCTCAGCATCAACCCCGATGGCGGCTATGCCATTGGCCTCAACATCACGCCCATTGGCATTGAAGCGGCTCTGGTCAATCTGGCCGGAGAGATTGTAGCGTCGCGCTCGCGCGGCCGAAATTGCGTAAAACCTGCGCGCGCCTTTCGCGAAATCGCCGACATCATTGCTGAGTTCAAGTCCGCAAAACCCGGCAAGCGCCTGTTAGGTGTGGGCCTGTCAATGCCCGGTCCCTATGATGTTGAATCGATGAGTTTCGTTGGTCCAACCACGCTCGAAGGCTGGAAAGACGTACCCATCATCGAACGACTATCCGAAATTGCCGATTGCCCGGTTTTCAGCGAGGTCGACCACGCTGCGGCCGCTCTTGGCGAAAGGCTCTACGGGGCCGGCCGCGATCACCGGGACTATTACTATATGTTCTTTAGCGTGGGCCTTGGCGGATGCATGGTCCATGATGGTTTGCCAATGCGTGGCGGCCACAACAACGCAGGCGAAATAGGCCATGTGCCCGTGGTTCCAGATGGGGTGCCCTGCCCGTGCGGAAATCGCGGCTGCCTGGAACGCTACGTCTCACACGAAGCATTTGAGCGCCGCTCGGCAGAAATCGGCGTTGAAGGTTGGCTTGCAGAAGCCGCACCCCTGTTTCGCTCGGCCATCGCGACAATCGAAAACCTTTTTGACCCACAGACCATTATCATTGGCGGCCTTGCAGAAAACGACATTCCCCAACGCCTGCTGAAACTGGCAGAACCGCTGGCTAACTCCGTCTCATCGCGAAAAGATCGCAACGTCCCGCGCGTCATCTTTTCGACGGGAGGCCGCGAGGCGGCTTTGCGCGGCGCGGCCTCACTGGCGATCTCCGGGGCGCTGACACCGCGCTTTGGCATGATGTTCAACAAGGACGAAACGGAGAAACCCCG
Source organism: Hyphomicrobiales bacterium (assembly GCA_038231475.1). Lineage (GTDB taxonomy): Bacteria > Pseudomonadota > Alphaproteobacteria > Rhizobiales > Aestuariivirgaceae > Aestuariivirga. The sequence goes on along the minus strand of JBBRLH010000002.1, from coordinate 428,710 downwards.
TGATCCTATTTTCAATCGCGGAGCAGCGGCATGACAAACTCCCCCCTCCTCAGGCTGACGGACATCCGGCATAATTTTGGAGCCATTGAAGCCCTGCGCGGCATCAGTTTCGAAATTCAACCTGGGGAAGTCGTGGCCCTGCTGGGTGACAATGGTGCCGGCAAATCGACACTGGTTAAAATCATCTCGGGTGGCCTCGAAGCAACCTCAGGCTCACTGTTTTTCGATGGCGCCGAGCGAAAATTCGCGTCCCCCAAGGAGGCCAAGTCCGCTGGCATTGAAACCGTCTATCAAGACCTTTCTCTGTGCACCAATGTCGACGTCGTCGCCAACTTCTTCATGGGCCGTGAAATCGTGAAGCGCTATTTCGGCATTCCGGTGTTGCAGGAAGATGCCATGTATGAGGCCACCGAAAAAGCCATTGCCAACGCCGGAACGCGCATCCCATCGCTGCGCACCAATGTCGAACACCTCTCAGGTGGCCAACGCCAGGCCATCGAACTCAACCGCTTTGTCCATTGGGGCGGCAAGCTCGTGTTGCTCGATGAACCCTTCGCGGCCTTGGGTGTCGAACAGACCCGCCGCGGCCTTGAAATGATCAAGCGCATTGCGTCCCAAGGCATCGGCGTTGTCGTCATCACCCACATCATGGCGCAGGCCTTCCAAGTGGCCGACCGCATCGTCGTCATCCGCCAAGGCCAGGTTGCGGGCGACGTTAAACGTGAAAACACCAGCCCCGATGAAGTTGTCCGCATGATCACCGGCGAGGCCTTTGAAGGCAAAGCCCAAGAAATGAGGCCGAACGGCCCGTGAACCACCCAACCCCCAACAGGAGACGACCCATGAACCACATACGCCGCTTGCTTCTCGCTTCCATCGCGATCACCGCGATGGGCGTTGCGACGCCTACCTTCGCTGAATCGAAGGGCACCATCTATTACATGGTCCCGACATTGCTCGACGAATTCCAAACCGAGTCCGTGTCAGCCATCGAAAAATTCCTGAAAGACGTGGGCTATGATGTGAAAACACTCAACGCCGACAACAAGACCGACCTGCAACAAAGCCAGATGAATGATACAATCCTGTTGAAGCCCGCAGCCATTGTCATGGCTGCTGTGGATTTTAACGCGATCCAGCCGGCCATCGAAAAGGCCCGCGCGGCCGGCATTCCCGTCATGGAATTTGACCGTCAGATCACGGCCACAAAATCTGATTTCACCTCCGTTGCCGGAACTGTCGAAATCGGCCACGTCGCGGCTGATGAAATCGAAAAGCTGCTGAAGGCCAAGAAGGGTGGCGTCAAAGGCAAGATCCTCCAGGTATTGGGCGATCCGTCCGACTCCTACACACTCGACATCCAGAAGGGCTTTGAAGAAAAGATGAAGGCCTTCCCCGATGTGCAGATCATCTCGCTGCCCGCCTTGAACTGGGAAGCGTCCAACGCCGGCACGATTGTTGCCGACCAGTTGGTGGCCAACCCAGACATTGACCTGATCTTCGTTCATGCGGCCCATTTGGCCGTGGCTGCCGTGGCTTCGCTTGAAGCCAAGGGCAAAAAGCCCGGTGATGTGATGCTGGTCTCGTCCAACGGCGCACCCGTCGGTCTCGACCTGATCCGCAAGGGCTGGGAAAATGTGGAAGTGGAACAACCGCTTTATGCACAGGCCGCAGCACTCGCCATGTTTGCCGACAAGGTTGTGAAAAAGCAGGAAATCAAGGCCGGAACCTACAAGGTGCTTGGACTTGATTCCGTTGTCACCATTGAAAGCTGGGGACCGAACATCAAGATTCCAGGTGCCGCGATCACCAAGGACAACGTTGATGAACCCCGCTTCTGGGGCAACTTGAAGGCTCCCGCCGATAAGGTCACACCCGTAGAATAAATCGCAAAGCGACCCCGGACCCAGAAGGGTCCGGGGCATTTCCTTTCAGGACACACCACATGATCACGCGCCGTAACCGAGCGATGGTGGAATTCGCGCTCGACAATCTTGTCTGGTTCCTGCTGGCCATTGTGCTGGCGGTGTTTTCGTTGACCGTGCCGAACTTTTTCCAGACTGGCATTTTCGTCAATATCATCGAAAGCTCTACGATGGTGGGGGTGATGGCCATCGGGCTTGCCATCGTCATCATTGCTGGAAACATGGACCTCTCGGTTGAGTCAACTGCGGCTCTCTCGGCCATGGTCGTCGGCACTCTATTTTGCTCGCATGGCATTGGCATCGGATGGACATTGACGCCGGATTGGCTGGCCCTCCCCGTCTCGCTTATCATCGCCTTATTGGTCGGGACCATCATTGGATATTTGAACGGCCTGTTGGTCGTGAAACTCAAGATGGATGCGTTCATCGTGACCTTGGCTTCCTATATTTGGGTGCGCGGAGTCGTCGTGGCGTTGTCGGGCGGGCGCTCTGCTCAAGATTTGGCACCCACCATAAGATTCATCGGCATCGACACTTTTCTGGGCATCCCACTGATCGCGTGGATTGCCATAGCCGGTTTCGCCGTCTTCACTTTCATCATGTCGAAGACACCCTTTGGCCGACACATCACCATGATCGGAGGTAATCGCGCTGCAACCTTCCGCGCTGGCATCGCTGTCGACAAGCTCGTGTGGATTTCATTCGTGATGGCGGGTGCCATTGCGGGTCTTGCCGGTTGGCTGCTCGCCATCCGCACATCGGGCGCTTCGGCGGGCCTCGGCGTGGGCATGTTGTTTCAGGCCTTTGCCGCCGTGGTGATTGGTGGCGTCAGCCTCAAAGGCGGTGTTGGCCGTCTTCCCGGTGTCTATGCTGGTGTGTTGTTGCTGCACTCCATTCAAACCGCCATCAACCTGATGGGCATGCCCGCCCACTACACGCAAATGATCCTCGGCACTCTGGTGCTCGCAGCCGTGCTGCTGGACACCGTTAAACTCACCATCCGGCGGAAACTCACATGAGCAAAAGATTAGAAGGCAAAGTAGCACTGGTGATCGGCGCGGCGCGCGGCATCGGTGCCGGCATCGCTGAACGTTTCGTCGAAGAAGGAGCCAAAGTCGTCATCGCCGACAGCCTTGTGGCCGAAGGCCAGGACACTGCAAAGCGGCTCGGTGGACAGTTCATCGGCGTTGACGTGTCCAAACTCGAGGACAATCAAAACGCTGTGGCCCTTGCACTCCAGACCTACGGCGGGCTCGACATTCTGGTTCAGAATGCCGGCATCTATCCGTGGACTCTGATCGAGAATACCTCGCCCGAAGAATGGGACGAGGTTTTGGCCGTCAACCTCAAGGGCACGTTTCTGTCGGCCCGCGCCGCCCTTCCCGCTCTCAGAAGCCGCGGCGGCGGCCGCATGGTCTTCACGTCATCAATTACGGGCGCCCGAGTCACCAGCCCAGGCCATGGCCACTACTCAGCTTCCAAAGCGGGCATCAACGGCTTCATCAAGGCTGCGGCATTGGAATTTTCCGGCTACAACATTACCGTCAATGGCATTGAACCCGGCAACATCCTGACCGATGGCATGAAGCAGCACCGTTCCGAATCCTTCATCAAGATGATGGAAGACGCAGTGCCACTCGGTCGCTTGGGAACGCCGCGCGATGTGGCAAACGCCGTTCTGTTCCTCGTGTCAGAAGATGCGTCCTATATCACTGGAACCACCATTATTGTTGATGGCGGGCAGACCTTGCCGGAAGGCAAAGACTTCCGCTTGAACCCGACCTGAGGTGAATTGAGAATGGCCTTGTCCCTGACTGACTATTTGACGCTCCGCTCGGTGGGAGAACGCCTCGAGGATTTGGAGACGCCTGTTCCTGTGATTGATGTCGATGTGGTAGAGCACAATGTGACGCGCTGGCAGAACCGCTGCAATCTTCTGGGGCTCGCCAATCGCCCCCACATCAAAACCCATAAACTCGTCGGCCTTGCAAAATATCAGATGGCCAAAGGGGCCAGAGGCATCACGGTCCAAAAACTGGGAGAAGCCGAAGTGATGGCTGATGCAGGCATCACTGACATGCTTCTCACATTCAATGTGGTGGGTGCCAACAAAACAAGACGACTGGCGGCATTGGCACAACGCACCGCAATCTCGGTCGTTGCAGATAGCGGTGAAATGTTGGAGGGGTTATCAAGCGCTGGAAAAGCCTCAGGACGCGCTATTTCAGTTTTGGTGGAATGTGACACGGGCGCAGGACGAAATGGCGTTCAAACTCCCGAAGCGGCATTACAGCTCGCGCAAATCATCGACAAAACACCAAGCCTCACTTTCGGCGGTTTAATGACTTACGCCGGAACCGGGCAGCGCCTGCAGACCGAGGAATTTCTGGTGAAGGCGCGTGATCTTTGCCGAAAGGCTGGTCTTGAAGTCCGAGCCATCACCTCCGGCGGCTCTCCCGACATGTGGAAGGATGAAGGCCTGTCTCAGCTCACAGAATATCGCGCTGGCACTTACATCTACTTCGATCGATCTCTCGTGGCGCGCGGCACCTGCGGCTTTGAGGACTGCGCGCTCACTGTGTTGGCCACCGTGGTAAGCCGCCCCACCGCTGATCGCGCCATCATTGATGCCGGTACCAAGTCATTGACCAGCGATCTCCTCGGCCTTGAGGGCTATGGCGTGGTGCATGATCTAGGCGATGCCAAAATCTTCGCGGCCAATGAAGAGCATGGCTACCTTGATATTTCGCACCTTATGAACAAGCCAAAAGTCGGCGATCTCGTCCGCGTCACGCCAAACCACGTCTGCCCGGTCACAAATCTTTTTGATGAAGTAGTCTTTGTGCGTGGCAGCAAAGTTCTGGGCGCCGCGAAAGTTGACGCCAGAGGCCTCGTTCAATAGCCATTAAGCCTTAAAGATTTTTCTCCCTAAAATGACTTGCAGGCGGGCCACAAACTGCGCACCCTTGCGTGAATCGAAGGGAGGACAGACATGACCACGATTGATGCCACAAATTCCAAGCGGCGCGATTACAGCCTGACCGGCCCTCAAGGCCGCCACGCTGTTGAAATCGGCCTGGCCTCGGCTGAGTGGTATCATTCTGAAATCCCGAGAAAGACCATGAAAGAGCTTATGCAGCGCACAGATGGCCCAGCCACGCGTGATACTGTGATCTGGCTTGGACTATTGGCCCTGACGGCTGCTGGCGGCATCTGGTTCTGGGGCAGCTGGTGGGCCATTCCCTTTTTTGCGGTCTATGGCGTTCTTTATGGATCAGCTTGCGATTCCCGCTGGCATGAATGTGGCCACGGCACAGCTTTTCGCACAGCCTGGAAGAATGACGTGGTCTACAACATTGCCTCGTTCATGGTGATGCGCAATCCGGTGAGTTGGCGCTGGAGTCACACCCGCCACCACACCGATACGATCATCGTGGGACGAGATCCTGAAATCGGATTCAAGCGCCCGCCCGCCTTGCTCCTGGTCGCCCTGCATTTTGTGGGCGTCCCCGACATAGTTTTGCATTTCAGCGTTCTGTTCAACAACGCACTGGGCAGATTTACGCCCGACGAGAGAGACTACATTCCGAAAAGTGAATTGGGCAAAGCGACCTTCTGGGCAAGATGGCACATGGCAATCTATGGGGCCGCCTTTGTTTGGGCCTTGGCCAGTTGGTCACTCCTGCCTTTGGTTCTGATAGGTGGTCCATCCATTTACGGAGCTTGGCACATGGTGATGGCAGGTATTCTGCAACATGGCGGATTGGCAGAAGACGTGCTGGACCACCGGCTGAATAGTCGGACAGTTTATATGAACCCCGTCACACGCTGGATCTATTGGAACATGAACTACCATGTCGAGCATCACATGTTCCCCATGGTGCCCTATCACGCCCTGCCGGCCTTGCATGAATTGATCAAGCACGACCTCCCAATTCCGAAACCTTCAATTCTCAGTGCCTATGCCGAAGTCGTTCACGCCCTGTGGCGTCAACGCAAAGAACCTGACTATACGATATTGCCCGTGCTGCCATCCACCGCCCGCCCCTACCGCGCCGAGTTCCACACCAGCATACCCGAACGCAGTACGGAGACCGTAGAATGAGCGCCGAGATCACAAAGCCAATCATCCTCGTTGATCCGCTGCCGCGCACTCTTGATGTGATTTGCGATGAAAAAACCCGTCGAAAATTTGAGAACCTGGGCGAAATTATTGCTTACGAAAAGGGCCCGATGCCGGGTGACATGGTGGAGCGTCATCTGCCCGAGGTGAGCATTCTTGTCGGTCAAACGCCGATGAATACCGAACGCTTGAAACGCGCCCGCAAACTCAAGGCCATCATCAATGTGGAAACCAATTTCACTGACAACATTGACTACGAATATTGTTTTGCCAACGGCATCCATGTCTTGACGCCTGGTTCAGCCTTTGCCGAAGCCGTCGCGGAATCTGCCCTTGGCATGGCTATTGATCTTGCGCGTGGGATCACCAAGGCCGACCGCGCCATGCGCCACGGCCTCGAAAGCTACGGGCTCGAAGGCAATGTGGACAGCTACAGTTTGATCGGCGCGCCAGTGGGCATGATCGGCTTTGGCGATCTCGCAAAATCCCTGCACCGTTTGATCGCGCCCTTCAACTGCCCCATCAAGGTCTTTGATCCGTGGGTGCCCGATTACAGCATTGCAAAATCTGGCTGCACGCGCGCCACACTTGATGAGGTCCTTTCCACTTCAAAAGTCATTTTCGTTTTTGCTGGCGTCACCAGCGAAAACCAGGGCTTCCTTGGCAGACGCGAGTTTGATCTTATTCAAAAGGACGCATCTTTCCTGTTGATGAGCCGTGCCGCAGTTGTAGACTATCCGGTGTTTCTGGAATTTGTGAAGGCGGGCCGCTTCCGCGCCGCAACCGACGTATTCCCAATCGAGCCTGTGGCCAAGGATGATCCTGTAAGATCAATTGAAGGCCTCTTGCTCTCGGCCCACCGCACCGGAGGTATGCCAGCGGCACTTTTTGAAATTGGCGCGCAGATGACAGCTGACGCGGAATTGATTTTGAAGGGCCTGCCACCTGTCGTTTGCCGCAAGGCCCTGCGCGAGACGGTCACACGCATGCGCAGCAAGCCGATTTCGATCACTTAACGTGTCTCGGTGACCTTCTTGAGAAGCCGCGGCCGATCAGGGTCACGGCCCCGGACTTGCGCTACTTTTTCAATCGTCAAATAGGCCGTCTGAATCATTGAAATGGGATCAAACAGCGGCGCGCCAGTCGGAGCGATTTGAAGCCCATAGGAGCCAGCGACAACAAGATCAGCCCCGGTCGCCCCGATTTTCTTGAAGGCCTCAACCGAAAAAGGCAACGCCTGATCATCGGGCGACAGCGCAAAAATCGGAAAGCCATCACCCAGAAGTTCGAGCGGACCGTGCATTACTTCGGCAATCGAATAGGCTTCAGCATGAATGGCGCAGGTTTCCTTGAGCTTCAAGGCAATTTCTTCTGCCACTGGCAGGCATGGCCCACGTCCCAAAACATAAAGAGACTCTGCGTGCGCCGCGAGCCTGATCATCTCGGGCCAGTTGATGTGTGTCGCCTTCTCCAGAATTTCAGGAAGTCCATTCAAGACGCTCAGTGTCTTTTGGTCTCCCATCCAATGGCAGGTGATTGCGGCACCTGCCACAAGCGACACAATGAAGGATTTTGTTGCCGCAACGCTCAGCTCCTGCCCAGCGTGAAGCGCCAGGCAAATATCGGCATTTTTTGCAGCCGGAGAATCTTGCGCGTTGACCAGTGCCACAGTCAAAGCGCCCGCTTTTTTTGCAGCGTCCTGCAGCGCCACAATGTCGGGGCTCTTGCCGGATTGCGAAATGGTCAAACACAAACCGCCTTTGAGCTTCAGTGGCGCGTCATAAACCGAAACCACCGACGCCCCAACCGACGCACACGGAACTCCTAGGAGAATCTCGGTCAGGTATTTGAAGTAACCCGCCGCGTTGTCCGAACTGCCGCGCGCTGACGAAATGATCACCGGCGGCGGCGCGGTCCGCAACCTTAAACCAAGCTCAACAAGCGCCTTGCCATTGTGGTCAAGAAACCGCGCAACAGCCTCAGGCGCTTCGCGAGCTTCTCGTTCCATATGACTCATGACAGGTGATGAACCTCGGCCAAACCATAAACCGGTGTTTTAATGCCCTCCATGCGCGCCTTGATCTGCAGGGACAAAAACTGCGACATGTGGCGCGACTGATGGAGATTTCCACCGTGGAACCACAAGGCCTCTTGCTGCGTGGGCTTCCACATATTGCGAGGCTCACCTTCCCATGGGCCAGGATCCTTGGTGGTATTTGAGCCAACGCCCCAAATCTTGCCCACCTTGCTGGCCACCTCTTGCGAAATCAGTTTCGCTGCCCATGCGTTCATGTTGCCATAGCCCGTAGCATAGACAATCAAATCAGCCTTGAGCTCGCTGCCATCGCTGAACACCACCGATTTTGGTTTTATCTCCTGAATGCTCACGCGAGTCTTGAGCTTGATTTTGCCATCGCAGATCAATTCCGATGCACCAACATCGATATAATATCCCGAACCACGGCGGATGTATTTCACGTGAAGGCCCGATCCATCATCGCCAAAGTCCATGATGAAGCCAGCCGCTTCCAATCGTTTGTAGAAATCCGCATCGCGCTCCCTGATTTTCTGGGTCACATCGATCAAACCAACGGGTTGCAGTTTATAAGGTGTTGCTGCGTAAAGAAGGTCGGCCTTATTGACGTCGATGCCGCGGGCCACGGCAGCTTCGGAGTAAAGCGGGCCTGCTTCCAATTGCATCAGCGTGTCAGATTTCGCAATCATCGTCGATGTCCGCTGCACCATGGTGACATCAGCGCCCTTCTCCCAAAGTGCTGCGGCAATGTCATGAGCCGAATTGTTTGAACCGATGATGATGGCCTTCTTGCCCGCATATTTGTCGGGGCCTGTATGTTTCGATGAATGATGGATGTCGCCTTTGAAGCTTGCTTGACCCTTGAATTTCGGGATGTTCGGAAAGCCGGAAAGCCCGGTGGCCAACACGAGCTGCTTGGGGCGAAGCGTCACCACCTTGCCGCCGCGCTTCACCTTCACCACCCACTCCTGCTTCTTCTCGTCGAACTTCGCACTCTCGCAGGAGGTCGAGCCCCAATAATTCAACTCCATCACCTTGGTGTACATCTCAAGCCAATCGCCGATCTTGTCCTTGGGCGCAAAAATCGGCCAGTCCGCAGGAAAAGGTAGATACGGCAAGTGATCGTACCAGACCGGATCATGCAGGCAGAGGGATTTGTAGCGCTTGCGCCAACTGTCGCCAGGCTTCTTGTTCTGTTCGATGATGATGGTGGGCACATTCAATTTGCGCAAGCGTGCCCCGAGGATGATGCCGCCCTGCCCGCCGCCAATGATCAGGCAATAAGGCTGGGTCTTGTAGCCAAGCTCGCGCTCTTCCTTTTCGCGCCGTTCGAGCCAGGTTTCGCGCGTCTTGAATGCACCATGCACAACGCCCTTGTCGCGCTTTGGCCCATTCTTCTCTTCATGGCCTTTCAGTTCCACCATGGTGGTGAGCAAGGTCCAGGCCTTGCCGTCCTTCATGCGAAGATAGCCTTTGCCTCTCGCAACAGTAGTTTCAAATGTGATCCAGCTTTCGGTCACATCGCCATTCACAACAACATCACCTTCACGCTGCCAGTTGGAGGGGCGCACATCATCGAGTGTGGCCGCGACCATATCGGCAATCTGCGCCTTGCCCTCCATGGTCTTGAGATTCCATGTGAACGAGACCAAATCACGCCAGAAGCATTCCTCACAGAAAAGTGCCGCCACGGCCTGAGGGTCACGCATCTGCAAGGCCGCCTCAAAACTCTGAAGCCAGCCGGAAACAGTTTCATTTGCAGATGCCATTGATCAATCCTCCCAGAGTGTTTTTCAAATTATTGGCATGGAAAGATGAGGATGGGAAGCAAATGTGGAGATTAACTCAAACGGGTCTTGAAACTGTTGTTCTCTCACATGGAACTGCTATTCATTCATGAGAAGTGCGAGCTCGGAAATGACAGAACTCAGGCATGTGGCCGTCATCGACATTGGCAAGACCAATGCCAAGGTGGCACTGGTTGACATGCAAAGCCTGTCCGAAATTGCGGTCCGCAAGATTCCAAATCACGTTTTGCAAGACGGACCCTACCCGCACTTTGATGTTGAGGGTCTATGGCGTTTCATCCTCGAGGGATTATCAGAGCATCAGCGCAGTCACGGCGTTGACGCTATTTCAGTGACAACCCATGGCGCCTGTGCAGCCTTGCTTGATGGAGCGGGCAAGCTGGCGCTTCCGGTACTTGACTATGAGTTTGATGCTTACGGGAAATGGGCCCAACTTTATGGCACCCAGCGACCGCCATTTGCCGAAACCGGCTCGCCTCATTTGCCCATGGGCCTCAATCTCGGGGCCCAGATATTCTGGCAGCAAAACGCTTTCCCAGAGGCCTTCGCGCGCGCGAACCAAATCCTGATGTACCCACAATATTGGTCATATAGACTAACTGGAGTGGCCGCCAATGAGGTCACCTCGCTGGGCTGTCATACTGATCTGTGGTCGCCGAACCTCAACGACTTCTCATCACTCGTTGACAAGCAGGGCTGGCGTAAATTGATGGCACCGCTGCAGCCCGCCACCAAGCCGCTGGGATTCATCACACGTGAAGTCGCCATAGCGAGCGGGCTTAAGCCAGACACTCCCGTGGCCTGTGGCATTCATGATTCGAACGCCTCCCTCGTACCGCATCTTCTGGCGCGGGCCAAGCCATTCTCCGTGATTTCCACCGGGACCTGGGTCATTTCCATGGCGATTGGTGGAAAGCCGGCAAATCTTGATGAACACCGCGACACACTGATCAACATCAACGCATTCCGTGAAGCAGTACCCTCTGCGCGCTTCATGGGCGGACGCGAATTCCAGCTAGTCATGGGCGAGAGCCAGCCAAGTGCGACGGCGCAGGATGTGTCCTCTGTTTTAAGTAAGGGAATTTTTCTATTGCCATCCGTTGTTCAAGGGTCCGGCCCCTTCGCGGATCGTCAATCGACATGGATCGGAAACCCGTCACCTGCCGAGCGTGAAGTTGCGGCATCCTTTTATTTGAGCTTGATGACTGCAACTTGCCTTGATCTGATCAATGCTGAAGGCGATGTCGTTGTTGAAGGCCCCTTCTCGGCCAACGCGAATTTTCTCGACATGCTCTCTGCGGCCACGGGTCGCCCCACGGCCACTTCGGAACAAGCCTCGACAGGAACCACCATTGGTGCTGCCCTGCTGCTCGCGCCAGAACAACGGGTCAAAAACGCCGGATCAAAACGCCACGTCTCAAACCCGTCGCAGTTGCAGGCCTATGCCAAGCGTTGGCGCGAATTACTTCAATAGCTTTCTAAGACTCAATATCCATCAAGACTTTTCCAGCCTCGACCTTCACGGCATAGGTCTTGAGATTGACGCAAACCGGCGCACCCTTGGCCGCCCCAGTACGATAGTCAAAACGACCATTGTGCTTGGGACATTCGATAATATCGTCCATCACCAGCCCATCAGCGAGATGGATTTTCTCATGGGTGCACAAGCCATCGGTCGCGTAATATTTGTCATCTGGCGAACGAAAGACCGCAAAAGTACGGGCCCCTTGGTCAAAACGCATTACATCTTCCTGGGCGATATCGTCAATGCCACACACTTCAATCCACTTGCTCAACTTCAGACTCCGTACAATCCAATAAAACTTATTTCATATAGAAAACTTCATCCAAGGCAATCGCAACAGGTGTTCCGTCAGCATTATAGGCCATGATGTCTTTCATGTGAGCCCACCATTTTTTCATCACCGGCTGGTGCGGCAGGTCATCCATCTTGTGCCCGTCCGTCCGCTCCAGATAACCAAAAAGGATATTCGTGTCTTCATCAAGATGGATCGAGTAATTGCTGATCCCCGCTTCGCTCAAAAGGGACACAAGTTCCGGCCAGATTTCATCATGGCGCTTTCTGTATTCCGCTTTCATGCCGGGATTGAGAAACATCTTGAAGGCGTGGCGCTGCATGACTTCCTTCCCTATTTGACCTGGGCCTTTAAGTGCGCCGAACGCGCAAGCCGCGCACGCTCCATCAGGTTCGGAAGCAGGACTGAGGCAATGAGCAACACTCCTATCACAGCTGTCTGCCGATGACCATCGATGTTGACCAATGACATGCCATTGCGCAGGTTGAGAACAATCAAGATGGAGAAGACAACACCAAGCATAGAACCCCTGCCACCAAAGATCGAAACACCGCCGAGCAACGCCATCGTGATGATGTCAAGCTCGAAGCCATAGGCCGCGTCCCCGCGCACCGAAGAAAGGCGCGCCGCATAGAGTAGGCCGGCCGCAGCAGAAATGACGCCGGACATGATGTAAATCGTGGTCTTTACCCGCGCTGTGCGCACGCCGGAATAGCGCGACATTTCAGCATTATTACCGATGACGAAAACCCTGCGGCCAAAGCTGGTGAAGTGCAGCACGTAGCCGAGGACAATGAACAGAATGATAAACAGAACAATTGAGAAAGGGAGTGGACCCAAGAGGGGATCACGCGCCAAGCCATTGAACCAATCAGGGAAGCCGTTGATGCCGCGGTCTTCAAGCAACACGCGAGCGAAGCCGCGAAAGCCGATCAACATGGCTAGTGTCGCCACCAGCGAAGGGATGCCGACATAGGTGATCCAGAAGGCATTGAAGGCACCGGCAGCCGCACCCACGACGAGGCAGACAGCAATAGACAGAGCTGGGTCCCAGCCGTGTGAAATCAGAGTGCCAAATACGCATGCGGCCAGCCCCATCACTGAGGCCACCGAAAGATCAATTTCGGCGCTGATGATGACATAAGTCATGATCAGCGCAACAATGGCCTTCTCAATCGAGAGCGAGAACAGGTTGATCTGGTTTTGGACGGTCAAAAACTCAGGGACCAAGAGCGCATTGGCAATCACTGTTACGCACAGAATGACGAGCAGCAGACCTTCCCAAGTTTTGAAGAAGCCTCTCATCTCACACATCCTTCTTTGCGCGTAGCCGCGTGAAGGAACGCGTCATGAATGTATCGGCGGCGACCGCCAGAATGATCAGCATGCCGAGCAGCGCATCGCGCCAGAACTCGCTAATCACCTGCCAGCGCAAGAGGCTGTTTTCCAGAGTATCCACCAGCACGGTGCCGAGCACCACACCGAGCATCGAACCTGAGCCGCCAAAAATATTGACGCCACCCACCACGATTTCACTTACCGACTTGAATTCGTAACCAAGGCCTGCACCCACCGTGATGTTACCAAAACGCACCAGGAACATGAAGCCACCAAGCCCTGCCATCATGCCACTCAGCACGAAAGCGATGAACACCACACGGCGGCTGTTGATACCTGCCATCATGGCTGCGTCAGGGTTGGACCCCACAGCATAAAGCTTGCGTGCGGACCTCAGGCGCGACAAGGCCACGCCAAAGACCAGTGCGGCGGCCAAGGCCAGAGCCACCGTCATGCGCATATCGAAACTTCCAATAGTGAAGAGGCTGAGCTGAGGAAAGTCAGCCACCCATTTCGGCATGCTGTCTGTAGTGATGGTGCGAGAGTCAGAATATTCGATCAGTAGGGCGCGAAAGATTGCGAAGGTGCCAAGTGTCACGATAATTGAGGGTACTCTGCCGTAAGACACCAGCGTGCCGTTGACGGCACCGAAGCAGCCGCCCAAGACCAGAAAGGCTACAACCGTGAGAACTGGGCCCAAATCATAGTGACCCAGCATGTCACCCATGAAAAAGGCCAGAAAGCCCACGAGAGAACCAACCGAAAGATCAATGTTGCGAGTGATCACCACCAGCGCCTGGCCAATGGCAATGGGGAGGAACAAAGCGGCACTTGTGGCAACGCGGTTCAACATGCGCGGGCTGAGATAGTTATCAATTTGAGTGGCAAAGAACAGAATGAGAAGGACCAGCACAATCGCCAGCGCGATGAGGCGCAAGTTCTGCGGATGCACCCGTTGAAGAAGAGACATCATGATGCTTAGGCCGCCTTTTCATGCTTGGCCGTGGCAATGGCCATGATTTTTTCCTGATCGGCATCAGCAATGTCGAAGATTGCCTTTTGCCGGCCTTCGCGCATCACCAGAATGCGGTCTGCCAGCGCCAGAATCTCGGGAAGGTCCGAAGAAATGACGATGATGGCAACGCCTTGCGATGCCAGTTCACGGATAATGTTATGCACCTCGGTCTTGGCACCCACGTCGATGCCACGTGTCGGTTCGTCAAAAATGAGGATGCGTGGCTTGGTTTCCAGCCACTTGGCCAACATAACTTTTTGCTGGTTGCCGCCAGAAAGCTTGCCGACCTCAATCGCCACATCAGGCGAGCGGATAGAAAGTTGTTTTCGATAGCCTTCAGCCATCGCCTGCTCGGCCCTGCGGTCAACAAAGCCAAGACGGCGGGTGAATTTCTGCAGGGATGCCAGCGAGGTATTGATGACAATCGGCATCAGCATTGCAAGGCCCAACTTGCGCCGGTCTTCTGATACATAGGCAATGCCCTGTGCCATGCTGTCCTGCGCCGTCTTGATGGTGCACGTCTTGCCATCAATTTCGATTTGGCCCTGATCGGCGGGCTCCACCCCAAAGATCGCAAGGCCAATATCGGTGCGGCGCGAACCAATCAAGCCGGCAAAACACAAAACCTCGCCTTGGTGGAGGTCAAAGGAAATATCGGTGAACACACTGGTCCGGCCTAGGCCCTTCACCGACAAGATTTTCTGCCCCACCGGATTGGCAACCTTCTTCATCGCGAAATCATCAACCGCGCGGCCCACCATGTCGCGGACCATGCCAGCTTGCGTAACCTGTGCGACCGGCCTTGTTGAAATATGCTTGCCATCGCGCAACACCGTCACGCGGTCAGCAATGGTAAAAATCTCTTCCAGACGGTGGCTGATATAGATGACAGCCACACCGCTTTCTTTCAGTGCCTTCGTGATGGCATGAAGTCTTTCCACCTCATGCGCTGAAAGCGAGGCGGTGGGTTCGTCCATAATCAGGACCTTGACATTGAGTGAAAGAGCGCGGGCAATTTCTACGGTCTGCTGCTCGGCCAGAGTCAAGCCGGCGGCAGCGCGTTTCACTTCCAGCGAAACGCCCAATCGCTTGATGATTTTCTCGGCTTTGGAATAGAGGTCCCTCCAGTTCATCACTGGCGACATGCTACTATGGCTGATGAAAATGTTTTCCGCCACGTCGAGATCGGGAAACACCATGGGTTCTTGGAAAATGGCGGCCACGCCGTTGGCCTGCGCATCTTTGGTGGTGTTCAAGGTCACGAGCTTTCCTTCCGAGAAAAGCTCGCCGCTGTCCGGCTGGTAAACGCCGGTCATGATTTTGATCAGCGTAGATTTGCCAGCGCCGTTCTCTCCGACAATGGCGTGAACCTCGCCCGGAAAAACCTCCAGCGAGACATCCGATAGCGCTGCCGTCATCGCAAAGTTTTTTGAGATGTGGCGCAGTTCAAATACAGGTGTGCTCATGGCAGATCTTGTGGCTAACGTTGAAAAGGAGCCGCCACCCCTAAGGATGGCGGCTTGATGATCAGTTGCGGATCAGGGCTTTTCGACGTTGTCTTTGTTATAGACGGTGAACGGTCCCATCAGAATGCGCTTAGCACCCTTGCGGCCTGGATCTTCTTCAATCTTGAAACTGCCCATGCGGCCAGCCTTGAACTCTTCACCGATGTCACCCTTGATCGCACCAGTGGCGAGGGCATAGGCCGTCTGATAGGTCAGGTAGCCGAGATCCACGAAGCTCCAGAGCGCGAACTCAGGTGCGCAACCTGCTTTGGTGTAAGCCACCATGTCAGACGGCAGACCGAGGCCCGACACCTTGGTCTTGTCGCAGAGCTTTTCGTCGGTCATAGCCTTGGCGGCAGCCACGATTCCAACAGTGGTTGGCGACATGATGAGCTTCAGGTCCTTGTGCTTGTCGACGAGTGCCAGAGCGGCGTTGTAGGACTTTTCAGCCTGGTCATCGCCATACACAACGTCAACCAGCTTGATGCCCTTGTACTTGTCGGCCTTCAGCGTTTCCTTCATGGCGGCAATCCAGGCATTCTGGTTTGCTGCGTCAGGCGTAGCCGATAGAACGGCAAAGTCACCGCTGCCGCCCATGGTGTCGAGGGCCATGTCAGCCATCACAACACCGATCGAGCCGAAGTCAACCTGAGCAACGAAAACACTTTCGCCCTTGCCCGAAGGAATGGGCGAGTCCCAAGTTACAACCTTGGTGCCGGCCTTCTGCGCAGCTTCAGCGGCCGGAGCCACTTGGTCGCCGGCATTGTTCGACAGCATGATCACGGCCTGCTTCTGGGTGGTCGCATTGGTGATCATTTCAATCTGGCCGGCCACAGAGTCGGTCGGAGGCGGGGCTTCATAGGTTAGCTTGCCGGTGTTGCCCAGTTCCTTGGCAGCTTCTTCAGCGCCTTGATGAGCCTGATCAAAAACGATGTTGCCGGAGAATTTAGGCAAAAACACCGTGTTGATGGCTGCACCTGGCTTAGCCATGACTGCATCGGCATATGCCGCACCGCTCATCAATACCGAAGTCACTGCCGCGAGGCAGCCAAATTTAACGATCGTCTTCATATTCAGCATGGTTTTCTCCCGTTGTGCTGTTATTGTTCCTTCGGCCTTATGCAGCCGATAGGGCTAGTGCGCTCTCATGTTCAGCGATGACAACATTCACACCCAGCGATCTCAGATGATCAATCATCTGGGGCGGTGCAGCATCGTCGGTCACGAGAGTATGGACACGCGACAACTGGCAAACCACCATGCTGCCGCGAGATTCAAATTTGGAAGAGTCCGCAATCACCACCAGCTTGTCGGCGCGTGACAGCAGTTTTGCTTCGGCGCGGGCAATCAGTGGATCACCTTCGATGATGCCCATGGGCGTGATCGAATAGCAGCTCATGAACATTTTCGACGCGGTGAAATGCTGGATGGCGTCTTCATCAAAAGGCGAGAGTACAATCCCCTGCTCGCGATAAACTTCTCCACCCGGCAAAATGATACGGTTCTGACTCGTCGCAATAAGTTCTTGTGCAATCGGAAATGAATTGGTCAGAATCTGCATGCGTAATTCGCGCAAGAATTCAACCATCGCCCACGTCGTCGAACCGGCATTGATGATAATGGATTCGCCCGTGACACACATGGCTGCGGCGGCTTTTGCCACATCGCGCTTGCGCGCCGCATTGAAAGTCTGGCTCACGCCGAAGGATCTTGTGGCAAGATGCGGTTGCTGGGCAACCTCAATGGCCTCAACGCCACCGTGAACGCGCCGCACTTGGCCCAGCTCTTCAAGCTTGGTGAGATCACGACGCAATGTTGCAGATGAAGCACTAGTCTCTGGCATGAGATCACGGACACTCATGACGCCGCGCTTACGCACCTGAGTCAAAATTATCTGCCATCTCTCACGCTCATGCATAGTCAAAATTTACGCATGATCGCTCAAATCTGTCAAAGAGATTCGCTCACATTGCATCGCAAAACTTTTTTGCGTCGCAATATGCGTGTTTCCTGATTGACCATGATTGTTTGTGAGCATAATAAATCACGCCATGAAAAACTCTCTGCTGCTCGCGTCCCTCTGGGATGAAACCAAAGCGAAGTCTCTCGATGAGCCTGGTCTGCTTTTATATCGCTCAAATCTGTTGGGCGCTGATTTGCGAATTACAAATTTTGGCGGAGGCAACACCTCAGCGAAAGTGAAAGCGAAAGACTCTCTCACCGGTGAGCCTGTCACAGTATTGTGGGTCAAGGGCTCGGGCGGCGACATCGGTTCAATGAAGCTGGATGGTTTTGCCACTGTCTACATGGACAAGCTCCTCTCATTGAAAAGCCTGTACAAGAATCTTGATCAGGAAGATGCCATGGTTCATGCCTTGAATCATTGCATCTTCAATCTCAATGCGCGTGCACCATCCATTGATACGTGTCTTCATGGCTATGTTCCCCACACCCATGTCGATCATGTGCACTCAGATGCCGTGATCGCCATTGCCGCGGCAAAAGATTCCATAAAACTCACCAAAGAAATTTATGGCGATGAAATTGGCTATCTGCCTTGGCAGAGACCCGGGATTGATTTGGGAATCAAGCTCGGAAATCTCGCAACAGAGAACCCCAAATTAGTGGGCGTAGTTTTGGGAAGCCATGGCCTGTTCACCTGGGGGGCCACCGCAAAGGAATGCTACGAGACAACACTTCGCATCATCAACAAGACGGCGGTGTGGCTTGATAAAAATTCGAAGACGCCAGCATTTGAAGGCGAACTCGTAAAACCGTTAGGCGCTCATGAGCGCATGAAAACCGCAACGCGACTGATGACGGAAATTAGGGCCCGCATTTCTGGCGATGAAATGAAACTCGGGCATTTCACTGATGCGCCCGAAGTGTTGGAATTCGTAAACTCCAAACAAATGTCTGAGCTCGCCCCTCTCGGCACCTCCTGCCCCGATCATTTCCTGCGCACCAAGATCAAGCCCTTGATTGTGCCCCATGATGCTGATGGTGCGGCCATCGATCAACTCATCGCTGGCTATCGCCAGGATTATGCGGCCTATTATGAGCGCTGCAAACATGCGAACTCGCCAGCAATGCGTGATCCCAACGCGGTGATCTACCTTGTGCCGCAGGTGGGCATGCTGTCCTTTGCCAAGGACAAAGCCACGGCGCGCATTGCATCGGAATTCTATGTGAACGCCATCAACGTCATGCGCGGCGCTTCTGGTGTTTCGGAATATCAGGGCCTGCCCGAACAGGAAACCTTCAATATTGAATATTGGTTGCTTGAAGAAGCAAAGCTGGCGCGCATGCCCAAGCCGAAATCATTGCAAGGTCGCGTGGGGATTGTCACAGGCGGGGCCAATGGCATTGGCGCTGCCATAGCCCAGAAACTTCTGAGCGAAGGGGCCTGTGTCACCCTGGCCGACATTGATGCCAATGCTCTCGAAGAAACCTCAGCACAATTTTCCAAGCTTTATGGCAAGGACAATGTTTTCACCGTTCATATGGACGTGACCAGCGAAGCCGCCATCATAAAAGGCTTTGCCGACACGGTCGTCCGCTTTGGTGGCGTCGACATTGTTGTAAACAATGCAGGCATTGCCATCCCTGCTCCGTTCGAAGATACGACGTTGGATGTGTGGAACAAGCAAGTGGCCATTCTGGGCACTGGCTATTTCCTCGTTGGCCGCGAAGCCTTCCGCATCATGAAGCATCAAAACCTTGGCGGTTCGATGATTTTCATCGCGTCGAAAAATGGCATGACCGCCTCCGCAGGCACCGGTGCCTATGGTGCCATGAAGGCTGCAGAAATTCACATGGCGCGTTGCTTGGCATTGGAAGCTGCACCTTTCGGCGTTCGCGTGAACACGGTCAATCCAGATGCGGTGTTGCGGGGTTCCAAACTCATGTCCGGCGGCTATCGCCAGAGCCGGGCCGCCTCTCTGAAGATCACCGCCGACGAATTGGAAGAACATTACCGCAAGCGTTCGCTGCTGCAGCGTTCGGTCTATCCCGAAGATATTGCCGAGGCCGTCTATTTCTTCGCGTCAGATCATTCATTCAAATCAACCGGCAACATCATCAATGTTGATGCAGGCCATGTCGCTTCATTCACGAGATAAAACATGACCTTTGAAATTTCATCTGACTTCATAAATGCCGAAAACAAAAAGGCTGAAACGGCACATAGCGAAGACTTTGCAGCCCTTGGTCGACAATTAGAGCGCCGCGGCCTGTCCATTGAAGCCATGACCACCCGCGCCATGGCTTATTCCGTGGCCGTGCCCACCTGGGGCGTGGGCACCGGCGGCACTCGTTTTGCGCGCTTCCCCGGCCCCGGTGAGCCACGCCATATCCACGACAAGCTGGCCGATTGCGGCGTGATCAATCAGCTCACGCGTTCCACCCAAAATGTCTCGCCGCATTTTCCGTGGGACAAGGTCTCCGACTACAACGCGCTGCGCCAAGAAGCGTCTCAATACAGCCTCGGCTTTGACGCGGTAAATTCAAATACCTTTCAGGATCAAAAAGATCAGGCGCTGTCTTACAAGTTTGGTTCACTTTCACACGCGCAGAAAGCCACGCGGCAGCAGGCGGTTGAACACAACATTGAATGCATCGAGATTGGCCAAAAACTGGGCTCCACTGCACTCACTGTCTGGATTGCCGATGGCACCAATTTTCCGGGCCAACAGAGCCTGACCAAGAGCTTCGACGATTATCTTGATGCGTGCGCGCAAATCTATTCAGCACTCCCAAAAAACTGGCTGATGTTCCTCGAACATAAAATGTATGAGCCAGCTTTCTATTCAACCGTCATCGCCGACTGGGGTTCAAGCCTGCTCGCCGCGCAGGAACTGGGCGATAAGGCCAAATGCCTGGTGGACCTTGGCCACCACGCTCCCAACACCAACATCGAGCAGATCGTATCCCGCTTGATCCGCGCCGGGAAACTGGCTGGCTTCCATTTCAATGATTCCAAATACGGCGATGATGATCTTGACGCCGGGGCTATTGATCCATTCCGCTTGTTCCTGGTCTTCAACGAACTGGTCGATGCTGAAATGCGCAAAGTGCCAGGCTTCAACCCTGCTTACATGATCGATCAGTCGCACAACGTGACCGACCCCATCGAAAGCCTGATGTCGTCGGCCACCGAAATTCTGCGCTGCTATGTACAAGCCTCATTGGTCGATCGCAAAAAGCTTGCCGATGCGCAAGACGCCAATGACGTGATGGGCGCTAGTCGCATGTTGAAATCGGCCTTCATCACCGATGTCTCGCCTATCCTCGCTGAAGCGCGGCTGCGTAAGGGCGGCGCACTTTCCCCCATCGAAACCTATCGCGCCTCGGGTTATCGCAAGGCCAAAGCCAGCGAACGCCCCGCCGTAGCCGGTTCGTCATCAGGCATTGTCTAGGGCTAAAAATGGAAACCAAGTTCGAGGGCAAACGCAACAAGCGTGGCGATTGGACGCCGCCTGAACCTCTTGGTTATGCGCCCGTGCTACAATGGCCGCTGCGGCCCTTTGCCATTCTGAAATGGATCTTTGGCTATCCCGGATTTTTCCTGCCGTGGAATGTGTTTTACATGGCCGTCCCGATTATCACCTGGGTCTGGTTCACCCCTGCCCTCGAGACCATGCAGAATTTTGCATTCGGCTGGATCGCATACATCATCATCCGTAATCTGATCCTCGTGTTGTTGGTCGTCGGCGCATGGCACGGTTGGCTTTATGTGAAGAAGGCGCAAGGCACCGATTGGAGACACTCTAACAAATGGTTGGCGCGCGACAATCCGATTTTCCTGTTCAAGAACCAGACGCTCGATAATCTGTTTTGGACGACCTTCAGCGCCGTGCCCATCTGGTCAGCCTATGAAGTCGTGACCATGTGGCTCTATGCCAATCATCTGATCCCCTTCGTCTCAATCAGTGACCATCCCATCTATTTCTGTTTCATGATGTGCATGATTCCGCTGATCCGCGATCTGCACTTCTACGCCATTCACCGCATCAGCCATTGGGGCCCGCTCTATCGCTGGGTCCATTATCTCCACCACAACAATGTCAATGTTGGACCGTTCTCGGGCCTCTCCATGCATCCGATTGAACATGTTCTTTATTGGTCGGGCGTGATGATCCATTGGGTTATTCCATCGCATCCGATCCATGCCCTGTTCCACATGCAACATGCGGCGATCACGCCAGCCCAAAGCCATTCGGGCTTTGAGCGCGTGGTCATCGTGGATGGCGTGGCCGTGAAGACCGGAGATTTCTTCCACTACCTCCACCACAAATATTTTGAATGCAACTATGGTGGAGATGGCGTGTTCCCGATGGACCAGTGGTTCGGCACCTTCCATGACGGCACGAAGCAGGCGCAAGAGCGCATGGACGAAAGGTTTCTCGCCCGAGCCGCACAGAAGGCCGCGGCTGAAGGAAAAGACGCGTGAATTGGTTGTACTAGCCGAAGTTCGAAATCGGTTTTAACGCGCCCGGCCCCGCGCTACTGCGTGGGCTGCGAATACTTTTGCCAAAATCTCCATCGAGCGGCGCGTGGTATTGGCATCAGCCGCCGCAAATCCCATGAGCAGGCCTTTGATCTGTGGCTGGCCCCGATATTGCAAAGACAAAGATGAGACATTGACGCCGCGCCTTCCAGCTTCATGGGCAATCTTCTCGTCGTCGAATGGTTTACGAAAAATACCCACCAACTGAATGCCCGAATCCGTGCGGCGTAGTTCCATCCATGGCGTGAGATGGCGATCAAACTGTTCGATGAAGGTTTGGCGACGTTCGGCATAGATGCGCAACATGCGGCGCAGATGGCGCGCCAGATGCCCCTCATTGATGAAGTCGGCCAAGGCCGCCTGGGTGATAAGCGGCGCAAACTGTCCGGTGGCGCTCAATGCCGCTGTCACACGATCCCGAATATCCATGGGCACCACCATGTAGCCAAGGCGCATCGCCGGAAATAAAATCTTGGCGAAGGTCCCGACAAAAATCACATGAGAGTCAGCAGCAATGCCTTGCAGCGCGGGAATAGGCTGGCCCTGAAAGCGATATTCGCTGTCATAGTCATCTTCAATGACCCACGCATTCAAATCGCTGGCCCGACGCATCAGGTTGAGGCGTTGCTGCATCGACATCGTATAACCCAAGGGATAATGGCATGAGGGTGTGACGAAGATCACCCGAGGCTTTTCAGCGGACTGATCCAAGTCCCATCCATTCTCACTTACAGTGAGCGGTACAAGCTTGGCGCCAGCAGACAAAAATGCCGCTGCCGCTCCATAGTAACCTGGCTCCTCCATCCACACAGGCTCACCAGGGTCAATCAACAACCGCGATAGCAGGTCGAAGGCCGATTGTGCCCCATTGGTGATGATGATTTGTTCAGGAAGGCAATTTACACCGCGTGATGCAGCAAGATAGCGCGCGATGGCTTGGCATAAAGGCGGATAGCCCGTCACATGATAAGTTCCAAAGAGATCGCTCCGCGCCTGCTTGGCCCGTTTGGTCAAAAGCTTCGACCAAGTGTTGAATGGAAAATTATCCGCATCGGGAAGGCCGGGATGAAAAGCCGTAATCCCCGGCACACCATGATGATAAGGCTGCTCGCTCATCATTCGTCCACGCACCGACAGCGTGGACTCCCCCGTCTGGCTCAGCTTCCGGGCGCGCGGCGCATAGGTCGGAAGCTCCTTCACCAACGGGCCGGAGCCCCGCACGGTCCCAAGAAATCCTTCGAGCGAAAGTTGATCATAGGCAGCAATCACCGTGTTGCGGCCGACACCAATGTCTTTGGCGAGGGCCCGCGTTGAGGGAAGCGCTGTGCCACTCAGCAAAACACGATCCTCGATCAACTCACGGAGCTGGCGATAAAGTTGTCGATGCAAAGGCGCTTCGGAATCCCGATCAAGAACGACGTTTCCGACCGGAAAACTCAGCGTCATGGTGGTTCCTCAAAATCCTGTCAGATTGGTTCTTTGCATAGAACCAACCTAGCAGTAGCGTTGTTCAACAAACAAGAGCAAGAAATCAGAACGGGATCGTCGGGATGAAACGGGTTAGGATTGGTGTGATCGGAGCGGGCGGCATTGCCCAGGTCGAACACATTCCAAACTTGCGCCGCCTTTCAGATCACTTTGAAGTGTTGGGGGTCTGTGATCCATCAGCCACCGCACGCAATTTCATCGCCAGTCGATACGACTTCAAGACATTTGAAACTATCGAACAACTGTTAGCCCAGCCGCTTGACGCCGTTCTCGTGGCCTCGCCCGACGCGCTGCACAAGGAACATATCCTGGCCGGGCTCACACGCGGGCTCCATGTGTTCTGCGAAAAGCCACTGAGCTATGCCCCGTCTGATATTTCCGAACTGATCGCCGCGCGTGATACTGCGGGAAAAGTTCTGCAAGTGGGTTACATGAAGCGCTTCGACCCCAGCTATGAAGCTGCCCTCGAGGTGATGCCCGGCACTGCAAAAACGCTGCGCCATATCTCTGTTGAGGTGAATGATCCCGATGCCTGGCCCTTCATCCGCCACCATGATTGGACGCGCAGCGAGGATGTGCCGAAAGCCCTGATCGAACAGGCAAAGGCAAAACAGAAAGAACAGGCCAAGCGCGCTGTCGGCATTGATCTCGAAGGCCTGACGTTCAAGGGCTATACGGGAGCTTATTGTTCCTCGCTAGTCCATGATGTTAATGCCGTTCATGGATTATTGGAAAGTTTGAACATTCCCGATGGCGAAGTCGCAGGAGCCCAGCTCTATGCGGGCGGTGACGGCGGCCATGGCAGCGTGAGATTATTGGGCGGTCAGGCTCTGTGGACCATGACCCATCTCACCGTGCCAAACCTGCCCCATTATCGCGAGCGCATCACACTCTATTTTGATGACGCCTCGTTGGAACTCGAATTCCCTTCGCCCTATCTCAACCACCAGCCAACCCTGCTCACCATCCGAACCGGCGATGGCCACAAGCTGAATACGCGGGAAATCAACTCGGGCTATCAGGAAGCATTTATCGAAGAACTCAAAAGCTTCTGGGCCGCCATCGTGGAAGGAAAAGCCGTTCGTAACACTGCTGAACACGCCAGACGCGACATGACGCTATTGGCAAACCTCGCCCGTTGGCAGGCTACCCACCCGACCGCCCCCATCACATCAGGAGAACCTCTTTGAAAGTTCGTATTGGCATCAATCCCATCACATGGACCAATGATGATGTTCCCGAATTGGGCGGCGACACACCGCTTGAAACCTGTCTTCGTGAGACCAAGCTCGCTGGTTATGCCGGAACCGAACTCGGCGGCAAATTCCCGCGCCAATCTGCGGTATTGAAACCCATCATGGCAGAATATGGTTTGGCTGTAATTTCAGGATGGTTTGATGGCCGTTGTGATGAAAAGGAAGTGGCCGCTGAATTTGATGCGATCCTTCCCCATCTGCAACTTTTGAAAGACATGGGTTCAACCCACGTTGTCTATGCTGATACATCGCGCGGACGCCATGGCGCAATCTGGGGACCGATTTCGCAGCGCCCCATGCTCTCGGCCGATGAATGGCCCGTCTATGGCAAGAAGCTGACAGCACTCGCCGAAAAATTCGCTGACTTCGGAGTTGGCATGGCGTTTCACCATCACATGGGTACCATCGTCGAGACCGATGAGGAAGTGGGCCTGATGATGAAGCACACTGGCCAGGCTGTTGGCCTGCTCTATGATACGGGCCATTCGTCATTCTCAGGCGGCGATCCGCTTGCCTTGATCAAGAAACATGTAAAACGGGTCGTTCATGTCCACTGCAAGGACCCCCGCAAAGCCATACTTGAAAAAGCCCGCGCCGAAGATATGAGCTTCATGGGCGCTGTGATGGAAGGCATTTTCACCGTGCCCGGCGATGGCTCCATTGATTACGCTCCCATTCTCAGCGTTCTGGCTGAAAACAATTATACTGGTTGGCTCGTTGTTGAAGCCGAACAGGACCCGAAGAAGGCCGATCCGTTGACCTACGCGACGATGGGTTTCAAGAACCTGTCGCGCATGGCCAAAGAGGCTGGCTTCAAGGTGGAGAGTTAATGGGGCACATCGCCCCCAAAGAACCAATGCTGCCAAATGGGCAGTTGGTCTGTATCCGCCGCCAAGGCAGAGCAGAGATCAGTGACAGGAGGAAGAAAACATGTTCTTAGTCTCGAAACTCACTAAACCAATCCTCGGCGCAGTTGCCGGGCTAACACTTCTAACATCGGCCGCGACGTTTGCCATCGCGGAAGATCAAACCCACGTTGTCTTTGTCACCCACGGCCAAAGCGGCGATCCCTATTGGTCCGTCGTGAAGAACGGCATGGATGACGCGGCAAAGCTGCTCGGTGTGAAAGCTGAATATTTGTCACCCGAAACCTTCGACATGGCAAAAATGTCTCAGATGATCGATGCCGTCGTTGCCTCCAAGCCTGATGGCCTTGTGGTTTCGATCCCTGATGAGGCTGCCATCTCTGGCGCAGTCAAGAATGCCGTTGCAGCAGGTATCCCCGTGATCGTCATCGATTCCGGTGGCGCAAAACTGACGCACGATCTCGGCGGTCTGCTTTTCATGGGCCAGGACGAATTCCAGGCCGGTGTCATGGCAGGTGAACGGATCAAAGCTTTGGGCATCACAAAGGCAGTTTGCTCCAACCACGAAGTCGGTAACTCAAGCCTTGATGACCGCTGCAATGGTTTCCAGAAAGGCTTGGGCGTTGCCGTTCCCGTGCTGAATGGCGTCATGGATCCGACGGAAATGAAGAACCGTGTGATCGCCTATCTGAATGCTCACAAGGACACTCAGTTCATCCTCGCGGTTGGTGCCACGGGTGCTGAACCGATGCTGGTTGCCCTCAAGGAAATGGGACTCGAAGGGAAGGTGAAAACCGGAACATTCGACCTGTCGCCAAATGTGCTTCAGGCCATTGTCGATGGCAAAATGGAATGGGGCATTGACGCGCAGCAATACGCCATGGGTTACATTCCCATTGCGATGTTTGATCTGTGGAAGAAATACAAGATCTCCCCGATCGCCGATTATCCTACAGGCCCAGGCTTCGTGACGAAAGACACGGCAGCCTCGGTCATCGAACTCTCCAAACAAGGCAAACGCTAAAATGAACGGCGGTCGGCCCGTTGGGTCGGCCGCCTATTTGATTGGTCAGAAATCATGACATCCAATAGTCAAGATGAACGGATCAGGAAAGTCTCGCTTGCGGGGCGCCTCCTCAGCCGCCCGGAACTGGGCGCTGTCGCTGGAACCGTTCTTGTGTTTGCGTTCTTTGCCGTGGTGGCTGGCAACAGCGGCCTCTTCTCGGCCAAGGGCATCATCAATTTTCTTGAAGTCTCGGCCCAGCTTGGCATTCTCGCGGCACCCGTCACCCTACTGATGATCGCTGGCGAGTTTGATCTTTCGGTAGGCTCCATGATCGGCTTTGCGGGCATTGCCATTGCCATACCCGCCGTATTCTGGGGCTGGCCAGTTTGGCTTTGCATTATTTTCGCCTTTGCCGTGTGCGGCGCGATTGGCGCGCTGAACGGTTTGGCCGTGGTCAAAACCGGCCTGCCCTCTTTCATTGTCACACTCGGCAGCCTGTTCATGTTGCGCGGGTTGACACTCGGAATAACCCGCGGTGTGTCGGGCCGCACCCAAATCTCAGGCCTCCATGAGCTCGCCGCAAACGACCCGCTCAATCATCTTTTTTCTGGGCAAGTTCTGTCGGGCTTCATTGCCTATCTTTCCGATCTTGGCATCGTGGCCAAGCGCGCCGATGGCCTGCCGTCAATTACGGGCATCCCCGCCTCCATTGTCTGGTGGATCCTGTTGACGATTATTTGCACATGGCTTTTGACCCGCACCCGCTTTGGCAACTGGATTTTCGCGGTGGGAGGCGAAGTCAATGCCGCGCGCAATCTCGGCGTGCCAGTGGCCCGCACCAAGATCACGCTGTTCGTCATGACGGCCCTTGCCGCCACACTATTCGCGGCCATTCAGGTTATGGTCACCGGCTCTGCGGATACGTTGCGCGGCACGCAGAAGGAATTTGAAGCCATCATTGCCGTGGTAATCGGTGGCACCCTGTTGACCGGCGGCTACGGCTCAGCAGTGGGTGCCATGTTTGGAGCCTTGATCTTCGGGGTGGTGCAAATGGGCATATTCTATACCGGCATTGATACCGACTGGTTCAAGCTCTTCATGGGCGCCATGATGGTGATTGCCGTTCTGTTCAACTCCTATGTGCGCAACCGCGCGATGCGGAGCCGCTGATGACAACACCACTCATTGAACTCAAAGCTGTCAGTAAATATTTCGGCTCAGTTATTGCCTTGAAGGACGTGACGTTTGATGTGCGTCCCGGCGAAGTTCATTGCCTGCTGGGCGACAATGGTGCTGGCAAATCCACCCTGATCAAAACCCTCTCGGGCGTTCACACGCCGGATTCTGGCGATATTCTTGTGGGTGGAAAATCCGTGCGCTTTGGTTCGCCCCGCGAGACCCTCGATAATGGCATTGCCACTGTTTATCAGGATCTGGCTTTGGTGCCGCTGATGAGCGTGGCGCGTAACTTTTTTCTGGGCCGCGAGCCGCAAAAGGGCTTTTGGCCCCTGCAACAGTTCGACATCAATCGTGCCAACACGACTGCCTACCGCGAACTGCGCGACATGGGCATCGAATTGCGTGATCCCGAACAGCCTGTGGGAACGCTCTCTGGCGGCGAGCGCCAGTGCTTGGCCATTGCGCGGGCGATTCACTTTGGCGCCAAGGTTTTGATCCTCGATGAGCCGACCTCCGCACTTGGCGTTCATCAAGCTTCAATTGTGTTGAAGCTCATTGTCCAATCCAAGGCACGCGGCATTGGCGTGATTTTCATCTCGCACAATGTTCACCATGCCTATGTGGTGGGTGATCGTTTCACGATTCTGAAACGTGGGCGCAGCATGGGCACCCATTCGGCCAGTGAAATCAGCCGCGATCAATTGCTGAATTTGATGGCGGGAGGCAAGGAGCTCGTCGACCTTGAAGCCGAAATCGAACGCCTGAAAAACGCCAAGAAGGAAGCCTGATATGGAACGCATTGGCGTTGGATTGATCGGAACTGGATTCATGGGCAAATGCCACGCCATGGCCTATGGCGCGGTCAAAGCTGTCTTCGGCGATGTACCTTTCGTGGATCGCGTGACACTCTGTGATGTCGATGCCAAACACGCCGCCAAATGTGCGTCCGAATTTGGCTTTGCCAAATCCACCACCAACTGGCGCGATCTTGTAAATGATCCAGCCATCCAGTTGATCTCCGTCACGTCCCCCAACGGCATGCACCGCGAAATGGCGGTAGCCGCTCTGGAAGCCGGGAAACATGTGTGGTGCGAAAAACCCATGGCGTTGAGCATCGCCGACGCCGAAGCCATGACAGCCGCTGCCGCCAAGGCCAAGGGTCTGGCCACCGCACTGGGCTATGGCTATCTGCGAAATCCGGCTTTGCAGTTTGCAAGGAAGCTCATTGCCGATGGCGCCATTGGCGAAGTCTTCGACTTTCGCGGCAGCGTCGACGAGGACTATATGGCAGACCCGCAATTGCCCTGGTCGTGGCGTCTGACGCGCAAAGATGCAGGCCTAGGCACTCTGGGCGATCTCACTGTTCACTTGATTTCATTGGCACAGGAATTGGTGGGCGATTTGTCGAGCCTCTCGGCCATGGTCGATGTTGTGCACAAGCAGCGCCCGGTGCCTGGAAGCGCAAAAATGGCGGAAGTCGAGAATGATGACATTGCCCACGCGCTGTTGCGTTTCGCTTCAGGTGCCCGCGGCGTGTTAACCTCAAGCCGCATCGCCCACGGCCGCAAGAACGGATTGAAAATTGAAGTTCACGGCTCAAAGGGCATGCTCTGGCTCGATAATGAACGGATGAACGAACTTAATCTCTATGTCGCCGATGGGCCAGCAGAGCAGCGTGGCTTCCGCCGCATTCTTTCAGGTCCCTATCACCCCGCTTACGACAAGCTCTGCCCGGCACCAGGTCATGGACTGGGCTTCAATGAGTTGAAGGTGATCGAGCTTGCCGAATTGCTTTACGCCGCAATGGGCAGACCCTCACAATCAGTGAACTTTGCGCGTGGATTGACCATCGAAAAAGCTATCCACGCATTCGCCCGTTCCGCAGAGACCGGCAGCTGGGTTAAACTGACCTAAGATCAGCTGGCCAGATAAGTCTTCACCGTGGCCTCCGCACCATTCTTCCAAATGGCCCCAAGATACTCCGCAAAAATCCTTTTCATTTCTGGATGCTTGCCGACTTCGCCATAAATCTCAGCCATATCAAGCCAGACTTGCGGGTCAGCCTTGGCCAATTTGGCCTTGGCCTGCAAGGCGGCCCAGTTCGGATCATTGGACTCAATCACCTTGCCGGAATCCGTCAAGCCAAAGCAATAGCGGCACCACAGAGCCGATTCCAAAGCCAGACCGAAGATCGACTTTCCGTCCTTAAGACGGTCGGCAATGGGGGGCACAATGAATTTGGGTTGGCGGTTTGAGCCATCAAGGCAAAGCCTGCGGATGGTGTCTCCAATTTTGGGATTGGCGAAACGCCGCTCGATGAGTGTCTGATATTCTTTGAGATCCGTGCCGGGCACGGGGTGAACAGTGGGGCGGATTTCTTCATTTGTTATTTTCTTGAGGTAGTTCTTGATGAGTGGCGTTTCCATCGCCTCATGCACGAAGTGAATGTCCATCAGCCCGCCAATATAAGCAATGACGGCGTGCCCTCCGTTCAAAATGCGGATCTTCATATATTCCCAAGGCGTCACGTCTTTGACAAATTCAGCACCCACTTTTTCCCACTGGGGCCGCCCCAGCGGAAAATTATCTTCCACCACCCATTGCTTGAACTCTTCACAGAACACGGGCCATTGATCGTCAACACCGAATTCTTCGGCGCAAAATTTACGCTCGCGATCGCTAGTAGCAGGCGTAATGCGGTCCACCATGCCGTTCGGAAACGCCACCGATGATTTCACCCAAGTGGCAAATTCCGCATCCATCAATTCCGCAAGCCCAGTCACCGCATTGCGCGTCACCACACCATTATGAGGGAGGTTGTCGCATGACATCACTGTGTAAGGCGCCAAGCCACGATCACGGCGAACTTTGAGGCCCCGCAGAATAAGGCCAAAAGCCGTCATCGGGTCATCGGGATTTTTGGCATCGCGCTGCAAAGCCGGATGATTGGGATCGAACTTGCCTGTCGCCGGATCAATCATGTAGCCACCTTCCGTCACGGTGAGCGAGACGATGCGTGTGGCCGGATTAGCCAAAACCTCAACGAGCTTCATGCGGTCGGCGGGCGGAATGAAATCAATCATGGAACCCGTCACGCGCGCCTTGCTGACGGTGGCCTCCTGCTCCACCACGGTGGTGAGATAATCCTGCGCCGCGAGTTTCTGGCGCATCGCTTCATCAGAAGGCATGACGCCCGCCCCGATGATGGCCCAATCATGGTTGAGCCCGAGATTGAACAGCTCATCAAGATAGACTGCAAGATGGGCGCGGTGAAAATTGCCCACGCCAATATGCACAATGCCGGGCTTTAGCGAAGACCGCGCATATCTGGGAACAGAAACCTTGGCGCCCAATTTGTCGATGTTGGCAAGATTTAATTTCACCATGTTTTCCTCAACTCATCCATTTCCATCACGCGAAGTGATGACCATCGTCATTGCACTCAGTCGCAATCTTAACTCACAAGAAATCCACTGCCCGGCTGGCCAGCGCCATGGTCGGAGCATTGGTATTGCCGGAAGGAATGAAGGGCATCGCGGAGGCGTCAATCACGCGCAGCCCATCAACGCCCATCACTCGAAGTTCGGAATCCAGTACAGCAAATTTGTCGTTGGCCTTGCCCATGCGACAGGTTCCCACCGGATGCCAATTAGTCTTCACGGTGCGGCGGCAGTGTTCAGCAAGCTCAGCCTTGCCCGTAACCTTCGCGCCCGGCAAGACTTCAACCGTGATGCGCGAGGACAACGGCTTTTGTTTCAAAATTTCACGCGCAAAGCGCAAGCCTTCAATCTCAAGATCAAGATCGTCATGCTCCGCCAGATAGTTGTTGTCGATGATCGGCTTATCCGCAGGATTGGCCGAGCGCAGCTTGACCGTGCCGCGTGACTTGGGCCTGAGCAGGCAGGCATTGAGGGTCACACCATCTTTGGGCTTCTCACCCTTCACATCGGCATCGAGATAGACCGACGGCACACAATACATTTTGATCGTAGGCCGCTTGCCGCCCGCAGGATCAACATAGGCGCAGGCCTCTACCCCCACACTTGAAACGGGGCCAGTCCCAAACAGCAAATATTGCAATCCATTTTTCAGGGCGCGAAAACCCTTGTCTTCACCGTCATAGCCAAAATGGCCGTTGGTGGCCGAAACCACCGGCACCTCGTGATGGTCTTGTAGGTTTTCTCCAACTCCGGGAAGATCAACCGCGGTCTTGATGCCATGCTCTTTCAATTGCGCCTCTGGCCCAAGGCCCGACAGCATCAGCAGCTTTGGCGAATTGTAGCTGCCCGCAGCGACCAGAACTTCTGCTGAGCAATGCGCGGTTCTGCTCTGGCCGTTTCGCGTATAAGCAACGCCCACACATTTTTCACCGTCCAGAACGAGGGTGGTCACCAGCGCGTCGCATTCGACCGTGAACTTTTTATCGGCCATGATCTGGCTCAGAAACCCGTCAACGCCGCTCCAGCGCTTATGATTGCGCGTGGTATATTGCATCGTGCCAACGCCCAACTGCTGCGCACCATTGAAATCAGGATTGTACGGCACGCCAAGACCTTGCGTCGCCAGAATATAATCTTCCGTGATCTGGCACTTGGCCCCTGTGCCCGACACATGAAGTGGGCCTTCGACCCCATGCCATGTGTCATTGAACTCATGATTATATTCAAGACCACGAAACTGCTTGAGCATTTCGTCATAAGACCATTGGCCATTGCTGCCCAGATACCGGTCCCAATGGTCATAGTCTTCCGCCTGCCCGCGCGTATAGACCATGGCATTCACCGATGAACCGCCGCCCAGAATATTGGCCTGCCCCACTTTGGGTGCGCGCCCATTGAGATGGCGCTGCGGCACAGGCTCATGGAGTTCAACAATATCGCTGCCCGCAATGCCCTTCATCCAGGCCGCCGGCATCGAGAGGTAAAGCCGGGACAGGCCGGAAGGTCGCGCTGGCCCCCGTTCAAGCATCAACACGCGCGCCTGCTTTTCTTTCACCAATTTCCAGGCTGCAACGCAGGCAGCCGAACCGCCACCGACGATGATATAGTCGGCGTCTTGGCTCACGGCCGAACGGCCTTGCCTTGCTTGTCGAAGCGATGAATGCGTCCCTTTTCCGGAGTCATCCAGACTTTGGATCCAGGGTCAAAGCTGCTTTCGCCAGCGGCGCGAACTACGAGCTGGCCGCGCTTGCCACCATCAATATGGAGGAACGTGTCTGAACCCAGATGTTCGGCAAGCTTCACCGTGCCCTGCCACTCGCCCTTTTTGTCCGATAGGGAAATATGTTCGGGACGCACACCAATGGTGTTGTCTTCAACAATATTCATTTTGGGCGAACCGATGAAGCCCGCCACGAAAAGTGAATTTGGCTTGTTATAGAGTTCAAGCGGTGAGCCAACCTGTTCAATATTGCCGCGATTGAGAACCACAATGCGGTCGGCCATGGTCATGGCTTCAACCTGGTCATGGGTTACATAAACCATCGTCGCCTTCATGCTCTGGTGCATCTGCATGATTTCCACGCGCATGTTGACGCGAAGCGCGGCATCAAGATTGGACAGCGGCTCGTCAAACAGGAAGGCCGTGGGATCACGCACAATGGCACGGCCAATGGCAACACGTTGACGCTGGCCACCGGAGAGTTGGCGCGGCTTGCGATCGAGATAGTCACCCAAATTAAGCTTCTCGGCCGCACCGGCAACCTTGCTGTCAATCTCGGACTTCGGCAGTTTCGCCATCTTCAACGGGAACGCGATATTGTCGCGCACACTCATGTGCGGATAAAGCGCGTAAGACTGGAACACCATGGCCAGCCCGCGCTCGGAGGGCGCAGCTTCCGTCATATCCTTGCCATCAATGCTGATATGGCCGGAGGTAAGGTCTTCAAGCCCGGCGATCAAACGCAGGAGGGTTGATTTGCCACAACCCGAGGGGCCAACGAACACAATGAATTCGCCCTCCCTGATGTCGAGGTCGGCACCCGGGATGATGACGACATCACCGAAGACTTTGCGAACTTTGCTGAGTTGAATAGTACCCATGTTATTTCACTGCTCCGAATGTGAGGCCGCGCACAAGTTGCCGTTGCGAGAACCAGCCCACCACCATGATGGGTGCAATCGCCATGATAGAAGCCGCCGAAAGCTTGGCCCAGAATTGCCCTTCAGGGCTTGAATATTCCGAGATGAAGAAGCTCAAGGGTGCCGCATATTTATTGGTGAGATTCAAAGTCCAGAACGCTTCATTCCAGGCCAAGATGAGATTCAAGAGGCAAGTCGAGACAATGCCCGGAATACCCATCGGCAAGAGGATCTTGGTCAGCTCGTTCCATACCGAAGCGCCGTCCATGCGCGAGGCCTCGAGGATCTCCATCGGGATTTCCTTGAAGTAAGTGTAAAGCATCCAGATAATGATCGGCAGGTTGAGGAGCATCATCAACGGCACCATGCCCCAGAAACTGTCCATCAGGTTCCAGTCTGAAAGATCAATCCAACCCCAATCTTTAAAGACCAGTCCGTTGCGGTTGAAGATGAGATAGATCGGGATCAAAGCGCCTGCAGGTGGCATCATCTTGGTGGACAGCATCCAGAGCAGCGTGTCCGTCGTGCCGCGGCTGAAGACCCACAGTGCAACCGGTACGATGACGATGATCAGGCAGATGAAGCCAATGGCAGCGTTGTTTGTCAAATCCCAACCGAGAACGAGGTAGAGGAACAGGCCGACCACAAAGGCCGTTCCAAGAATGGTGCCAAGCCAGCGTTTGCCGCTCCAGCCGATGCTAGGCTGGGTCACTGGCGAAAATGCCATGGACCACGCCGCTGGCACTGCAAAGAGGAGACCCAGAACGGTCGAAAGACCAGCGATCACCAGAGTGTTGATGATGTAGCGTGTATAATCTGAGCGCTCCTGCACGATGCCGAAGTTTTCCAGTGTCCAAGGCGTTGAAAGCCAATTCAACGGCAAGGTATAGGCATCGGACTCGGTCTTGAATGCGGCAACCCCCGTCCAGAAGATCGGGAAGAACATCAAGAGGCCGAAAGTCCAGGCAATGATGGTGAACACCAGTTTGCGAGTATTTGTTCCCTTGCGTGCCATGATCAGTTCTCCAGGTTCCGGCCGACGATGCGGACCAGGAAGATCGAAACCAGATTGGCGAGCACCACCGCGATCAGTCCGCCGGCTGCTGCTTCGCCGACGTCCGTCGCGTCGTTCAACTCCGAGAATACGAGATAGGTCAGGTTGCCAGCAATGCCGCCCACCGACGTCACCTTGATTTCGGCGAAGATATTCAAAAGGAAGATTGTCTCGATAAGGATGACCACGGTGATGGGGCGTGCGAGATGCGGCAGCACGATATAGCGGAAATAGGAAATAGGCCCCGCTCCGTCCATCTGTGAGGCGGCCTTTTGCTCCTCATCGAGTGATTGCAGGGCCGTGAGAAGAATGAGGGCCGCGTAAGGCATCCATTGCCACGACACAATGATGATCACGGAAATCAGCGGCACAGAGCCAAACCAATCGATCACTTCCGTGGCGCCGAAGAATTTCTGTATGGCCGCAAAAAGCCCAAAGACCGGATGCATGATCAGGTTCTTCCAGACCAGCGAGGACACTGTGGGCATGATAAAGAAGGGCGAAATCATCAAGACACGGACAATACCGCGACCCCAGAAGGGCTGATCCAGCAGGATGGCAAGGCCAACGCCGCCCGCAACGGTGATGACCAAAGTTGAAAGCACCAACAACAGCGTGTTGACGAAGTCTTTTCTGAAAAACGGATCGTTGATGAAGTAGTAGAAATTCGACAGGCCCATCCAGCCGGTGTTGTCGTTCTGCAGGTTGTAACGCAGGAAGGCGAAATAGATCGCAATGGATAAAGGTACGAAGGCCCAGGCCACAAGGACCGCCACCGAGGGCGCTAACGCCCATTTCCCGAGTCTTTGTGCGTGAACTGTTGCCATGCCTCTTGCCCCTTGAACCTTATAGGAGACGTCAAACCTGTGCGGAAGCTTTTAGCGCCTGATGGTCCGGCACCTTCTTCGCACAGGCATGACGCGGGAGAAACCGTAGGGCGGCTGTGGGACCAGCCGCCCGGTTTTGATTACTTGATGTAACCAGCCTTGGTCATTTCACTTGTCGTGTAGTCTTGAGCCTGCTTCAGAGCATCATCAGCGCTCATCTGGCCAGCTAGGGCGGCAGAGAAGAGCTCGCCAACCTTGGTGCCAATGCCTGCAAACTCAGGGATCGAGGCAAACTGCACACCAACATAAGGCACCGGCTTTACAGTCGGATGGGTTGGGTCAGCAGCATTCATCGAGTCCAGGGTCATCTTGGCAAATGGAACCTTGAGATATTCTGGATTGGCATAGAGCGAGGTGCGCGTACCGGGAGGTACTGCAGCCCAACCTTCCTTGGCAGCAACCAGGTCGCCGTAATGCTTGGACGTGGCCCAGCTTACGAACTTCTCGGCAGCGTCAACCTTCTTGGAGCCTGCTGGAACTGCCAGAGCCCAAGCCCACAGCCAATTGGCGCGCTTGCCGAGGCCCTTGTCAGGCGCCAGGGTGAAGCCGACATTGGCAGCAACCGATGAGGCCTTGGGGTCAACCACGAACGAACCAGCGGCCGTTGCGTCTGCCCACATGCCGCACTTGCCGGACTGGAACAAAGCCAAGTTTTCCGAGAAGCCGTTGCCCGAAGCGCCCTGTGGACCATCGTCCTTCATGACCTTCAGATAGGTGTTGAGCGTGTCTTTCCATTCCTGGGTGTCGAATTGTGGATGCCACTTTTCGTCAAACCAGCGTGCGCCGAAGGAGTTGGCCATGGAGCCGATGAAGGCCATGTTCTCGCCCCAGCCAGCTTTGCCGCGCAGGCAGATGCCGTTCACGCCATTGGCGCGGTCGGTCATCTTGTTGGCTGCATCAATGATGAAGTCCCAGGTTGGTGCGTCTGGCATTTTCAGGCCAGCCTTGTCCATCAGGTCCTTCCGGTACATGACGAAAGAGCTTTCGCCATAAAATGGTGCAGCATAGAGCTTGCCATCAACAGAGAGACCGCCAGCAACTGCAGGCAGAATGTCCTTAGGGTCATCAAGACCCTTCAATTCAACCAGCCAGCCCTTTTTGCCCCAGATTGGGGTTTCATACATGCCGATTGTCAGCACGTCATATTGGCCGCCCTTGGTGGTGATGTCTTTTGTGACCTTCTGGCGAAGATCATTTTCTTCCAGCGTCACCCAATTCAACTTGATGTCGGGGTTTGCGGTCGTAAAATCATCCGTCATTTTCTGCATGCGGATCATGTCGCCATTGTTCACAGTGGCGATGGTCAATGTGGTGTCGGCGGCCAAGGCGGTTGAGGCCAAAGCAGCAAAAGCGAAGGCGCCGAGGACGCCCTTCATCACTAATTTCATAGAATCCTCCCATAGGTGCTGGGCGTTTGCCCAGTCAACGGGCAGATGTTCAAACCTATTTTAGGGTCCCGTCAAGGCAGATTCGATTTTGCAGTGCGTCAATTCTGCTTTTGCAACAGCGAAGCAGCCATAGTTTCGTTGGTAATCAAACCGTTGATCAGCTTTCCTGCAAGCGCCCCACGAATGGCCTTCAACCGCGGCGCTGCCATGGCGATGCCGATAACTTTGCGTGCGACGGCGCGGCTGAGCGGAACACTGAGAACGCGGTCGTTTGTAAGACCTTCGATCAAATTACCTTCGGCATCAAACGCCCAACCTGTGATTTCGCCAACAGCTCCAGCCCGCACCAGTGACCTGATTTCCTCTGGCTTCACAAAGCCATCACGCAGCAATGCAGCTTCTGCATCAACCGTGCCAATGCCAACAATCGTCACGTCCGCTTGCTCTGCCAAATCGACAATGTTGCGCAGTGATTTTTGCGCCATGAGCAAATTCTTTTCATGTACAGTCTGTGCGATCACCGGCAACGGCATGGGATAATAGGGTGCACGAACCCGGTCACCGATGCGGCTCGCGGCATCAAACATCGAGGCCGAGCCATCCGGCGCAATATTGCCCACCAACGAGACGACCTTGTGCTGCGGGCAATCCATGGGGCTCACCTGTTCGGCCATGGCACGCAAGGCGCGACCGGTTCCCACTGCCGCAATGATCGGATGCTGTGAATCAAAACTGCGCTCAAGCTCCGCTGCGGCGGCCTCGGCAATGCCAAGCGTGTCCGACACCGATTGCGGATCAGAAGGCACAACCTCAACCACTTGCAGGTTGAACTTGTCACGCAACCGGTTGGCAAGTTCAAGGCAGTTGGCCAGAGGGTGATCAAGCCTCACCTTGATCAAGCGTTCAGATATGGAAAGTGAGACCAAGCGCTGGGCAGATTGACGCGAAACGCCAAGTATCTTGGCTATTTCGTCCTGGGTATTGCCGGCAATATAATAGAGCCACCCTGCCCTTGCGGCGTCATCCAGGCGGTCATTTTCGGGCTCAACTTTACGGGTCATGTGGCAATTCCGATTTCCCGGAATGCATCGTGCAAGGCCGCCATAGAGTCAAGGACGCGGTGGGGCCGCACGTCATCTGGCAAAGGAGGAGCGTCCTTGCAATGTGAGCCGCCAATGAAATGCCAAGCCTCCATATGAGCTGCCAGTGCTGCCCGCACGCCCGTCTCACTGTCCTCAATTACCAATGTTTCTTCAGGCCTAGCGCCCATAGCGGCGGCGGCATAAAGCGGCAAATCAGGCGCGGGCTTGCCATTTTTAACCAAGGACGCCGTATATGACTTCCCTTGAAAGTAATGCCCAAGCTTTGACTCCTCCATCGAAACCTCAAGGCGTGGCGGGCTTGATCCGGTGGCGAGACAGTACGGAACTTTCATGGCCCGGAGGACATTCTCAACGCCTGGCATGGAGTGCAAATTCCCGCGCATGCGGGCGAGGAGCCGGGACCGATATTTCATCTGGAAATCTGGCGGAAAGGGTTTGCCAAAGCGTTGCTCGACGTTTGTCGTTGCAGAAGCAAAGCTGCGCCCCAGAAAGTCGCTCCGGAAAATCTGAGGCGTAATCGGCAAGCCAATCTCGGCCATCATGCCGCTCAACACCGAGGCGCTCAAATCTTCGCTATCAATCAACACGCCGTCACAATCAAAAATGACGAGTTCGATTTTTCTGCCTGCCAGTGGTCTCCGCAACACCCTGCTCCCGTTCATGGCTTTTTTCGTCCTATATCATCCATTGCCACGATTGAGGCGTATTGATTTTTCTGCTGGCGCTTGGCTTTTTAGCTATGATGCTTCCAATTGAAATCCATGGCCCAATTAAATGCGGGCAAAGAGGCCCATGTCATGCGTCGCTATTACTGTCCCCACTGTGCCAATGAAATCCACTTCGACAACATGGTCTGTGTTCAGTGCAGCCACAGTCTAGCCTATTCGAACGGGCTGGATGAGTTCGTTTTGTCACTCCCGCAACCCCCTCCAATCCACGACCGCACCTGCGCCAACCGCAATGTGATTGGCTGCAACTGGCTGGTCGAAATTAACGAGCCCACACAATATTGCAGCAGTTGCCGCCACACGCTTCTGATCCCAGATCTTTCAGCCAATCAAAATATTGAGCGCTGGGCAAAAATCGAACGTGCCAAACGCATGCTGTTCTATGGACTCCACAAATTTCATTTGCCAATGATCGATGCCGAACAGGAGTCCGGTCTCCGGTTTGAATTCAAATCAGATATCCTGCCCGTAGGCGGACCGCCTACAAAGGTGATCACCGGCCACGAGGGTGGGCTGGTCACCATCAATATCGCCGAGGCCGATGATGATGTGCGCGAACAGCATCGTGTGGCGATGGGAGAACCCTACCGGACACTCATTGGGCATTTTCGCCACGAGATCGGTCACTATTATTGGGACCGCTTAGTTGAGGATGCAGGCAAGACTGAAAGCTTTCGAGCCATATTTGGTGACGAGCGCACCGACTACGCCGAAGCTTTGGCGCGGCATTACCAATTCGGTGCCCCCGCCGGATGGGACACGCTTTACGTGAGCGCCTATGCAAGCTCACACCCATGGGAAGATTTCGCTGAAACCTGGGCGCATTATTTCCACATTGTTGATGGCCTCGAAACTGCCCAGAGCTATGCCGTCGCCGTGGCGGCAGCGGAAGTTCATCAGGACCCCTATGAGTCAAACGACTTCGTGGTTTTGATCAAAGCCTGGGTTCCACTCACGATCGCGATGAATGCAGTGAACAGGTCAATCGGCAATCCCGATTTTTATCCCTTTGTCTTGTCACAGGCGATCGCCACCAAACTGGAATTCATTCACCGGCTGATCCACGACAACCAGACTCAATGACTGATCACGCTTTGACCGGAACCACATCCACCTTCTGGGTGCTGGTGTGTTTGCCATGGGTCCGCAAGATGCCCTTGATCGGCGCAACGTCAGAATAATCTCGGCCCCGTGCAATGACAATATGATGAGACCCGACGAAAGTGGCATTGGTGGGATCATATTCGATCCAGCCAATGCGCGTCCCGCACCAGGCGCGCACCCAGGCATGCATGGCGTCCGCACCCTCCAGCCGTTTCTTGCCTAGGGGTGGCGTTGTGCGCAAATAGCCACTCACATAGCTGGCCGGTATGCCAATGCCTCGCAGGCAGGCAATCATGATATGTGAAAAATCCTGGCATACGCCCCGGCGGCCCTTGAAGGCTTCCAGCATCGGCGTTTCGACGGTTGTGGCCTCTGGGTCATATTGAAAATCGCGGTGCAGAACCTCGCCAATCTTGATGATGGCGGCCAGAACCGAAGTTTCGCCAGCCACGAGATCACGAGCATAACGGGTGATGGTCACATCGAGTGGCACGCGTGATGACGGGCCGACGAAATGATGTGGCGCCCAAGCGTCCACGCTCCGAAAACCGAATATATCGTCGGCGAGTTGCTCAAAACTGGGAGAACTTTCCAAGTTCCGCTCGACTTCAAACCGCTCAACACGCGACTGGACTGCGAGACTAATTTTCTTGTGACTGTTGAAATAGGCAAGTTCTGCCGTCTTGTTTCCGAAAAAATCGCTCTGAACTCGCCATTCATCAGGCTTGGGATCAACGTTAATAGTGCCGACCACTTGCCGCTGCTCGCCAGGCAAATCAGCGGGTGCGAGCCTGATCACATGACGGCTCGAATCCGCCGGATGGTCATAGGAATAAGCGATGCGCAATGAAATATCGTAAAGCATGCCCTCGCCGCTACCGTAGATAACTTGATGTCAGAAGGTCTGACAGATGGGCAATCTCTGCGCTTAAGCGTTGCAGGGCTTCTGCATCAACACTCTCTGGCAGCTTCACGGCTAGGCTTGTCCGGGTCTGCATCACGGCACTTTGCAGCGGCGTCATCTGGCTATCGGCTTCAACGCCCGGCAAAAAGCTCATGTGGTCAGAGACCTGATTGAGTTGATAGAGGATCGAGCGCGGATTGAGCGGATCTAATGCCAGAAGATCAATGATCGTCGAACGGTTGGTTGCCACCGCATAGCGTTGCCGATGCGTCATGGTGCTGTCAGCCACTTCAACCGCAAGGTCAAGGCTGCCATCAACCGCATCTGCATCTGTGAAGCTGGCCAGCATGGAGGTGAGAGCGCCGGAACGTTCCAGGGATCGGCCAATGCTCAAGAAGCGCCAGCCCATTGAGCGATACATATTCTCATGCACCAATCCAGAAAATCCTGAAATTTTACGCAGCAACACGCCCATCGCGCGCGCCATGTCATCACCAGGCTGGGCGGTCACCACCATCTTGTTGACGGTCTTGGCTAAATCATCAAGGGCAAGCCATCCATCGAGCGAGAAGCGATCACGAATATTGCCCGCAGCACGGGTGGCCGAAGCCAGCGTATCAACAATTCCTCTGGGCAGCCCCTTCCTTGGGTCAGCGCCAATCGCATCGAGATATTCGCCAAGTTGGTCAAGCAATGGCGTTTCAGTCGAGCCACTCTCAACCAGCCGCAAATGATAGGCCCGCAACATGCGCATCATGTTTTCGGCGCGCTCGACATAGCGACCCATCCAAAACAGGTTATCAGCCGCACGGCTCGGCAATACCGCAGGTTGCTGGCGCACAAAGGGAGCTGAAGGATGTTCCAGCATGGTCTCGGTGCGCACTGGCTTCTTGCTGACCACCCACACATCTGCTGCCGAGCCACCATTCTGCATGGTGAGGGCTGAAGAATTTCCAGCAGGGCCAATGCGGGCAAAGCCCCCAGGCATCACCTGCCAGCCCTCAGATGTGCGCGCCAGAAAAACCCGTATGCTCATCGGGTGCGGTGCCAGCGCATCGCCCCTGAAAGCCGGCGTTGTCGACAGTGTGGCAATCTCTTGAGCCACAAGATGACCAGCACCCCGATCCACAAAATCTTCCAGTTTCGATTCCAACTTCGCCGCCGGGAAATGTTGCTGCGAGGACATGTCGCCCTGGTCAAAGAGCAGCCGGTTTGCAAATGCATTGCCAATGGTCATGTGCGTGGCATTGGCTTTCACATAGGCGCGCTCGGCCTCTTGCCCGCACCACCATGTTGCAACATTGGGGATCGCCAGGCCCTGCCCGGTCAACGCCTCGCTGATGCGCGGCAGAAAAGCCAGAAATGCCCGCGTCTCAAGAATGCCGGACCCCAGTGCATTCACCATCGTCACTTTGCCATCGCGCAAGGCACCTAGAAGCCCAGGCGTGCCGAGCCTTGATGTCTCATCAAGTTCAAGCGGATCAACCCATGCCGCATCAAGCCTGCGCCACAACACACTGATCGGCCGAAGCCCGGCCACAGTGCGAACCATCAAGCGGCCATTGCGGACAGTCAGGTCTTCGCCCTCGAGCAGCATCAGGCCGAGATAACGCGCGATATAAGCATGTTCATAATAGGTGTCGTTCAGTGGGCCAGGCGTCAAAATGCCGACACGGCTGTCATCCTCGGCGCGCAAATCCAAAAGCGTGTCGCGAAAATTTCGGAAAAATCCGGCGAGACGATGGACATTGGAGCGCACAAAAATATCAGAATAGATGCGAGATGTGGCGATGCGGTTTTCCAGCGCAAAGCCCGCACCCGACGGAGCCTGCGTACGATCGCCCAACACCCACCACTGGCCTTGAGGACCACGGCCAATGTCAAACGCCACGAAATGCAGAAAATGTCCCGAACGCGGCTTCACGCCCACCAGCGGGCGCAGCCATTCCGGATTGTCAGCAATGAGCTGAGGTGGAATATGACCATCGGCCACCAATCTGTTTGCGCCATAAATATCAGCCACAACCTGTTCCAAAAGCTCAGCGCGTTGGCACAGGCCAGCATTGATCACCGCCCACTCGTCTTCATCAATCAGAACCGGCATGGCCGATAGCGGCCATTCCCTTTCGCCCGAACCTTGCGACCCATAGCGGCGATAAAACACGCCCGCGTCGCGCAAGTATTGGCTGCCCCGCGCAATGCGGCTGGCAAGACCTTCAGGCGACATGCCATCCAACGCTGAAATCAAACCGGCCCATACCGGACGGATCAAACCATCAGGTCCCATCAATTCATCAGGTGTTCCTGGAAGAATCTCATACCCGGCCAAAATCCGCGGAGCAGAATTTTTCAGTGCCGTGTTAGTCTGCAGGGGCATTTCAAATTCCGGGTGGTCGGCGAAGATCAAGGGTCAGCGGGAAATCGGGATGGGGGACGTCCTGCGGCGGCACGTAGAAACCCGGAGTATGACCGCGAGCTTCGAATCGCGCAAGGCGGCGCGCGTCCGCTTCATTGCCGTTCACAGGAAAAGTGTCATAGGTCCGACCACCGGGATGGGCGGTGTGATAAACGCAGCCGCCAATGGAGCGGCCTGTCCATGTATCATAAATGTCAAAAGTGAGCGGCGCATTGACCGGCAGATTGGGATGAAGCGCCTTTGATGGCTGCCACGCCTTGTAGCGCACGCCCGCAACGGCAACTCCCGGCTGCCCCGTGTTTTTAAGCGGCACAGTGCGGCCATTGCACGTCACCGTGTAGCGCCCCGCAGCAGCGGCCGAAAGCCTGACCTGCAAACGCTCAACTGAGCTGTCGGTATAGCGCACGGTACCACCAATCGCCCCGGTCTCGCCCAGCACATGCCACGGTTCCAGAGCCTGCCGCAATTCCAGATGCGCGCCCTCATATTCAACTTCGCCACAGAACGGAAAGCGGAATTCAGACTGCGCTTCATACCAGTCGCTGCGCATCTTGAAGCCATGCTCGCCCAGATCGCGCAGCACATCTAAAAGATCTTCCCAGACAAAATGCGGCAGCATGAAGCGATCATGGAGGGTGGTGCCCCAACGCGTGGCGCTGCCACCAATGGGTTGATGCCAAGCCCGCGCAATGATCGCGCGGATCAAAAGCTGCTGCGCCAAGCTCATGCGCGGATCAGGAGGCATTTCAAATCCGCGAAACTCTACAAGCCCGAGACGCCCCGTCGGGCCGTCAGGAGAATAGAGCTTGTCGATGCAAATTTCCGCGCGGTGCGTGTTCCCCGTCACATCAATCAGAATGTTGCGGAACAGACGATCAGCCAGCCATGGCATGGGCGGGATCGCCTGTGGCGATGGCACTTGCGCCATGGCAATTTCGAGCTCGTAAAGGCTATCGTGCCGGGCTTCATCAATGCGCGGCGCCTGGCTGGTGGGGCCAATGAACATGCCCGAAAACAAATAAGACAGGCTGGGATGGCGCTGCCAGTAGAGGATCAGGCTTTTCAGCAAATCCGGTCGCCGCAAAAA
Organism: Hyphomicrobiales bacterium; assembly: GCA_038231475.1. Taxonomy (GTDB): domain Bacteria; phylum Pseudomonadota; class Alphaproteobacteria; order Rhizobiales; family Aestuariivirgaceae; genus Aestuariivirga. The sequence continues at coordinate 384,090 of JBBRLH010000002.1, read as the reverse complement.
AGGACTGTCCAATGTCGTGGCCCCACCCACAACAACATGGTTGCCGCCGCCCGTGCCCGTATGGCGACCATCAATCATGAACTTGTCGGCCCCAAGCCTCGTCTGTCGCGCTTCTTCATAAACCGTCTGGGTGATGCTGACGCAATCATCCCAGTTTGTGGCCGGATGAATATTGACTTCAATGACACCGGGATCAGGTGCCACACGCACCACATTCATGCGCGGATCAGAAGGCGGCCCATAGCCCTCAATGTGAACCGGCATGTTAAGGGATTTTGCGGCGGCCTCTGCAGCAGCCACCAGCTCGAGATAGTCTTCAAGGCGTTCAACGGGCGGCATGAAAACACAAAGCCTGCCATCGCGCGGCTCAACCGAAAGCGCTGTGCGAACCGCACCATCAACCTCGCCAAGTTTCTGCTCGATACGTTCCTGCCCAGGCTCCGAAGCCGTGAACGAGGCCCGCGCCTGCTCGCGTGCAGCAGTGGGGGTTACAACATCGGGCAAAGGTCCGCGTGGTTCTGACGGGTCAGCAATATGCGTATAGGGATATTGCGAAGGTGGCACATAAGGCAACGTGCCTAAGGGTAAGCGGTAACCAACCGGACTGTCGCCAGCGACGAGAAAAAGATGCCCGCGCCGCGTTTTCCATTTTTCAGATCGCCAGCGAATGCCGTTGGACTTGGATTGCCAGGCTTGCACCGGCAGAACATAGCCTGATGGCGTGGTGAGCCCGCGCTCAAAAACGCGAGCAATGCGATTTCGCTCTTCGGGATCTTTCAGCTTGGAATTTTGTGGCGTCACATTTTCCGGAAGATTTCCCTCTTTCACAATCCACTCTGCCGGGTCTTCGAAGGCAGGTGCCACAAACCCGTCATCCACCCCAAGCTCGGATGCGATGGTCTTGAGCAGCTTTTCAGCCAACTCTGGTGTCGCCTTGGTGTTATCGCCTTCCTTGGCAATCAGACCCGCATCAGACCAGATCGGCTTGTTGTCGCGCCGCCAATAGAGTGAAAAAGTCCAGCGTGGCAGCGTCTCGCCGGGATACCATTTGCCCTGCCCGTAGTGAAGAAAACCACCTGGCGCAAAACGATCCCGCAAACGACGAATAAGCTTGTCGGCAAGCGCGCGCTTGGTCGGGCCCACGGCATCGGTGTTCCACTCTTCGGATTCAAAATCATCGATCGACACAAATGTGGGCTCGCCACCCATGGTGAGGCGCACATCACCCGTCTTCAGAGAATGATCAACCTCATGCCCCAGTTTCAGAAGCTCTGTCCAAGAATCTTCGGAAAATGGTTTGGTGATGCGCGGATGTTCAGCGACGCGGTCCACGCGCATATCAAAATCAAATTCCACATTGGCAAAACTTGCCACGCCGGAAATTGGCGCGGCGTTGCGGTAATGCGGGCTGGCCGCCAGCGGAATATGGCTCTCGCCCGTGAGCAAGCCCGACGTTGGGTCGAGTCCAATCCATCCCGCCCCCGGAATATACACCTCTACCCAGGCATGGAGATCAGTGAAATCCTTCTCCGTGCCCTTTGGCCCGTCAATAGCGACCAGATCGGGTTTCAACTGAATGAGATAGCCTGACACGAAACGCGCCGCAAAACCCAATTGCCTGAGCGCCTGCACCAGCAGCCAACTCGAATCGCGGCACGAGCCAAGCCCGCTTGTAAAAGTTTCCTCGGGCGTCTGCACGCCGGGCTCCATGCGGATCACATAGCCAATTTTACCAGCAACTTTGGCATTGAGATCAACCAGAAAATCGACTGTGTTTTTCGTGCTGCGGTCAATGCTGGCGAGGAACCGTTCCATCTGCGGACCAACGGGTTCAAGCTCACGATAAATCACGAGATCAGAAGCAATATCCTCGCCATAAGTGAAGGGCCAATCCTTCACGCTGTCTTCGACAAAAAAATCAAAGGGATTGTAGACCGTCATGTCGGCGACGATGTCGACTTCGATTTTCAACTCGGTGACGGGATTGGGAAACACATAGCGCGCCAGCCAGTTGCCATAGAGGTCCTGCTGGTAATTCACAAAGTGATCAGACGGCGAAACCTTCAGCGAATGCGAGATGACGCGCGTTCTGCTGTGGGGTGCTGGCCGCAAGCGGATGACCTGGGGTCCCAGCGTGACGGGCCGATCATATTTGTAGTGCGTCAGATGATGCAGCGCTGCCTTAATTGCCATTCCGGGATTCCAAATCTTCCATCAGAGCAAGCTTTCACATTTTGCTGCGCCGCACAATTGAAATCACAAAGGAATGATGAAGGAGGTGAACGGCTTTCAGTCTGTGTGGAATACCTGCTCCATCCGCGCCCACCATTCACCGGCTTTGCGGGTATTCAAAGCATTTTGCATCGGATCAGTAATCTTCCACCAATCCTTCATCTCGGGAATTAGCTTCATCTTGTCCATGTCGGCGGCAAAATCCGCGCCGTGATATTCCCAATAAGCAAAGAGCAGATTCTCGGGCTCCTTGAGGAAGATTGAATAATTGCGGATGTTGGATTCAGCGATCCCCTTCAACACAGCGGGCCACACCGCCGCATGGATGCGTTTATATTCCGCAATGATCTCGGGCTTTAAGCCAATCACCTGCCCCATACGTTCCATGTGTTACCTCTTTGCCTTTTTACTGAAGTTCTTTTCAACGGTAGCGAAGGCCTTCTGAAAGACGTTGGCCTCCGTGCGCGGGATGAGAACAAGATCATCATGGGGGCTGGCCACCCAATCTGCTGTCCACACGCCAAAGGTTGTGTTGTCTGCGGTCACAGGCCACAGCCTTGGGCCAGAAACATAGTTCAGCCATGGAATTTCCGATTTGGTGATACGATAGAGATATGAGCGATCAAGGTCAGACATCGCCAACAGCTCTTCATTCAGATGCCCTTCGCCAAAATAAAAATCACGAACCCCGGAAACCTTGTCGGAGCGGGCCTTATTCAGCATTTTCATTCTTGTGATCTCATCATGCCAGTCGCCCATTCCAGCAAAGTCACGGATAACATTCCACACGTCGTCAACAGGCGCCTTGATCACCCGCGACGTCCACACCTTGTTAGGCGCCCAGGCCTTCCAGCGTTCAGCCCCCTTGGGCGGCTGCGGTTTTTCTTTTTTGATCTTGGCATTCAGGGCTTTCCAGCCGTCGGCAAATACAGTCTTCGAAATGATGCGCTCATATTTTCCTTCATCGCCCGGCAATTCGTCGAACGAAGCCTCCCATTCGGCAAAGGTCTGGTCGGAATGGGTGACCGGCATCAACCGCACTGTCGCGATATAATTCCTGACCGGAAAGGCCGGCGTTTCAAAATTATAGGTGAAGGTGTGGTGTGCATCATCGAGCGTCAGCAGCCTCTCGCGCACCAGCGTGCCGTCAACCGTGTAGATTTCGCGGATACACCCCACCACATCAGAATCACCGCCGCCTTCAATTTTGGATTTTGTCACGGCAGGCACCCAACTGGGCAAGCCATTGAAATCCCGGATCAAGCCCCACACCGTTTCGATGGGCGCTTTGATGATCGCACTGGCATAGGCTCTCGCCATGGCAGACTCCTAAAATGAAATCGATTTAAAGGAACGGGTTTGTGCAGTGAGCGCAATTTCGGTCGGCAAACGCTCCATCGAACTTGCGCCATAAAAACCATGAACGTGCTTGGAATGCTTCAGAACATATTCGGCATCAGCGGGTGATGAAATCGGCCCGCCGTGGCAGATCACCATGACGTCCTTGCGGATTCTCATTGCGGCCTCGGCCCAACCATCAATGATCGCCGGACATTGCTCGAGCCTCACAGCCGTCTCGGCCCCAATGGCGCCGCCCGTTGTTAATCCCATATGGGGAACGATAATATCAGCCCCCGCCTTGGTCATGGCCACAGCCTCTTCGGCAGAAAACACATAAGGCGTTGTCAACAGGTCGCGCGCATGGGCCTTGGCAATCATGTCGACTTCGAGACCGAAGCTCATCCCAGTTTCTTCCAAATTGCGCCGGAAGGTTCCATCAAACAATCCAACGGTCGGAAAGTTCTGCACGCCGGAAAAACCCATCCGTTTCAGACGATCCAGAAAATCATCCATAATCAAAAACGGGTCCGTGCCGTTAACACCAGCGAGCACCGGCGTGTGTTTAACCACTGGCAGAACCTCAAGCGCCATATCCTGCACAATATCGTTGGCATTGCCATAAGCCAACAGCCCGGCCAGCGATCCGCGCCCCGCCATGCGGTAGCGCCCCGAATTATAGATCACGATGAGGTCAATGCCGCCAGCCTCTTCACATTTGGCCGAAAGCCCGGTCCCTGCCCCGCCGCCAATGATCGGCTGGCGCTTGGCAATCATGGTACGGAATTTTTCCAGCAGGGCTGCGCGTTCAATTCTAGCCATGGTTTAAGTAATCTCCTGGAATGAGCGGACAACTTCCGCCGCAAACGTAGCACTGTTGATAGGAGCGTCGACTTCAATGAGCTTCCGATGTGCCGCGGACTGCCACCCTACTCGAATGGCAGAAAACAGCGCGACATCTGCCTCACGATCATTGAAAACCTGGCCCTCCACACCAATGGCGGAAACCCCTTGCAGTGGCAACAGGAAGCGCACGGGCCCTTCCATCTGATTGAGGCGACTAACAATCCACGCACCCATGGCAGCGTTTTCTTCGGGCGTGGTTCGCATCAAAGTCACGGAAGAATTGTGAACGTGAAACTTGCGATCAGCATATTTTACAGGAACCGTGTCACGGCCTCCAAAATTCACCATATCGAGTGCACCCACCGATCCCACATAGGGAACCTTGGTGCGGATGACCGATCCAAAGCGATCATCCGTACACGGTAGAATTCCACCAAAAAGATGATCAGCCACTTCCGTGGTGGTGAGATCAAGCACAGCCTTGAGATAGCCTGAGTCAACAAGCTTCTCCATGCACTGGCCGCCAGTTCCCGTAGCGTGAAACACGAAGCATTCGCAAGTTTCATCAAGCGCCTCGCGAACGAGGCTCACACATTCCGTCGTCACTCCGAACATGGTGATGCCGAGCGGCAGTTTTGTATCCACCTCCTGCGGCACAGGATTAAGGAACATGCCGGTCACCGCGTGTGCGGCATTTCCGATCACCTGACGCGAAATGGCATTGAGGCCAGCCACGTCAGCAACCGAGTGCATCATGGTGATATCAGACGCACCAACAAAGGACGCAACATTGCCTGAAGCCAAGGTCGAGACCATGAGTTTGGGAACGCCAATCGGCAAGGCCCGCATTCCGGCGGTGACAATCGTCGAATTGCCCGAGCCGCCCATGCCAAGCACAGCTCCAACGTCATGTTGCGACATGATATAATTGGTGAAGGCCTCGGCCATGGCCGTCACGGCCTTGCCGCGATCACACAGCCCCAGCACGGCCGAGATGCCAGCCGGATGAAAGTTCGCAACATGGGCAGCGCTCACATCTGCCGCAAACTTGCCCGCAGACGTCGATACATCAACCACCACACAACTCGCCCCCGCCATGGCAATGAGGTCGGCCGCATAATTAAGCTCAGCGCCCTTTGTGTCGCAGGTTCCCACGACATAAATGCGTTTGGCCATTTTCATTTTGCCCGCGCCCAGCCCTTTTGCATCTGCTTCAAGCCCTCACGATAAACGCTCTCGCGGCTTGGGAAGAAATCACGCCACACGCGTGTTGCTGCAGCCAGCGCCGGCATCGCACGGCCGAAGGCTTCGATCGTGATGAAGTCATCATATTTGGCCGCACGCAACGCCTTGTAGGTGGCGGCCCATGGAACATGCCCCTTGCCCGGTGTTCCGCGGTCATTCTCCGAGATATGAACATGGATCATGTGGCGCTTGATCGTCTTGATCGCAGCGACCGGGTCCTTCTCCTCGATATTGGAATGGAACGTATCATACATGGCTTTCACATGCGGGTGATCGACCTCATCGAGATAGTCGGCGAGCTGGGCCATGGTATTAAGGAAATAGCATTCAAACCGATTCAAAGCCTCAAGAGCAAAGCGCACATTTTTGCGCGCCGCATAGTCTCCGGCCTTGCGATGAAATGAAATGCCGCGATTGCGTTCAGCGGCGGTTGCAGCGTTGCCGGTGAAATAGCCCAATTCCGAATGCATGGGCCCGGCCAAAATTCCAGCGCCCAAGGCCGAAGTGCAATCAATCACCCATTTGGCATAAGCAAGTCCGGCGGCACGATCAGCCTTGTCCGGCGACAATGGATTCTTGCCCGAACCAATGACGCTGACCACGCTGCGCTCAAGACCAAGCCTGTCGAGTTCCACACCCAACATTGCGTAATGATCAGGCGTTCCCTCAAAAATCGGAAACTCCACTGTGTCATATCCCACTTTCTTCAAGGCACGGAGAATCGGAAAATGTTCCTTTGTCACGTGCGGCGTCCAGAGCAGCAGGTTCATTCCGGTTTTCATAGAGTCACCTCAAATGCCGTGTAATGGATTGGATCAATAGGTTGCCCGCCCGCCGGACACGTCAAACACCGCACCAGTGGAGAATGAGCATTCCTCGCTGGCCAACCAGCACACAAGATTGGCCACCTCATCAACCGTGCCAAATCGCCCACGCGGAATTTTCGACAACATGAAATCAAGATGGCTCTGCGGCATTTGGGCGAACATCGGCGTACGCACGGCAGCAGGTGTCACGGCATTGACCGAAATATTATGCTTGGCCACTTCCTTGGCGAGCGATTTGGTAAAACCAATCACCGCCGCCTTGGACGCGGAATAGGCCGATGCATTCGGGTTGCCTTCCTTGCCGGCAATTGAGGCAATGTTGACGATGCGGCCATAGTCTTGGGCGATCATGTGCGGAATGACGGAGCGGTTGGTGTAAAACGTGCCGTTGACATTGATGTCCATTACCTGTTGCCAGCCTTCGATGGGAAACTCGACAACCGGAACCGTGGGGCCAGTGATGGCTGCACTGTTCACCAGAATGTCGATACCACCCATCTGGGCGAGCGTCTCTTTCACAGCGTTCTCGACCGAAGCAAAATCAGCGATATTGACCTTGATGCCGCCGATCAAATCCCAAACGACGGCCTGCCCACCTTCGGCCTTGATCCGATTGACCACGGCTTCGCCAATTCCAGAGGCTCCTCCGGTTACAACTGCGCGGCGTCCTGAAAATCGCATTGATCTAACCTTCCAGTATAATTTTGAGTCTCTAGCTTTGTCGAAAGCGTGAAAGAATTCGGCAGGAGTTCAGCAGTTTGCGTGAAGCAAAGCACTGCGCCCCTGCCGTTTCGTCATCCGACGTCTTCCCATTTTCCTGTCCGTGCTGATTTTAATACCGCATCGGTGACAAGATCAGTTTGCAGCGCTTCTTTGAAAGTGGGCGCGGCGGGTTTGCCGCTGCCCAAGCCGCCAAGGAAGTCCGCTGCTTGATGGATGAATGAATGCTCATAGCCAATTTGCAGGCCAGGCACCCACCAGTTTCCCATATAGGGGTGATCGGAATCGGTGATGTGTATGGACCGCCAGCCACGCTGGCGACCTTCATCACGATGGTCGAAATATTGCAGGCGATGCAGATCGTGGAGGTCCCAGGCAATCGATGCGTGTTCGCCATTGATCTCGAAAGTATAAAGCGCCTTGTGGCCGCGGGCATAACGCGTGGCCTCGAAATTGGCCAGCGATCCATTGGCAAAGCGGCCAATGAACAGGCTGGCATCATCAATGCCCACTTTTTCAACCTTGCCAGTGATGTTGTGATGGCGTTCCTTGATGAAGGTCTCGGTCAACCCGCTCACCTTTTCGATGTTGCCATTGAGCCAGAGCGCCGTGTCGATGCAGTGCGCCAGCAAATCTCCAGTGACGCCGCTGCCCGCCACGCCGACATCCAAACGCCACAGCCCTTGGCCTCCTTGCGGCAAGTCCTTTGAGATCGTCCAATCCTGCAGGAACTTGGCGCGATAATGGAAAATCTTGCCAAGCTTGCCTTCATCGATCATCTGCTTGGCAAGTGTGACAGCAGGCACGCGGCGATAGTTGTACCAAACCATATTGGCCACGCCAGCCTTCTCAACCGCATCAACCATCTTGCGAGATTCAGCAGCTGATCGCCCCAAAGGTTTCTCGCACATCACCATCTTGCCAGCCTTGGCGGCAGCGATGGCAATTTCCATATGCGTGTCATTGGGGCTGGCGATGTCGATCAAGTCAATTGCCTTGTCATCGACCAGCTTCTGCCAATCGGTGACTGATGATTCATAGCCCCACTGCTCGGCAAAGGCCTTGCCCTTGTCGGCATTGCGCGCGCAGATGGTTTTGAGAACGGGCTGATAAGGCAGATCAAAGAAATGTCCGACCTGTGAGAAGGCGTTGGAATGGGTGCGGCCCATGAAGCCATAACCCACCATGCCGATATTGAGTTTCTTCTTGGCCATCATGCCACCCAGCCATGCTTGTCGCGCACCTTGATCATGGCGGCCAGAATGTCATTCCAGGTTTTCTGCTGCATCATCACGTCATTGGGGAACATGCAGCCATCCCAGCAGATATGCCTGAACGCCTTGGTGAGTTCGCCATCCTTGCCGCGCAGCCACATGCCCGCGTGCTTGGTCACATCAAGCTTGCCCTTGGGATCGGTGATCATGCAGTGCTTGCCGGTCTTGTCATGATAGCCAAGGCCTTTGACCGTGCCGTCATTCTGCGCGACATGGAAATCAATCGTCCACGGGCGCAGCGCATCGGTCATCTTCTTCAAGGCTTCATCGAGAAGCTTCTTGTTCTTCCAGTCATACTTGGCCGGAAGCAGGCGCGACTTGGGCGCGTTGTAACCCATCGTGTAAAGCAGCGTATGCGCCATGTCGGCCTGAAAACCGATCGTCTGCGGACGATCAACTTCTTCAAACGTGTTGATCATGTCCTTCCATGAATGCATGCCGCCCCAGCAGATTTCACCTTCAGCGGCCAGACGCTCGCCATAGTCGGCAGCAACGCTGCAGGCCTCGCGGAATGTCTTTGCAATCTTCTTGGTATTGCCAACGGGGTCCTTGTCCCACTCGGTAGGGCTCGCGGCGGAATCAATACGCACCACGCCATAATGCCGAACGCCAAGGTCACGCAGACGCTTGCCGAGCTTGCAGGATTTCTCAACATTGGCCACAAACTTCTTGCGGTCAGCAAGCGAACCCATCGCAGAACCACCACCGACAGGCGGCCACACGGGTGCTACAATCGAACCGATGTTCAGGTTCTTGGCCCGCACCTTGTCAGCCAAGGCCTTCACTTCATCATCGGTGAAATCAATATTGGTGTGCGGCGCCACATGGAAAATATCAATGCCGTCAAACTTCACACCATTGACCTCGGCCTTGGCCGTGAGTTCAATCAGCGTGTCGAGCCCGATTCCAGGCTCTGAATCAGCGCCCTTGCCAACGAGGCCCGGCCACATGGCGTTGTGCAATTTCGGAAAATTATTCGCGGACATCATTCCTCCCTGAGTGCAGTTCTTTTTTTGCAACATAACCAAATTTGGGCCTTGCTGTCTAGAACTGATATATTAGTATTGCAGATATGTTAGTCAAAATCAGAACCTTGAAAGTTGATCGCAAGTTGCCGTTGCGCGACCAGATCTATGACATGGTTCGCACCTTGATTTTGACGGGTGCCATTGGGCCTGGCCAAGCCATCGATGAAAAGGCCATCGCAGCACAACTCAAGGTCTCACGCACACCAGTAAGAGAAGCGCTGAAGAAATTGAGTGATGAGCATCTCGTCGAGATCGTTGCGCAGTCGGGAACCAGGGCGAGCCCCATTGATCCCAAGGAAATCGAGCAATCCTTTTTGATCAGGCGCGCGTTGGAAGCCGAAAGTGCAACCCAAGCCGCCCGTCGCATGACGCAGGAACATGCCGACAAGCTCTCCGAGATTCTGCACCAGCACGCCCGCGCTATTGAACAGAAGAACTTTGTTGCAGCCGTTGGCTTTGACGACAGGTTTCATAGATACCTCACCGAGATGAGCGATCTGCCCCTGCTCTGGCGCAGCATCGAAGTGTCCAAAGGGCAACTTGATCGCTGCCGCCATTTGATGTTGCCACGGTCAGGTGAGGCGGAAGCGACGCTGGAACATCACCGCCGAATTATCCGCGCTTTGAATTTGAACAATCCGGAAGCCGCGCGTGACGCAATGATGGCGCATCTCAATGCAGCCTATGAGACAACACTAAGGGCGATGGAGGCCGGCGAAATCGGCTAGCTGGATTTGCCCATTGCCGGGCGTTCCATATGCCAGTCGTTGGCGCGCTCATAGGCATCACAAATCTGCAAGACCTTCGCATCCTCAAACATCTGCCCCACGACATGAAGGCCAATGGGCAGGCCAGCCTTGGTAAACCCGCACGGCACCGAGGCCGCAGGTTGCTGGGTGAGATTGAACGGATATGACATGGGCGTCCAGTTCACCCACTTGCCAAGATTGTCAGGCGCTGCCGGTTGCAACTGCCCGGCTTCAAACGCAGGAATAGGAAGCGTCGGCGTCAGCAGCGCATCATAGTCTTCCATGAATTGCCGCATCTGGCTGCCCAAAGCCCCGCGCTGCTTTTGCGCTTCGATTATTTCATCAACCGTGATCAGTTTGGATTGTTCGAGAACATCACGCAAAGCCGGGTCAAGAAGCGCCACCTTCTCAGGCGGCAATGCACCGAGCGCCCCGCGCACACCCGTCCACCACAGGGTACGGAACATCGGTGCAGGATCAGGAAATCCCGGATTGATCTTGACGATTTTCGCGCCCAGATTTCGCAGCACGGCCACGGCTTGGTGAACAAGCGCCGCAACTTCGGAATCGACTTTCACGTAGCCTAAATCTGGTGAATAGGCGAACTTCATCCCTTTCACACCGCTACGCAGTTTTGCAACATAATCGCTGTCATCACCCGGAAGCCCGAACCAGTCCCGCGCATCAGGTTTTGAAATTGCATTCAGCATCAAAGCGGAATCTTTAACCCGCCGGGTCATCGGCCCGACATGGGCGACGGTTCCAAACGGCGAAATCGGCCAGGCGGGCACGCGACCGAAACTCGGCTTCAAGCCAAACACCCCGCTGAAGCCTGCAGGGATGCGGATTGACCCTCCCCCATCAGTGCCAAGCGCCAAAGGCGCATAACCAGCGGCCAGGCCTGCCGATGAACCGCCCGATGACCCGCCCGGCGTCTTGCTCAAATCCCAAGGATTGCGGGTAATGCCGGTCAAGGGCGAATCGGTCACCCCCTTCCAGCCGAATTCAGGCGTGGTTGTCATGCCCAAGAAAACACAACCTGCCTCGCGCAACCGCGCCACAGACGGCGCATCATGCTCCCAAGCCTGGTCCTTGCTGATGGTTTTTGAGCCCCTCAAGGTTGGCCAGCCTTTGACGAGCAGCAAATCCTTGATGAGCAGCGGCACACCATCCAGCGGTCCGAGCGGTTTTCCTGCTTTCCAGCGCTTTTCGCTGGCTTTGGCCTGCTTCAGCGTGGCTTTTTCGTCGAGAAAGCTCATGGCGTTAATGGCCCCGTCAAAGTGGGCAATTTGATTGAGGCAAGCCTTTGCAACATCAACCGGGGAGGCCTCGCCCGCCTTGAAAAGTTTGGACAATTTTGTGGCAGAACGCCAATTCAGGTCAGAAGATTCCACAACAAGCTCCAATTTTCGCCCACATTACAGAAAGTCTTGAACACAATCACCTGCCAAACATGGTTCCAAGATAAACGGGGGATGAACAAGGCATTCAGCGATGGTTCCGGAACTAAACCCTACATTCCCCGTTAACACTGCAATACGGGAGACGAAAAAAATGATCCGCTATTCAATTTTCCTGCTGACGATTGTCGCTCTGGCCGCTTTTGGCCTTTCGAAGCTCGCAACTGCGCAGGCAAGCATGGACAATCCTCGGAATGTAACGGTGATTTACCAGACCGCATTCTCAGGCGGAAACCATCCTGTCGTTCTTGAACGCTGCGCCAAAGAGGATTGCTCAGACACAACCGAATAACCCAAAATTCGGCGCACCCCCGCCGGATCGAACCGGGCCCTCTAGGGAAGCTTTAGCCCCGCCCCCTCAAAAGTTTCCAATTTGGCCCGGTTCCCCCATTACCCTACGCGGTCCCCTGCAAGTGCCCGCAAAGCAAAACCCCGCTGCTCCCAGCGGGGTTTTTGTTTGTGGCAGGGCTGCCCACACGCTTTGTTAACGAGAAATCGACGCAAGCCCAGAGCGATCACGACTTGTTAAGTCCCGCCGGGTCAAACCCTTAAGAAATGGGGACAAGTGTATCTGCACTTGGCTTGGGGACGTGACGATGACGGCGGGACAGAAACTGGATGGCAGCAAGCGCATTCTCTGGCGTTTTTTGCGCTTGATCATACCATCCTTCGTAATTGCCGTCTCCATCAGCCTGTATTTCGTAACCAATTTCACCTTCAGCCACGAACGCGACCAGCTCGCCAATCGAATCGAAAATTTGACCTGGCGCACCACAGTTGCCCTGAACACTGCTGGCCAGACCAACTTTGTCCAGGTCTCGCAGCCGCTGCTCAGTCTCGTCCTGGCCGATCCCGCAGTCTCCTGCGCCACTATCGTCGACGACTTGGGAAACATAATGACCCAAGTTCCACCCAATGGCGGGTGTTCCGCGGTCTCCACGACCGCCCAGTCCGAAATGCCTTTGAATTTCCCGAAATCTGGCCGCCTCTTCGTCAAATACAATGATCTCGAGCTTGAGGCCCGCAATCAGCTTTTCAGAATCTCAATGCTGATGGCGCTGCTCGCCGGCTTTCTGACCGCGATTGGATGTGCCTGGTATTCCTTCCATCGCATTGTCAGCCATCCCCTCAGCGCGTTGGTGGCGGCGATCAACGAAACCAAGCTCACGGGCCGCCCTGTCCGCGTGAAGCTGGCAGCAACCGACGAATTTGGTGAGGTCACGACGGCCTTCAACGAAATGCAAGGCAGGCTCGACGCCGAAGCTAAAAGCAATTCCGAAGCCTTGCGTCGCCTCGACTATGTTTACAACGACATGCCCGCGCTGATGTTTTCACTGGACGCACAGGGCTTGATCCGCACGGTCTCGGGCCATTGGCTCGAAGCCACAGGCTTTGACCGCGATGAAATCTCCGGCACACATTTCAGCATGGTTCTTTCGGTGGAAACCACCGCCGAACTTGAATTTATCAAAACACAGATCTTGGCGGGTGATCGCGCCTTGCGTGATATCCCTCTGGAGCTTCGCCGCAAGGATGGCAGCATCATGCATGTGATGTTGGCGGCCGTTCCTGATAATGATGGCGGCAAAGCCTCGCTGCTCTGCGTATTGAGCGACATCAGTGCTCTGAAATATGCCCAGACAAAATTAGAACGCCAAACCACGACAGACCATCTGACGGGACTTGCCAACCGCAAAGGACTTTCAGAACATCTGGCCAATCTGTCCGACATCAGCGTTGCAGCCCCGATGAAATCCTCGCTGTTGTTCATCGATCTTGATAATTTTAAAACCGTCAATGACACGCTCGGCCATCACGCCGGTGATGAACTTCTCAAAGCCGCGATGGACCGTGTTGCCAAATGCATCTCCAAGCATGACTTCCTTGCAAGGCTTGGCGGAGATGAATTTGCTGTCGTTCTCCATGGCCTGCGCCGCGAGGAAGATGCCCAACTTGTGGCCGATCGCATTCTGGCAACCGTGTCTCAACCCTTCCGCATCGTCGACTCGGTTGTGAATGTGGGGGCCAGCATCGGCATTGCGTCCTTCTCCAACAAGTTTTCTCCCGAAGAGGTTTTGCGCCAAGCCGATTTGGCCATGTATAAATCCAAGCAGTCGGGCAAGAATAGCTGGTCGTTTTATTCAGACGATCTAACAGCCAGCATGGTGGCCCGCGAAGTGATGGTTCAGAAAATCAGACGCGGCTTGGAGGAAAACCATTTCCGCTTTTTCTTGCAGCCCATCGTGGAATTGGACACCTTGCGCCCGGTAGGCGCCGAAGCCCTGCTCCGCATGGAATGCCCGCATGAAGGAATAATGGCGCCTCAGGAGATCATCAAGACCGCCGAAGAAACCGGGCTCATTGAACAGATCACAGCGTGGAGTGTGACCGAAGGTTTCCGCATCGCCAATGAGCGCGCTGAATATTTTCAACATCAGAACCGCTACATGTCGATCAACCTCTCACCCAGTCAGGTGAACCGGAAATTCATTGGTGACCTTGTTCACCGCCTGCAGGAGCGACCTGATCTTTCAAAGTCTCTGGTGTTTGAAATCACTGAAAGCGCCTTGTTCAACTCCGGCGAAAACATTGAGGAAATCCTGACCAGCCTGCGCCAGACCGGAGCGCGCGTGGCCTTGGATGACTTTGGCACCGGCTATTCTTCCCTGGGCCATCTCCACGGCTATCCCGTCGATCTGATCAAGCTTGACAGAAGCTTCCTCAAGGATCTGAACAATCCAACCGAAGACGGCAGGCGAAAACGCGGCCTGGTTCGTGCCACTGCCACCATGGCCCAGGAACTCGGCGTCAGCATGATCGCTGAAGGCATCGAGGATATGGCCACCCTCACAGTCTTGCGTGATTTCGGCATTAAATATGGCCAGGGCTTTCTGTTCTCAAGGCCCATGCCCGAAGCGCAATGCACACAGTGGCTTGCGGCATTCAGCGCTCGCCCATCAGCAAAGATGGCCGCTGCACAAGGCTTCACTGCAGCCTAAACGCCAGATGAACGGCCCATTCAGGCCCGGTTCCATCCCTCAGGCTTAGTGTCATTTTCAAGTTCACGCATTGATAATTTGAAAGACTTGAAAATGAAAACCTCGTTCCTCTCCATTATGCTTTCGGCACTTTCCCCGATGGGCCCTGTGCTGGCATCAAATCGCCAGACACGCCCCACCATAAAAATGTGACCGCGGTTTTCAAAAACAATTTCGACCCGGCTTAAGGTTGGGTTGACAGTTTCGCCTCTCTGGGGGCGAAAATCGGTAGGTGTCCGGGCCTGAAAAACGCCCCCTCTCAAGGTTCGGACACCTGCTATTTTCAATTTTCCCAAGGTCAAACCTGACACTTGGAATCTCTCCAATCATTGTGTAGGCAAGCCCAAATCAGGGTTTCCGAAACATGCCAAAAAGAACAGACCTCAAATCCATCCTCATCATCGGGGCCGGACCGATCATTATCGGCCAGGCCTGCGAGTTTGACTATTCCGGCACCCAAGCCTGCAAGGCGCTGAAAGCCGAAGGTTACCGGGTGATTTTGGTCAATTCTAATCCCGCCACCATCATGACCGACCCCGATCTGGCCGACGCCACCTATATCGAACCGATCACGCCTGAAGTTGTGGCCAAGATCATCGAGAAGGAACGCCCCGACGCCATCCTTCCCACCATGGGTGGACAGACGGCTTTGAACACGGCCTTGTCGCTGAACAAGATGGGCGTTCTGGAAAAATTCAACGTCGAACTGATCGGCGCCAAGGCCGAAGCCATCGACATGGCAGAAGACAGGGAACTGTTCCGCGAGGCCATGAAGCGCATTGGTTTAGAAACGCCAAGATCG
The DNA here is from genome assembly GCA_038231475.1 of Hyphomicrobiales bacterium. GTDB lineage: Bacteria > Pseudomonadota > Alphaproteobacteria > Rhizobiales > Aestuariivirgaceae > Aestuariivirga. The sequence goes on along the minus strand of JBBRLH010000002.1, from coordinate 368,531 downwards.
CGCCTGGCCAATGCCTCGGCCGCCAAGGATATCGACAAGGAAGCCTATATCATCCAGCGCGGTGTTGCCCCTGACGTCGAAGTCTTTGAAGCCAAATGGGCCGAAGGCGAGGCCGAGCGCCAGAAAAACTATCGCAGCCGCGCCATGGTCGAGGCCTTTGAAGCCATGCTCGATGTGGGGCTGCCCTGCATCATTCGCCCGTCTTTCACATTGGGCGGAACCGGTGGCGGCATTGCCTATAACCGCGAAGAATTTTTCGACATCGTGGAAAAAGGCCTCGACGCCTCTCCCACCGCTGAAGTGCTGATCGAAGAGTCAGTCCTCGGTTGGAAAGAATATGAAATGGAAGTCGTGCGCGACAAGGCCGACAACTGCATCATCGTCTGCTCGATTGAAAACATCGACCCGATGGGCGTGCATACGGGCGACTCGATCACCGTGGCCCCTGCCCTCACCCTGACGGACAAAGAATACCAGATCATGCGCAACGCCTCGATTGCGGTGCTGCGCGAGATCGGCATTGAGACCGGCGGTTCCAACGTCCAGTTCGGCGTGAACCCGGCTGATGGCCGCCTCGTGGTCATCGAAATGAACCCGCGCGTCTCGCGCTCCTCGGCTCTGGCTTCCAAGGCCACTGGCTTTCCAATCGCCAAGATCGCTGCAAAGCTGGCCGTCGGCTACACCTTGGATGAACTCGCCAATGACATTACCGGGGGTGCCACACCGGCCTCCTTCGAGCCCACCATCGATTATGTCGTCACCAAGATCCCACGCTTTGCCTTCGAAAAATTCCCAGGGTCAGCTCCCCTTCTCACCACCGCTATGAAATCCGTGGGCGAAGTCATGGCCATTGGCCGAACGTTCCAGGAATCCGTGCAGAAAGCGCTGCGTGGACTCGAAACTGGTCTTTCCGGTTTTGACGAAGTCGAGATCGAAGGTTTGGGCGAAGGCGATGACAAAAACGCCATTCGTGCCGCCCTGTCGCAGCCCACACCCGACCGGCTGTTGAAAATCGCCCAAGCCATGCGCCATGGCGCAACCGTCGACCAGATTTTCGGCATCTGCAAATATGAGCCCTGGTTCCTACGCGAAATCCAGAACATCGTGGACACCGAAAAACTGATCGCGACCAAAGGCTTGCCGGAGGACGCTGAGAATCTACGCAAGCTCAAGGCCATGGGCTTTTCAGATAAACGTCTGGGCAAGCTCGCTGGAGTCTCAGAAGCTCGCGTGCAAAAGCATCGCGCCAAGCTGAAAGTTCATCCCGTTTTCAAACGGATCGACACCTGCGCTGCCGAATTCGCCTCGCCCACCGCCTACATGTATTCGACTTATGAAACCGGCCTAGCCGGAAGCGATGGCAATGAGGCCAGACCGACGGACCGCGAGAAGATCATCATTCTCGGCGGTGGTCCCAACCGCATCGGCCAGGGCATCGAGTTTGATTACTGCTGCTGCCATGCCTGTTTTGCGCTGCATGATGCCGGTTATGAATCGATCATGATCAACTGCAACCCGGAAACCGTATCAACCGATTATGATACGTCAGACCGGCTCTATTTTGAATCGCTCACGGCAGAAGACGTGCTCGAAATCATTCGCGTTGAACAAAGCAAGGGCAAGCTCAAAGGTGTCATCGTTCAGTTCGGCGGGCAAACGCCACTGAAGCTTGCTGCAGCGCTGGAAGCAGCAGGCGTTCCAATTTTGGGTACCACGCCCGAGGCCATCGACCTGGCCGAAGATCGCGAACGATTTTCCAAACTCGTGAAAAAATTGAAGCTGTCCCAGCCGGAAAATGGCGTGGCGCATTCTGCGGCCGAGGCCAAGAAGATCGCCAAGCGCATCGGTTTCCCAGTCGTCATCCGCCCATCTTATGTGTTGGGGGGCCGCGCCATGGAAATCGTCAAGGACGATGCCGGTTTGCAACGCTATGTCACCGAAGCCGTGGTCGTCTCTGGCGACAGCCCGGTGTTGATTGATCGCTATCTGTCCAACGCCATCGAAGTTGATGTCGATGCGATCTGCGATGGCAAGGACGTGTTTATCGCAGGCGTCATGGAACATATCGAAGAGGCTGGAATCCACTCCGGCGACTCGGCCTGCTCGCTTCCGCCCTATACGCTGAAAGCCCCGATCATCGCCGAACTTGAAGCCCAGACCAAAAAGCTGGCCTTGGCCCTCAAGGTCGTAGGCCTGATGAACGTGCAATTCGCCATCCAGGACGGCAAAGTCTACATCCTCGAAGTGAACCCCCGTGCCTCTCGCACGGTTCCCTTCGTGGCCAAGGTGATCGGGCAGCCCGTAGCCAAGATTGCTGCGCGCGTCATGGCGGGGGAATCGCTGGAAAGCTTCAAGTTGGTCCGCAAGAAACTCAACCATGTTGCTGTAAAAGAAGCTGTTTTCCCCTTCAATCGCTTTCCGGGCGTTGATGTTTTGCTCGGGCCAGAGATGCGCTCGACGGGCGAAGTCATGGGCCTTGATAAAACTTACGACATGGCCTTTGCCAAATCGCAATTGGGTGCGGGGATGCGCATTCCCCTGTCTGGAACGGTCTTCATTTCGGTGAAAGATGCCGACAAGGTCAAAGCCCTGCCCTCGGTCAAGATGCTGGTGGAACTCGGTTTTGTGATCAAAGCCAGCGGCGGCACGCACAGTTTCCTTGAAGGCAAAGGCATTCCCTCAATCAAGATCAACAAGGTTCTCGAAGGCCGCCCCCATGTGGTCGATGCCATCAAGAACGGCGACATCCAGTTGGTCTTGAACACCACGGAAACCCGCACATCGGAATCGGACTCAAAATCGATCCGCCAGACCGCCGTGATGCAGAAAGTGCCCTATTATACCACGTTGCCCGGCATCATCTCGGCCACCAAGGCCATCGCCGCGCGCAAATCCAACGCCATCGAAGTCAGGCCATTGCAGGATTATTTCAAGTAACCTGGCGACTCTTGCAAAATCACCCTTTTTAGTTCATATGAGAGGGATACCCGGCTGGGAGATGACCCCAAAGCCGGGTTGATTTTTGTAAATTTTCCCACTCAAATCCAGCTCAAGGCTTTGCGTTTGTTTGGGCAAAGAAGGTGACGACATGGAAAAAGTTCCGATGACCGAAGAAGGTTACGCAACCATGCAAGAGGAAGTAAAAGTCCTCAAATCGGAAGAACGCCCGCGCATCATCCGCGCGATCGAAGAAGCACGCGCCCATGGCGACCTCTCCGAAAACGCCGAATATCATGCCGCCAAAGAGGCTCAGGGCTGGAATGAAACACGGATCCAGGAAATGGAAGACAAGCTGTCGCGCGCCGAAGTTATTGATCCCAGCAAGCTCTCGGGCGACACCGTGCGCTTTGGTGCCAAGCTGACATTGATCGACGAAGAATCAGATGCCGAAGTCAAATATCAGATCGTTGGCGAATTCGAAGCCGACGTGAAGAAGGGCAAGATTTCAGTATCCTCCCCCATCGCCCGCGCCCTGATCGGCAAGAAAAAAGGCGACAGCGTGGAAGTGAACACCCCAGGCGGCGGCCGGTCTTATGAGATCGTGAAAGTCCTGTGGAAATAATCCACGCGCTTTTCTACCGATCCTAGAATAGGAATATTTTACTTGACACCGTACGCTGGCGGGGCTATGTCTCGCCACACTCCACATTTGCGCCTCACTTCAATAATTTCTCCAACGCCTTCCTGATCTTCGGTCCGGTTGGTGACGTGGCTGACGCAAACCAGTCCACAAACTTGCCATCGCCATCAAACAGATATTTGTGGAAGTTCCATTTGGGTGTTCCCAACATCCCGGCCTGCTCCGCAGCCCAGACATAAAGCGGATGGGCGTCGGGCCCTTTTACCGAATATTTTTCAGTCAACGGAAACGTCACACCAAAATTTTTCACACAGAACGCACCGATCTCGGCTTCGCTGCCCTGCTCCTGCGCGCCAAAATCATTGCACGGCACACCAATCACCGTGAGCCCCTTTGGGCCATCGGCTTCCCACAATTTTTCAAGCCCTGCATATTGCGGCGTGAAACCACAAGCCGATGCCGTGTTGACCAGCAGCACGGCGCGGCCCTTGAATTGCGCCAGCGGCATGGGCTTGCCATCAATGGCGGTCAACGTGAAGTCATGGAGTGTTGTCATGTGTGGCTTTCCAAGTTGTGCAGAGCTTTCGACAAAGTGTCACATGTGGCGCTATAATGCGAATGCAAACAGTTCACTTCAGCTATGTTCTTCTCGGAGACCATCATGCTTTCTGAATTTTCGGCACTGACTTTGGCGCGCTGGCAATTTGCCTTTACCGTTTCATTTCATTTTATTTTCCCGGCGTTTTCGATTGGCCTCGCCAGTTATCTGGCCGTACTCGAAGGCCTGTTCCTGATGACAGGCAAAAGAGCCTATCGCGACCTGTTTGATTTCTGGAAGAAGATTTTCGCCGTGGCCTTTGGCATGGGCGTCGTATCGGGCATCGTGATGGCCTATCAGTTCGGCACCAATTGGAGCGTGTTCTCCGACAAGGCAGGCCCCGTCATCGGACCTTTGATGGGTTATGAAGTTTTGACCGCGTTTTTCCTTGAGGCAGGTTTCCTCGGCGTCATGTTGTTTGGTGAAAAGCGCGTCGGACCCGGCCTGCACTTTTTTGCGACGTTGATGGTCGCCACTGGCACATTGATTTCTGCAACATGGATCATCGCGGTCAATAGCTGGATGCAAACGCCTGCGGGCTATTCGATTGCGGCCAATGGTCAGTTTGTACCTGAAAGCTGGCTCGCCATTATTTTCAATCCGTCATTCCCCTACCGCCTCTTGCATACGGTTCTCGCTGCTTATTTGACCACAGCCTTTGCCGTGGGCGGCGTTGGTGCGTGGCATTTGCTGCGCGACAAAAAATCGCCCGCCGCCCGCACCATGTTTTCCATGGCCATGTGGATGGCGGTTGTTGTTGCACCGTTGCAAATTCTGGCCGGAGACCAACATGGCCTCAACACGCTTGAGTATCAGCCCGCCAAAATCGCCGCGATGGAAGGCGATTATGAAACGGCACCCGGAACACCGCTCATTCTGTTTGGAATTCCTGACGATCAGAATGAAGTCACGCGCTATGCCATCACCATTCCCAATCTCGGCGCGCTGATCCTGACGCACAGTCTTGATGGACAGATCAAAGGCCTGAAAGATTTTCCAAAGGACCAAAGGCCACCAGCCCAAATCGTGTTCTGGTCATTCCGGCTGATGGTGGGATTAGGGTTTGCCATGCTCGGTCTTGGCCTGTGGGGCCTGTTGCGGAGGTTACAGCCTGATGGCCTTTACAAAGATCGCTGGCTTCATCGCGCTGCCGTTTTGATGCTGCCCTCGGGGTTCATCGCAGTGATCGCAGGATGGGTCACAACCGAAGTTGGTCGCCAGCCCTATACGATTTATGGATTGCTCACCACGGCGAAGTCTGCGTCACCGATTGATGCACCTGCCATTGCGACATCGCTCATAGCCTTCGTGATTGTCTATTTTGCGGTCTTTGGCGCAGGCGTGTTTTATATCTTCCGCCTGTGCCGCTCGACACCAGACCACCCATCCCCGATCACGGGCCCCGCAACACAAATGGCAGCAGGTATCAATCCCGGGCCTGCCCTTGAAATGAACCCGGAGGCACAGCCATGACCTTTGATCTTCCCTTCATTTGGGCGGGCCTCATTGCCTTTGCAGTTCTGGCCTATGTCATGCTCGATGGTTTTGACTTAGGGATAGGCATCCTTTTTCCCTTCGCCAAATCCACCCACGACCGCGATGTGATGATGAACTCTGTGGCACCGGTCTGGGATGGCAATGAAACCTGGCTGGTGCTGGGTGGTGGGGGCCTGCTTGCTGTTTTCCCCCTCGCCTATTCCATCGTCATGCCAGCGCTTTACGCGCCCATCATCGCCATGTTGCTCGGTCTCGTTCTGCGGGGCGTTGCTTTTGAATTCCGCTGGCGCACCAAGCGCGGGCAATTCCTGTGGGATTGGGCTTTTGCAGGTGGGTCCACAATTGCGGCCATTGCCCAAGGCCTGGCCTTGGGCGCATTGGTGCAGGGCATTCCGGTCGTGGGCCGCGCCTATGCCGGAGGCTGGTGGAACTGGCTTAGTCCGTTTTCGCTGCTCACGGCGCTCGCTTTGGTCACTGCCTACACGCTTCTCGGATCAACCTGGCTCGTGATGAAAACCGAAGGCGAATTACAAAAGCAATCGGCAACCACGGCAAAATATGCGTCCATCGCAACGCTCGCCCTGATGGCGATTGTGAGTTTGTGGACGCCATTTCAGAATCCGGAATACTTCACGCGCTGGTTCGCCTGGCCCACCATGATCTTCAGCGGCATTGTTCCGGTTCTCGTGGCGCTGTGTTTCTATGGAATTTATACAGGACTGAAAAGCGGTTCACACACCCTGCCCTTCCTGTCGTCATTGGGCCTGTTCGTGTTGAACTTTGCTGGCCTCGGCATCAGCTTTTATCCTTATATCGTGCCACCTTCGGTCACTATCTGGGATGCGGCAGGCCCTGATAAAAGCATAGGCTTCCTCTTGGTAGGAGCGCTCATCCTGGTGCCGATCATTCTCATCTATACGGCTTACTCATATTGGGTGTTTTGGGGCAAAACTAACCCTGAGGATGGCTATCACTGATGGCGTTGAACAAAACCGCCAACCGCCTATTGTGGTTTGTGGCCCTGTGGGCCGCAGGCGTTTTGTCGGTCGGTGCCGTGAGTTATATGATCAGGCTGGCAATCTTGAGATAAAGCCCGCAAAGCTCATCATGCCCTCGGGCCAAGGCCCATGGCCAGACGCTGTATTGATGTGACCGGCAGGCCCCGCCTCAATCAGTTTTGAACCCCATGCCAAAGCGAGATCACTTGAATCTTCAAGGCTTGCAAAAGGATCATTCGAACTCGCAATCAAGGCCGAGGGAAACGGCAGCGGATCGCGCGGGATCGGAATGAACTTTGGATCAATGCCCTTGAGCTCGCGCAAGGATTGTTCGTTGGGCGGTGCCACCAGAAATCCGGCCTTGGCCCGCTCCACCAGTCCTCGCACGCGCAACGTGGGAATGGCGTGCGCCACCAAAATGGTGCCCGCTGAATGGGCCACAAACACCACGGGCTTTGTTGCAACTTCCACAGCCTCGACTAACTTGTTCACGGCAACTTCGAGCGAACCATAGAGCCAGTCATCCTGTTCAACGAGACGCGCGGCAGAGAGCTTGGAAATCAGCCTGCTCTGCCAATGCGCGTCTTCGGGTCCCTCATGGCCAGCAACAACAAGAATATCCAAGTCTGTAGATTTCATGATTTCTCCGCCATGAGATTCTTGATGCCCCACAGAACCAGTCCGGCCATCAATCCCCAGAAGGCGGCACCAATGCTGAACAATGCAAAGCCCGATCCCGTAACCAGAAATGTGACGAGCGACGCCTCCAAGTCCTTCGGCTCTTTCATCATGGAACTCATGCCACCCATCAAAGGCGCAAAAAGCGCCAGACCCGCAATCGCCTGAATGGTTTCACGCGGCAATGCGCCCAGCACGCCGACAAATGCAGCAGCGCACAGGCCCACCAAGCCGTAGAGAAAAAGATAAGGAATGCAGACTTTCCAGCGCTGCGCCGGATCAGGATGGGAATCAGGTCCCGCCACCATCGATGCGGTAATCGCGGCCATGTTAATTGCATGTCCGCCAAACGGGGCAGCGATAATCGACCCCACGCCCGTTGCAATCAGACAGGCCGAGACCGGCGGTTGATAGCCGCACGCGCGCATCACGGCAAAGCCCGGCAGGTTTTGTGAAGCCATGGTCACCAGATAAAGCGGCAGGCCCAAGCCCAGCATGGCTGCCCAACTGAACTGCGGCATGTCGAAGGTAGGCTCCGTCAGGCCAAAGCTGCAGCAGGCCCCGGCCATCTTGCCAGACCCGATGGCGAGCGCCAGTCCCAACACCACAACAACCGGAACGGCATAAATTGGTTTGAACATGCGCATCGCAAAGAATGCGACAATCAATGGAACCACAAGCACGGGCTGGGCCAATGCCGCCAGCGGAACCTTCAACACGTAAGACAGCAACACACCTGCAAGCATCGCGGCAGCAATGGCGGCGGGCATTTTCTCGATAGCACGCTCCAAGGGGCGCACCAGTCCGGTGATCACCATCAACACACCTGCAGTGACGAAGGCACCAAGCGCCACGGGATAGGAAATTCCTGCAGCACTGGTGGCGATCAACACAGCGCCCGGCGTTGACCAGGCCGTGACAATCGGCATGCGAAAGCGCCACGACAAAAGAAACGTTGTGATCGCCATGCCAATACAAAGGGCCGCCGCCCACGAGGCTTTCTGCGCGGGGCTGGCACCAACAGCGTCAGCGGCTTGCATGATGACCAGAATAGTCGAGGCAAAACCAACCACAACGGACGCCACAGTGCTGGCCAAGAGCGAGGGCCAGTGGCGGTCATTGAACACTGAAGATAACGACGTCATGGCAGAGGCACCTCAGGTTCGTCCTTGGCTACATGAAGGATCAAGGAGGTTTTGACACTTTCAACGTTGGGTGTCTTGGCGAGAGCACCCATGATAAAGGCCTGGATCGATTGCACGTCGCGGCCCACGCATTTCAGAACGAAATCAGCAACGCCCGAGACCGCAAAACACTCGCGCACGATAGGCCAGCCCGCCACGCGCCGCTCAAAGTCGCGCATCTCATGTTCAGCCTGGCTCTTGAGACCGACATGGGCGATCATCTGTGCCCCATAGCCCAGCTTGTCGCCAGCAAGCTGCGCACGGTAGCCAGAAATCAGGCCGCCTGCCTCAAGCGCCTGCACCCGTCTTAAAGTCGGTGGCGGTGACAGGCCCACACGATGCGCCAAGGCCACGTTGGTGATGCGCCCATCCCGCTGCAATTCCTTGAGGATCTTCCAATCTATCGTGTCGAGGTCATCAGCTGTCATGTGAGGGCTTATAGCAACAAAATTTCGTGTTGCCAGATTTTGCATCACTATAACGTGCGCGCTGTTCAAAACTGCCATTCGCCCAGCGCGGGTCACATTTTTGCCCGTTTCGGAGGTCACCACGGCCCCAACTTGTTGAATGAGGAGTCTGCGTTGAAATCACTGTCCCTCCTGAATGTTGCAATAATGGCCGCGTCCATTTTGGCCACCCCCATTTCGGCCCGGGCCGAGGAAACGGCGTCCACCAAGGCATATGCGCTGGCCATGTCCACCATGATGGACGGCATGATGATCGACCCCTCCGGCAAGCCCGATCTGGATTTCGCCAGAGGCATGATTCCGCATCATCAGGGGGCCATCGACATGGCCAAGGTTGAACTGGAATTTGGCAAGGATCCTGACATCAGGAAAATGGCCGAGGCTGTCGTTTCAGCCCAGACCTCCGAAATCAATTTGATGAGCAACTGGATCGCCACCACCGACGAAAAATCGATTGCTCCGGCCGTTGGCTCGGCCAAGGCCAATCAACAGGCCATGAATACCATGATGGCCAATATGATGGTGACTTACACAGGCAATGCCGATATTGATTTCGTGACCGGCATGATTCCCCACCATCAAGGTGCCATCGACATGGCCAAGGTTGAATTGCAGTTTGGCAAAGACCAGACGATGCAGAAATTGGCCACGGACATCATCAATGCCCAGCAAAGCGAAATTGTTTTCATGCAGGACTGGTTGAAAAAACATCCCTGAGACGGTTTACACATCGGAGTTCCATCCCTAGCATCCCATAAAAAACGAATGGGAGAGTTTTGCCGTGGATTTTGACTTTGTGATTGTGGGTGCCGGTGCTGCTGGATGCGTATTGGCTAATCGTCTCACCGAAAACCCCAACACCAAAGTGGCCTTGATCGAAGCCGGAAGTGATCGCAACGCCCGCAAGACCATCGTCAAGACACCGCTCGCCATGATCACCTTCATGGCCCCGGCCTTGGCCTTTCTCGGTGGCCCGAAATTCATGTCATGGTTTGAAAGCGAGCCAGAGCCCGGCCTTCAGGGCCGCAAAATGGCATTGCCGCGCGGCAAGGGTACGGGCGGTTCAACCAATGTGAACGGCCAGATTCTGATTCGTGGTCAACGCGAAGACTTTGACGAGTGGCGCGATCTCGGTAACGAAGGCTGGGGTTATGACGACCTGCTGCCCTATTTCAAAAAACTGGAACGCTTTGAAATTTTGGCTGATCCTGCGACGTCCAAGGCCATCAAGTTTGGTGGCAGAGCCTTGGCCCCTCAAATTGATCCAGCCTATCATGGCCTGAATGGCCCGCTCAACATCGCCGCCCCGCGCTCAGACAATCCGCTCAATACGGTATATTTTGATGCCGCTGTCAGTGCGGGTCATAAGTTGAACGCTGACTTCAACGGCGCAGACCAAAATGGCATTGGCTATTATACCTTCACCCAGAAAAATGGTGAGCGTTTCACCGCCGAGGCAGCCTACATCAACCCCATCCGCTCACGCCCCAACCTCACGATTTTATCAGACCGCAACGTCACCCGCGTGGTGATGGAGGGCAAGAAAGCCGTGGGCGTGGCGTGGACCAGTGGCACCGAGACAGGAGAGACCAGAGGCAAAGAGATCATTTTAAGTGCGGGCTCCTTCGTGTCGCCGCATCTTCTCATGCTTTCAGGCATTGGCAATGCGCGCGATCTTCAGCGCCACAAGATCAACGTGGTCCATGAGCTTCCCGGCGTGGGCGAGAACCTGCAGGATCATTTGGACATCACGCTGGAATTCAAGGGCAAGGACACATCGGCCTATGGTATTTCCTGGAAGGCCCTGCCCCGCAATATTCTCCACGTCTTTGATTGGTTCTTCAGGCGGCGCGGACTCTTTGCCACCACCACGGCAGAAGCCGGTGGCTTCGTTTCAACCGATCCTTCAACGACGCGGCCCGACGTTCAGTTGTTTTTCTGTTCGGCCAAGGGCAATACCCAAAGTGCCAGCGGCTTCACTGGCCACAGCTTTTTGCTGCACGTCACGGAATTGCGCCCTGGCAGCATTGGCAAACTGACGCTGAAAAGTGCCGACCCCGCGGTGAAGCCATCGATCCTGTTCAATTTCTTCCGCGGCAAAAGCTCGGAGCGAGCCCTACGCGAGGGCCTCAAAATCTGCCGTAACATCGTCGCGCAAAAGGCCTTTGCGCCCTATGTCGAGGCAGAGGTTTCTCCCGGCCCTGATGTGCAGAGCGATGGCGCAATTGATGCCTTCATCCGCCAGACCGTGGGCACCCTGTTTCACCCGGTCGGCACCTGCTCCATGGGCACAGACAAAATGGCCGTGGTCGATCCCAAATCCTTGCGCGTCTACGGCGTAGAGGGCTTGCGCGTCGTAGATGCCTCCATCATGCCCGCCGTGGTTTCAGCCAACACCGTCGCTGCAACCTACTGTCTGGCCGAGAAGGCTGCAGATTTGATCAAGGCTGAGATGCCAGCGATCACAACAGCTTGATCAGGCCTAAAACAGCTCACAAGCCCTTGTAGCCCCCTTGCCCCAGTCTCCATATGAGCTATGCTGAAAAGTCATACCTCATTGGAGTCTGCCATGTCTTCCCGCCACGCCCGAGTGATTGTCCTCGGTTCCGGCCCAGCCGGATATACCGCCGCCATCTATGCCGCGCGCGCCATGCTGCAGCCTTTGGTCATTCAGGGCATCCAGCCGGGCGGCCAGCTGACTATTACGACGGATGTTGAAAACTATCCGGGCTTTGCCAAAACCATCCAGGGCCCCTTCCTGATGGACGAGATGAAGGCTCAGGCTGAACATATGGGCGCTGAGATCGTGTCAGACACCATCACCTCGGTCGACCTCAAAGCCTCGCCTGTGAAATTGATTGGTGACAGCGGTACCATTTACACCTGCGATGCCCTGATCATTGCCACGGGTGCCCAAGCCAAGTGGCTGGGGCTTCCTTCAGAACAACATTTCCAGGGCTTTGGCGTTTCGGCCTGCGCCACCTGCGATGGCTTTTTCTATCGTGGCAAAAAGGTTGTGGTCGTCGGCGGCGGCAACACCGCTGTTGAAGAAGGCTTGTTCCTCACCAATTTTGCTTCGGAAGTTACGGTGGTTCACCGCCGCAATGAATTCAAGGCTGAGCGCATCTTGCAGAACCGACTGCACAACCATCCCAAAATTAAAGTAATCTGGGATTCGGAATTGCAGGATGTTCTGGGCGGCCATGAACCCAAGGGCGTCCACACCGCACGCATTCGCAATCTCAAAACCCATGCCGTGACGGATTTGCCCGTCGATGGAATTTTCATCGCCATCGGCCACAAGCCTTCAACCGAATTGTTTGAAGGCCAATTGCCCTTCAAGAATGGCGGCTATCTGGTGACAGCACCGTGGAGCACAGCAACCACAATTCCCGGCGTCTTTGCCGCGGGTGACGTGACCGACGATATCTTCCGTCAGGCGGTGACCGCCGCAGGCATGGGCTGCATGGCTGCACTCGAAGCAGAAAAATACCTTCATGCCCATGGCGAAATCAGACAGGCGGCGGAATAATCATGGATTGGGACAAGCTCCGCATTTTTCACGCCGTGGCCGATGCTGGAAGTTTCACCCATGCCGGAACCGAACTTCTGCTGTCGCAATCAGCCGTCAGTCGCCAGATCAGCGCGCTCGAAGAAGATTTGCATGTGCCCCTCTTCCATCGTCATGCGCGCGGTTTGATTCTCACCGAGCAAGGCGAGGTTCTCTACCGCACGGCCCACGAAGTTTTCACCAAGCTCGCAGCGGCCAAAACCCGTTTGATGGATTCCAAGGAAAAACCATCAGGCGAACTCCGCATCACCACCACGGTAGGTTTGGGCTCGGTGTGGCTCACGCCACGCATCACCGAATTCCTGCAACTTTATCCCGATATTCAAGTCTCACTGATGTTGGAAGATACGGAGCTCGATCTCTCTATGCGCGAGGCTGACGTAGCCATCAGGTTGAGAAGGCCAACACAGCCTGATCTTATCCAGCGCAAGCTCTTCACTGTGCACCATCACATCTATGCCTCGGTTGACTATATCAAGCATCATGGCATTCCGAAATCGGTGGATGACCTTGATAAGCACCGCATCGTCAGCTTTGGCGAAACCGAAGGCTATCTCACCAACTTGAATTGGCTTGAGACCATCGGGCGCGATGCGCAGTCTCCGCGAAAATCAGCCTTGCGCGTCAACAACGCCTATGGCGTGCGCCGCGCTGTCCAGGCCGGGGCGGGGATTGGCTCTGTGGCTGACTACATGGTCGCTGCCGATATGAACCTTGTGCTGATTGATTTGCCTTTGGACGCCCCGCAGTTCGATACTTATTTTGTCTATCCCGAAGAACTGAAGGATACCAAGCGCGTGACGGTGTTTAGAGATTTCATTGTGGGCAAAGCCAAGGAATGGAGTTCGTAGAACTACCTGCTACAATGGTGAACAGAAAATGAATATACGGTTCAGCTTAGGCTCAGCCCGAATATTCTAGATTGCTTCCAACGATGACCAATGTCGTTTAACTCTGGAGGACAAAATGAACATCAGCACAAAAATTTCCGCCGCTCTTGCAGTCGCCGCCATCTCGGCCGCGTTCATGGGCTATTCAACCAGCGCCAATGCAGCTGGGTCTTTGCTACAGACCTGTAAAGGTTCCACCCGCGGCGCAGTTGTCAGCTGATGCCAGGCTTGGGTGAACAAGCACGGCAAGCCAATATGGATGGGTGAGATGGGAAGCTGCAGCAGCGCGGCAGCTTGCGGCAGTGGGACCTCGGGACCCGTACTCAAGATAGCCTTTGTGAAAGGGCCCTACTGCTATCTGGAGATCGATCCTCCTGAATCAAAGTCCGCCAACCCACCTAAGAGGAGCGGTTAACTTGGCTAAACATTCAATTGCAACCGGGCTTAATCAGCCCGGCTCGTTTTCTCAAGTTTTCAGCTTTAGGAGGATAAAATGAACATCAGTACAAAAGCTTCTGCCGTTCTTGCAATCGCCGCCATCTCGGCCGCTTTCATAAGCTATTCAACCAGCGCCAATGCTAGCTCGCTTCGCGATTCTTGTTCTGGAAACAGCCTCAGCGCTGTCCGAACCTGCTGCAACACATGGGTTCGTCAACATGGCAAACCCATGTGGATGTTGGACAATGGTGGAAGCTGCAGCACAGCTGTCGTTTGCAGCGGCGGTAGTAACGGCCAACTCAAAACCCTCACTGCATTTGTGACCAACCCGCGCTGCTACATCGAGCAAACCCAACCCGAAAACAAATCCAGCAAAACCCCTCCCCGCCGCGGAACCTAATTGATTTGACGATTTAAGGCCGGGCTGTTCTAGCCCGGCTTTTTGCCGTGGTCATAAATCCACGCCTGCCTTCGAACAAAAACGCCCGATGGCATTGCAGCTATCGTCAGGTCGCGCGCCAGTGAAAGCGGCTGGCCCAAATGATAGATATGCCCCGCCTTCAATGACTCAGCGCCAAGTTTTGCACAGCGCACCATGCGGGCATCAGCAAATTTCTTAAAGAGATCGCCGATGTCCCCGCCACCAGCGACAAGGCCCGACAAGCATTCAGCATCCTCTAATGCCATGGCCGCCCCTTGGGCCAGATAAGGCACCGTGCCATGGGCCGCATCGCCCATCAGCAAAATTTCTTGGCTGCTCCAGGCTTGAAGTCCCTGCACATGAGCCGCCGGCCATTGCGTCCACCCCTCAACACGAGCCAAGAGTAACTGCAAATCAAACGCAGCTGTTTTGAAATGCTCAACCGGATTTTGCCCTTGTGTCACAGCCACAAGATTGAGCCTCCCCGGATCGCCTACGGGATAATGCACAACATGCCCACCCGGAAACAGCCAAAGGTTCACACAGTCAAGCGCCACCTGTCCCACTTGTGCAGGCATGGAATTGAGGCTGCGAAAAATTTTATCGTTCAATACGACGACTTTGGATTTCGGAAAAAGTTCCTGCCGCGTCTTCGACCAAATGCCGTCAGCTGCCAGCACAGGTCCCTCGTCCGCCACTTTTGCAGCCGAAACCTCAACTCCCATCTTCAGCTCAATTCTTGGATTGGCTTTCACCACCTCCAACATGGCCGCGTGCAAATCTGCGCGATGCGCGACGCGGTAAGGCGCTCCAAACTTTTCTTCAAATGCCTTGCCAAGCTTGATGCGAGACAAGATGCGCCCTGTCCTACCGCTCCGGATATGGATTTCCGGTGGTGCATAGGTTGCGTGTTCAACAGCCTCCCAAGCGCCTAATTTCTGCAAGGCCCGCGCCGCGTTGGGGCCAAGCTGTAAGCCAGCCCCCACAGGTTCAAAGGCTGAGGCCCTCTCGAAAATCCGAACTTCGGTTGCCGTTCCGACCACCGCGAGAGCTCCGGCCAACCCGGCAATTCCACCGCCCACAATGCTGAAATTCTTGTAATCCATGGCGTAGTTTTGCCACGGATTGGCGCTTGCCCCAAGCGCTTCCAAGCCCTAGACAGACGCGGCATTTTGAGGACTTGATCCATGGGCTTTATTTCCGACTCGCTGAACCGCATTCAACCCTCGGCCACCATCGCCATTTCCAACAAAGCGCAAGCCATGCAGGCCGAAGGCAAAAACGTGATTGGCCTGGCCGCTGGCGAGCCTGATTTCGACACGCCTCAAAACATCAAGGACGCAGCAATTGCCGCCATCAATGCCGGCAAGACGAAATACACCGCTGTCGATGGCATTGCGGATTTGAAGAAGGCCATTGTTGCCAAGTTCAAGCGTGAAAACAATCTGGACTACAAGACAACCCAAGTCTCCGTCGGCACGGGCGGAAAGCAGGTGCTGTTCAATGCCTTGATGGCCACTGTTAATCCGGGCGATGAAGTGATTGTGCCGGCCCCCTATTGGGTGAGCTATCCTGATATCGTGATGCTGGCGGGGGGCACCCCCGTCATCGTGCAGGGCGCTGCCGACAAGGGCTTCAAGCTGCAGGCAACCGATCTTGAAAAGGCCATCACGCCAAAAACCAAATGGCTGATTTTGAACTCTCCCTCGAACCCCTCAGGTGCCGCATATTCCCATGCCGAGATGAAGGCCCTGACCGATGTTCTGGTAAAGCACCCCCATGTCTGGGTCTTGACCGACGACATGTATGAACATCTCGTCTATGACGATTTCAAATTTGTGACTCCAGCGCAAATCGAACCCAAGCTCTATGACCGCACGCTCACCATGAATGGCGTGTCAAAGTCCTATTGCATGACGGGTTGGCGCATTGGTTATGCTGCGGGGCCTGAAAACCTCATCAAAGCCATGGCCAAGCTGCAATCGCAGTCGACCTCCAACCCCTCCTCCATTGCCCAATGGGCTGCGGTGGAGGCATTGAACGGCCCGCAGGATTTCATCGCCAAACACAATAAGGTGTTCAAGGAACGCCGTGACCTTGTGGTCTCGATGCTCAACCAGGCCAAGGGTATTAAATGCGCCACACCGGAAGGGGCCTTCTATGTCTATCCCTCCTGTGCCGGTCTCATCGGCAAGACTGCCCCCTCAGGCAAAGTCATTTCCAGCGATGAAGATTTTGTGAGTGAACTTCTGGCTCAGGAAGGTGTAGCAGCTGTCCACGGTGCCGCCTTTGGAACGTCACCTTACTTTCGCATAAGCTATGCGACAGCTACTACAACGCTCGAGGATGCCTGTCAGCGCATTCAGCGTTTCTGCGCCAGTTTGAAATAGGAAACATCATGTACGATCTGACCATCCCCGTTATCATCGACAATCTCAACACCCTGACCAAGATTTTGAAGAAGGCCGAAGGCCAGATTGAGGCCAAGAAGTTCGATAAGTCCGTTGTCCTCGGCTTGCGTATCTATCCCGACATGTTGAACCTCGCCCGGCAGATCCAGATCGTGACCGATAATGCCAAGGGCTGCGGCGCTCGCCTGTCAGGAACGGCCAACCCTTCCTTTGCCGATGAGGAAAAGACCTTCGATGAGCTCTACGCGCGCATCGCCAAGACTGTGGATTATCTGAAAAGCCTAGATGCCAAGGTGTTTGAAACCGCGTTCACCCGCGATGTGACCTTGAAGATCGGCGGCAAGGATGTCGTGATGTCTGGCCAGAAATACTTCACCAGCGGGTTCCTGCCCAATTTCTTCTTCCACATGACCACCGCCTATAACATTCTACGCGGCATTGGCATTGAACTGGGCAAGGGCGACTTCCTCGGCCGCGGCTGACGCCAAATGCTTCTAACATTTCTGTGATCAGGGGTGATTTGTAGGAAACTGCAAATCACCCTATTGTTTTGTCATGGAGGCTCAAAGCCATGCACATTATGAAGTCCCGTCCCTGGAATCTCTCTGAAAACCTGGCCACGCCAGAACATGTATTCTTGAATCGACGCTCATTCATGGTGGGTGTGGGTGCTGGCGCATTGATGGCGGGGTCCGGCTTTGCCCATGCCGCCGTTAATCCCAAATTCGCCGATGCCGGCCGCCCGATTACACCTGAAAAAATCAACACCAATTATAATAACTACTATGAATTCGGCCTCGACAAGCACATCTCAGACTCAGCCGAAGCGCTGGTGACCACGCCCTGGTCCCTCACCATTGACGGGCTGGTGGACAAGCCCATGACCATTGATGCCGCAGAGCTCATCAAGAAAATGTCTTTGGAAGACCGCGTTTACAGGCACCGCTGTGTCGAAGCCTGGTCAATGGTTGTGCCATGGACGGGCTTTGCGCTGAAGGACCTGTTGGCCATGGTTTCTCCTAAGGCCGAAGCCAAATACGTCCAGTTTGAAACCTTCAACAATCCGGAAATGGCGCCCGGCCAAAAGCCCGGTCTGTTTGGCTCATACCCCTGGCCCTACACTGAGGGCCTCACTATTGCGGAAGCCACGAATGACCTGGCATTCGTGCCCACCGGCGCTTACGGCAAGGACTTGCCCAAATCCATGGGTGCCCCGATCCGCCTCCACCTGCCATGGAAATATGGCTTCAAATCCATCAAGTCGATTGTGAAGATCAGCCTGGTGAAAGACCGGCCGATGAATTTCTGGCAGGCCATTCAATCCTCGGAATATGGCTTCTGGGCCAACGTCAATCCTGAGGTTCCTCATCCGCGTTGGAGCCAAGCCAAAGAACAGGTTCTCGGCACGGAAGAAACTCTTCCGAGCAAGATTTTTAACGGCTACGGCGAATACGTGGCTGATCTTTACAAGGGTCTCGAGAAAGAGCCTTTGTATATGTAAGTTCGCCTCGGCTAAAAGAGATCATGACCAATGATCTCTTTCTGGCCCTTGTCGTCTTTGCTGCCATTGCCGCCTATACGCCCGGCCCCAACAACAGCATTCTGATGGCGTCCGGAATCAATTACGGATTCCGCAAAACCCTGCCGATGATTTTTGGTGTGGGTTTGGGGTTTCCGCTGATGATTGCCTGCGTCGGTCTTGGGCTCGGAAAAATTTTTGAAATCTTTCCGCAAATTTATACAGCATTGAAATATTTAGGCGCGGCCTACATGTTGTGGCTGGCTTACAAAATCGCAACATCGCAGCCATCTTCTGGCGAAAACGAAAACGCCGCCAAACCCTTGACCTTCCTGCAGGGTGCAGCCTTCCAATGGGTGAACCCTAAGGGCTGGATCATGTCCGTGACAGCGCTCTCGGCCTATACGCTGGCCTCTGATTATTATTTCGGCGTCGCCGCAGTCGTGGCCACATTTGTGTTCATGGGATTCACCAGTGCCGCCACCTGGGCTATGTTTGGCGTGATTCTGAAGGAAGTTATGCGAAACCCCAAGTGGTTCAAATTGATAAACTACGGTCTCGCTACACTTTTAATCTTATCGCTGGTACCTCTGCTCTTACATTAAAGTCAGATGGAATAAACCGCAGGTCTCCCGTGTAATTTCAGCATAAGGAGACCAATCATGAAAAATCTTATTTCTTCAGCTCTGGCCTTGGCCTTGATCGGAGTGGCAATTCCCGCATTCGCCTCCGGCGGTGGTGGCGGAAACAACGTACCGGTCGTAAAGCCAAAGCCCGCAACCTCGCCCAAGCAGCTTCACTGCAAGACTGGCGAAGTCGTCAAAATCGTCCATCATATGGGCAAGCCCGACACTAAAGAATGTGTGAAGGTCATGGGCTCGAACCTTTCTGACCCTGAGCTCTATCAACAGGGCTGGCTTCTGGCCAAGTCCGGCGAATATGACTGGGCGATCACGGTTCTCTCGGCAGTCTCTGACCAGAACGATCCCGACGTCTTGAACATGCTCGGCTATTCCAACCGCAAGGCTGGTCGTCTTGAACTTGGCATCTCCTATTATGCCAAGGCCTTGGAAGAGCGGCCAAACTTTGTGCGCGCTCGTGAATATCTCGGCGAAGGCCTTGTGGCCGCTGGCCATGTTGACCAGGCCAAGCTTCAGCTTCAGGAAATTTCCAAGATCTGTGGCACTCAATGCGAAGAGTATGAGGACCTGCAAAAGGCGATCAACACCAACACCAGCGACAATCTGTAATCAGGTTGGGGGCGTGAGCCAAGTCACTTGGCTCGGCCCACTCCCAGTCACTGCAAGTCGCCCGGTCGCGGCATAGACAAGCGACCGCAAGTGTAATTCCAGCAAAGAAGGCAACACATGCAAAAATTCATATCCCCAATTCTTGCCTTGGCCCTCATCACAGTTGCCATTCCCGCCTTTGCAAAAGGTTCAGGCGGTGCTGGCGGTGGTGGAGGTGGAAGTGGAGGTTCTAGCGCGGACGCAGGTCCAAAAAAGCCGAAAACGTCCCCGAAACAACTCCACTGCAAAGTTGGTGAAGTCGTAAAAACCATTCACAAATTCGGTTATCAGGATAAGAAGGTCTGTGCGACGATCACAGGTTCAAACCTGACGGATCAAGAGCTTTATGATCAAGGGTGGCTGCTTGCCAAAACTGGCGAATATGATTGGGCGATCACTGTGCTTTCAGCGATCACTCTGAAAGATGACCCAGACACTCTGACGATGTTAGGCTATTCAAATCGCAAGGCTGGCCGCGTAGAACTTGGCATTTCATATTATACCGAAGCTCTTGCACAACGGCCCGACTTTGTGCGCGCCCGTGAATATCTGGGCGAAGGCCTTGTGGCCGCTGGTCGCGTTGACCAGGCCAAGCTTCAGCTCCAGGAAATCTCCAAGATCTGTGGCACTCAATGCGAAGAGTATGAGGACCTGCAAAAGGCGATCAATACCAACACCAGCGACAATCTGTAATCAGGTTGGGGGCGTGAGCCAAGTCACTTGGCTCCGCCCTCGCCCTGCTACTCCAAGCCGTGCGGCCAAAGCTGGCAAGAGCATTTGCAATTGCGGCTCAAGTACAAAGGGTGGATTGACAATCACCAACCCTGATCCGGCAAGTCCGGTCTGCGGAATTTTCACGCGAAGTTCGGCCTGAAGCATGTTGCCAATTCCCAAAGCCCCAATCTCGGCAATAAATCTTGATGAAAATTCATCGGTCGTCACCGGATACCAGATGATAAACGTTCCCGTGGCAAAGCGCTTGATCCCTTCGCGGAGCTGCCGTGCCACGCGCTGCGCTTCATCGACAGCCTCGTAAGGCGGGTCAATCAAAACCAATCCGCGTCGTTCGGCAAAGGGCAACTGCGCCTTGATCGCTGCAAGGGCATCAAGCCGTGACACCCGCAGGCGGGAATCTGCGCGGTAATTTTCCTGCAGCGTATCGGCATCCTCGGGATGGAGCTCATTGGCAATGAGCCGATCCAAGGGGCGTAAATTCTGCAGGATAATTTCCGGTGAACCCGGATAATAGCGCATGCCGCCCATGGGATTCATATCTGCAAGAACCGCCCGGTAAGGCGCGAGGATGGTTTCGATCTCAGGCGAAAATAATGTCCCTATCAGCCCAACCCCGGCCCGCCACTCGTCAGTTTTCAAAGCCTCGGTTCCCAACAAATCATAGGCTCCAATGCCCGCGTGAGCATCAAGCACGGCAAAGCTCTTGTCTTTCTTGGCGAGATAGGAAACCACCTGCGCCAAAACGGCGTGCTTCAAAACATCTGCATGGTTTCCAGCGTGAAAAGCGTGGCGATAATTCATGGCCCTGCCTAAGCCCAAAAGCGGGCCCTCGGCAACAGCAGCTATCGTTAACCACGAATTAATCCAACCAGCACAGAATCCGCCCAACACAGATGGAGGCCGAGATGCCCGCAAAAATACTGGCAATTGTCCTGGTCTTCCTGCCATCGGCAGCACTGGCTGATTCTCAGCTGCCGTGGTTTGGCAGCTCAGCCATTGGGGCCGTCCAACTCCCCGAGGTCACGGGAAGCCTGGGCGAAGCCAAGCACGTTCCACAACTCAAAATCAGTGCTGGATATCGCTGTATGGCCAAAATCTGCCCAAATCCCGCGGATTTTAACAAACCCGGCCACGGCACAGCAGGCTCACCACAATAATGCCACAGCTTTGGGCTTGTTGGGCGAACCCAAATGGGGGACGGAAATGAAGACGACGATCAAGATTTTATTTAGCCTGGGCCTGACAACCGCACTGGTTGGCTGCTCTAGTCTCAATGTATTCAAAGACTCGAATCCACCAGCAACCGTGGAGCAGCAACCTTTGGCGCCCGCTCCGGGCGTTTCCACCGGAACGCTCAGCGCAGCTCAAATCAAGCAGCTTCTCATCGGCAAAAGCTGGCGTTGGAAGGGTCCCAATAATTCGGGCGTTACACTCTATGCTGCCGACGGCTCGTCCCTTGTTGAAGTCACCGGCAAAGGTACCACCGGCGGCAAGTGGGAGGCCCGCGATGGCCAGCTTTGTGAAAGCTTTTCGCCAGCACCATTCCTGCCGCAAGGCGTTCCTATGTCCTGCCAGCCCTTCACCGGAACTAACGGAAGTTTCATGGTCGGCCAGGCAACATTCAATTTGGCTTCATAAACATATTCTCGCCATGATCTGAACTACTTCACGCCCCGCGCGTTATGCATAAACGGGTCCCCGCGCGTTATGCATAAACGGGTCGGAGTAAATCATGCCTCATTACATCTCGCGTCGAAGCCTTCTTGGAGGTTTTTTCTTGTTGGCGGCCAGCACTGCGGCCAGAGCGGCACACCCATTTTATGGTGGCGTCGACTTCGTGGGCGACCCGAACCTTATTCCACCGCCTGAATCCCCAACCGATTTCCCCATCGCCCAACAAGCCAATATGGTGCCGGCAAAATTTCGACGCCAGGAAGTGACCTATGGAAGCCCTGCTCCGCCAAATTCCATCGTGGTCGATCCGAGCAATCACTTCCTTTATTTCGTGCTCGAAAACCAACAAGCCATTCGCTATGGCGTCGGCGTCGGGCGTGAAGGCTTTGCCTGGTCTGGTCAGGCCATCATTGGATTGAAACGCAAATGGCCCCGTTGGCTGCCCCCACAAAGCATGGTGGAACGCGATGTTCATGCCGCTGCTTGGGCCAATGGCATGCCGGGCGGACCGGACAATCCTTTGGGTGCCCGCGCCCTCTATCTCTATGCCAATGGCATCGATACGCTTTACCGAATCCACGGCACCAATGAGCCGCGATCCATCGGCAAGTCGATGTCGTCGGGCTGCATCCGCATGTTGAACGAGGATGTGGCAGACCTGTTTGAACGGGTCCCCCTCAAAACCCATGTGGTCGTTCTGCCTGCTGACAACCAATAGGACAACCTTGCGGTGAAGGCTCACCTGTGGCACATGCCAGTCACCCATGATGCGAAAATCGGTCGATCAATGAAACACGCAACCCTCTTGGCCATGGCCCTTTTCCTGGCGGCCTGTTCACAAGGCAACAATGGCATCCGCGTCGTCAATGGCGGAACCTCAGCCATTCCGGCCAAGCAAGGTGCTGTAATCCGCAATCTAAGTGGACCGGAAATTGGTCAATCGGTGATCGGCAAGACCTTCCAGTTCACCCGCAAGGGCGCTTCGGGCTTTGTGGTTTACAATGCAGATGGAAGCTTGGATGTAACGGACGATCAGAAGGGTGCCAGCAAGGGCACGTGGCAGGTCACTGGAGACCAATATTGCGAAACCTACAAGGCTGGTTTGCCGCCCGAATGCGGCGTCTTCAAGTATACGGGCGATGCCTATTTTGCAGCCAATTCCCGCCTCGTCGAAATGAAAATATAAAGGGCGCCCAAAGGCGCCCTTTTCAATTCAAGATGTGAGGCCGATCATCACTTGTTGTTCATCGAATTCTTGATGAAGCCAGCAATGATCGTCAAAACGATGCCGCCGATGCCGCCACCAGCGATGTTCTGCAAATCGAAGTTGCCGCCGCTTCCTGCAGCAGCCGCAATTGCAGGAATCAGAGCTGCCAACCAGCCGCCGCCCAAACCGCCGACAGCACCAGCAACCGTGTTGCCTGCTGTTCCAAGGCTTTGGTCTTTCAGAACCGCGCCTGCAGCGTTGCCGCCGATTGCACCGATCACCAATTGAATGATGAGCGGAGTCAAAGTTGTCATGTCCATAGTTTGCCTCCCATTAAAGTCTACCCCCACGGCAGATGCGCGAGCAGTAGCACTTAACGAAGTGGTAACCAACAAATTTTGAAAAGTGGGTTTTGCAATTCCAGAGTGCAATTTGTATCAGTATGCGTTCTCGCTTTTGAGCAACGCCAATGGCGTTTTGGCGAGAATATAAAGATCAAGCCCTAGTGACCATTGGTCAATATATTCAAGGTCATGCTTGACGCGCTGGGTGATTTTTTCAACCGTGTCAGTCTCGCCGCGCCAGCCATTGATCTGCGCCCATCCGGTAATCCCGGGACGCACCTTGTGCCGCGCGAAATAGCCCTCCGCCACCTGATCATAAAGGCCGCCGGCCGCCTTGGCCTGAGTCGCGTGTGGCCGTGGCCCAACCAGCGACAGCGTGCCTTTGAGAACGTTGAAAAGTTGTGGCAACTCATCGAGTGATGTCTTGCGAATGATGCGGCCAACCTTGGTGACGCGCGGATCGTTCTTGGTCACTAGTGTGGTGGCTGAAGCATCGGTGCGATCGGTGTACATGGAACGGAATTTGTAAATTTCGATGAGCTCATTGTTGAAGCCAAAACGCTTCTGCTTAAAAAGAATTGGACCCTTGCTTTCCAGCTTCACCGCCAACGCCACAGCGGCCATGACCGGGGACAGGCAAATGATCGCCAGCGTTGCCACGGATTTGTCCAATGCGTTCTTGAGGAATTCGCTCCAGCTGCTGAGCGGGCGGTCGAACACCGACAACAGCGGCAGGTCACCAAGATAGGCGTAGGACCGGCGTGAAAATTTGAGTTGCGCGGAGGCAGCACTGATCCGGATGTCGACAGGCAACTGCCACAGGCGTTCAAGAATTTGCAACAGGCGCTGCTCCGCGGTCATCGGAATGGCAACCACGATCAGATCGACGCGCTGCCCGCGCGCATAGCCCGCAAGATCAGTGATGGTGCCGAGCTTCTTGTGCTTGCGAATGGATTGAGGGCTACGATTGTCGAAGCGGTCATCAAAGAGGCCGACGATTTCAACATCGAGACCCTTGGAATTTTCCAGAATGGTAATAGCCTCTTCAGCAGCCTTGCCACCGCCGACAACGGCAATGCGCCGGCGAAACCGCCCGGCTTGCAACAAGGGCCTCGCCCAAACCTGCATTGCGATGCGACTCACCGAAAAGTAAATGCCGCATAACACCAGCCATTGCACGGTCCAAAGTCCGCCGAGGAAAAGGCCAAAAAAATTGCCCAGAGCCTGCAGACCAAGACCAGCCACAACACCAACAGCGCAGGAAAATGTGGCCGAGCTTGCAGCAGTCGCCAGATAACCAGGCTCATAGAGTTTGAAAGCGCGCAACAGTACGAGGCACAAAAACACCAATGTCAGCGCAAAAAATGCAATGGAAATCGGGACGACCTGATTGTCGCCCGTGGCTGATCGCAAACCGAGAACCAAAGCGCCAAGCGCCAAGACTACAAAATCCGTGACCTTCAACAGCCTTTGGGCCACCGCCCCATCAACAAACCGCGTTTGCATATCCAACCCTCATCCGTGCAAGGGTTTTAGGGGCCATAGGATCAACTTCGGTAAACGGGTGTTCCGCAAGCTCTGCCGACCTCAAGACATGGCAAAGCGAGGCTTAAGCAGAGTGGTGAATCAAAAGTTGCAGCAGGGCCTTAGAGATTGGCCGCACTAAACGTGTCGCAATCACTCAAGCTCTTGGCGGCAAGCCCGGCTTTGAACCATTTCACGCGCTGGGCTGATGAACCATGGGTGAAGCTGTCCGGCACCACACGGCCTTGAGACATCTTCTGCAAATGGTCGTCACCAATCTGGCTGGCGGCATTCAAGGCCTCTTCAATGTCGCCACTTTCCAGAATGTGTTTTTGAGCATCAGCCGCCGTGGCCCAAATGCCTGCAAAACAATCGGCCTGAAGTTCCAGCTTCACCGAAAGCTTGTTCGCCTCAATTTCCGTAGCCTGCTGGCGCTGCTGATCAACCTGATCGGCAATGCCCAGCAAATTCTGCACATGATGGCCCACTTCGTGGGCCACCACATAGGCCTGAGCGAAATCTCCAGGTGCACCGAGCTTGGTTTTCATGTCCTGATAAAAGGAAAGGTCGATATAAACCTTCCGGTCAGCCGGGCAATAAAATGGACCAGAGGCTGATTGCGCCGTGCCGCATCCCGATTGCGTATAGCCCGAGAACAGAACCAGTTTCGGCTGCACATATTGCTTGCCCATGCTCTGGAAAATGCTGCCCCAGGTGTCTTCAGTGGAGGCCAGAATCTTGGACACGAATTGCTTGCCTGAATCGCTGCTGACATCGGCCCCACCAGAGTTGTTGCCGCTCAACGCGCCGGCATCCGTGGTCTGCGGCTGAACTTGCGTGGTGTCGGGCATGGAAATGCCGCCACCACCACCATTGACGATATTGATGAGATCAATGCCCGTGGTGAACTTCAACGCAAAATAGATTACAGCAAGAATGATGACGCCGCGAAAGCCAATGCCGCGGATCAGCAACGGCAACAACATGCCAATGCCGCCGCCCGCAGCACCCATGCCGCCACCGCCACCAAAACCAGACGAGGCACCGCCCGAGCGATCATCCTCGACATTGCTGCTTTCACGTTGACCATCGAGACGCATGGGAACCCCCTGAATTTGTTGGAGCGAATTTGGCGTTTAATGCCCCATATTGCAAGGCTGGTTTTGCAAGTAATTCTTAAACGGGCTATGACGCCGCCATGTCTGACAAACTCATCATCGCACTCGCCCAATTGAACCCGACTGTAGGGGCTGTGACGGCTAACCTGGCCAAGGCCCGCAAAGCCGTTGCGGAAGCGCAAGGCGCTGATCTTGTGCTCTTTCCGGAACTGTTCATGGCAGGTTATCCGCCAGAAGACTTGGTGTTGCGCCCGAGTTTTGTGGCCGCCTGCAAACAAGCCGTCGAAGATCTCGCGCGCGACACCACCCATGGCCCGGCCATTCTGATGGGGCTGCCATGGCAAGAAGGCGACAAGCTGCACAATGCCGTGGCTCTGCTCAATGGCGGGAAGATTGAAACGCTGCGCTTCAAATATGACCTGCCGAACTATGGCGTGTTCGATGAAAAGCGCGTGTTCCAGCCTGGCCCTGCCCCCGGCCCCATCAATTTCAAGGGTGTGCGCCTTGGCGTTCCGATTTGCGAAGACATCTGGACGTCCGAGACTTGCGAAACGCTGATGGAGACCGGCGCTGAAATTCTGCTCGTGCCCAATGGCTCTCCGTTTGAGCGCAACAAGGATGATGTGCGTCTCAATCTCGTCGTGGCGCGCGTCACAGAAACCGGACTGCCGATGGCCTATCTGAACCAGATCGGCGGACAGGACGAGTTGGTCTTTGATGGAGCAAGCTTCGTGCTGAATGCCGATCGTTCACTCGCCCTGCAAATGCCGATGTTCGAAGAGGCAATCGCCCTCACCACCTGGCATCGCGGCCCTTCGGGCTGGTCCATGGACAAGGCCAGCTTTGCAACGCTTCCCGAAAACGAGGAAGAAACCTGGAAGGCCTGCGTTCTGGGCTTGCGGGATTATGTCGACAAGAACCGCTTCCCCGGCGTGGTGCTCGGCATGTCGGGCGGCATCGACAGTGCCGTGGTCGCTGCCATGGCAGTTGATGCATTGGGGCCGAGCCGCGTTCACTGTGTGATGCTGCCCTACGCCTATACCAGCAAGGACAGCCTTACGGACGCTGAAGAATGCGCCAAGGCTCTGGGCGTGCGCTACGATGTGGTGCCGATCAAGGAACCGGTTGAGGGTTTCATGCTCGCCTTGAAGCCAATGTTTTCAGGAACCACCAGCGGCATCACCGAGGAAAATCTCCAGTCGCGTTCGCGCGGCGTGATTTTGATGGCGATCTCCAACAAATTCGGCGCCATGGTGTTGACCACCGGCAACAAGAGCGAAATGAGTGTCGGTTATGCCACCCTCTATGGCGACATGAATGGCGGCTTCAACCCCATCAAGGATGTCTACAAGATGGAGGTCTATAGGCTCGCCGCGTGGCGCAACACGCAAAGTGCTGTGATCCCCGATCGCATCATCACCAAGGCACCCACAGCGGAATTGCGCGAGAACCAGAAGGACCAGGATTCGCTTCCGCCCTATGAAGTGCTTGACGATATTCTCGAAGGGCTCGTTGAACTGGAGCAACCCGTAGCCACCATCGTCGCGCGCGGCCATGGAGTGGCGTTGGTGAAACGCATCCAGCACATGCTGTATCTAGCCGAATACAAACGCCGCCAAGCCGCACCGGGTGTGAAGATCACGAGGCGCAATTTCGGACGCGACCGGAGATATCCGATTGTGAATGGCTGGCGGGATTATTGAGATTTCCAACATGGAAATGAAAACATATCTTCGTGCAGTCCCCAACCAGACAAATTTGGAAGTGTGGAACTTTGGTGAATCTGTGGCCATTAGAATCGATGTGGCAAATGCCGAAAATGGCCCAGGTTGTTACTTTAAATCTGCGCCCGGAGAATCAATTTGGGAAGCGATTAAACGAGATACACCATGGTTCCTGCCCAACGACGAGAATCCTTTTCACAAAACTATTTTGGAATCGGGACAGTATTTTCCTAGAATAGCGAGACCGAACAATTTTTCTGGGAATTCGGGTGTGGTTTCATTGCCCAACGTAGATCAAATGTCAGAGATAGTAGCTATTGCGCGAAGTCAGTTGCTAGTTCTCACAAGGCAATTGGATCGAATATGTCAATCCATCCACCCCACGCCTGACAATTTCGAATCATATGGTCATGAAATACGAAATCTACTAATACTAGCAAGCACAGAAGTGGAGACACACTGGCGGGGCATTCTGGTTTCTAATGGCGTTCAAAAGAAACATTATAACACTAATCAATACATCTGGCTGGACAAAGCACTGAAACTCGATGGGTATCAAGTAAGGTTTCCGTCCTTCCCTTGGCTCGAACCAATGCAGCCGTTCGCGCACTGGGATCAGTCCAACAGTCCGACCCGCGGCTTAGGTTGGTACGATTCATACAACGCGGTAAAACATAATCGAGAGAATGAATTTCCTCGCGCAACCTTAATACATCTTTTTGAGGCCGTCAGCGCTTGCTACGTAATTATGGTCGCTCAATTTGGCGAGTCCTACATAACTCGCCGCTACCCTGAGCTAAGTTCATTCTTTCAGATTGCAAGTTTCCCGCAGTGGTCGACTTCAGAGGTATATGTGCAACACTATGGCGGCAACCATCCATTTCCGTTGGGCACTCTCCCTAGCGGTTGGACTCCTGTAAATTACCCATTCCCATTGCGTGCCGCATCCTAATTTCTAGGAACCATTATTTCAACAATACTGCTCCGCCGCACCTTGTTGCTCATGCGAATAGCGGTTCCCGTGGGCTGAACCAATTGGAAATATCTCTTCGATCTCTTTCAAATCTCCCGCTGTCAATTTGATCGCCGACGCCGCAGCATTGTCGGCAAGATGTTCTGCTGTGCGTGTTCCGGGAATGGGAAGAATATATTCGCCCTGCGCCAACACCCAAGCGATGGCGAGGCTGGCTGTCGTCCAGCCCCTCTGCTTGGCGAAGGCCTTGAACTTTTCAACGCGCTCCATGTTGAAGCTGAAGTTGGGTTCCTGGAAGCGCGGAATGCCCTTGCGGAAATCTGAAGCAGGCATCTTGGCGGGGTCCACCCCCACATCAGAAAACATGCCACGCCCAACAGGTGAGAAAGCAACCAGAGTTGTCCCAAGTTTTTGACAGAGTTGCGTCATGCCCAGTTCCGGTAACCTGCTCCACAATGAATATTCATTTTGCACAGCGGCCACCGCGTGAACCTTCGAGGCGCGCTCCAATGTTGCGGGCGAAATTTCGGAAAGGCCGATGCCGCCGATTTTTCCTTCGCGCACAAACTCCGCCATGGTACCCATCACGTCTTCGATGGGAATGCTGTGATCGCGGCGGTGAATATAATAGAGATCAACGCGCTCCACCCCCAAACGCTTCAGAGAGCCCTCCAGGCATTCGCGTAAGAAACCAGCCGAATTGTCGACCCTGCGTGGATTGGGATTAACCCCACCCTTGGTGGCGATCGAGAAGCGTTGGCGCGCACCCAGATTTTTCACCAGATATTCGCCAATCATGGTCTCCGACGTGAACGGCCCATAGATCAGCGCAGTGTCGATATGGGTCATGCCCACATCCAAAGCCTTATCCAGCGCGCGGTGGCTGGTGGCTGTATCTGTGGGACCAAAAATGCCACCAAAGCTCATGGCGCCCAAACCCACTTCGCCCACCATGGGGCCATTTTGCCCCAAACGCCGTTGTTTCATGTGTCGCTGCTTTCCAAATATTGATTTTGCCTGTTGTAACGGCTAGCTGGCATTCATGTCCACGATTGTACGCTTCGCTCCCTCGCCCACGGGCCGCATTCATATCGGCAATGCGCGCGCCGCATTGCTCAACTGGCTGTTCGCTCTGAAAACCGGCGGGCAATTCATCCTGCGCTATGACGACACCGACACGGCAAGGTCCACCCAGGAATTTTCTTATGGTATCGCAACGGACGTAGCTTGGCTTGGCATCAAGCCCTCGCGGGTCGAATGGCAGTCCAAGCGTTTTGGACGCTATGATGAAGTGGCGGCTGATTTGCGCGCCCGTGGTTTTCTCTATCCCTGCTATGAAACCGCTGACGAGCTTGATCGTCGCAGGAAGCGCCAGCAGGCGCGTGGCCTTCCTCCGGTCTATGATCGTGCCTCGCTCAATTTGACCGCTGAGGGAAAAGCCGCCTTCGAAGCGCAAGGGCGAAAGCCACATTGGCGCTTCAAGCTGGCCCAGAAGCCTGTGGAATGGAATGACGTGATCCGTGGCCCGGTTCACATCGATACGGCCACACTGTCTGATCCTGTGTTGATCCGCGAAGACGGCACATATCTCTATACGCTTCCGTCGGTCATCGACGACATCGACTTCGCCATCACCCACGTCATTCGCGGCGAAGACCATGTGGTGAACACCGCCGCTCAAATCGAAATCAGCAAGGCCATTGCAGGCACCGTCCCCGCCTACGCCCATTACAGTCTTCTGAACGGTGCTGACGGCAAGGGCCTGTCAAAGCGGCTGGGCTCATTGTCGATCCAGTCCTTCCGCGATGAAGGCTTGGAAGCAATGGCTGTTGTGTCTCACGCGGCATTACTTGGCACGTCCGACAACATTCATCCGTGCGCAGATTATCAGGAGCTTGTGGATAACTTTGACCTGGGCAAGCTCTCGCGTGCACCCGCCCGCTTTGACGAGGCCGAGCTTCGCGTCTTGAATGCCAAGCTGCTACACATGCTGCCTTGGGAAGCGGTTGCAGAACGCATGCCGTATGGCAATGAGGCGTTCTGGTTGGCCATCCGCGGTAATATCGAAAAGCTAAGCGATGCAAAGACTTGGTTTGATATCATCAGGAACCAATTGATAGTTCCGCCCCAACCTGAATGGGATCTGATCACGCCCGCGGGAAATGCTGCTGTTCCTGACGTGTTGGATCGGGAGTTCTTTGCCGTCGCTAGCGCAGCCCTGCCCCCTGAGCCTTGGGACGCCAACACATGGAAACTTTGGACGGAGGCTGTAAAAGCCGCCACGGGCCGCAAAGGCAAAGCCCTGTTCATGCCATTGCGTCAGGCTTTGACGGGACTTGATCACGGTCCTGAATTGGCAGCACTTCTCCCGCTAATCGGCCGCGAAAAGGCCCTAGCACGGCTTAGGTAGTTGTCAACATTTTTGTTGACATTTATCCCTAGGACATTATGTTATCCTAGCCGTGCAAATGAGGCAGCCCCCTCGATGACGCAACAAGGCGTCGACCTCAGGGTAACGGTTCTGGTGAGAAAGGTCTTTCGAGAGGGCGTTATGAAATATTCCGAATTCCGCCGCTGGCTGAAGAAGCAGGGTTGTACGTTTGAAACACATGAAGGTGGTAGCGGCCACATTACAGTTGTGAACCCCAAGAGCGGCAAGAGAACTCAACTCCCCGCCCATGGCGCAGGCAAGGATTTGAAAACGGGCCTCGTCGAAGGCATCAAGAAACAGCTTGGATTGAAATGATCAGATATCGCGTTAAGTTGGAAAATGATGAAGGAACGGTTCTGGTTACAGCACCGGATTTTCCTGATCTCATCACATTTGGCGAGACCCGCGAACAAGCGCTTGAATATGCAGTTGGCGCTTTTCGCGAAGCCATTGCTGCGCGCATTCATGGTAAAGAACCAATCCCTGCTCCGTCCAAGATCAAGGCACAAGAGCCCTTTGTGACTCTTCCTTTACAGACCGAAATCAAGGTTCGGCTTTATCAATCCATGGAAGAATCTGGTGTTCACAAGGCGGAATTAGCCCGCAAAATGCATCTACATCGGCAGGAGATCGACAGGTTGTTTGACTTCAAACAGGCCACCAGTTTGAGCAAGCTCGAATCTGCCTTTGCCGCCCTTGGTAAGCAGCTTAAAATCGAGGTTGCCGACATAAAATAATCGGGGCAACATGCCGCCATGATTTTAGTTGGCCAGTTTGACTCGCCCTATGTGCGTCGCGTTGCAGTCACGCTCAACCACTATCACATGCCCTTTACGAGGAACCCGCTTTCGGTCTTTCGCAACAAGCCTGAGACGCAAGCCATCAATCCGTTGATCCGCGTACCGTCATTGATCCTCGACACTGGCGAAGTATTGATCGATTCAGGCGCCATCATCGATCATCTGGATCATGTGGCGGGCCAGGTGCGAGCCCTCATACCGGGCAATGGCCCCGAACGGCGCAAGGTTTTGAAATTTGTGGCGTTGGCCACGGGGGCAATGGACAAGGCCGTAGCTCTTGTCTACGAGCGCAAATTCCACACCGGAAAAATGATTTCAAAAGAATGGGAAGATCGTTGCCATTCCCAACTCGCCGCCACCCTAAAAGAGCTTGAGAAAAACTGCGGCACCCCGTGGTTCATCGACCTTCACATGACCCAGGCCGATATTTCCATTGGCTGCATGCTGGGCTTTCTCAAATTGCGGGTGTCCGAAGCCTTCCCTGCGGACAAATTCCCCAAGCTTCATGCTTTGTCGCGCCATTGTGAAATGCGCGAGGAATTTGCCAATGCCCGCATCAGCCCTGATGAAATCTAGTCAGAGATCAAGCGGCGGCAGGGATTTTTCCAGCGCGATAATCTGGTCATAAGAGCCTTTCGGCAACACTGAAAACCCATCGAGCAA
Source organism: Hyphomicrobiales bacterium (assembly GCA_038231475.1). GTDB lineage: Bacteria > Pseudomonadota > Alphaproteobacteria > Rhizobiales > Aestuariivirgaceae > Aestuariivirga. The sequence goes on along the minus strand of JBBRLH010000002.1, from coordinate 335,797 downwards.
AGTGGCAGCGCGGGCATCAGCAAGTTGCGGATCAGCAAAAGCAGCCACCACCGCACGGCGCAACGTTGCAACATCCCCAGCCCGCGTGACGAAGGGAAGTCCCGGAACCAAGGGTGATCGCGCGATTTCGACAAGCCCCTGCAAGTCCTGTGGCCGATATTTTCGGGCCAGAGCGACGCAGACGGAATCAATCGCGCATACATCTGCTTGGCCAGCGCGCACCGCCGCCATCGAATTCAGGTGCCCACCCGTCACCAAGGTTGGCGCAAAGAATTCACCTCGCGTCGCCAGCGGCGCAAACACAGCCTTCAAGGCGAGAAAACCTGACATCGAGTCTCTGGAATTGATGGCAGGCCTTGCCCCCTTAAAACTCTCGAGGCTCAGGTGGTCACGGGCAAAAATGATCGAGCGATAAAACGCCCCCTCACAGCCATCAGCCTGATAATGTGGCGTGCCAATATAGTGAAGTAAATCTTTGAATTCATGCGTAAAAGGATAGCCACAGGTTTGGGTGAAAGTGAGCGCAGGGTCGCGCCACAAGGCATCATAGGGGGACATGTGATCTAACTCTGAAACAACCCCAGCATGGCGCGCAATCCCCGCCCAGATTGCATCCGTCGCCGACCTCACTTCTGGCCAATCATACATCGGCATCGAGGCCAAACCTTCTGCGGCAATCATGTAAAACACAGTCCCTTGTGAACCATGGCCGCAAGTCTATAGAATGGCCACGAAATCACAATTGACCACATGCGCAAATTTTTCTCACGATTGGAATGGCCCACACTGGCTTTGATCGCCGGCGTCTATCTCGTTTTGGGGTCTTTGATCTGGTTCCATGCCAGCCTGCCCTGGTGGTTTATTCTTCCGGTGGGGGCCTATGCGGCCTGCCTTCATTCATCGCTGCAGCATGAAGCCTTGCACGGGCACCCCACGCGCTCACGCGTCCTCAACGAAGTGCTGGTCTTCATTTCGCCACTGTGCTGGCTGCCCTACACGCGCTACCGCGATCTGCATTTGGCCCATCACAACGATGCCAATCTGACCTGCCCTGTGCAGGACCCTGAATCCTATTACCTGCTGCCTGACGACTGGGCGAGCATGCCCGGCGTGAAACGCCAGCTCTATAAATTCAACAACACGTTGCTGGGGCGCATGGTGATTGGGCCCGCCATCAGCATCATTCAGTTCTGGACCCATGAGATGGGCCAGATCATGCGCGGCCGCCGCGATATCATCAAATGCTGGACTGCGTTTTTTATCTCCAACATTATCGTCATTAGCTTTGTCCTCTGGGCCGGAATGCCGCTTTGGCAATACGTTCTGCTCATCGCCTATCCTGGCATTTCGCTGGCACTGGTGCGGTCTTATTGCGAGCATCAGGCGGCTGAACAAATTGGTCACCGCACGATTATCGTCGAAGCTTCGCCCTTCTGGTCACTGCTGTTTTTGAACAACAACCTCCACATCGCCCACCATGAACGCCCGCAAATCGCCTGGTATAAATTGCCCGAATATTATCGCGCCGAGAAAATCAAGCTTGTCGCGCAAAACGGCAATTACGTGATGGAAGGCTATGGTGAAATCTTCCGGCGTTTCTTCTTTCGCGCCAAAGAGTCTGTGGCTCACCCCAACACCGATTGGCTGAAATCCCATTGACGCCGATTTTCTCAGTCATCATTCCTACGCGCAATCGCCCTGACTTTCTCGAAGAGTCGGTGGCCAGTGTATTGATACAGAGCAACGCCAATCTGGAATTGCTGGTCGTCAATGATGGCGACCCATTGCAAGCCACTTTCAACGACCCGCGCGTTCGCGTTCTGGACAATCACCAGCGCGGCGCAGTTCCCGCCCGAAATCTTGGTGTGGCCGAATCTAAAGGCGCGATCATTGCCTTCCTCGATGATGACGATATCTGGATCGATAACGGCCACCTTGAAAAATCAGCGCAGGCCCTTCTGGGCAATCAGGGTTTCTATTTTGCGAACGGCGTCATGGCGTTCCCCGATGGCACCACGCGCGATTTTTCTCAATCGGCCGACGCTGTCTCGCTTGAAAAAGACAACACCATTTTGATCTCTGCAGTCTGCTACAGCAAGACCTTGCATGACAAGCTCGGGACGTTTGACGAGTCCATTCCCTATTATTGGGATTGGGACTGGTATCTCCGCCTGGCCCGTTCAGGTGCGCCTTTGCATCATCAGACAAAGCCCGCCGTATCGATCAGGGTTCATGCCAACAACATGTCTGGCACAGCAAATGCGCCAGCGCGGCAGGAAAATCTGGACCGCTTATGTGCCAAACATGGTTTGCAGAAGATTGTACTCAAATCGCACATAGACTTCGTGTGATTTCCCCAAGACATTGATTTAACGCCAATAAAAAGGCGACAAACAGTTAACAATCATCCAAGCCGCAAGTTCATTGGCTATTTTGATTCGAAGCTTAAGAAACCCGCCGAAAATAAGGGTTTTCAGCAGTCGCATGGTCCTGTAATCCTCATGCATCGTTGATTCGCCAGAAAAGGAGAAGGCCATGGCTGATGAAAAGATCATTACGGTTGCGTTGACCAAGATTGCGGCTGACCTTGCTGAAAAGCATGAGATGTCGAAGAAGGGCATGAGTCTCATTCTTGCTGACTTCGTGGAAGCAACCGTCAAGCACCTGAAAAAAGGCGCCAAGGTTCGCGTCACAGGTCTTGGCATTTTCCAGGTCAAGAAGCGCCCCGCCCGTCTTGGCCGTAACCCGCTGACCGGCGAGCAGATCAAGATCAAGGCGTCCAAGAAGCTGGCCTTCCGCGCCGCCAAGGACGTGAAGGACACGATCTGATTTTAGATCTGTTGTGAATTTGAAAGCCCCGCAAACTTGCGGGGCTTTTTTATGCGTGAAGCGTTGAATTAAAAATGCGCGTGCGGCTCATCCAGAAACTGAATGCTGGCACAACGGCAACCACAGGCACCATCGCCACCCAAAATGGCAGTTGCGCCAAAACCGTGACGCCATAGACAATGGCTTGGTTGATAGCGAAGCAACCCAGCGACATGGCAAGAAATCGCGGCGCTGATTGTTGAAACCTGGCTTTGGCTTCAAATGTCCAAATCCAGTTGCCAAGATATGACCAGACCGTGGCCACTACAAAGGCCACCACATTGGCGCGGAGCGGCGCCACGTCTGCAAACTGGTTGAGCCCTAAAGCTGTCACCACATGCAGAATGGTTGCCACCACACCGACCGAGGCAAACTTGCCAAGTTGGTGCAGCAGTTCTTTCATGCAGCGCGCTTGGCCACAGCCAGTAATGAAACACCAATCGGCATCGACACCCGGCCGATGAAATTGCTTTCAAAGCCGAAGACAGATTTCAACACCGCATTCAAACCAGCGCTTGGCATGGCATCATCAGCAGTCTCGGAAATCCCGAACTTCTTGCGCACCATACGAAGCCCCGCGATCAGCGGAAACAGCAGCGTGTTGAAATACGAAACCCGTACCGGCTCCAACCCCGCCTGCCGCAAGGCGGCATCAAGTGAGGCCTTGGTGTAGCGGCGGAAATGATGATGCGTTTCGTCATGCTTCGACCATAGCCACGGCAACGCTGGAACCGTCATGAACAACCGGCCATCAGGCGTGAGTTGTTGGCCCAGACGCTTCAGGCTTTCCACATCCTGGTCCACATGTTCAATCACGTCAAAGGCCGTGACCACATCAAATTCACCGGGCTTGTAGGGAATGCCGTGAGGCAGAATGCCTGAGCGAATGTTGATCGGCATTTTGGCCGACGCAATTTCACGCGCTTCATCATCAAGCTCGAAAGCTTCCAACGTTCCGAACTTTGACAACATGCGGAGATTGCCACCTGTGCCACAGCCAGCCTCAAGCAACCGCAAATTCTGTTTCTTGGGCGCAAACCGCCCGATGACCGCACTGATTATCTTGCGCCGCGCGCAGAACCACCAATGTTGTCCCTCAAGTTGGTCAAGTCTCTGATAGACGATGCGTTCCATGGCTTCTCTTCATTTTGCTGTTGAGTTTGTTCAAGGCCCATAGTTTCACGGACCAGATAAAGCGGGCGGTTGCGGACTTCATTGTAAATGCGGCCGACATATTCACCCAAGATTCCAGTGGCCACGATATTGATTGATCCCAGCGTCAAAACGCCGATCATCAATGACGCATAGCCCGGAACGGCATTGCCGAAAATCATCGTGTGAACCAACAGCCAGCTGGCATAGAGCATGGCAAACACGCCCAAGGCTGCGCCAAAATATGTCCAGATCCGCAGCGGCACGGTGGATGAACCCGTGATGCCATCAATGGCGAAATTCCACAATTTCCAATAGCGCCACTTGGTGGTGCCCGCGGCGCGCGCTTCGCGGGCATAATCAATCCCGATCTGCTTGAACCCGACCCAGGCAAAAAGCCCCTTCATGAAGCGGGTTTTTTCCGGCAGGTGTTTCAACGCTTCGACAACGCGGCGATCCATGAGACGGAAGTCGCCGACATTGTCAGGAATTTTCACATCCGCCATCCAGTTATGGATGCGATAGAACAAGCCGGCGGAAACACGCTTCTGCATGTCATCTGAGTCACGGGCCGAGCGGCGCGCATAGACCACTTCATAACCTTCGCGCCATTTCTCAACCATCTGGCCAATGAGTTCAGGCGGATCCTGCAAGTCTGCGTCAATGGGAACAACAGCAAGCCCGGTGCAATAATCGAGCCCAGCGGACAAAGCCGTGTCCTTGCCGAAATTGCGCGATAAGCTCAACACCTTGACGCGCGAGTCGCGGGCGTGATGGCCCATCAGGCTGAGCAGCGTGCGATCAGAACTGCCGTCATCAACACAAACAATTTCAAAATGGGGCGTGATGGCTTCAAGCACTGGCTTCAACCGGTCAAAAAACAGGTCCGTTCCCTCTTCCTCATTGTACATGGGAACAACGACCGAAAGCATCGGACGTAACTGGTCACTGGTGCGTCGTTTGGGCGTGGACATGTGTCGGCAACTCTACAAAACTCACAGGATCAGAGGATTACAGCCAGTCCGGTTAATTATTGGTGGCGCCGATCTGCCCAATTGGTTGCAAATTCGTTAATTTCGGGTTTGGTGAATGCTTCTCACCGCCCAGTCGCCACCAAGGCAATTGCGGGGAATGCCCCTCGCCGCTAATCATGGGCATAACAGGAGGATGACAAGAATGAAGACTTCAGCGCGTGTGGTGGTGATTGGTGGCGGCGTGGTGGGCTGCTCGGTGCTTTATCACCTGACCAAGGCGGGCTGGACGGACGTGGTTCTGGTGGAGCGAGATATTCTCACCTCCGGCTCCACCTGGCACGCTGCGGGCGGCTTTCACACCCTGAACGGCGATCCGAATGTCGCCAAGCTGCAAGGCTACACCATCGGCCTCTATGACGAGCTGGAAAAGATTTCCGGCCAGGCCTGCGGCCTCCATCGCTCGGGCGGCCTCATCCTCGCCGACAGCCCGGCCCGCATGGAATGGCTGAAAATGGCCCATGCCCGCGCCCGTTATCTGGGCCTTGAAACCGAAATGCTCTCCATGGCCGAAGCCAAGAAGCTGAACCCGCTTCTGGAAGAAAAATACTTTGTCGGCGCCATGCTCGATGCGGCCGACGGCAACCTCGATCCTGAAGGCACCACCCACGCTTACGCAAAATCAGCCCGCATCGGTGGCGCCGAAATCTATCAGGGCACGCGCGTCATGGAATTGAAGCCCCGCAAGGATGGCTCTTGGGATGTGATCACTGAGCAAGGCAACATCCATGCCGAGCATGTGATCAACGCAGCCGGTCTCTGGGCCCGCGAAGTCGGGCGCATGGTGGGATTGGAGCTTCCCGTTCTCGCCATGTCGCACCAATATCTGGTGACCGACGACATGCCCGAAGTTGTCGCCTTCAACAAGGAACGCGGCCACGAACTTCCCCACATCATCGATTTCAAATCTGAAATTTATATGCGTCAGGAACGCTCAGGTCTGGTGCTCGGCACCTATGAGCAAGATTGCAGGCCATGGTCGCCCAAGAACACGCCCTGGGAATTTGGCCGCGAGCTGTTCCAGCCTGACCTTGACCGGATCTCGCACAATCTCGAACTGGGCTATAAGCACTTCCCAGCTCTGGCCAAGGCCGGCATCAAGCGGGTCATCAACGGCCCCTTCACCTTCACGCCAGACGGCAACCCGCTGGTTGGCCCCGTGCAGGGCCTCAAGAATTACTGGCTCGCTTGCGGCGTTCTCGCAGGCTTCAGCCAGGGGGGCGGCGTGGGCCTCGCGTTGTCGCAATGGATGGTCAACGGCGATCCGGGCTTTGACGTCTGGGCCATGGATAATGCGCGCTATGGCGATTGGGCCACACGCAGCTACACTAACGAAAAGGTGCGCGAGACCTATTCCCGCCGCTTCTCGATCAAGTTCCCCAATGAAGAACTCCCTGCCGCACGTCCGCAACAAACCACTGCTCTTTACGACACCATGATCGCCCAAGGCGCTGTCATGGGCGATTCATGGGGCTTAGAAACTCCATTATGGTTTGCTCCTAAGGGCGTCGAACCCAAAGATATTTTCTCCTTCCACCGATCCAATGATTTTGCCCATGTGAAGGCCGAAGTTCTGGCCACGCGCAATGGCGTCGGCGTCACGGAAATTGCCAACTTTGCCAAATATACCTTCACAGGCAAAGGGGCCGAAGCCTTCCTCAGCCGCATGATGACCAACAAGATGCCAAAGACGGGCCGCCTCATCTTGACGCCCATGCTGAACCAGAACGGCATGTTGATTGGTGACTTCACCATCGCCAAGGCCAAGGACGACTTGTTCTACATGTGGGGCTCGTCCCAAGCGCAGAAATATCACATGCGCTGGTTAGAACAGCACATGCCAGAAGATGGCAGCGTTCACATTGATCGCCTGGACATGGGACTGGTGGGCTTGTCTATCGCCGGGCCGAAATCCCGCGATGTTCTGGCCGCCATGACCGATGAAGACGTGTCAAACGCCGCCTTCAAGTTCATGGACCATCGTAGCTTTGACATCGGCAATGTCCCTGCCCTCATCAACCGCGTTACCTATACCGGCGACCTTGGTTATGAAATCTGGGTGAAGCCCGAATATCAGCGCCGACTTTACGATGCGATCATGAAGGCTGGCAAGCCGCATGGCATTGTGAACTTCGGCATGCGTGCCCTTCTCGCCATGCGTCTCGAAAAGAACTTCCCCACCTGGTACCGCGAACTTCGCCCGATCTATGGCGCATTTGAAGCGGGCCTTGATCGCTTCGTGGACCTCACCAAGAACGACTTCATCGGCCTTGAAGCCGCCCGTGCTGAAAAGCAAAGCGGCGGCAAGCTGCGCCGTGTATCGATGATTGTTGAAGCTTCGGATGCCGATGTGCTGGGCGATGAGCCGATCTTCCACAAAGGCAAGGTTGTGGGCTGGGTGACTTCGGGTGGCTATGCCCACTTCGTTGGCAAATCCCTTGCTCAGGGCTATGTGCCTAAAGAACTGGTCGGCGATGAAGAGTTCGAGATTGAGCTTATTGGCGAAATGAAAAAGGCCCGCATCAATCACGAGCCTCTGTTCGATCCCAAGGGTGAAAGAATGCGCGGCTAACTTAGCCGCGCACCTGAACTCTTCACTTCATCAAAGCGCGCGCTTCATCGGGTCCAAGCGGTGCTGGGCGCTTGCAGGTTGATTTCAGCTTGATCACCTTGTGCTTGGCACCGGCTTCCATCACCGCTGTCATCACCTCAACCACATGGGCCACGAGTGAGATATCACAACGGGCCAAGCGCCGCTTCGTGATGGCATCAGCCATGTCGGCTAGGCCAGCGCAGCGGTAGTTCGCCCATTTCAAATCGGTCTGGCTGTTGCCAGGCCCCCAATTGAGCTTGGCGAATGGATGATCCCAGGCTTTAAGCACGTCCGGCTTCTGGTCGCTGCCCGCCACCAAAACATCTCCGGCAAAGAAGTTTGGATCGGGAACGAACATCGCGCCTGTCTGGCCATAAAGCTCCATGTTCTGGTGCTTGTGGGCCCACACATCCCAAGAGAGACTAACCGTGATGCAAGCACCATTCGCGAATTCCAGCAGCGCATGATAGGTCGTCGGTGTCTTCACCTTCAACGTTTCGCCGTTGCGTGGATTGTTGGGCTGGCTGTTGATCACGCGTTCCTTGCGGCCCGTGCCTGAGAGTGCCGCAACGCGCTTCACTGGCCCGATCAGATTCACCAGATTCGAAATGTAATAAGGCCCCATGTCGAGCATTGGGCCACCACCGGGATTGAAAAAGAAATCAGGGTTCGGGTGCCACATCTCCATGCCTGGTCCCATAAAGTGGCAGGTGCCGGAAACAACTTTTCCGATCGTGCCATCATCAATGGCCTTGCGCGCCAGCTGGTGCGAAGAACCTAGGAACGTGTCTGGCGCTGAACCCACGCGCAGCTTTTTCTTCGCCGCATATTGCTGCAAGGCCTTCGCGTCCTTGTAGGACAAGGTAAGCGGCTTTTCAGAATAGACATGTTTGCCCGCGTCAAGAATCTGTCTTGAGACCTTGTAGTGCGATGCTGGAACCGTGAGGTTCACGACAATGTCGACATCCTTGTTCTTTAGCAGTTCCTTCACCGTTTGCGCCTTCACACCAAATTCCTTAGCGCGGGCATGTGCGGCATCCATGTTCACATCGGCCACCGCCTTAATTTCAATGCCTTTGAACAACCCAGACAGTTTTAAATAGGCCCAAGAGATATTGCCGCATCCAATGATGCCGATACCCGTTACCTTGCTCATTGCTGCACCTTTAGTGTTTTGAGATGAAGTTGAAGGAATTCTTGGCGAAAGACTTGAAGTCTTTTGGATCATCATGCTCGACGACATAGTTCATGCAACGCGTGTGCTTGGCCACCGCCGCAAAAATCTCCGTCCATTTCAACACGCCTGTTCCGACATCGCATTGCCCATGCTGGTCGAGATTTTCGCCCTTGGGCGCATTGTCCTTGATGTGAACAGCGGTAATCCGGTCGCCATAGCTCTTCAACCACTTCACCGGATTTTGTCCGGTAAAAGCCACCCAGGCAAGATCACATTCCCAATCAACCAGTGGCCCCCCTTCAAAAATCCGCTCATGCGGGAACGACCCATCACTCAATTTCTTGAATTCAAAATCATGGTTGTGCCAGCCAAAGCCATAGCCTTCGTCGCGCGCCCACTTGCCAATCTCGCCCAAGCGCTTGCCCCAGGCTTTCCAGCCCGCACCGGATTTGGGGCGTTGATCGGGCATGACATAGGGACAATAGATTTGGCGCACCCCCAGTGTCTTGCCAATGGCGAGAACTTTCTTCCGGTCTTTTTCCAGCATCTCAATGGAGAAATGCCCCGTGGGCATGGAAAGGCCATTCTTGGCCAACAGGCCTGCAAATTTTTCTGGCTCCTCATAGACCCCGCCGAAGCCTTCAACGGCACTGTATCCACACTTGGCCAGATGCTCGACAATGGGCTCCCAGGGCTGGAATTTCCGCGCACTGTAAAGTTGGAATGAAATATTTTTTGGCATCTGGCACTCCTGAATATGACTAATGTGATGATGAGTAGAGATCGCGAATGATGAGATTTTCTTGGGCTGTCTGAATTTGCGCCGGATCATCGGGGGTGAAGCTGATCATGGCCTTTTCGCCTGGCAGCATATCGAGCACATTGTCTGAATAGGTGCCGTTCACGCCAGTTTCTGCGGCAACATAAAAAGCTGCGTTCTTGGCGTGCAGGCTAATGATGAGTGTGGCACCTTTGATGTCCGCTCGATGGATAATGTGCGGATCCACAAGCGGCAAAGATTTATAGGGCTCATTGGCAAAATGCACCCTGCCCTTCGAACCATCGCCAGCTTCATAATCCATGATCAGGACATGACCGGCGGGAAGCTGGCTCTTTTTTAGCTTGGCAACCTCGACGGCTTTGTCGGACGGCAGGTTGGCGGAAATCTTCTTCAAAAGTTTCGCCTTGCCCGCCGGATCCAGAATGTAAAGTTGCACCGACAGTTTCTGCTTTTCCAGACGGTCATTCACTGCCTTGATCACAACCCCGCCGCTGGCCTTGTCGGGGAGCGCCATCACAGCGACCTGCGCATAGAAACGCCGCGCCATATAGTGCATGGCCTTCCAGCCGCCGCCATGGTCAAGCCCCGACCATGAGGCCACGGGCCATGTATCATTGAGCTGCCAATAGAGCGTTCCCATGCAATGGGGTTTGAGGCTGCGCCAATATTCAACCGCAGTTTTCATGGCAAGGCCTTGCTGGACTTGGCTCAAGTAACAGAAATTTCCAAAGTCAGACGGAAAGCGGAAATAGCGGAACATGGTTTCAGCAATGCGCGCATTGCCGCCAGCGTTCTTCTGGTGGCTTTCCATCACGGCCGAGGCGATGTTTAGATCGTCAGGGCCCGTGGCAAATTGCTTTACAACATGCAGTGATGGATAGGACTGGAAACCGAATTCCGAACAAAAGCGCGGATTGACATCGCGGTAATGTGCGAAATCCTTGCCCTCGTGCCACACGCTCCAGAAATGCATGTCGCCCGAGCGGTCGTCATGCCAGGCATCACCAAAATTCAAAAGGCCCGGCGAAGGAGAGGAGGGCCACCAGTTGATGGTGGGATCGGCCGCCTTTGCGGATTCTTCGATAGTGCGGTTCAAACGGTCATAGGCCACCAGATAGCGGTCTCTGTTCTTCCGGCTTTCCTCAAACCAGGTGAGCGCGCCAATCAATTCATTGTCGCCGCACCACAGAGCGATGGACGCATGGTGCTGCAGTCGTCGGACTTGTTCAGTAACTTCGAGGGATACTTCCCAGAGGAAATCTTCCGTGGCGGGATATAGATTGCAGGAGAACTGAAAATCCTGCCAGACCATCAGGCCCAGTTCGTCGCAGAGATCATAGAACCAATCCTGCTCATAATAGCCCCCGCCCCAAACACGGATCATGTTCATATTGGCATCAACAGCAGCTTGTAGAAGCTTGCGCGTCAACTCAGGCGTGGCGCGAGACGGCAGAGCATCCGCTGGAATCCAGTTGGCACCTCGGGAAAAGATTTCCTTGCCGTTGACATTGAAGGCAAAGCGCGCGCCGACTTTATCTTTGGTGGTGATGAGGTCGATCTGGCGTAGACCAATTTTTCGGACTTCAACGTGGTCACCACATTCGACCCTCAGCTCATAGAGATATTGCTCGCCTGAGCCCACTGGCCACCAGAGTTTGGGTTTGGCAATGCGAAATACCTCGCGAAAACCTTTTCTGACGCGCTTCTGGCCCGCGAAAGTAAAGGAACATTCCGATTTGGCATTAGTCGATGGAACACTGACTTCCACTTCGACCGAACCGTCTTTTAAGTGCCTTTGGACCACAGTGATGTCAAAAATAAATGGATCATTGAGCACGGGATTTTCGCCGCAAAGGCTCAACCGTCCATACGCACCAAACGGCGCAATCGCCAAATTCCAATCCCAGCCATAGTGGCAGGAGGGCTTGCGCAGCATGTTGCCATCGGGGATCGGGCAATTCTTGCTGTAAGGCACGTAATAAGGCAGTGCTTTTTGCCGTTTGGCTGCCTCTGTTACGTTGGACTGAAAGCGAATCTCAATCTTGTTTTTACCGCGCTTCAATGCCTTTGAGACATCGGGCTTATAGCGGCGAAAGCAGTTATCAGCTTTCAATACCGATTTGCCATTGATGCGGACTTGGGCAACCGTGTCGAGGTAATCAATATCGAGATGCCAGGCACCCTCGCCCGCCCATTCAAACTCGCGCGTGGCCACCCACTCTTGCTCAGCCACCCAGCGCACATCATATTCATTGCGCCCAATATAGGGATCGGGAATGACGCCAGCTGTAATCAGTGAGGAGTGAACATCCCCCGGCACTTGGTAGGCAGCCTTGTGCTTGCCATCGGCAGAACGAATTTGCCAAGTGCCGTGAAGGTTGATTTCAGTAGGATGTGCCGACATCGTACACTCTTAAAGACGGTCGCCGCTTTGGACATCAAACAGCGATGCTTGTTCAACACGGAATTTCAGGCCCACTTTTTCACGCGGCTTGTAATGCGCACTTGACTCCACACGGGCCGAAATTTTTTGGTCCCCCATTTCCAGCCAGACGAGACTGTCAGAACCCATGGGTTCCACCAATTCTACCACGGCCGGAAACACGTCCTTGCCTTTTGCGGCACCGCGTATAATTTCAATATGTTCAGGCCTCGCACCAAATTCCACATCAGTATTAGCAGCGACCACGCCAGCAAACTTGTAACCGCTGAGCGACAGCTTGTTTGCTCCCAATTCCAAACCCAGGGCCTTGGCCGTGCCTGTGATTTTGGCTTTGAGGAAATTCATCGAAGGTGAGCCGATGAACCCTGCAACGTAGCGATTCTTGGGTTTGTTGTAGATGGTCAACGGATCATCCAACTGCTGGATGGTGCCCGCCTTCATGACGGCGATGCGATCGGCCAGCGTCAAGGCTTCGATCTGGTCATGCGTGACATAGATCATCGTGTTGCCAAGGCGTTGGTGAAGGCGCTTGATTTCCACGCGCAGCTCGGCGCGCAATTTGGCATCAAGATTAGACAGCGGCTCATCAAAGAGGAACACGTCAACATCGCGCACCAATGCTCGTCCAATGGCAACACGCTGGCGTTGGCCGCCAGAAAGCTGCATGGGCTTGCGAGCCAGCAGCGGCTCAATCTGCAGGATTTCAGAAGCACGTTTCACGCGGCTGTCGATTTCATCTTTGGCCATCCCGGCCACACGCAAACCAAAGGAAAGATTCCGTTCCACCGTCATTTGCGGATAGAGGGCGTAGGATTGAAACACCATGCCAATGCCACGCTGGGATGGTTCCTCCCAAGTGACGTTCTTGCCCTTGATGAAAATCTTGCCCTGAGTGGGTTCGAGAAGACCTGCAATGCAGTTGAGAAGCGTGGACTTGCCGCAGCCCGAAGGCCCTAGCAAAACGAGAAACTCACCTTCAGGGATATCAAGGCTCAATTCCTTCAAGACCTGAAGCGAGCCATAGCTCTGCGCCAGGCCCTGAATTGAAACGCTATTCGCCTTGGTTGAAACGTCAGCCATCAGTTATCCTTTTACTGCCCCGGCGGCGATGCTGCGCACAAAGTATCGTCCCGAGAGGAAATAGATGGCGAGCGGCACTGAACCCGTGAGCAGTGTTGCAGCCATTTCCACATTGTATTCTTTGACACCCATGGTGGAGGTGAAAATGTTGTTGAGCTTCACGGTCATCGGGTAATTCTGTGGACCCGCGAACACCACACCAAACAGGAAGTCATTCCAAATGCCGGTAACCTGCAGGATGACCGCCACGGTGAGCATGGGCAGCGACATCGGCAGGAAAACCTGAAGCAGAATGCGCCAGAAACCAGCCCCATCCACGCGCGCCGCCTTGAACAGTTCGACGGGCAAAGAGGCAAAATAGTTACGGAACAGAAGAGTCAGAATTGGCAAGCCAAAGACAGTGTGAACAAAGATCACCGCATATAACGTCGAATAGATGCCAAGATTTTTGGTGAGCAGCACCATCGGATACAGCATCACTTGGTAGGGCACGAAGGAGCCAATAATCAAAATCGTGAAGAAGCCTTCTGAGAACCGGAAAGGCCAGTTATTCAATGCATAACCCGTGGTGATGGCAACCGCGATCGAGACAACCACAGACGGCACCGTGATATAGACCGAGTTCATGAAATTGGGATGGATGCCACGGCAATCCAAACCCGTACAGACTTCAAACCACGCGCGATACCAGGCATGAAGCGACGGATTCAGAGTTGGAATAAAGATATTGCCGTTGGCGATCTCGTCGAGATTCTTCAGCGACGTGATGATCACAATATAGAGCGGCACGAGAAAATAGGCTGCTGTCAGGAACAGGAAGCCATAGACGACCATGCGTTCCCACTCAAACCAGTTCGGCGGCTTGGGACCTGAAGGTTCGATTGCCTGCGTGCTCATCGTGCCTGCCTGTTTTTGACGAATTCAACATAGATCCACGGAATAAGGATCACGGCGGACGTGAGCAGCATCACGGTTGACGCCGCAAGACCTTGGCCAATGCCGCCCTGGAACAGATATTGGTAAACATAGATCGCAGGCACCTTGGTTGACGTTCCGGGACCGCCGTCAGTCAGTGCCACCACAATGTCATAAACCCGCACGCAACCTGAAGCCACGATCACGAAGGTTGTAATCATTACCGGCCGCATCATAGGCAACACAATCTGTAAGTAAGTGCGCCATTTGGGAATGCCGTCAACACGCGACGCCTTCCATATCTCATCATCAACACTGCGCAATCCAGCAAGCATGAGCGCCATGACAAGGCCAGTGCCCTGCCACACGCCTGCGATGACGATGGCGTAAATTGCAAGTTTGGGATCAACGACCCAGTCGAAGGAGAAACTCGTCCAGCCGAGTTGCCGCAGCGAATGTTCAAGGCCGTATTCCGGGATCATGATCCAGGCCCAGACGTGGCCCGTAACGATAAAAGACAGCGCAAAAGGATAAAGATAGATGGTGCGGAACACGCCTTCACCGCGAATCTTCTGGTCCATGCAAACAGCGATGAGAAACCCCAGGGCAAATTCAATTGCGGTGACGAGCACCAGATAGATCACCGCATTGCGGCACGCAATCCACCACACATCAGCGTTGAACAGCCTGTAATATTGCGCCAGGCCAATAAAATGATTGAAGACCGGGAATGACTTCACGTCCGACATTGAAAAAGCGATCGTCCACAGGCTGCAACCAATGAACGCAAAGAGTGCGATGAACATCATCGGCACCGAAGCAAGCTTGGCGCTGAAATTCCTGAAAGGTGCGTTCCACACGCCTGCCGCCAGAGCAAAGAAAATAATTGCTGTGCTGGTTAGTTTCCAAATCATGTCTACGGCGTCCTGACTGATCCAGGCTCCGTCAGAATACCAACTCACCCAGGCAGAAAAGGCACCGAGCACAAAAAAACCGATCATCCCAAGCCTCGCCCGGATGTCATAGAAAGGAATGTCGGCGACGTAAGCCACAATCACAATGCCGAGTGAGAGCAACATGGGCTGAAACACGCCGATCTGCGCGAAGGGAAAATCAAACGCGATGCAAAGAACAGCCAACAACGCCATAAGCCCAGCAAAGCCGTAGCGCGTTGGCGCACCGAATGCAGGAGTATGCGGAGGCCGCGCGCGCTTTATGGGCGCTGTGAGATCAACACTGGTCATGGTCATGAAAGCGAAAGGCCCTCCGCCGTTGCGGGCGGAGGGCCAGAGCCATTACAGCTTCGGTGCGTTCTTGATGATTTCAGCAAACTTCTTCTGAACATCGGCGGGCTTTACGTCCGGGTTCGAGAAGAAATCCGTGAGCAAGTCACCGATTTGCGTCAGCGAGTCACCGTCGAGCATCTGACGGTCTGACGGCAGAGTGGTGGTGCTATGATCGAGGATTTCCAGACCCTTCTTCATGCAGTCATTGGCTGCAGAAAGATCAACGTCTGCACGGATTGGCAGCGAGCCCTTCTTCAGGTTGAAGGCCACCTGCACTTTTGGATCAACAAGCGTTGAAGCCATCTTGAGCTGGGCGGCGGCAAGTGCCGGATCCTTCACTTTGGGGAAGTAGAACACGTCACCACCGGTGTCGAGAGCAGGAGCAAGGCCCAAGCCTGGCAAGCAATCATAGTCCTTGCCAGCCACCATCTTGGCGACCTGGAATTCACCACCCGACCAGTCACCCATGATGTTGGCGGCAGCTTTGCCGTTGATCACGAGGGAAGTCGCTTCGTTCCACTGCTTGGTGATGGCCTTAGGATCCACCAGCACGCGCGCAGCGCCAATTTGGTCAAACACCTTGGCGAATACTGGACCCGAAGCGAGATCAACGTCACGGCCCTTCATCACCTTCACATAATTATCAACGCCAGCAAAAGCGATGATCAGGTCATTGGCCAGCAAGCGGACGGCCCAGCCTTGGGCGAGCGACAGCGGCTGAATGCCCTTTTCCTTGAGCTTTGGTGCATCAGCGATCAGATCGTTGATGTTCTTTGGTGGCTCCATGCCGTTGTCGGTAAAGACTTTACGGTTGGTCCACAGCCACTGGGCGGAATGCAGGTTCACTGGAACGCAGTAAACTTTGCCGTCAATGGTGCAAGAATCCAGCTGGCTCTTGGGACGCAAAATCTTGGCCCAGTTTTCCTTGGTGGCGAGATCAGTCAGATCGGTCAAAAGGCCAGCCTTGGCCATTTCGTCGGCATCATGGCCGGGGTTGAACTGAGTGGCACCCATCGGGTTACCACCCAAAATACGAGACATCATAATCGGGCGGGCAACGTCGCCTGAGCCAGCGATGGCACCGTCAACCCAATGATCGCCCGAGGCGTCAACCGCCTTGGCGAATTCGGCAACAGCGGCGGCTTCACCACCTGAAGTCCACCAATGGGTGACTTCAATGTCAGTCGCCTTGGCAACGCCAGCGGCAAGCAACGATACGGACAGCGCAAGGCCGACAGTAAATTTCTTTAGACCCATGACAGTTTCCTCCCTTGTCTTTTTATTGGGTGACCAAAAGCTAACTCAACAATTTTGAATTTGCAACGTTTCAAATTTATTTTTTTCGACACCCGAAATATTGCGTTGCAGCATGGTATTTCCAGTATTGAAACGATTCAGAAAATCTCTAAGGTCCCGCCATGGCTGAAAATATTGAAAAACGCCCGACCTTGCGTTCATTGGCGGAAATCACCGGATTGGGGATTTCCACTGTGAGCCAGGCGTTGCGCGACAGCCCTGAAATTGCCATCGAAACCCGAAAACGCGTCAGGCTCGCAGCACAGCAAGCGGGCTATCGCCCCAATCGCGCCGGAGTCAGGTTGCGCACCGGCAAGAGCAATGTACTGACAGTGGTTTTGAACCCCCAGGACGGCGGCTCTGGTTTCTTTTCCAACATGATCTATGGCATTTCCGACTCGCTCCCCGGAACCAATTACCATCTGGTGGTCACCCCCTATTCCCTGTCCGACCCCATGGCGCCGATCCGCTACATTGTCGAAACCAACTCGGCCGACGGCGTTATCATCTCGCGCGCCCAGCCCGATGATCCACGCGTCCGCTACATGGTCGAGAATGGCATGCCCTTTGCCACCCATGGCCGCACTGACATGGGAATTGAACATGCCTATGTTGACTATGACAATGAGGCCTACGCCGCCAAAGCGGTCGAGCTTCTGCACATCAGGGGCCGCAAACGCGCCGCACTGTTTTGCCCATCGCCCACGCTGACCTATTATCAACACACGGTACAAGGCTTTGAACGCGGCCTCACCGAAACCGGCATGTCCGGAATTGTTGTAAGCGCCGTAAATTCTGATTCAAATATTGCCGATCTGCGCGCTGCTGGCTTTGAGCTCGCCAGCAGGCGTGAACCACCCGATGCAATTGTCTGCACCTCATCGAGCATCGCACTGGCCGTCATTGCAGGGCTGAAAGATGGCGGCAAGGAAATTGGCAAGGATTATGATCTGGTGGCCAAACCCGTTGGCGAACTTGTGAGCCTGGCGCAGCCTCGAATCATCGGCATTGGCGAAGATTTCAGGCTGGCTGGCAAAGACCTGGCAACAATGCTGATGGCCCGCATTGAAGGCGTGGCACCGGAAAAACTGCAAAAGCTCCACACCCCGATTGTCACCGAACCAATCAGCAAGAATTGAATTTGTCATACAAGTCTTGCGTCTCTGGCCAGAATTTCCCATAAGGCTTGGCCAAAACAGGGAGCAAAGGGAAGCACCATGACCAGCCAAGTCCAACCCAAACCAGCCAAGGGCATTTTGCCCGTTGCTCCGACGATTTTCACCGAAACAGGCGCTCTGGACCTCGACGGCAACGCCCGCACCATGGACATGATGGTCGACCAGGGCGTGGATGGAATTTGCATTCTCGCCAATTTTTCCGAACAGTTTCTGCTCACCGATGAAGAGCGTAAAACCTTGGCGGAAGCCTGCCTGAAGAAAGTGGCCGGCCGTGTGCCCGTCATCGTCACCTGCTCGCACTTCTCAACCAAGATTGCGTCTGATCGCGCCAAACATTCCGCTGACCATGGCGCTGCCATGCTGATGCTGATGCCTCCCTATCACGGCATGGGCCTTCAGGCCGACGAAGACGCCATGGTTGAGCATTTCGCAGCCATAGCCAAAGCCTCGGGCCTGCCTATCATGGTGCAGGACGCACCGTTGAGCGGTGTCCGGCTCTCCGTGCCGTTCCTGGTGCGTCTGGCCAAGGAAGTGCCCGCCGTCTGTGCCTTCAAGATTGAGGTGCCGTTCGCCGCAGCAAAGCTGCGCGGCCTTATTGCCACAGGTGGCAA
This sequence comes from Hyphomicrobiales bacterium, assembly GCA_038231475.1. GTDB lineage: Bacteria > Pseudomonadota > Alphaproteobacteria > Rhizobiales > Aestuariivirgaceae > Aestuariivirga. The sequence goes on along the minus strand of JBBRLH010000002.1, from coordinate 317,386 downwards.
ATCCATCGTCGGCCCGTTTGATGGCGAAGAAGGCATAACCTTGATGGCCGATCTTGATGGCGGTGCCATCGGTTCGATGAGCTCGGCCCTGCTGCCTGATCTGATCAAGCCGGTCATTACTGCCCATGCCAAGGGCGACCGCAAGACAGCTGCAGCACTTTACAAAAACATTCTGCCACTCATCAATTATGAAAACCGCCAATGTGGTCTGCGTGCGGCCAAGGCCGTGATGATGGCCGGTGGTGTAATCAAGAGCGATCACGTGCGCCATCCTCTCGCTCCGTTGCATCCAGCGACCCGCGAAGGACTGCTCGAACTCGCGCGCGAAGTTTCCCCGCTCGCTTTGCGGTGGGGCAAGTAATGCGCATCCTGATCACCGGCGCTGCCGGCATGGTCGGGCGCAAATTGACAGCGCGACTGTTACGCGATGGCACGCTCAATGGCGCAAGCATTACCAGCCTTGATTTGCATGACATCGTGGCTCCCGAAGCTCCGGCAAAAACTGCGATTAAGATCGCCACGCATCAAGGCGATCTGGCCTCAGCGGGCGCCGCCGAAAAGCTGGTGGCAACCAAGCCCGACGTTGTGTTTCATCTGGCGGGCGTTGTCTCGGGCGAAGCCGAAGTCAATTTTGATCTGGGCTATCATGTCAATCTTGACGGGACGCGCAGCCTCTTTGAGGCCATTCGCCAAGCCCAAATTTCGCCACGCGTGGTCTTCACGTCTTCGATTGCGGTTTTTGGTGCGCCCTTCCCGGACGTGATCCCCGATGATTTTCAGCAAGTGCCACTCACGTCTTATGGCGCGCAAAAGCTGATGGCCGAAGCCTTGCTGACTGATTACACGCGCAAGGGTTTCTTTGACGGTATCGGCATAAGACTGCCCACCATTTGTGTGCGTCCCGGCAAGCCCAATAAGGCAGCGTCAGGCTTCTTCTCCGGAATCATGCGGGAGCCGATGTCAGGCCTCCCCGCTATTCTGCCCGTGCCGAAAACCGTTGTGCACAGCCACGCTTCCCCCCGCAGTGGCGTGAATTTCCTGCTCCACGCCGCAAGCCTTGAGGGCAAGCTGGTCGGCCCACGCCGCAATATCACCTTGCCCGGTGTTGGCGTTACGGTAGGTGAAATGATTACGGCGTTGCGCGAGATCGCTGGCGACAAAACCGTGAGCCTCATTCAAGAGGTGCCTGATGATGCAATTTGGGCGATCGTCAAAAATTGGCCCACCCGCTTTGAAGCCAAGCGCGGGCGTGATCTTGGCTTTGTAGCTGACAAGGATTTCAGCGCCATCATCCACGCTCATATCGAAGATGAGCTCGGCGGAAAAATCGCTTCTGCCTGATTAAATGAAAAGGGCGGGAACACGCCCGCCCTTCGCCAATCCTTACGAACGAGTTGGCCTTATGATTGAGTTGGAAGTTTTCCAGCTGGCGTCAAATGGTCAATAACCTGCGGCAAGATGGCAGACAATTGTTGCAACAGCTGATCAGCTGGAACGCCCGTCTTGGCAGCAATTGAATTAAGAATATCAGGGCCGAGAGCCTGTTCCAGTTGGGTTGTGGTGACAGAGTGGTTTGCACCCGTGCCAACCCAACTCGTGGCCGCAGCACCAAGGCCGCCCTTCGTGAGCTGCGTGACTAAATCGGTCAAGCCGCCGGTCACGGCAGCGCTGGAAACAGCGCCAGGTGTTGCGGCGGCCGCACCACCACCCGTCAAGCCCTGAACGAAGCTTGCAATCTTGTCACGATTTGCATAGCCGGCAACGGCCACAAGGCCCAAAAGCGCGGTTAAATTTGGCATCTTGCTCATGTGAATATCCTTTCAATGATATGGCCGGCCAGCATATGGCTCAATTCCTGGCAATTTCAAGACGAAGCTGTTGGAACCCTTGTCCGGGGGTGTTAGACTGGGAGCCAGCCCATCGGGGGCAGATCATGGAGAACTAAAATGGGTATTATTTGGACGATCATCATCGGCGTCATCGTGGGCGTCATTGCGAAATTCATTTTCCCGGGCTCCAATGAGCCCAAGGGTTTCATTCTGACAGCCATTCTCGGCATCGTCGGTGCCTATGTCGCAAGCTTCCTCGGCCAGGCCATTGGCTGGTATGGTCCGGGCGAAGGCGCTGGCTTTATTGCTTCGGTCGTTGGAGCGATCATCGTCTTGGCCATCTGGGGTTTCGTGACCAAGCGCTCGGCCTGATTAGTCTTGCAAAAAGGGGTTGTTCAGCCGCTCTGTTCCAATGCGGCTGGCGCCCCCATGGCCCGGCAAAAACGTCACATCATCACCCAGCGGCAAGATTTTCGTTTTGATGTTTTTGATCAGCGTATCATGGTCGCCGCCAGGCAAATCCGTGCGCCCCACTGAGTTTTGAAATAACACATCGCCCATCAAGGCGAACTTGTTTTCGGCATTGTAAAAAACTACGGAGCCCGGCGAATGGCCGGGCGCTTCGATGATTGAAAACTTCAAAGCTCCGACAGTCACTTCGTCGCCCTCTCTAAGCCACCGGTCCGGCACCAAAACCCGCGCACCCTTCATGCCAAAAGCATCACCGCGCGCCGGAAGATTATCCAGAATTGATTTGTCTGCGAGATGAGGGCCTTCAACCTTCACGCCAAGCTTCTTGGCGAATTCGGCGGCACCGCCAGCATGATCAATATGACCATGGGTGATCAGGACTTTCTCAACTTTGACATTCGCCTGCTTCACCGCATCCATGATGCGGTCAAGATCCCAGCCGGGGTCGACGACAGCGCCAATCTTGGTCTCATCATCATAGATGATCGAGCAATTCTGCTGGAAGGGGGTAACGGGAACGATTACGACTTTGAGCTTTGCCATGATGAAACCCAAATAGTCATTCCCCGTCATTTGCACAAGAAGCCAGCCCAAGCTATGGGACAGGCCATGACTGACATTTCCGCATTGCTCACGGTCCGGGACTTTTTGCGCTTCGCCGTTTCAAGCTTCGGGGCGGCCAAGCTCGCCCATGGCCATGGCGCCACCAATGCCCTGGACGAGGCGGCTTTCATCATTCTCGAGACCCTGAAACTGCCGGTCCATGACATCAATCCCTGGCTGGACGCCAAACTTCTGGAGCCTGAGCGCAAGGAACTGGCCCGGCTGATCGAAGCCCGTATCACGACGCGAAAGCCCGCCGCCTATCTCCTCAACAAAACCTACATGCAAGGCGTGCCCTTTTATGTCGATGAGCGCGTCATCATCCCGCGCTCTTATATCGGTGAATTGCTGGCCAGCGGTCTCTTTGAAAATCAGGCGCTCGACCTTGATCCGTCAAAAATCAATTCGGTTCTCGACCTCTGCACGGGGTCCGGCTGCCTCGCCATTCTGGCCGCCAATTATTTTGATGATGCTGAAATCCACGCCAGCGATCTTTCCAAAGATGCACTTGAAGTTGCGGCTATCAATGTGAAAGATCACAATCTCGAAAAGCGTATTTCCCTGCATCAGGGCAATCTCTTTGCCGCCATCGGAAAACTGAAATTCGATCTCATCATCTCCAACCCGCCTTATGTGGCCAAGGCCGAGGTCGACGCTTTCCCGCCCGAATATGCCCACGAACCTGTCATGGCCCATCTGGGCGGGGCTGACGGATTTGATCTCGTGCGCGAGATCATTCGTGAAGCGCCAAAGCATCTGAACAAGGGCGGTGGCCTGCTCTGTGAAATTGGGACCGGGGCCGAAATCCTTGAAGCCGAATTCCCAAATTTGAATTTCTTCTGGCTCGATTCCGAAGAGGCAGAATCGGAAGTCTTCTTCCTCAAGTTTTGAGGCCAGACGCTTTTTTGAAATTATCCCACATGATATGGGTCTGCGCCCGCATGGTGGGCATCAACGGATAACATTCAGCCTTCAATCGTTCATAGGCCCCCGCCCCATGCTCCTTTTCGAGCGTTGCCACATAGCTGGGCAAAGACGACCAGCCAGCAACTGTCTGCGGCGAGAATTCGCAATGAAACTGGGTGGACAGCGCGTGGTCTCCAATGGCCAGCGCCTGCACGCCAGCGCGCGGCGATGATGCCAGAACCTCAGCCCCCTGTGGCGCCCGCTTAACCTCGGCATGATGCCATTGCATCACCGGCTGGGTTTCGGCCACGCCGGAGAAAAATTTGTGAGCCCTGCCGCCTTCGGTTTTCGCAACTTCAAAAACCCCAATCTCCGCCGCTTCAGCCAAGGCAACTTCCCCGCCCAAGGCTGTTGCCAACAATTGGTGCCCCAGACAGACCCCGAGATAAGGCTTGGCCCTGTCCCACACCCATTCACGGATGATCGCTTTCTCGTCTGCAAGCCAGGGATATTTATCCTCTTGCCAGGTGTCTTGCGCACCACCCAACACAAACATCAGGTCATAGGGCTGAAGCGATGGAATGGCCTGCCCCTCAAACAGGCGAACAAACTCTGGCACAATGCCATCCTCGGCAAACCAGTCGAGAAAGCGGCCCGGATGGTCATGGTCCATATGTTGCAAGATCAGCGCGCGCTTCATGATTTACAGCAATTGCAGGTTAATGGCTTGAGGCCCGCGGCCCCTCGCATCGTGTTCAACAGCAAAGGAAAGCTCCATTCCTTCTTCAAGATGCGGAAGACCTGATCGCTGCACCGAAGACACATGCACAAAAACATCACGCCCACCATTGCTGGGAGAAATGAAACCAAAACCCCGGTCCTTGTCAAAAAACTTCACCTTGCCGTTCAGGCGCTCTTGCGGCGGCACATAGTTCATGGTTCCAGTTAAGTTCATTTCCGGGGGAAATCAACTCATGGCCAAATTTCGTCTGGCACTCTGCCTCGTGTGCATGGCTGGCCTTGTCATACCCGCCGCGGGAAACGTTCGGACCCAGACCACATACAATTATTTCGCCGTGAAGGGCAAAACCGCAAAGCAGATATTCGCCGCCCTAAAGGCGCATGGCCACGTCTTGGGCGATGCCGACGCCATGGCTGCGACCAACGTTTTGCTCTCACCACATCCGACATTTGTTGCAAAGCCCAATTGCCGAATGACCGGCTTCGTGGTTGATCTCACAATGAAGATTCATTTGCCCCGCCTCAGTAATACGGGGACCTTGGCACCCGAACTGCAACGCAACTGGAGCCTGTTTGCAGCCTCCCTGAAAACCCACGAAGAGCATCACCGCGCGCTTTGGATGGCCTGTGCCAAGCGCCTTGAACAAAGGGTCCTCGCAATCGGCCCCGGCGATTGCCGCAACTTTGTCGCAAAATATGCCTCGGCCCTCAAAGCCGGACTGGCGCAATGCAACGCTGACAACCAGGCCTTCGATGCCACAGAAAGAATTCGCTTCCTTACTTTGCCCTTCATCCGCCAAGTCGCCAGCGGCAAGTAATCAGCCGAGAACGCGACCCGCAACGGCATCAAGCTTGGCCAGAAGTGCCTTGTCGCGTTTTGACGGATCAGTCATCAGCGCAAACTCAAGAGCGCGATCAGAGCCCACCGGGCAAGGTTGATGCTCACGCAGAAAGTCCTTGGCGAGACGCAGCACGAACCTCTTGGCCGCATCCACATTTTTACGCATCACCTGCACGACCTGGGCCACATCCACCGCCTCGTGATGCGGATGCCAACTGTCAAAATCCGTCACCATGGCGACGTTGCAATAGGAAATCTCGGCCTCACGCGCGAGCTTGGCCTCCGGCATGGCGGTCATGCCGATGAGGCTGGCACCCCAGGACCGATGCAATTCAGATTCTGCACGCGACGAAAACTGCGGACCCTCCATCACCACCAGCGTTCCTCCGCGATGATGGTCAATGTTTTCGTCGGTCAGCGCCTTGGCAGCAGCGTCGGCCAAAAGCGGGGCCACGGGCTCGCCAAAGGGAACATGGGCCACAAGCCCAGTTCCAAAGAAAGAGTTTTCGCGGCTTGTGGTCTTGTCGATAAACTGGTCGGGCAACACAAACAGGCCCGGCGGCAAGTCCTCGCGCAACGAGCCCACGGCCGAGAGCGAGAAAAGATCAGTCACCCCACAGCGCTTCAGCACATCGATGTTGGCGCGATAATTGATGGTCGAAGGTGAAAACACATGGCCCCGCCCGTGACGCGGCAGAAACACCACAGGAAGACCCTCAATGCTGCCCCGGCGCACCTCGTCTGAGGCCTCACCCCACGGGCTCTGAACGCGCTCCCAGCGCGCCTCATCCATCGCGATGTCATAGACGCCAGAGCCACCGACAATGCCCAGAACCGATCGTGCCATGAGTGTCCCTTTAAAGCGAAAAGCCCGGCATTAAACCGGGCTTTATGCTGCGTTGATGTCAACTTAGTGAATATCCGCCCAAATCTTCTTTTTCACAGCGTAGAGCAAGCCCGCCAGAATGATCAAATAGATCATCACTTCAAAGCCGGTCTGTTTGCGCTCTTCCATTTTGGGTTCAGCCGTCCAGGCGAGAAATGCCGAAACGTCGCGCGCCATGTCGTCAACCTTGTTGGGTGCACCATCATCGAATGTGACCGCGCCGTCGCTGAGCGGGGGCGGCATGGCAATCCAAATGCCGTTCATGAAATAAGGATTGTAATATTTGCCATTGGCCTTTTGTTCTTCAACCAAATCAGCAGGCACATCTTCAAAGCCGGTCAGCAACGAATAGACATATTGCGGGCCGCCGATACCATTCCACAATTGATTGAAAGTACCATGCCAACCTTCGCGTGCCTTGGTAATCAGGCTGAGATCAGGAGGTGCTGCACCATAGGTGGCAGCGGCTGCAGCTTCATTGGGAAACGGTGACGGGAAGTAATCCGATGGCAACCCATCTCGCTCCATTGGCGCACCTTTGGAATCAAGATCAGGAATCTTGAACGTGGCTGCCAGCGCCTTGACCTGTTCAGCCGTGAAGCCCGGTCCACCAGCATCAGCCAGGTTGCGGAACGCCACGTATTTCATCGAGTGGCAAGCCGAACAGACTTCCTTGTAAACTTTATAGCCGCGCTGCAATTGGGCTTTGTCGAATTTGCCGAATGGCCCTTCGAACGAATAGCTGATGCCCTTGGCAGACTTCTCGGCTTCGGCATGGGCCAAAACAGTGCTGGCCAGCAAGGCGCAAGCTGCAATCAGGAGTGAGGCAAATTTCTTCATCATCATTCTCCTGATCACTTCGCCATCGCAGACTTGGCCAGAACATCATCGCTGATTGAACTGGGCAACGGCTTTGGCGTTTCAAGCAGCCCCATCAACGGCAACAGGATGATGAAATGCCCGAAATAATAAACCGTGAGGATCTGCCCCCACATCACGTAAGTTGGATCTGGCGGCCGCGACCCAATGAAACCCAGAGCCACGCAAACAGCAGCAAACACCCAAAACTCAAGCTTGAAAATCGGGCGATATTTGCCAGAGCGCACGCGCGACGTGTCGAGCCATGGCAGGAACAGCAAAATCAGAATGGACGAGAACATCGCCAACACACCGAAAAGCTTGTCGGGGATCGAACGCAGGATCGCGTAGAACGGCAGATAATACCATTCGGGCTTGATGTGTGCTGGCGTCGACAGTGGGTTGGCCGGCACATAGTTGACGGCATCGCCCAGATAGTTCGGGCCATAGAACACGAACAGCCCGTAGAAAATGAAGAACACGACAATCGCGAAACCATCCTTCATCGTATAATAAGGATGAAACGGAACGGTGTCCTGTGGACCCTTCACCGAAATGCCGGTCGGATTGTTGTTGCCCGGAACATGCAAAGCCCAGATGTGCAGAAACACAATGCCAGCAAGTACGAATGGCAACAGATAGTGCAGAGAGAAGAAGCGGTTCAAAGTCGGGTTATCAACTGAATAACCTCCCCACAGCCATGTCGTCACATAATCGCCGACAAAGGGAATGGCCGAGAACAGGTTGGTGATGACCTTGGCACCCCAGAAGCTCATCTGGCCCCAGGGCAGAACATAGCCCATGAAAGCTGTCGCCATCATGATGAGATAAATGATGACGCCGATCATCCACAAAACTTCGCGCGGCGCCTTATAGGAACCATAATACATGCCGCGGAACATGTGGATGTAAACGGCGATAAAGAACATTGAAGCGCCGTTCATGTGCAGATAGCGCATCAGCCAGCCATAGTTCACATCGCGCATGATGTGTTCGACCGAGGCAAAGGCAAGATCAACATGCGGCGTGTAATGCATCACCAGAACAACGCCAGTGATGATCTGCACCACTAGCATAACCGCCAGAATGCCACCGAAGGTCCACCAGTAATTGAGGTTCTTTGGCGTCGGGAAATCCATCGCATGGTCTTTGGCAAAAGCCACGATGGGAAGGCGCTCATGGAACCATTTTCCAATCGCACTTGTGGGCTGATATTTTGAAGGTCCGCTCATGTTCGTCTTCCGCGATTAGCCGATTTGGATTTTTGTGTCGGAGAGATATTTGTAGGGAGGCACGGCCAGGTTTTGCGGTGCCGGGCCCTTGCGAATGCGGCCCGCCGTATCATATTGCGAACCATGGCAAGGGCAGAACCACCCGCCGGTTTTCGTATTGCCTTGAACCACAGCAAACTCGCCTGAATCGCCCAGCGGCACACAGCCGAGATGGGTGCATACGGCCATCATAATCAAAAACTGTTCCTTGCCGCCGACAACGCGATTTTCATCAGTCGCGTCCAGGCCATCCTTGATGTTGGCGTTGCGCGCCACCGGATCTTTCAGATCGCCCATCTTCACGGCCTTGGCGGCATCGATTTCAGCTTGGCCGCGATGGCGCACAAACACCGGGTTGCCGCGCCACTTCAAAATCACTTCCTGGCCCTCGGCCACGGAAGACAAATCAACCTCGATTGAAGCCAAGGCCAGCACGGCGGCATCAGGGTTCATCTGATAAATGAAGGGCCAAGCCGTCAAGGCAGCACCCACCCCCGCCACGGCGCCCGTGGCAAGAAAAAGAAAATCGCGCCTGTTTACATCGTTTTCCACAGCTGCTGACACGATAGCTTCACCCTCATCGAAAGTCGGACAAATTGACCCAAATGACTCGCGTTTTGACATTGGCTGAGGGTTAAGTCTAGCCATAGGTTGTCGCAGCACAATTCCATTTGGGCAAAGCGCCGAAACCAGCATAAATAATGGAAATTATGATCGAAATTGCCCTCTACCAGCCCGACATTGCCCCCAACGCCGCAACCATCGCCAGGCTTTGCGCCTGTTTCGGCCTGAAACTGACAATCATTGAACCGGCTGGCTTTGTGGCAACCGATTCTGCCTGGCGTCGCGCGGGCATGGACTATCTGGACAAGCTTGAACTGGTTCACGCCCCCTCATGGGAGGCCTTCAAGTCAGCAAATAACGACCGCCGTTTGATCTTGCTCTCCACCAAGGCGGCCCTGCCCCATTCGACATTCACGTATGAAGCAGATGACATTCTGCTCTTTGGTCGAGAAAGTGCTGGCGTTCCGCAAAATGTGCACGATGCCGCAACCCATCGCGTGGTTATCCCGATGCGACCGGGTTTGCGCTCTTTGAATGTGGCCATGGCGGCAAGCATGGTTGTTGGCGAAGCGTTACGCCAAACCGGTCAATTTCCGACTTTACGCATCTCCGAATAGGCCATGACGTTCATTCTGGAAATGCCGACCAATATCATGAAACGCGTATCAACAACGCCTTGGATGCGAACAAAGAATCGACCGTCCTTTGTGTCCCCATACTCAATCTTCGAGATCGCCTTCAAATCGTCAAGCGCCCCAAGCTCGCTCAAATTGGTCTTGACCAACACTTTAATGCTTGCGTCATCAGACAAATTGGCGGACTCACCCCCTTTGACGGACGCATCGGCCGCCCGCTGCAGAAGTGTTTCCACATCGGCGGCATCCATGGTGTCGGCTGCAATTCCAATAGCCAGCACCAGCGGAATGACCGACGCCAGAAGCACGGATGCCGCATTTGCTTGAAGCCACATAAAACGAGAGGTGAATTGCAAGTATAAATTCCATATATCTGACTAAACAATCATAGGTAGTATTATTTAACAATTGATTGCGAAAATCACCCAACTTCATAATCCCCTCATGAATGCCGTATTTTGAGCAGCAGCAATTGTCCCCTTGAGCCTTGGCGTTTTCACCCGCAAATAGGCCTGATGGAAAATTCAAATTCAGAACTTTTGGACCAACACAAGAATTCAAGCCGTCAGTGGTTTGAATCACTCCAAAATCAAATCATCACCACGCTGGAAGCGTTGGAAGATGAATTCGCCGGGGCGACAACCGAGCACCGATTTTCAAAAACCGCTTGGACCCGAGCAGGCCATGGCGGCGGTGGCACCATGGCGCTGCTTCATGGCAAACTATTCGAAAAAGCCGGCGTGCACAGCTCGACGGTCCATGGCGAATTTTCTCCCGAATTCCGAAAACAAATTCCTGGTGCTGAAGAAGATCCACGTTTCTGGGCTTCGGGCGTTTCGCTGATCGTCCATCCGCACAATCCCAATATTCCGACAGTCCACATGAACAACCGTTATGTGGTCACGTCCAAAGCCTGGTTCGGCGGCGGCGCCGATTTGACACCGGTGCTCAACGCGCGGCGCAATCAGGACGACCCTGACTCCAAAAACTTCCATGGCGCAATGCAAGCCGCCTGTACGAGGCACGCTGTGGCCGACTATCCCAAATACAAGAAATGGTGCGATGATTATTTCCATCTGGCCCATCGCAATGAGCCACGCGGCATTGGTGGCATTTTCTTTGATTATCTCGACAGCGGAAATTGGGATGCCGATCTGGCATTTGTGAAAGACGTGGGTTTGGCCTTCAACGAAATCTATCCACAGATCGTCAGGGCCAACATGCACAAGTCCTGGACCGAGGAGCAGCGCGAAGAACAACTCATCCGGCGTGGTCGCTACGTTGAGTTCAATCTACTCTATGATCGCGGCACAATTTTCGGTTTGAAAACCGGTGGCAATGTGGAAAGCATTCTTTCCTCCATGCCACCAATCGTGAAATGGCCCTGAGGGAGACATTAATGGACCTTCGAAACGGCTTTGATCTCAGGCGTTATATTCGCAACATTCCGGATTATCCAAAACCCGGCATCATGTTCCGCGACATCACCACGCTTCTTGCCAACATGCATGCCTTTCGAGCCGCGGTGGATGAGTTGGCCTGGCCGTTTCTCCACGGCCAGTTTGATTACGTAGCAGGCATCGAAGCCCGCGGCTTCATTCTGGGCGGTGCCGTCGCCCACACGCTAGGGCGCGGCTTTATTCCCATTCGCAAGAAAGGCAAATTGCCAGCCCGCACCATCGGCCAAGACTACACGCTGGAATATGGCGTCGACACCATCGAGATTCACGCCGACGCCATTTCAAAGGGCGACCGCATTCTGCTGATTGATGATCTGATCGCAACGGGCGGCACAGCAGGCGCTGCAATTGACTTGATCCGAAAATCAGGCGGCGAAGTGCTTGCTGCAGCCTTCGTGATCGACCTGCCTGATCTCGGCGGTGCCGAGAAACTCCGCGCCAAGGGTGTGAAGACGCACACGCTGATTGGCTATGAAGGCCACTAACTCCTCCCTCCTCAACTTATGGGGAGGGTGGCAGGCGTCAGCCTGTCGGGTGGGGTCTTTGGTAACAACCCCACCCTGCCCTCCCCTATAGGAGGGGAGGGAGAAGGTTCAGGTATTAAACCTGAAATGCATCACATCGCCGTCAGAGACGATATAGTCCTTGCCTTCGAGCCTGAACTTGCCTGCAAGCTTCGCACCCGCTTCGCCCTTGCCTGAAACATAGTCATCGTAGGCAATAGTCTCCGAGCGGATGAAGCCCTTCTCGAAATCCGTGTGGATGACGCCCGCCGCCGCTGGCGCCTTGGTGCCCTTGTGGATTGTCCAGGCGCGGGCTTCTTTTGGCCCAACGGTGAAATAGGTGAACAGCCCCAAAAGCTCATAGCCGGCACGGATCACGCGATTAAGCCCTGGCTCAGCCAGACCCACGGCATCAAGATAATCCTTCTGGTCAGCCTGGGGCAGAATGGCGATCTCGCTTTCAATCTTGGCTGAAACCACAACGGCCACATTGCCTTCCGTCTTGGCAAAGGCTGTCACACGATCAGAAAAATCATTGCCCTTGTCGGCGGCAGCTTCTTCGACGTTGCACACGTAAAGAACCGGCTTTGACGACAACAGGCCAAGGCCCTGGAAAATCTTTTCTTCATCGGACGTGCGCTCTACAAGTCGCGCTGGCTTTCCTTCGCGCAATAGGATCAAAGCGCGCATCATCAGCTCGCCCAATTCCTTCTGTTCCTTGTCGCCCTGCTTGCCCTTTTTCTCGGCTGCGGGCTGGCGCTTTTCCAATGCGTCCAAATCAGCCAGCATCAATTCGGTTTCGATGGTTTCGATATCTGCCAAAGGATCAATCTTGCCGCTCACATGCGTGATGTCGCCATCTTCAAAGCAGCGCACCACATGGGCGATAGCATCGGTCTCGCGGATGTTGGCCAGAAACTGGTTGCCGAGGCCTTCGCCTTTTGAAGCGCCCTTCACCAGCCCTGCGATATCAACAAAGGTAAGCCGCGTTGGAATAATCTGCGCGCTGCCGGCAATCGCCGCCAACACATCAAGGCGTGGGTCGGGCACACCGACGTCGCCCACATTGGGCTCAATGGTGCAGAACGGATAATTGGCCGCCTGCGCCGCCGATGTCTGCGTCAGCGCATTGAACAAAGTTGATTTGCCAACATTGGGCAAGCCCACAATGCCACATTTGAAACCCATGAAAATCGCTCCGTAAATCTGCCGCTGCGTATAGGGGCCACAGCCGAATTTGCAAGCCTCTGCATGGGGAACCATCGCAATGGAGGAGCGTTGTCAAAGGCCAATTATTGCAAGAAGGAGGCGATCATGCCCAAATTCGTGACCATCGGTTATGGCGATGAGGCAGGATATGACCAAACGCCTGTTGACCTGCGCAATGCCGCCCATGCACAGGATGATAAATTGAAACGAAAGGGTGCGCTGATGGGAATTGCCGGCAGCCCTGTATTGGTCCGCAACCCGGAATCCACAGGGGTTAAAGTCGAAAACAAGTCCTTCCTTGTATCGCCTCTGCCCGTTGCAGGCTTTGCAATTATCGAGGCGGCCAGTCTTCAGGAGGCAATCCAGATGGTGTCAAAAGTGCCCTGTGCCGTCTGCCATGGCGTCGTCGAAGTTTGGCCGCTGCTTGAACCCGAAAACTAATCCGGCTTCACGCCGTTGGGCCGGGGCGGATTGACGATCAGTGCCACCTTGCTCTGGAATTTTGCCTCCGCCCCTTCGATCAACAGCGTGGCGTTATCCGCCACGGCGTCCAACATTGCAACCAGCCATTCGCGGTCTGATTTTGCAAAGTCACCCAGCACATGCGGCATCACCATATTCTTGTCGCCCGGATGGCCAATCCCCAGGCGCACGCGCATGAAATCCGGCGTAATGTGTTGGGCAATCGAGCGAATGCCATTATGGCCCGCAGCCCCGCCCCCAAGCTTCACGCGCACCTTGCCAGGCTCAAGATCAAGCTCGTCATAAAACACAAAGACATGTTGCAGCGGAATGTTGTGAAACCGCACCGCCTCACCAACGCTGCGACCTGAGTCATTCATGAATGTCTGCGGCTTCAACAGCAGGATTTTCTCGCCGCCCAGATTGCCTTCTGAAAGTTCGCCGTGAAATTTCTTGCGCCATGGCGCAAAGGCGTGAGCCGCGTGCATCACATCAGCGGCCATAAAACCCACATTGTGCCGGTTCGAGGCATATTTTGCCCCCGGATTTCCAAGGCCGACAAACAGAAACATGGGCGGCCTCCTCTGCAGTATTGGGGTTACGCGCGCGGGCTATAAGGGATAGCTAGCACCGGCGCAAGGATGCGAGATCAGGCCAGCTTGATCACCCTCAGCCGATGATCGCCATTCGCGGTGGCAACACCGTTTTCCCCAAGATGCCGAACTTCACAGCACCAGAGGCCGCCGGAATATTGTTGGCCAGATGGTGCATCGTGGCATGGGCGAGCGCCGCAAATTTGATCGCCTCTTTGAAAGCCGCAGGCACGCCGAATTCATCTGACAGGGTGAGACGCAAGCCCTTGGGCATATAGGCTTTGAGGCGCTCCATCAGATAGCCATTTCGTGTGCCGCCGCCACTGGCCATGATGGTCTGGACCCGATCTAGAGATTTCACGTTGTCCGTGATCGAGCGGGTGATGGCGTAGGCCGCAAATTCAGTCACGGTCGCCACCAGATCCTTGTCCGAAAGATGCTTGTAATCGGAGATTACTTTGTCGGCATAGCTGGAGCCAAAATCAAGCCGCCAGGCGCTGCGCGGAACCGGTCGTTTGAAAAAATCGTGACCCTTCAAATAGGACATCAGCTTCTCATCCACTTTTCCGGTGCGCGCCACTTCACCATTCTTGTCATAGGCCCGGCCAAATTTGGCCCGCATCACATGATCAATCATAACATTGCCGGGGCCAGTATCGAAAGCCATCATCTTGCTGCGATCCGCATCGGCCAAGTGACAATTGGCAATGCCGCCGATATTGAGCGTGAGGATCGGGCCAATGTCACGGAAGGCCACATAGTCGAGGTATTGCATGAGAGGAGCGCCCGTCCCCCCCATTGCATGTTCCATCGGACGGAACTGTGTCACCACAGGCGTATCGCAGGCCTCAGCAACAATCGAAGGCTCGCCAATTTGCAAGCCGCATGGATACGGCCCATCGAGCCAGCGTGATACCAGATCTTCGCTGTCATCATAGTTTCGAAGCAGTGCGTGAACCGGCGGCTCTTGATAAATCGTCTGGCCATCATATCCGATCACTTCAACATCACCGGGCTTCAATCCCTGCTCGCGCATGAAAGCCCGCGCTGATTCAGCATAGACCGCACCAGCCAGATAATTCAGGCGATTGAGCTCAAAGAGCGATATCTTGTTCTCGAAGGCCCTAAGCACCATGTCGGCGACGGGCTTTGGCCAGTCATAGGTGTTGCCAGCGATGAACTTGGGTCGGGCAGGATAACCATCCTTGCCATTCTCGATCTCTACAAGCACGACATCAACGCCGTCGAACGAAGACCCACTATTCAATCCGATGACTTTGACCATTTTTGTGCTCCCATTTTTTAACACTGTGGGACCGTTGCGCGCAGGCGTCAATATATTGGTTTGAACAACGACCGGCATTTGGCCATTGGCGCTGAAGCCTATTCACCCGCTTCGACTGCCACGCGTCTCTGTCCAGCAAAACCAGTCAAAGCCATAGCAGCCAGGGACAGGACAAGCTGAGCGATTGCCAAAGGCATCACCGTGCCATCAAACATCTGGCCGACGAGTGCTCCAATGCCAGCGCCTAAAACCATCTGCAGGAAGCCCTGCGCGGACGCCGCCGTACCAGCTACCTCGCCTAGAGGCTCCAACGCCAGTGCGCCAAAATTTGGCATGACCATGCTGAACGTAAAGAACTGCAACGTTGAAATCGCGAAGAACAACCAAACGGGCAAGGCGTTGGCATAGCCCAGAATTAGCATAACGGCAGAAGCCGCGCAGAAGACGACCAAGGCCAGAAAGGCGATGCGGCGCATGCCATATGTGTTGACCAGTTGCGAATTGACAAAACCGCCCACAGCCGCAGCCGCACCGCCAGCCGCGAAGAATGCCGGAAACCAAAGGCCAACTTGATAAATGCTCACATAGATTTGTTGCGATGAGGTGAGAAATCCAAACAAGCCACCAAACAATAGCGCTGTCGCCATGATGTACCGCAAGGACACACGGTTTGAAAACACGATGCCAAAGCCCTCTATCATCGGCATAATTCCAAAGGGCCGCTTGTTTTCGGGCTTCAACGTTTCAGGCAGCCGCATCCACACCCACACCGTCACAATGGCACCAAGTCCCGCCATAAAAGCAAAAAGACCGCGCCAGTCGAGCGCCACAAGAAGAAATTGCCCGAGGATTGGTGCAAAAATTGGCGACAGCATCAAGACCATGAAGACCAGCGACATGGTCTTGGCCATATCATCGCCGACAAACAAATCGCGGACCAGCGCCATGGCAATCACTGCAGAAGCCGCAGCGCCTGCCCCTTGCACAAAGCGGAGCAGAACCAGACTGTTGAAATCTGAAACAGCATAGGCGCTGAGTGCAGCGATACAATAAATCACCAATCCGACCAGCAAGGGCCGGCGCCTGCCATAGCGGTCAGACAAGGGCCCGAATACCATCTGCAAAATGCCAAAGCCCAGCATGTAAGCAGGGATAACAAGTTGTCTACGGTTGGGATCAGGCTCACCAAGCCCCGCACCAATCTGCTGCAAGCCGGGCAACATCACATCAATGGCAAAGGCATTGATGGCAATCAAAGCTGCAACCAAAGCAATAAATTCAAAACGGCCCAAACGACCGACCAGCTTCTGCGATTTCACGCGACTATCTTTCAAAACAAAACAAGTTAGCGATGAGACTCTCTATAGGCAAGTCCAAGTCATCCCAACAGAAAGGGAAAAACAAAACGGCGGACATTGCTGCCCGCCGTTTGAGGATCACTGGCGAAGAACTTACTTCTTCTTCGGAGCCGCAGCAGCGGCGGCAGGGGCAGCACCCTTGGCTGGCGCAGCGCCCTTGGCAGGAGCTGCACCTTTTGCAGGAGCGGCACCCTTGGCCGGGGCCGCAGCGGCACCTGCCTTGGCAGCATCGGGAGCCTTCTGCGCGGTGGCCGGAACTTCGGCAGTCGCTGCGGCTTCTGCCACAACCTCTTCCTTGGCTTGGGCCGTCACAGCGCAAAGCGTCACGTCATCGCGCGAGGCAGATGTCACGCGGTCTGGCAGCGTGATGGACGACAAATGGATGGACTGGTTGATCTGAATGCCGGTCAAATCGACAATCAGCTCATCGGGGATGAAGTCGGCGGGGCAATACAGCGACACAGAGTGAGAGACAACGTTGAGCACGGCACCCGCCTTCAAAGCGGGCGAGGCATCCTGGTTGCGGAAATGCACCGGAATATCAACGGCGATGCGGGCGTCCTTGCCAAGGCGTAAGAAATCCACATGGGTGATGCGGTCTTTCACCGGATCGAATTGAACATCGCGTGGGATTGCGCGAATGGTGTTGCCGTCAATGTCGAGGTCGACCAGCGTGGACAGGAAGCGGCCCGTATTCACATGTGGTTCGACATTCTTGTAAACCAATGAAATGATTTGGGGATCTTTCTTGTCGCCATAAACGACGCCGGGAACAAGTCCCTCACGACGGACAGAGCGAGCGGCCCCCTTACCGGCCCGGCTGCGCGCGGCAGCCTTGATATTAATGATCTTAGACATGCTATTCTCCAATAAATGAATCCAGCCTCCCTCCAGGGGTGGACGACGCCGGACGGCGCCCTATAGGGGAAACAGCCAAAGATGGCAAGTTGCTGCCAATCACCTAAAATCGGCCGTAAAAATCGGCAATCCGCTTCAAAATTAGTAGAATTATCGAAGCGCCGCCATTTTTTTACGCTCAACAACTCCGATCGCCGCCAGCAGATTCTTGGCAAAATCTCTGGCGCTGCGAAGTTTTGCCGATTTCAGCTTTGCGGCAGCTTTGCTCCGATATTCGGAATCAAAGCACAGCCGCTCGACGGCTTTGGCAACAGCATCGGCATCGCCAGGGTCAACATAGTCGACAAGGTCTTCGCCCACTTCGGGCAGCGACGTTAATTTTGAGCATAGCACGGGCTTGCCTAGCCACATGCTCTCCCCAACGGGCAGCCCCCAACCTTCATAGCTGCTGAGGTAAATTGTAAAGAGGCTTTTTTTGTAAAGTTCCATGAGGGTTGTGTCGTCACAATTTCTCAAATGGATCACTGACCTCCAGAAAAATCGCGCCGACATGAGTGATGCAAGAAGGCCGATCTTGTGCCAGCCGTAAGAACCAACCAAGACCAATTTGGGTGTGTTGCTCCCGTGCCGCTTTGACAAATCCCGCCATTGCCGAATTGCCAGCTGGGTATTCTTTCTTTCCTCAAGTGTCCCAACCATCAAGACAAAAGGTTGAGAGCTTAGACGCCGCAGCAACCTTTCAGACTTCACAGTATCAGTGGGGGTTGGTTTCATTTGACCGTGAATTTCGTTAGCCCCAAACTCATGAGCTAATTTAACAACGCGAATTTCCTTATTCCCGAGTTCCACGGGAAAAAACTTCTCAATATCTTGGCGGCTATAGTCTGAATTGGTCAGCACGACATCGGCCTGAAGAATGGCCTGACCCATTTTCTTTTGGAAGTCCTCGACAAGATACTTGCGCAGGAAATCTGGCCTCGCAAGCGGAACGCAGTCATGTACAAATTGATAAATATTGGCTTCAACACGTCCCGCCAATTCAAATAGGGCATTGGAAATTCGCGAGCTGAAAATCCACTCCGTCAGGAGAATCTGATCACCCGAAGCAAATTCTGGAACAGCAAGTTCCCAGGTCCTTGAGTCAAGCTTGCCGGACAAACCCAAAATCGCCTCGGCGCAAGCAGACTTAAACTGATGAGCAGATTCATCATAAACTATGACGCGAAGCTGATCACTTCCTGCTGCAGCATAGATCCCTGCCACGCAATTAAATGTGAGTCGCTGAATTCCAGTAAGATGGCGTCCGCGCGCCATCCATTGGGAAAGCTGCGACACATCGACATAAATCATACACACACCCGCTTGTGCCTACAGTACCGCAATGACATAAGTCACAACGTGCAATTCGTGCATTTATCAGAAGGTCAAAACAAGTCAATTTGAAGACTTCGATGCATCAGGTAAAACCGGGGAAAAAGTCCGTCTTGATATGTGTCCACGGGACGCCAAGATCTGCCAATACATTTTCAAATCGCACAACCATGGATCGTGGGCCAGAGAGATAGAACATTCGCTTTTTGAAATCTGGTGCCATGCGCGCAATCAAAGCCTTGTCAATGAAGCCTTCATGAAAACCGCGAGCGGCGGCCCCCGCTTCTGCAACGGCATAGATGTTTCTAAGACCGATGGCCAATCCCGCCGCATCGAAAATATCTTTGTAAGCGATTTCATCGGCCCTGTTATTGCCATAGAACATCACGATGTCGCGCGGCTCTCCACGATCCATCAGATCTTTGACCATGCTCCGAAATGGCGTGACGCCAATGCCACCGGCAATGAAGGCGAGCTTCTGCTCGACATTTTTGGGCAGCGTAAATTCACCCGCGAGCTGGCCAGCGAAAATCGTTTGGCCCGGCGTCATGTGCAATAGGCCTTGCTTGAAGGACGAAGGATTCGGATAAAATTTCACCCCAAGCCTGACATCTGATTCCGATGGTGCCGAGGCAATGGTGAATGAGCGGCGGTTGCCACGATTGTCAGGGTTGCGAACGCCCATGGTCCAGTCGAGATATTGGCCAGGCTCAAAGGCCAGGGGTCGGTTGCTGCGGAACACATAGTCATAAGCCCCCTGCGCTTTTTTTTCGATCCGCTGCAACGTCAGGCGATAGCGGAATTTTGGCGACACAGCCCATGCAAACAGGTTGCCCACCAGAAAGGCAAGCTCAGGTGTGAAATAGAATTCTCCAATATGAATATTGGGCGATGACAGCGCCCCAACAATAAATCCAAAGCCCAGGCTTGGATAGATCTTGGCGGGCGCAGTCAACGGCTCAGTCAACATGGCAAAGCCGGCAAACAAAAGTGGCGAGTGTAAAAATGTCTGCACCAACGCCTCACCATACATGGCTGGCGAACTTGTCGCCGCGGTGGCCGCAAGATTGGCCAACACATAGGTGCCGAACATTTCAAAGCGCTGCACTTTGCGCAAGATCAGTAGGCCACCAATCAGGACAATCGGCAGCAGTTCCAAGTTTCCACCCACCCACCAGGTAGCAGATTGATCAAGCGTGTAATATGCAACCACAGCACCGAGCGCCACCGGATTGAACACATGCTTGCCGAAAACCGCCAGCACGTATTTGGACGCGATGGCTGCAAAGGAAGCCAGCGCCAAGCCACCAAGTCCCACCAGATCACTGGGGAGGACCGGCGGCATGATGAGGGCGAGGATACCCGCCGTGATATAAACCGAGTCAGAATTGGCCGGAACGCGAAACGCCCCCGCCATGATGAAATTGGTGACCCAACCAACAAGCCCGATGAGCAACGTTGAAGCCGCCAACTGTGCAGGATCATTGGGGGCCAGCCCCGCGAATCCCAGCACAAAATCGGCAAGCAGCAAAGCTCCAACATAATAGAGCACCAGCCGATACATGGTGACGTGATTGAGGAACCCATCGATCAGGCGCAAGATTCTACTCATCGTACAAATTTTCCAAATCCAGTGGTCTGCGTGGCGATGCCATGGGCATCAACTGCGTAGGCCTCAACACCGGGCAAACTCTCGAGGAAATAAATGCCGTCGCGCCCCATGGCGAAAGCCGCAGTGGCAAAGCGATCGGCATCAACAACATCATCGACAATCACCGAGACACTAACGATCTCGTCGAGCTTGCGATCGGGATCACGCGGATCATAGATGTGGTCGCCGCGCACATAAGTGCCAGACGTGGCAATGCCCTGCCCCGACAAAGCCACGACTTTGATGATGTCCTTGTCATTGAAAGGGCTGCGGATACCCACGGACCAGGCCCCGCCCGCGCCATCAAGGCCATGAGCCTGAATGTCACCGCCAGCCTCGACATAGAAACTGGTCACGCCGCAAGCGGCAATCGTCTTTGCGGCCTTTGATATCGCCCAGCCCTTGACGATGCCTGAAGGATCAATGAACCCTGAGGGTCGCCTGATATTGAAAGCCCCATCGCTTTCAAGCCGCGTGGCTTCAGCCAAAACCAAAACTTCACGCATCTCATCACTCAGTTCATCGTCGCTGACATCACCTTTTGACAGGCGGCAAACTTCGCTCGTTTCGATGTAAGGGCTGAAGCGCTGGTCGACATGATTAAACCAGTCAAAAATTTCCTGACCAAGATCAGCTGTCGGGGCATCAACGATCTCGATGGTGATGGGCATTCCCATCATCAAACGCGTGTCCTTGAAGTGGCTCAATTTCCCGCCAGGACCAGCGCATCACGCAGCGAAGCAATGTAGGCGCGGCTGGTCAGCGTGGCGCCGGAAATAATCCGCACGCGCGCATTCTGCGTTTGAACCACTTCCTGCTGCAGCATCGGCAAGGCCTGGCGATTGATCGACCGGCTTTCCCCGCTGTGATTGGGGAACTTCACAGCCTTCACATCGGCAAGCTGGCCATTTCTGATGCTGGCCACAACCTGCACCACGCCATAATAGGCATCATAAACATTGCCGGCAAAGTCGCCGTCATGCAGCACGCTCTGGGACGTGGCGATCACAGTGGCTGCAGCATTGGTCAGGGTGGTGGGAACCGTGCTGGCGGCCTGAGCAAGACCGGCAGCGCCAGCGACCAAGATCGTGCAGGAGAGAAGAAGGTTACGAAATCTCTTGAGGGTCATGATTATCCTGTCGCCCAAACTGCGAAATTGCAGCATCTGGCAAAGCTTAAATCATAACCGTCCTGACAAATTCCTGATGGGATTGAGGCCTTTGCAAGGCGAGACGTTAATCGCCCTTAATTTTTCAGGCGATAACCGGTCTTGAAGATCCACGTTGTGATGGCAAGGCAAATGGCCATAAACACGAGTGTCATGCCAAGGCTCATGCCCACGCTCACATCCGCCACCTCAAAAAAGCTCCAGCGAAAACCGCTGATCAAATAGACCACAGGATTGAACATGGAGATATTCTGCCAGAACGGCGGCAGCACCTTGATCGAATAAAAACTGCCACCCAGAAAAGTGAGCGGCGTGATGATGAGAAGCGGAATGACCTGCAGCTTGTCGAAGCCGTCAGCCCACAGACCTATGATGAAGCCAAACATTGAAAACGTCAGCGCTGTCAAAACCAGGAACGCCAGCATCCACAGCGGATGGGCAATGACCAAGGGCACAAATAACGCACTGGTCGCCAGGATCACCAGACCAATGAGCATCGATTTTGCCGCTGCAGCGCCCACAAAACCCAACACCATTTCAAAGGCTGAAACCGGCGCCGAAAGATATTCATAAATTGTTCCCGAGAACTTCGGGAAATAAATACCAAAGGACGCGTTGGAGATGCTTTGCGTCAACAGCGAAAGCATGATGAGGCCCGGCACGATGAACGCGCCATAGGCCACGCCCTCAATCTGCGAAATGCGTGACCCAATGGCCGCACCAAAAACCACAAAATAAAGCACGGTCGAAATGACTGGGGCCAGAAGACTCTGGATCCACGTCCTGAAAAACCGCTTCATCTCCGCTGAGAAGATTGCGTAAACGCCGCGCCAGTTCATTGCTTCACCAGCCCCATGAAAATATCTTCGAGTGATTTTTGCGCCGTGTTGACGTCGGTATAGGAAATCTTGGCGGTATCCAATGCTTTGAGCAGGCCGGAAATATCTGGTCGTTCCGCCCGCGCGTCATAGCTGTAAGTCAGGCTCGCACCGTCACCGCCGAGGGCCACGTTAAACGGCTTCAACTTCACCGGCAATTTGCCGAGCGGCTTTTCAAGATGGATGGACAGTGTCTTCTGGCCCATTTTGGCCATCAATTTGGCCTTGTCTTCAACGAGGATCATTTGGCCTTTGCTGATGACGCCAACACGGTCAGCCATCTCTTCGGCCTCTTCAATATAGTGCGTGGTGAGAATGATGGTCACACCTGCATCGCGCAACTCGCGCACCACATTCCACATGTCCTTGCGCAGCGCCACATCAACCCCCGCAGTGGGCTCATCCAGAAACAGGACCTTGGGTTCATGGGCCAGCGCTTTGGCGATCAACACGCGCCGTTTCATGCCACCCGACAGCGTCATGATCTTGCCGTCTTTCTTGTCCCAGAGCGAAAGCTGCTTCAGGATTTTTTCAAGATAGGCATCATCGTCAGCCTTGCCAAAAAGCTGGCGGCTGAACTTGACCGTGGCCCACACCGTATCAAAAATCGAAAGATGCAATTCTTGTGGTACGAGCCCAATCATTTTCCGCGTCACACGAAAATCGGAAACCGTGTCATGGCCATCAACCAGAACCGAGCCAGTACTTTTGTTCACGATGCCGCAGACAATCGAGATCAGCGTAGTCTTGCCAGCACCATTGGGACCAAGCAGAGCAAAAATCTCGCCACGCTGAATATCGAGGTTGATGTCCTTCAGCGCCGAAAACCCGGTCTTGTAGGTTTTCGACAGATTTTCAATGTGGATTACAGGATTCATGAACGCCATATAGGCAGACAGCCCTACTCAAACAAGCTTGAAACGCTTTCTTCTCTGCTGGTCCGGCCAATGGCTTCACCGAGCAATGGCGCAATTGGGATGACCCGAATGTTGCGCGCCAGCCTCACAGCTTCGGTCGGTTGGATCGAATCAGTGATCACCAGATTTTTCAGTTTCGAACCTGTGATCCGGGAAACTGCACCGCCCGAGAGCACACCATGTGTGATATAGGCCGTCACGTCCCGCGCACCCTTGTCAATCAAAGCATCAGCCGCGTTGCACAGCGTGCCCCCTGAATCCACAATGTCATCAATCAGAATGCAGCTCTTGCCCGCCACGTCACCGATGATGTTCATGACCTCGCTCTCGCCCGCCCGCTCGCGGCGTTTATCAACAATGGCCAATGGCACATCAAGGCGTTTGGCCAAAGCGCGGGCGCGCACCACGCCGCCCACATCGGGTGAAACCACGATGGTATTCGCAATGTCCATGTGCTGCTTGATGTCGCGCACAAACACCGGGCCAGAGAAAAGATTGTCGGTCGGAATATCAAAAAAGCCCTGAATTTGCCCGGCATGAAGATCAATCGTGAGAACGCGGTCAGCACCTGCCCGTGTGATGATATTGGCCACCAGCTTTGAAGAGATGGGCGTGCGTGGGCCAGGTTTTCGGTCTTGGCGGGCGTAGCCGAAATATGGGATCACCGCTGTGATGCGCCTTGCCGAGGCGCGGCGCAGCGCGTCAGTGATGATCAGCAATTCCATCAAATGGTCATTGGCCGGAAAGCTGGTGGACTGGATGACGAACATGTCCTGGCCGCGCACATTTTCCTGAATCTCGACGAAGACTTCCATGTCGTTGAAGCGTTTCACCACCGCCTTGGTGATGGGCAGATTGAGATAGGAGCAGATCTGCTCGGCAAGGGGCCTGTTGGAGTTGCCTGAAACGATTTTCATCATGTGCGCGCCCTCTTTTGTGGCTCTATATCAATCTGATGACGCACACGCAAACGCCACGTTTTATCCACACAAAATATGGCTAACGATATTGCTGGATGAGTTTCACGATTCCGGCGGCACCACCTCCAGCCGCAGGCATGGCATTGGCACCCCAGCCATGAGCCAGACTGCCCGCTGGGATTTGGTTGTTCTGCGCCACATCGCCCAAAACCTTACCCTGGGGAGTTTTGACCTCCCAATCCAGATGGACAACCTGCGTGGCGCCCTGCGGGGCATCAATCACCACGTGACCCTGAATGGTCAGTGCGTCCTTGCGCGGTTTCCTGACAACTGGCCAGCCTGCATCGCTTAAAACCTTTGCCATCGCGGCTGAAAGCTCAGGCGCACCCGCCACCGGCAAAACGGCCACGGCATTTATGGCTGTGGCTCCAGGCTTGGGCGGAACCGCAGGAGTTGGGGTGGCGGGAGTTGCAGCTGCTATGGCACTGGCCATTTCGGGCGGAGGAGCAGCCATGGGTCCGTTCAGGGTTTCAAGATCGATATCTTTGTCGGCATCAGGCCCGGCCTTCACCAAGGCCTCCCAAGGGGGCGCAATTAAAGATTGGTCGGGAGTCTCGATGGGCACCGGCTTTTCAAAGGGCAGCTGCGGGGCCGTACAGGCCGCCAGCAGCAAAACAGCGATGACCAGAAGGTATTTCAAGGCGTCAATCCAATAGCCGAAATCAGGCGACCATAATCCTTCTCGCCGCGATGCGTCGCGCGCCTGTAGCTGAAAAACCAATCTTCTTCGGCATAGGTGCACAAGCCCATGTCACGCACTGATCCAACCCCAAATTGCCTCATGCGATCAATTAAAAATGAAGGCAAATCAAACATATGATGGTCTTTCTTCACGGATGGCGTGAAGTATTTTTGGGCCGCCGCGTCTGCATTTAGAAAGCCTGCCGGAAATTCTGGCCCCACTTCGTAATTGGCCTTCGAAATTGTGGGACCCAGCACGGCTACAATGTTTTCGCGCCTGCTCCCAAGCTTTTCCATTGCAAGAATCGCGGAATCTGTAATGCCAAGCAACGCACCCTTCCAGCCCGCATGACAGGCCCCAACGACGCGGGCCTTTTCATCTGCAAACAACACCGGCCCGCAATCAGCAGTCAGAACGCCAAGGGCAACGCCTGGCGTAGCGCTCACCATGCCATCGACCTTGGGCCGCTCGGCCAGCGGGCCGGTCACCACGGCCACGTCGATCCCATGAACCTGATAGCCCGACACCAAAGCCGCAACGCCAAGCTTCGCCTGCACGCGCGCGCGATTTTCAGTCACCAAAGCCACATCATCGCCCGAACCCAGGCCGCAATTCAGGGACGCGAAGATACCTTGCGACACGCCGCCCTCGCGGGTGAAAAACCCGTGCGTGATGCCCGGAAGATTCAAATCATCTGCAGCAATAATCAATCAAACCTCAAAAGGATAAATCGGGCCGTGGCCCGCCTGTGCCACGCCCAAAACCTTGAACAACTGCCCCATCTGATCATCATCCACCAGCCGCTGCGCGCCTGCAACAAATTCCTGAGCCGCTAGGCCCTCGAGTTTTTGGGACAATCGCTTCAATCTCATGTCGAGTCCCATAGATTTCAAAAATTTGCCCTGGGTCATGGCGGGCAAAACGTCAGCACCACCCGCGACAAATCCGCGGGCCAAAGCTTCAAAATCAACATGGGCGGTGAGATCGCTGTTGCCGGGGTGTTCAAGGATGCCAACTGGCTTATGGGCTTTCACGGTTTGCAACGTGTCACCTGCGGCCGATTTCAGATGACCATAATCAATGATCAGCCCCGCGCCGCCCAAAGCCGCAAGCTTGGCCCCGAGTTCCTCTGCAATGGCCATGCTGATCGGCGAGACTTCATGGATCCCCTCCGCCGCCGCAGGCAATCCGGGGGACGGAATTTCGGCCAGAGCCAATGTGCCCCGCTCCGCCACCACATGCCGTTCAGTCCAAGCGCCACTGCGTTTGATGAGCTGTCGCACAGGTAAAGCATCAAAAAACTCATTGGCTACAAAAATCAGCGGCTGCTCGGGCAGGCTGTCAATCGAGAGATGCCAAGTCACCCCTGCTCCGAGCTTTTCGTACTGGAGTTGCTGCAGAACCGGGCTCATCTCCACGAGATGAACTTGCGCCGCCGCCCGAAATTCCGCCATGCCCGACGTCGCCCGGAGAATATCAGCCATCAACGTGCCACGCCCTGGCCCTAGCTCCACAAGGGCAAACGGTGCCGGAGACCCCACGGCCTCCCAAGCCGCCACACACCAAACGCCCAGAAGTTCGCCGAAAACCTGGCTGATTTCTGGCGCCGTCGTAAAATCCCCCGCCGCCCCAAACGGGTCACGCGTCATGTAATAGCCAAATTTGGGATGCCCGAGGCACAGCGCCATGTAGCGATCAAGCGGCAGGGGACCGCTCTCGGCGATCAATTCGAGGAAAAACTCTTTCATGTCCGCCGCGACCGGAGAAGGAGCCAGATGCCAATTCCCACCAGCGGCACAGAGAGAATCATGCCCTGCGTGATGAAGCCCGCGTAATATCCAATGAAGCTGTCTGGCAGGCGGAAGAACTCCACGAAAATTCGAGCACAGCCATATGTGAGTGCAAATAAACCCGAGGCTCGCCCCGGATGGGCCAGCGCCTGATAACGATGAGTGGCAATGCGCACCACGACAAAAATCAACAGGCCTTCGAGCAGCGCTTCATAAAGCTGGCTCGGATGACGGCCAAATGTCTCGCCCGGAAAAATAACCGCCCAAGGCATGTCGGACGGGCCACCATAAAGCTCAGCGTTGATAAAATTCGCAAGACGCCCCAGCCCGAGGCCCACTGGCACTGACGCGGCTCCCAAATCAAGCATCCGGTCAAGCGTCGTACCGATATGGCGGCCATAGAAATAGCACGCCACGACTACGCCCAAAAAGCCACCGTGGAACGACATGCCGCCATCCCAAACCTTAAATATATCAAGGGGATGTGATAGATATTTCAGAGGTTGATAGAACAGCACATAGCCAAGCCTGCCGCCTCCCACCACGCCGATGAAAAACCACACGAACATATCATCGACCTGTTGTACGGTCATGGCCGGTTTCCATAGGCCCCAAAGTGCGGGGTTGGATACCAGCCGCTTGATGTACCAGGCCGCGAAAACCAGCCCACCCACATAGGCAAGCCCATACCATTTTATGGTGATCGGGCCCCATTCAATGAGGTTGGGGCTTAATGGCGGAAATGGAATTGCGGCGAACATGCCCCCTTCTGCAATGCTTCAAGGTGCTTCGCAAGGACTTGAACTTCGCTGCAAGAATGCCTAGCTAGTTTGCAACGACAGGAGTTTCCCATGACCGCAACATCATCGCGCTTTTTTGATGAAATCGCCAAGCTGATGAGCAGCGCCTCGGGTGCAGCCCAGGGCATGCGCAAGGAAGTGGACACCATGGTGCAAAACCAGGTGGAGCGCGTGTTGAACAACCTCAATGTTGTGAAGCGTGAGGAATTCGACGTGGTGCGCGACATGGCCGAAAAGGCCCGCAGCGAGAATGAAAAACTGAGCCAGCGCATCGCCGAGCTCGAAAAGAAGCTCACCACCAACTAGGCCACAACTAACCCGTTGAAATTCATGTGGAGGAATCAGTGCAGCCGTTGCTGCGCTGATGATGCTCCGGCACATTCCGCTGCACAAAAGCATCGATTCGATGCAGCAAGGAATGATTTATGACGGCCTTGGCGCCCGCCAATCGCAACCACTCCAATCCACTCGACCGCGTGGAAAAGCTTGCGCAATCCCATGAGTGGAGTGTGGACCGCCCCAATGACCATGAGGTTCTGATGTTGGTCGGCGGCGGTTGGGCCGACATGAGCCTGTCTTTTACCTGGCGGGATGATCTGGAAGCCTTGCTGCTCGCCTGCCTGCTTGATCTGAAAGTCCCTGAAAAGCGCCGCGAGGAAGTTCAGAAACTTCTGGTACTGATCAATACGCAATTGATCCACGGCCATTTTGACCTGTGGCAAAGCGACGGCACCCTCGTTTTTCGCAATAGCCTGCTCTTGGCTGGATTTGCAGAAGTGACTGACGAGCAATGCGAGGCCATGCTCGGGATTGGCATTGAGACCTGCCAACGCTACTATCCCGCCATTCAGTTTGTAATCTGGGCGGGCCACACGGCGGTTGAAGCGCTGGAAAGTGCCTTGCTCGAAACCATGGGTGAAGCATGAGTATTGCGTTAAGAGGCACGTTGGTTCTGGTCGGTTGCGGCAAGATGGGTGGCGCCATGCTGGAAGGCTGGCTCAAAGGTGGCGCTGACCCGAAAAAGGTCGTGGCCATTGATCCAAAACCACCAGCTGAAGTCGCCGAAGTGCTGAGCCGTCACGGCATAAGACAAAACCCACCCATCAATTCCGTCACCGATGCAGAAATCGTGATCGTTGCGGTCAAGCCGCAGGTCATGGAAGATGTGTTGCCGCCTTTGGTGCCGCTCAAATCCTCAAAGCCTGTCATTCTGTCGATTGCTGCAGGCAAGACCATCGCATCTTTCGCAAAGCATTTTGGGTCCGACGCAGCCATCATCCGCGCCATGCCCAACACGCCCGCCGCCATTGGTCGTGGCATAACGGCTTTGGTTCCCAACCAACATGTCACCAAACCCCAGCTTGCTCTGGCCCACGCTTTGTTGGGAGCAACTGGCGAAGTCGTCGACGTGACTGATGAAAACCAGATTGATCTTGTGACAGCCGTTTCAGGCTCAGGCCCGGCTTACGTCTTCTGGCTCACCGAATGTCTCGCCAATGCCGGCGTGAAGGCGGGGCTCTCGCCAGAGCTTGCAACACAACTCGCCCGCGCCACAGTTTCAGGATCTGGCGAATTGATGCGCCAATCGGGAATTGATGCAGCAACCTTACGCCAGAACGTCACCTCGCCCGCAGGCACGACATTCGCGGCCTTGCAAGTTCTGATGGCGGACGATGGCATGAAGCCGCTCTTTGAAAAAGCCGTGGCCGCTGCCGCAAACCGTGCGCGTGAGCTTGCCAGCTGATGGCCGAGATCACCTTCCCCGATTTTGAGAAGGTCGATATTCGTGTCGGCACCATCATCAGTGTCGAGCCGTTTCCCGAAGCGCGCAAACCCGCTTTCAAACTGAAGATCGATTTTGGTGCGGCGATCGGTATCAAGAAATCATCGGCGCAAATCACCACGCACTATACGCCCGAAACCTTGTTGGGCCGCCAGGTCGCAGCCGTCGTCAATTTTCCGCCGCGCCAGATTGGTCCCTTCATGTCGGAAGTCTTGACCTTGGGCTTTCCCGATGAGCAAGGCGGCGTCGTTTTGATAGGGCCAACGCTTACCGTTCCCAACGGCGGCAAACTCTTTTGACTTGCTAAGCCAACTTCACTAGCCTTGGTCCCGCGAGGTGCCAGCCAAAAGCTGGAGAATCGGGAATGCGGTGTAACTCCGCAATGTGCCCAACGCTGTAAGGTGGACGATGCGCCAAGTGCCACGAGGAAACTCGGAAGGCGGCGCAAAGGTCGAAACCAAATCAGAAGACCGGCCTCGCATCATTCGTTTCTGCGCCTGGATAACGCAGCAGCAATGTTGTTGAGGGGACGAGAATGCCAATCACTGATAATGGGCTGGTGGCAGCCGCGCCATTTGCCGAGGCTGAACGCGAAGCCGTATATCGCGCCATATTCACGCGCCGCGACGTGCGCGGGCAGTTTCAACCCCGCCCCATTCCACAAGAAATCCTGCAGCGCCTATTGCTCGCCGCCCATCACGCGCCCTCTGTCGGCTTCATGCAGCCGTGGAATTTCATCACCATCACCGAGATCGAAGTGAAATCACAGGTCCGCGCCGCCTTCGAGAAAGCCAATGGTGAAGCCGAAACCATGTTCAACGACGAACGTGCCACGCTTTACAGCAAGCTGAAGTTGGAAGGCATCTCGGATGCGCCAATCAATCTCTGCATCACCTGTGACCGCGAGCGTGGTGGCCCCGTCGTTCTGGGCCGCACCCACAACCGCGACACCGATCTCTATTCAACAGTTTGCGCTGTGCAAAACCTGTGGCTCGCCGCGCGCGCTGAAGGCATTGGCGTGGGCTGGGTCAGCATTTTCAACGACACCGACATCCGGAAAATTTTGGGATTGCCGGATCATGTCGTACCCGTGGCCTATCTTTGTCTCGGCTACGTCGATGAGCTTTATCAAAGCCCCGAACTTGAATCCAAAGGCTGGCGTCAAAGAATTGATATCGAGTCTCTTGTATTCAGCAATCGTTGGGGCGAGAGGCCCAAAGAATAATTCATCAAGTAATCTCAAACAGGAATCTTGATCGCGACCCGAAGCCCCCCCATCGGGCTGGTATCCAGAAAAATATCGCCGCCATGAGCATGGGCAATATCGAGTGCGATCGCGAGGCCAAGTCCCGTACCCGTCTTGTCGAGATTGCGCGCTGGATCAAGCCTTACAAAGGGGCGAAACACATCTTCGCGGCGCGAAGGTGGGATGCCCGGCCCATCATCATCGACATAAAGCCAGACCCGTTGATCGCGTTCTTCT
The DNA here is from genome assembly GCA_038231475.1 of Hyphomicrobiales bacterium. GTDB lineage: Bacteria > Pseudomonadota > Alphaproteobacteria > Rhizobiales > Aestuariivirgaceae > Aestuariivirga. The sequence continues at coordinate 286,550 of JBBRLH010000002.1, read as the reverse complement.
CCACTCAGGCGAACCGTCTTACCGTGACGCAACGCGTTGCCAAGAACATTGCCCAGCAAACGGCGGAAGGCATTAGGTTTCAGCGACAGGGTGAGATCCGGAATGGAAGCAGTTTGAATGCGCTCGGCGGATTTGTCAAAACTTCCAGCAACGGCGGCCACGGCCTCTTGCAGCTTCAAGGGAACAGATTTCTCTCCGCCATCGCCACGCGCAAAGGCCATGTAGTCTTCCAGCATGTTCTGCATTTCATCAACGTCTTCGCGCAAGGGCTTGGCCTTGGAATTGTCGCCCAAGACCGCAAGCTCAAGCTTGAAGCGGGTCAGGATGGTTCTGAGGTCATGCGACACCCCAGCCAGCATCACTGTGCGCTGCTCCACATGGCGCGCAATGCGCCGCTTCATATCGATAAAGGCCTCGCCCGCAGCTTTGACTTCGCGAGCACCCATCGGCGTGAACGATGAACTGTCGCGGCCCTTGCCGAAATCCTGTGCCGCCGCCGTCAAATCCAGAATGGGTTTGATCTGGTTGCGCATGAACACCACGGAGATCGCCATGAAGGCCAACGTGGCCAGCGCCATGAACATCAGCACAAGCGGCGTGCCCACCGCCTGCGCCCGGTTGGAATCCACCACCAACACAAAGACGGTGGTCGGATCAACCGCCACCGAAATTTCGACGGCCCCGCGCTGGGTTGATGAATTGACGCGAAACGGCTCATTCAACGCTTGCGCAAGATATGAAGTGATGCGTCGATCAAACAAGGACAACACAGCCGTGCTGCCATCAGGCCCGAGCCTGGTATCGTGCCGCACGTCAAAATTCATGTGCAGGTTATTCTCGGCGCGCTCTTTCACATAGGCGATGGCCGTCGGCGACTTGTCAGATTTTTCGTAAAGATCTACGAGCAATGCCGTCTCATCGGCGAGTGTGCGCGCCAGAACATTGGCCACATTGTCGAGATATCGGGAGACCAGAACCGAGGCTAGCAGCAACTGGAGCAGAACCACCGGCGTGATCATGATGGCGAGAGCCCGGCGATAAAGATCATCGGGCGCATAGCGTTCAAGCAGCGCGTTGAAGCGGTCGTAAAGCGATGGCTCGTCTTCGGTCATAGCGGTTCAGCCATCAACGCGTAGCCAGCACCCCGCATGGTGACGAGATGGCGCGGATTGCCGGGGTCTGATTCAATCTTCTGGCGCAGACGATTGATCTGTACATCAACTTTTCGCGTGGCGGATTCGCCCCCCCCCTCTGCCAGTTCATCGCGCCCAATCGGCTCCCCTGGTTTCGAGCAGAGCAGCTTCAAAATTTCGCGCTCGCGGCTGGTCAGGCGTATCGCAAGACCATTTTCATCGAGATTATTGTTGCCCAAATTGAAAACAAAATCTCCGAACTTGAGAGAGAGATTGGCTTTTGGTTTGGGTGCTGAACGCCGCAGCAAGCTTTTCAGGCGCAGCAGTAATTCCTCAGGCTCAAACGGCTTGGCGAGATAGTCATCACTGCCCGTGGCCAGCCCTGCAATTTTGTCAGAACTTTCCGAGAGCGCCGACAACATCAACACAGGAACATTCTGCTCTTGGGCACGAAGACCAGAGACCAGTGCCAACCCGCCCTCGCCCGGCATCATCACATCCACAATCAGAAGATCAAAAGCCAGCCCCGCCATAAGTCCCTTGGCCTCTTCCGAGGAGGCTGCGACGGAAACCCTGTAAGCATGATCGCGCAAATAGGACTGCAGCAAAACGCGGATACGCCGGTCATCGTCAACCACCAGAATATGTGGAAGCTCTGCCATCCTAAGAGGTCCGCTTGCGGGCCTTGCGCCAGCCTTCGGCCATCGCCTGGTTTTCAGGATTGATCAGATGCAGCAACAAATCGTGAAACGAAGTCCCGCCTTCCGCCTCGTGGGCAGCGCGCCTGAACCTTGAAATTTGCGGGGCGATCAATTTCTGGCGCAAGCCTTCGCCTTCATCGGTGAGATAGAGCAAGCGCTGCCGGCGATCGACTTCGCCTTCTTTTTGATAGATGTAATTTTTGTCGATCAGCTCTTTCAAAACCCGCGCCAGACTTTGCTTGGTGATCTGCAGAATCTCAAGCAGCCGCGCAACGGTAAGCCCCGGCTCCCGGCCAACGAAATGCAAGACCCGATGATGGGCCCGGCCAAAGTCCAGCCCTTCCAGAATATGGTCAGGATCAGCCACAAAGTCGCGGTAGGCAAAAAACAGAAGCTCAACCAGACTCACGGCTTCGTCTTCAGACATGTGTTGCTTCAAATTTATGTCAGCCATATTGACATATATTCCATTTGTGTTAGCGTCCTTCAAAACAAGCCAATCTGTTCAATAGCAAAAATATGGGAATCTGCCATGACCATCATTCCATTCGACCAACGCGAAGGCTCCATCTGGTTTAACGGCAAGATCGTGCCGTGGAAGGATGCCAAGGTCCATGTGCTGACCCATGGCTTGCATTATGGCTCGTCGGTGTTTGAGGTCGAGCGCGCCTATGCTGGCAAAATTTTCAAATCGAAAGAACACACCGAGCGTTTGCGTAACTCCGCCAATATCATGGATTTCGACCTGCCCTTTACCGATGCCGAGATCATGGCCGCCAAGGATGAGGTGGTAAAAATCGCTGGTGGCGGCGAGCAATATGTGCGCCCCGTGGCCTTCCGCGGCTCAGAGATGATGGCCGTGGCCGCCCAGAACAACAAGATTCATTTGGCCATTGCCACCTGGGCTTGGCCTTCCATGTTTGATCCTGAGACCAAGATGAAAGGCATCAGGCTCGACATTGCTGATTATCGCAGGCCTGATCCCATGTGCGCGCCCGTTCATGCCAAGGCCGCTGGCCTCTACATGATCTGCACCATCTCCAAGCACAAGGCCGAGAAGAAGGGCTATGCCGATGCCATGATGCTCGACTGGCAAGGCCGTGTGGCTGAGTGCACTGGCGCCAATATCTTCTTCATCAAGGATGGCGAAATCCAAACACCGATTGCCGATTGCTTCCTGAATGGCATCACGCGCCAGACGGTCATCGAAATCGCCAAGGGCCAGGGCATGACCGTGAATGAAACCCGCATCATGCCCGATGAACTCCCGTCTTTTAATGAGTGCTTCATCGTAGGCTCTGCCGCCGAAGTGACACCCGTCTCCGAAATCGGTCCCTACAAATTCAAGCCCGGCAACATGAGCCGGAGTTTGATGGACGCCTATTCGGCAGCGGTCAGAGTTTAATTTCCTTCAATAGGAAAATAAATATTGACACCGTACTGTGACCCTGCTAGGTCTTGCCATACTCCGCCATTGGGTCTTCAGTTTTCGTTCCCGCAATAGTCTTGAGTCCATCAGGAAGACGACGCGGGAGGTGAACATCCGGAAAGTGGCTGATTGATTTCGCTCCTTCGTGCGGAACGACGAATCAACTAGTTTGTAATTCCAATGCCCGAAACCGAACTCTACGCTCCCGTCAAAAAATTTCTTGAAGCGCAAGGCTATTCTGTCAAGGCGGAGGTAAAGGGCTGCGATGTGGTGGCTGTGCGTGGCGATGAGCCTCCGGTCATCGTCGAATTGAAAACCGGTCTTACGCTGCAACTTTTCTACCAGGCCATCGACCGACTGGCGCTGACCGACACGGTCTATATCGCCATTGCCCGCCCGAAACGGCGCGTGCCGGTTGAGGCCGTAAAAATGGCCAAGCGCCTGGGGCTCGGGTTGATCGTTGTGGCAAAGTCAGGAAGCGTTGAAGTGTTGGCTAATCCCCTACCCTACAAGCCGCGTCCCGCCGCGAAACGAAAGGCTGCACTGCTCAAGGAATTCACCCGCCGAAAAGGTGATCCCAACATTGGCGGCTCAACGCGCACTAAACTGATGACCGCCTACAAACAGGATGCCCTGCGCTGCCTCGCCCACATCAAACTCCAAGGCCCCTCGCGCGTCGCTGATGTTCGCAAAGCCACCAATGTTGAACGCGCGGCTGCCATTCTGCGCGATGATTATTATGGCTGGTTCATCCGCCAATCGCGCGGCGTCTATGCCGTCACGGACTCAGGCGACACCGCCGCAGATCTTTTCAAACATGATGTTGCACAACTGAAACTGTGAAACAGCAAACAAAGCGCTTGCTATTTTCCATTCCCAAATTGAATGTCCGCCTCAACAAAAACAAATGGGATGGGACATAGAATCGTGAAAATAAATCTTGCCGCGCTGATCGCAATTCCCCTGCTCTTTGCAGCGCCCGCACAAGCAGCCTCCCATTTTGTGTCGAGCTTGGGTGCTGTAAGTTCCTTGTGCGCGTTCCAGTCTAATCTCGATTACGAGCCAGCGCTCTTGGCCGACTTCTCGAAGCCCACGGCAGAGATCAACAGCTTTGCCACGCAAGGCCTGATCGTGGGAATGGCGGGAGCCAAGGGCGCACTCGATCAATTCGTGCTTTTTGACCAGAACCGTTTGGACTTCACTCCCATCAATATTGCCCAATCAATTAGCGGCGGCACGTTCGATTTTCATGGCAAACCCAATGAATTGAAAATTGGTCAATCGAAGAGCCCCACCAGCGAATGCGACCTGGTGTTTGAAGGTCAGACTTTCGTGTTTGAACTGAAGACAATTGATCCGCAGTTCATCACCTTCTGGAAGGCAAAGCTTGCCGCCATGACAGGCGACGTTGCGCCCCACGCCAAGGGCTTGAGCAAATATATTTCTGGCCACACTCAATATTGGATGTTGAAAAACTGAACGGGCAGACCACCGCGCGACGGCCGTTGAGCACGCTGCCATGAGCGTATGGCTGCTAGTCAAATTCAGCACTTGGCCAAATGCTAATTTTGTTCTTAAACGAACCAAATGGGACAAAAACAATCATGAAAACTCTCGAAACGAAACTCAGCCACATTCGTGCTGGAAAATACAAGCCAACTGACTTCATCATTGCCGACGCCAAAGACGGTGACATGGGATTTGGTGCCACCGCTCCCGGCCCCAGGCGGGGCACAGACGGCCTGAAATCTAAGCCTGAATATTTGGCCGCGATGATCGAGATGACGAAATCGGGCGCTGTCGACATCATGCTGATGTCGAAATCTTCAGCCGAGACCCTTCATGAAAAGAAGATTTTCACGAACTCAAAAGTTACCCCCGCCATCCGTTTGAATGACACCTCCGATATCTGGTCGCAGCGCGGCGGCACGACGAAGGCAACTCTCTCTCATCCGTTCCGCACGGCGCGCCCGGCGCAGGCAAAAAAATTTGCTGATCTTGGCCTCTATTCAGTAACTTACACCAACAATGTGACTCAAGACTTGAAGGCGCTTGAAGCCTATGCGCTATTTCGCGAAGAGGCTGTGAAAGCCAAAATGCGTCACTTCCTCGAAGTGTTCAATCCGGCGATGGATATCGGCCTCAAAGGTGCTGACCTTGGTGCCTACATCAATGACTCAATCGTGCGCACGCTGGCAGGTGTTGCCAGCACCGAGCAACCGCTGTTTCTCAAGATGCAATATAACGGCGCCAAGGCGATGATTGAATTGGCCAGCTATGATCCAGGCAAATTGATTGTCGGAATTTTGGGCGGTGGCCGCGGCACAACGCGCGACACTTTTGAACTTGCAGCCCAGGCCGAAGCCAATGGTGCCCGCGTCGCACTCTTTGGTCGCAAGATCAATTATGCCGAGGCCCCGGTAAAGCTTGTGAAGCTGATGCGGGCTGCCGTTGAAGGTGACATCACCTGCAAAGAGGCGGTCAAGGCCTATCACGATCACCTGACCAAGAGTGCCATTGCTCCTGATCGTCCGCTGTCAGAAGATATTGAAATTACTGATCCAGTCCTGAAGGTGTGAGCCTTGTCGCGTTCAGGCATTCTATGTGGCCTCGCGTGGTGTGTTGACCGCAACATCACGGTTGCCAAATGGCCAGATCAGGAAACAGTCTCGCTCGTGCTCTCCGAGGTTCACCACGGCGGGTGCCCGGGCTTTAACATGTCGACGGCTCTCAAAAAATTGGGTGCCGGTTTTCCAGTCAGCACGGTGGGCCTGCTCGGCCAAGACCCGGATGGTCGCATGTTGTACAAGGCCTGCGTTGAGCTTGGCATTGATTGTGCGCAACTCGAAATGCGTGAAGGACTGGCCACCTCTTATGTGATGGCGGTCACCACCAAGGACACAGGCAAGCGCACATTTTTCAGTACCGTAGGTTCCAATTCAGCCCAAACTCCCGACGACATTGATTTCAACAAATCATCGGCCCGCATTGCTCATCTGGGCCTTCCTGGGCTTCATGAAAAACTGGATAATCCCTGGGGTAGCGATGCTTCAGGGTGGATCACTGTTCTGAAGAAGGCGCGCGCTGCGGGCGTTAAAACCAATCTCGAAATGGCAAGCTTTGATCCCGCTATCATCAAATCGATCGTGGTCCCGATGTTACCCTACCTCGACTCTCTCATCGTCAATGATCTTGAAGCTGCGGCCCTGACGGGATTGAAGACCGTCGAGAATGGCCAAACCAATCTGGCGCAGTGCCGCTCAGCGCTTGAGGGCCTGATGCAGGCCAACACCAATCTGGACTTTGCCATCATTCATTTCCCGATGGGTGCAGTTGCGGCCATGCGCAATGGCGAGGTGATCGAACAGTCTTCCGTCAACGTGCCGCAATCCGTCATCGTTGGATCAAATGGTGCGGGCGATTGTTTTGCAGCTGGCGTCTTGCTGGGTCATCACGAAGGATGGACGATGAAACAGGGCATGAAATTGGGCCATGCCGCCGCCGCGACAAGTCTCCGCAGCGCAGGCACCACTAATTCCGTGATGCCATGGAAAGATTGCCTGGCACTGGCCGACCAGTGGGGTTGGCGCTAAGGCGTTTGCGGATCGACTTTGGTTCTCGAGGTCGCGAAATTCTCAGACAGGCTGTGATAGAGGCTCTTGGGGCAGACCTCTTTTGAAATCCAATTGGCGATCAATGACGTGGCCAGAAGTGGCACGACCATGGCGTGGTTGTCGGTCATTTCAGCCATGATGACAACGGACGTGATCGGCGATTGCACCACTCCGGTCAAATAGGCCGCCATTCCAAGGAGCGCGAATTGTGGAATGTTTGAGGCTTCAAAAGATTCTGCAACCAGCGATCCAAGACCCGCACCCACCGAAAGCGAGGGCGCAAACAGACCGCCTGGAATGCCGCTGATGGAAGACACAAACGTCGCAATCATTTTCAACGGGACATAGAATATTGGCAAAGAGCCATCCCCATGAATGACCTTGTAGGCTTCCTGATAGCCTGTTCCATAGGCAGTTCCGCCAGACAAGAAGCCGCAAAGGCCAACCACCAGCCCACACGTTGCAGCAAAGATGACGGGATGCTGTTTTACCTGCACGAAACTTTGCCAAGCCTGTCGCTTGCCAAATTCTATGACGAGGCGGCTGAAGCCACCGCCAAACAGGCCGCCTGCAACAGCGACCACCACAAGGGCAAACCAGTCGATGAGGCTGCCAATCTGGCCTGACGCATAACCGAAATAGGCATAGTTGCCAGCAAGTGTGGTGGCCGTGATGCCAGCCACAATGGTGCTGGTGATGATGAGACCGCTGGTCTTGGACTCAAATGAACGGCTGAGTTCTTCAATCGCAAAAACAATTCCCGCAAGCGGTGCATTGAAAGCGGCCGCGATGCCCGCCGATGAGCCTGCAAGGATCAACGTGTTCTGCGGAACCCGCACGATGTTGCCCAAGGCTGACATGATCGAAGCACCAACTTGCACTGTCGGGCCTTCGCGCCCGATTGATGCGCCGCAAGCCAAGCCCAGCACGGTGAGCATGATCTTGCCGAACGCAATTTTCAGGGAAAGCAATTGCTGGCGGATTGTGTCGTCCTTGGTCCTCATCGCCGCAATGCATTGTGGAATTCCACTGCCCTTGGCATTGGGGAGCCAGGTGGCCGCGATATAGGCTGAAATCGCGAAGCCAACGGGTGCCAACACCCAAGCGACTTCAGGCCGGTTCACGGAAAAAGCCTTGAATGCCGTTTGCACCCTGTCAGTCATCAAGGCGAAAACATAAGCACTCAAGCCCGCCAATACGCCCCCGCCCAGAAACGAAACGCGGCGCTTCATCTTTTCAGAGTGGCGTAAGACCCATAACCAGCTTTTGTGCCGTCGATCGAAGTTCTGATCCACGTTGCTCCGCCTATGCTTTGTTCTCAGGCACCGGGTGGGGATATGTGATCTTGGTGAAGCGATGATAGATCGCGGCAACAAGCACCAAGGCAACACTGCCCACCGCCACCGGGAACAGGACAAACCACCAACTCGTGGCCGTAAGATAGGCCACAAGAGCGGTTGCCCCTGCTGGTGGATGAATGATCCGCAGCAACATCATGCCGGAGACAGCAAGCCCCACTGAAAGCCCCTCAGCGATGAAACTGGAGGGAAAAAGAAAATGCAATGCAATGCCAATTGTCGCCGCCAGAATATGGCCCGCAACCACGTTGACCGGTTGCGAGACGGGGCTCGCCGGCATGCCAAACAGCAACACGCATGTGGCTCCAAACGGTGCAACCAGCATGATGAACGTAGTGATTTCGCTCACATAGCCCAAAAGTCCAATGCCGACGGCCGAGCCTACTCCGGCCAAAAGTGCTGTGGGCCATGTCGAATGCGGAAGATGCCTGTGAATGAAACGTTCCATGTCCCTACCCCTGTTTCAATGCGCCCTTGGATTTCAAATCATCCAGCAGCCGCATCACCTGTCGTGCCGGAACTTCCTTCATCTCGCCAGGCTCCAGCTTATCGAGTTGAAACGGACCATATTGCGTGCGAATGAGCCGATTCACCATCCCACCAAAATGCTGCACCAATTTTCGGATTTCGCGGTTCTTGCCTTCGGTCAAAACCACGCGATACCAAGCATTGCTGCGCCCGCCTTTTTCCACTTCTTCAATAAATTCCGCACCCCGATAGCGGATGCCTTCAACCGTCACACCGCGCGCCAGAAGTTCAATCTGGTGCTCGCTGAAGCGCCCGCGCGTGCGCACGCGGTAAACTCGCTCCAGTCCAGTATCAGGCGACATCATGGCTTGCGCCAAAGGTCCGTCAGACGACAAAACCAACAGGCCCTCGGAATTGACGTCAAGGCGTCCCACGCTCATCAAGCGGGGCAAGCCCTCACGCTTCATCACCGGCATTTCAAAAATTGTTGGCCTGCCCTTGTGGTCCCGGTTGGTGACCAGAATATCAACCGGCTTGTTCAGCAAAAACAGACGCGGCAGTGCTGACGTTTCAGGGGCAACAGACTTGCCGTCAACCAGAACCTTGTCGCCTTCTTCCACAGGTGTTGTCGCTTCAGCAATCTTGCCATTGACCGAAACGCGCGCGTCGGCCACCAGGCGCTCGGCTTCACGGCGGCTGCCAACGCCGGCGCGCTGCAAATAAACATTGAGGCGCATATCAGCCGCCCGTCACAGGTGGAAAGAAGGCCACCTCGCGGGCGTCACCTAACGCGGCATCCAGTGCCGAATGCTTCTGGTTGATGGCCACCTTCAGAACCCGTCGGTCGCGCAACGCCTCGCCGACACGCTCATCGCGGGCCGAAAGAAAATCAATCAAGGCAGAAACGGTGGCCACTGAACTGGGCACATCGACCTGTTCTTCACCGCGTCCGGCAATCTGCTTCAACCTTGCGAAATAAAGAATTTTCATTCTTCTTCCACCACATGGCGAAGCCCGGCGCGGAAATAATCATAGCCAGTATAAAGCGTCAGTGCTGCCGCGATCCACAACATGAAAATACCAGTCGTGGTGACACCTGGAATAAGCTTGTCGCCCGCAGGTCCCGCAATCAGAAGGCCGATCGCCAGAAGTTGAACGGTGGTTTTCCATTTTGCGATCTGCGTGACCGGAACCGACACGCGGAGTTCGCCTAAAAACTCGCGCAAGCCCGAGACCAGAACTTCACGCGCCAGAATAATGATCGCCGCCCACATGTGCCCGCCGAATAAAATCCCGTCAGCCGATAGCACCAGCAAAACCACCGACACCAGAACCTTGTCAGCAATGGGATCGAGCATGCGGCCCAAGGCCGATTGCTGCTGCCAGAGCCTGGCCAGATAGCCATCCAGAAAATCGGTGATCGCCGCCAGAATATAAATGCCAAGCGCCAGCCAGCGCGCGGTCGTGCCGGGATACATGAGAAGGCCAGCCACCACAGGTACGGCAACAATTCGTCCATAGGTCAGGATATTGGGCAAATTCCATATTTTTGCCCATGCTATCCGCCGTCCTGTTCGCCCTGTTTGCGTCACGTCGTCCTCATGCGTCGCTGTGGAAATGGTCAAAAATTGCCTGCGCCAAGGCTGAGCTCACGCCATCCACCGCGGCCAAATCAGCCACATTGGCCCGTGCCACAGCTTTCGCCGATCCAAAGGCCATGAGCAAGGCCTTCTTGCGCCGGGGACCTATGCTGGGAATCTCATCCAAGGGGCTTGCGCCGATCGCCTTGGAGCGCTTGGCCCGGTGCGTGCCAATGGCAAACCGGTGGGCCTCATCGCGCAGGCGCTGGACGTAATAAAGCACGGGATCGCGAGCCTCGAGCATGAACGAGGCCCGGCCCGGGACGTGGAAATGTTCGCGACCTGCATCACGGTCGGGCCCCTTAGCCACACCGACTAGTGCCACATCATGCACCCCCAGATCATCAAGCACAGCCTTCACCGCCGACAGCTGCCCCTGCCCACCATCGATCAGCAGCAGGTCGGGCCAATGGATCGTTTCACCTTCGCCGTCACCTTCGCCATGCTCCTTGAGAAGGCGGGTAAAGCGCCGCTCCAGCATTTCTTTCATCATCGCAAAATCATCCCCGGCGACAAAATTTTCGGCCTTGATATTGAACTTGCGGTACTGCCCTTTCATGAAGCCCTCAGGCCCCGCCACAACCATGCAGCCCACAGCATGGGCACCCTGGATGTGGCTGTTGTCATAGATCTCGATGCGCCGGGGCGGCTGCGGCAAATCAAAGACGCGCGCCACACCTTCCAGCAACTTTTCCTGCGATGAGGTCTCGGCCATCTTCCGGCCATTGGCTTCGCGCGCATTGGAAACCGCATGGTCCACCAGCGCTTTCTTCTCGCCGCGCTGGGGCACTATGATTTCTACGCGATGGCCTGAATGCGTGGCAAAGGCTTCCTCCAGAAGTTCACGCTCCTCGACCTCATGCGACAACATGATCTGCGCCGGGATCGGCTTGTCATCATAAAACTGGCTGATGAAGCTGGAGAGAACTTCAGCATCGGAATTGGTTTTATCAGCACGCGGGAAATAAGCGCGCGTTCCCCAATTCTGTCCCGAACGGATGAAGAAGGCCTGCACGCAGAACTGCCCGCCCTCATGCGCGAGGCCAAACACATCGGCCTCGTCCACCGATTGCGGATTGATGCCTTGCGTCTGTGTGACAAAGCTCATGGCCTGAATACGGTCACGCAACAAGGCCGCCGTTTCAAATTCCATCGCTTCGGCGGCAACCTGCATCCGCTCTGCCATTTCAGCTTTCACGGCAACGCTTTTGCCCGATAGAAAATCTTCGGCGTTCTTGACGAGATCATCATAAGACGGCTTGTCGATGAACCCCACGCACGGCGCTGAACAGCGCTTGATCTGGTAAAGCAGACAGGGTCGCGTGCGATTAGCAAACACACTATCATTGCACGAGCGCAGCAGAAACGCCTTCTGCAACGTGTTGATGGCGCTGTTCACCGCCCCTGCCGAGGCGAACGGTCCATAATAATTGCCCTTCACATTGCGCGCACCACGATGCTTGGCGAGTTGGGCAAACGCGTGTTCTTTGGCAATCAGGATATAGGGAAAGCTCTTGTCGTCGCGCAAAATGACGTTGAATTTGGGCTTCAGCTTCTTGATCAGATTGGCTTCGAGCAGAAGCGCTTCCGCCTCGGACGCCGTCACCACAAATTCCATGTTGCGGGTTTGCGAAATCATCAAGGCGATGCGGTTATTGTGGCCTTGGCCGCGCGCATAGTTTGAAACCCGGTTCTTGAGATTGCGCGCCTTGCCAACATAAAGGCAATCGCCCTTCTCATCGAACATGCGATAGACCCCCGGCTTCAAGGGAAGCCTGGTCACAAAATCGCGGATCAGCTCCGCGCCCATGAGGGACGGTGAATCGGTCATCACGGAACCTTATACGCTCAAAACGGGCCGGGAAATGTCAGCGGCCACGCTCGATTTCAACGCCCACGCTGCGGGCATTGGGGATGATGTCGGGTTTTTCAAGGCGCACGCGGGCTGCCACCACGCGCTTGTCCTTGAGGCAGGCTTCGGCAAATTTCTCGGCCAGCGTTTCCACCAGATTGACATGGCCCGCAGCGACGATGGCTTCAACCTTCTTCACCACAATTTCATAAGACACCACATGGCTTATATCGTCGGCCATCGGGCCCTCTGTTTCCTGCACCGAGAGGTCAATGTTCACGATGATGCGTTGCGGCTTGATCTTCTCGGCATCATGAATGCCGATCAGGGCCATCATGTTGAGGTCCCGCACAAACACATGCCGGATGCGAGCCGTCGCGTTCGCCACATGGTGGCTGATCTTGCCCTCTTTGCTCATTCATCCACCTCAATCACATCAGCGGTGGCCCAGGCCAGATGCTGCCCGCCATCAAGGGCAATCATTTGCCCGGTCATCGCTGGTTGCGACACTATGAATTTTATCGCCCGCGAGATTTCCTCAGGCGACGTGCCGCGCCCCAAAGGCGTCAGGCTTTGCTGTTTGTTAAATTCTTCATCCGTCATCCGCGATGACGGCAGCGTGGGTCCAGGCCCGATGGCATTGACCCTGATGCGCGGGGCCAGCGATTGCGCCATGGTGCGCGTGGCCGTCCACAAGGCGGATTTGGCCAGCGTGTAGGAGAAAAAGCTGGGATTAAGCCGCCACACGCGCTGGTCAATGATATTGACGATATTGCCGGGTGTGCCTGCGGGCAGTTGCTTGGCAAAGCCCTGCGCCAGAAATACGGGTGCCCGCAAATTGACATCCATATGGATCTGGAAACTTTCCGGAGTCATTTTGTCGACCAGATCATTTTCAAAAATCGAGGCATTGTTGACGAGCAGCGTGAGCGGCCCCAAAGCCTTAGAACTTTCAGCGATAATCCGGCCCAGTGTCTCCATTTCAGCAAGGTTACCCGCAACCACGGCGGCCCGGCCACCCTTGGCCCGGATCAAGGCGGCAACCTCCTCGCCCTCCTCAACCGAGCGGTTGCAATGAATGGCGACACCATAGCCGTCGGCAGCCAGATCAAGCGCGATTTGCCGTCCGATGCGCCGTGCCGCTCCCGTAACGAGAGCCGTCCCTTTGCTCATTTCGCCTCGGGCTTGGGCAATAGAATGACGTAATGCTTCTTCACTTTTTTAACGGTTTCCCATGTTCCCTTGAAGCCAGCAGGGATAATGAAACCATCACCCTTCTTCAACTTCCATTTCCCGCCATTTTCACCTTTCAAAATCACCTCGCCGGAAATCAAATAGCAATATTCCCATTCCGTGGTTTCAAATGCCACCTTACCCTTGGTGCATTCCCAAATGCCACAAAACAGCCGGCCATCTTCGCCTGTGAAATGGTTCCATGTGGAAGTTTTGTATTCGCCAGACACCAGCGAGCCTGGTGCTGGCCCTCCCACTTCAACCGCTGGGGCCTTCTTGCCTTTGTTTTTGAGAACGATGATGTCTGCGCTCATGTTAGTCCCTCTCTATCATTTGCAAAAGTTCAGTACGATCGGGTTGGAAATCCTGATCCACCCAATAGTCTTCGATGATCCGCAATTGCCGCCCTAGCTCTGGCCCCGACTTCACCCCCGCCGCTACCAGATCCTGACCCGAAACCGGCAGGCTGGGAAGTGACCATGTCGCGGCCAATTCCTTGAGCCCTTGCCAGCGCAAATCATCCAACTTGGCTTTGCTGCGCGCCTGTGAAAGCCATGTGACATCCAAAAACGCCTGCTTTCCATATCTGTAGATCAGCGCGCGGCTTTGCTGGCCTGACAGGCCGGGCGATACCGCAGGCACAGAAAGCAGCCCTTCAATGCGCTCGGCTTCGGCATTGGAGAGGCGCAAACGCTCTTTCAGCTCGCTTGGCCGCTTGGCCAGAACGCAAAGCCTGAGCAGCGGATCAGCCGGAAGCCGCCCCACGACGCGGAATTCATCCGTATGCGGAAACACCAGTCTCAGGATTCCCGCATTGGCCATGACCCGAAGTGTCGCAACGGCATGTGCGGCGACCACCAGCTTCTTCATTTCCTGCGCGATGCGCTCGGCAGAGATTTTCTTCAGGCCCGCCCGCAGCCGCGTCGTCGCGGCTAATCCGGCAGCATCACAAGTGCCCTGCCCATAAGCCGCGTGGAACCGGAAGAAGCGCAAAATCCGCAAATAATCTTCCTCAATCCGGGTTTCAGCCTTTCCGACAAACTTCACCCGCCGCTTCAGAAGATCAGCATAACCATCTGTAAAATCATAGATTTGTCCAGCCGCCGAGCAATAAAGCGCATTCATCGTGAAGTCGCGGCGCTGGGCATCCTCGCCAAAGTCCCGCGTGAACGACACCACAGCGCGCCGCCCATCCGTTTCCACATCGCGCCGCAAGGTTGTAACCTCAAAGGTGCGGCCATGATTGACCACGGTCACCGTGCCATGGTCCAGCCCGGTGGGGTGAACGCCAAATCCCGCCGCCTTGGCGACCCGCACCACGTCTTCGGGCAACATGGTGGTCGCAAGATCAACATCATTGATCGGAACGCCCATCAAAGCGTTGCGAACGGCACCCCCAGCCACGCGCACATCCTCGCCTGCGTTCAGTATAGCCGCCATCACCTGCTGCAACCGGGGCTCAGCCAGCCAGGGGGCACCCTCAAGGCTGGGCGGTTGTGGTGAAAAGCCTGTCATGCAGGTTCTTTATCATGCCTGCCGTGGCGCCCCAAATATATCGTTCCCCGAAAGGGTAAACGTAGAAATGCCGGGTCATGCCCTTCCAGTCGCGCGATTGTGTCTGGCGGTTGGCTGGGTCCATGAGAAAGCCCAGTGGCACTTCAAAAATATCATCAACCTCGGAGGGTTGCGGGGCCAGTTGAAACCCCTCCTCCACGAGCGCGACCACGGGGGTCACCAGATATTGCGTCACGGTCAAAAATCCGTCGAGATATCCAATGGGTTTCACGAAACTCCGCAGCAACCCGGTTTCTTCCTCGGTTTCACGCAACGCCGTCTCAACAACACTTTCGCCCGCGTCCATGCGCCCGCCGGGAAAGGCGATCTGGCCCGCATGTTTGGCAAGACCGGAATGGCGTTGTGTGAGCAAAACAGTCGGCCCGTCCGCCCGCTTCACAATCGGCACCAACACCGCCGCAGGCTTGGGCACAACCCCTTCAGGGATCATGCGCGCGCGCTCATTCATGTCATCGTCAGAACCGTTCCATCCCGATGGTGGAACCTTATGTAAATGGGTCTCGGCCCGCGCCAGAAAATCTGCGAGCGAAAACGGAGCCATCATGCGCCAACGCCGATCTCGCTGGCTTTCTGCATCGGGAAAAACTGGCCCGACGACCATAGGCCGAACCACTCACCCTCAACCACACCGAGCGCCACGAGATCATAAAACAGTGCCCGCGACACCAACGCTTCAAGATTGCGGCGCACCACAACATAGGGCTTAAGACCACCCGTGCCCGCCTCATCAGCCACGCGCATCGGATGGTGAGGCCCCAGCACAACCTCATCATCAACCTGCGTTTCAAATGTGATGATCTGGTTCTGCCCCTCACCCTCAACACTCATGCGAATGGCAAAAAGCGGCGCGTCATCAACTTTGATTCCGCATTTTTCAACCGGCGTGACGAGGTAGTATTTTCCATCTTCATCCAGCCGCAGGATTGAAGAAAATAATTTGACCAAGGGTTTGCGGCCAATCGGCGAATTCATGTAATACCACAACCCATCGGTGGCAATGCGCATATCGATATCGCCGCAAAATGGCGGATTCCAGCGCTCGACCGGGGGCATGCCCTTGGCCTTGGCCACATCGCCCAACCCCTTGAGAGGATTGCTTACATCGCTCGCCGCCGTCATGCTTCCAATCTATACAGGTGCCGAAAAATTGAGTCGTAACTTTGCCACGTTCCAGCCATTCTGGCCTGCAAACTTAGGTTAAAGCAACTCCTTGAAATGATGGTGTGACATAAACATGGCGGACAGAATGGCGAAAGCAAACGAGATCGACGCGATGGCAGTCAAATTGGCTGCCGCTCAAAAATCATTGAACGCCGTCATCTTCGGCCAGGAAAGTGTGATTGACCTGGCGCTCACCGCAATTCTGGGCGGGGGCCATGCCCTGATTGTCGGCGCTCCGGGCCTTGCCAAAACCAAATTGGCCTCCGCTTTGGGAACGGTTCTCGGCCTTGCCGAAAAACGAGTGCAGTTCACGCCGGACCTTATGCCCACTGATATTCTGGGTTCTGAAATTCTCGACGCCGATGACAAGGGCAAGCGCAGCTTTCGTTTTGTGAAGGGACCCGTGTTCTGCCAGTTGCTGATGGCCGATGAGATCAACCGCGCCTCACCACGCACCCAGTCCGCGCTTCTGCAATCGATGCAGGAGCATCATGTGACCATCGCGGGTGAGCGTCATGACCTCCCGGCACCGTTTCATGTATTGGCCACGCAAAATCCAATCGAGCAGGAAGGAACCTATCCTCTGCCGGAAGCCCAGCTTGACCGCTTCCTCGTGCAGATCGACATCAGCTATCCCTCCAAGGATGCCGAACGCAAAATGTTGTTTGCCACCACTGGCAACACCGAAGATGAAGCCAAGCCTGCGCTCACCGCCGATGATGTAATCGCTGCGCAAGCCATGGCCCGCTCCTTGCCTGTGGGTGAACAAGTCACCGACGCCATTTTGAAAGTAGTCCGCATGGCAAGGCCCGGCCCCGATGCGCCCGCCTATATCAATGAGGCCGTGGCCTGGGGGCCTTCACCGCGCGCTGCGCAAGCCTTGATGCTCTGCGCCAAATCGCGGAGCCTTCTGCAGGGCCGACTGTCGCCCTCCGTGGAAGATGTTCTGGCGTTGCTGGAACCTGTGTTCAAACACCGCATGGCTTTGAACTTCTCGGCCCGTGCTGATGGCACAACCGTGTCCGCCTTGATCAAGCGTCTGGCCGAGGCCCTGGCCTGATCCATGGCCAATGCCCTTCAACTTGCGGGAACGGCTGAAGCAGGCTCAGGTCACTTGGCGGCCTTGCTGGTGCGCGCCGAAAAAATCGCGGCCAGCGCAATGCTCGGTGTCCATGGCCGAAAGCGCGCCGGGCCCGGCGAAAATTTCTGGCAATATCGGCCTTACGGCTTTGGCGACTCGACGCAGCGCATTGACTGGCACGCCTCGGCAAAATCCGACCGTGTCTATATCCGCGAGAATGAATGGGAGGCGGCCAACACCCTGTGGCTCTGGGTCAATCGTGGACCCCGCATGAATTTCAAATCGAAACTGGCACAGGACAGCAAATATGACCGCGCCATGGTGTTGGGTCTCGCCATGGCCAGCCTTGCTTTGCGCGGCCATGAGCGCGTCGGACTTCTGGGCTCAGGCGAACGCCCCAAGCTGGGCCGCTCAAGCTTGACGAGCCTCGCACAAAATCTGGCGATGGCTGATGACCGTCCCTTGCCGCCTAAGCAAATGCGGCAGCGTCATTCAGCGGCCCTCATCGTCTCCGATTTTCTCGACGATCTAACGGACATCAAGGCCGCCCTTCTGCCGCTCGCTTCGCTTGGCATGAGAGGCCATCTTGTCATGCTGGCCGACCCCGCCGAGGAAACCCTGCCCTGGTCTGGCCGGGTTAATTTTCGCGGGCTTGATTTGTCTGCAAATTATCTCGCCAACAAAACCGAGGCCTTGCGCGCCCGTTATGCCGATGTCTATGCCGCGCATGTTGAAGCCTTGCGGCAACTGGCCTTGAGTTTGAATTTCAGCTTCACGCGCCACCGCACAGATTCTGGCCTCGCTCCGTGCCTGTCCCAGCTTCATGAGAGGCTCAGCGATTGATGGGCGGTCTCGTCTCACAATTGCAATTTGCCTTGCCCGCCGCACTCTGGGGGCTGCTGGCGCTGCCCGTCATCTGGTGGCTACTGCGCTTTGTGCCACCCCGCCCCGAACAGGTCGCCTTTCCGCCCTTGCGCCTTTTGTTGAAACTGAAAGACACCAAGGAAACGCCAAGCAAGACCCCGTGGTGGTTGATGCTGTTGCGCCTCGCCTTGGCTGCTGCGCTGATTTTTGGCGTGGCTGGCCCGTTCAGGGGTGAAGTGCCACCAGCCGAAAGACAAAGCGGCCCGCTGCTGCTGATTATTGATGATGGTTTTGCCGCCGCACCCGATTGGCCCCAGCGCATCGAGGCCTTGACCAGTCTCATCAAGGACGCCGCCCGTCAGGACCGCACCACGGCCTTGGTCGGCACCACCGCGCAACGCCGTCCGCCAAGCCTTGCGCCATCCGCCGCAGATGATCTCCTCAAAATCCTTCCGACCTTGAAGCCGCAAGCCTTGAGCACCGACCGCGAGGCCCTGCTCACGACATTGAAAACTTCGGCCACGGACTTTGGCTCGGTGATCTGGCTCAGCGACGATCATGACCAGAAATCAGGAACGCCTTTTGCGACCGGATTGTCGCAAATCTTTGCTGGCAATGTCTCTGTGGTCACGCTTGATGCGCCAAAGCCTTTGCTGGCGCTCGCCAACCCGAAGCTCAAAGGCAGCGAGATCACGCTCGACGTGCTGCGTGGAAAAGAAGCACCGCTGACCGCCACAACCCTCGAGGCCAAAGCCGCCGATGGCCATGTGCTGACACAAAATGATGTAACCTTCAGCGATGGGCAAACCAATACAGCAGCCTCGATCACGCTTCCCATTGAACTTCGCAATGAGATTCAAACCATCGCCATTAAGGCCCAAGGTCAGGCCGCAGCAACTTTGCTGCTCGACGATCGCTGGCGTCGCAAAACGCTTGCCATCGAAACCAATGCGGCAACGACCGACGATCTGGCCTTGCTCGCACCCACCCATTACCTCGCCAACGCTCTGGAACCCTATGCCACACTGCTCTCGCCAAACTCGGGCGAAGAACTGAAAGCGGCAACTGACGCTGGCCTTTCGATGTTGGTGTTGGCGGACGTTGGAAAATTGCCGCAGGCTGATCACGATGCCATCGCAGCCTGGGTTGAAAAAGGTGGGCTTCTCCTACGCTTTGCGGGCACACGACTGGCCGGGTCGGCAGATGACCTGTTGCCCGTACAATTGCGCGAAGGTGACCGTAGTTTCGGGAGTTCCCTGAGCTGGGAGACACCGCAAGCCCTGGCACCCTTCACGGCAGAAAGCCCCTTTGCAGGGATCGTCATCGATCCCAAGATCGCCGTGCAGCGCCAGCTTCTGGCGGAGCCCGATGCCGAACTCTCATCGAAGACCTGGGTCAGCCTTGCCGATGGAACGCCATTGGTTACAGCCGCCAAACGTGGCAAAGGCCTGATCGTGCTCTTCCACATCACCGCCAATGCCGATTGGTCGAACCTGCCTTTGACCGGCACCTTCCCTGAGATGTTGAAAAAACTGGTCGATATGGCACCCGCTGCGGGGAGCACAGACTCGGCTGCGATCAGCGCCTCGTCACAGGGCCGCTTTGCGCTGCGTCTCGCTCTTTCGGGAACTGGAGAATTTATTTCCCCACCCAGTGATTTACCTAGCTTCACAGCAGCCGATCTCGAAACCGCCAAGGCCAGCCCCGCAACTCCAGCAGGCCTCTATCAGCGCGAAGGTGAGAACCGCGCAGTCAATGTCATGGCAAATGCCGATGATCTCACCTTGCTCAGCGACTACACACCCTTGGCCGCGCAAACTTTGAAGCCCAATACGCTGCAGGACTTTACCCCGTTGCTGTTGACGCTGGCCGCCATTCTGTTTCTGGCTGATTGTCTCGCCGCCGTCTTTCTGGGCGGCTTATGGCGCAAGCAAAACATTCTAGCCGCTGCGGCCTTGCTGATTTTCATCCTGCCCTTCCATCCGCCCGAGGTCCGCGCCGACATCAACATCACCACCGCAATGCAAGCGGCGTTGCAGACCCGCCTTGCTTTTGTGAAAACCGGAAACGCCGACGTTGATGCCACCAGCCTGCAAGGTCTAAGGGGCCTGACCTTCATCATGACCGAGCGCACTTCGGCCAATGTCGGTGAACCCATTGGCGTTGACATTGAAGCCGATGACATTAGCTATTTTCCTCTGCTCTATTGGCCTGTCCTTCCCGATGCCCAGGCGCCGTCTGCTGCCACCGCTTCGAAGCTTTCGAGCTTCATGAAGAATGGCGGCACAATTCTGTTTGATCTCCGCGATGGCGGAGGCTTTGGCGGCAGCGCCAATTCTGATGCCTTGAAACGCATCGTGACTGACTTGGACGTGGCCCCGCTGGAGCCTGTGCCCGAGGGCCATGCACTGACGAAAAGCTTCTATATTCTGAAGGACTTTCCCGGGCGCTATGAAGGAACGCCCATGTGGGTCGAAGCCCAGGGTGACGCGGCCTCGGTGAGTGCCGACAACGTCTCGGGCATCATCATCAGTTCCAATGATCTCGCCGCCGCCTGGGCCATCAATGACAATGGTGATCCCGTTTACGCCGTGGTTCCAGGCTCTGATCGCCAGCGTGAAATGGCCTACCGCGTGGGCGTCAACATCGTGATGTATACCTTGACCGGAAACTACAAGACAGATCAGGTCCATGTGCCGGCCCTGCTCGAAAGGCTGGGCAAGCCATGAACTTGCATTTCACCTTTGCACCCTTCGTGCCATGGCCCGTGCTGGTTATCTTTGTGGTGCTCGCGGCTCTCGCCTGCGTGGCCTTGGCCCGTAAATCCATTGTGAATGCCCTGCTGCGCTTTTGCGTGGCGGCCTGCCTCGCAGCCGCTCTTGCCAATCCCCAATTAGCGCAAGAGCAACGCCAGCCCATCAGCAACATCGCCGTCATTGTGGTGGACCGTTCCGGCAGCAATGAATTGTCCACGCGCGCCAAGCAAACCGAAGCGACATTGCAACAGGTGCAAGCGCGTATCGCGGGCTTGGGCAATATGGAGACCCGCATCGTTGATGTGACTTCGGGAACCTCTTCTCAAGATGACGGCACCAGGCTGTTCGCGGCATTGGCACGCGCCGCCAGCGAAATTCCGCCGGAGCGTTATGCCGGTGCAGTCTTTATCACCGATGGCGAAGTCCATGATGTACCGCTCGCTGCCGATTTCGCGAAGCTGCCGAAGCCACTCCACGCCCTGATTACGGGATCCAAAACCGAGCAGGACCGCCGCATCGTCATTGACCAGGCGCCGCGCTTTGCCATTGTTGGCCAGGACCAGAAATTGGTGTTCCATGTTGAGGACCAAGGTGGTGATGGCGCACAAGTCAATGTCACCATCAACATGGATGGGCTGGACCAGCCGCCCATGTCAGTGCCACCCGGCACCAAGATTGAACTGCCCTTTAAACTTACCCATGCGGGGCAAAATCTTGTCGAACTTTCCGCGGCTGAAAGAGCGGGCGAACTTTCTGCTGCCAACAATCACGCCATCGTTTCAATTTCAGGCGTGCGTGATCGTCTGCGCGTGCTTCTGGTGTCAGGCGAACCGCATCCAGGTGAGCGGACTTGGCGCAATCTTCTGAAAGCCGATGCCGCCGTTGACCTCGTGCAGTTCACCATTCTGCGCCCGCCTGAAAAACAGGATGGCACACCCGTGAAGGAACTCTCGCTCATTGCCTTTCCAACCAAGGAGCTGTTCCTCGACAAGCTCGACAAGTTTGATCTCGTGGTTTTTGACCGTTTCCGCAGACAGGCCATTCTGCCGGATCTCTACCTCGCCAACATCGCCGACTACGTAAATAAAGGCGGCGCCATTCTGATTTCGTCTGGCCCTGACCTTGCCGATCCGGACGGTCTTGCACAAACGCCGCTGGGCGACGTGCTGCCCGCTCTGCCCACGGGCACTGTCACTGAAACGCCCTTCAAGCCCGTGCTCACGGCGCAAGGCTTGAAACACCCCATCACCAAAGACCTTGAAGGGGCGAGTGACACCGATCCCAAATGGGGCCGCTGGTTCAGGATTGTCGATACAACAGTAAAGCCGGGCTCTGATATCATCATGGCTGGACCCGAGGGAAAGCCCCTGCTCGTCACTGCCCATGTGGGTCAAGGCCGTGTGGCGCAGATCATGTCGGACCAAGGCTGGCTCTGGGCCCGTGGCTTTGATGGCGGTGGTCCGCAGACTGGTCTTCTCCGCCGCATTGCCCATTGGCTGATGAAAGAGCCCGACCTCGAAGAGGAAGCCCTCTCGGCGCATCAGTTGGGTAAGGATATTGTGATCGAACGGCGCAGCCTCGGTGATGACCACGCCAAGGCCCAATTGACCACGCCCTCAGGCAAAACCATCGACGTGCCGCTCAATGCGACATCGCCCGGCCTGTTCACCGGCCAGGTGCCAGCCGATGAGCCGGGGCTCTATACGCTGCAGGAAGGAACACTTCATTCTGCCGTAGCCGTGGGCGGCACCAACAACCTCGAATTCTCGGAAATCGTCGCCACGGATACAAAGCTGAAAGCACCTATTGCGGCCACAGGCGGTGGCCTGGCTTGGGTTGAAAACGGCCTGCCACAAATCACCACCGCGGTCGCTCCCGCCTTGATGTCTGGATCAGGCTGGATGACGCTGCGCGACAACGGGCTTTACCGCGTCACCGCCATCCACCAGTTCCCGCTTGTTTCAACGCTTCTGGCGCTGGCGGTGCTGCTTGGTCTTGCCGCAATGATGTGGTGGCGCGAGGGCCGCTAGCCGCGCCGCCACGCCGCCAGCACCAGGCCGTGCGCCGCAGCCAAGGCGCCTGATTTCAGCTCCATGAACAAGAGGCGCTTGGGATCAAACGGCCCCGGCAATTCAAGCTGGCCCGCTGGCACGTGAATGAAGCCAGCCTGTTCGTAATAGGCGGCATCACCCACCAGCAGCACAAACCCGTGCCCCAGCTCGCGAGCCCGCTTCAGGCTCGCTGCCATCAGGATGCGGCCATAGCCCTTGTTCTGCCTTAAGGGATGAACCGCCAGCGGCCCCAGCAACAAGGCGGGTGTTGCCGCCTCGCCAATGGCCAGAGGCCAATAACTGATGGTTCCGGCCACGCCAAGTTCGGCATCGCGGATCACCAATGACAGCCCGTCCACCGCATGGCTGCCTTCGCGTAACCGATAAGACGTTTTGGTCCGGCGCGACAGGCCAAATCCCAAATCCAGGATGTTTTCAATGAAAGGCAGGTCTTGAGGCGTTTGTGCCTCGGGCAGGGAAAGGTCCATGTTCAACTCATTTCAAATCGGGGAAAACCCCAGACAACAACAGGCGGCTCAACCAATGAGGGGCCGTCGTCGCTGTGAAATGGTGAACGTCAATTGCATGGGCGTGGGCGTTAGTCCAAGCAGCACCTCGCCGTCAAGCACTTACCAATGGCTGGTTAAGGGAACGCCATCTAAAATTTCGGCAATACGGCGGCGCGAACCCTCGTTTGTATCCTCGGGCAGGCGTTTTGCCTGGAAGAATCTGGCGTCAGAAATCTCAAAATCTGGAGCCCATGCCGCGCGAGAAAATTCGCGCATCACAAAACATGCCACATGGTCCCCCCGGAATACGGCCTCATTAGAAAATATGCCATGCAACTGGAGTGGACCTGTCGGCACCAGTCCCGCTTCCTCGCGCGCCTCGCGAATTGCGGCATCAAGAAAAGTCTCCCCGCGCTCCACCCCACCGCCGGGCAAGATCCAGCCGGGCGCATAAGACTGTTTGACCAGCATCACCTCATTGCCCTGCACCGCGACCACCCGCGAGCCCAGCGTCATGCCCCGTGTCAACCGTGCGACGGGTTTGTGAACGGGCCGTAATATGCCATAGATCAGTCGTTTCAATCGCCCCACCACTTGCTTGTGATTATCAGCCAATCACTCTATTTGTTGGCGCATCACTTGCC
Organism: Hyphomicrobiales bacterium; assembly: GCA_038231475.1. Classification (GTDB taxonomy): domain Bacteria; phylum Pseudomonadota; class Alphaproteobacteria; order Rhizobiales; family Aestuariivirgaceae; genus Aestuariivirga. The sequence continues at coordinate 262,481 of JBBRLH010000002.1, read as the reverse complement.
AAGGACGGCCCATGAGCACCCTCACCATTCGCCCCGTAAAAGACAAGGCCGGGAACCTCGAATTCCTCAAGGCTGCCTTTCCGATTTTTGCCGATGATCCTAACTGGGTAGCACCACTTTTCATTGAAAGGCTGGAACATCTCGACGCGAAAAAAAATCCCTACTTTGAACATGCCGAGGCTCAGCTCTTTGTCGCTGAACGTGATGGCAAACCGGTGGGCCGCATTTCAGCGCAAGTCGACCGGCTTCATCTTGAACGCTACAAGGATGAGACTGGCCAGTTCGGCTTCATCGATGCCGAAGACAATCAGGAAACTTTCGCAGCCCTCTTCAAGGCCGCCGAAGACTGGTTGCGCGCCAAGGGCATGAAACGCGCCATGGGGCCGTTCAGCTTTTCGATCAACGATGAATCAGGGCTCTTGATTGACGGCTTCAACACGCCCCCCAACATGATGATGCCGCATCATCGCAGCTACTATGCAGCGAATGTTGAAAAGAGTGGCTATCGCAAGACCAAAGATCTGTTCGCTTTTGAGTTTGACAATCGCAAAGGACTGACACCCACCTTGCGAAAAGTGGTCGACCGCATGATGAACTCGGGCGATCTCAAAGTGCGCCCTGTCAACAAAAAGGATCTCCGCAACGAGATCAATATCATCATGTCGATCTTCAATGATGCATGGTCCGAAAACTGGGGCTTCATTCCATTCACCGAGGCTGAGCTCAATCTTCTGGCCAAGAACTTCAAGATGCTGGTGCCTGCCAATGCAGTTCAGATTGCATCATGGAAAGGCGAGAACGCCGCCTTCATCGTCAGTATGCCCAACATCAATGAATGGTTCCAGGGTCTCAACGGCCGTGTGATGAGTTGGAAGCTCCCCCAACTGATCAAGGGCGCGATCACGCGAAAATCAAAATCGGTGCGCGTCCCCCTGATGGGCGTTCTCAAAAAATACCAGGACACCATGGTGGGTGCAGGCCTCGCACTTTCCGTCATTCGCGAAGCTTCGGACTATCAGATCAGCCGCGGTGTCACGCACGGCGAATTCTCTTGGGTGCTTGAGGACAATCTGCGTCTCCGGCACATCATGGAATCGATGGGTGCCCGCGTTTATAAAATCTATCGCGTCTATGAAAAGGCGCTCTGAGATTTGGATTTCAGGCTTGCCCATTTTTCTGACGTTCATTTAGCGCCCGTGAGTTTGGCTGATGCCTTTGGCGATTTTCGTTTAAAGCGGGTGATTGGCGGCATCTCCTGGCTTAGGCGGCGCAAAATCCATGTGCCGGAAATTGCCGCAAAGCTGCTCGCCGATATCGCCGCGAGCCAACCCGACCACATCGCCTTCACTGGTGATCTCGTCAACATTGCAGCCAAGGGCGAATTCATCCGTGGCCGCCGCTGGCTGGAACAGGCGGGCGCTCCTGATTTTTTGTCATTCACACCAGGCAACCACGACGCTTATGTGCCGATAAGCTATGAAAAAGGCCTGGCCCATTGGCAGCCCTGGCTCACCGGGGATTCCCAAAAACCCAACGAATTCCCCTATCTGCGCCTGCGCCGCAACATTGCATTGATCGGCCTTTCAACCGCACGGCCACAAAATCTTTATAGCGCCAGAGGAACCCTCGGCAAAGCCCAGCGCAACGCCTTGGCGCTCCTTCTGCAAGACATGTGCCTGAAGGGTTTTTGTCGCGTGGTAATGATCCATCATCCGCCAGCCCCGGGCCTTGCCATGGCACAACGCGCCCTGACCGATGCTGCAGAATTGGCCGATATCCTGAAAGCCGAGGGTGCTGAACTTGTCATTCATGGCCATAACCACCGCGCCATGCACAACACGCTTCAAGGCCAAGCCAAGCAAATTCCGCTGATCGGCGTGGCATCAGCCACCTCCTCAGGCCATCATTCCGAGCCCGCCCAGTGGAATCTTTATTCGATTGCACGCAGCAAGGGTCAGTGGCAAATCACCCTGCAGCCGCATCGCTGGGACCCAACTTTAAAAGCCTTCAGTGCTGGCGACACCGTGAAGATCAACCAAGAAGCCCCATGACAATCATTGCCCGCTTTCTCACTCGAATGATATTGCTGCGATTTGCGGTGATCGTGATGGGCATTGGGGGCTTTGTGCTGACGCTTGAAGTTGTGTCACTGATCCGCGACATGGGTGTCATCTCGCCGAACATTCTGGTGGCGGCGGCCAAATATTGCTTCATGCGCGCCCCTTCGATCCTGACATTGTTCATTCCCATCAGTCTGCTTTTGTCTCTTTTGCTCACCATCACCGAACTGTCCTATCGCAGCGAAATGACGGCGATCTGGGCCATCGGCATTTCGCCAGCCCGCCTCATCATCATGCTGTTGCCAGTGGCTCTCATTGTTGGCGGCTTTCAATTTGTGCTGATGGATCAGGCCGTGCCCGCCGCAGCACCCATCCTGCGCGGCTGGGGCATTGGCGACTATGCGCGCCAGAAACTCAGCACTAACAAGAATGATCCTGTCTGGCTGCGCTCTGGCGATGACATCATGCGCGCCCTTGAGGCCAATGAAGAAGACACCAAGCTCAAGAACCTCATCCTGTTTCGCCGCACGCCCGAGGGCATGCTGAAAGAGCAGATTTTTGCCGCAAGCGGTGAATTAATTGATGGTCAATGGCAACTCCACGATGTGGTGATCTACTATGTAGGAGGCCAGCCACCAGCGCGTCTTCCCACAATGACTTACAGTGGTCCCGCCAAGCCCGCTTCAGCCGAGCGTTCAGCGGAACCTGAAGACATGACGATCAGTGCGCTCAGCTATTATATCGCCAACAATGGTTTTGGCGTGAAGCCGGTCTATGTCTATCAAACCTGGTGGTACAAACGATTGACGCCAGTTGTCATTGCGATCGTCATGCTGGTGCTATGCGTGCCGCTGTCGACGCGATTTAGGCGCGGCGGCGGCATCGGCTATTTGTTTGGCTTTGGCGTCGCACTCGGGTTTCTGTTCTTCGTCGGCGAAGGCTTGTCGACCACCTTGGGCGAAGTCGGCGTGATCGCGCCCTGGCTTGCCGCTTTTTCTCCCATCATTATTTTTGGTGCAATCGCTGCGGCAGTCTTGGCCCGATCAGAAATGGCTTAAAGCGTTTTGACTTTTCTTTGAAAAGTCAAAATCGCCCTAGGCCCATTCGCCGTTCATTTAGGGCCACTCTAAGCCAAAACAACCTGCTTGAACGCCGCGATGATCGCGTCAATTTCTGCTGGCGTATGTGCGGCTGAAACCGAGCAGCGCAGCAGGCACAGCCGATTTGGCGTTCCCGGTGGTACCGCCATGTTCACATAAACTCCGGCCTGAAACAGCCCACTCCACTTGGCAATTGTGGTCAGCTCATCGGGCATCTTAACAGCAATCACAGGGCTCACCACATCGGTGCCTGTATCCAGCCCAAGCCCGCGCAGGCCGTTGAACAGACGCGTTGAATTTTCCCAAAGTTTTGCGCGTCGTTCAGGCTCCGCCTTCAAAATCCGCAACGCTTCAATCGATGTGGCAATCGATGCGGGCGAGGCCGACGCCGTAAACATATAGGGCCGCATGGCATAACGCAGCGTTTCAAACAGCGGATGATTGCTCGCCCCGAAACCGCCAATGGCCCCGATGCTTTTGGAGAATGTGCCGATTACAAAATCAACGCCCTCGGTAATGCCAGCCTCATCGCCAAGGCCGCGCCCATTCGGGCCAAGCACTCCAAAGCTGTGGGCATCATCAACCACCAGCTGGAAATCATGCTTCTTTTTAAGGGCAATAAAATCAGCCAGCGGCGCTCTGTCACCCAGCATCGAGTAAATGCCTTCCAGCACCACAAGATTGCCGCCGGTGGACCCTTCATTGCGGGCCAGACGCTTGTCGAGGTCAGCCGCATCATTGTGCCGAAAGCGTACCAGCTTGGCACCTGAGAGCGTGCACCCATCATAGATCGACGAATGTGAATCCGCGTCGAGATAGATCGTGTCGTTGGGACCAGCTAAACCTGACAACATGCCAAGATTGGCCTGATAGCCGGTGGTAAAAACAATGCAGTGCTTGAGGTTCAGGAACTCAGCGAGATCATGTTCAAGTTTCTTGTGCATGGCAAAGCTGCCATTGGCGATGCGAGATCCCGTAGTACCCGTACCAAATTCATCCAGCGCCTTCTTGCCCGCAGCAATGCAGCGCGGATCAAAGGTGATGCCCATATAGTTGTTGGTGCCGGCCAGAATGATTTCGCGGTTGCCGACCAAAGCGCGCGTCGGAGAAATCATCTGTTCAGCCGTCACACCCAAGGCATTCACACCCATATCGACCATGCGCTGGACACGATCAGAAATGCCACGGTGCTTTTCGAGAAGATCAACCATCAGGATTTCACTACCTTGCTCTCAACGTAATCGGCAAGTTCGCCAATCGTGCGGATTTCAGAAACGACATTCATCGGAATCTCGATATCAAAATGGTCTTCGACCTCCATGATGAAATCTAGGACACCAACTGAATCGATATTGAGCTCCGCCGGAATGTCAGTGGTCGCCGACAAAGCCTTGTGCTCAGCATTAAATGGCTCAAGCAGTTTGCAAATTGCAGCGATAATGTCTGGCTTCGTTGTCATTCCGCACTTCTAACCTTTTGGGTTGGGGCCTTCAACCATCCGGCCTGCCAATACCATTGTAATGTTTCGCTCAAGCCCTGCTCGAGACTACGGAATTTTTGTCCGGGCCAGGCCCTGCCCTTGACCACCCAGTCGGGTTGGTAAAGCTCATGGACCTTGCCGCGATTGGCCATGGCAGCACCACCATTGAGGGCCGCCCAACATTCAATCGCAAAGGCTCCGCCAAGCGCCAGTGGTTTTGGCACAAACATCAATTTCGAAGGCTTGCCCGTGAGGCGGGCATTGGTTGCGGCAAGACCCGCCCAATCATAGCCACCCGCACCATCATCAATTTCAAAGAGCCCTGTGTCATGTGCAGCAGTGGCAGAAGCAATCACCTTGCCCAGATCGGAGGCATGAACCAGCGAGAAGCGGGACTGGGATCGCCCAGGCAGAATGGCCACGCGCGATTGCAACGCCTTGATCAAGGGCAACGTCGCCTTATCGCCAGAACCATAGACTGCACTCGGACGTAAAATCACAATCTCGATGCCGTCACTGCGGCTTAAGAGAAAATCCTCGGCAGCCCGCTTGCTTGCGGCATAGGCTGAAACCTCAGGCGCGCGTGCAGCAAGCGTGGAGACGAACACAAAACGCTTCACGCCAGCAGCAAGTGCTGCCTCATAGAGCGCCTTGGTGCCAGCAAAATTGATGCGGAAATAATTGTTCTCGTTAATCGAGCTGATGGCACCCGCCACATGAACCACAACATCAGTGCCAGCCACAAGCGGCACCAATGATGATGGCTCATCCAAGCTGCCCTGAATGCTGGTCACGGCACCGGAAAATTCTCGCGGCCTGCGCACCAATGCTTTGACTTTATGTCCGGCGGCCAAAAGCTCCGCCAAAACGAACGGCCCGGCAAAACCAGTCGCCCCTGTTAAACCGACATTAAGGCCCATTGTCAGCCTTGCGGTGCCTGGATGATTTCAATCTCGCCAGCGAGATACTTGGCGCGGGCTCCGGCGCGCGAAAGCTTGCCCGATGAGGTGAAAGGCAAGCTGCGCGGCAAGACCAGAACGATTGTGCAATCAACACCAGCACTCTGATGCACCATCTTGCCGACATCGCGGCGCAGCGCCTCTTGCTCGGCCTTGTCGGTGGTGCGGGTTTCAACCAGCACCACAACTTCATCATCGCCATCAGCGCCTTCAACGGCAAAGGCAGCAACATCGCCTGACTTAAGCAGCGGGTGATGTTCAGCCGTCCACTCAATATCCTGTGGCCAGATATTGCGGCCATTGTGCAGGATCAAATCCTTGGCGCGCCCGGTGATGACAATCTCGCCATCGAGAAGATAGCCCATGTCGCCGGTGTCGAGGAAACCATCAGCGCCAATGGTCTCGGCGGTGGCCGTTTCATTTTCAAAATAGCAGCTCATCAGGCTCGGGCCGGAAACAAAGATCCGTCCTATCTCACGCTCTTGCAAAACTTCGCCAGCACTGCCGCGCACTTCCATCATATGGCCTTCGATGGCCTTGCCGCACACCACAAAGCCTCGCGCATTGGGCGAACCTGCGGGAACCGGAACCGCTTTGTTATCATGGCGCACCGCCACACGGTCCACATGATCAACGCGAATTTCTTGTCCCACCACCGGGAACGAAATCGCTAAGGTGGATTCGGCCATGCCGTAGCAAGGCAGGAAAGATGTGGGCGAAAACTTCGCCACTGCCAATGTATCCGAAAAGGCCTTCAACACGTCCGGCCGCACCATGTCGCCGCCAATGCCAGCCACACGCCAATGCGAAAGATCAAGATTGACTGCTTCGCCATTGATGCGCTTGGCAGCGAGGTCATAGCCAAAGGTCGGTGAGAACGAAACGGTTGAACGGTTTTCCGCCATCAGTTTCAGCCACAGGGCCGGGCGACGTGCAAAGGCCGTCGTCGCCAGATAATCCACTGACGATTGCGACAACAGTGGCGACAGGCAAAAGCCCACGAGACCCATGTCGTGATAAAGTGGCAGCCATGAAAAGCCCCGGTCTCCGGGTCGCACATTCATGCCATCCTTCAACATGCCCCGCGCATTGGTCATGATGGCCTTTTGCGAAATCAACACACCCTTGGGTGCCGATGTCGAGCCCGATGAATATTGAATATAAGCTTGGTCGCCAGAGCCAAAGCCCTGCAGCTTGGTCATGGATTCAGGCAAGGCCGCAACGTCTTCATGGGTCAGCACAAGCTTGGTGCCCGCCATTGCGGCGGCTTCACGGATGCTTGCCACCTGTTCAGCAGGAACCAGAATGGCGTTAGCGTGGGCGGCATTGAGCATGCCGGCGATGCGCGACACATAGGCGTCCTTGCCGCCGATATACATGCTATAAGGCACAGGGCATGGCATGAAGCCCGCATATTGGCAGGCAAAGAAACTGACCACGAATTCCGGACCCGTTTCAGCCACGATGGCTACACGGTCAAAACGCTTCAATCCTGTGGAGAGAAGCTTGCGCGCCGTGGCCATGGCCCTGCGCCGCAATTCGGAAAAAGGCAGCACAAATTCCAATGCGCCGCGGCCCGAATAGAAGTTAAATCCGGTCACACCTTGCGCGGCATAATCCAGGCCTTCGGCCAAGGTCGCAAAATCAGCAAGTCGCTGGGGTAAATCTCGGTTCAGTCGCGGCGTACGCGCCAAAACACTGATGTCTGTTTTTTGTTTTTCGTCCAGCGCCAAATGGCTCATCACAACAAATACCTTGAGATTCATACAAGGCTAAAACTAGCAGCCCCGAGACCTCGCGGCGAAATCAAAACCTGTTTCAATTTGTAACGATTGGAAAAGCCTAAAAACCCAGTTTTCCGAACCCGATGGCCCATCCCAGCACCGCCAAAACCCCAAATCCAAGACCCGCAAGCCACACCAGAATCAAATCTCCATGAGTGTAGCAGCCGCCAGCGGCAAACCGAGATCCCCGTTGCGTCGCGAAGTTGCGCTCCTGCTCAACCAGGCGATGCGCCAGAAACCGCGTGAGATAGGCTTTCATTTCGGAAAGCCGATCTGTCTCAAAAAGGGTCACGCGGCCCTCCGACTGGTCTTGAACCAGCCTGTAAGACTTGGGGTCAGGCTCCATCACCACCGATGAGACGAGATCAACCCAGAGCCTGGGGCTGATGCCGGGAGAGACCGATAACTCAAACATCTGCCTCGCCTGCTGATGGCCTGCCAAGCCTGGCAAAACTGCATCCCGCAACGCTCCAAGGCGCAAAACCTTGGCGTCTTGGAACCCCATGGCCGCGTCAAACCGTGCAGATTCGGCCAGGCGGGCGCTGCGCAATTCATCGACAAACTGGTCCAGCATGGCCATCGGTAAAGCCCCTCTGTCCCGAAACGGGACTATCCGTCAGTCAAGCTGCATGTGTCATGCCAATGTGAAATCGCTTTGATATCAATGCCAACCGTTCATTCCGTTACTCAAAATTAGCTTAACTAGTTGTAATATATTGACAAATTAGAGAGTCGAGATTAAGAGAAAAACCATCATCACGACGGCCGCGTGATGATCAGTGCGTTTTCCGGTGAGTAAATTTGTCATGGCAAAGTGCCTGTCGCGGTTTGGCCGTTCTCTTTTGTACAATTGGCCCAGGGCTTTAGCCCTCGCCTGCTCATTGTCTTTGATCTCGGCTCCTTTTGCCAAAGCCGAAGACAAACCCTCTGCACCCCCGCAATTTGTCATGCTCGCTTTCGATGGCGGTATGGACAATGACTTCTGGAAAGACTCGCGCGCCTTCGCCGCCGCCAATAACGTCCATTTCACCTATTTTGTCAGCTGCGTTTACTATTTGGCCGATGCCGACAAGAAGACCTACATCGAGCCCCGTAACGGCCCGGGCAAGAGTACCATTGGCTGGGGCGGCACACCCGCCGACATTGCCGAGCGCCTGAGGCAGACCGCAGCGGCCATGGATGAGCACCAGGAAATCGGCTCGCATGGCTGCGGCCATTTCAATGGCAAGGATTATTCCGCCGCCATGTGGAACAGCGAATTCAGCCAGTTCAATTCCATCATGGCCAATGCCTGGAAGACCTATGGCGACAGTCCGGAGCCTGCAGGCTGGAGCGATTATTTCACCAAACCCAGCTACGGCGGCTTTCGCGCCCCGTTCCTGTCATTCAACCGGGACGCGCTATGGTCAGCACTTTCGAACATGAAATTCGTCTACGACACGTCTGCCCCCGCCCGCGAAGGCGATTGGCCCGTGAAGGACAAGGGGCTTTGGGAATTCCCGCTGGTTGATGTGCGCATGGCCACCTCTCACCGAGTTGCACTCACTATGGATTATAATTTCTATATGGCCCAGACCGGCGCGCGTCGTGGCAACCCCAAAAACTTCCAGCGCTATGAAGACGAAGTGTTCAGCACCTATATGGCCTATTTCAAGAACAGCTATTACGGCAACCGGGCACCCATCCACATTGGCCATCACTTCGCCCAATGGAATGGCGGTGCCTATTGGAAGGCGATGCAGCGCTTTGCCAAGGCCGTATGCAATTCAACAGACTATCCCGATGTTCAATGCGCCAGCTATTCCGAGCTTGTCAAATTCATGGATGATCACCAAGCTGATCTTGAAGCCTATCAAAAAGGCGATTTTGTCAAGGAAACGCCGGCCCTTGTTTCAGAGGTGTTGAAGCCCACCATCATGCCGATCACGCTGGCCGAATTGCACAAGTCACAGCCGATCGACCCCGTCGAGTCACATCGCAACTGATCACGCTAAACGGTCAGGATGATAAGGCGTCAGTAGAGGATCGCGCTCACCACCCAGAATTTCCCGCGCCGCAAAGGCACCTACAGCTGGAGCCAGCGTAATCCCAGAATGCATGACCATCACATAGAGATTGCGCGTGCCCTTTGGCCGACCAACGGCTGGCATGCCATCGGCGGGCGTTGGCCGCTCACCAATCCCGAAACCCTCAAACTCCAAGCGGCTGTCGGCTTTCAAAAATGCCTGCAAGCGATTGAAGAAACCTTGCGCGGTCTGGCCCGGATCGGAGCCTGGATCAGCACCCGTAAATTCACTGCCAGCGATGATGACACCGTCCGCGCGCTGCCTCGCGTGAATGCCCGGTGCCATCACAAGCCCGCGCAAACTGTTGGGCCGGGCCGTCGCCCTGATGAGCAGGCCCGGAGGCATCTCCATGGCCAACTTGATATCAATCCCGCCCAGCAGTTTTGCCGTGGCTACACCCACTGCGAGCACAATTTCATCAGCCGTCACAGTTTCTCCGCTTGCGAGTTGCGCGGAAACCAAACCGTCCTTTTCAGTCAATTGCTTCACTGAAACACCGGTCTCTATTTGTGCTGAATGCGATTCAGCCGCTTCCAGAAATCCTTGTGTGGCCAAAACCGGGTCAATATCGCCCTCGTCTGCGACCTGAACGGCAAGCTCTGGTGGCTCCGCAACGCCAGGCTCCATCCGCATCACATCGGCTTTTGAAACAAGTTCCGCCTGATAGCCATGCGCCTGTCGCGCCGTCACATAGGCCCGCAATTCGTCTTCCGGATAATCCCACAACAGGCTTCCACACCAGCGCGGTGCCAATTTCGGATTGACCGTCGCCAAGCCGCGCCATTGTTCCAAAGAGGCCATGCGCAAAGACACATAATCAGGCGGATTACCCCATGACGCATTAAGCCATGCCCAGGAATGCGCCGTGGCCAGACTTCCAACAGTCGAAGCCCGTTCCAACACTCTCACGTCAGCGCCACTCCGCGCCAGATGAAATGCCGTCGATGCCCCGATAATTCCTCCGCCAATGACGATCACTTTTTTAGCCATGATTCATCCTAGCAAGAGCTTTCTCTTGCGCCAATGCTTGCGCTGCCTATGAAGCCGCGCTACCAATTGGCGGGGGCTTTCACTTGGAGGCCAAATTGAAATTTTTGCTTTGTCTCGCCGCAGCCTTGGCTGCCTCTTCTGTCGCCGCTCACGCCGATTGCAAATCCGAACTTGAAGCCATCATGCAGGCGCATTTGAAGGCTGGCCCCTATCACACCAGCATGGAGATGGTGGCAAACGGCAAAACCCGAAAAATTGAAGCCGATGTCATCCTGCCTTCTTCATTCCACATGCGAATGCCGGAAATGGAAACCATCATGGTCAAGCAAGGCACCTGGATGAAAATGAATGGCAAGTGGATGGCCATGCCCGCTGCAATGTCGGCCATGACCGGCAACATGATGCAAGACGCCATGGCGCAAGGCATGAAGGGTGCATCCAACTTTACATGCGGAACAACGGCCGAGTTTGATGGCCAATCCCACCCCCTCTATGAGTTTGACACCTCGGCCAGCGCGATGGGCGTTAAAGCCACCAGCCACGTGAAATTATTTGATGGCGCAAACAATCTGCCCGCAGGAATGATCATCGAAGGAAGCGCCATGGGTGTTCAATCGGTGACCACCCAGCACATCAAATACGACCCGTCGATCACCATCAACCCGCCGCAATGATCAACTGACATCCGCAAGATCGCCAAGGCCCGCAATCAGCGGGCCGAGGTGCTTTTCATAAGGCTTCCAGCGCTTCATCGAGGTCTTGTAAATCGGCTGGCGCACTTGCCAGCGGCTGATCGTGCTAACGCCGCGCTCATTCGCGGTGTAGTTCAGGCAGGCATCATCCCATTCCAGCTTGCAATGGGCAATCAGCTTGCGTGATTGCCCCTCCTGGTCGGCCACCAATTCTTCATACTGATTGTCGAAAATGCGACCGGGTAAAACCTTGTGCCAGTGTTTCATCAACCGGTCATAGGCGCGGTAATAGCGGCCAAGTTTTGCAATATCGGTATTATAGGCATGCGAATCGCTGAAGGCATTCATGTAACACGACAGGCAATTGTCAATCGCATCACGCTTGCAATGAATGATGGTGGCATTGGGAAACAACAGTGCGATCAAACCCACATGCTCAAAATTATGCGGCATCGTGTCGGTCACGCGTGCCGCCTCGCGCGAGGTGCGGTCGATGAATTTCAGATAGCGCTGTGCAAGTGCCGCACTTTCCTCGCGCGACATCGACATAAGCTTGGCGCCATAGCGTGACATGAGACGAACATGATCTCCAATGTGGCGCGCGATGGAAGCCATTTCGCCAAGTTCGCCAGCACCTGTAACTTGCGGGTGGCTGGAGATGATCTGCTCTGTCAGCGTCGTGCCCGAGCGCGGCATGCCCACGATGAAAACCGGCCGTTGCGATGGCTTGCCGAAATCTTTTCTTGCGCCAAGAAAGAGCGGATTGAAAAACTCAATGAGGCTGTCCACCCGCCGCTCATATTGCAAAATGTCATAGCTGGCGGCGTCTTTGGCCTTGGCCGCAATAAATTCCGCCATCGCCTCATCATAAAGCTTGGCGTCATTGGCCATTTTGGCCAGCGCAAAATGAAGCGGGATCTTTTCTTGTTCCTGCAATTCCGGCTCTCTAAGCTTGGTGCGCACGGCATCAAGTTCTGGTGAATCGCTGGAGAATTTTCGAACCGCTGCCAGACTCTGCCAGGATTTGGCAACGCCAATGTCGTCCTGAATGTTTTTCTTCAGCAATGCTTCAGCTTCCGCCATGCGGCCCAGACTTACCAGCGCATCCGCCTTGGCAGTACGACAAGATGAATTGCTTTCGTCCATGCGCAGCCCCTTCTCGGCAAACTGCACGGCCTCTTCAGATTTGCCCAGCCGGTTGTAGCAATTTGACATAAGGGAGATCGAGTCAATCTGGCGTGGTTTCAATTCTAGCGCCCTTCGCAATTGGACTATCGCGTCATGATATTCGCCCAGCTGGAAAAGAGCACTCCCGAAATTGTGCCGGATCGTTGGATCCTTGGGCGAGCCTTTCACGGCCTTCTCGAAATACTCAGCCGCAACGGCAGCATCTTTGGCTTCAAGCGCAATCGTCCCCATGAAGTTGCAAGCTTCGGGCATGTCTGGCACGCGCTGCAGCACCATTTGGTAGCAACGCTCCGCGTCAACAAATTTTCCATCGCGTTGCAGGTTTACACCCTGCTGCAACATCATCTGCAGCTGCCGCCGGTCGGCGTCGGACAGCTTCGCCGGAGGGGGAATGACGGGAGCAGCAGGCAAGCCAAACGGCAAAGGTCTCGTGGGCTGAAGTGGCATTTTCGGCATGATGATCCATAATAGCAAAACACCGCCCCAAGGGGAGCGGTGTTTTTAAAATCAAACTCAAACCAGAAATCAGAACTTATAGGTCAAGCCCACTTGAACATTATGAGAGCCCAGATGCGCGCCAACGAAATCACCGAAGCCGTCACCATCATGCGGATTAAAATCTGACGTCGCTTTATATCGATAACCAACGTCCAAAGACAGCTGATCTGACAAAGCGAAATTCACGCCGGCACCTAACTGATAAGCAAGTACCGTATCGCTACCGGCGTAACCGTGATTACCAGCAGTCGTCTGGTCAAAATTTACAAAAGCTACACCGAGACCACCCCCGATATAGGGTGTGAATGCCGAATTATTTTTCCAGTCAAGCCAGACGTTACCCAAAACATAGGTGGAGGACACATCAGAGGCAAATGCAGTATTAGAATCCAATGAATTACCGCTCCAACGAGCATGAGATAGTTCGATTTCCGTCCGAACCACATTGTTCCAATTCATACCGATGGCACCGCCCAATATGTAGCCCGTATCCGATTTTTGCGAATAGGAAGCAGTGCTTGATCGTGTAGTATTCACATCATTCGGAAAGCTGGCTCCCGCAAACACGCTGACGTATGGCATGTATGTCGGCCCAGCGGGTGCCGAATAATCAGCTGCTGAAGCCAGTGAGGCTGTCAAAGCCAAAGCGCCTGCTGCGGATGCGATTAAAAGTGATTTTTTATTATGGTGCCTCGCTATTGTTCAGTCATTGACTTGCATTAAGATATTTCATTGATCAAGTTAAACCACCTCCAATATCCAAAAAACGAAAATAGCGCCATTTTTGCCACACCAAATGGATGCAAGTGTTCAAAAAAAGACATAACGCGTAGTCCGGGTCCCAAATAGAACACCGCCTAATTGGAGCGGTATTTTCTAGTCGAAATATTTAGAAATCAGAACTGAAGCGCGCGCATGTGCTTATTCTGCTTCGAAATTAGGTGGGCCTCATAGTAACTTTTACCCGTCTAGCCAAAGTCGATGCGCCTCAACGAGAGCATTTGGTAGCGGGAGAGGGAGTTGACCCCCACCCCAGGATTATGATTCCCTCGCCTTAGTCGATCGCCCTAACAAAACACCGCCCCCAAGGGAGCGGTGTTTTCAAATTGAAACCAGATTCAAGGATCAGAAACTGTAAGTCAGTCCGATCTGGAAATTGTGCGAGGCAAGGCTCGTATCTGACAACGAATCGATGGAGCTGACGTGATCGACTGGATCATAATTCAACCCAACAATGTCCTTGAACCGATAACCGGCATCAATCATGAAATGATCGTTCACGGCAAAGCGCACGCCTGCACCAATCTGGAACGCAAACCCGGTAGAGTTGAAATTATCTTCGAAAGATTCGCCAGGGAATATATTCACGTTCGCCCAACCAATGCCCGCGCCGCCGCCGAGATAGGGTGTAATCCGTGAGCCCTGATTCAGGTCAAGCCATACGTTGCCCAGCAAATAGGTGGCTGACACTGAGCTGGAACCATCGTGCGTACCAGAATGGCCGCCATCGCTGGTCGCATAGGAATGATACTTGTCTGAACTCCAACGGGCATGAGAGAGTTCAACTTCCGTGCGGATGTGGTTGCCCCAATCAGCACCCACCGTGGCACCGAAGACATAGCCCGGATTGTTCATCAGCAGATCCAAGCTGCCGTCAGATGGTCCCTCATATGTGCCGTGAGGATTTTGGGCCAGTATTGCCCCGCCGCCAAACACGCTCACATAAGGCTTGTAACCTGCGGCCGAAGCCTGAGGTGCTGCCAATATCAAAGCCGATACCGCAACGCCTGCCAAAAGTGATAATTTCATAACCAACCCACCCTCTAAACAATGCCTCAATTAAGCCTTTTTTTAACCCGCCTGTCAGCCAATTGTCAACGAGCTTCTAAGACACGGATAACAGGCCTAAAACCAAATATTCCAGGAAATTTGGTAGCGAGAGAGGGAGTTGAACCCCCGACCCCAGGATTATGATTCCCGTGCTCTAACCAACTGAGCTACCTCGCCACTAAGAGCGCGATATAGTGAAGGGAGGTCGCTAAAGTCAAGCGGCGGGAATGTCGGTCGGTTCCTCGTCGCCCTGGTCCCCCAGAACAAAGGTGCGCCACAGCGAAATCCCCGCAAAATACAGCGATGTCATGCCAAAAAGCACAAGCTGGAGCTTGTAGATCCAGTCATCATAGTTGGGGTTCCGACCACTGATGATCAAACTCAAGGTCATCGCCGCCCACAGCACAGTCATCGGAATGGTAATCTCACGCCAATGGGTCACCCGCAAAGGGTGTACGAACTTGATCGGGATGAAGGTCATAACGGCCAGCACGACAACGGTAATGCCATTCACCAGCCAGCCCGTATTGAACAGGTAGAAATACAAAACAACGACATTCCAGATCGCCGGGAAGCCGACAAAATAATAGTCTGAAGATTTCATGCCGACATTTGCAAAAGTGTAGCACGACACCGCCATCACAAGTGCGCCCGCAATTAGGCTCCAGGTGATGCCCTCAAACACATAAGGCACGGCCACCATGTTGAACCAATAGATCATCAGGGCGGGCACCGCCACGTAAGTGAAAAAATCGATCACCAGATCAAGCGAGGCACCATCGAAATTAGGCGTATATTCGCGAACCCGCGCTTTCCGCGCCAGCGACCCGTCCACACCATCAACAAAAAGCGCCAAGCCCAGCCACATGAATGCCGCCACTGCGTCATTCTTCAAAACCGCCACGAGCGCCAAAAAACCAAGCACAATGCCACTGGTGGTGAAGGCATGAACCGACCAAGCAATTCCCTTTTTGATGTCTTTGTCGAGGTTGGGCTGAAGTTTAAGTTTCGCCACTAGGCCTGCTCCCTGTCGTTTTAAACGTAACTATAGGTTGGGCGTCGGACCAAGGCAAGAAACTAGGCGTGCTTGTGGTAACGATAGACAAAGGCCGGTGGCAGATTCCGGAGAGCCATGCCGACGCATCGACCTGCGAGCCCCAGACTCCCCGCCAATTTTTCTGGCAAAGGCTGAATCCTGAAATAGCTGAACTGCACATAGGTGCCGCCCTGATCAAGGCCAGCGGCAACGGCCTCCGTGATCGCAATGCGAAGCGGCTCGTGCATCGTGCGTAAAGGCAGACCCGAAATGATCTTCTTGATTTTGGCATGACCGAGCTCAGAGAGATGACGCGGCAGATCAGCAGCCGATCCTTCAATCACCGTGACCTTGGGAAACTCTGCGCGAAGAAACTTCACAAAGTCAGAATTGAATTCAATGAGAATAAGGTTTTCAGGGGCAACCCCCGCCCGCAGCAATGCCTTGGTAAAAACGCCCGTTCCCGGGCCGAACTCAACCACCATCTCACCGGCTTCAGGAGCCAATGTTTCAACCATCAGCCGCGACAATTGCCGCCCACTGGGTGTGACACCTCCTGTGGTGAATGGGTTACGAATATTCTGCCATAGAAACAGCGCGCGCGAGCGCAAGGTTGAACTTGGCGCGACGCGGGTGGCGCGCTCTTTCAATGACCCGGCCTTGCGATAAAACCGCCGCCCAAAACTTTTTGCCCAGGTCCCTGCCCGGCATAAAATACACAAGCCTGTCCTGGCGAAACCCCAAACTCGCCACCTGCAATGGCAACAGTCACGCGGCCCTCGCGCGCCTTGACCAAGGCCGGAACCGGCGGACGAGTTGAGCGGATTTTCACAAAGGCCTCGGCAGGCTCATCGCCGAGCGGCACATCGCCCAGCCAATTTGCATCTGAAACGGGAATTTCAAATTGCGCCAGCGCCTCATGCGGCCCAACAACAACCCGTGCATTCTCAGCGTCAAGCTTCACGACATAGAGCGGATCACCGCCGCCAATGCCAAGGCCTTTGCGCTGTCCAATTGTGTAATGGATAATCCCCTCATGTCGGCCCAAAACCCGGCCATCAAGATGCACAATTTCGCCAGATCGTGCCGCATCGGGCCGAAGCTTCAAAATAACCTGCGCATAGTCACCGCCCGGTACAAAACAAATGTCCTGACTGTCAGGCTTCTCTGCCACCATCAAGCCCATCTCTTGGGCAATGGCGCGGGTTTCGGACTTCGGCAAAAGCCCCAGCGGGAAACGCAAGAAGTCCATCTGCTTTTGCGTCGTGGCAAACAGGAAATAGCTCTGGTCTCGAGCCATGTCGGCGGGCGTGAACATGTCGCGGTGCCCGCTGCCGTCGCCGCGCAACCGGCTTTCAACATAGTGACCTGTCACCAAGCATGATGCATCAAGCGCTTCAGCCCTGGCCAGCAAATCATCAAACTTTACAGTCTGGTTGCAGCGCACGCAGGGGATCGGTGTGGCACCCTTCAAATAACTGTCGACAAAATCATCAATCACATTTTCTTTAAAACGAGATTCAAAATCGAGCACATAATGGGGAATGTCCAAACTCGCGGCCACCCGCCTTGCGTCATGGATATCTTGCCCAGCACAGCAAGCGCCCTTCTTGGCAACTGCAGCGCCATGGTCATAAAGCTGCAAGGTGATGCCCAGAACATCATAGCCGGCCGCTTTCAGCAATCCGGCAGCTACCGAGGAATCAACCCCGCCCGACATGGCACAGACAACCCGGTGCGACCCAGGGTCGCCCGCTAGCCCCATGGCCTGGTGCACTTTGTCGATGATATCGTCGGATAATTTCATGCCCGCCACATAAGCTTAAACGTAAATTCGCGCAACTCTGGCGCATCCAGGGCCAAACTGTGCCGGATTGAACCAGTGAATCTGCCGAATTTGCAATTTGTTCATATCCGCTTAGCCGAATTTTAAACAGCTTGAGGCAAGGTCACCTTGTGTGCGGCATGTGAGTTCTGTTGGCCGCGCAAGGTCAGTTTTTGGGTATGCGTCAATGAATGGTCAGTTGCGTCCACGCGTCAATTACGTCATCGGTCCCGATGGCAGTCCCTTGACCATCGCCGATTTGCCACCTCCGGGTTCGCACCGGTGGGTCATCCGCCGTAAGGCGGAGGTCGTGGCGGCAGTCAGGGGTGGGCTTTTGAGTTTGGAAGAAGCCTGCCAGCGTTATACCCTCACCGTTGAGGAATATCTGGGTTGGCAGCGTTCCATCGAACGCCATGGCCTTGCCGGTTTGCGCACCACGCGCATCCAGCAATACCGTCAATAGCCCGAAGCGTAAGTTTGAGTTTCAAAGAAGGCCGGATGGAAACATCCGGCCTTTGCGTTTTTAGGCCGCAGTCAGAAGTCCCGCAAAGAGCTTTGCGCCCTGACCCTGAGCTCTAACCTGGCCAGCCTGCCGGAGAACAGCTGCATCACCTTTTTCCAGGGCCACGGTCACGCCACTGGCTGAAAGCTTGCACGCACCGACTAGGGCAAAAAACACGGCCGCGCGTCCGGCAGCAAGCAATTCCCGTTGTCCCGTAAGTTCGATAACGCTTGCATCGACCGCAAATCGGTCGCGCGCAAAAAACAGATTCAAATCAAGGCAAGGGCCACCTCGCAATTTGCAATTCAAGGGAATGTCGCAGCTGAAACCATGTGGCACAAAACTCTCGTGGACCTCAATGGTTCGGCCATCGGCAAAATGCAGGTCAACGCCATGCCCGTCGAGTTGCATGAAAACCCGGTCCATGCCCGGATAAATCGAAAAGGGCACATCGGCATCAATCCGGGCCTTCGCCAATCGCCATGAAAATTCCGCCGCCCCTTTCTCACGCTCCGTCACGATGTCCCAGCTTGTTCCCATGCCATTGCGCCAGCGGCCTTCGATGAATTCGGATTGCCGGATGAGTTGCAACATTTTCGACCTTTATTTTTGCGCCCTGCACGGCCAATATGTGCCGATGCAAAACACCTCTCAATCTATTCATGATGTTTCCATTGATCCCCGCAACGCGTCAATCCTGATCTCCGTCAACGGCAAGCTTCTGCCCCGCGAACAGGCGATGGTTTCAGTTTTCGATTCCGGCTTTATTCTCGGTGATGGCGTGTGGGAGGGCTTGCGCCTCGTCAACGGCGGCATTCCCTTCCTGCACCAGCATATTGAACGCCTTTATGAAGGCGCCAAGGCGATCTTCATGGATGTCGGCGTCACGCCCCAGGAATTGGCCGAAAGACTGTTTGCCTGCATCGACGCTAACAAGATGGTGGATGGCGCTCACATCCGCTTGATGGTGACGCGGGGCGTAAAATTAACCCCCTATCAGGACCCGCGCGTGACCATCGGCAAAGCCACCATCGTCGTTATCGCCGAATACAAAATCCCGACCGCTGATGCGATGACGCGCGGCCTCTCGCTGCACACTGTGAATGTCCGTCGGGGTGCACCCGATGTGCAGGACCAGAAACTTAATTCACATTCTAAGCTGAACTGCATAACCGCTTGTATTCAGGCCGCAAATGCTGGTGCCGATGAGGCCTTGATGCTCGACCCGCTGGGCTTTGTAGCAACCTGCAATTCCACCCATTTCTTCATCGTCAGGCGCGGCGAAGTCTGGACCTCGTCTGGGCAATATTGCATCCCCGGCATCACTCGGGGAAACATCATCAGCCTCTGCAAAGATCTTGGAATTCCGGTCTTTGAAAAGCAGTTCTCTCTTTACGATGTCTACGGTGCCGACGAAGCCTTCGTCACTGGAACGTTCGCCGGAACCACACCCGTCCGCATCATCGACGGCAGGCCCGTTCGAAATCCTCTGTCTACGGACGAATGGCAAGGCGCTGGCCCCATAACTCGCAAACTCTCTGACGCCTACAAGGCCTTGGCCAAGCGCGAAGCAACGCGCACATTATGACCAACATTGCCATGTGGTCTGGCCCGCGCAACATCTCCACCGCCATGATGTATAGTTTTGGCAACCGCGACGACTGCCAGGCCTGGGATGAGCCCTTTTATGCAGCCTATCTCAAATCTACCGGCCTCAATCATCCCATGCGCGCCGAAATTCTCGACGCTGGGGAACAGGATTGGCGCAAAGTCGCAGAGACCTGCACGACGCCTGCTGCCAAGCCAATTTTTTACCAGAAGCACATGACCCATCACATGTTGAAGACCATAGACCGCAGCTTTATCAACAAATTGGCCAATGCCTTTCTGATCCGTTCACCGGAAAAGGTCTTAGCCTCCTACGCCAAGAAACATGACGAGGTGACACTCCACGCCATCGGCTTTGTCGAACAGGCCGAGATTTTTGATTTGGTCGCCGATCATCTGGGCCACGCCCCGCCGGTGATTGACGCTGATTTGCATCTTTCCAACCCGCGCGCGAGCTTGCAGCAGCTTTGCGCGGCTCTCGGTATTCAATCTCAGGACGCTATGCTGCATTGGACCAAAGGCCCAAAACCCTGCGACGGAGCCTGGGCACCGCATTGGTATAACGCCGCCTGGGAGTCCGAAGGCTTTGGCCCGCCCGCCAAGGACAAAGCCGCCCTGCCTGCTGATTTACAGCGCCTCGCCGACCAGGCCCGGCCCTACTATGAAAAACTAAGGGCCCATGCCTTGATGGCATGAGCCCAAAAAATTCGCGAATTGGACTGGATTAGCGGATCATCGCCGGGCCAGAGACTGCGGCGTGCAAAGCTGCCATTGGCGCTTTGGCAGAGGGCGTTTCCTTCTCCACCAAAAGCTCGATCTTCCTGAGATCGGCTTCAGCTTCCTTGAGACGCTCGACACCAGCTTCCTGTTGGTCGCGCAATTCGGCCACCGTTTTCAGGATATTGTCGCGCCGACCGCGCACAGACTTCGCAGCCATCGAATAATTGACATTGTTGGGATCGGTGACGCCAGTGCGGTTCTCCTCGAACTTTACATGGGCATCAAGATCGTCGTGTTTTCGCATCAGATCCTGAATCATCAGGTCCATGTCGGCAACCTGCCGACGGGCATCTTCAACCCGAAATCGGTTCAGCCGCAAAAGGCTCTCTCGTGAACGCATCGTCTTCCTCACTCTACTCAACACACTGAGCGATAATAATTGTCCCGCTCGGACTATTCACGATTCTCCGAATCAACTACTGCTAGAGAGTCGTTCATCTCGAACATGATGAACAATTGAGTTTAAGACCGGGTAAATCATGCGAGCCTTGCCCAACTTTCTCGTTTTGGAGGGAGGGCACCGCAGGGCACACCACATGTAGTATGCACTTCCATTCAACTACCACGAATGGTGTGCCAGTGGGTTGGGTATTGGGTTTTAGAATTAGGTTTTGTTAACCTTTCTAAGCCTATCTTAATGATCAGAGTTAACGTTTGGTTGGCACTGGAGTTTTAGGTGCAGCAGCAAATGGGATTCGACCGGGCACGGCGAATCCTGCATCGAAGGGGATAAGCATGCGGGTCTTGTTGATTGAAGACGATACAGCGACTGCACAAAGCATCGAGTTGATGCTGAAGTCCGAAGGTTTCAACGTCTATACCACCGACCTTGGTGAAGAAGGCGTCGATCTCGGCAAACTTTATGACTACGACATTATCCTGCTTGATCTCAATCTCCCCGACATGTCGGGCTATGAAGTGCTGAAAAGCTTGCGCGTTTCAAAAGTTGGAACGCCAATTCTCATCCTCTCTGGTCTTGCCGGCATTGAAGACAAGGTCAAAGGCCTGGGCTTCGGTGCTGATGACTATATGACCAAGCCTTTCCACAAAGACGAACTCGTGGCCCGCATCCACGCTGTTGTCCGCCGCTCCAAGGGCCATGCCCAATCCGTCATTCTCACCGGCGAGCTGCTGGTGAACCTCGATACCAAGACTGTTGAAGTGGGTGGCCAGCGCGTTCACCTGACCGGCAAGGAATATCAGATGCTGGAGCTTCTCTCGCTTCGCAAGGGAACTACACTGACCAAGGAAATGTTCCTCAACCATCTCTATGGTGGCATGGATGAGCCCGAACTCAAGATCATCGACGTGTTTATCTGCAAGCTCCGCAAGAAGCTCGCCAATGCCGCCGAAGGCAAGAATTTCATCGAAACCGTCTGGGGCCGTGGTTACGTGCTGCGCGAAGGCGCTCCTCCCATGGGTGGCGGCATGAGCGACGACGAGATGCTCAAGATCGCCTGATCAGCTATTCAGAATAAGAAAAGCCCGGCCTCAGAAATGAGCCGGGCTTTTTGCTATTAACCTTGTCTTAACCCTGCCCTTTACGCGCCGCATTTCAGCCATTAACTCTTCATTAACCCTGCATCCCTCGAGGCGAGGAGCGGGGCCGAGGGGTTCAGTATGGTGCGTCGCGTTCTTTTCAGTGTGTTGCTTTTGTGTGCAATGTCGGCCCCAGGTCTGACGGCGGAAAAATCTTCGCCAAACCGCCCCTTCGCCCAGGAATATGGAAACTCGCTGCCACCCATGGGCTACGTCGCGTTCTGCGCGCGTGGTGAAACCGAGTGCAAGGCCAAGGCAAATTCCCATGAGCGCGTGAAACTCACGCCACAACTCTGGGACATGGTGTCGTCGATCAATTTCAGCGTCAACACCCGCATCACGCCGATGAGCGATGAAGATCAATATGGCGTTCCGGATTACTGGACCTACCCGGTCAAAGCCGGCGATTGCGAAGACTACGCCTTGGAAAAGAAAGCCGAACTGGCAAGCCTTGGCGTTCCTTCCAAAGATCTCCTGATGACAGTTGTTCTGGACGAGAACGGCGAAGGCCATGCCATTCTTACCGTGGCCACCGACAAGGGCGACTATATGCTCGACAATCGCCGCAACGAAATCCTGCGCTGGGACCAGACGGGCTACAAGTTCTTGAAGCGCCAGTCACAATTGGATCCCATGCAATGGGTCAGCCTGAAGCCGAACAGCGAACAGGTTTTGGTCAGCAGCCAGACGACGAAATAAAATTCAGCGTTAGGGCTTAGGGATAGCGGAAACCACCACTGTGTCATCGCCTTCCATTTTCATGGACAGCGCAAGGCCCGCCGCCTCGGCCAAAATCCGTGCATAATAAGGCTGCACCAAACGCGCATCGAGGGTGGCCAATTCGGCCGAGCCATCCACGGCTGTCGCCATCACATCCTTGATCTTGGCACGTTCGCCTTTGGCGTTCACTTTGAAGCCACCCGCCTCGGCCGTCACTGTTACAACGCCACCGCGCGGAATTCCATCCAGCGCCAAAAGCAACATGTTGAGCAACAGCTTCACTTCCTGCTTGGGCCGGTTTTCGCGTGGTGCCTGCCAGTCGAGCTTCACTTTTTCTTCGCCCACAAAACCACGCGCCACTTCGCCCGCTTCCGACATGTCAATTTGCGCACCGGCCGATCCTGACGCTCCAAATGCAATACGGCAGAATTTCAATTTCGCGGTCGCCGTCTTGGCCGAAGACCGCACCATATCAAGCGCCGTGGCGCGCATCGCGGCATCCGTTTCAGGATCGTCAATCAGCTCAAGCCCATTGGCGATTGCGCCCACGGGCGAGATCACATCATGGCACACCCGCGAACACAGCAGTGCCGCTAGATCAAGATCGGAAAGTCGGGAAGTTACGGTCATGTTGGCCCCTGGCTGATTCGCGGGCCTAGCTATAACAAATCGCGGCGAATAATTCCGCATTGACCTTGTCGGGCAGAGCTTTAATGACGCTCCATGGAAAACTCGATTTCAGAGCTGGATCTGGCGCTCGTCCGCCTTGCCCATGCCGCAGGCCAGGTCATCATGGAGATCTATGGCTCGACAATTGAGGTCGCAACCAAAGCCGATCAATCACCCGTCACGCAAGCTGACCAGAAAGCTGAAGACGTTATTCTCGCTGGCCTGAAAACCCTTTGCCCCGACATTCCGGTCCTCGCTGAAGAAAGTGTGGCACAGGGACATGTGCCAGATATCGGCGCGCAGTTCTTTCTGGTTGATCCTCTGGACGGCACCAAAGAATTCATCAGCCGCAACGGCGAGTTCACTGTCAACATCGGTCTCATCGAAAATGGCGTGCCGGTTTTTGGGGTGGTCTATGCTCCCGCCATTGATGACATGTATTTTGGCCGCAACGGCCGTGGCGCCATGCACGCTAAAATGAAAACCTCAATGCCCTGGCCGGGCATGGCCAATGCAGTCGCAATCAAGACAAGGCCCCTGCCCGCTGAAGGCGCCACGGTTCTTGCCTCGCGGTCGCATTGTGATGCCGAAACCGAAGCCTTCATAGCCAAAACAAAAGTCGCCAAACTGGTTTCAGCAGGCTCCTCGCTCAAATTCTGCAAGGTGGCCGCTGGCGAGGCCGACATTTACCCGCGCTTTGGCCGCACCATGGAATGGGACACAGCCGCGGGCCACGCTGTGCTTCTGGCGGCGGGCGGCAAGGTGTTGACCACAGATGGTCAGCCCCTCGCCTATGGCAAGAAATTCCGAGGCTTTGACAACCCGGCCTTCATCGCATCATCTTAAGCGCTGGCCCGATTACATTTTCCATTGATTAACCAAGTTGAAAGCCTGCCATGGCATGGTCACGGCCAAACCGGAATTTGGCCCCATCAGCGCCGCAAGCCTGAGCCATGTTCCGCCCCGTTAGGTGTGGAGTGAGTAACATGAACAAGAAAATTTGCGCGAGTGCGCTTTTGTTGGCCTTGGGGTTCGCCCCTCTGGTCATCCCGGCCCAGGCTCAAACTGTCAGCCATCGGTCACAATCGGTAGATTCAACCTATTCGTCTGAAGAGATTATCGCTGGGGGTCACCAGTTCTTTGGCGAAACCACGCGTGGTTTGGCTGAAGCCGTAGAATATGTCTTCTCCAAACAAGGCCGTCCATCGGCTTACATCGTGGGCGAAGAAGGTTCCGGCGCTATTGTGGGCGGCCTGCGCTATGGCGAAGGTACCATCTATTACAAGAATGGCGTGAAGAAACACATTTTCTGGCAAGGCCCATCGCTGGGTTTTGATTTTGGTGGCAATGGTTCGCGCACGTTGACTCTCGTCTATAATTCGCAAAGCCCTGAAGATCTTTATGCCCGCTTTGGTGGCGTTGAAGGTTCTGCCTATCTCGTTGGCGGACTTGGCGTGAACTTCCAGAAGCGCGATGACATTGTTATGGCTCCAATTCGCACCGGCTTGGGCGCCCGACTTGGTGCAAATGTTGGTTATCTGAAATATTCTGCCAACGCGACTTGGAATCCCTTCTGAAAAATCAAGAGCAAGGCCAGCAAAATGCTGGCCTCACTCCTTTGCAAAAAATAATTCTGTCAATTGAGCCAACACCCCATCGTCAGTCGGTCGATTTCGCGTTAACAAGAGAACGTGGGTCTGGAACGCGTCTTGCTGTGCAAGCTTGCGAACCGAGTGTGTAATGACTGGTGGGTGAGTTCATGTCTCAAACTGAGACCATAATGTTGGTGGCGTTGGGCTTCGTGCTCTGTGCGCTCATTGTTTTATTGTCCGGCCGCGCATTTTGGAACCTCGCCGTCAGGTTGGGTTCAAACCGGAACGCCAAGCAGATCCCCGTGGCAATGATGGAACTTCAGGCGGATCGTGACCGCCTGCGCGTTGAACACGCCATGATGGCGCGCAAACTTGAATTGCGCCTGCAAGACATCAAGCTCCGCATGACCGAGCAGATGGC
Source organism: Hyphomicrobiales bacterium (assembly GCA_038231475.1). Classification (GTDB taxonomy): domain Bacteria; phylum Pseudomonadota; class Alphaproteobacteria; order Rhizobiales; family Aestuariivirgaceae; genus Aestuariivirga. The sequence continues at coordinate 237,142 of JBBRLH010000002.1, read as the reverse complement.
CGAAGTCTCGCGCAGCCGAAACCGCGTTCAAAGCCTGGTGCAGGATATCACCAACAAGAACGACAATCTCGTCGCCCGCGACAAGGAAATCGAAAGATTGAACGCCCAGATCGCAACCTATCAGGCCGATTTGGTGAGCTGCACTGAGACCATCAAACATTTGACGACCACCAACCTCACCCTTGAGGAAGACAATCGCAAATTGACAACCAAGCTGGCGGACGCTCACTCGACCTTGAAGCTGATCAATCCAGCCGACAGCCAATGGGCTCAACAGTTGGGCACAGGAACGTCGAACTTGTCCGTAGTTTCGGGACAGGCGAAAGAAAAAACCACCGAAGATCGTATCAAACAGCGCATCCACGAATTGACGAACCTGTCGGTTGAAATGAGCAACCGGACTGAACAACCCTCGAAAGCCTTAACAACGGCTGAGGAACTGCCAGCACCTCAGACGAGCTTGGATGAGAAATTGGCCGATGCCGAACGCGAAGCAAATGCCATGACCGAAGAACTGCGTTCGCTCGACAAAATGTTGCAGGCCGTAACACCAACGCCCGAAGAAACTGCCGTTCAAGTGACGCCAGATGACGCGGCAAAATCTGGCCCGGTGGCCAATGTCATCTCACTCGCCCAACGCATCAAGGCCCTGCAATTTGGCGTGAAGGAATAGGCTCCGAAGTCGCAGCTTCGCCCTTGTGACGCGCCAATCTTAGAGGCAAAGAACAACTGTTGCTGTGAGTGGTAGAAGGTGCCGATCCCTATATTTCGGGCCACCAAATGCTGGGACTTAACATCTGGCCAGCGCCGGAATAATTGTTCAATCATGGGCAGTTAGCGGCCCTGCGTTTGATTAGAACCTTCAATTTCACCTGCCCTCATGTGAAATTGCATTCCAGAGACCGTCAAAACTCAACACCGTTTTCCACGCACCCAAGCTTTCAATTGGGGTTTCTGTGTAGCCACCTGAGATTAAGCAACACGGGAGCTCACATGCTTTTGCCGCGGCCACATCGGCAATGCTATCGCCGATGAAAAGTGCTTCGGAACGTTCCACCTCAAGCTGGCGCAGTGTGTGCAGCAACATATCCGGGGCCGGCTTTTTCGGCATGCCGTCTCGGGCGCCACAGACATAGTCAAGCAGACCAACTAAATTCAAGGTCGATAGCAACTGATCCGACAAATATTGAACCTTGTTTGAAACAACTGCAGCCTTCAATCCCATTTGTTTGAATTTGCGTAACCCCTGTACAACTCCCGGATAGGGCTTCGTGTGAACCGCGATAGCGGCGGCATAACGCGATTCAAATACATGCGTTTTCTGGTCGAGCACATCCGTTTTAAGACTGATGTTTTGAAGGGCGTAGGACTTCTCAACAAGGCGGCGCACGCCCTCCCCAATCAGAGAGCGTACAGCCGAAACGGACAGCACGCCCAAGCCATCTTCCACAAGAAGTGTATTTAATGCCACCGCTATATCAGGCGCTGAATCAACCAACGTTCCGTCGAGGTCAAACAAAAGGGCTTTTACAGGTTGCTTCGACCAAGGATGAATTATCATATTATCAGGCATGACCAACAGCGCTGCGAATGGCTGAGATGTTTTTGGCGTAGGCAGACGCATCATTATTTTTGAACACGGCAGACCCCGCAACCATCACCCCGGCGCCGGCTTTTGCGATAATCCCCGCATTCTCCGCTGTTACACCACCATCCACTTCAATCTGGATTGGTCTACCGCCCGTCAGCATTTTTGCCTGAGCGATCTTGGAAAGCATTGCCGGAATGAAGGCTTGTCCACCAAAACCAGGATTGACCGTCATGATCAGAATAATGTCGAGGCGGTCGATTACATGTTCAATCGCCGATATGGGAGTTGCAGGATTGAGAGAAACGCCTGCTTTCTTTCCCAAGGCGCGAATGGCTTGTAGTGACCTGTCCAAATGTGGCCCCGCTTCAGCATGCACCGTGATAATATCGCAACCAGCATCGGCGAAAGCTGCAAGATAAGGATCAGCTGGTGCAATCATCAAATGGCAGTCAAATATTTTCTTTGAATGCGGGCGCATGGCTTTAATGACTGCTGGGCCAAATGTAATGTTCGGCACAAAGTGCCCGTCCATCACATCGAGATGAATCCAGTCAGCTCCGGCACGGTCAACCGCTCTGATTTCATCACCAAGTGTTGCAAAATCCGCCGACAACATCGAGGGCGCAATGATGATGTCATCGCGCATGCTATTTTGTCTCTTTGCCGGAAGCGGCTCTATCAGACTCAGGAATGGCAAAAACCCGACTTGCCAAAATATCTTCAGCGACAATAGTTTTGAGATCACCTGCCGTGACGCTGCGACCGGAATCAAACAACCGGTTGGCTTGCCTCAGACGCGCCCTATCAAGCGCGTTGCGGATCGAGCGGGCATTGGCGAAGTGAGACTGAGTGCGGCGGGCGGTGATATAGCTGGAAAAAGCTTTGCGGCCCTCTACGTCCAGTCGGTAATTTTGTTTGGTCAGCATAAGTTCAGCGATGTGCAACAATTCATCATCGCTATAATCTGGAAAATCTATGTGGTGGGCAACACGCGAGCGAAAACCTGGATTTGACATGAAGAAGCCGTCCATCCGGTCCTTGTAGCCTGCAAGAATAACAACAATATCGTCGCGGTTGTTCTCCATGACTTGCAACAATATCTCGATAGACTCTTGCCCATAGTCACGTTCGTTTTCAGGCTTGTAGAGATAATAAGCTTCGTCGATGAACAACACGCCACCCATGGCCTTCTTGATCACTTCTCGGGTTTTGGGAGCGGTATGGCCTATATATTGGCCAACCAGATCATCGCGAGTCACCGATACGACATTAGCCCTGCGGATGTAGCCAAGACTGTGCAATATCTCCGCCATGCGCAAAGCGACTGTGGTTTTGCCCGTGCCCGGATTGCCCGTAAAACTCATATGCAATGTGGGTGCTGACGCAGCTAGGTTCATTTTGCGCCGCACCCGGTCGACCAGCAAAAGGGCTGCGGTCTCGCGGATGCGGGTTTTAACAGGCTTCAAACCAACAAGCTCTCGATCAAGCAATTGCAGAATGTCCTGGATGTGTGACGCATGCAGCTCAGCTGCAAGGTCAACAGGCGTATCATCCGGATAATCCAGGAGCGGAAGTGGTTGTTCTGATGTCATGGGCGATCACATGCGATCAATAGCGCTCTCCCTCAGCTTTGTCGGTTGCGTAAGAATGAATGGTATAGCGGATGCCACGGCCTTCCATTTCCTGACGCACCACGCCAAAGCCCGGCTCTTTTTTCGGGCGGTTGACGATATAAGACATGCGCGGTGACTCCCAGCCTCGAGTTGAGTCAAACGCCACCACGCGAATATAATGTTCCGGGAAGGTTTTGCGGCAATTGTTGATCTCCAAGAGGATGCCCGCAGGGTCCTTCAAGTCAAACATCGGATTGCCAAACATTTCCCAATAAGTATTACGGGGATGCGGATCATCCGTGTATTCCACGCTAAGGGCCCAGCCCTTTTCAAGTGCATATTTGATTTGCGCAGTGATTTGCGTGTCAGTCAAATCAGGCAAAAATGAAAACTGGCCTTGCGTGATACGGTTTCCCGGATTTGTCATCATGATTTTGGTTCCTTGAAAAATTAGAAGCTGCCAGTGGCTGTGGGCACAAAGTCTGGCGTGTCGGTTGAGGTATAGTTGAAGCTGATGTCCTTCCAGGTATCGAGCGCTGACTTGAGCGGCGCGCACCAGCGAGCGGCCTTTTCAAGAATTTCCGGGCCTTCTCTGAAATAGTCCCGGCCCTCGTTACGCGCCATGATCATGGTTTCTAGTGCCACGCGGTTGGCTGTTGCACCTGCCTGAATGCCCATAGGGTGGCCAATGGTGCCACCACCAAATTGCAGCACCACATCTTCACCCAGATAATGCAAAAGCTGATGCATTTGGCCAGCGTGAATGCCGCCTGACGCCACTGGCATAACCCGCTTCAGCGAAGCCCATTCCTGATCAAAGAACAATCCCGTTTCGAGATTCTTCTTCGTGCTCGGCTCACGCAACGTGTCATAAAATCCCTTGATCATCAGCGGGTCGCCTTCGAGTTTGCCGACCACCGTTCCGGCATGGATGTGATCCACACCCGCCATGCGCATCCACTTGCAGATCACGCGGAAATTCATGCCATGGTTCTTTTGACGCGAATATGTTGAGTTGCCAGCGCGGTGCAAGTGCAGGATCGTATCGTTCTTGCGGGCCCAATTGGCCATGGACTGAATTGCGGTATAACCAATGACCAGATCGATCATCACGATGTTAGAGCCCAGGCTTTTTGCAAACTCTGCACGCTCGTACATTTCCTCCATGGTTCCGGCCGTGACATTCAGGTAATGACCTTTAACTTCGCCTGTTGCGGCAGAGGCTTTGTTCACCGCTTCCATGCAATAGAGGTAACGATCACGCCAATGCATGAAGGGTTGGGAGTTGATGTTCTCATCATCCTTGACAAAGTCGAGACCGCCTTTCAGTGCTTCGTAAACCACCCGGCCATAGTTGCGCCCGGAAAGACCGAGCTTTGGCTTGGTCGTGGCGCCAAGCAGTGGCCGTCCGAATTTGTCGAGCCGTTCGCGCTCCACCACAATACCAGTTGCCGGGCCATTGAAAGTTTTGAGATAGGCCACGGGGATGCGCATGTCTTCAAGGCGAAGAGCTTTGACAGCTTTGAAGCCAAACACATTGCCGATGATGGACGCTGTGAGGTTCGCAATTGAGCCCCCCTCAAAGAGATCGAGATCATAGGCGATGTAGGCGAAATATTGGGCCTCGGTCGTTGTCCCAGGACCGGTGTTAGGCACAAGTTCGGATCTATAGGCTTTGGCGCGATAGAGCTCGCAAGCCGTCAGTCGGTCGGTCCACACAACTGTCCATGTGGCCGTTGAGGATTCGCCCGCCACTGCTGCGGCAGCTTCTTCGTGGTCCACACCAGGTTGCGGGGTGATCCGGAACATGGCGACAATGTCCGTGTCCTTGGGCTCATAGTCGGGTTGCCAATACCCCATCAGTTTGTAAGGCAGAACACCCGCCTTATAGCGATCCTTGTTGCTGAGTTCAGTGCTTGACATTTCGTTCATGACGTTCTCCTGCTAGCGCTCAAAGTGACTTTTTCCGCTTGTCGTGCAAACGCAAGATCAGCGGGGTGAGAATGAGTTGCATCGCGATGTCGAGCTTGCCACCCGGAATAACGATCGAATTTGCCCGCGACATAAAGCTGCCGTTGATCATTGAAATGAGATAAGGAAAATCGATGCCGCGCGGATTGCGAAAGCGGATGACCACCATGGACTCTTCTGCCGTTGGAATCCAACGGGCGATGAAGGGATTGGACGTATCAACCAGAGGCACGCGCTGGAAGTTGATATCGGTTTCAGTAAATTGCGGGCAAATGTATCGGACATAATCTGGCATCCGACGCAAAATTGTATCCATCACAGCCTCTGTTGAATAGCCGCGTTGAGACTTGTCGCGATGAATCTTTTGCGTCCATTCCAAGTTGATGACGGGGACGACGCCGATGATCAGATCGGAATATTTCGGCAGATTTACGTTTTCGCCAACATAAGCACCATGCAATCCTTCATAAAGCATGACGTCGGTATCTGCCGGGATATCCTGCCACTCAGTAAATGTCCCCGATGGCGAGCCATGCTCATCCGCCTCTTTTTGGTCGTGGATATAGAAGCGCCGCTTGCCTTGGCCGTTTTTCCCGTAAGACATAAAAAGACCCTGCAAGTCTTCGAGCAGGTTTTCTTCAGGACCAAAATGACTCATATGGTTGTTGCCATCGCGTGTGGCATTGGCAATTCTGTCTTTCATCTCTGCTCGGTTAAAGCGGTGGAACGAATCTCCTTCGACGAAAACAGCCTTGATGTGTTCACGGCGGAAGATCTGGTCAAACACATGTTTAACCGTTGTGGTTCCGGCACCTGATGATCCGGTCACAGAAATAACGGGGTGTTCAATGGACATGCTATGCACCGCTCCTGAAAAATCCACGTTTTGAGAACAACGGTGAGTATTGGCGTTCACTCGACGTTTTGGCGTCGGCAAATAGCGTCATTTGTGCTACTGATCCAAAACATAGGGGGCATCGGCCGTGGAGCGTCTCGGGCCCAAGATCGAGAATGCGCGTGCTGCCATCATTTGCAACACCGCCGCCTTTCTCCACCAAATAAGCGATTGGCGCACATTCATAGACATAGCGCAGGCGACCACGCTCATAGCCTCTGCGCTGATCTGCCGGATAAAAGAAAATTCCGCCACGCGCAAAAATGCGGTGTGTTTCGCCAGCCAATGCAGCCAGCCAGCGCATGTTGTAGTCCACTGCCAACGGCCCGTCCTTTCCGTCGAGACATTGATCAACGAAGTTGCGTTCGCGATCCGACCAGAAGCGATAATTCGACATATTTATCGCAAATTCACAAGCGGAGTTGGCGATTAAGCCGTCCCTCAGAAAATGCCATTTTGTGCGCGAGACATCGAGCGCGAAAACTTTTGGCTTGCCGCCTAGCGAAACGACAAATTCAGTGCGCGCACCGTAAATGAAATAGCCTGCCGCAATGAGTTCGTCACCCTTGCGCAAAAAATTCGCCGCCACTTCTCCACGAATGACGGGGTAGATTCCGAATATTGTGCCAATGGGAGAATTGATGCCGATATTTGATGACCCATCAAGCGGGTCAATGGCCAATGCTAAAGTTCCACTCGGAGAAAGTGACAGCGGCAAATCTTCCTCTTCTGAAACCAGGCAGGCGACGGGAGCTTCACGGGCAGCGGCGAGGAACGCATTATGGGCAAAGACATCGAGATATTTCTGAACCTCCCCCTGAACGTTGATTTCGCCTTCTTCAGCAAACCGGGAATTGGATTCGCCATCGGCAACTGCGGCGGCAACTGATGCAGCCGCGGCCGCAATTAACGCAACTGTTGACGCCAAATCCGCAGCCAGCTTTGATTGCTTGCTCATATCGGTCAAAAAATCGGATAGCGTTAGAGTTCCCATAAACGATGGTTCCGTTTCTTATTTTAAACCTATCTTGTGCAACCATCAGTCATCATGATAATTTAGTAAAATTAAAATATATGGAAGCTTCATTGAGTTTTTTCAAATCATGAATTTAACCCTCAAACAACTTCGCGCGGCGGCCCGTGTTGCTGAACTTGGCACGGTGACGGCAGCGGCCGAGCGCCTCAATCTCTCGACATCGGCAATTTCCATCACGCTAAAGCAACTGGAAGATGAACTGGGGATCAAGCTGTTTGAGCGCACCGAAAATGGCTTTCGGCCAACCCAGGCAGGTCGAGAGGTTGTTTTAGCAGAGGCCCAAATCGCTGTGATTTTGGGAACTTTAACTGAGGTGACTGGAGCCTTGCGCGGTGGACAAAGTGGTCAGATCAATTTTGGGGTCGTCAGTACCGCAAAATATTTTGCGCCTTTTCTCCTTCGCGCCTTTCAAACGCTTCATCCCAAAATCATCATCACACTCAGGGTCGGCAACCGCGAAGAAATTCTTGCGGGCCTTGCTGACTTCACTTTAGATCTGGCATTGCTTGGCCGACCTCCGAAAAATATTGAAGTGGAGCAGGAAGAAATCGGCCTGCACCCTCATGTTGTTATTGCAGCACCGGGACATCCGCTCGCACGCAAACGGTCAGTTTTGGCGAGCAGGTTATCTGACGAGGTTTTCCTGGTTCGAGAACCTGGTTCTGGTACACGGCTTTTGGCGGAGCGCATTCTGTCTGAAATTGGCGCCATGCCAAAACCTGGCATGGAAATAAGTTCGAATGAAACCATCAAACAGGCCGTGATGGCGGGCCTTGGAATTTCCTTTCTGTCCTATCACACTGTGTCCCACGAAATTGAGACTGGCCGCTTGGCAATTTTGCGTGTGGAAGGGACCCCCGTCATTCGCAAATGGTACGTTGTTCGTAACAGGAAGAAGTATATTTTGCCTTCGGTTATGGCATTGTGGAAATTCGTCCACCAAGAAGGCGCGAGTTTCCTTCCCGCGATGAAACAGAATCCACGAAAATGAAGTCTTACGCCACAGCACGGCTCAAGGCACAATGGCTCCATAATTCGGAGAGTGCTTGGGTAAGTTTCGAGATGTCCTCATCGGTGTGAAATGGCGAGGGCGTGATGCGCAGGCGCTCAGTTCCCTTGGGCACAGTAGGATAGTTGATCGGCTGGATATAGATTCCATAGCGATCCATCAGGATATCGCTGATCATTTTACACTTTGCAGCGTTACCAACCATGATGGGAACAATGTGACTTTCATTGTCCATCATCGGTATGCCGATGCTTTTCATGGCTTTGCGCACTTTGGCGACATTGCGGCGCTGCCGCTGACGCTCGAAATCGCTTTCCTTCAGATGGCGTACTGCGGTTCGCGCACCGGCAGCGATGGCAGGCGGAAGTGCTGTTGTAAAAATGAAGCCTGAAGCAAAACTGCGCACATAGTCACAGAGTTCGCGAGAGGCTGCGATATACCCGCCCACAACACCAAAGGCCTTGCCGAGTGTTGCCTCAATCACCGTGAGGCGATGCATTTGTCCTTCGCGTTCGGCAATGCCGCCCCCGCGCGGGCCATACATTCCAACCGCGTGAACTTCATCAAGATAGGTCATGGCACCATATTTTTCGGCCAGATCGCAAATGCCTTTAATGTGTCCAATATCACCATCCATCGAATACACTGATTCAAAGGCGATGAGCTTTGGCCGATGAAGCGGGATTTCCTTCAAATGTTTTTCCAGATCGTGAAGGTCATTATGCTTGAATATGCGCCGCTCAGCGCGGCTATGGCGAATGCCTTCAATCATTGATGCATGATTGCCCGCATCAGACAGAACGACACAATTGGGAATGCCGCCAGCCAGGGCGCTCAATGCAGCCCAGTTGGAGACATAGCCAGAGGTGAACAGCAAAGCGGCCTCTTTGCCGTGAAGATCGGCCAACTCCTCTTCAAGCAACACATGCTCATGGCTATTTCCGGAAATATTGCGCGTGCCGCCTGCTCCTGCACCGTACGCCCGCAACGCCTCGCAGGTGGCTTCAATCACCTTGGGGTGCTGCCCCATGCCGAGGTAGTCATTCGCGCACCAAATCGTGACGTTTTGAATTTCACCGTCCTTATAGCGCCGCGCTGCCGGGAATTTACCCGCGACCCGCTCCAGTTCGGCGAAGACCCTGTAACGTCCTTCATCGCGCAGTTGTTGAATTTCACTGGTAAAAAAATTCTGATGATCAAATTTCGACGTATTCATAACAGGGCTCCCACAGCGGTGTGATGGTTTTTCTTCTCTAGTCCAGGGCTCACGGGGTTGGTCTTTTGTGAGAGTGTCCAGGTCCACATTTTTTCAGTTGGCAAGGGCAACATCAAAAGGACGTGTTCAAGCAATCCGATCACGGCCAAAGTGGCGGCCATGGTGATTTCAAAGGTTTGTGGCAGAGCAATGAGAAAGGCGCAAAGGGCCACCAGCGCCACACATGAAAATGGAAAGAGCGGGTTCATGCGGCGGCGGCGGAGAAAACCCTTTAAGACATCCATGTGATCCGGAACGAGTTCTGCACTCACATTGCGTACCCCCAGAAACACGTTGAGTCTCGCGCTCAGATGCATCAGCCAGAGCATGGAGAAGCACCAGAAGGCGACGTCATTCGAACCGAGGTAAATCGCAATCGCCAAAACAATAACAGCGAGCTCGTGCCAGAGATTGGCGGCAATCGCATGGCCAAAATGATGCACGCCTGAGCATCCTTCGGCACAGCGTTGTTTGCGCGGTCCAGTAAGATAGCCCATGTAAAGAGCCATCTCGGTCCAGCCCCATGCGAGCATGCCCGCAGCAAAGCTGGTGGCAATTGCGAGTGTCGAGTCGTCATCGCGCAATTGAACCATAACCACGCCGCAAATCACGAGAATCAGAGTGGCCGCCGCCATGCTGAATTTGAAGGTGCGTGGAGCGAGACTGTCGAGGAACACAATGACAGCCGTGGAGACGCTCCACATCACAACCACAAAAATGATGGCGGCGATTGTCGTCATGTTCAATAGCTCGGTGCCAGACGAATATTGGCAGGTGCAACATTGCGTTTGCTGCGCATTGTGAACAGTTGCACGAACACAAAGCCTGCTTTGGCACTGGTGGTGATTTTGCTGATTTTCGCTCGCAATCCACCATGGGCCTGTTGATTTGCAGCTCTTTCTGAAATCACGCGAAGCTTGTTGAGCAAAGTCATAAACCGTGGATTGTCGATATCAATTTCCAACGGGAAAACCTGCCGTGAAATTTCGGATGTGATGCGAAAAACTTTCCGGTCATATTCAGTGGGATCAATATCCAGCGCCTTGTGAAAATGCGGCCGCTGATGATCACGCACATACATGGTCGCAAAAATTGCCAGCAAGAAGAACTTCACCCAGAGTTTGTTGAGCCCAGACAACAAATGCGGATTGGCGCGCATGAGCAAGGCAAAGGCCTCGCCGTGGCGGAACTCATCGTTGCACCACTTCTCGAACCATTTGAAAATGGGATGGAAGCGCTTGTCAGGGTTCTGCTGAAGGTGGCGGTAGATTGCGATATAGCGCGCGTAACCAATTTTTTCCGACAGGTAGGTCGCGTAGAAAATGAACTTGGGCTGGAAGTAGGTATATTTCTTGGCTTTGGTGAGAAAGCCCAGATCTACGCCGATATCGAAATCTTTGAGCGTGTCATTGATGAAGCCAGCGTGGCGGGCTTCATCGCGGCTCATATATTTGAAAAGTTCAGTTATATCAGGGTTGGTGCCACGCTTGCGCATTTCTGAATAAAGCACACAACCGGAAAATTCGGCCGTCAATGAGCTCACCAGAAAATCTACGAACTCCTTGCGAAGGCCAGGGTCCAGATCATCAAGTGAAATTTTGTCCCACTCCTCGGAGCGGCGGAAATGCATCTTGTTGGGATCATCGCGCATTTCCTGCAAGAGCTTGTCCCATTCGGGGCGCACCGAACTCACGTCCATGCGGTCGAGCGCTTCAAAGTCGGTCGTGTAAAAGCGCGGGCTTAACGCGGTGGTCGTAGCCGCCATTTCAGTTGTGTTCTTGGCCTTCAGGCCCAATCTCTCAATGGTCATGACGTCTTCTCCTCTGAGAAAGAGAACTCGAGCAATTCCATATATTCCATATTGCCAGTAAGTTGCGTCCACTTGCGTTCAAGCCAGCCCGCGCGCTTGATCGTCGCCTGGCGACGCTCGCTGTGGGTTTCGCCATAGGGCACGCGAATTTCTTTGCCCTCGACAAGAACTTCATCACCGGGTTGAATTTTAATGTCACCATCAAGCACCACGTGCGCTTGCAGGGACTCAAATGTGTTCACGACGTTGACAGTGCACATGACGTGTTCGCTCACTTTAGTGGCGAAGGGATTCATCATTGACCCTCTCCTTGTTTGTGGTTTGACATAAGTGCGGCAAAAACCGCAGCATTGGCGGGGCCAAAGGCATTCATCGGAAGTGCCTTGCCTGTGACCTCGTCAATCAGGAACAACTGGTTGCCCGAATGGGTTTCCAGCCGAAAATTTCCTTCAATTCCCAGCCCCTTGTGTTGGCGGTCATGCACCAAGGTTCTGAGGGTGGCGCGGAAGAAGCTGCCTTCTCCCATTCCATAGGTGATGATCTCCTCTCCGGTTTGTGCGTCTCTCACGACGACAATACCCGAAGCTCCATCTTCCACTTTCAGCATCCGCGTTTGCAGGACAGCATTGCTGGGGATCGAAGATGGTGGCTGATAGCCTGCGAGGCGGAGCGAACCAATCAACAACACAACGACCACCAATCCTGCGAAGATTGCAGCAAAGGGTTTGGTTTCCGATAGAGGGGCTGTGTTGACTGACATTTGATCTACTCCGCTGCTACCAACTGACCGTTGGGGATTTCATAGTGGCGCTCTTGAACTGGCATCTGCCCACCAATGGTAAGGGCGAGACGCGAGGCAACTTCCTCAACTTTGGCAATATCGCGAAACGCAGGCAACGGCTTGTTGAAGTTCCATGGCTTGGCGTGAGGCCAGAGCAGCAAATAGGCGAGCCTCGTCTCTCCGCTGGTCTTGAAGCAAATTGTGCCGCAATCCTTGCCCGTCAGCGCAAAGGATATGCCATCAATCTGGCGCAATGGCAGATTGATGATGACAGGAAGGGCAATGCCCACCTTCATCAAGACTCGCTTGCTGGTCAGCGTGTAATATGTGGTGCGCGCGCTGGCATAGGCAAAGCCCAGAAGAATGGCGCAGGCCACGGCACCAAGACCCGCCATTAAAGGCACAGCCTGAAGGGCATCGTGCAGGGACGCTCCGTTGGCAAACTTCCACGCACCCTGCCCCACAATCAGAATGATAAAATAGATCACGACTTTGCGAATGTGAAACGCGTCGACAGCCAGGCGACGCCAATCAGGCCTACCTTGCCAAATCAATCGCTCGCCTTCTGGCAGGTGATCGGGCAGACCTTGGGGGATCATGTCAGGTTGGATGCTCACAGCAATGGCTCCGCGCGTTGTGGCGTGGCATAAAGCGTGCCTGCACCATAAAATCCAAAGATCTTTTCTTCTTCAAGGCGTGTCACCACGTCAGGCTTCTTCTGCGTGGGCACCCCGACAAACTGGCTCCCCAGAATGGACTTGACTCGCACTTGCCTCTCGGCACCCGCCACACGGGCCAGAGTTGCTGGCAAAAGCACATTGCGCTTCTGTCCTTTTTCGCCCGTCTCGACTTCAAAATAGCGGATCAGATATTCAGCTTGGTCAACCCAAACATCGCGCACCACACCGCCCGCTTCACCATCGGCTCCAATGACGGTCATACCGATTGGATTTGGATCAGCAGGGTCAACATAGAAATCAGGAGCTGCGCGTAAAGGCACCAGTTTTGGTGTGCCGTGAACAGTGAGGTCAGGAATGTCGCGCCGCTCGGCATAAGCACCAGGTCCCACACCTGCAGTCATCGGGTCGCCATTGGGCACCAAGGGAGCACCTGGAAAGTTGGCAGACGGCGTACCATTCACGTGGCGGAGATCGCGTGGTTCATCGCGGGGAGCGCGAACCGTTGTGCCATCAGCCAACAAATAGGTTTTGGGTGAGGGCACGGGAGGAAATCCCTGAACCGTGATCGAGCCCGAGCGATCGCTTTCAAGGGGATAACCTTCCCGCTTGTTTTCACCGTGTAGATAATAAACCAGGCCCAAGAAAAAGCCGATGAAGAGAACAAGAATAACTTGGGCGAGATCTATATTTCCGACAAAGGTTGTATGCATGGAAGGCTCCCTTTCCTATCATCCTGGATATTGAACGAGGCCGAACTTTTTGTCCGGCATCGATATGTTTGAACGACCAGCCACGCGAACCAGCGGACCAAGCGCAATGAGTGCTGCAAACAGCATGAGAATTTCGACAGAATACACAAAGCAATAACCGGTGGCATTCGTCTGCAAGGTCGAGCCAAAGCTCCCGTGCAGTGCGAGTGTGCTCACAAAATCGCGCACAAACCCGCTGAAGGCGACCGCAACGCCAGCAGCTGAGGCTTGAACAGCGCCCCATGCCCCCAAGGCCAAACCTGAATCACCACTGCCCGCCAGCTCCATCGCGGCCGTCAACATGCCAACCGCAAACAGTCCAGTGCCAATGCCAAGGAAGGTTGAGCCAACAGTGAAAAGCCGCACTGAATCAATTGCCGGAGCAAAGACGATTCCCGAGAATGCTAGGATCCCCAGAACCGCGCCCATTGATGCCACACGGCATGGATCGCTGCCTTTAGTGAGAAGGTGCGCCGACAAGGCAAAGCCACAGACCGTTCCAGTGACCAGGCAGGCATTGAGTAAGGTTGTCTGGCCCACCGACATTGCAAACATCTGGCCACCGAATGGCTCCAACAAAATATCTTGCATTGCAAATCCGGCAGAACCTAGGGCCAGTGCCACGAGCAGGCGGAACACGCGGCCTTTTTTCAGAAGCTTGGAAAAGGCTTCAGAGAATCCAACACTGGCCGTTTCGCCAGATGTGAGCTGCGGGTTGCGGGCTTCCTGCTTCCACATCGCCACGCAATTCAACACAACAGTGGTGACGGCAACGCCCTGAATAATTTGGATGAGACGCAACTCGCTGAACTTCTGCAGCAGTTCGCCGAAGATGATGGCGCTCACCGCGCTCCCCAACAGCAAAGTGACATAGAGCAAAGCAACAACGCGGGGCCGCACATGTTCGGGTGCTAAATCATTGGCAAGTGCAATCCCGGCGGTTTGCGTGGTGTGAATCCCAGCACCCACCAAAAGGAAGGCCAAAGCAGCACCAGCGTGCCCAATCCAGGCCGGGCCGTTGCTGTCACCCGAGAGCACGATCAAGGCAAAGGGCATAATGGCAAAACCACCAAACTGCATCATGGTGCCAAACCACATATAAGGCACGCGACGCCAACCCAGAACTGAACGATGATTGTCTGATTTATATCCAATCAGAGCACGAAACGGGGCAAACAACAGCGGCAGAGAAATCATCAGTCCGACGAGCCAGGCAGGCACGCCCATTTCCACAATCATCACGCGGTTCAATGTGCCGATCAGCAACACCATCGCCATGCCAATTGAAACCTGGAACAGCGAAAGACGCAAGAGACGAGAAAGCGGCAACTCTTCCGTTGCAGCATCGGCAAAGGGCAAGAAGCGCGGTCCAATGGATTGCCACATGGTGGTGATGCGCTTCATGTGCGGATTAACTCCTGGGCTTCAGAAATATAAAATCCCGTGGCCACGCGGTGATGGCGGCCAAGTTTCACAGTTTCAATCTGTGAAAGTGCGAGACGCAATTTCCGCGGGGGCTGGGGCTCGATTGCTGGTGACTTGTCCCCGCGAGGAAAGAGCTTGCCTACCATCCACAGGGCGGCCAGTGGCAGCGTGCGCGGAGGGAACGAAAACACCATGCCCGTGTTGGCCATCTTGGCCAGGCCCGAAATGATGTTGATCATGTCAGCGCGGCGATAGTGAATGATCGAATCCATGGCGACGACATAGTCAAAGCGTCCCAATGCGGGGTCCAGCATGTCGCCAGACATGAAGGAGACATCCAGCCCCTTGGGCAAGCGCTCGCGCGCCACGTTAACGAGCTGTGGCGAGAGATCAATGGCTGTGACCTTTGCACCGCGCTCTGCTGCAGCGACTGCAAGAGCGCCTGTGCCACACCCTGCGTCCAAAATAGTCACGCCGCGCAAATCATTCGGAAGATAAGACAAGAGCGTGGAACGCATTTCATCACGTCCGGCGCGAACACGCGCACGAACGCCGCTCACCGGCGCATCAGACGTCAATCTTTCCCAGGCTTTGACTGCCGTGCGATCAAAGTAGGTTTCGATTTCCGAGCGGCGTGTGATGTATTGCGTTTGCATCAGTCAAATCCCAAGAAGTCAAAGATGTCACGATCTTTCATCGGCTTGGCATCTTGCGGTTCAACACCGGCCCAAAGCTGGGCTGCAAGGCGGAGATATTCTTTCTGAACCGCCAGAATCTCAGGCGTCTCATCCATTTCAAACAATGTGCGCTTTTTCAAACGACTCAACCGAATGGCGTCAAGATCTGGAAAATGCGCCAGAAGTTTCAGGCCGATGGCTTCATTGAAGCGATCAATCTGGTCTGTCTCCTCGCTGCGATTTGCAATGACGCCACCAACCCGCACCTTGTAATTTTTGGCCTTGGCAGTGATGGCCGCCACAATGCGGTTCATGGCAAAGATTGAGTCAAAATCATTGGCGGTGACAATAACTGACTGATGCGAATGCATGAGGGGTGAAGCAAAGCCACCGCAAACCACGTCACCCAACACGTCAAAGATCACCACATCGGTATCATCCAGCAGGTGATGCTCTTTGAGAAGCTTTACGGTCTGGCCCACAACATAGCCGCCACAGCCAGTACCTGCGGGAGGGCCACCTGCCTCCACGCACATCACGCCATTGTAGCCTTCAAACACATAGTCTTCCGGGCGGAGTTCTTCGGAATGGAAATCAACGGTTTCCAAAATATCAATCACGGTCGGGACCAGTCGCTTGGTCAAAGTGAAGGTCGAATCATGCTTGGGGTCACAGCCGATTTGCAATACGCGCTTGCCGAGTTTTGAGAATGCCACTGAGAGGTTCGATGACGTGGTGCTCTTGCCAATACCGCCTTTGCCATAAACAGAAAAAACTTTGGCCGTGCCAATATCCAAATTCGGATCCATCTGCACCTGCACGCTCCCCGCGCCATCAGGTCGTCTGGGATGGGTAGGTGTACGATCAAGAACCAATGTCATGCTGCGACCTCTGTGCCAATGCCTTCTAGTTTATCTTCGAGTTCTTCTCCGGCGCGCTCCAAGGCCTCGAGCGTTGCAGCGTCAGGCCTCCAGAAGTCGCGGCGATGAGCCTCCAAGAGTCTGCTCACCACTTTGTTCGTTGCCGTCACATTGAGATCGGCCAAGCGATTACGCATCACTTCGTCGAGCACAAATGTTTCAGTAATTTTTTGGTAGACCCAGGGAGAAACCTGCCCCGTCGTGGCAGACCAGCCCATCGTGTTGGTCACATGGGTTTCAATCTGGCGCACACCTTCATAGCCATGCTTCAACATGCCTTCGAACCATTTGGGGTTCAGAGTGCGTGTGCGTGTTTCAAGGGCGACCTGCTCATTGAGTGTGCGGACAGCACCTTGGCCACTCGTCTGGTCGCCAATATAGACCGGTGCAGGCTTTCCGCCCCGGGCGCGCTGCACCGAGCGGCTGATGCCGCCCAAAGTATCGAAGTAATTATCGACTGTGGTGACCCCAAGCTCGACGGAGTCAAGATTCTGATAGGCCAGTTCAACATCACCCAGCACGCTGTTGAGCAACGCCTTCTGCTGGGTTGGCTTGCCATTGCGGCCATAAGCAAAGCTCTTGCGGCTTGTGTAGGTTTCCGCAATCACGTCTTCATTGTCCCAATTGCTGCTTTCGATCAGATTGTTGACATTGGCGCCATAGGCTCCATCTGCATTGCAGAACACACGCAGCGAGGCCGTTTCCATGTCGCAATTGTGAACACGTTGATATTCCAGCGCGTGTTTGCGAACAAAGTTTCTGTCAATTGGCTCATCAGCACTGGCTGCAAGAAAACTAGCTTCTGCAATCAACTTGATTTGCAGCGGCAGAAGATCACGGAAAATACCCGAAAGCGTTGTGACACAATCAATGCGTGGACGCTTCATTTCTTCAAGTGTGATCAGACTGGCACCGGCCAAGCGGCCAAAGCTGTCGAAGCGTGGACGTGCACCCAGAAGTGCCAGAACCTGGGCAATGGGCCCACCTTCGTTTTTCAAATTGTCGGTACCCCAGAGGACGACGGCCACTGTTTCAGGCAAGGCATTGCCATCCTTGATATGGCGCGCCAATAAAAGTTCGGCCTGCTTGGCACCGTCAATCACGGCATAGGCACTCGGGATGCGGAAAGGATCAAAGCCATGAAGATTGCGGCCCGTTGGCAAAATCTCTGGCGTGCGCAACAGATCACCACCTTGCGCGGGATGCACATAACGGGCATCCAACGCCGTCAACAGTCCATCAATCTCATGGTCTTCAGCAAGCTTGATCGATGTTGCGGAAAGTTCCTTGAACAATGCCTGAGTCTGTTCGTTGGCTGCCAAGCCACTCAGCGCAGAGGCTTTCAAGGCGGCTTCGCCACGCACCACAGCTTCAACCGAAGCGCGCTCTGGTCGCATGGCGTGGGTGGCTTCAGCCACTGCCATCAATAAATCAGCGCGCTCTTCGTCGGTGGGTGGGTTGCCCACGACGTGAAGGCCATGCGGAATGAGCGTATATTCAAGCTCCAGAATGGCCGAACCCAGAGACCCGACGCGCAGCTCATGCTCATGGGGCGGCCAGGCTGGGGCTGTGTCTGTAAAATCCAGAACCGACGCCTGGGCTTGAATCAATTCAACCAGAGTTTGGCTTTCGCGTTTGTCCTCGGGGTCCAGCTTGCGCCAGCGATCAATTGAAGCCTTGAGGTCCACCAAGCCGCGATAGAGTCCGGCATGGGCTACGGGTGGTGTCAAATAGCTCACCAAAGTTGCTGCACCACGTCGCTTGGCGATCATGCCTTCGGAAGGGTTATTCGAGGCATAGAGATAGAAGTTCGGCAAATCGGAAATCAGGCGATCTGGCCAGCATGCGCCAGACATGCCGGCTTGCTTGCCAGGCATGAACTCCAAGGCACCATGAGTGCCAAAATGCAGCACGGCATCAGCACGGAAATCTTCACGCAGCCAGCGGTAAAAAGCTGAGAAAGCGTGAGTTGGCGCAAAGCCTTTTTCAAAGAGCAGGCGCATCGGGTCACCTTCGTATCCAAACGAAGGTTGAACACCCACAAAGACGTTGCCAAAATGCGCACCTAATACATGGATGGTGCTGCCGTCAGTGTGTTGCTTGCCGGGTGCCGGGCCCCATTGCTTCTCAATGGCAGCGAGATATTTCTCGCGACGAATATGATCATCGGCTGAAATGCGCACAACCACATTGGCCATGGCGCCATAACGATCCTTGTTGCCGATAATAATTGCATCACGCAGCGCATCCACTGTTGCTGGCACATCGACGGTGTAACCACCATCACGCATGGCCGTTAAAGTGTTGTGCAGGGATTCAAAGACAGCGAGGTAAGCGGCGGTTCCTGTGTTGCCAGCATTGGGCGGAAAATTGAAAATGACAATGCCAACTTTGCGCTGTGCTCGCTCGCTGCGGCGCAAGCTCACGAGCTTGGCAACGCGCGAGGCCAGCATGTCGGAGCGATCACCACAAACATGCATCTCGCGTGATCTTGAGGGAGAGAATACGCACCCGCGCTCACAACCCGTGCAAGCCGTTTCAGAGCCATTCGACCGGCCCCCGAATATGATGGGCCCTGTAGAGCCTTCGAGTTCGGGAATTGCCACCATGATGGTGTTTTCAACGGGCTGCAATCCACGATCAGAAGCACCCCATTCTTCGAGAGTCTGGAACTCCAGAGGATGTGCGGCAACATAGGGCACATCAAGTTTCGCAAGAATGGTTTCAGCAGCTTTTGCATCATTGTAGGCTGGTCCACCGACAAGCGAAAAACCAACTAGCGAAACCACGGCATCAACCGTGGCCACGCCGTTTTTCATGAAATAGGCGTCAATGGCAGGACGTGAGTCAAGGCCGGCCGCAAAAGCCGGAATCACCTTCAAGCCCTTTGCCTCAAAAGATCTGATGACACCATCATAATGCCCGGTGTCGTGCGCCAAAACATAAGAACGGAGCAACAGCAGGCCGACTGTTCCTTTGGCTTTGCTTGCGGGCAATTTACGCAGATCAGCCGAAATGCGATCAGCAATGCTGGGATGATAAACGCCAACATCGGGATATTCTTGAGGCGCTGCGACCTTCGACACATCGCCAAGACCAGCGACATAACGTGTGCTCAGATAGCGGATCAAATTGGTTATATTTTCTTCCGAACCAGCCAGCCAGTATTGCATCGACAGGAAGTAGGCGCGAACATCTTGGGCAGGGCCTGGAATGAAGCGCAGGATTTTTGGAAGGCGGCGCAACATCGTCATCTGTTTTGAACCTGAAGAGCCGTTTTCCGACTTGCCACCTTTCAACTTCTTCAGAAGCGACAAAAATGTACTTTGCGGCTTGTCCATCCGGAACCGACCAAGTTTGGTCATCTTGATGGCTTCACCCGCCGACATGAATACGGCCATCGCGTCACAGCTTTCTTGACGCGCCTTCAGGGCCGGCAAAATGGCTTGGACATGTTCTTCAATGAACAACATGTTGGCCACAATCACATTGGCCTTGGCGATTTCATTTTTGCAGTCTTCGAGAGCTGCCGGATTGGCGCTCCAATCAGAGACAGCGTGGAGCGATAAGGTGAAGCCAGGATATTCACGGGCCAATGTCTGCCGGACACGATTAACGGTCCCCGCCAAATGATGGTCGAGCGTCACGATCACGCAGCGCAAAGCGCTACTTGGAGAAGTATGCTTTGGCATCATACAAGGTCTCGACATTGATTTTTTGCAGACCATTATTGGCGGCAAAGGCTTCAGTGTTGCGGCGTGCCTTCTTGCGAACGAAGAAGGGAATTTTCTTGAGCTCCGCTTCGGCATCGGGCAGCCAGATGACGTTGCCCTCTGTTGCTGTGAGAACTTCTACGGGCGCATCTTGCGTGTGTTGGCCCAGATGTGATGGCGCTGCTTTATCGCTAAATTCAAAGTCGTCGCGGAACATGTGAAGCAAGTGTTCCTCAAGGCCCATCATCAAGGGGTGCACCCATGTGTCAAAGATCACGTTGGCACCCTCGAAACCCATATGCGGAGAGAAGCGAGCTGGAAAATCCTGGACGTGAACGGGAGCCGAAATCACCGCGCAGGGAACACCTAGCCGCTTGGCAATATGGCGTTCCATTTGCGTGCCGAGAACCAGATCGGGCTGCAGTGCGGCAACTGCCTGCTCAACATCGAGATAGTCATCCGTAATCAGGGCCTCGACGCCCAGTTCTTCGGCCAGTTCACGCATGGGCTTGGCAAATTCACGCGAGTAAGTGCCAATGCCCACAACATCAAAGGCCAGCTCCGTCTTGGCCATGCGCGCAGCGGCCATAGCGTGCGAGGCATCACCAAAAATGAAAACCCGCTTGCCCGTGAGATAGGTTGAATCAACCGATTTGGAATACCAAGGCAGGCGTCCCGTTTCGCGCGCCAAGAGCTCTGTAGCATCGAGGCCGGCAAGTGCTGCAACTTCAGTCAGGAATTTGCGCGTGGCGCCTACGCCAATCGGAATTGTCGTTGTGAATTTCTGGTCGAAGTTCTTTTCAAGGAAACGGGCAGTTGCGTCTGAAATTTCGGGGTAAAGCGAAATATTGAAAGATGCCTCTGGAAGACGGGCGATATCGGCAGGTGTGGCTTCCAGCGGCGCCGTCACCAAAACTTCAACACCCAGCGCCACGAGCAGACGCTTGATCTCAACCACATCATCACGATTGCGAAAGCCCAGTGCCGTGGGGCCGAGAATATTGCAGGTGTTGGGACCACGCTTTGTCGCTGGCTTGGCCAAGGCCCGTGTCAGGCGATAGAAGGTTTCCGAAGCGCCCCAGTTTTCTTTTTTCTGATAGGCGGGGAGTTCCAAAGCAATGACAGGGATCGGCAATCCCAATGTGCTGGCAAGGCCGCCCGGATCATCTTGAATAAGTTCGGCTGTGCAACTGGCTCCGACAATCATCGCCTGTGGCTTGAAGCGGTTATACGCATCAGCGCATGAGGTTTTAAAAAGTTCGGCTGTGTCCTTGCCCAAGTCGCGAGCCTGGAAGGTGGTATAAGTGACCGGGGGGCGCTCGCCGCGGCGTTCAATCATGGTGAACAGCAAGTCGGCGTAGGTATCGCCTTGCGGAGCGTGCAGAACATAATGCAGGCCCTTCATGGCTGTTGCCACGCGCATCGCCCCGATATGGGGCGGGCCTTCATATGTCCAAAGCGTGAGCTGCATGGTTACACCGCCAACCTTTCGCGCCGCGCCAGGGGGCGGGCAAAAAGGGCTGCGAGATCGCCAGCCTGCTCGTATCCGTGGATGGGTGAGAAGACGAGTTCAATGGCCCACTTGGTGGTGAGGCCCTCGGCTTCGAGCGGATTGGCAAGTCCCAAACCGCACACTGTGATATCTGGCCTTGCGGCGCGGCAACGATCAAGCTGCTTGTCCACATCCTGGCCTTCGCTCAAAGCCGTTCCAGCAGGCAACAACGCCAGTTCTTGAGCCATGTGCTGAGTGTGAAGATAGGGTGTCCCCACCTCGACCAGCTCCATTCCCAGTTCACGGGATGCAAAACGTGCCAGCGGCACTTCCAGTTGTGAGTCGGGGAAGAAGAAAATGCGCTTGCCGGCAAGCTTGGCCCGCTGAGCAACAAGAGCCTTTTCAGCGCGCTGGCGCGGCAATGCGATCACTTTTTCAAAAGTGTCAGTGGGCACTCCGAAATGATGGGCAGCAGCTGCCAGCCACAGAGTTGTTCCCTCAGCGCCAAATGGAAATGGCGCCAAAAGCTTGGTCGCCCCTCGCTCTTGCAGCACGCGTGCTGTATCACCCAGAAACGGCTGCGCCATCAGGAACACTGTCTGTGGTCCAACAGCAGGCATGGCATTGGAGCGACGGCCCGGCAGGAAGCTGCAGTCAATTCCCATATCGCGGAACATACGGCTGAATTGATCTTCCACGGCATCCGGCAATGCACCAGCGATGATCAGGTTTTGTTTGCCACTGGTCGCGACGGGGAGATCTTCGGCCAAAGTTGCAAGGCAGGCGTCTTCGCCTTGGGTAAATGTCGTCTCGATCCCGCTTCCAGAGTAATTCAGGATGCGAACGTTTGGCAGATGGTCGCGGTTGAGCCGCTGCGCTGCGCGCTTGAGGTCGAGCTTGATGACCTCTGAGGGGCATGAACCAACGAGAAACAACATCTTGATCTCTGGGCGGCGTTCCAAAAGGCGGTTCACCACGCGATCGAGTTCTTCGTCGATATCGGCAAGTCCCGCCAAATCCCGCTCATCGATAATCGCAGTGGCAAAGCGTGGTTCGGCAAAGATCATCACGCCCGCGGCGGACTGCACCAGATGGGCGCAAGTGCGCGAGCCCACGACAAGAAAGAAAGCGTCCTGGATCTTCCGGTGCAGCCAAACGATGCTGGTCAGGCCGCAGAAGACTTCACGTTGGCCACGCTCACGCAAAACGGGAGCAGATTCGCAACCAACGGCTTTGATATTTGTAAGAACGTTCATGCCCGGACCCCGGACATTTGCATCATGGCATGTTGCAATCTGGCCTGACGCAGCTTCCAAAGAAACTGCGCGGCATTGGCTGCATAAGTGGCATAGGCAGCCAACACCAGAATCATAAGGCCGTTTTGCGTGAGGCTTCCTGTGACCAGCGCATAGACATAAGCGGTGTGGAGGCCGATCACCACGAAGCTCACCACGTCTTCCCAAAAGAACGCTGGCGCAAAGAGATACTGGCCGAACACGTCCTTCTCCCACAGGGAGCCCGTGATCATGATTGTATAGAGAACCAGTGTTTTGAAAATCACCGAGGCGTTTGCGACAAACGCACCCTCGCCCGTGGCCAAAGTCCGCAGGACAAGAATCAAGCTGACGAGAAAAACCAAAAACTGGAATGCGGCGAGGAAACCTTGGACACCCGTCCACTTGGATGAGTCGCGACGCAGGCGTTCTTCAGCTGTATAAAGCCCTTGTTTTACGCTGCAGTGTCCCGAATTCACCATTTGCTTCCTCGAGCCCGCTTCTAATTGACGTCATGAGCGGGGCTTCAAGGAACACACTAACCTTATTTCCAATAATGTGTCAACATCACTTGACGTCTAGTTTGATTGACACTATGTTTATCCCAAGAGTTTTTACGAAGCACCTGTCAATTCTGCTTGACGAGCAGAGTTCTCAAGTGTGAGGATGCTCCCTTAGGACAGCTCAGCATACTACAAGACTGAAGTTCTGGGGAGGGTCAGGCAATGTCGAATGAATTGCGGTCGGTCCATGTCAGCTATCAAGACTACGGATTGGAACGTCTTAAAAGCTTCACGCAACCTCTTGCACCCGTTGTGGCAAAGCCGACCGAAACTCATCTTCAAGAGTTCGCTTCTGTAATTGAAAATATTATCGTTCCACGGCTTCTGATGAGCCACGTTAATGGCAACAAGGCGCTAGTCGAAGAAACGGTTTCATTGAGAAATGTAGCCGTTTCTGACTTTATAGCATTGACAACAAAAGATAATCCCGATTCCGCTATTGATTACGTGAGGCATTTATTGGCCAAAGGCGTTACATTTCAAGAAGTCTTGCTGGACCTCATGGCTCCTGCAGCGAGGGTTCTTGGCGAGCGCTGGGAAGACGATAAGGCAAGCTTTGTTGAAGTGGCGCTTGGTGTGGCCCGGATGCACCGCATCTTGCGTGAGTTTGACGGCGTTCCATCACATTTGTGGAGCGATGCTGGCTTGGGTCGACACGCGCTTCTGCTTCCTGCCCCTGGCGAGAAGCATTCATTTGGCCTCAGATTGGTCCAGGAATTTTTGTTGCGAGAAAGCTGGACGGTAACCAATAATCCTGTAGAAGATGTCAATCAGCTTGGACAGCTGGTATCACAACAACACTTTGACATCGTTGGATTGTCTATCAGCGGTGAGACTGTGATCGAGCAATTGTTTGAGTCGATTCGTATAGTTCGCAAGATGTCTAAGAATCGACACGTGAAAGTTATTGTAGGCGGCCATCTTTTTGTTGAAAGGCCTGACCTAATCGAGTCTTGTGGATCAGACGCGTATGCCGTGGACGCGCCTGCTACAGTTAACATTGTAAACGGTTGGGCTCATCAACTGTCAGCTGGGGCTTGAAAAGGATATTGTTTTGGTCATGACTGCAGATACTTCCGGATACGCCAATAACGACGCGATTACGCGATTACAGGATCCGGCTTTGGTTGCTTCGATTCTGGCGACCGCGGTTGATGTTACGGTTGTGATGACCGGAGAAGGCATAATCTGCGACCAGGTGATCTCAGGACCTGCTATGCCAGCAAATCTTTTCACCGGTTGGCCAGGAAAATCCTTGGCTGAAACGGTGACCTACGAGAGCCGCACAAAAATCGAGCAGCTTTTGAACGAAGCTGGAAACGGCACCCCGCGGTGGCGCCAGGTCAATCATCCGATGCTTGGCGGTCTGGATATTCCAGTCAGCTACAGCGCTGTTAAAGCTGGTCCGCACGGTCATATTATCGCCATTGGTCGTGACATGAGCACCATGTCACAGTTGCAGCAGCGCTTGCTGTCTGCCGAGCAGGCAGTGGAACAAGAATACCAGCGTTTGCGCAATTCTGAAACGCGCTTCCGCATGTTGCTTCAATCGGCCACTGACGCCATCATCATCGTTGATGCACGTTCGGGTCGCGTAGCCGAATGCAACGCAGCGTCATCGAATCTTCTCAGCCGCCCACTCAAGCGTATTGAAGGGGCCAATATTGAGGATGTGTTTGAAGCCGAGGATTGGGCTTCAATCAAGGTTTCACTTGATATTCTGCGGAATTCGGGTCGGACCGAAGACATTGTCCTGCGCCCTTCAAAAGACCGTCAGCAAGCCGTGCTCTCGTTCAGCATGTTCCGCCAAGAGAATTCCACCTACTATCTCCTGCGCATGGTGCCTCATACCATCGGGACATCGGCTGTCATTCTTCCAAGGGCTCAGTCAAAGGTTGTCAAAATCATCAGCGAGATGCCTGATGGCTTTATCGTCACTGACACCGACATGAAAATCCTCACAGCCAACTCGGCCTTCCTCGAACTGGTTCAGCTTGCTTCGGAAGAACAGGCCCGCGGCATTTCCCTTGATACGTGGCTCGGCCGCCGCGGTGTTGATGTCAGCCAGATGGTGACCCAGCTGAAAGACAAAGGTGAGATTCGCAATTTCCACACCATCGTCCGTGGCCAATTTGGCGCGGTGGAAGATGTGGAAGTGTCAGCTGTGTCAGTGACTGAAGGCGAAACGCCTTGCTTTGGTTTTTCGCTTCACCATGTCAGCCGCAAGACCGCAAACAGCAACAAAAAGAACGATCAGGGTTTGCTGCGCTCGGTTGATGAATTCACCAAATTGGTTGGCAAGGTTCCGCTCAAGGAGCTGGTCCGCGAGTCGACCGATATTATCGAACGCTTGTGCATCGAAGCTGCGTTGCAAATCAACGGCGATAATCGCGCCGGTGCAGCAGAAATGCTCGGCCTCTCCCGCCAGAGCCTTTATGTCAAACTTCATCGCTATGGCATTGATGATATTGAGATTGAAGACCCGTCAAATTGACGGCAAAAGTGTAAATCTGAATTGACACATTAAAGTGTTGGTCCTATCTTTTTGTGATGGATCATTCCATCGCAAAAAAGGCTCCAATTACAACACCAAGCTTGCGCGCAAGCCTTGAATTGCTGAAACCCGTAACCTGGTTTGCGCCCATGTGGGCCTATGGTTGTGGCATTGTTTCTTCAGGTGTTTCCATCACCGACCATCTGTGGACCCTCATTGCAGGCGTCGCTCTTTGCGGACCTCTAGTCTGCGGAACATCGCAAGCCTGCAATGATTGGTATGACCGTCACGTCGACGCGATCAACGAGCCCCATCGTCCCATTCCTTCCGGCCGGATTCCAGGTTTCTGGGGACTTTACATTGCAATTGGTTGGACCCTGCTTTCACTCGTGGTCGCGTTCTCATTGGGCCAATGGGTTTTCTATGCGAGCATTGTTGGCTTGGCTGTAGCCTGGGCCTACAGCGCGCCTCCTCTGCGCTTGAAGGTCAACGGCTGGTGGGGCAATGCGGCCGTCGGGCTGTGTTACGAAGGCCTGCCCTGGTTCACAGCCTCTGCTGCAATGTTGGCCGCCCGCCCGCCGCAAGAAGTCATCGTGTTGGCCTTGCTTTACAGCCTGGGTGCCCACGGCATCATGACACTCAATGATTTCAAAGCTGTCGAAGGAGACAGGCTCATGGGCATCGGCTCGTTGCCTGTCAGACTTGGCGAATCCGCTGCGGCCAAATTGGCCTGTGTTGTCATGGCGGTGCCACAACTGGTTGTTGCGGGCCTTTTGGCGAACTGGCAACGGCCGCTTTATGCAGCGATCGTACTCGCTTCGCTGGCATTGCAACTAGTGTGCATGACACGTCTGTTGAAAGACCCGAAGAAATTTGCGCCCTGGTATAATGGGACAGGTGTGACGCTTTATGTTTTGGGCATGCTGGCATCGGCCATTGCCATTCGTGGAGGCCTCTGATGGCTCAAAAATCCTTGGGCTGGCTTGGTATCGCAAGGCTTGGATTGGTGCAGACTTCGCTGGGCTCCATTGTCGTGCTGACGACAACAACGATCAACCGTGTGATGGTCGTCGAGCTCTCCATGTTGGCTATTGTCCCCGGCCTGCTGGTGGCATGGCATTATGCACTCCAAGTCTTGCGCCCGCGCTGGGGCCATGGATCTGACAATGGTGGCAAGCGCACGCCTTGGATTATTGGCGGCATGGCGACGTTGGCACTAGGAGGTCTTCTGGCGGCTCTCGCCGTGTGGCTGGCCGCGAACATTTTTTGGGCAGGTCTTATGCTCTCTGCCATTGCTTTTACCTTGATCGGCATCGGCGTGGGTGCCGCTGGCACTTCACTGTTGGTCTTGCTGGCCGAAACAGTGACACCAGAACGGCGCGGAGCAGCGGCCACGGTTGTGTGGACCATGATGATTGCCGGTTTTATTCTGACCACGGTTCTCGCAGGCAAGTTCCTTGATCCATTCTCGATGCAACGGCTTGTTATCATCGCAGCGGTCGTTGCAGGGATTGCCTTTGCTTTGAGCACTGTGGCTGTGTGGGGCATTGAAACATCTTTTGCAAAACGCGCCGCTGCAAAACCGAACTCTGAAAAAGTTGATTTCGGTCAAGCCCTGAAAGATGTCTGGGCCGATCTTGATGCGAGACGCTTTGCAATTTTTGTTTTCATCTCGATGGTGGCCTACAGCGCGCAAGAATTGATCATCGACCCCTTTGCCGGTTTTATCTTCGGTTATACGCCGGGCCAATCCACTTCCCTGTCGGGAACCCAACATAGTGGCGCCTTGCTGGGAATGATCTTTGTGGGCGTCGCTTCATCCTTTGCTGGGAAAGCCAAGGCCTTGGCCTTGCGCAACTGGACCCTGTTTGGATGCATGGCATCAGCACTGGCTCTGGTCGGGCTCGTGTGTGCGGCAAGTGTGGGTCCTGATTGGCCGTTGAAGCAGAATATTTTTGTGCTTGGGTTTGCCAATGGCATGTTTGCTGTTGCCGCCATCGGCTCAATGTTCAGCGCCGCCGCAGGCCAAACATCGCGTGAAGGCATTCGCATGGGCCTGTTTGGCGCATCACAAGCCATTGCTTTTGCAGCGGGTGGCTTTTTGGGCACGATCACAGCAGATATTCTCAAGTTCATCACAAACTCAAATGCCGTGAGCTACGGCACGGTGTTTGGATTGGAGGCCGCACTCTTCATTGTCTCGGCCATGTTGGCGCTGCGCATTGGGGCACCGCAAACCTCTGCCAATAAATCAATGGTGCTCACCGCGCAGGATAAAATGGTGTGATGGTGATGCAGGAAACATATGACAGCATCGTCGTGGGTGGCGGGCCTGCGGGTGCTACCGCAGCACAGATGATGGCCAACGCCGGGAGACAAGTCTTGCTGCTGGATCGTGCGGGACGCATCAAACCGTGTGGAGGTGCAATTCCCCCGCGCCTGATCCGCGACTACGCCATTCCGCACCACTTGATCGTGGCGCGCATCGATGCAGCGCGAATAGTGTCGCCAACGGGTCGTCTGGCCCACATGCCTGTGCAAGGCAGTTATGTGGGCATGGTCGATCGCCAGAATTTTGATGAGTATTTGCGCGTGCGCGCCGCTGACGCAGGGGCCACCCGCGCCACTGGATCCTACACAAGAAGTACCCGCGATGAAGACGGTACCTTGCGGGTTCACTATGAATTGAAAGATGGACGTGAAGTCTCGGCCCGCACCAAGTTGGCCATCGGGGCTGATGGCGCCCTCTCGAAATTGGGCCGCGACCATATTCGCGGGGCCGACAAAACCAAGCTGGTTTTTGCCTATCACGAAATTATCGAAAGGCCTGTGGTGACAGCGGAGACTTATGCGGCTGATCGTTGTGATGTCTATTATAATTCAGTCTATTCGCCAGATTTCTATGCCTGGATTTTCCCTCACGGCAAGACAGCCAGCATTGGGACCGGAAGTGCCCACAAGGGATTTGCACTGCGTGAGGCCGTGACCAAACTGCGGATGGATGCCGGTCTGAATGGCAGCAAGACTCTACGCAAAGAGGGAGCTCCAATTCCCCTAAAACCACTCAAGCGATGGGACAATGGTCGTGACGTCTTGCTGGCGGGAGATGCCGCAGGCGTTGTGGCACCCGCATCGGGCGAAGGAATTTATTATGCGATGTTGGGGGGCGAACTTGCAGCGGATACGGCGTTGGAGTTTCTAAGAACCGGTGATGCGAGCGTGTTGGCGAAGGCTCGCAAGCGTTTCATGAGGTCGCATGGGTTGATCTTCCGTATTCTCGCGATCATGCAGCATTTCTGGTATGGCAATGATGCAAGGCGTGAGCGCTTCGTCAGCATGTGCCGTGACAAAGATGTGCAGCGCCTGACCTGGGCGGCCTATACAGAGAAAAAGCTGCATAATGCCGGCACCATGGGATATGCGCGGATCTTCGTCAAAGACATGGCCCATCTCCTCGGCATGGTTGCGCCATGATGTCGATCAGCCCGTTTTATCAAGCCCTGTTGGGCGGTGTTTTGTTTTGCATCGTGTTGGGCGTGGCTGGCGGCCTTCTCACCAAGCTTTCGCCCTGGTATTACGCATTGCGCCAACCGTCATGGAAGCCGCCTGATTGGGCTTTCGGCCCGGTTTGGACATCCATTTTCATCTGCCTCAGCTTTGCCATTGCCTATGCGTGGGACGCTGGCGATCCGCAACAACAGAGCTACATTCTGTGGGCGCTTGCCATTAATGGCTTATTGAATATGGCCTGGAGCGCGCTTTTTTTCACACTGAAGAAGCCAGCCTTCGCCATGATTGAGCTGGTGTTCTTTTGGTTCAGCATTGTTGGCCTCATCTATGTGTTCGGCCACATTTCACAAACGGCGGTTTTATTTCTTCTTCCCTATATCATTTGGGTCACGATCGCTGGCGTTCTCAACTTCCGCATCGTGCGGTTAAACCCATGACGATTTTGGACCAATTTATCGCCTCTGGATATGTGACCCTGGTGATGTTGGCCATCTTGGCAGCAGAGGCATTTTTCTTTGTCGTTTTCTGGAAGCGTCTGCGCGGACTCTGGGCGACACTTGCGGCCGGAGCGAGCCTTGTCTTGGCGCTGCGCGCGGCTCTCTTACAACACGAGACAAGAGAAATTGCCTTGTGGCTCAGCTGTAGTTTTGTTTTTCATGTCTTGGAGGTTTGGCAATGGTTGAAAATGTCAAAAAGCCAACCAACATAACCAAACTCCATAGTGCCCGACCGCACGATGGCGATATTGAACAGCGGAAGAAAGACCATATCGCGATCATTCTTTCGGGATCAGCCCGCCACCATCATGGCAGCGGCTTTGGGGCCATCGAGTTTGTGCACAATGCCTTGCCGGAAATTGATTTTTCAGAAATCGATCTTTCAACCACCTTCTTGGGCAAAAAATTAAGACTGCCCTATCTTGCCTCATCCATGACAGGCGGCCCCGATTTGGGTGGCGTGATCAACCGCAACATCGCAGAGGCCGCGCAAGCCATGGGTTTTGCCATGGGTGTTGGTTCACAACGCATTGCCTTGGGTGGAGGGAGCGGCCATGGCCTCGACCGCGACATTCGGCGTGTGGCCCCTGATATTGCGCTTTATGCCAATCTGGGTGCGGTGCAACTGGTACAAGGCATGAGTGTCGATGATGCGCGCCGCGCAGTTGATGCTATTTCGGCAGACGCTTTGATCCTTCATCTCAATCCGCTGCAAGAAAATTTGCAAGCCGGCGGCGATGTAAATTGGAAGGGTGTTCAGGCGGCCATCGAAAAAGTCTGCCGCCAGATTGGAGTTCCAGTGATCGCCAAGGAAGTCGGAGCCGGAATCAGCGTCGATGTGGCCTTGCGGCTCGCCAATGTTGGTGTTGCGGCAATTGATGTCGCTGGCAGTGGTGGATCCAGTTGGGCCGCGGTTGAAGGATTGCGCCGGGCTGATGAGCAAGGGCAGGATCTCGGTGAAATCTTCCGCAATTGGGGGCTTCCAACAGCCGAATGCTTGCGCTCTGTGCGCCTCGCCCTGCCCGACATTCCCCTCATTGCATCGGGCGGAATATCCAACGGGCTCGATGGTGCAAAAGCCATTCGCCTAGGCGCAAATCTGGTGGGACAGGCTGGCGCTTTGCTCAATGCCGCAACGCTTGGAACAGATGCCGTGATCGCCCATGTCAGCGCGTGGGAAAAAGCACTGCAGATCGCTTGTTTCTGCACTGCATCACGAAATTTGGATGCATTGCAGCAAGCGCCTCTGCGTCAAATACAACCTGATCTGAATCAATTGTAATCCGTACAAAGAACAAAATCACAAGATTTCCATATTCTGAAACTAGACTTTCCACCAAACCAAAACGAGGAAGACAATGAAAAAAACACTTCAGACATCACTCTTGGCAACTGCCTTGCTGGCCTCTGCCAGCCTCTCGGCCCATGCCGAAGAACACATTATCAATCTTTTGAATAAGGGTGCTGACGGCACCATGATGGTATTTGAGCCTTCATTTGTGCGCGCGGCAGTCGGCGACACAATCAAGTTTGTGCCGGTGGATAAGGGGCACTTTGTGCAGAACTTGCCGGCCCTTTGGCCCGAAGGCGTTCCAGAAATCAAAGGCCAGTTGAATATGGAGCTGGACGTGAAACTGGATAAGGATGGCCTCTATGCGTTCAAATGCGCGCCCCATTTTCCGATGGGAATGGTCGCTCTCATCCAGGTCGGCAATGCCCCGGTGACGGACGCCGTCAAGGCAATCAACATTCCCGGTCCTGCAGGCAAGCGTTTGGCAGCGGAACTGGAACTTGCCGCAAAGCCCTGATTTTAAATTTTAGCTGAACAGAGAACGCCCGGCATGAAAGTGCCGGGCGTTTTTAATTGAATGACACTGAAGGCACAAAAAAACCTAGCAGATATTGACATCTGCTAGGATGGCTGCCGGAAAATACGCGGGTAACGCATGAGGGTTGGAGGGGAACCCGTGTATCAACCGCACGATGCGGCCATTTTTAGTTCAACTCACTTTGGCAGGGGAACGGTGAGTTCATAGGGTGCGCCCGTGGTCAGGCTGTGCTTGATGCCCCAACTGTACCAATCATCAACAACTGTACCTGTGAGAAGAATGCCAATTCCACCCGCAATCGGGCAGAGCACGGCAAACCACCAGGCCCAACGATGGATTGATTCCATTGTTGCATTAAAGCCCATGGTCCAGCGCCAGAAGAGAGCAGCACGTTCAGACGCCGTACCACGATCTACGATCTGTTCAATTTCGCGCTCTCCGCCATAGCGTGACACAGCAAGAATGGTTGCCGCATGCATCGCAAACAGCAAGGCTGAGCCATAGAGAAAGGCAATCGAGATCATGTGGAAGGGATTGTAGAACAGGTTGCCGTGACTGATTGAAAAGTTATTGGTCCATTCCAAGTGCGAGAAGATGCCAAAGGGAACAGCTTCGCTGAAATTGCCCATCAACAAGGGGCGCAGGAAGCCCAAGACCAGGAACAACCAGATCGCTGCGGCGAAGGCGTAAGACACATGGGTACCCATGCCCAATGCGCGAGCGCGGCGATAGGTACGCACCCACCACAGCAGGACCGCTGCCGTCAGGAAGAAACCAGCCATTTGCCACCAGCCCCCTTCATTGAGCGGCGCCAGTGACAGGCCATACTTGGCCGGCGGCGGATCGAGCGTGAGCCAGAAGAAGCGCTTGCCAAATTCGATCGGACTCCAGTTCACCGACTTCAGCATGTTGAGGCCAATAATCTCGATCGCTATGAATCCGCAAAGCAGAGATAAAAAGCCTGTGAAGCCGAGATAGATGGGGCCGATTTGCGCGTCGCCAATTTTTCCCAGCAAGCGGACAAAGCGTGGCGTCCCCTGGCGGGTGAAGTTGGTGTCGCGCAGGGGAATGCCATAGTCTGCCGGGCCATGGACTTGAACGCGCGTGAAGATGTTTTGATATTCGTACATGTGCGTCTCCGTTATGACCAAATTGGAAGTCTAAGCCACCAGTTCCACCAATCAGGCCAGCCGCCCGCATAGACGGGTCCGCTGATGATGATGCAGACAGCGCCCCAGAAGGCCGCACTGAGTGCGATAAAGAGGCCGAGTCTGTGAATGCCAAGTGTGCCGATTGAATAGCCGATGAAATCGCGGAAATAGGCGTTTTCATGTTCAGCAGTTTTCACAGGCTCGCCCTTTTTTGGATTGGTGGCGGACAAGATCAATGAACCATGAAGCGCCAGGGCAAAGCAGGTGGTGAAGAAAAAGCTGACGGCAATCATATGCGCAGGGTTGTAGTGGAAATTAGCATATTGATAACCGGTATTTGAAACCCATTCGAGATGGCTCATAAAGCCATAGGGAAAGCCATTCGACCAAGCGCCCATAAGCACGGGCCGGAAAATGTTGAGGGTGACGTAAGCCAGAATGGCGAAGCTATAGGCAATTGGCACATGATAGCCGATGCCAAGCTTGCGGCAGATCTCCACCTGGCGAAGCGCCCAGGAGACGAAAGCCCCAACGGCACAAAAAGTAATCATTTGCCAGAAACCGCCAAGCTTTAAAGGCGCAAGGCTCAATCCAAATGATACATCTGGCGGGGCGATATTGATTTCAAATGGGTTCCAGGTTGGTCCCTGTGACGCGGCATAGGCGATCATGGCGATGCCCACCATTGAGAACATCAACGTTGTCACACCAAAGAAGCCCACGTAAAATGGGCCGACCCAAAAATCAAAAAGGTCTCCGCCAAGAAGCGTGCCGCCACGGACACGATACTTTCGCTCAAAGCTCAGCATAGACATCGCAGTTCTCCGAAAATGAAATTCAGGAATTCTGCGGACAGGCGTGTCTTACGTCCTGTCCGCAGAGTGTGAGTGTCGCCGTTAAGCGACCATCTCGGTCGTTTGAACATCCAGAGATGCTGCCTTGCGAGGTCCGTCAATCCAATTGAAACGGCTCGATGACAGCAGAATGAAATGGATGACGAGAGCCAAGACGAACAGGAAGGCAAACAATGCCACCAAGGTCCGCCGTGGATCAAACAATAGCCAAATGCGCCACATGTTTTCTCTCCTCAAACCATCTCTGCCGTGGGCTGGTAGGCCCCAGGCAGGACGTCTTCCACTTGTGAAGTTTTATAGCCATCGACTCCAGGGAGCCAAGGACGCCATTGCCACACGAGAAAATGCGCGATAATCGCGATTACCGTGAAGATAATGAAGCTCTTGACGAAAATTCCGTGGAATTCTTTGGCTTCGGCTTCTGTAAGGCCTGACAGACTGCCAGACCGGTTGTTTTCAGCCATCTTCAATACTCCGGCTGGGAGCATCGCTGCCCCTGATACCCCGGCATCCCGGGGCGAGATTTCATCCAGTGACCCAGATGAAAGGCGAACCGCTTGTCCATCACATGAAGGCAAACGGAATAGAGTTATAGGCCGCACAACGTGTGGCCTGAATGAGCGAGCGCTTGTCGCTGCCCCAGTTCCACGGCATCGCGCGTTTCAAAACTGTGGCAACGAAGAAGACCGGAAGGACAAAGGCCAGAAGCAATTTGAATTCCAATTCGCCTTCCTGGCTTTTGTGCTTGGCTGTAATGCTCATGATCGTCATGTCCTTCCTCAATTATTCCGCACCGGCCAGCACGCGGCTGGCTTTTAAAACATCGTCTTCTTCCACACGCTCGGCCGCTGCAGAGCGCGCAAATCTTTCAGCGCCATCACGCAGCTTCTTGGCTGCCGAGATGCGAACCAGAATGGGTTGCTTCTCGACAATCTCATCAAGCATGGCGCGGGCCTTCTCGCTCCAGTCGATGACGCGGTTGCTTGTGGCTGGCGTTGCATCAACCTTGTCAAGATCAGTCCCCAGCGGAATGATGTTGAACAGCATGTCGAACAGGCCGTTGCACACTTCCTGAATGACGTAAGTTGCCCCCGCGTAGCCCATGAAGGGCGTGCCCGTGTGGCGACGAATGATGGCTCCAGGAAATGACGCTGGAATATAGGCGCATTTGGCACCCGCTTCTGCAGCATACATGCGTTCATTGAACGAGCCGAAGAGGATCAACGGCGGCTTTTCCTTGATCATCTTCCTGACGTCGGCATTGTCGGTCTTCTTGCCGGCCAGGCGAGACACCGCAAAATTGCAGGGTAGCCCCATTTCCTCTTCGAGAAAGTTGCGCACGCCACGGGCGTAAGTTTCAGTTGCAACGATTCCAAAACTTGCCGTTCCAAAGAAATCCTGCGTCACAGAACGCCAGAGATCCCACAGTGGCTTGATCGTGGTATGTTTCTCCCGCTCAATAAAGGGCTCGGGGTCAAGTCCCAAAAGCTCACCGAGCTTGCGAAGGAACTTGGTGGTTGAATGCAACCCGATCGGCGCTTGCAGGTACGGCCGATCGAGTTGTTCGCAAAGTTTGCGACCAAACTCGCGGTAAAGACAAATGTTCACATCAGCATTGGCGAGTTTGGGAACGTCGGCCAAATGGCTTCCCATGGGGAACGACAAATTGATTTCAGCGCCGATCCCTTCAACCAGCCGTGTGATTTCGGTGAGATCGGAAGGTGAATTGAACGTGCCATAGATCGACCCGATGATATTGACGCGCGGGCGTTCACCCTCGGCTTTCGGCTTGCGCTGGGTGGCGTTTTTCTTCTTGGCGCCAAACTCAGTCCATAGCCACATCAAGGCGCGGTCGGCACATTGCCATTGATCTTCATCAATGGTGCGCGGCAGGAAGCGTTGGATGCCTGTTCCTTGCGGCGTGACACCGCCGCCAATCATTTCAGCAATCGAACCCGTAACCACTACACTTGGAAGGCCTGGATCAAGAGTCTTGTGGGCGCGGCGCATCGCACCTTCCGTGCCGTGCTGTCCGAGTTCTTCTTCTCCCAACCCGGTGACCACGATGGGAAGTTCATGCGGCGGCAAAGCGTCGGTGTAATGCAACACGGATGTTACGGGCAGATTTTCGCAGCCGACCGGCCCGTCAATAATGACTTGCAAGCCCTTGATGGCGGCGAATGCATAGACGGCACCCCAATATCCACCTGCTCTGTCGTGATCGAGAACCAGCATGCTCAGGTCCCCACCGATTCTTCGGATTTGGCTTTGGCTGCCAACATGCCGGCATATTTCTTTTTGAACTCGGGCCTGTCCACTGGCACTTCACGCCAAATCCCCGAAGCATGGCCAGCACCAACGCCTTCAAAGAAGTTGCTCATCTCATCAAAGCGATGCTGATTTCCAATCGCCGCCATGATGACTTGAGCGAGAGAGCCTGCACCAGCAGGGCCCATCAATGGCCGAGCTGAAATCAGGTTGGTAAAGTACAGGGACGGAATGGAAAGAGCCTTGGCCTTTTGCACTACAGGCGTGGTGCCGATTGCCAGATGCGGCTTGTGTTCAAGCATCGCAGCAATGTCATTTTCGAGGGACGCGCGGAATTGCACATGGACCCCGCGTTCTTCCAGCCAGATGCGATCAGGATCAGACCACACCGTGCGCGGGCAAGCCGTACCAACATAAGGAACATCGGCTCCACTCTCAACAAGCAAGCGCGCCACCAGCAGCTCTGATCCTTCGTAGCCAGAAATCGTGATCCGGCCTTTGATGGGCTTTGCTGCAAGTGCACCTTTGATGGCGGGGAGAATTGCGTTTTGGGCATTGGCACGAGCTCCAGCGGAAATGCCGCAAGCTTGGCCTATGGCCTCAAGCCAGGCGGCTGTTCCGTCATAGCCGACGGGAGCCGAACCAACTACGCTGCGCCCCGCAGATTCAAATTCGCGAACGCTGGCCTTGTAAAATGGATGAATGGCAGCAACGGCAGCACAATCAAAAGCGGCAAACAGCTCGCGCCATTCGCGTGTGGGCACAGTGGGCCCGGCGGCCAGACCCATCGGCGCCAACATGCGACCGATCATGACAGGATCGACGGGGAACATTTCGCCCAGCAATGTGACGGTGGGCAGTTCGGCTTTGCTGCGCGGCCGTGCGACGGGGCCATTGCGAATTTCGCTGGCCGCATATTTCAGCATGGCGCCTGCGAGAACATCCTTGGCTTCAGCATGCGTGGGAACGCCAAAGCCTGGAACATCAATGCCAATGATGCGAACGCCGTTGATCTCTTTGGGCAGCAGTTGCAGGGGAACGCCAGAGGCCGTTGGCACACAGAGATTGGTGATCACGATGGCATCATAATCTTCAGGCTTGGCCATGGCGAAAACAGCCTCGCGGATGTCTTCGAAAAGCTTGCCTGTGACCAAGGTTTCCGAATTGAACGGCACATAGCCTACGCTGCGCTTGGCACCATAGAAGTGGGAGGTAAACGTCAGGCCATAAACACAACACGCCGAGCCCGAAAGAATGGTGGCGGTGCGCCGCATGCGCAAGCCCACACGCAATGAGCCAAAGGCCGGGCACATGCTTTGTGGCTGGTCATGGGGTCCAACCGGATAGTCCTTGGCATATTGCTCAAGCGTTTCAGATTTTCCGGCTCTCGCTGCAGCGTCGCGCAATTCAGATTTGTTGTTGCAAGACCCTTCAGTCGCAGCCCCCGACACAGCAGGGGCCACCGAAGCTTCTGGCTTTGGCATTCCCTTTGATGTGTCAATTACTGTGGTCATTTCATCACACCGCGTCGTAAACCACTTCGAGTGAAGTCTTTTGCGTGAGGATGCCGCCGCACATGTCAGCCTGGCTTGCAGGCTGCAAAACCACATCCCGTCCCGTCACGTCGCTGGAAAAAAGACCAAGCAGGTCATCCTGGGTCAACGGCGTAGGCCGCACGGGCGGTGCGATGCCAACATTCATGGCCAGGGCTTCAAACAGCGGGCCCCATTCACTCTGGTTGGTTCCGATGATCTCATAATTGGCGCTTTTTTTGCGAATGTCGTCATTGGCTGGGATGGAGGCCAGAACAGGGATGCCAACTTTTTCTGCGAACGCATGAGCCTCGCCCGTGCCATCATCTTTATTGATGACGATGCCAGCTACACCTACATTGCCGCCAAGTTTGCGGAAATATTCAACAGCAGAGCACACATTGTTGGCCACATAGAGCGATTGCAGGTCGTTAGAGCCAACCACGATAACCTTCTGGCACATGTCGCGCGCAATCGGCAGACCAAAGCCGCCACAGACGACGTCGCCCAGAAAATCGAGGAGCACATAGTCAAAGCCCCATTCATGGAACCCGAGCTTTTCGAGAAGTTCAAAACCGTGGATGATTCCGCGGCCGCCGCAACCGCGACCAACTTCAGGACCGCCCAGCTCCATTGCAAAAACACCATCGCGTATGAAGCAGACATCTCCGATTGCCACTTCTTCGCCGGCCAACTTCTTTTTGGCGGAGGTTTCAATGATGGTGGGGCAAGCCCTGCCCCCAAACAAAAGTGACGTCGTGTCGCTCTTTGGGTCACAGCCGATGAGCAATACGCGTTTGCCCTGTTGCGCCATCATGTAAGAGAGATTGGCCAGCGTGAAGCTCTTGCCAATGCCACCCTTGCCATAAATCGCTATGACTTGAGTTTCCTTTTTGATCTCCCCGGTGTGAACGGGATCTGGCTCCATGGCCGCTTCTGCTTTCAGCAGTTCTGCATCAGTGAGGAAATTGTGGTTCGGGGAGTTCATTGAAATGTTTTCCAATCCAAGACCATTTTCAGGCAATCGATGTTTTGAAACGCAGTTTGATAAGCAGACTGGGCATCACGCGCTGCGCTACGATGCGTAATTAGACCATCAAGCGAGAGTTGGCCTTTTGAGACCAGATCAAGCACCGCTTGCAAATCTTTGGGTTCCCATTGCGCGGCGATCCGAATCGACGCTTCACGCATGAATGCAGGTGGGAAAATGAAATGAAGTGGATCGGCATAAAAACCGGCCAGAACAATTTCGCCGCGCCGGGCAAGGTGCATCATGCAACGATCAAGAACCGAGGTGTCGCCGCTGGCATCAAGAATGCAGGCAAAATCTTTGCGCGTGTCGGTGGCAGGATCGACAACATCATAGCCCGTGGAACCGCCACGACGGTCAGCGTTTGTCTCCCAAACCGTGGGTGCACCACCCAAAGCTTTGGTGACGCGGGCAATCAAGCGACCCAACACACCATGGCCAATGATCAATTCCGGCAATTTGCCCAAGGCAACTGCGTGATGAGCCGTGGCGGCCAAGGCCAGCAACGTGCCTTTCTCGCCCATGGCATCATCAATTTTCGTGAGTTTTTGAGGCGCAATGGCAATGCGCTTGGCAGCTCCGCCAAAAAGTCCACGCACAGGCCCGTAACAATTGGCTCCCGGCACAAAGACCAGATCACCTTCCGAAAGACCATGCCCTTGAGGAGCGCTGGATACTCTGGCAACCGTTTCATATCCCGGCACCAGCGGGTAACCCATGCCGGGGAAAGCTGGCATGTCACCGGTCCAAAGCAGACGCTCAGTGCCAGTGCTAATGCCGCTGTAGTTCACATCCACGATGGCGTGGGGTCCATCGGGAGGAACCAAATCCAGGGACTGAAGGGCCAAATGGCCAGGAGACATGAAGACGACGGCGGTGGTATTCATTTGTCTTCTGCTCCTTTCCCTCGAAGGCTTGCGAGTCACTTATTCGGACTTCATTAAGTGTCAGCTTATCTTGACACTCTATTTTGTCAAATTCTTTTTACATGAATTTCACAGCGGTTGAAATGTCATCAGTCCCGTGATGAGGGGCATGTGCGTGGCCCATGACTTAGGGCGGCCAAATCCGGCCTTGGCCGCGATGACTGATATCTCGGAGGGCGTGCGCGTACGCCCCTGCCCCATGGCTGCGAAATAGAAATTAAAATAGGCGTCGGTTACTTTGGCATTGGCGGCCAATCCGGCAAATGGCTCGGCAATCATCAGAGTGGTTTGACGAGTACAGACAGCCCTAATGTTGCGTAAAAGGGCCAAAACCACGTCATCGTCATGGTCATGGACCACGCGGATGAGCGTGATGAGGTCCATGCCTTCAGGCAGCGGATCATGGCGGAAATCGCCGCTGTGGAGGTGCAAGTGCGGGTGTCCCGCAGCAAGTTTTACCACTCCATCGAGATCAAACAGATTGAGATCAATCCCGGGATATCGTTTGGAAAGTGCGCGCAAAAAGGCTCCGTTCCCGCCGCCAACGTCAAGAACCTTTGTATGCTTGCTGAAGTCATAGGCACCCAGAATCTGCTGTGAAACTGCCTCCTGGGAGGCCGCCATCAGATCGGAGTAAGCCGACTTATCCGACTCGCCGTTCTCATAGCTCCAATAGCTCTGCAATCCATTGGGGTTGGTCTTGCCCTGCAACATGGCAACGGGGTCTTCAAGATCGCGATAGAAGAACCTGTGATGCTCAACAAAGCGCATGATCCAGGGCTGGCCCATGAGTGCGGCACCGTGCGGCCCTAAAATCACGTTGCCCTTGTCCCAGCCTAAAATATTCAACGCGACAGCCGCGCGAATCAGGATGTCAGCTTTGGGTTCGGAAAGGCCGATCTGGGATGCAAGTGCGGAGGGTGAAACTCCACCCTGCCCCACATGTTGCAAGACCCGCAACGAAACGCACGCATAAAGCACTTGTGAATAGGAAAAGCCCGCAAGAAGATCAAACAATTCCAGTGATTTAGCCCGAGCGGTTGGCCGCGTCAGTGGAAACGCCTGTGCAAAGGAAAGAAACTTCGGATCTGCCAGAAGCCTGTTTCGAAGCCGCAGAAGAAAGCTAGGCAGCGCCACGGTGGAGCTGTTCTGGCACCATGGCGCGAGAGACAGTTACAATCTGCTGGCCAAGCGCCGCGCGACCCGGGCAATCCGGAATGGCTTCAACAATGCGCGCCAACAGGCTTTCCAAATATTGTATCGCACCGGCATAACCAAGCGTGGAGACCATATTGGGAAGGCCGTGGGCCGCATCCTGCCCCGTTGGCTTTCCGATCTCGCCTGAAACACCTGCGACATCGCGAATGTCATCGGCCACCTGGAAGGCTTCGCCAATCAACATCCCAAGATCCTGCCAAGGTTTCGGATCACGACCTGAAGCAAGCGCACCGGCCATGGTGCAGGCTGCAAACAGCGCACCAGTCTTGGCGCGTTGATAGTTGACCAGATTCATACTGTCTTCACATTCCCAGGCTTGGCCTGCACAAATACCATGCGGTGCACTTGTCCAGTGCGCCAAAATGCGCGTGATCTTCGGATACTCGGCAGTGGCAGCAAAAGCTTCAACAATCAGCGCATCACCAACCAGAACTGCAATACGCTCACCAAAAGCAACATGCACCGATGGCTTACCCCGGCGATAGGCCGCGCCATCAAAACAGGGAAGATCGTCATGCACCAAAGACGCGCAATGGATCAATTCCACCGCACAGGCGCCCGCCAACAGCGCTTTTTGGTCCACATTGCCACACGCATGGGCCACGGCCATCAGCAGCTTTGGCCTGATCCGCGCCCCACCGGGGAATACGGCATAGTGCAAGGCCTTGGCCAATTTTGGAGGTCCGTCGGAAGACAGTGCACCACTGAGCTGGGCGCTTATTGCCTTTTCAAAAGGATTGTCTTGCTCCATTTCCGGCTCTCCCTTGGCAGACATTTTATCTTGCCTTTTTAAAGTGTCAATGTAGCCTGACACAATTTACAGGCTTTAGCAATTGTCATGAACACGGTGATCATCGGTGCAGGGGCTGGAGGTTTGGCGGCAGCCATTGCGCTCGCGTCGCGCGGCATTAGCGTGTCCGTGCTTGAAGCGCAGGCGGGAGCGGGTGGAAAGCTGCTACCCGTCAACATTGATGGTGTGCTGCTCGATAGCGGCCCCACAGTTTTGACCATGCGTTGGGTATTCGATGAGCTGTTCGCGCTGGCAGGGCAGGAACTCTCAACCCAGATCAGGTTACAGCCCCTCGAAACTCTTGCGCGACATTATTGGAGCGGCGGAGCCTCACTTGATCTTTTTGCCGACCCGCAGCGCACGGTGGATGCGATTGGACGTTTTTCGGGTCGGGTCGAAGCAGACGGCTATAAAGCGTTTGCCGTCGCTTCCAAACGCATTCACCAATCTCTGCTGCAACCGTTCCTGAAAAGCCAGAGGCCAACCCCCTGGGGTTTGGCTTCGGCCATGCCCTTCCAGGATGTGCTAGGCATCAACCCGTTTGAAACCTATTGGCACGCTTTGGGCCGGTTTTTTAAAGACCCACGACTGCGCCAACTATTTGGCCGCTACGCCACCTATTGCGGTTCATCGCCATTCAAGGCCCCCGCCACGTTGATGTTGGTGGCGGATGTGGAAGCGTCCGGCGTGTGGCGTGTTGCAGGCGGCATGGCAGCGTTGAGCAAAAGCTTGGAGCAGTGCGCGCGTCAGTTGGGCGTGGTGTTTCACTTCAATTGTGCCGCCCAGCGCATTGAGACCGAAGGATCAAGGGTGAGTGCTGTCATCGACACACATGGAAATCGTCATCTTTGCTCGTCCGTTATCATCAATGCAGATAGCAACGCCCTGCCCGCGGGACTTTTTGGCGACGCAGTGCGACAGGTGGGGAAAGGTCTTGTCGCAAAGAACAGGTCGCTCTCAGCAATGACGTGGTGCGGCGTGACCGAGGAGAGTGGGATGCCGCTTGACCATCACACGGTGTTCTTCTCGGATGACTATGGCAAAGAATTTTCTGAATTGGCCCATGGCCCCGCTGAGGATCCAACCGTCTATATCTGCGACCAAGGCAACGGCCACAAGTTGCTGCTCGTCAACGCTGCTGCAAATGCAGAACGCCCACCCCCCGACATGGATGCCCGAATGTTGCGACGCCTGCAGACATGCGGATTGGACTTGACGCTTAAAAATGTGTTTCGTCGCAGTCCCGAAGATTTCGCCAAGCTTTATCCCGCCACACATGGCGCACTTTACGGAAGGGCCTCGCACGGATGGCTATCAACATTCCAACGACCAAGAGCACGAAGCTCAATCCCCGGCCTCTATCTGGCGGGGGGCAGCACACATCCGGGGCCGGGCGTGCCGATGGCAGCGCTGGCGGGCATGCGGGCGGCCGAGGCATTGATACAAGACCTTCATTTGACGTAAGCGTTCCCGACAATGGCTATCGATGGTGGTATGTTGATGCGCTGAGCGAAGATGGAAAAAACGCCCTCACCATCATTGGATTTGTCGGCAGCGTTTTCTCACCCTACTACCGACGCGCGCGAAAGAGTGGCGCCGCGTTGCCCGATAATCACTGCGCCATCAATGTTGCACTTTATGGTTCAAAGCGCAGATGGGCGATGACCGAGCGTGGGGCAAGACACGTCTTTCGTGATGAAGACAAATTTGTCGTTGGTCCATCTTCGATGCGATGGAAAGACGATGAACTTTTCATTTCAATCAATGAACACTGCACGCCTTTGCCAACTGGATTGCGCGGCAAGATACGCATCAAGCCCACCCAATTTTATAATTCGCCTGTGATGCTTGATACCGCGGGAAAGCATTTCTGGCAGGCGGTTGCACCACAGGCCAGCATTAGTGCGGAATTTGAAAATCCGAAATTGTCTTGGAGGGGCATTGCCTATCACGACATGAATTGGGGAACCGAGCCCATAGAAGAGGGTTTCAAGAGCTGGACATGGGCCAGGGCAAACACATCGAACGGCACGCAAGTTATCTATGATGTTGAACGCCGCGATGGTTCAAACTTTAGCTTCAGCCATTGCTTGCAAAATGGCGAGCTCAGCTTGAAAGACGTGCCCCCCTCATATCAATTGAGCCGCGGCTTTTGGGGAATGAGACGTCCAATCCATTCAGAGGATAAGCCCCGCCTCATTGCGAAATTGGAAGATGCGCCATTCTATTCGCGAAACCATGTTGAGATCACTCTCAATGGCGAGACATGCGAGGCCGTTCATGAGAGTCTTTCGCTTGACAGGTTCGTTCCTCCGGTTGTGCAGATGATGTTGCCATTTCGTATGCCAAGAATTGGCTGAGCAAGAGACGCGGCAGGCTGCAAAACTCAGCGATCCTTCTTCAGTTTATAGAGTTCCCACAACCCCCAACCGACCACCGCAAAAAGTGTGATCGCCATTTCGGCTAAAAACAGATAGCTGCCACTCATGACTTTCGAGCCTCCACCGTCAGCATCATTTCCATGACCCAGCCCACTTGGTCACCAAGGCCTTTCCCAGCGTGTGGTGGCAGAGGCGCTTGTGCAACGGCATCAAGCAGGAATTGGCCTTCCGGCAAACACGGTTCAGAACCGTTGGAACGCAGCCAAGGGGTTTGCACAAGCGCCACCGCAACAAGCGATAGTTTGCGGAACAGGGGAACGACCGCCCGGCCCCGATGGTGCTGATGACGCGCCACGTGGCCTATCTCACGATAGAGCATTCTCGCTGCATTGATCGAAGACCGGCAGGAGCGCGGCAACATGGCAATTCCTGAACTCGCGCGGCTATAAATCTTTTCTGCTTCTTCAACCAGCCGCGCCGCCGCTTTGTGAGTGCCTTCGATACGCCACTCCTCTGGCACATAGACGCGGCCTAGCCTTGCGTCCTCTTCCACATCGCGGGCAATGTTGCTGAACTGCATCGCCACACCCAGATCAATGGCCCGTGCAAGAGGCTGCGGTCGGCGCTCGCCCATGATGAGTGACATCATCACCCCCACGGTGCCTGCAACACGAACCCCATAAGCAGTTACATCAGAGAGTGATCGGTAGTTTTTTCCTTCGGCG
Organism: Hyphomicrobiales bacterium; assembly: GCA_038231475.1. Taxonomy (GTDB): domain Bacteria; phylum Pseudomonadota; class Alphaproteobacteria; order Rhizobiales; family Aestuariivirgaceae; genus Aestuariivirga. The sequence goes on along the minus strand of JBBRLH010000002.1, from coordinate 192,483 downwards.
TCCCAGGCAAAACCTTCAATCAGGCCATCTGGAATTGCGCGCGGGATTGAAAATTTCAAAACCACGTCGGCAAAGGCGCGGTCTGTTGGATTATCCAAAGGTGCGCCTGCGTATATCGCATCAAGGCGCGTGGCCAGCGCGGCTACAGCTTCCCGGGGCTCACGGGCTTGGTCGACAAGATCATCGGCCATGCGGCAAAAGCCGTAAAGCGCACGGGCATGTTGCCGATAGATATTGGGTAGGAGCAGTGACGCAAGGTGAAAACTCTTCGACCCCTGTCGGATCATCTGGCGGCACAGTGCCAAATCTCGTGGGGTTGCAAATTCAGCGACGAGCATTGGCGAAGGTCTCCGCGGGCGGCACGACAAGGTCCAGCACACGAGCAGTTGAGAGAACGCCAGGAACACCTGCACCTGGATGAGTTCCTGCGCCGACGAGGAACAGGTTCTCAATTTCCTCACTCTTGTTGTGTGGCCTGAACCATGCACTTTGTGTCAATACGGGTTCAAGACCAAAAGCAGCACCCTTGTAGGAGAGCAATTCATGTTCGAAATCCAGCGGGGTCATTATCCGCTGCGTGACAATATGCTGTTCAAAATCTGGCAACAGGGTTTCACTCAAGCGCTTGGCAATGCGAAGGCGGTAAGGTTCTGCCATCACTGACCAATCGATGTTAGAATCTTGGTTGGGCACGGGAGACAAGACATAAAAACTATCGCAGCCTTCCGGAGCCAGTGAAGCATCAGTGGCGGTGGGCCGATGCAGATAGAGACTCATGTCGTCGGCCAGAATCTTTTTCTCGAAGATGTCATCAATCAAGCCCCGATAGCGTGGACCCATGACAATCGTGTGGTGCGGCACTGACTCAAATTTCTTGTTGGTGCCAAAATACCAGACAAAAAGCGACATGGAGTGACGGGCCTTGGCAAACTTGCGTTTGGTCCAGCGCTTTTGCGCGCCGCCCTCAATCAACTTGGCATAAGTGTGGGCGGCACAGGCGTTTGACACAACAATGTCGGCGGCAATTGTTTCATTTGTGGCAAGCCGCACCCCCGAAGCGCTGCCGTTCACTGTCGTAATCTCAGCAACCTCTGCGTTGCACAGGACTTTGCCACCTTGGCTTTCAATCAATCTCACCATGGCATTAACAATGGAACCCGTTCCGCCCATCGCGCAATGCACCCCGAACTGGCGTTCCAGATAGGCAATCATGCTGTAGATCGATGTCGCGCGAAAAGGATTGCCACCTACAAAAAGCGGATGAAAGCTCAAGGCCATGCGGAGTTTGGGATCGCGCACATGCGAAGCCACATGGGCATAAACTGATTTCCAGGCTTTCAGCTTCAGCAGATCAGGCAAGATTGTCGCCATGCTGCCGATCGATTGAAACGGCATATGGCCGAGTTGCTCAAAGCCAATCTTGTAGATGGCCTCGCTTTCGCGCATGAAGTTTTCATAGCCCGCAACATCACCTGGCGAGATGCGCGCCACTTCCTCACGCATGGCCGCGCGATCTGATCTATTGGTGAAGGTGCTGCCGTCATCAAAGCGGATGGTATAAAACGGCTCCAGTGGTTTGAGCTTCACATCATCATGGAATTTGCGCTCAGCAAATTGCCAAAGCTCTTCAAGCACGAAGGGAGCTGTGATGATGGTGGGGCCGGCATCAAACGTGAACCCGTCCTGCTGGAAGACCCGCGCCCGACCCCCAGGCGAGGACAACCGTTCAAGAACGGTGACCTTATAGCCGCGAGCGCCAAGCCTGATCGCCGCCGCAAGCCCACCAAGGCCTGCACCAATTATGACCGCGCGGGGCATTGCATTGGCTGTCAACATTTGTTGACATTAAACAGTGCAACTTCATTTGACGCAAGAGGGCGCGTTACTCGTGGTGCAAAGATTTGTGAACGCGATAGAGCCCGAATGCCACAACGGCAAGCGCCACCGGGATAGCGCAACCGGCCACGAATTCCGGGGTGATTTCAGAGCCCTTCGGCACAAAGGCCTTGGCCGCATAATAAACCAAACCAACAATGTAATAAGTGATCGCTGCAACCGAAAGCCCTTCAACTGTCTGCTGCAAGCGCAACTGCAAATTTGCCCTATTGTCCATGGATTTCAAAATTGCCTGATTCTGCTTTTCGCGAGAGACACTCACGCGGGTCGACAAATGCACGGTCGCGTGGGCAATGCGTTCTGACAAAGAACTCAGTCGCCCAGATACGGCACGGCACGTTGCAATGGCAGGAAGAAACCGCCGATCATTGAATTCTCGAAAAGTTTGCAAACCCTCGATGCGATTTTCGCGCAACTCTTCAATGCGCTGTTGCACCAATTCATAATAGGCATTGGCAGCAGAGAAGCGATAGAGATTATCAGTGTGCAATCGTTCAACCGAAGCTTCGAGCCTGGTCAGTCGATTGAGAAGCAAGGGTTCTTGCGTTTCATCAGCCTCTTGCATGGCACTCATGATTTCGGAAAGCTCTTCTTCTGCCTTTGACAGAAGCGGAGACAGCTTTCGCGCCACGGGCAAGGCGAGCAGCGCCATCATACGATATGTATCAATTTCAAAGAGCCGCTGCACCAATCGTCCGGTTTGACGCGGCGTCATATGATGGTCAGACAGCAGCAAGCGCCCAAATCCATCGGCGTGGATGCGAAAATCCGTATAGGCACGGCCAGTGTCACCGGCAATCAGTGAACCAATGATCGGATTGCCATTGAAGTAAGTCTTCGATGTTTTGACAGGATCAGGAGCCTTCACCCCGCGCACCACATTGGCATGAATGGCAGCGATTGTTTGCCCTTTTAGGCCACGCAGCCAATCTTGCGGAACAAGCGAAATGGCCGGTTCAGAAAATGGCTTTTGCTCCACCCCTTGGACATAGAATGTGTAGCGACAAAATTCGGTGTGCCTCTCCCACTTGATGCGGAGAGAGCCAAGATTGGCACTGAAATGATTGGCGTCAGCCGAGGGCTTTGCCACGCCCGTGCCTTCAATGAGGCGAGACACCATGGCTATATCTTCGGCCCTGCTGCCAGATCCCATCAACACCAAATAGGACAACCTCACGGGCGCTTCGAGACTGTCAGGCGGGCGGGCATGAACTTCATCGTTCAAGGCCCGGCGCTCAGGATGATTAGGCGGCAGATAAACAGGTGGGTTGGTCATGGATCGTTGCCTCTTATGATCGCCGCAGCCAAGGCCGGATCCTCTTCATGCAGCAAATGTCCCAACCCGGCGATGTGGATGGTTTTGGCATTTCGACAACAGGCTGCGGCGCGGTCGGCAGTGTCAGGGGGCACAGACTTGTCTCGGTCACCGGCCACAAAAATAGAGGTCTGCGTGAGATGCGAAAGCTCGTCATCCATCCCGCGCAAATCCCACGAGGCCATCATCTTCAAGGCCGCGCCAACATGGTCTGGCTGCTTCAGTAAATTGAAATAATGATCGACGCCTTCTGAGCTCATGGCAGAGCCCGTTTCTCGCAAGAGTTTCTCAACTGTCGCGCGTGAGGCCAAGCCTGAGAAAATATGGGGCACAAATGAATTGAAGGCGAGCAATTTGGCGACCGGCGAAAACAGGTTCCCCGCCATTCCAGTGAAAGGATAAAATGCGCCATTGAATGATACGAATTTTTGCGGCTGCATAAGTTTGCGCGAACATGCAACGGCCAGAATTGCCGCACCGGCAGAATGCCCAACAACAATTTCGGGCGAAAGACCCAATGCTCGCATCACCGCCGAAACGCCCCGGGCGATGCCATCCAAGCTGAAATGAGATGAAGTGCTTGCAACAGTTTTTCCGTGGCCGGGCAAATCCAATGCCACGACTTGAAACTTGTCTGTCAACAGGGGCATGACATCGCGCCAGGAATGTGTTGAGGCGGCTGTGCCGTGCACAAGCAAGACTGTGCTCCCTGCCCCCAACTTTTCCACGTACCAGCGCAAGCCATCCGCCTCGACAAATTCAGACGATGGGGCGCTCATGCCGACACTGATTTCAGCGCCATGCTGACGGGCAATGCAATGTCGGAAGCCGTGGCCCGTGGCATGGCGAGATATTTGGCTTTCATGTTTTCGGCCAGAATCTTGGCAGATTTGTGCTGTTCTGCGGAGACATCGATAATCATTGATTGAAGGCCTTCAGCAGCAAATTGCCGAGCGGCTGAAAGGGCCTCCTCCGTGGCTTTTGCGCGATTGCCTTCACCACTCCGCGTGACATTCCCGCGTCCGTCCGTCAGCAAGATGATGATAGGATTGCCGCCCGCACGGCGCACCAGCATGGCCAGGGCATATGTTTCATCAAGGCCCGTAGCCAAAGGCGTTCCGCCACCACCAGCCAATGAAGCCAGAGCGCGTTTTGCGCGCTCAAGTGATCTCGTGGGCGGCAGAAATACTTCGGCCTTCTTGCTGCGGAATGAAACCAGCGCCACACGGTCACGACGCACATAGCAGTCGGCGAGAATTGTCTCCACTGCACCCTTGGCTTCGGCCAAACGTTGGAACGCTGTAGATCCTGAAGCATCGACCGCGAAAATTGCCGTCCCTTCATTGCGCTGCTTGATGCGCGCGACGCGGAAGTCATCGCGAGTAATAACCATGCGATCAGTATCAGCCATTTTGCGGCGCAACGGTTGCCACGGGGCAGCACAGCGAAGCGTTGCCAAGATATCAAGTCTCTGGCCAGCAAGTGATGAGGCCCGCTTGTTGCCAATGCGCCTGCCCCTCTTTCCGCCCAGCTTGCGCTGATCAGCACTCTTCAAATTGCGGCCCGCAGCGCGTTTGCCAATGCCATCGGCCAGGGCGTTCAAGAGGTTCGCTGGTATGGCTGCTTTGACGGCGTCAAGGATAACCTCTGCATCGCTCGGCGTCTGCGGGGTATCGTTTTGTGTTTCTGTCTCCTCCGGATCGGGCGGCGGTGATGACTGATCAGTTTGCTCTTCATCGTCTGGTGGCGCGTGTGTGGCGCGATGCGCCAAAACCAATCGCGCGGCCAACGCGATGGCCGATTGATCAATCTTCTCCTGACCTCTGAGCGCTGCAACTGCGCGCGCCGTCGCAATCGCCTGAACGAGCGTACGCGGCGATGAAATGCCAACTGCAAAAGCCGCATTGCACAAATCTTCCAGAAAATTTTGTGCAAGGGGTTGTTGTACCATTATGTCTTGGGCATTTTTGATGTCGTCACGGGTCCAATGCACTTCCGCTTGATCGAAGACCCTGAATGGCAGGCGGTCTTCAAGCTTCGCGGGTGGCACAGCATCAGAATCATTTTCGTCGATCACGGCCATCAGCAATATTTGGCGATGATCTAGTGCGTGCGACAACAAAGATGAACACGCCGCGTCCAGCCTCTCGGCCCTTCGGACCCAAAGTATTGGATTAGTGGTCAATAGGCCTTCAGAATACATGGGCCGTCCCAAAGCCAATGTGGTTGCCAAATCCATTGATCCCGTGAGTGCTTCTGCCGTCATCGACGACGAAACAACGCGAAGGCCTCCCTCCGGCCCAACCGCTGCCCTGTATGCCGCCATGAATTCATCGGCGACGTTTTCAGAAACCAACGCGCCACCCAAATTTTTCCCGGACACCGCCAAGAGCCCCGCGACCCAAGTGGCGTCGCTGAGATTGTCCGCTGTCATGGCCCAAGCACATCCTGAATGGCACGCTCAATGCGAACTGATGAGCCCGTTTCTTCCAGTGGATTACGACGCAGCCGATGTCGAAGTGATGGCAACGCCACACGCTTCAATTCGGAGAGAGAAACAGACTTTTTCTTTTCAAAGGCCGCCAAGGCCCGCGCCGCGCGAATAAGCGTGAGTTGTCCGCGCAGGCCATCGGTCTTCAGGGAGATACAGAGCGTCGCGGCTGCCTCCTGGATGGAGTCTGGCACCACAACATCTTTCAACTTTGTGCGCCCTGCCACGATGCGAGCGCGCAACTTGTTTTCATCATCTTGCCATGACACGTAAAAAGTCTCGGGATCGCGCTCATAGGCATCACGGCGCTTTACAATCTCCACCCAACTGGCAACGTCTTGCGGGGTCTTAACCTCAACCGAAAGACCAAAACGATCCAGCAACTGTGGGCGGAGTTCACCTTCTTCAGGATTGCCACTGCCAATCAGCACAAAGCGCGCAGGGTGCCTCACACTCAGCCCCTCGCGCTCAAACAGGTTCTCGCCAGAGGCTGCCACATCGAGAAGCAGATCAACCAAATGGTCTTCCAACAGATTGACTTCATCAATGTAGAGAAAGCCACGATTGGCCTTGGCCAAAAGCCCAGGCTCAAACACTTTTTCGCCGCGCGATAATGCCCGCTCCAAATCCAGTGCACCAGCCACACGATCTTCGGTGGCTCCCAATGGCAGGTCAACCACGGGCACAGAAATGGTTTCTGATTTCAGCGCAGCTCCAGAACGGCACTGTTCACAAGCCATTTGTGGCGATGCGGGGTCGCAATGATAGACACAGCCCTTCACGGCCTTGATTGGCGGCAGCAAGGCCGCAAAGGCGCGCACAATTGTAGATTTTCCCGTACCGCGATCACCCATCGCAAGGAGCCCGCCAATCCAGGGATCAACCGCAGTCAGGATCAGACACGTCTTCAGTTCCTGTTGGCCTGCGACGGCCGAAAACGGAAAAGCGGGTTTCCTGGCGGGGATTTTTGCAGACCCACTATTCTTTTGTTTTCCCATTGCAGGCAATCTCAGACCACGTTTCTAGCCGTCAATCTGCCACTGGGAATTTCGCTGTCAACCAAAATAGACACTTGCCAGCAGTCCGCCAAGATTCTACTCACAGGTTATGCAAACGACATGGGCAATTTGGGCACCAACGTGTTTTTATTAGCCTAACCGACTGCCGTTGCCACAGTGGAATTCAAAGCAAGTCCAGATGGAATTGACCAACGCCAAGACCACAGCAACGAAGGTCCAGACTGCGCCGAAGCGCGTTATGGTCCTCGGTGCCACGGGCACAATCGGTCAGGCTACGGTCAAGGCGCTGGTCCAGCGCGGGCATGACGTGGTGTGCGTCGTGCGGAAACGTGAAGCAACCAGCGACAAGCCTTCGCCGTTAGAAAATTTAGTGCAACCGCGTGGGGTGACTTTGCGTTTCGGCAACGTGGCTGATGCCCGGTCCCTCGCACACGATGGCTTCAGAAACGAAAAGTTCGATGTGCTGGTGTCCTGCTTGGCCTCGCGGACCGGTGCACCGAAGGATGCCTGGGCCATCGACCACCACGCACATGTGGAAGCCTTGGCGGCAGCCAAAACGGCGGGCGCCTCGCACATGGTGCTGCTTTCCGCAATCTGCGTTCAAAAGCCTTTGCTGGCGTTCCAATTTGCAAAATTGGCTTTCGAAAAGGTGTTGGTTGAATCAGGAGTCACATATTCGATCGTCCGCCCCACCGCCTATTTTAAATCCCTATCGGGACAGATCGAGCGCGTGAAGAAGGGCAAACCGTTTCTCGTATTTGGCAACGGCCTGTTGACCTCGTGCAAGCCGATCAGCGACAGTGATCTTGGTACATATCTTGCGGAATGTATTGACAATCCAAGCCGACACAACCGCGTCCTTCCAATTGGCGGGCCCGGCGATGCCATCACACCAAAGCAGCAAGGCGAAAAACTGTTCGCGCTGCTCGGACAAGAGCCAAAATTCAAGCACGTACCACTATCGCTGCTCCATACAATTGTGTGGACTCTTGGGACCTTGGGACGCGTCTTTCCGCGGCTCGCAGATAAAGCGGAGTTGGCACGCATCGGTCGCTACTATGCAACGGAATCAATGCTTGTTCTCAATCCCCAGACGGGACTCTATGATGCAGCAGGCACGCCCTCGACAGGGTCTGAGACGCTGTTCGATTTTTACGCGCGCGTCATCAAAGGGGAAGCCTTGGTCGAGCGCGGAGACCACGCCGTTTTCTGATATCAACTACGATTTTGCTGTTCCCATTGTGATGAATGACGGCAGCTGAAGTTTCATCGCAAGAGGACTTCAGACCGAATATGAGCGTTGCTTTTTATGTCATTCCGCGCGGTTTTGATGGGTGATGAAATCCTGTTCAGAGGAGAGTATCTCACACTCGACGGCACCCAAGTCTTTACAACCGAGCGGCACGGGGCCGTCTCTGATGCGCAAAGGATGGGGCTTGATGGTGCGGCGGAGGTGAAAGCCAAGCGTGGCAGTTTAATTGCGCGACCGTGAACCATAAATCCTAAAATCTTCGAGTAAACTAAGACGTGCCAATGACTCCAACAAATAATATGAACAAGGGCGATTTGGGGAGGGCATCAGCGGACAGGTGTTCTGCAATCATAATCTCTTTAACAACATTGAGGACTGCGGCGAATACGCTCGAACAAGTCGTTGGTGATCCCTGCGATCACCATACTGCGAGATTCCAGCCATTGTGTATTATGATAACTCGATCAAGAGATTTTTTGTTCCATCATTTTTCCAACAATTTTTGCCCAATAGGATAACGTTCGTCGCCTGTTGCGTATCCTATAGCTATTTGGGCGAAACCGCTGATGGGCCCACGCTGGGTCCGAGTAAAATGCATGACCTCTCGCGCCATTGGAGCGCGGGGCCGTAATCTACCCTCTAACTAACGGCTGTGCAGCGGCCAAGCCTGTGTAAGGCAGGAACGAATGCCTAACGAGCGAAGCTGTGCAAACAGCTTCTCAAGTATTCTTCTGCTTCGTTCGTCCATATCGTGCAAGTTTCGCAGCGCCTAGATCAACTCTGCCAAGACCTATCCAAAGTGATCGTGCAAGACGGTCATGAAAAAACGTAGCCTCTGGATGCGTCGGCTGATTTCAAAATTTGCCCCGCGCCGAAAACTCATATTATTTGAAGGCGATAGCCTGCCAGCTAAGTTACCTCGTCGTGATATTTTGCTTGCACAAGAGGAAGGTGAAAATTGGTGCGTTGGCCTGCATTGTCCTTGCGGGTGTGGCGATCGACTCGAAATGATGGTGCTCGATGGTGTTAAGCCAAGATGGGACGTTTTTCTCGATCACCGGAAAAGAGTATCTCTACATCCCTCGGTGTGGCGTCTTGATGGTTGCAGATCACATTTCTGGATTATCGCGGGCAAGGTTTTTTGGACCGAATAGCTTGGCTTGAAAGTTACCGCGCGTTCCTTAGTCGATATTCACATTTTGAGTGCTTCAATCGATCAAATTCACGATCTCACATTACCCAGTGCAGCTTGCCCTTAATCTTTCTCTCCTCTAGCGAATAAAGAAATGTGACGACTTTTTTTCGTAACCCGAAGAATGATCTCAGAGTCGCTCGGCAGGCCAGTGTTTTCTCACCTGGTGAAAGCAAGGCAGTAACAACTTCGGTGTCTTTATTGCCTGTGAGAGTTCGGATATCACCTTCAATCAAGCCCCAAAACCGCTTACCATCTTGGCTCAGATAGTTAGTTGTTATGAATGTCCGATAGTCTTCAAGTTCTGGAGGGTCGCCAATCAAGTAATCGCTGTGAACAACGCAAGCCGAAATAGAACACTTGCCTAAATCGTCCGGGTGCCACAGGGCGTTGCTCCACAAGCAATATCGCTCCTCATTCGGTGCACAATACGTACCCTTTAAAGACTCTCTCGCAATCGATCGCAAAAGCGTGTCATCCGATACACTGCTCCGCACCATATGTTCCTTTAACCCAACGGCGCCGGTCACCGCGCACTTCAGCAATTCAGATGGGAGCACCATCTTTCCCGAGACGCTACATCTAGCGAGAGCACCAGGAGCTACTTCCTCATTTGTTAGTTCACATTTCTTCCCTTCACCGGGCAAGAATGTATTTCCACTAAACCTACAGGTTCTGATCTCCGATTCATCTCCCACCTTTCCTGTGACTGAAGATTTTCGAGCACGATCTGAGCGCAGTAGCCGATGACTGAAGTCACTTTTCAAGGCTTCGGATTTTAGCACAATTGAATTTGTAAAATCGCACGTAACACATTCACTCAATTCAGCCTTACTGCCGCTCAATGCGGAAGTCCTCAAATTGCTAGTATGCACCGTCAGTCCGGTAGTACTAGAAACCTCTGTCTCAGCCCTGGCAGCTACCTTCCCGGAGACCGCACATTTAACCGCGAACTCTGGAAGCATCTTAGCTCCTGTGAACTCAGAGGTCACCAAAAGCTCGTCTAGACATCGTTTTCCGGAAATTGTGCAGTAGCCTAGGGCTTCTGCTGGCACTTTGGATGAAGTTACCGAACACATCTCAAGACCGGGCGCCTCTAAGATTTTTGTCCCCCTACTGTCCAACAACATCTTGGATCGATATTCCCGATTGCTAGCAATCCTATAGGTGACTTCCACTTCGCAAGTGAGTTCTGTTTCACCGGTCGCGCCAATCAAAATGGACTCAACTCGCGGAGTGAATTCGTCATCGAGCTTCCTAACCTTGCGATCATCGCCATTGGCGGCACGCAGTTCGTCGTCCCGACGCTCAGAATAAAATCGGCAAAACTCCGATATACCAGGGTCTGCCATGACTGCCTCGCCGAGCATGCCGAGATGCATTCCCAATTGCTCAGCATTCTCGACTATGGGGTTCTTTATCCCGGAGATATCAAATACGGAAACATGATCTGCTTTCTGACAGGGAACGGAAATGATGGTTTCATAGGAATCATGTGCGACGAAAGCCTTTGCCCTAATATCTGCACTACCGCTGAAAGAAGCTAAAAATGATTTCCTGGAAACGTTCGTCACTGATCCCGAAAATTGTTTCACCCAATCTGATACAGTGCTTCGAAGTCTATCGAATTCGCCAGGGTGATGAATTTGCACCAAGTGTACCGCAGGTTTAGACAGATGCTCAGTCAGCCTGTCAAATGCTGTTCCACCCGGTCGGTAATTAACATATCCCTCAAGGTCTTCCGGGGCGCCATCCAAGGCTACACTAATCGTCCTTCCTCCTAGCTTAAGTGATCCAGTGTGATTTGCACCAAGCAGCAACTCCCCTCCCAGAGAAGTCAATGCTTTCAATGCAAATTCGCGCGCGCTCATTGAGCGTTTAAGTTGCGGCAGATCTGGAGACCTTGGACCAACTATCCCTGAATCATCCATGTCTCCGAGTAGTGAATTGATTGTCTTTTCTTGTTCCGCGAGAGTCTTCTGTGCGAGCTCAATGCTATTCGCACTCTGCTGCGCAGCCTGATCAACGTCTTGGCCCTGCAATGATGACAATACGAGGCGGCGAATTTGTTCCTCTACACCGGCCCCGGCATCTTCACCGTCACTCAAACCAGAAGTTTCAAGAAGTGCATCGATGTCACCAATGGCATGGGATGCCATCTGAAGCTTTTCCATCAATCGCCCAACGATATACTCATCAAAAGTTCCCGAAAGAACGAGATTGTAAATGTTGACGAATTCGTGGCGAGAGCCCAGTCGCTGAACTCGGCCAATTCGCTGTTCAACGACCATTGGATTCCAAGGCAGGTCAAAATTTACTAGCACGTTCGCAATTTGAAGGTTGACACCTTCCGCACCAGCTTCAGTAGAAATTATGACGTTAATCTCAGGTGGATCGGTCCGGAAACGCTTCAATGTTTCAGTATTTCGCGAACCAGTGGTTCCGTTTATGAGACCAAACTTGACACCTTCAGATGCAAGGTATGTTTCGATTGTCGTCTGTGTTTCGCGGCTCGTTGTAAAGACAACTGCGCGCCAATCCTTCGGCCGTTCTCGTCGAATTTGGTCCAAGAGCTTTGCCAGCCCAGAAAGCTTTGAAAAGCTAGTAATCCGTTCTACTACGCCACCGACATCATCTGCAAATGCTTGGGGTGCAGTGCCGTTTTTGGCCAAACTATTGCAAAAAGACTTCAATGCATGTGGGCTGCTGGTGAAAGCCTTCAACAATCCGATCTGGGTGAGCTTGTTGAAGCGCCCTATCTCAGCAGCCAGCAGTTCCAAAAGTTCAATCTCTGTCGCAGAGGGCTTCACCTTGTGTTGCAGAACCTTTCTCGCGGGAAAGGAGAGGTTTGAGTCATTTCGCCGAATCCTGGACATATAACTGTATACGATTGACTGAAATTCATCTTTGGATTCTGGCCGCAGCTGACGTGCATTGAATTCATCGTCATATATGAATTTTCGCTTGAACTGACCGGGCGAACCGAAAGGATTGTTGTGACCCTTGGCAGCCGTAAGCAGATGAACAATCGAGTACAAGTCCCAAAGCCGGTTTTGGATGGGCGTCGCAGTGAGCATCAAAACGTATTTGAAAAACCGCTCTTCCAAAGCGCGATTGAATATCTTTGCCACTTGTGGTGCGTTATCAGTGCCGTAGAGATTTCTTAGCTTGTGCGCTTCATCCAAGATGAGCATCTGAAAGCGATCTTCGGGCACCTTTTCTATGTGTAGTCTCGCCGAATTGTAGGTTGTGATTACGGCCGGTATCTCCTCTTTTGGCTCCATTGATATCAGCTCGTTGCCAATCGCAATCTCGGACTTAATCCTGAATTTCGTCCAAAGTTCCTCCTTCCATTGTTCTGCGAGAATTTTGGGACACACGATTAAAAGCGCCTTAACCCGCTTTCTTGACATGAGTTCGCTTGCGATCAGGCCGGCGCTGATGGTTTTGCCCAAACCTACATCGTCAGCAAGCAGCGTAACGGGCAAGCGCCGACAAAACGTAAGCAGGTTGTTGACCTGGTGCTCGTAAGGGTCGACAAGCCCTTTCCATTTTTGTTCCGATATCAGGTCGTCGCGAGAATTGATAACAATAGGGTCGTCCAACGACCATTCGACAGCTGCACGATAGAGAGCCACTGCATCCGCGCTTGTTGCGCGCCGCATCGCCTGAAAGACAACCGGTTTTACTTCAATTTGCGAACCCAATTGGAAAGTCTCACGTTGCCCAATTCCGTTCAAATTCAAGCCTATGAAAACGGGATTAGCAACTGAAAGATGAGCCATAGTCAGAAACGCGCATAGTCAGTATGGATGCTGCAACACAGCAGTTGCACTGGTGGCATTAGTGGTCAAACGCCACATTTCCTATGATTTTGCCATCGTGACTGCGCAGTCACCCGATCGATTGCGTTCATGTTCACAGCCAACTCATGCCCGCCTTCGGCGCGCTTCCCATAGATCAAATCCGGACTAGTGCTATTAACCGCTGGATTGCATCTAGGTTAGGTGCCGCCAAGCCCGCAACTGTCAAACGGGAATTGTCGACTCTTAGCTCAATTTTGGGAAATGCTGCTCGAAATGGCTTGATCGAGAAAAATCCGTGGCAGGTTGAAACGAAAGTTGGGCGACTTTTTTTGATTGCTTGATCATCGAATCTCCAATTAAGTTACTAGAATAATGAGCGACGTAATAATTACTGAAAAGGCTCTTGAGCAGTTGATCCTGGAGGATAGTAATTTCACCCTCCTTGAGCGCCGCCTATCTGACTTTTGTCCGTTTGAAGCTTTAGGTATGGTAAATGCAGAAATAAGACACTCCAATTTTCTCGGCTCCATGCTTGACCCTTACCGTCCGCACGGGTTTGGATCTTTCTTTCTCAGGCAAGTTCTGGATGATATTTTTCGGGAGGCTGATGAAAGAATCCCTTTGTCGCGATTTAAACTGTATCTTGCTGATCTAGACACAGCGGATATTCGACGTGAGTGGAACAGAATTGATCTCCTGATAATCCTGCCGGAAATACGCTTAGTTATCGCATTGGAACTCAAAATTGGAACTGAAGAACATAGCGATCAACTAAGCAGATATGCAGATATCATTGAAAGCCAATGGCCCTTGAACGGCGAGAAGCGGTGGTCACATCTCATGTTGATGCTGTCCCGCGGGGGCGATGAACCCAGTGATCCACGTTGGGGTCTTGTGACCTATGAGGTCATCATCTCGTCGATCAAAACAGTATTGGAACGTGAGGGACGCGGCAATCCTTTGGCAAGAAACATGCTCTTGGCATATGCAATGATGCTGGAAAGGCACCACATGGAAGACCCTAAACTTGAAAATCTAGCTCAGTCCCTCTGGAGCAGACACAAAGAAGCTCTTGAATACCTGATGGCGCGTCGCCCGGATGCAAGTCTTGAGCTGAGCAAGCAAATGCAAGCGAGAGTAAAGAATATGGCTGAAGCTGCGAGCTTTGAAGGATTGAGCCTGGAAACGATCAGAACCAGCAATACCTACTTTCAATTCGGGGTGAAGGAATGGGATAGCATCCCAGGAATGCTAAGTGGAACAGGCCGCCCACACACGAATAGAATCATAATTATAGAGATTGAAAATTGGCAATGTAAGGTAACTGTGAGACTCGTCATGGGGCAAGGTCCAAAAGAAGTCCGTGAACGGATATTCAAACTTCTTCAACCTGCAATGACCAAGGGCGCAGAGCGACTCACTAACAAATGGAAATCTTTTGACTCCGCTGTTCTTTCCACGAAGCCGAAGTCGGAAGAGGATTTCGACGTCGAAAATGCCATGAAGAAAATTGAGTCTGGTTTTGCAAAATTTATAAAGAGCCGAATCTCCGAATTTCACAAGATTCTCATTCCTGCACATTGAGAGACGAAGCAAAGATCGCATCGCACTGTGACGCCATTTGTAATATGGGCGAACTTGTCGACACGAGTATGGGATTGACTGTCTTTATTTCAAGCCACTCGTCGAAATCCGCAGTATCAATAAGTTGTCCTCTGAAAGGGGAGAATGGTACCAAGCATTTACTGTTTTATTCGCGACTTAGAACTTGCGGTTACTAAATCCAAAGCGCTAAGCGTGTTCACCAGTTTCACGTGCTCAATCGTTGCACATTTTGCCTCGCGCAATCGATCGCTACCAAACAATAGCGCAAGCGCCTTAGCTCTTGAAACAGCAACGTTGATCCTGTTCAGCGAAAACAGAAACTCCATTCCTCTTGGTGCTTCCTCGATTGAGGAGGTAGTCATGGACACAAGGCAGATTGGAGCTTCTTGCCCCTGGAACTTGTCTACGGTGCCGACGCGGATGCCTGG
The DNA here is from genome assembly GCA_038231475.1 of Hyphomicrobiales bacterium. GTDB lineage: Bacteria > Pseudomonadota > Alphaproteobacteria > Rhizobiales > Aestuariivirgaceae > Aestuariivirga. Next base: position 177,479 of record JBBRLH010000002.1, on the reverse strand, counting down.
TGGCAATGTTTCGCGCAGCGCGTTCACCTGCGCGTTATAGGGTGCAACGACTATGATATCGGCCTCCCGCATAGGTCTGATGTTTCCATCACTATCGCTCCAGGTGCCACCCAGCAGCTCACGGGCAGCTGCACCCATCGCAGATATTTCTTCCGGCGAGGTCTGCGCGTTGCCCTCGTGGGGGACCGACACCCAAAAGGCACCAGCTTCTGGAAACGACGTGCCACAAACTTTCTGCTTGGCAGTGTCCGGAAAACTCTGAAGCCGCCCCTCATAGACTTGCTCCGAAATGTATTTACATACTTCAGGATGCATTCGCCTCGATATTTGCAGGAAGATTCCTCTGTCGGGTGGTACAGTGGCATGATCACCCAGTAGCCATTCAAGACACGATAGGTTGGCGGGATATGGATGGGCACCTTGGATCACCATTGGCAATTGGCGTGGGTCACCCACTAGAACAATGTTACGCGCGCTTCGTCCCATGGCGACCAAATTCGCAAGCCCTACCTGCCCCGCTTCATCAACAAAAAGCCAGTCAAAGGCTTGGACGAAATCAGGACGCGAAAACAAAAACGCGGTACCACCGACAATTTGTGCACTCGACAGCAGAAGATCATCATTCTTTGTCACGCGAGTGACCCCGGTAAAGCCGTCAGGGTATCCATCATCGTCGCCACTTACTTTGTGAACAAGTTCTATGTTTTGCACCTCGGTGTCACACACGCCGGTTCCATTTTTTATCGCTAGATGGCAGCCTATCAACACATTGCGGATCGCCTCGTGACTGTTGGAGGTAACGGCAATTCGGTGACCTTTTTTCACAAGCGAAAGAATCGTGTGGGCTGTTACGTAGGTCTTACCTGTCCCCGGTGGCCCCTGAATCGGCAATATCGTCCCGTCCATGGCGGCAACGGCAGCGATTGTGCCAGTAACTGGATCTGCGTCGGCCAAAATGTCCTTCCGCACAGGACCTTTCAACCGCGGCGTAACGCGACCCAGCAAATCGCTCAAGGCTGTAAAATTGCGGGGTCCGCACTGGTCGGCAATAACACCGCGAAGTGCTGATGCTATGACGTCGGTGACCAACGGCCAATCGGGGTGGAGCGTTAGTCGGTCAGTTAGAAGATGGGCCTTCCCGAGCCCAACCTTAATTGTGATTTCACCAGCCAATCGGTCCATCGCATCAATGGTTACCGTAGTAGGTGTACCATCGGGAACCGGCACAGTAGCGTTTCGGCCCTCTCGAAGTTTGGTTTCCTGTGGTGGAAAACGATAGGTCCTAGCCATCGACCGTTTGACTGGCTTAGCAGATCCGACCGCCTCCAAACCTGCGAGGGCATCAAGTTCGTCGATGAGATCATCTTCGTCTTTGGTGACACTGTCAAAAACAGCCCACTGGGCAGGCTTGGCCTCGCGCTTATGGAACATACCCAGATCGAATAATATTTTCTGAAGGCCAGCAGGCAACTCGGAGTCAGCAAGCTCATCTCTCAGGTCTTGTGCTTCCTTATCTTCTTCGACTTCCTTTTCGACGGCATCTAAACCGAAAACTGGCCAACAGCCAGCGGGCCTAACGGCAACAAGCCAGTCGCGGAGCTTTTCCGTGGACACACAATCGACGCGGTTGTAATCCGCAATTTCGTCAAGTATCTCCTGACTGCCTGTCTCGCACCAGTTTTCATAAGCGACGACTGAGCCACCGGCAGTTTTAACTTCACCCTCACGTTTGAGACCATAAAAGGCTTCCATAGATTTAATAGAATAGTTCGGTTCCGAACCAATCAAAGAGCCACGCACGACTGCGTATAGATCGACAAAGCGCTGCTCGCGCAGAAGTCGGTCGAGGAATGCCTCTCCGATTCCATATTTGGTACTGAGCCGTCGCAGTGCAGTGATCTCGTATGGTGCGTAATGATAAATGCGAGCTGCCGGGTAGACAGAAAGACGAAGCCGGAAAAATTCCAACAGATCTGAAAGCGCTTTAGCTTCTGCCGCGTGATTATGCGCCCAGAATGTTCGGAATTGCCCGTCAAACCAAATCCCGTGCAGATATTCAAGACCACCTTCATAATATGGATCACCTTCTATGTCATAGAAAATGTCACCTTGTTGCGGCGCAGGAAGTAGCTCAAAACCCTTACTGGTTTCTGGCTGCCGCAACACATATGACGGATCTCCAGTCTTGCGCGCATCCTGCAATCGGGCCTGGATAACCAAGCGGCTGCGAGTGGCTTCGACCATGCCACGGATTGGTTGTTCGAGCGTGGCGAGCATTGCCATCGATTTAATATCAGCGGCCTCGAGTTTCTTGACTTGAGTGAGACTGATATTTGCGACATTGAATAGGCTGTCCTCAGCCTTCCAAACTGACTTACAGCTATCTTCCCATCGACAGAGACCGCAATCTGAGCACGGGACCGGGCGAGTTGTTGTTGGAGTGGCGACAAAGTTCTCGAGTCGTGTCCGCGCCTGTCGTGCATAGGCCGAGTAATCCACCAGTCGAAGCGTGGCACGTTCCCCGCCACCAAGTTCGACGTGTGCGAATTCTGGCATCAGTCCCTGTATCTCTGATAACAAATCCGAATAGAGCACCAACTGCAAGACATGCTTGGGATGCGGACGACGCTTCAATTTGGTGTCCGTGACTTCGTAGCTAAAATTTCCAAGCACTGAAGGCGTTGCTACACGTTCAAGAAAATCTGACCAACCGCCCCAGTTCCCAGACAACAATGCTCCCTGAAATATGACATCGGTGCCAGTTGCTAAAGCAGCTTTAGTTGAGGCAACATCGTCCACGAAATCACGCCGTGCAATCTCAACAATCTGGCGGCCAGCGGTCTTCAGATTCGCAAGGTGTTTTGCCTCGTGCTCATTACCTTGTTTTTGAAGTAAGGCGGCATCTTCGCTGTCCTCGCGAGGCACTAAACTCGATCCTCGCATGTATTCAAGATCGAGTAGGGTTGCGTGAGAGCAGCCCATAAAGCGCAAGAGGTCGGTGGCGGAAAAAAGGATGCGACCGTCGAGGTTCCTCATTATTTTCTCCAAAGAATTAGGGGAACTAAATCAACAGCTCAACTGAGTGGTTTTGACAAACTACAGCTTCATCCAATGACTGGAACAATGTCAATCATCGCCCACATAACTAGGCAATCGTTGATCCGTCTACGAGCACTGCGCTGATCGGCCTAAGTCCGGAAAATGAATTCCCTGTGGGATTCTAAATAAGGCAATTGCTCCTTTCGAAAGACTCCACAATTCTGCCCTGACAAAATATGCCACTTTGCAATCGTGTCAACGTCCGCAAATGAGGAGATCAATAATTCTCCATCATTGCTAAAGGAAATGTATCCTTGGTCGAATAGGTGATCAATATGAGGGCTTAAAAGCAACCCGTTATTTCCATCAAGTTTTTCAAAATCATTTGACAGCCGCCAGGGTAATATATGACTTGCGCGTAAATGCCTAAACGCCGTGGTTCCCGTGACTCTGCATTTTTGCTCAAAATTCTCCAAATTTTTTCTATAAATGCCTTGGCCACGCCGGGCTTTTACCAATTGCTCTATTTGAGTTTCACCGATTTCAGTTCTATTGCGGACTGCTGCTTCAACTTGATTGTCACTGGTTGCTTCTGCCCCCGAAACAATCACCGGCGAGCTGATATCTAATAGCGACCATTGATTTCCAATGATTGATAACAACACGACGAACATTGCGGGGGGAACGGAAGCCAAATACGCTCCTTGATTGCCATCACCAGTTTCACGGATTGGAGAGTATTTAGTAGGCAGGGTTGGGGCAATTTCTACCATGTAGTCCTTGGGGCGAATAGTTTTCTTTAACTTTGAGAAACTTACGGCAACTTTCCATCCATCATTCGCCCATGCCTCCCCTGTGACTCCAAATTCACTAGGCTTTGGAATACGAACTGCTGATTCAGTGCAGACGCCAACTGCTTGAATGATAGCATTGGCAAAGGAAAATATAATGTCTCCGGGCCGAACTCGTTTCAAATTTTCGTAGAATTCATTTTTTTCGCCATTGCTTTTTGTGATTGGCGACCAAATGTAATTTCCGTTGAATTCCTGCTCGAATGTCTGCTTGTGGTTTACCCACCAAACATTGCTCTGCACCAAATAGCTTTGAGCCAATATCCTTACTTCTTCGCGTGACCAATCTCGGGCATGATCAGGGACTCCGCTAGAAATGGATTGTTGCCCTGTAGCAGTCAATTCGGAATCCATATCTCCCGATGTTTTAATTTTGGCAACTTGGCTATCTGTGTTTAAGACTTGCTCGTACCAGAACGTGCTCACGTTCCTCCACCACTTTACATACCAATCAGCAGCGACCTGCTCGTCGGTTCCGTCAAGCCCACTTGGACGGTAGACAATCATCGAAGCTCGATTTTCTACTGCAGGAAGCAATTTACTATGGATGTTTGGGTCATGCTGGGTCATCACATCTTTGAATGTATTCCAGATTTTTGGAGCTTCCTGTATTCTATCGTTGAAGAAGACGAGTCTTACGCTCAATTGTTTTTTGGCAAATCCCAAGCTCACGTGCGTATGATTTTCATTAGGAACTACGAGGTACTGCCCTTTTATTCCGGCGCTTTCTAATGATGGCTCTCTGGTCTTAAGTTCTTCGCAGAATGCCTCCCACTGAATTTCGTTTTTCAACATGCGTTCACTACCTCAGACAAAACTTCTTAGTCGTCCCTTCAATCGGAATGTCGACTGTAAAACAGCACGCTGTTTGGCCTCTGCCGGTTAAGTGGACACCATCCTAAGTTAACCTAGCCATTCTTCCAAACTCAAAAGGGCTGAGATCCCCCCATGTCCCAATCGCGCTCAAACATTTGGATGGGCCTCTTCGTCTAACATGCAGAACAACGCCAAGCCATGCCCCAGTGGGCCGCACAAAACGACACCAAGTTCCCACCGTTGAGACAAACTTACCAACCCAAACGCTATTTGCATAACGCAAAACGAGCGTCAGATGATGTGTCTATTTCCGCAAAATCGCAAAGTGGCAAAAGTGGCAAAAGTGGTGAAACGCCACATGACGCATGAATTCACCATGAAGTAAAAAAATCCCAAATATCTGCCAATTCAATACAAATAGCCCTATATTTTATGTAAGCGTTCGGTGAAGGCCGCGTTCAGTTGATCTGACGCTTTGACTTGAAGGCCGCAGGTTTTTTCGGGGGCTTTCGTTTTGCGAGCTTGGCCATTCTGGCGGCGATTTTGGGTTCAGCAATGTCGTCTGGATTGAAGGTTCGCCCGTACCAGCGCTTGATATCAGCGTGTTCGGGATGGCTTGGATCGTTCATAACGGAGAGGAAGTTCTCGAAGCCTGGCTGTCCTCCGACATCTTCAGGCGGAGCGCGGCGGGCACCATCAATGAAGCGCGGATAGGTGAGCGCTTGATCGGCGGATGTGACGGCCTCGACCATAATGGTATGCCGCCAGTCATCGCCAAAGTCGTATGTGTAGGTAAATTTTTTGAACTTGGCGTCGATCAACTGTTCGAGAGTCGCGCGTTTTGCATCGATGACTTCCATGAAGCCTTCTGGATCAGGAATGCCATAGTGAGTTTCGTGGCCGCGCGGGCCGACGTCAAATTGGAACAGATGACGGCTCTCAAACAGCATCACGGCCTGGATGGCCTCATGCAAGGTGTAAAGGGTTGAGGTCAGGGGAACTTCGATGCGTCGCATGATCTGAGGTTGGCTATAATCAAGCGTGATCTTAAGGCGAACAACCTGCGCAATGGAACTATCGGCGGAAGTATCCTGTGGGATCATGGCTCGCATTTGTTGCCACATTCTGCACTGCTTGCCAATTCCACTACAGCAGCACGGCAACAGCGGCGTTTAAATCCTCTTCGTCAATCGGCTGGAGGAAGCCGCCGACCAGACGCTCTGCCAGTTGGTCTATCGTCAAGAGTTGAAGCCCCTGATCAGCGTTCACCGCCGCATCGGTACGGTAGCTCCGCAAAGCGTAACAATTATGAACTATCAGTGTTTTGCGCAATACACCCTCGAAACCAATTCAATACTTTCTCGAGTATGGTCCAACAATAGAATCATTTACTTGCGCCAGCCGATGTTACCCATTGGCTCACAAATCCATTGCCAACAAACCAACGGCTCAGAATATCATCAGCTTGCTCGCACCTCACTGCAACCGGCACACGTTCAACTTGATATTCAGCATCGTCAATTCCACCGAGAACCCAGCAAAAATCTTTTGTTTCCCCCAAAATCCTATTTTTCATAGTAACGTGAGTATCGGCAAACGCCGCTTCCAATGTGCGGTCTTTCCATTTTGCATTCCCAAAATCGTGCACAGAAGCGTCGATGGACACCAATTCCCAGTGATCTTGCAATTGGCTTGCGTACCAGGTCGAATACTCTGGGAATACGTTGGCCGTCCAGGTCTGCTTTCCGTCAGCTAAATCTTTGAGACTATCTCGAATGGCATCGGACTTAGTTCGAGCTCGAGGTCCATTTTCATCTCTCAATTTCTTTTCAATGGTGACCTTTTGTGCGGCCTCATCTACTGCTCTGGCTGCTGCAAGTTTTGTCTCATCTTGGACATTTTGTTGCTTCTCAGCTTGTTGTTTAATCTTATCTTGACGTTCGCTCTCAACGACTCCTTGCAGTTTTAGGATAGTTGCGTTGTCGATCCAAAGTGGAGCGAGGTGATAGGCAATGCCATCTCTTTTCAGAGCTTGCATTAAGACAGCAAGCGATTTTGCGTCTCCATAGGCAGCGCCACATTCACCCTTTTTTGCGGACAGAAAGACGTGATCTGCATCACTCACTTTCCAGTTGAATTTGTCACCAACGGTTTCAGCAACAGCACGGGATTGATCCTTCAATGCGAGCAAATGAGGCTCAACTTCTCCATCAATGATTGCACAAATGGTTGACGAAGCATTTTCAACTCTAACCAACCCAAAGCCCGTTTTCGCGCCAGCAAGGATATCACTCTCCAACGTAACAAGTGTGTCCTTGGTAAATGGGGCAGCGCCAGAAATGTCAGACTGACCTGCGACGGCAAACAATTTAAGTTTACCTTCTTCCATCAATTTTAGAACTGGCATCATGTAGTGCTGGGTCAAGCCTAAGACTTGCTTCCTTTGTCCAACAAGCAAATCATATTTCAGGAACTCTGCTTCGTTGCAGGCATTCGTATCCAAATCGATGTTCGGAGCACCCTTACTTGTCAGGTAGGCAAGCAGGCCCCGTTTTACGTCAGCATCTGAAAGTGCATAGAATGAACAAACTCTCGCGTTCCCACCTATAAATTCGAAATCACCCTTCAAGTTCTTGACAATATTTGGGGCAAGGCTTGTATCGTTGTAGACCATCACAAAGTCCGTACCATCCCCCATAAGCAACGGCTTGGCTGGCCCACTAGCGAATTGCAGGGGGACTTCCGCCAAAGTTCGAGCATTTGCGGCGTCATCCGAAGGCGCAAAGCTTGTCATTTTATTTTTGTATTGGCTATCCAGTCCGCTTTTGGAAATAAGCGCCTTCGAATCGCTATTCAATGAGGTCAGTTCAACCAAGGAGGGAGACTTCAAGCCTTCTTCATATCGATTTAGCAAAGTTGCCATTTGTGGCGCAGCGTCTGCCGTTACATTGTTCTTGATGTAGAACTGCATAAAGAACACATATCCTTTTGCATCAGCGACTTGCCCTTCAAGCGATCTAGCGTCCGCTTCTTGTCGTGCCTGGTCTCTTTTCGAGATGAAGTCTTTGTATCCCGAAAGTGGTGCCGCCTTTTCCTCAAGCTTTTGTATGGATCCCTGAAGCGAAACATAGTCCTCTGTAGTTTGGTATTTCTTCAGCTGCCCTACAAGCTCAGCCAAACTACTAAGGTCATCAATCTTTGGATCAGTTTTCAGATAAGCATCAATATCCGAAAGCAGAAGTGTAGAGTGCTTTCGAATATCGTCCTTTTGAGTTTGGTCAAAACTTGTCGCACTAATTTTTGATGTTGATTGATCTTGGGATGTCGAGGCTTCTTGCGTTGCTGTCACATCATGGCTGTCGGAATAATTAAGCGGCTTAAGATAGGATTTCTGAAACCACCCTGAAATTCCGCTCACAGCCTGTGCTTTTATCCAATCGCTGTTCTCTGATATTTTTTGCAGCATTGTCCCATGCGGCAGGAGATATTGAGGCTTTTTGGACGCATCAGGTTGGTTTCTCATTCCAATATAATCATCAGACGGTGATAATCCACCGACGCGCAGTGGGTAGTCGATCAAAAGTTTTATTGATGACCCATTGTCTTGCATGTGCGCCAACTCTTGAGCAGAGGGACGCAACATGGTCAGCAAAACCAGAAGGTCCCTTGAATTCGGATTTGGTTTGGCCTTTGCAAAAATTGGCCCACTATAGTCTTGACCGTCGCTCAAGAATGAATCTGATGGGACTAGGTTGTTTGACTTTAGGTTATCAAGCAAATCCCGACCCATATCTTTAGGAACCCAGCCAATTGAGATGGCAAAAGGCCCCTTCGGAGACCGCATGACTATCGCACTGTCAAATTTATCGGCGTAGTTATCACTCAGGGTCAAGGCGTCTGATAGATTTTCTCTGCTGGCAACCAGGATCCAAGCTCTACCGTTTTGCAGCTTTAAATTCGGTTCGAAGCCCTTTACTTCACCTAGCTTGTGGTTTGTATCCGTGGGTGACGCGACGTCCGCGCCTATGTCAGCTACGGCTCTTTCGTAGCTACGTTGGATGCAATCGCTATCTGTTCCGCAGGCATCGCGACGCTGGCGAAACTGCCTGGCTCGATTTTGAATTTCGTTTTGCTGGTCAGCGCTACTGTGATTAGCAATTGCTTGCCGATACGCACCATTCATTTGCTGATCGAGATTGCTCAGGTTTTCGTCGTTACAAATAGTGCGTTCTGTCTGAGAAAGATTTCCGTCACAGCTAAATGATGGCCCCTCTCCATTATGATCAGCGGAGTTAGAATTTTGTGCTGATTGGGACGGACTCGCTTGACTCGCTGCATCTTCAATTTCTACGACGGTATCCGTCGTGATCTGCGAAGGTGGAGTGCGGTTATTTTGGCTATAGAATTCCAAGACACTTGCGCTGGTTCCTGCCCCCATATGCCCATCGATCTTGCCGTGATAGAATCCGAGGCGACGCAAGGCTATTTGAAGCCTTTGGACTGATACCAAGTCATTTTGACGTTGCGCCTGTGCTTGTTGCGCTTGCTGAATCAATGCGCCAAATACACCAGCAAAGCCCTCTACATTGTCAGCCCTGCTGATCCCAACTGCCGTTGTTGCACAAACAAGAAGTGACGCGAAACCAACGCGAAGCCATTTACCCATATTCCCCAAACGTCCTCACTCATGACCCGTTAGTCAGCACAACTTATCTGTTGAATTTCCGACAATTAAAAATTGCATAGATTAGACGGAATGGCAAATCACCCGTGATTTGCGGTAAACGAACCTAGGTCGGTTAGGTCTTCTGCCAGGACGGGGATTTCCTGCGGGAAGAGCAAGTTCTCACAACAAGTGCTGCACAATCAAGGTTGACGTCTATATATTTCATAAGCTTCTAGATTTAATGGCTTTTTTTGCGCCAAAACAAAGCTGAACAGCCTATTTTTCCACAGCCGAATAAACACTAAATTCCTACTAAAGTGGCATTTAATTGCACTTGCAAATATATACAACTTATGGTAGAGTAACGCTGTGACTACCGGCATTGCCATGCCGCTCGTGGCCACGAACAACCAACCAACATTGTGAGGAATATCATGAAAGGGAAACCTGCAAAGGTGCTCGACGTCACTGACATGCGCCGTGCCATTAGCGTTGCCGTGAAGCAACGCCAATCAAGTCGTAATAATGCAATGGTGCTGTTGAGCTTTAAAGCCGGTCTCAGGGCGGCTGAGATTGCTGGCCTTAAATGGGGCATGGTGCTCGATGCCAAGTATGGGATCGCGCCATTCATCGAACTTCCGGCTTCTATCGCAAAGAAAGGCAGTGGACGGCGCATTCCCATGAGCCCTGAGCTCGCAGTGGCATTGAAGCGATTGCTTGGCTCAAGGCGCGATTGGGAGAGCCCAGTCATAAGATCATCGCGGGGCCAACATATGACCGCCAAAGCTGTGGTGAACTGGTTTACCGCCCTCTACCGCACCGCAGGCTTTGAGGGATGTTCATCTCACTCCGGACGGCGAACCTTCGTCACGCGGGCGGCACGGCTGATATCCAAGGCCGGGGGCTCCCTGCGTGACGTGCAGCAGCTTGCCGGCCATCGTTCAATCCAAACGACACAAGGCTACATAGAGGGCGATGCTCAAGCCCAGCGCCGCTTGATGCGCATGGTCTAGGCCATCTGGATCTTACAAAATCTTTGCCGATAGCAATTACGGCAAATGCCTTGGACCGTTTTAGGTCCCCCTAAACCCCAAACACAATCAAATCATCGAAAGGAACTCCGTCATGAACACGGAAAACGAACACGCTTGCCCAAACCTCAATTCTGAAACCGATATAGCACATAGCTCCACCGTACCTGCAGACGAGCGAACCAAAAAGATCAGGATTCTCAATGACAGGCTTCGGTGTTACGGGACCGGAGGGCAATGGCTGGCGACGCAGGGCATTTCCACCCTGCCCCCTGATCAATTGAAAGCTGTTTTAAAAGCTGTGGTCAGTTTCTACAAGTTTACGCCCGACAATGACCCCCATGGTGAACATGACTACGCAGGTCTCGAAGTCGGCGACATCAAAGTCATTTGGAAAATTGACTACTATGATCGCCAACACCAATGGCATTCGCCCGATCCCACTGACCCCAAAGTCACGTGTAGGGTCCTGACGCTGATGCTGGCTTCGGAATATTGAGCGCCGCCATGCCAGGATCTCCAGAGTCTAGCAAAACAATCACTCAGCCAGCGGTTGTCGGTACCCGTCCTTTATTGAAGCCGAAACCATTCATAAAGAAGCCATACCAGCAAGGTGCTTTCGACGGTTACTGCGGACTTTACGCTATAGTCAACGCTTTGCGCCTTATTGCTACGCCATCAGACGGGATCGGCGAGGACTTTTGTGATGAATTCTTCATTGCCCTGTATCGACGGTATGCCACAACAATTGCCGATCGGTTTCGTTACTGGTTTCAGTTCAAATCCAGACTTCTCTTGGTGTCGGCGAAGGCCATCAGCCGACCTCGTCCAATCAGTTCAAAGCCAATGCCTTCGCCGTGAAACCCTTCCACTAGGTATTCCAGAAAACGGTCGAGCTTTACGCGCACTCGATGCCCTTAGCTCTCTAAAAAACGTTAGGATCTCCTGAACGTCAAGTAACTGTGGACGGCTTGCAGCGACCTTTAAAAAGTCCTCACGCGACATTCCAACAACGACAGCACGTTCTTGTACACGTCCTGGTAGCAGACACCAAAGCCCGTCTCGAAACACATTCGGCGGCAGGCTATCATCCACGCCTCGAAAATCAAAAATGACAGGGACGGAACTATCAAGCCACATCGTGGGAAAGCACTCATCAGGGAAGGCAAGGAAGAAATGTCCCTGGATATCCGTGCGCCTCAGATTATCCTTTCCCCTATTAAACCGCGCATAGTCTCGCAGCAGTCGAGTGCCGTCAACAATCCACACCATATTTCCGTAAAATCTCTCACGTGCAACCCGTTCTAGCGGATCGAGATGAGAATGCTGAAACTCAATCACAAGGCCGTGAGTAGTAAGAACATCAGCGACGTGCTTTTCCCCCGATTACGGATCGTGCTGGATCGACTCTTGGCACTCGACCGGAAATTTGTTTTTCCACGCGCGGTGCCAGTCGGTTTCCTTTTCGGCCTAACTATCACATTCCCGCATTCCCCGGTGCGCCCAGTGAGCGACCCTGTACGTGCCACATCTGGCAATGACCTCGCCATTGCAAAAGGGACACATCGCCTTCCCTTCGGCATAGGCTTCAACGCGTTGACCGCCTGCAAGTGCAAATCTCATGTCGCGAGACCCCGTCTGGAAGCGAAGAAATAGGGTAAGTTTATCTACAGCGTGCAGGCTGGCAACTGCAATGGTGAAGGTGGTTCAGGTCATTTGTACCGGATCGCCTCGCGTCTCGGCTATTAGAGTACATGCCGTCTCGAGAAGATCTGTAGGCGTTCAAATGAAACGCTACGGACTAACCTAGGTCGCGCATTTCTTATTATTTCGAGGCAAGCTCCCAATTCACCAGCCCATCTGGCATCGTCACCAATCACTGCATTTAACAAACGTAATGCTTGCTCAGGATAAGCGGCACATACACCTGAGTTTCTAGCAAGAGTTATTATGTATGAAGGAAATTCAACTGGCACTAACCAGTCCTCCAAAGTCTTTAGTGCTTCGGGAAATTTGCTGCCGGTAGCCAGAGCTACCCTGGCAGCTGCGGCCGAAATATTTCCTGAGCGCTTCTCGCGAGACTTCGGCCAAATTGATTTCCAGAAGGGCTCAACTCGGTTGCTCCAAAAAACTTCTCGCTGCTGTGCGGCGCTTTCTTGTCCTTGCCACAAGGCTTCGCCTACTCTCTCGAGGCCATCCTGAGGTAACGATGAAACCGCAGTTCGGAGTTCGACAGTGGAATAGCCTTCAAGGTTGTTAAGTCCAATATATGTCAACAATCCAGCATAGGGGCGACCATGCTCGCCTAGCACAGCGTAGTGATATGCCAACGCCAAGAAAGCTGGTTTAAATGCAATAAAAAGCGGGAGGTAGACACGCGGGGTCCACAAAAACCCTTTCCAAACAGACCGCGCCTCGCTGCCATCACCTACCCATGTGTATAGTGGCAGCAGCTGCGCTACCGTCCAAGGGCGATCAATTCTAAACAAAGCAATTAATCGAGAAGAAAGTATCACGCGCCCGTGGCGATAGCGGGCCACAGTCAAATCACAAAGTCTGTTCAGGACTGGCTCAATGAGCAGAGGTATCCGATCATTGTCGTTTGGCTTTTCGTTGAACCATGTATTCAGGAGAGCTTCGGCAACATGCCCTATCGGATGGTTGATAGCCTCCGCAACTGGTTCATCGAGCGCCTCTCCATTTCGGCGTATCCCTGTGCCTGGATTTACAGGTAAATCGAGAACCCGGTTGGAAAAGAGTACAATGATCCGCGTGATCTCGCTGTGTTCACCATTGGTGGTGGGTTCACTGAGCTTCGCTAGAGAGCGCAGGAACCACGTTATCGAGTGAATTAGCTTAAGGAGCGTGTCATCTGACATAACCTCAATCATCGGCACAAGAGATCTCCACGTTTTGGAGATCTTCTCTGGTTCGGACCAGACGTTTAGCGCTTCTCGCCACCTCTCGACGGGCCAGATTGCCTCTAACGCCAAGTCAGAGAGAGCTTCCCGAACCAAATCAAATCTTTCAGAACAAGCCTGGCGCCATTCATCTTCTCGCGTTCCAAAAGTCCGGGGGCGCTCCTGCTTAAGCCACTTCACCAACTCGTCTCTCGTGGTAGGAACTTGATCAATTTCATGCTCCTCGCGATAGCCAGGGTCGCCAGTGCCACTCATCCAAAAATTAAACTCGTCCTTTTCGTCTTCTGCGATTTTCCAATCAGCATTTTTCGATGCAATTTGCTCAAATCGCTTTTTGGCCTGTACCGATAGATCAATACCTGCCGATATCAATTTTCCAAGTCTCAGCCACACTTCGCGGTCCGGCTGTTGATTTCCAATCGGAATTGACCAGTATTTCCATCGAGAAATGAGCCAGTCAACGCATCAATTTGTACCTGAAATTACAGAACAAAATCGCGCTTCTTCATTGAGAAAGCGGGTCTGTGCATACCGAAAATAATTCCATAGTTCGGCTCAATTCTCGATGGAAATCAACAACGGATGGTTTTCGTGAGTACCGATAATGACGGAATTCTGGCCACGCTGGAGGGTTCCGACGGCACGGTTGAATCCAATCGTTCAGTGGAAGGTCGCGTTCTTTCGATTTATGTTCGAGGGCCGAAACAGGGCAATCCATTGGGAGTCTGGTCGAAGTTGCCCTCAGGCAGTGCGAACAGTGAAAGCGCTGTCAAGCAAATGAGCGTTGTTGCCAAGACCTACTATGGCCAGCCCTTTCGGCGGTTTATGAAGCGTCTTGTGCAGGCGCGATTTGACGATGAAACGGCCCTGATCGCCAAAATCAGGGGATACCGTCAGGAATATCTCGATGACATCGCCCATGACGGCAGTGACGGCGTTGAAAACCGTAAGGGCGACATTGAAGCCATCATATATGCGGCAGGGCGCTTGGCCCGCGGCTATGGTGCACTGCCCGGCCAAAAAGCTATTGGACCTCTATTACCCGCTTTTCGACGAATTTTTGGTAGGGCAGCGAAGCCAGCGCCGAAAACAGATGGAGCCCATGAGCTGTTACGGAAGTACATCATCGATAACCAGGGCAGGTTTATCAAACCCAAAAGCGGCAAGGCCAGGTCAAAAACCAGATTTCATTCTTCCCCGGGCTATATCGTGAAGTCGCGGAAGGGGCGGATGGAGCTTGTAATCTCTAAAATTCAATTTGACAGGATCGGACTGTCCCACAAGCAGGTCAGGCACTTGGCCAGCAAGGGCAACCTGATCGGAGAAAAAGGAGAACATCCCCGCTCCGACACACGTCGGTTCGAAGATATCTTGAGTGACAGGGTCTTCGTGGTAAATTTGGACAAATTTGACATCAAGTTGTAGCCTTTTAGGTGCTAGGCGTCACATAACGCCTAGCATTTCCTCTGGAGACCACACCCATACTCCGCCTCTCGTTGTGATGAGCAGTGTTGGTGACATTCGCGATGTAGAAATGTTCACAGGTGTTCGTTTCACGGCAATAGAACCCTAAGGTGTTACATCCTACAGATGCGATGATTCAGTTCACCCACGTACTGTCGTTGATCAAATACGGGCGACGCTTACGAATCGGCTCTGAGAGTTCCAACAATAGATTGCTGTTTCAATTCATCAAGGTAGTCGGCCCATCGTTGCATCATGGCAACTCGCTCAGGCCAGTACTGAGCTCGATTATAAGCGCGGCGCACTTCATCCTGGTCGAGATGTGATAACTGAGCCTCGATAATGTCCTTAGCGAATCCCATCGAATTCAGCATGGTCGAGGCAGACGAACGGAACCCATGAGCGCAGTGTTCTGACTTTAAAATCCCCATGCTACGCAACACGATGTTGATTGTATTTTCTGAAAGAGTTCGTTTTGGTGATCTAATGCCAGGGAAAATGAGTCCGCCGTCAGAGTGCGGACGCGTATTGTGAAGAATGGCAATTGCCTGCTTTGATAGCGGCACTTCGTGGGGCCTGCGGCCCTTCATACGTGCAGCAGGAATGCGCCACACATTGTCTTCAATCTCATCCCACCTAGCCCCTCTAATTTCAACGGGGCGCGCAAACACGAGAGCGGAAAACTGCAGCGCGGCGCGGATTGGTGGCCACCCCTCATATTCGTCGATTGTAACCAAAAGATCTCCGAACTTTTTGGGTTCGGTAATTGCGGCCAGATGGGTTACTTTGGGGCGAGATAGCGCCCCTTTGGATGCAGTTGTTGGATCACCCTCGGCGCGGGATGTCCGTATTGCATAGCGAAAAATCTCAGCAATAAGGCCCCGAGATTTAATCGCCGTCTCTCGTCGGCCTGAATTTTCGATGGACCTAAGTAGATCCCATACCTCAGACGGTCTTATGCTCCTGATGGGCCGGTGCCCCAGGCCGTCTTTAGCAATTTTGGCTAACCATTTATTTTTTTCGATAGTGCGTTCAGCTAACCCCTGCATTTCTTTGCGGCGGATATATTCATCTGCAATAAGGCCAAAGGTAACATCGTCGTCGGCGGTCGATGGAGCAGCCCCATCCCGAAGGGAACGCTTGACTTCGGATAATTTATCCCGCGCTTCAGCCAAACTTACTTCAGGGTACGCTCCCAAAGCCATTGTCTTTTGGACGCCGTTCAGCCGGTATGAAATTGACCATGTTTTCGTGCCATTGACGCCCACTCGAATATATAGCCCTCGAGCATCTGACACTTTGTATGGTGCCTTTTTCGCCGCAAACTTGCGTATTTGCATGTCCGTTAACATATGTTGTCAAGTAAAGTTCAAACTTCGCCGTGTCAACTCCGTTCCAACAAATGGCACAAACGGTGCCGAATTCAAAAAAACAATGGCGGACAAGTTTTAGCAAGTTATCGTTTGTTTTTGGGGTGTTGTGCACAACGCCGAACACCAGCGTCTAGTCTGTTGGTGATCCCTGCGGGAGTCGAACCCGCCTTTGCAACGTGAGAGGCTGCCGTCCTAACCGATAGACGAAGGGACCCAAGGTTTCATCATTACCGATGGCAGTTGAGTGCTGCAAGGCCAATCAATGCAGATGCGCAACCTGATAAATGATAGCACCTGCCACAAATGCGAACATCAGCACCAAAACACCGCCCAAAACATAGACCAGCCGCAACAAGCGCTTCTGGCTTGGTGTCAGAGGAATTTTCTCGTTTTTAGGTGCGTCCATTCAGGCTGACCTAGTCGAAATTTGACCGCCGGGCCAAGGGTATTTCAACGGACCGAATTTCAACATCAATGCCACAATCATCAAGGGCAGCATCCAAGCAACCCACGCATCGCAGGCATAAAATTCATTGAAATGCCCACGCAGACCCACAAGCTTCCACAAGGCAAGATAGAGCCGAAAAAACAGTGCGCCTGATGTCACCGCCGCCAGCATCAGCATGGCGGCCCTGTGCTGGGCGACATGGCCCCGCCGGATGTGCCAAATGCCAAAACCGAGCAACGACATCCAAGTCAGGGCCTGCATGGTAAAGCCCGCGGCCGACACGCGCGTCACGGGTTGATCGAGTGCCACAGGAATCGCGGTCAGCCCCGCCAGTAAAATATCAAAAGCCGCCACACGCCCCATCTGCCTGTGCCAACGCGTTCCCCGCAAATTCAACGCCAGCGGCACCAGCAACAGGGAAAGTCCGCCAGCCACCATATGGATCGGAAAAATGAGAGGCATCAGTTCCAGCTTAACCGCCAGCGCTTCCGGAAAACCGTCATTGTCCCAGCTTTCGGAAATCGCCCGAAGTGCCGCATAGGTGACAAAAATTCCAAGCCCCGCTAGCATGGCAAAACGCAACACCCGCCAAATCGCCATAATGACTGGCGAGGCTGAAGCGATCAGGAGATCATCATGTCCAACACGTCTCATCTCAGCCAGTCTATCCTGCTTGCAGGCTTCGGCCTAGCCTTGACCTTGGGGGCAAATGTGGCCCGCGCCGAAAACGCCAATTATTTCGGGCGCTGGACCGTGAGTGATGACAAGCCAGTATTTTCGGCAAAGGGCAAGGTTTACAAGACCTTCGACATTTCGCCCTGCGGCAAGGATTTCTGTGGTGTTTCAGTTGATGACAACAACACGTGTGGCCCCACTCTGTTCCGCTTTCTCACCATCCACGCCACCAAAGAAAACCTGACCGGGCATGGGCTTTGGGGCTCAGTAAAAAAGAAGCTCCAGATCAGCTATGCGATACCAGACAATGACAAGCCCTATATCTCCATCGGACTGGGCTCAGACGATATGGACATCACGGGCCGCGAAGGTTCAGTTCCAACATTCGAGGCCAACTACAAATCGGTGGGCGAAGCCTCTTGCAAGGCCAATTGAACGCGCCTAACCCCGCGCCATGACGACAGTTTTGACCGCCATCGCTGCGGCCCCGGCGCGGCTCGACAAGTTTCTGGCCGAATCCTTCACCGAACACAGCCGCGCGCGTTTTCAGAAACTCATTGCTGAAGGCCACGTCACAGTCGACGGCAAAGTCACGCTGGATGGGGACGAGAAACTGAAACCCAACCAAAATGTGTCCGTCACCATGCCGGAAGCCGCTCCCGCCGAACCCCAAGGCGAGGCCATTGAGCTTGATATCGTCTTTGAAGACAAACACCTCATCGTCATCGACAAGCCCGCGGGCCTCGTGGTCCATCCCGGTGCTGGCAATGAAACCGGAACGCTGGTCAACGCCTTGATTGCCCATTGCGGCGATTCACTCTCCGGCATTGGCGGGGTCAAACGCCCTGGCATTGTGCACAGGCTTGATAAGGAAACTTCGGGCCTCCTCGTGATCGCCAAGAACGACAAGGCCCATCAAGGCTTGTCCGACCAGTTTGCAGCCCACGGCCGCGACGGACGCATGGAGCGTGAATATCTGGCCTTTGTGTGGGGCCCGTTAGAGCGCCGCGCTGGAACGGTCAACGCCGCGATTGAACGCTCCTCCACCAACCGACTTAAAATGGCCGTTTCAAAATCCGCCACCGCCCGCCCCGCCATCACCCATTATGAAGTCGAAGAGGTTTTTGGCACACCACCCGTGGTGTCGCTCATCCGCTGCAAGCTGGAAACCGGCCGCACCCACCAGATCAGGCTGCACCTGGCCCATATCGGCCATCCGCTTCTGGGCGATCACATTTATGGATCGGGCTTTGCTACGTCAAAATCAAAACTGAATGTGCAAACCAATGAGGCTCTGGGACATCTCCATGGCCAGGCGTTGCACGCCACTGTTCTGGGCTTTGATCACCCCGTCTCTGGCAAACATTTGCGTTTTGAAAGCCCTCTGCCCAAGGCCCTCGCCACACTGAGAAAAGCTGCGAAGAAACTTTAATCTAACCCCTGAGCTTCGCGCCACGCGCGGTAAGTGGACGTCAAATGGGCGTCATCAAGCGGCTGCCACTCGACCGTCCGCCGATGCAAACTGAACCAGTCGCCGAATGTCTTGGCCTGTTCAAGCGTGCCATAGATCTCATATTTCTTTTGGCGTTGCTGGGCAGTCTCAAATACAAACTGGAGATGAAAAATGCGAGCATCACGCGGCGCCGGAATGTACTGCAGCGGATGAACTTTATAACCCGGCGTGTGAATCTCGTGGACAAATTTGACTTTGCGCCTGTCGAACAGACGATACTGGACGTCGCGCTGGATGAAACGTTTCTGCGCCTCAAAGCCATTTTCATGCCACCGCATTTGCCTGCGATCATAGCCTTTGATGGAGCCTTTGCCTCGTTTCACAAAGGCCCCGACATGCTCAATAAGTGCCGACGAGATCGCCTCGTCGCAGTCAATCCGCAGAATCCAGTCGGTTGGCGATAGGGCTGCAAATTTCTCGAAGTTTGATTCCGCGATCAGGCCTGGATTGTCATAAATCAGAACTTCGCGCCCGATGATCCGCTCGACTTCATCGCGCCTGTCGATCCGTTTGGAATCGAGAACATAGATCGGCTTCAGGTTGAGGCTGTCAAAATAGAACTTTGAAAAGGTTAGCGCGTCGGTTTCAGCGAAGACGGGAACCATGATCGAATAATCAGTCATTTGCATTCTCTAGTATTTTCACGCGAGCAGTACACTCAGCCAGGAACTTGTCTAAACTAGGAAACCGGCAAACCACAAAAGACTTTATTGGGATCCTTGGACTTCGCGCCAAGCCCGATAGGTCGAGGCCAAATGGGGATCATCGAGGGGGGCCCAGTTAAATTGCTCCACCGGTGTTGTGTAAAAACTATCCAGCTTTTTGGGCTGTCCCTGCGACTTGTACAACTCCCCCTTTTTTTCACGCTGCTGGGGCGTCTCAAAGAGGAATTGGAGATGATACATGTGCGCTGGGCTTGGCGCAGGAGTTCTTCGCAGTCTGGGCACATCATAACCGGGCGTGTGAATTTTGCGCACGAACCGAACCTTGCGCCGGTCAAAAAGTCGAAATTGGGTATCGCGATGGAACAGATATTTGACATACTGAAAGCCATCTTCATGCCAGCGCAACTGTCGACGACAATACCCCTTAGTGGACCAACTGCCGTGTTTCACATAGTCACCTGCATGGTCAATGAGTGCGGCAGTCACAACCTCATCGCAGTCAATCCGCAGAATCCAGTCAGTTGGCGATAAAGATGCAAATTTTTCAAAGTTCGCTTCTAAAAACATACCGGGATTGTCATAAATCAGCGCCTCTCCCCCTATTGCCCTCTCAACCTCGTCCCGCCTCGCAATCCGCTTGGAATCCAGAACATAAATCGGCCTCAGATTAAGGCTATCGAAATGGAACTTTGAAAAGGAAAGTGCGTCCGTTTCATTGTAGACTGGGACCATGATCGAATAATCGGCCATTTGCTTTAGCTTCTTGTCCACCCAAGAGAAGCAAGGCCATAGCAGGTCAAACTGCGGATTGCCAATTCGTCACGATCCAAATCTGGCAGTCATTCGTAAAATCAATTATATGTGACAACAGAAGTATCTTTTAATTTGAAAAACGCTTCCTATATCTGGATTGTCGGAAGGCCGCATTTGGTGGCCGGAAAGAGCGGGGAAAATGGCTAAGTCAATGAATTTGCCCATGATTTCGAGTGGAGAAGGCAGCCTGAACCGCTACCTTCAAGAAATTCGTAAATTTCCAATGTTGGCGCCCGAAGAAGAATATATGCTCGGCAAGCGCTGGAAAGAGCACGGCGACACCAAAGCGGCCCATAAGCTGATTACCAGCCATTTGCGCCTCGTGGCGAAGATTGCCATGGGTTATCGTGGCTATGGCCTGCCCATCGGCGAGGTCATTTCGGAAGGCAATATCGGCCTGATGCAGGCAGTCAAGAAATTTGAGCCGGACAAAGGCTTCAAGCTGGCAACCTATGCCATGTGGTGGATTAAGGCCTCGATCCAGGAATTCGTGCTGCGTTCATGGTCTTTGGTCAAAATCGGCACCACAGCAAACCAAAAGAAGCTGTTCTTCAACCTGCGCCGCATGAAAAGCCAGATACAGGCCCTTGAAGAGGGTGACCTGCGTCCCGATCACGTGAAGCTCATCGCCAAGAACCTTGGTGTCGAGGAATCTGACGTGATCTCAATGAACCGCCGCATGAGCGGCGACGCCTCACTGAATGCGCCCCTGCGTTCAGATGCTGAAGGTGATGGCGAATGGCAGGATTGGTTGGTTGATGACCATGAAAGCCAGGAAACAGTTCTCGGCAACAACCAGGAATCGGAAATCCGCAACGGCTTTTTGAACTCCGCACTGGAGAGCTTGAATGAGCGCGAACGCCGCGTCATCGAAGCCCGTAAACTCAGCGACGAGCCAGCGACGCTGGAAGACCTGAGCCAGGAATTCAACGTCAGCCGCGAGCGCATCCGCCAGATCGAAGTGCGTGCCTTTGAGAAGTTGCAAAAAGCCGTGAAGGCCGCTGCAATGAAGGCACTCTCACCTAAGGTCAAGCAATTGCCAATGGGCGCTTCGGCCTAACGCGCATTCTCCCGTGCCCTATTGGGCGCGGGAGAACTCCTTTCAATCAATAAAGCCCTGTCGCCGCATTCTTCTTGGCTTTGGCCTTGGGAGCGATCGGCATTGGTGGGTTCATATTGGTTTGAACTTCAGCCCCCACGAAAATCTGATCCGCATAAACTTGCCCATTGCTGTGGACGACACCTGTCGCAACCGCAATATAGTCAGCTGACTCAAGTTCATGTTTATGGGGCGGGCTGGCCAGCCATTGCGCCACCAGACGCCTTGCCAACGCATCATCATCACCATCAGCTTTCGACACGCGCGCCGCATTCTCGGCCATGGCCGGTAGAACCAGAACTCCGCTGCGCAAGGCCCGCATGCGCGAGTCAAAATCATGTCCACCTGACGACACATGGCCCACACGCCCCTGCCCCTGCAAATCCGCAGCCTGTGCCCGTGCCGCCAGCTGCAAATTAGGCGCGTCGCTCAAGGCTTTGCGGCCTATCGACAATCGATGTGCATTGATCAGGCGCAGCAGTGCACCCTCAATACCGGGCGCCAGGGAAGATTGCGCTTCAGCCGTGGCTACCAGTCTGTTGGCCAGTTGCACATAGGTTTCGCGCGCCCACCCGTCACATGCATAAAGCGAGAGCAGCAGAAAAAGTGCAATTCTCAATGCCGAAAGGCTCATAAAAGTTTTCCCCTCACAACTCCCCCGAATCAATCACATAGATGTAATCTGATTATTGTAATGGAACGGGTAGAATCCACAGAAGTATCAGAACTCAAGCAGCAAATCGCCAAGCTTGAAGGTGATGTTCTGCACCTGATCCGTCATGATCAATTGACAGGCCTGCTCAACCGCGCCGCCTTCATCAGCGACGTTGATACGTGCCTGGCCAGCATGGACCGCGACCAGAAGAAGGGCGCCCTTGTTGAAATTTCGGTCCGCGGGCTCCCGCGAATTGCCGGAACTTTGGGCCGACATGCGGGCGATTATGTGGTCTCGGCTTTGGCTGCGCGCCTCAACCTGATGAGTCAGTCTGAAATTCTGAAGTGCCGCCTCGACTATTGGAGCTTTGCCATCTTCATTCCGCAAGTGGCTGACGCTCTTGACGCCCTGACCATGGCCAAGAAGATTCTTGAAACCCTGTCACAGCCCATCGATTGGGTCGACCGCAAGATGACTGTTGAACTGGGTGCCGGCGTTGCCTTGACGGCAGATTTTGAGGGCGATGCCGCAAGCCTCGTGCACAACGCGGGCCTCGCCGTGAAATCGGCCACCGAAAAAGGTGGCCCCGGCTATGCCTTCTTCAACCCCACACTGGCCCAAGGTGCCCGCCGCAAGCAGGATATTCTCTCCGCCATGCAGGAAGCCATCGACAACAATGGCTTTGCCATGAACTATCAACCCTTCTTCAAAACCGACACGGGTGAACTGGCAGGCTTTGAAGCCTTGATGCGCATGAAACACGCAGAGCTTGGCAATGTCGCGCCGTCCGAATTTATTGTGGTCGCCGAAGAATCCGGGTTCATCTCAAAGCTTGGCGCCTGGGCTTTGGTGGAATCGTGCCGTGCAGCAACAAGTTGGCCCGACCATTTGACGGTGGCCGTCAATATCTCGCCGGAACAGTTTTATACGGGCTCCTTGATCACCGATGTTCACAATGCCTTGGAACTCTCATCGTTTCCAGCCTACCGCCTTGAAATCGAAATCACCGAAAGCACGTTGCTCAAAGATAATGAAGTGGTGATCCAGCAATTGCAGTCCTTGCGAGACATGGGCTGCCAGATTGTCCTGGATGATTTTGGCACCGGCTATTCCAGCCTCAGCTATTTGTGGAAGTTCCCGTTCCAGAAACTGAAGATCGATCGCGTCTTTGTCATGGCTCTCGATTCAACACCCATGGTGCGTGGCATGTTGCAATCGATCATTGGTCTGGCTCGCAACCTCGGCCTGAAGGTCACGGCTGAGGGCATTGAAACGCAAAAGCACATTGATGTGTTGCGCGATTTCAAATGTGACTATCTGCAGGGCTTCATGTTGGGAAAACCAGCCAGCGAAACCGAGGTTGCCAGCATCATTCTGAAAAACTACGCCAGCCAATTGCAGGACATGCCGAGCCTGAAATCGCAAATTGCCAGATTGGCCCAATGAGCCCATCGCCGGTCAACCTCAATGCGCTTCCAGCGCCGCGCCAGCTGCCGGTCACGGCCGCGTTTCGTCACATGTTGAATTCAATTGCCCACAATTGGCGCGTCGGGGCGTGCCATGGCCTGCCATGGATTGCGCTCCTCACCCTGTTCAAGGCTTGGAGCCTGTGGACGCCAGACGATGCGGCCTCGACTTTGGAACCGTCGCTCTCCTGGCCTGATGTTTTGGCGTTAGGCGTTGGCATTGTGGCAACCTCGTCAATAGCATTGTCGTGGCATCGCTACATCCTGCTAGATGAAGCACCAGCGTCGGTACCTCCTTTTCGCATGGATGCGCTTGTCTGGCGTTATTTGGGGCGGAGCTGCTTCATCGGCGCTGTCAGCATTGCGCCGCTCATCGCCATCGCTCTGCTCTCTGAAGTCTCGCCCGCCGTTCTTCTGCCCATCTGGCTGGCGCTGGGTCTGGCCGTCATCACCGTGTTGGTGCGTCTTTCAACCAGCCTCGTCGCCACCGCAGTGGGGCGAAATGATTTCAGCCTGAAATCGGCTTTGATCGCCACGCGCGGAAACATGGTCCGCATCCTATTTCTAATCGCCCTGACGGCGCTAGTCGAAGTCATCCTGCTGTTGGTACTGGCCTTGCCGTTGGCGATGGCACAGCCTACGCCGCCAGCCTGGTTGCTGCCCGCAACGGTTCTGGCCAGCATTCCAATTCAGCTCCTGGCAGTTCTCTTCAACATCACACTGCTGACCACGCTCTACGGCTTCTTTGTCGAACGCCGCGATTTCTGAAATCAATCCGCGAACGGATCTTTCATCAAAATCGTGTCATCGCGTTCGGGCGAGGTTGAAAGCAACGCCACCGGGCATTGGATCAATTCTTCCAGATACCGCACATATTTAACAGCCTGTGCCGGAAGCTCAGTCCAGGACCGGGCGCCAGCTGATGTGCCTGTCCAGCCTTCAAAGCTTTGATAGATAGGCACCACACGGGCCTGAGCTTCTTCTGCTTCAGGAAAAAGATCAACGCGCTTGCCATCCAGCTCATAGCCAATGCCAACTTTGATTTCTTCCAGTCCATCGAGAACATCAAGCTTGGTGAGCGCAATGCCCTGAATGCCCGACGTCTTGATCGCCTGGCGCACAAGAACTGCATCAAACCAGCCACAGCGGCGCTTGCGGCCTGTGACGGTGCCAAATTCATGGCCACGCTTGCCAATCCATTCGCCCACATCATTGGCCTGTTCCGTGGGGAACGGACCAGAACCAACACGCGTGGTGTAGGCCTTGGCAATGCCCAGAACGTAACTCACAACACTTGGCCCCACGCCGCAACCCGCAGCCGCCTGCCCCGCCACCGTATTGGAGGATGTCACATAGGGATAAGTGCCATGATCGATGTCGAGCAAAATGCCTTGTGCACCTTCAAACAAGATGCGCTTGCCCTCACGGCGCATGTCATCAAGACGCAGCCATACTGCATCGGCATAAGGCAGAATCGTGGGCGCAATTGCGGCGAGATGTTTCATAAGGCTGTCGGCCAAAATCTCAGGCTCGCCCATGCCCCGGCGCAGGGCGTTGTGATGGGAAAGTAAACGTCCGATCTTCACATCCAGAGTTCCAAGATCAGCAAGATCAGAAACCCGGATGGCGCGCCGACCCACCTTGTCTTCATAGGCAGGCCCAATGCCCCGGCCTGTTGTGCCAATCTTGCCTGCGCCAGCCGCCGTCTCGCGCAGATTATCAAGCTCGCGATGTAGCGGCAGAATGAGCGTCGCGTTGCCCGCAATCTTCAAATTGTCTGGCGAAATGGAAACGCCCTGCCCTCGGATTTTTTCAATCTCTGCAACAAGCGCTTCAGGGTCAATCACCACGCCATTGCCGATCACCGCCAGTTTGCCTGGACGCAGAATGCCCGATGGCAAAAGCGACAGCTTGTAGGTCACACCATTGATGACCAGCGTATGCCCGGCATTGTGGCCACCCTGAAACCGCGCCACCACATCGGCACGTTCCGAAAGCCAGTCAACAATCTTGCCCTTGCCTTCGTCGCCCCACTGTGCGCCGACAACCGCCACGTTGGCCATAATTCACCCCTTCGTCACATGACAACGGCCCCAGAGGGAATCCTCAAGGGCCGTTGCAAGTTCCTATCGGCAAACGCCTGCGCGCGCAACAGAGATTACTCGGTGAGTGCGATTGGAATATCCTTCGGGGCGCTGATCTTGTAACCGAGCTTGATCGTCTTTTCTTCTTTTGGATCAAGCAATAAGCTCCAGGCTTTAACACCGCGCTTCAACTCATAATCTTCCGTGGTCGCAGGCGTCGATTGCGAAATCTGTTCAATCGTCACGGTGTCCTGTGTGGAAAACGGAATGCGATCAATGATCACGACCGGGAAAGTTGTGTCATGGAGATTCTTCGCTGAAATGTCCCAGGCCAATGTGCGCGTGAAGCGCGACGAAATGATGCCCTCTTCGCCCGAATTACGTTTGACCTCAACCCGTTTGACCTTCACCAGATCATCGGCACCAAATCCAAGCTTGGCATTTTCACCAGGCGCCAATTGCGGCATGGCGCCTTGGCCAACATAGACATCATCCCGGTAAAGATTGACCGCGCCGGGCAACAAGGGATCGGTGCCCTGCACCACAAACGCCGCCATCAGATAGGCCGTAGGATCAAGCCGTGGCACAGCCACCGCCTCAATCTTTGCATCCAAAGTTTCACTGCCAATGCGAACCTTCTTGGATTGGCCTGAGTTATCAACACTCACCCGACCATCAATAAGGTATTGGGCATTGAAACCGGCAACCACCATCTCTGCTTGGGCTTGTTCGGCGGGCTTGTTCTCGGGCTCAGGCGTTTTCGAGTCACCCATCAAAGGCGAGGCAGGCGCTGCAAAACCCTCAGCCTTCTTGGACTTTTGCAAATAGTCACCACCAGAAGCCGCTTCTTCATTATTTAGGCGGCCCGCTGAAAGAACAAGGTTCAGTGGATCTTCCGCAAGCTGCGGAACCGCAGTCGCACCATTGGGTCGCGCCGTTGAAAGCGTCAACGCCACGTTATCCCAGCTTTCAGTCGTCGCTTGATGTACATCGGCACGCTGCACCAAAGCCAATGACGCGGGCTTTGATTTGTCAGGCAAAGACAGCTTGGCATCATAGAACGCCTGCCAGCCTGCATCTTCCACGCGGTATTTGATTTTAAAATGGCCAACACCCGTCGAGGACGATTTCACATTGATGCTCACCTGGAGTTTTGCATCAGCATCCGGGGCCAAGGCCTCCAATGCCAGATTTGCGTCAGCCACATCGCGGTCAATCTGGCGCTCGCGCAATTGGGCATCATGGATCGATTTGGAAATCGTGGCGAGTTTCGAACCCACGAGACTCACCAATCCATCAAGGCTCGCTGCATCGATGGATTTCAGTGTTTCAGTCGTAGAAGCCGGCACCAGTTGCTTGTTGGCCAAAGACAGCAAAAGTTTCTTCTGCGCTTCAGCGTCGGCAATCACTTGGTCAAGCTCCTCGCGCTCATCTGAAAGTCCCTGCAAATTCAACTGCAATGCCTGTCTTTTCTCGTCGCCTGCAGTGGACGGAAGCTCGGCGAATTTGCTGTCCACATCATTGATCAACAGGCCTTCACCGCCCTCGGCCTCAACGCGAATGGATTGGGGATCAACTGAACTTGGCAAATCAGACAGCAGCAGCCGCGTTTCGCCGGGCGGCAGCTCGATATCTCCAACCCGCCAAACATCAGCCCCTCGGGGATAGACAATGGCCGAATCCACATGGGTGGTAAGGTTAAGATCGCCAGCCAAAGCTGGGGTCATGGCGCTCCCCAACAGAAGCGCTGCTGCAATTGAAAGTCTCATTTTATCCTCCGGTCACAGCCCCCGGATGAAACAAATGCAATTCACAAGGCCGATCTAAGGCGCATCAGTGGCAAGAAACGGGCTGGAGACAAAATTGGGTGGCTGCCTATAGCCGACCTTGCGCTACCACCCATCTTGTCTAAACTGGCTTCCACAACAGTTGAGAGACAAACATGCGCCCCACATTTGCCGCCATCCCTGCCCTCACCCTCCTTTTGGCCACCAGCCCCATGGCCTTGGCCGATGCAACCGCTGAAGGGGCCACGCATCTCGAAGAAGTTTTCCAGAAATATCTCGGTGATGCCGAAGGCGTAGTGAGTGTTGAGGCCGAAGGCAACAATTACAATGTCACGCTCGATATTACTCCCCTCACTGACAAAGCCAAAATGGATGGCAACAAGTTCGAAATGTCGAAGCTGGAATTCACTGTCCATGACAATGGCGACGGCAAATGGCAGGTCTCCAAGGAAGGCCCGCTGACACTGCTTGTGGATGTACCGGGCACAATTCATCTCGAAGCCGGTGCCGATGAATATACGTTGAACGGTGTTTTCGATGAAGCCATTGCAAGTTTTTCAACAGCGACAACCGAAGCCAAGAAATTCAACTTGAAGGAAGAATTCACCGATCCCAAAAAGGGCAGCACGGTGAATGTTGAATATGAAACGCTCGACAACACTTCAACCAGCACAGCCACGGCCAATGCCTCAGGCGGTGTAGATCTTGATGCCAAAGTCAGCATGGGCGCTGTCACTGAAAAAATTGACGTGGGCGCCGACCCAACAGCTGGCACACTTCCCATGAACCTGCTTTTGGCCGCTCAGTCTGGATCAGCCGTCATTAAATCAACCGGCCTCCGCAGCAAATCAATTCTTGATCTTGTGGCATTCTTTGTGGCCCACCGCGACAAGGATAGCATCACCAAAGACCAGTCAGACCTAAAGAAAATTCTTCAAGCTGCATTGCCCATCTGGAACACCCTGGGCGGCACATCGGAAGTGAAAAATGTCAAGGTCACCTCGCCCTTTGGCGAATTCGGCATGGACGCTTTCAGTGGCTCCGTAGACATGAATGGTGCTGTCAAGGATGGCAAGTTCAATGAGAAACTGACGTTGACCGGCCTCTCCCTGCCCGCAAGTCTGGTTCCGCCTTGGGCCGCAACAATGGTGCCAAAGACATTGAATCTTGACGTCACAGCCTCGGGCTTTGACCTTGCCGACCCCGCCAGCATGGTCTTGGCTGCTCTTGATCTTTCAACGCCCGAGGGCCTGCCGCCGGACTTCGAAAAAACTTTAATGCCAGCATTGTTACCAACGGGCTCGGCCACCGTCACCATGAACGAGACGAGCATCGCCAACGATCTCTATAATCTGAAAGTCGATGCCGCATTGGACGTAGGCCCTGCGGCCCAGCCCACCGGCAAAGCCAAGATTTCGCTGAAGGGCCTTGATGAAATCGCCAAAGTCGTCATGGCAGCGCCGCCAGAAGCTGGGTTACAAGGCGCTGCACCCGTGATCATCGTCGCCAAGGGCCTCGCCAAGACTGATGCTGATGGCACCATGACCTGGGATGTTGAATCTACGACGGATGGAAAAATTCTGGTCAACGGCACGGACATCAACACGCTGAAATAAAAAGGCCGGGGAAACCCGGCCTCTTTTCTTTAGAACTTCAGCGCCTTCACCTGCAGCACATTGGGCACCGCACGAATCTGGTCCATCACGGCTTCGGGAACCTCACCATCTGTTTCAATGATGCTGATGGCATCGCCACCTTGCGCCATACGGCCGAGATGAAAGGTCCCCATATTAATGCCAGCCTTGCCGAGGATAGTCCCAGTCGCACCAACAAACCCAGGCTTGTCCATGTTGGTGATGTAAAGCATGTTCGAGCCGAAGTTGCATTCAAGCTCGATGCCCTTGATCTGAATGATGCGCGGCTTGCCATCAGTGAATACAGTTCCGGCTACCGCGCGCTCATATTTCGGCGTCTTCACGGTGATGCGGATATAGGTTTCATAAGCGCCGCGCTTGGTCTGCTTAACCTCATCAACCTTGATGCCGCGTTCCTTGGCGACAACAGGCGCCGACACCATGTTGATCGTGCCGAGCTGCGCCTGCAAAATCCCAGCCAGTGCCGCCGAGGTCAGCGCCTTGGTATTCATCTCGCCCACTTCACCGGCATATTCAATGACAATGCCGCCGATGGTAGAGTCTGTAAGTTGCCCAGCAAAACTGCCAAGCTTTTCAGCAAGCGCCACATAGGGCTTCAAGCGCGGCGCTTCTTCCGCCGAGATTGACGGCATGTTGAGCGCATTGCTGACAGCACCCGTCATCAGATAATCGGCCATCTGCTCAGCAACCTGCAAGGCCACATTTTCCTGAGCCTCGCCTGTCGAAGCACCGAGATGCGGCGTGCACACGACATTCTCAAGATCAAACAGCTTGTGAGAAGACGCAGGCTCCACCTCGAATACATCGAGGGCCGCACCCGCCACATGTTTGGACATTAGCGCATCATATAAAGCATCCTCATTCACCAGCCCGCCGCGCGCGCAATTGATAATGCGGACACCCTTCTTGCATTTGGCCAAAGCCGCAGCGTCAATGATGTTGCGTGTCTTGTCGGTCAGCGGTGTGTGCAAGGTGATGAAATCGGCGCGCTTGAAAATCACTTCAAGCTCCACTTTTTCAACGCCCAATTCCATGGCGCGCTCAGGCGACAGGAAGGGATCAAAAGCGATCACCTTCATTTTAAGACCAAGTGCGCGGTCAGCAACAATCGAGCCGATATTGCCGCAACCGATGACACCCAAAGTCTTGTTGAAAAGTTCAACGCCCATGAAGCGGTTCTTCTCCCACTTGCCTGCATGGGTCGAAGCATTGGCCTCGGGGATTTGCCGGGCCAACGCCATCATCATCGACAAAGCATGTTCCGCCGTAGTGATGGCATTGCCAAACGGCGTGTTCATCACCACGATGCCGCGCGCAGTGGCCGCTGGAATGTCAACATTGTCCACGCCGATGCCTGCGCGGCCAATGACTTTCAACTTCTTGGCGGCTTCCAGAATTTTTGGCGTCACCTTGCTGGCCGAGCGAATGGCCAGACCATCGTAATCCGGAATGGCAGCCAGCAATGCCTCCTTGTCCTTACCAAGGTCTGGCTTGTAATCAACCTCCACACCACGGTCGCGGAAAATCTGGACGGCAGTTTCAGAAAGCTTGTCGGAAACGAGTACACGAGGAGCCATATGACCCTCCTTTGAATTTGAATGAATGATTATGCGGCTTGCGCTTTGGCATAGGCCCAGTCGAGCCACGGCATCAAAACTTCGAGGTCCTTGGTTTCAACCGTGGCCCCACACCAGATGCGAAGCCCCGGCGGTGCATCACGATAAGCACCAATGTCGAAAGCCACACCTTCGGCTTCGAGCAGCTTGACCGTTTTTTTGGACAAGTCTTCCGCACCATCGAGCGTCAGACACACCGAAGTGTTGGACCGCGTGGCAGGCACCTTGGCCAAATGATGCGCGAATTTGTTGCGCGACACCCAAGCGTCAATCACCGTGGCATTGGCATCAGCCCGCGCGTGCAGACCTCTAAGGCCGCCGATTGACTTGGCCCATTCCAGCGCCACTACATAATCTTCCACGCACAGCATCGACGGCGTATTGATGGTCTCGCCTGCAAAAATTCCGTCAATCAACTTGCCGCCAGAGGTCATGCGGAAAATCTTCGGCAACGGCCATGCAGGCACATAGGATTCAAGACGTGCCACAGCCCGCGGCGAAAGAATGATTACGCCATGTGCACCCTCCCCACCCAATACTTTTTGCCAAGAGAACGTCACAACATCGAGCTTGGAAAAATCCATGGCTTGCGCAAACGCTGCCGAGGTCGCATCACAAATGGTGAGGCCCTGACGGTTGGCCGGAATGAAATCGGCATTGGGAACGCGAACGCCTGATGTCGTGCCATTCCAGGTGAACACCACATCATGGTCGAAATTGATCTGCGAAAGATCAGGCAAGTCGCCATAGCCAGCAGTAATCTTGCGGGCGTCCTTGAGCTTCAATTGCTTGACGACGTCAGAGACCCAGCCTTCGCCAAAGCTCTCCCACGCCACCATGTCAACCGGGCGCTCTCCCAGCAGCGACCACAGCGCCATTTCCACAGCACCCGTGTCGGACGCTGGAACAATGCCGATTCTGTAGTCAGCAGGAACTTCGAGAACCTCACGCGTGAGGTCGATCGCTTTTTTCAGCCGCGCCTTGCCCAGACTTGAGCGATGCGAGCGGCCAGTGACGGCATTTTTGAGTTTGTCGGGGGTCCAGCCTGGAAACTTGGCACAAGGTCCAGACGAAAAGTTTGCGCATGCCGGGCGCAAAGCCGGTTTTTGATCTGTCATGTTTTCTCCATCCTTACAGATGGACTGCGCCTCGTTGGGGAGGCTTAGCCCGGGACGCTTCTGCTACAAAAAGTGTCGCAAGGCAACCGAAATTCTCAAAGCCACTGCTGCGTGCGGCCAAACGCCCTGTTATCATGGCTTCAACAGCAAAAATGGAGACGGCAATGTCAGACAAAGTGGCAATCATCGTGGGCGGCGGCAGCGGCATGGGGGCAGCAGCAGCGAGGCGTTTGGCAGCCGATGGTTTCAAGGTCGCGGTGTTGTCATCCTCCGGCAAGGGCGAGGCCTTGGCCAAGGAGCTCAGAGGTTTTGGTGTCACCGGAACTAATCAATCCACGGATGATTTAAAGAAACTGGTCGACGGCACCATGGATCGTTGGGGCCGCATTGATGTGCTAGTCAACAGTGCAGGCCATGGCCCACGCGCCCAGATCATCGAAGTCACCGATGAAGACTGGCTCAAAGGCTATAATGTTTCGAGTTTACAGAGCAGGTGGGCCGCGTGATGGCAAAGAAGAAATCGAAAATCAGCGCTTCAACTGTTGAGCCGCCCAAAGAGCCGCCCAAGTTTGAGGATTTTCTGAAGCCCAATCCGCTAATTCAAAGTTGGATGTTGCCGTTTTTGCCGGACGATTTCCGGTCTCGAGAGTATGTTTTTGCTATAGTTGGCGCGGTGCTTCTGGTTCTCGTTTTTGAATTTCTCCTTCTAGTCAAATGCCCTGAATGGTTCTGTGTGCCGGTTCTGCTCATTGGCATCGCGGTTTTGGGAGGCGATTTTCACACGAGATTTATGATTGCTGGCGTGAAATTCGGTCAAGCAAAAAGAATGATCGGCGACGAAAACAATTCACTCAATAAAAAGAATGCTGAGGGGAGCAACAATGTCAGGTCTTAGAAGCACCGTTGAGAACACAGTTGGAGGAATTCGAGGAGCCGCATCGGTCTCTGAGCAAGCAATGTCTATTTCATGAATGTGGTGCGCGCCACGCGTTTGGTGGCCCCCATAATGCAGAAACAAAAGGAAGGCGCCATTATCAATATCTCAACCGCCTGGGTTGTGGAGCCGAGCTCAATGTTCCCAACCTCTGCGGTTGCGCGCGCCGGCCTTGCCGCCTATAGCAAGATTTTTGCCGATACATATGCAGGCGATAACGTTCGCATGAACAATGTGCTGCCCGGCTGGATCGACAGCCTGCCCGCCACAGATGCCCGCCGCGACAGCGTGCCGATGAAGCGCTATGGCACAGGCGAAGAAGTGGCAGCAACGATCTCATTCCTCGCGTCCAACGGTGCCGCCTATATCACCGGGCAGTCTTTGCGCGTCGACGGCGGTTTGACGCGCAGCATCGGCGGCTAGGGCATCAGCCCAGGTTCTTTTTCAAAAATCCCAGCACCCTCTTCCAAGCCAACTCTGCCGCAGTCCGGTCATGGACGTCGCGCTGTTCATTCATGAAAGCGTGGTCAGCGTCATAGCGGAAAATCTCATGGGCCACGCCGGCCTTGGTCAGTGCGGCATCGAAGGCATCCGCCCGGGCTGGCGTCACAAAATCATCGGTGTTGGAAAAATGCCCCTGCACCGGAATCTTGATCTTGCTGACATCAAGATATTCTTCCGGCGGCAAGCCATAGAACGGTGCCACGCAAGAAATTTCAGGAGCTGTGGACGCCAGCATGGCCACTGCCCCGCCCATGCAAAAGCCCGTGATGCCGACTTTGGGCGATGATTTTTTCAGATATTGCATCGCCCCCCGCACCACGTTTTGCGATGCATCGGCAAAATTGAGGGACTGCATTTCCTTCTCAGCTGCGGCGTGATCGTGATAGGGCACCGAACGGCCAGCATAAAGATCCGGTGCCAACGCATCATAGCCTGCGAGCGCCAGGCGATCACAAATGCCCTTGATCTGATCCTGTAGACCCCACCATTCCTGAATAACGACAACGCCCGGCGCATGGTCATGCCCAGCCTTGGCGAGATACCCCTCGGCTTTATTGCCATCTACTCGTGGAAATGAAATTCGCGTGCCCATCATGGTCTCCTGTCTGTGGCCTGCAACCTGCCAGAGTTCACCCCAAAGATCATCTCACAAAGGTGACATAAAAATTTGCGGCGAGGTCTTGAAAGTTATAACTTACGATATATCTTATGAGCTATCGTAACGAAAGGAAAAATCATGAACTACGATAAGAAAACCGACGATTCGTCGACTTACGACTCTTCCCAGCACCAACATGGCCCCTTTGGTGGCCGTGGAAGCCATTTTGGCGGTGCCCAGCATTGGGATGGCCTGTCTTGGGCCACCCGCCCCGGCTTTCACCCATTGAAGGCTCTCACAGTACTCGGTGGCTTTGCGATCTTCCCGCCCCTTGGCGTTTTGGCTTTGGGATATTTCCTGTGGAACAGTCGCCACAGTTTTGCCCGACACTATGGTTCGGGGCCTGAGCAGTTTGCTGGCGGTCGAACGATGGGGCGTGGCTGCGGCCGTGGCCGCGGAATGCGCGGACGTTTCACTGGCAATCAGGCCTTTGACGAGCATCAGGCCGAAGCCATTAACAAGCTGCGCGAAGAACGCCGCGCCTTCTTTGAGTATCGTGCAGAACAGCACCGCAAGCGCGACCAGGACGCTTATGACGCATTCCGCACAACTCAAGGCAACACGGCCGATGGCAAAGACGTCGGCCCTGCAAAAGACTGAACGTCAACGCAATGAAACAGCTGCACCGGGATTCCGGTGCAGCTCTGTTGTTTGGAGAGCGCCATGCTGTATGATTTTCTAATGAATGATCGAGACAAAGACTCGGGCTCCAAATGGGGCTGGGCCAGGCGTGGTGGCGGACCGCCATGGATGCGCGGTGGACCGTTTGGCGGCGGACCACGCAGCCGCATGTTTGGCCAAGGCGATTTGCGCCTGCTGCTTTTGGCCTTGATCGCGGACAAGCCGTCGCACGGCTATGACTTGATCCGCACCATCGAGGCGCGCTTTGGCGGCAGCTACGCCCCGAGCCCCGGGACCATCTACCCCACGCTCACCTTGCTCGAAGAACAGGACCTGATCGCCGCGCAAAATGAGCGAGGCGGCAAGAAATCCTATGAAGCAACAGCCGCAGGGCAAAGCTTTCTGCAAGAAAACGCCGCTCAGGTTGAAGCCCTGATGGGACGAATTGACGTCATGGCGCGTGGTGCCGGCCACGCGCCCATGCCGGACAGCGTGATGCATGCCATCCACACCTTGCGGCATGCAGTCATGGGCCGCTTTGGCGGATGGACTGAGCCCGAGGAAAAGCGCGTGCGCGACATCCTGGAAAAAGCCGCGCGCGACATTGCCTCCGGCCCTCTCGACAAATGAAAACGCGCCCCTGATCAAGACCAGAGGCGCGTTAAAATTGTAGAGCTCAGTTGTCGATCAGAACTTGAAGCGCATGCCTGCAGTGATCTGATGTTCAACGGGCTGGTTCGTGTCACCAACCGTGTCGATGAAGTGATAGCCGACATCAAGCGCCAGATTGTTGGTGATATTGTAGGCAACACCGGCATGGGCTGCAACTGCAACACCACTGGTGGAACCATAAGAGTCGCCATAGGCCCAGCCGTAACCAAGGCCAGCGCCGATATAAGGCGTCAAAGGTGATGAGTTCGGCAGATCGAGATAGGCATTGGCCAAGATCTTGGTGGTGTGAATATTATCGGCCAAACCGATGTTATACCCACCAGCCCATTGGCCCGTGATGTCCGTGCGGAAATAGTCATTCCACTGGTAACCGGCACCAACAGCCGCAATCAGGCCTGTGTCATTGGCGAACGAATTCCAGCGCAAGAACGAAGCGCCGACATCACTACGCAGATAAAATCCCGTATTGGTTTGCGAATCTGTCGGAACAGCGGCGCTGTAATCAGCCGCAAGTGCCGAACCTGCCAAAGGTGCAAAAACGGCCCCAGCCAAAAGTATCGATTTCAAAATTTTCATAATCCACCTCTCATACGCATTAAACTCACCGTCCCACATATAGTTCCACCGTAACCCCGCCTTGTGGTCCGAGACGGGCTGAAAAATGGCACCAATAAGGCGTTGTCCAACTGTTGCCGAAATGCCGCACAATTTGTGTCAAATTGAGACGACCCGGCAGCGCACATTTCATCATGTTGAAAAATCGTGGTCATGCCGCAGCTCCAGCAATGACATCACAAATTCCATCAACGATTTTTTGCACGAGAGCTTCATCTGAACCTTCGGCCATGACCCTGATCAAGGGCTCAGTGCCGGATGGACGAATGACCAATCTGCCGGAATTGCCAAGCTGGAACTCGGCATCCTTGATGGCGGCTTTAACTTTCGCATCTTCCAAAGGTGCACCACCTTTGAACTTCACATTCTTGAGGAGCTGCGGGAATGGTTCAAACATGGCGCAGACTTCGCTCACAGGCTTACCCTGCCGCACCACTTCCGCCAAAACCTGCAAAGCTGCAATCAACCCGTCGCCTGTCGTCGAGAAGTCCGAAAGAACAATGTGGCCAGACTGTTCGCCGCCCACGTTGAATCCATGAGCCCGCATATGTTCGACAACATATCGGTCACCAACTTTGGTTCGCGCCAACGTGAGCCCTTTGCTCTCCATGAAACGCTCTAAACCCAAATTACTCATGACCGTTGAAACCAGTCCGCCGCCCTTAAGCTGGCCACGCGACGCCCAAGATGAGCCAATGAGAGCCATGATCTGGTCGCCATCAATCACGCGACCACGCTCATCGGAGATCACCACGCGGTCGGCATCGCCATCAAGCGCAATTCCAATATCGGCCCTGGTCTCGCGCACCCGTTCGCACATCGCCTCGGGATGAGTGGAGCCGCATTTGTCGTTGATGTTCATGCCATTGGGCTGATCACCCAAAACAAAGATTTCAGCGCCCAACTCCCAAAGTGCCGTGGGCGCAGTTTTGTAAGCAGCGCCATTGGCTGTGTCGATCACCACACGCAAGCCATCAAGGCCGCCTTCGCGCACGTAAGTCCGCTTGGCAAATTCAATATAGCGAGCCCCTGCGTCTTCAATGCGCTTGGCCCGCCCCAACTGATCGCCCCCGGACCGCACCAGTCGGTCGGGATTGTCGATCAGGTCTTCAATTGAGAGTTCCTTGGCATCGGAGAGCTTGTAACCATCCGGCCCAAACAGCTTGATGCCGTTATCGTAATAAGGATTATGAGAAGCCGAAATCATCACCCCGATGTCAGCCCGCATCGAGCGCGTGAGCATGGCAACTGCCGGTGTCGGCGTTGGCCCAAACAAAAATACGTCCATGCCCGACGCGAGAAATCCTGCCGTCAGCGCCTGTTCGATCATGTAGCCCGAAAGCCTGGTGTCCTTGCCGACAACCACCCGGTGACGATGCCCGCCGCGCCTGTGCAATTGCCCTGCCGCCATGCCAAGGCGCATCGCAATTTCAGGCGTCATGTTGCCTTCATTGGCCTTGCCACGCACACCATCGGTTCCAAAATACTTACGCGACATACGAAATCCAAATCCTTAACAGCCGGTAGTAATTAACAAGAACTTCTAAATTTGGGCTGAATTTGGTTCATTCTGGGCGTTGAAAACCGCCAAGGCCTCATGGGTTTCGCAAACATCGTGAACGCGGAGTAAATGGCAGGCCCCCATAGCAGCCTGCAATGCCCCACCCAGCGACCCAGCCACACGCGTGGCTGCCGGATGGCGCCCGGTGAGTGCACCGATATAACCCTTGCGCGACAGACCAATGAGAACCGCAACACCAAGCCCATGGAAGAGTGTGGCCTGCTGCATCAATTCCAGATTCTGCTTGAAGGTCTTGCCAAAGCCAATGCCGGGGTCAATGCAAATCCGTGAGCGCTGAATTCCAGCAGCTTCGGCCCGCGCAATTTGGGCGGCCAGCATGTCATAAACATCCAGCGCCACATCGTCATATTTGGGCTGAAGCTGCATGGTGCGAGGCTCGCCTTGGGCATGCATCAACACCACAGGAACATTCAATTCTGCAACAGTTGAAACCGCCGCCGGATCAAACTGGAGGGCTGAGACATCATTTATGATCTTGGCCCCTGCCCCAATAGCATGCCGCATCAGCGCAGCCTTGCGCGTATCGACTGAGACGATATGTTGCCCAGAAAGGGCCTCAACGACCGGCAACACACGCTGCGTCTCCTCCTCGATGCTCACCGGGTCAGACCCTGGCCTCGTGGATTCCCCTCCAATATCGAGAACGTCTGCCCCTTGAGACGCCAGCGCCTTGCCATGGGCGATTGCCGTATCTGTGGTGTTGAACTTGCCGCCATCAGAAAAGCTGTCGGGGGTTGTGTTTACAATTCCCATGATGCGCGTCTTGTTGAGGTCCACACCGCCAAACTTGGCGCGGGGTTCCATAATGGCTTTAGCGATGGGTGAAGAGGCAACATCTTCAAACCGCCGCAGCGCGCGCGTGATGGTCTTGCCTTCGCGGGCAATGTCTTCGACCAGCGTAAAGCCAATATGGGCCATGCCTCCCAGGCTCCCGGCGCGACCGTCGGCAATCAGCCGTTCCGCATCCGGCCCAAACACCAAACCCAGCGGGCGAAGATAATGTGACATGAGTTTCAATAAAAAGAGGCGGGACCCTCAAGGCCCCGCCTGTTGAATTAGCTTTGCGGCTGCGGTTCAAGCCCGCCGGCGCGGCGTGAACCCGAACGCGGCAGAGATGGCTTTGGCTTGTCAGCATCGCGGTTGCGGCTGGTATTCTCGCGACTGAGCTTCTTGCCATCAGCAATCAGTCTCACCTCTTCGCCAGTCAGCGTTTCATATTCCATCAAGGCCGCTGAAATATCATGGAGCGCTTTGCGATACTTCAACAGGATCTTCTTCGCGGTGGCTTCAGCATTGTGAATGAGCGAGCGAATTTCCATGTCGATCAGGCGTGCGGTCTCTTCCGAAATATTCTTGCTCTGTGTCACGCTATGGCCAAGGAAAACTTCCTGGTCATTGCTGCCATAGCGCACGCGGCCGAGTTTTTCGCTCATGCCCCATTGCGTCACCATCTTGCGGGCAAGATCAGTGGCACCCTGAATGTCGCCAGATGCACCCGTAGTCACATTTTTTTCGCCGCCCAAAATCAGCTCGGCTTCGCGTCCACCAAACGACATGGCGAGATGCGACTCGCACCATTCGCGGCTTTGGCTGTGCTTGTCACCTTCGGGCAAATAGAACGTGATACCCAAGGCGCGACCGCGCGGAACAATCGTCACCTTGTGCAATGGATCACCCTTCACAAAGATGCCGACCAATGCGTGGCCCGCTTCATGATAAGCGGTATTCTTCAGCTCAGCAGGACTCATCACCAGAGAGCGGCGCTCAGGTCCCATCATCACCTTGTCCTTGGCATCTTCAAATTCTGACTGCGTGACCATGCGCTTGTTGCGACGCGCAGCGAGAAGTGCCGCTTCGTTCACCAGATTGGCAAGATCAGCGCCAGAGAAGCCAGGCGTGCCACGAGCCAGAACCTTGGCATCAATATCTGGAGCCAGCGGAACATTGCGCATGTGAACCAGAAGGATTTGCTCGCGACCCTTGACGTCTGGGTTGCCCACAGTGATCTGGCGGTCAAAACGACCCGGACGCAACAGAGCTGGATCAAGCACGTCGGGCCGGTTGGTAGCCGCAACAATGATCACGCCTTCATTGGCTTCAAAACCATCCATCTCCACCAGCAACTGGTTGAGGGTCTGTTCGCGCTCATCGTTGCCGCCGCCAAGGCCAGCACCACGATGGCGGCCCACGGCGTCGATTTCGTCGATAAAGATGATGCAGGGTGAATTCTTCTTGGCTTGCTCGAACATGTCGCGCACGCGGGAGGCACCCACGCCCACAAACATTTCAACAAAGTCAGAGCCGGAAATTGTGAAGAACGGAACACCAGCTTCGCCAGCAATGGCGCGCGCCAGCAAGGTCTTGCCCGTACCCGGAGGTCCGACCAGCAAAGCGCCGCGCGGAATCTTGCCGCCGAGCTTCTGGAATTTCTGTGGGTCTTTCAGGAACTCAACAATTTCCTGTAAGTCATCCTTGGCTTCATCAACGCCAGCCACATCATCAAAGGTCACGCGGCCATGCTTCTCGGTGAGCAATTTCGCCTTCGATTTGCCAAAGCCCATGGCCTTGCCAGAGCCCGCTTGCA
Organism: Hyphomicrobiales bacterium; assembly: GCA_038231475.1. Classification (GTDB taxonomy): domain Bacteria; phylum Pseudomonadota; class Alphaproteobacteria; order Rhizobiales; family Aestuariivirgaceae; genus Aestuariivirga. The sequence continues at coordinate 137,554 of JBBRLH010000002.1, read as the reverse complement.
TCTGGCGCATGAAGAACAGCCAGACGCCAAACAGCAGTACCAATGGCAACCAGGAAATCAGCGCGTTGGACAGGAATGAGTCGCTCTGCTGTGGGCGGAAACTCATGTCGACGCCCTTGGCACGCAGCTTCTCGAGATCAGAGTCGGTCAGGGGAACATAGGATTCAAAACTGTTGCCGCTGGTTTCCTTGCCGGAGATATAGCCGCCCGCGTAGGTCAGGCTTTTGACCGTTCCCGAGTTCACCTTGTCGAAAAATTCCGAATATGTGATTTCCTTGGTTGAGCCACGCATCACCTGGCCCTGAAACAGACTGAACAGTGCGATCAATAAAAGACCAATCACGATCCAAACGGCAAAATTCCGGAAATTATTCAAGGTTCACCCTCTCTCTTCACTCTGGCCCAAGCCAGTCGGCAACTTGGCACCGCAAAACCTAACATAGGGTGTGTGAAAGCCAAATCCAAGGCTCAACCGCGCGCAACATCCTTGATAAACTCAAAATTGAACAGGCTATTTGGCAGTAATTGCGGCACGAAAGCCAAATTTCCGTCAATCAATGCCGCAGGAAGCCCTAGTCTGAGAAATTGCGGCAGGTCTTTGCGCGGCATGTCGCCCCAGGTGCCAAGCGCCCGGACGACCCTTCCAGATGGCCCTTCGATCACGAAACGTCCATCCCAAATGAGCCGGCCGCTCTCTGGAATGAGGATCTTCCCAGGGTCAATTCGCCCGGCCTCGCGCGCCAAAGCCAGGATTGTTTTGTGCTTTGAAAACACCGCACCACCCAGAGTTCGACGGCTGGGCGGCCCAGTTCTCAACCACGCCAGCAAGTCCTGCCGATGCGCGCGTTCAGGTGGCGCTCGCCTCCCCGTAAGGTTGAGGAGCCTCACCAAAACAGCATCAGCTTCCAGTGGCTTTAACTCTGCCAATTCGGCAAGAGCGCACGTCACCAGACCAAGTGCTGACACCGCGACGTGGGTCCCAACCCAGCGCTCGGCGAGTTCCTCCGCCCCACGCACCTGGCTTTGCGCCAGTGCTGCAACATCTCGCAAATCGTCCAAGCTGCCCGCAATGTCATGGCGCACGCGCACGCGCTCAAACCGCCGGTTGTCATTGCTCGGATCATCGAGCCAGGGCTGTCGCACGGAGTTAAGGTAGTCGCGCAAGTCTTGGCGCTTCAATTCCAGCACCGGCCGCAAAATTTGAATGCCGTTCCACGCGCGGGCCGGCCAAATTCCGGCTAGCGAGCGGACACTTGTCGTGCGTTGCTGGCGCATGATTACAGTTTCATTTTGGTCATCAGCCGTATGGGCCGTCAATAACACTGGCACTTGTGCGGTTACGCACCACTGCGTCATCAATTCATAGCGTACCGCACGCGCCTTGGCCTGAATGCCAGTCACGGGCTTTGTACCAACCCACGGCAACACAATATGAGAAACGCCCACCGCGTCGCACCAGCGCGCCACGGTTTGCGCTTCGTCAGCTGATTCAACACGCAAGCCATGATCGACGGTGAGAACTGAAATGAACGGGGGCTTGGGGCATGTTCTGGCCCAGTCCAGCAACAACAATAGCATTGCCATGGAATCAGAGCCGCCCGAAACAGCAACGGCGACCTGGCCAACACCTTCCAGTGGGGCGAAGTTAGGCTTTAGCGAAAACTCAGCCCGGGCAGCCTGCACGCTTGTATTCTGCTTGCGCGCGCTTCTTCACATCAACGGCATTGGGATATTCATCGCCAACCGAGCCCAAGGCGGCACAAGCCTGATCCTTCTGGCCAAGACGGCCCAGCGACAAGCCAAGCTTGAGCAGGCTATCAGGCGCACGGCGGCTCTTGGGAAACTGCTTGTAGCCCGCGAGATAGGCCTTGGCGGCAGACGTGTAATCCTGCTGGGCATAGTAGGTCTCGCCCAATTTGAATTCAGCACTGCCCGCCAGATTATGATCTGGATATTTGGAAAGGAAATCCTTGAAGCCGTTTTCCGCATCAGCATATTGCAACTGCAACAGCGCTTTTTCGGACTTTAGGAAAAGATCATCCGGTGTTTCCGCCATGGCCACCTGCTGAACATCAGGTGCGGCCTCATCGCCGCCGGGTGCCACCAGAACCTGGCCCTGGAAGCCACCGTCAGTGGCATCCGCTGCCTTGTTGTCCATGGCACCTAATACTTTGGGAGGCGGTGCCGCAACCGGAGCTTCGGGAACCGAGGCTGCGACAGGCGTATCCCCGATGGTTTCAACGCCGGTGTCGCCAGCATCAGCAGCTTCAACCTGCTTTGGCACTTGCAAAACTGGCTTCTTTTTCAGGATTGGCTGGGTTGCCGCGCTAGCTTGTTGGGATTGAACATCCAGAGGCTGTGGAACCGGAGCCACAGGGGCCGCCATGGTCTGCTTGGCAGGCGCATTCTGCTGCATCTGCTTGATTGTATAATTGAGTTCTTCGATCTGGCCCGTAAGCTGGCGAACCTGCTGTTCGAGCTGGTCAATGCGGTTTGAGACATCATCAGCACGGGCCGGATTCAAGGCGGCACATGTCATCAGGGCAAAAACAAAAATACTACGCTTGAACATTTTCAAAACCCGGAATCATTCGTGAGGAGACTCATCGCAGCAAATCACGGATAAATTGAGGCCGAAACCCGGCCTCAATATTTCATGTCAAAGCGGTTAAAATCAGTTGGCACCACCGGTGATCACGGTGACGGCGCGGCGGTTCTGGCTCCAGCATTGTTCGGCATCGCACAAAGCGACCGGACGTTCCTTGCCATAGGCAATGGACGAAATGCGTTTGCCGACCACGCCATTGCCAATCAGGAACTGGCGGACGGTTGTGGCGCGACGGGCTGAAAGGGCGATGTTATATTCGCGCGTGCCGCGTTCATCGGCATGGCCTTCAACCTGAATTGTAACTTGTCCATATTGCTGCAACCACCGCGCTTGCTTGGTCAAGATTTCGGTGGCTTCAGGCGTCAGGGTTGACTGATCGTTGAGGAAGTAAACGCGATCGCCAATTTCGGTGCTGAACTGCTGCTTGGAACCTGGGGCCGCTGCGCTGACATTGGCACCGCCGTTAAGACCAGCGTCGAGATCGGGCTGGTTTTTCTTGGAACAGGCGGCAAGCGCCAGAAAGCAGCAACAGATTGCGGCCAATTTGAATCCAGCCAAACGATTGATCATTACCATCCACTCCTCTTTCCAAAACGCGACCCGCGCAATTTCGGATATTCACAACCCGTGCTTGAAGTTGCACGGCGAGCCACCAAATTTAATTGTGCGGCCCTAGGGTTAATATTTCTTGAAACGCCCCAAACAGTCTCTGGCGGCATCCCGCCTTTTGCGTCCTAGACTGCCAAAGCGCGGCATAATTAAGGCCAATTTGATTCACAATCGAATCAACTCCGCTGATGCCCAAACTTAGTTAAGAAGCGGTGACCAAGCTGGGTCAGAGCTGAACCCCGGGGTTGTAACCTGCTGTTCGTTGTAGCCCGTCACGTCCACCGAGAAGAGTTGCGGTCCACCGGATTCGCCCGGTTGATCCCGGAAGAACAGGATGACCCGGCTGTTGGGAGACCAGCTGGGCCCCTCATTATGGAAGCCTTCCGTCAGAATGCGCTCGCCCGAACCATCAGGCGCCATGACGCCAATTGAGAACTTGCCATTGGCCTGGCGCGTAAAGGCAATCCACTTGCCATCTGGCGACCAGACTGGCGTTGAGTAACGCCCATTGCCAAAGGTTATGCGCTGCTGGTTGGACCCATCAGCACCCATCATGTAAATCTGCTGCGTGCCACCACGGTCTGATTCAAACGCAATGCGCGTGCCGTCAGGCGAAAAACACGGGGCCGTGTTGATCGAACTTTCGTTTGTCACCTGCTGCATCTGCTTGGAGCGCAGATCCATCATAAAGATGTTGGAGTTGCGACCGTCATCGCTTTCCAGACTCATGATCACCTTTTGGCCATCCGGAGAAAAGCGCGGCGCAAAACTCATATTGGTGAAATCACCGATGATTTCCTTTTGGCCGGTATCAATATTGTAAATGAACACGCGAGCCGCCGTGTCGCCAATCGCGGCATAAGTGATTTCCTGCGAGTTCGGCGAAAACCGTGGCGTCAGCAAAATTTCCTTGCCGTTTGACAACGTGCGCGGACCAAAACCGTCCTGATCCATGATCGCCAGTTTTTTGACACGGGCATTTTTTGGCCCCGTCTCATCAACATACACAATGCGCGTATCAAAATAGCCAGCATAGCCCGTAAGCTGCTTATAGACCATGTCGGCAATCTTGTGAGCCATACGACGGCTGACCTTTGAGGGTGCCGTGAAGCTTGTGCCCGCCAACATTTGCTGGGTGGCCACATCATAAAGCTTGAAGGCCACCGTGGTTTTGCCACCGGCCTCGCTCACCTGCCCCATCACCAGGGCCTTGGCCTGAACCTGCTGCCATGAAGGAAAATTGGGCGCTGCGTTAAAGTCAGAGAATTTCTCGATGTAGCTCTCAGGAGGCAGCGGCTTGAAATAACCTGAATGCGCCAGATCATTGGCAATGACACCAGCAACTGTCGCTGCATCAGCCTGTGAATCGGCACCTGCAATGAAGGGGGCAATCGCAATGGGCAAGGGATCAATTTGTCCGCCCGTCACTGTGCCGTTGACAGCAAATGCAACCGCTCCCTGCCAAACCAGCAGAACCATTGCAACAAGAATTCGAATTTTCATTTTCATGTCAGCGCCGTTCCATTAACCGAAAAACAGGTTGGGATTAAAGTCTAATACATTGTCTTGCCAGAGATCATATTGTTCTGCGGGCAACTCATAGCTTTGGCATTCCATGATTGCCGAAATTGCCGCGCGGGCCGTGGCTTCAAAAATCGGATCAGTACTCATTGAAGCAAGTTCAGGTTGGCCATTCACCGAGCCATCTGGATTGAGCTTGAAATGGATCCGCACCGAAATATTTGCATCGCGCGCTGCAGGTGGAACAGTGAAACAGGTTTTCACCTTGCTGGTCAGGGCATCAATGATCGTGGCCGTCATCGCTGCGTCCTGGCCAGCGTTGTCTTTGGCCGCAAGCTTGGGGGCTCCCGTGTCCTTGGTCGGCTTCAGAGGAGCCGTATGCTCGCCCTTGTCCTTATTGAGCAGCGCCGCAATTTCATCGAGCTTCAATTCCGGCTTCTTTTTCTCAACCGGCTTGTCCACGGGCTTCACAGGATCCTTGGGCGGCTTGACCTCTGGTTTCTTCTCAGGCGGCGGCTCATCAACCTTCTTGAGAAGGCTATCAAGAGCGGCCTGATCCACGGGCTTGGGCGGCTCGATCTTCGGAGGGTCAGGCTTTGGCGGCTCGGGCTTTGGCGGTTCAGGCGGCGGCGGATCCTTTGGGATATTGACCGCTGTGTTCACCTTGTCGTCGATCTTCGGTGCGGGTGGCACATCCTGCACCACCTTGGTTTCTTTAGGTGCCGGTTTTTCAATGGCAGGTGGCGCAACCTTGGCCGTGGCCATTTGCTGGGTCTTGTCGGAAATGTTGCTGATATCAACCTGAATGGCTTGCTGGGGCTTGACTTCAAAAGGCTTAGGCGTTGGCAAAACAATCAGGGCCGCCAAAAGAATGGCAGCGTGAAACCCGATGGAAATGGCAAAGGGCTTTTTCATCGTCAGTTCGCGCCAGGCACCTTGTCTTTGCTGCCAGTGATCAGACCAATCTTTGTGTAACCAGCAGAGTTCAAAACCCCCATCACTTCCATGACAGCGCCATAAGGCACATTTGTGTCGGCCCGAACCATCAGCTGTTCTTGATTGCCGTTCTTGGCCAGCGCCTGAAGCTTGGGTGCAAGATCATCAAGCTTGATCGTGGCGTCCTGCAAAAACAAAGTCCGGTCTGCCTGAACTGTGATCACTAATGGCTCAGTTGAACTGTTCATCTGCTTGGCTTGCGTCTTGGGCAATTCAATGGGAACGCCCACCGTCATCAACGGTGCCGCCACCATGAAGACGATCAACAACACCAGCATCACGTCAACCAGTGGCGTGACGTTGATATCGCTCATCGTGCCATGGGCCGACCTGCGACGCGAATTGCGCCTCGTATACCCGCCGGCCCTTGCTCCACCTGCTCCCATGCCTAAGCCCGTTCATCCAGTTGGCGCGAGATGATTGCTGAAAACTCATCCGCAAAATTTTCAAGCCGCGTGCCGATCTTGGCCGCGTCGGATGAATACATGTTATAAAAAATTGTCGCCGGTATGGCGGCAACAAGGCCAATGGCCGTGGCAAACAATGCCTCGGCAATGCCGGGTGCGACGACCGCGAGATTGGTATTCTGCGAATTGGCAATGCCCTGAAACGAGGTCATGATGCCCCATACCGTGCCGAACAGGCCGATGAAGGGGCCAGCTGAACCCACGGTTGCCAAAAACAACAGCCGCGCTTCAAGGCAGCCCATTTCTTTTTGAATGGCCACATCCATCACTTTTTCGATGCGCTTTTGCACACCTGCAAAGCCTGCCCGCATGGCTGCCCCCTGGCTGCGCTTCCATTCCTGCATGGCGGCAATGAAAATGCCCGCCATGCCAATGGTCGGACGGTTGGACATGGCATTGTAAAGATCATCGAGCGACTGGCCCGACCAGAACTGGTTTTCAAACTTGTTGTTGGCGCTGTTCATGCGCCGCACTGAATAGAATTTCTCGAAAATGATGGCCCAGCACCAAACCGAAGCAAGGCCCAGACCGATCATCACGATGAAAACCGGCCACGATGCCTGAAACAACAAATGCCATAGCGATATCTGCGGGCCGCCTTGAACGACCGGTGTAGCTGCAACTTGATCCATGAACTCCGTCCCAAACGGCCTGAGATGCCCCCACCTTCCGCGGGGGAAGGATATGAGGCTCTCAACAGCCAAAATCTGTCAAAACTGCGGCAAATCGGGCTTTCCCCGAATCACCGCAGCGCCAAACCCGTTATAGGGCTTGCGCGAAATTCCTGTAGAATCTGCTTGTAGTTAAGGGGGAGTTAGCGAGACAGGGCTTCTGCCAGCGCGGAACTGATGCGTTTGGGCCGTCCCGACTTGTCTACAATCGCCACCGTGACCGATGCTGAAAAAAGCGTCTCTTCACCGCGCATTACTGCTTGGGCCAGTTCAAACCGCGCACCCGACATTTCGATGAGCCGCGTTTCAACCTCGAGCACATCTTCAAATTTTGCCGGCCGCAGGAATTCGCAATTCATCCGCCGCACCACAAAGGCATCACCCACGGCAAACATCGCATTCTGGTCAATGCCCATCACCCGCAAATAATCCGAACGCGCCCGCTCACAATATTTGAGATAGTTCGCGTGATAGACATTGCCGGAAAAATCCGTGTCTTCATAATAAACGCGGACCGAAAATCTTTTCCGCTCAGACATCACCGTCTCCCAGCGGCAATACACCTTGCGTGATCTCGGGCCGGTTCGGAACCGCCAAGCCCAAATGCTTGAACGCATGATGCGTGAGAATACGGCCGCGCGGGCTGCGATTCAAAAATCCAAGCTGCAACAAATAGGGCTCCACCACATCTTCAAGCGCATCGCGCCCTTCAGACAAGGAAGCGGCGATGGTATCAATGCCAACCGGTCCGCCACCGAAATTAAGCGCGATACATTTCAGATAACGATGATCAAGACTGTCCAACCCCACATCATCAACATCCAATAATTTCAATGCCTTATCGGCAGTCTTTGAATCAATTTGTGAATGTCCGTCAACGCTTACAAAATCGCGCACACGGCGCAGCAGGCGCCCGGCGATGCGCGGCGTTCCACGGGAGCGCTTGGCAATTTCGCGCGCGCCATCATCGGTGACCGGCATCTGCAAAATGCGCGAGCCGCGCATCACGATCTCGAGCAATTCATCTTCACTGTAAAAATCAAGACGCACCGGAATGCCAAAGCGATCGCGCAGCGGCGACGTCAAAAGCCCGGTGCGCGTCGTGGCACCAATCAATGTGAAACGCGCAAGATCAATGCGCACTGACCGCGCCGCAGGCCCCTCGCCGATCATCAGGTCCAATTGAAAATCTTCCATCGCTGGATACAGCACTTCTTCAACCATGGGATTGAGGCGGTGGATTTCATCGATGAACAACACGTCTCGGTCTTCGAGATTGGTGAGCAGCGCTGCAAGATCACCCGCCTTGGCAATCACCGGACCTGATGTTGCACGGAAATTGACGCCAAGCTCCCGCGCCATGATCTGCGCCATGGTGGTTTTGCCAAGCCCCGGCGGCCCGGCAAAAAGCACATGATCCAAGGCCTCATTGCGCAACTTCGCCGCTTCAATGAAGACGGCGAGGTTCTGCTTGTTTTTTGTCTGGCCAACAAATTCAGAAAGCCTTTGTGGCCGAAGATGCGTGTCGAGCGCGTCGTCGGGCTTTCTTTCTGGCGTGACAACAGCCCGGCTCATCCCAACGCCAACTCTTTCAGCGCGGCGCGGATCAGCTTTTCTGTCGGCTGGTCAGGTCCGGATTTCTTGAGAGCCGCAGACACAGCTTGCGCCGCCTGGCTTTGCCCATAACCGAGATTGACCAACGCCGACACAGCATCAGTCACCACTGAAGGCGCTTGCGCAGAAAGTTCCGCAGCCACCTGTCCCAAGCCGATGTCCGCTCCCGTAAACGCAGGAACCTTGTCCTTGAGTTCAAGCACAATGCGCTCGGCCAATTTCTTGCCGACACCATTGGCCCGCCCAATCAAGGCCTTGTCTTGGAGCGCAATGGCGCTCGCCAGTTCAGATGGCGTCATGATCGACAAAATAGCCAGCGCCACGCGGGCACCAACGCCTTGAACACTCTGCAAAAGCTTGAACCATTCCTTCTCATGGCCCGTGGCAAAACCAACAAGGCGGATATTGTCTTGGGAGACCAGCATCTCTGTGTAGATTTCAGCGGCCTCGCCCACACCCGGCAAGGCACCAAGCGTTTTGGCCGAACAGGAAACGAAATAGACCACGCCTGAAACATCAACCATCAGCCAGTCGCCTCCGGTGGAATCAATGCGGCCCTTAATCTTTCCAATCATGCCAATGGCCTATCGGCCAAAGGTGAACAAGTCAAGAACGCGCGATGCGCGCTGATAAATTTTCCAGCCCACGATGCTGGGCATGGCAAATGGCAATGGCCAATGCGTCGATCGAATCTGCTGTATTCAATTGCGCCCGCGGCAGCAGGATTTTGACCATGTGTTTCACCTGGTCCTTTTCGGCGTGCCCTGTCCCCACCACAGTTTTCTTGATGACGTTGGGCGCATATTCGGCGACCGGAATTTTGAGCAACACTGGCGCCAGCATGACAACGCCACGCGCCTGCCCCAGCTTCAACGTGGCGCGCGCGTCCTTGTTGACGAAGGTTTCTTCAATCGCCGCTTCATCGGGTTTGAACTCGTTCAGAACTGCCAAAACCTGCTGATGGATTTGCAGAAGGCGCGTAGCGAGATCATCTTCATTCACCGAATGAACAGCCCCATCTGCAACGTATGAAAGCCTTGTGCCGTCCGCTTCGATAATGCCCCAGCCTGTGTGCCGCAACCCCGGATCAATGCCAATGATGCGGACCGGCCCCATTATTCCTCGGGGTAGAGCTTGGCCATCACCGCGTCGGAAATATCCGCATTGGTGAACACATGCTGCACGTCATCATCTTCATCAAGCGCATCGACGAGCTTCATCAAGGTTTCAGCCTTGTCAAAATCCAGCGGCGTCATGACGGTGGGCTTCCATACGATCTTGACGGATTCAGCGTCGCCGAATTTCGCCGCCAATGCTGATGAAACTTCGCCGATGCTTTCAAAGGCGCAAGTAATCGTATGGTTGTCTTCCGACGATGCATCATCAGCACCAGCATCAATCGCTGCATCCAGCATTTGGTCAGCCATGGCCTTCGGCAATGGATAAACAATTTCGCCGACGCGCGAAAACATGAAAGACACAGATCCGGTTTCACCAAGATTGCCGGCATATTTGGCAAAGAGCGAGCGCACCACGGGTGCCGTGCGGGCCCGGTTATCAGTCAGTGCTTCAATGATCACGGCAACCCCGCCGGGGCCATAGCCCTCATAGCGAATATTTTCAAAAGCCTCGCCGTCAGCGCCGGATGCCTTCTTGATCGCCCTTTCAATATTGTCTTTGGGAAGGTTCTCAGCGCGCGCATTTTGAATGGCCAGACGCAACCTGGAATTGGCGGAAGGGTCAGGCAAACCCGCTTTGGCTGCAACCGTAATTTCACGCGACAGCTTCGAGAAAATCTTGGACCGCATTTTGTCCTGCTTGCCTTTGCGGTGCATGATGTTCTTGAATTGTGAATGGCCGGCCATAGGGTCCCCAAAAGCAAAAGTCAGATGTGCCGCCTTATAGACAGTCACATTGCGTTCACACAAGCGCCTCACTTTAACCTCGCCTTAAGGTTAAGGCTGCCAAATCGTAGCCTGTAAGTTTGTGTGTGGAGTTGAGTGATGGATACAAAGTTGGCTTCGATGGAAACATTCTCGTTTGACGGCGAGAACATTGGCGCTTCAGGCGCCAGCGCTTTGAGAAAGGTGAAATCTTTGGCTGACAACGCACCCGCAGGCAGGCTTTTTGCCTCCATTGCTACGCTCACCGAAATGAGCGCCAACACCGCCAAGCTGCTTGAAGAAGGCAATCTGGAAAAGGCCTCGCGCCAATCCAGTTCTCTGGCTCAAGCAGGCGAACCCAAACTCCCGTCTTTCTTCCGCCGCAAGGCTTGAGTTTTACCAGAACGGGATTGCTGCGGGCTGTAAGCGTCCGCCAATTCTGATCGGTGCTATTTTCAGCGCCAGCCCTGTCGCATCATCAGTTTCAACCGCAACACCACACACTGTGGCCTCGCCCTCTGCAGGCTTCATCCGCTCGATCGGCAGCTTTCGTAAAAAGCGGTTGAGCGGCTCGGCCTTGTCCATGCCGATCACTGAATCATAATCGCCACACATGCCGGCATCAGTCATATAGGCTGTGCCGCCATTGAGAATGTGATGATCAGAGGTGGGCGTGTGCGTATGTGTGCCGACAATCAAGCTGGCACGACCGTCGACGAAATGCCCCATCGCCATTTTTTCTGATGACGCCTCACCATGAAAATCGATGAGCACCGCATCACAATCGCGACCCAAGCGGCATTGCTCCAAGGCCTTGTCGATGGCGGGAAACGGATCATCGAGCACCGGCTCCACCATCACACGGCCCATGGCATTGATCACCAGCACACGTTGGCCAGAGGACGTCTGCACCAGGGCTGATCCCCGACCGGGGCAACTGCCGGGCCAGTTCAACGGGCGCAACAACTGCGGCTCGCGTTCAATGAACACCAGCGCCTCGCGCTGGTCAAAGCTGTGATTGCCGAGGGTGACAACATCGGCCCCCGCCTCGCGCAAACTGTTATAAATATCTTCGGTGATACCAAAACCATGCGCGGCATTCTCGCCATTGACGACAACCAAATCAGCCTTTGTTTGCTCACGCAAATTGGGAAGCACATTAATCACGGCGTCACGCCCTGCACGGCCAACTACATCACCCATAAAAATCAAGCGCACTTCAAAACTCCGACTTCTGTCATCACAAAATCCAGCGCCTGGTCATGGCCATCATGGGGAACTTCATCCACTTGCTGGGCCGAATAGGCCGCACCGATGGCGATGATTTTCTTCTTCGCGCGCAAAAGACCAATGGTGCGATCATAAAACCCGCCGCCATATCCAAGGCGATAGCCATGGGCGTCAAAGGCCAGCATCGGCACAATCAAAACATCGGGTTCAACTTGTGGCGCGTCATCGCGTGGTCGCGGGATATTCATGTCTCCGGGAACCATAGGCTCGCCCGGAAACCAGCGCCGGAAAATCAACGGCTGGCCCGGCCCCAATATTATGGGAAGACAGGTGGTCCAACCATCAGCGGCGAGTTTTCCCAAGAGAGGCCGCGTGTCGATTTCCGAGCGAAAGGGATAAAACGCTGAAACGATGCTGGCCCCGGGCGTGGGCGTCACGGGAAAAGGATGTGACGCCAAGGCCAATGCGGCGCGGTCGGCATGGGCCTCGTGGGCCACCTTGCGGACGGCACCCGCACTGACGCGGGCGGCTTTTTTCTGGTCGGACAAATTCATCGCGCCCGCTTAAGCGCTATGGATGAAAAAAGGAAGTGGCGAGCCGCCTTGGCCGTGGGAACTGACGATCCCTGGTCCCTACTCACGTAGGTGGGCGCCGTGTGAACCAGACCACGGTCCGGCTCAGGGACAGCTCCCTAAGAAATCGATTATAGGCCCTGGGAAAAATGGTTCCTTCACCAACCGGGCAGCATCGCCACCCCCAATGTAGGAACAAGGACAGCAAATGTCCATGGCAGGGCGAGACTTCGCGTTCGACCTGATTAATTCCCCTCCATCTCGAAAACTTACAATCCACGTCAGGCACCTGTCAGGGCCTCATTTCTAATTCGGGCTTCAGGTCGAGCCTTTGACCACTGCCGCGAGTTTTCGGGCTTGGCTGCCGCAGATGAATGAAGCCCGTTTGGAGATCACATGATTCGCCTTCTCGCCATTGCAGCCTCGGCTGTGTTTGTTGCCTCATCCGCCATCGCTGCCACGACCGCCACAACCCCTGCCGCCGCAGTGACCTGCAGCAAGGCAACCCCCGACAAGTTCAAGCCCCAGGCCGAACTCATTGCCCTGCTTAAGACCAAAGGTCTGACCGTGAGCAAGATCAAAGTCGAAAGCGGTTGCTATGAAACCTACGCCAAGGATGCCTCAGGCAAGAAAGCAAATGCGGCTTACAATGCGGAGACATTTGAAATCTTGAACAACGCCGAAGCTGGCGAAGCCGTAAAGCCAAAGCAATAACGTCGTGAGTAACCCAGACACGCAATCATCACCGCAAACCAAGCGTGTCTGGGACCTCTTCGTCCGTGTGTTCCACTGGAGTCTCGTTCTAGGCATTGGCGCAGCATGGATCACATCAGCAACACGTGATGACACCCATCAATGGATCGGTCTCGCGATCGGTGGATTGCTGGCGGCGCGAATCCTTTGGGGGTTCATCGGCACGCACTATGCCCGCTTCTCACAATTCATTCGCAAGCCCGGCACTTCGCTCGCCTATCTCTTTTCAATCCTCAAAGGTTCCGAGCAACGCTACCTTGGCCACAACCCGGCGGGCGCTCTGATGATCTTGTGTCTGATGCTCACCATTGCATCGACCGTCACCACGGGTTGGCTGATGACCACAGACGCCTATTACGGTGATGATGCCATGCAAGAGCTGCATTCATGGTGTGCCTACAGTGTAATCGGACTGGCCATTCTCCACGTATTTGGCGTTACAATGGCCAGCCGTCATCACCGGGAAAATCTTGTGGCAGCCATGTTCACAGGCGAAAAACGCAAGGCCGGGCCAGACGACGTCGACTGATCGTCAGGCCTTGAACTGCTTGGCCAATCCCTCAAGTCGTCCTGCGGCTTTATCCAACTGCGCTGTGAGATTGGTTTCCAGCGTCTTCATTTGTGTTTGCGCCAGATTGCGGCTCTCGCGCAGGCCATTGACCTGATCTTCGAGATCTTCAATTTTACGAATAGCTTCGCTCAAGCGATCAGCCACCATGAGCCCGCTCATCACCAGCAGGCGAATATCGCCAATCGAGCCCACGCTTTGCTTGATGCGCATGACTTCAGTGTCGAGAAGCCGCGCCAATTCGCGCAAGTGATCTTCTTCGCCATCAGGGCACTGCATGGTGTAGGGGCGGTCAGCGACGGTGACAATTACATTGGCCATTGAGATCAGGCCCCGCTGTTTGAATGGAGCACAGAGCGAATGCGCCCCATAGCAGTGTCGATCTTGCCAGCGGCCTGCTTGCTGGTGTCAACAAGCTCAGCGGCTTTCACGCGAACCTGGTCAAGTTGCTCATTCAGTTTTTGATGGTCATGCTGAATGACCTCAATATCGGCCAACTGGCCTTTCATCTGCTGGTTTTCGTCTGCGGTTTTTTGCACAGCGAGTTCAAATTTGCCCAAGGCAGCTTCGAATCGCGCAAAAGCAGCGTCAAGTTTGTTGATCTCAGTCATAAAAACCTTTTGCTGCACGGCCGTCTACTGCAGCGATTTCCCTTTTAGCACAACTCTTTGCCAGTCAAAGGTGATTTTTAGGGCACGGAATTTGGCCTAACCACCTGACTTGGCGATCCGTCATATAAGTGCAATTGACTTGAACACAACGCCTGTTATCACGAGAAACAACACAAACTGGCTCCAAGGGAGGACCCAAAATGACCGATTCCCAGGCTGTAACCCCTCGCATGATGGCCAATGCCATCCGCGCATTGACAATGGATGCCGTTCAAAAGGCCAATAATGGCCATCCGGGCATGCCCATGGGAACCGCCGACGTCGCCACAGCGCTGTTCACCAATGTCCTGAAATTTGACGCCTCTGCCCCCCATTGGCCAGACCGGGATCGGTTCATTTTATCGGCGGGCCATGGTTCAATGCTGCTTTACTCCCTACTCCATCTCACCGGCTATGCCGACATGACCATCGAGCAGATCAAGAATTTCCGTGAATGGGGCTCAATCACCGCAGGCCACCCCGAATATGGCCACGCCACCGGCATTGAAACGACGACGGGCCCACTGGGCCAAGGCATTGCCAATTCTGTGGGCTTTGCCCTTGCGGAGCGCCATCTCAACGCCCGTTTTGGCGATGATCTCGTCAACCACAAAACTTACGTGCTGGCCGGCGATGGCTGTCTCATGGAAGGCATTAGTCAGGAAGCCGTGGGCCTCGCCGGGCACCTGAAGCTCAAGAACCTCATTGTCATGTGGGATGATAATGGCATCACCATTGATGGCAAGGTAGGCCTTGCCGACAACACCGACCAATTGCAGCGTTTTGCAGCCTCCGGCTGGAATGTTTCACGCATTGACGGCATGGACCAAACCGCCGTTCTCGCTGCCTTGCAAGCCGCGCAAAATTCCGACAAGCCGACTCTCATCGCCTGCAAGACCATCATCGGCTTTGGTGCCACCAACAAGCAGGGCACCAAAGGTGTTCATGGCTCGCCATTGGGCGCTGATGAAATTGCTGTCGCCCGCAAGGTTCTGGATTGGGAATCTCCGCCCTTCGTCATTCCAGCTGAAATTCTGAAACCCTGGCGTGAAGCTGGTGCACGCGGCAAATCGGCCCGCGAAGCCTGGGAGGCGCGCCTGGCCGCCTCTCCTATGAAAGCTGAATTCAATCGCGTCATGTCGGGCGAGCTTCCGGCAAATTTCGACGCAACCATCGCCACCTACAAAAAAGCGCTGGCCGCCAATCCACCTGCCGTCGCCACCCGCAATTCCTCGCAGGATGCCTTGAACATCATCAACCCCATTGTGGTTGAGGCCATCGGTGGATCGGCTGATTTAACCGGCTCCAACAACACCAATTCCAAAGATATGAAAATTCTCGATTCTGCCAATTATGGCGAGCGCTATATCCATTTCGGCATTCGCGAACATGGCATGGCGGCAGCGATCAACGGCATGGCGCTCCATGGCGGCGTCATCCCCTATGGCGGCACGTTCTTCTGCTTCACAGACTATTGCCGCCCTTCGATTCGTCTGGCGGCCTTGATGGGCATTCGTTCAATCTTTGTGATGACTCATGATTCAATTGGTTTGGGCGCTGATGGCCCAACCCATCAACCTGTTGAACATCTGGCTGCGCTGCGCGTAATGCCGAACCTCCATGTTTTGCGCCCCTGCGATGCAGTTGAAACAGCAGAATGCTGGCAATTGGCACTTGAGTCCATGAAGACGCCGACCATTCTGGTTTTGACGCGCCAGAAAGTGGCAGCGTCGCGGCTAGGTTATTCTGCAAAAAATCTGTGTGCGCTTGGAGCCTATGAAATTGCACCTTCGGTCAAAAAGGCCAAGGCCGTGATCTTCGCGACAGGCTCGGAAGTTGAAATCGCCATCGCCGCCAAAGCCACATTAGACAAGAAGGGCATCCCCACCCGCGTGGTATCGGTCCCCTCGATGGAGCTTTTTGAAAAGCAGTCCAAAGCCTATAAGGCCAAAATCCTCGGCACCGAAAAAATCCGCATCGCCGTTGAAGCTGGCGTAAAAACCGGCTGGGAAAAATTCATCGGCGAAAACGGCCACTTCATCGGCATGCACACATTTGGCGCATCGGCCCCTGCCGAAGTTCTCTACGAAAAATTCGGCATTACAGCGAAGGCCGTGGTGAAAGCCGCGGGGAAGTAAACTGAAGGCATAATTCCCCACCACCGTCATCCCCGCGAAGGCGGGGACCCCGCTTCAGTTGACAAGCCATATCTCTCAGTTAATTTCTAGTGATGAGCGATGAGAAGCAGCCCGCTGTCTACATCATGGCTAGCCGTTATCGCGGTACGCTTTACACGGGCGTGACGAGCGCGTTGTGGCAACGCGTTGCTGATCATAAGAACGAACGCTTTGATGGTTTCACCAAAAACTATGAGATAAAGATGCTCATTTGGTATGAGCATCATCAAGCGATGAAAGATGCTATTCGCCGCGAGAAACAAATCAAAAAATGGAACAGACAATGGAAGTTCCGCATTATTGAGGAAATGAATCCCGATTGGCTCGACCTTCATGACAAGATCGATTCAATCGCCACACTGGCAAAGAAGGAAGCGGGGTCCCCGCCTTCGCGGGGATGACGGTGTTAATGGTTAAGTCACCCAAGCATCATCGAGAACCAGTTGCGCATATCTATTCCCCCACCAGCGCATCAACCGGGCGAATAGTCGTGCGCAGGGTCTTTTCTGGCATCTGGTGAAAAGCGATGAGTGCCAACGCCAGCACAAAGGCCGCCGCCGCAAAGACCGGGCGGAACGCGGTATGGATTTCGCCGGTGGCCAGCAGATCTTTCAAAGTCCCCGCTGAAGATGTTTCAAGTGCTGCCATGTTGGGCAATTGCGAAAACAACACCGCGCCAAACAATGCAACAATTAGAGCACCACCCAGCGAGCGGAAAAAGCCCATGACGCCGGTGGCCGTGCCCATCTGATGCGGCATGACTGAATTCTGTATGGCCACAGTCGTGATCGGGAACACTGTCCCCAATCCAATGCTCAAGCCACCCAGCAAAACTTCAACAATGAACAAACCCAGGCTGGTCTTCATCACTGCCATCAGCCCGAGGCCCAGCACAGAAAATATCAACCCAACATAAGCTGGCCTCTTGTAGTGAGCGGACTTGGCCATGAATCGCCCAGCGATCATCGCACCGACGACCGTTCCAGACATGAAGGGGATGAGAGCCAAGCCCGATTGGCTTGCACTCAAACCGAAGGACAGTTCCATATAAATAGGCAAATAAGCTGTGATGCCTATATAGGTGCCCATGATGAGAAGTGCTGTGATCGTGCCCATGGACACCACGCGGTTCTTCAAAATTTCTGGCGGGATGAAGGGCTCTGGCGCTGTATTCAATCGCCAAACGAAAGCCAGCCAGAGCATGATCGAAATGGCGAAGAGACCCAAGACCTGGAACGAGCCCCACGAATATTGAATGCCTCCCCAGCTTAACGCCAGCATCAAAGCCACGCTGGCACTGGCCATGGTTGCCGCGCCAAAAAAATCCAATTTGTGCGGCTTCTCGTGGCGCGGCAGTTTTTTGAGCAGGCCATTGGTCATCGCCAAGGCCAAAACACCAATCGGCAGGTTGATCCAGAAAATCAGCGACCAGTGTAAATGTTCGGAAAAGAACCCACCCAGAAGCGGCCCCGAAACGGATGCGAACATATAAACGCCGGAAATATAAATCATATAGCGCGACCGTTCCTTGGGCGAAACGATGTCGGCAATAATGGTCTGTGCCAGCGATATTAGCCCGCCACCGCCGAGGCCTTGCACGGCCCGCGCGATGATCAAAATGAGCAGGGTTGGCGAAAGTGCACAGGCAACGGAGCCCGCAATGAAAACCGCAATGGCAAACAACAATGTCTTGCGACGCCCCACAATATCAGAGACCTTGCCGTAGAGCGGCGTGACCGACGTCGATGACAACAGATAGGCCGTGACCACCCAGGGGAGATAACTGGGATTGCCCAGATTGCGGCCGATGGTGGGCAAAGCCGTCACCACGATGGTCTGATCCAGTGCTGCCAGAACCATGGCGACGACGACGCCAAATATGACGCGGAGGACTTCTGGATGCGACAGCTGGGATGAGGCTTGGGTAGCGGAGGTCGTGTTCATTTCGACTTATTGAGCCGCCCGTTTTACACTTGCAACAGGATTTGGCCCCCAGCTTGCCCCCTATGCAGCCTGCTCATGGCGAACGGAACGCCGCGCCCTCTCGCTCATCTTCGCGTCATACGGGCAGATGCATTTGCTTGCGCATGCTCTTGTCAAAAGCAGACGACGGCACAAAGCGGCGAAGCAGCCGCAATTGCCGTGCCGTTTTTCCGGCAGTGTAGCGGAGTCTTGGCGTCTTCGCAGCGGCCGCCTTCACAACGACATCGGCCACAACCTCTGGCTCATCACCGTTGCGCATGGAGGTGCTTGAGGTTTCAGTCATCGTCGCGCGGTCCTTGTCATAGATCGCCATCGGTTGTTCAGCCGGAATCGAGTTTCCTTCAAATGACGTGCGCGTAAAAGCAGGTTCAACCAACACCACGCGAATGCCTTGGCCACGCACCTCGTGGTCGAGTGATTCAGAATAGCCTTCAACAGCATGTTTGGTTGCGACATATAAGGCCATGAAGGGCAGAGGTAAAAACCCGAGGACCGAACTGGTGTTGATGATGCGGCCTTTGCCCTGCTTGCGCATAATGGGCAAAACCGCATTGGTGACACGCACCACACCGAAGAAATTGACGTCGAATAATTTTTGAGCCTGTTCAATCGGAGATTCTTCGGCAGCTCCAAACAGCCCCACCCCGGCATTGTTCACAAGGAGGTCGATCCGCCCGGTTTGCTTCATCACGTCGCCAATCAATTGAGCCACAGAGCCATCATGAGTCACGTCACAAACCAGCATCGTAACTCCCGCTGGCGCATCCGCGACGGCCTTGCGGCTGGTTCCAAACACGCGGTAGCCAGCAGATTGCAAGGCCTGTGCAGTGGCCCGCCCGATGCCCGTTGATGCGCCAGTGACCAGTGCCGTTCCCAAATTTGCTTTAGACATGAGATTTTCCTTTGAATTGCGATAAAAAGAGAGTAACTTTCATTTCGATACCCTAGTAACTTTCAAAATGCAATGGACTCAGAAATTTTATTTTCATCGGGATGCCCCGTCGCCAATGGTGTGAGCCGTTTGGGCGATGCGTGGAGCATGTTGATCCTGCGAGATGCAAGTCGTGGGTTGACGCGCTTTGACCAATTCCGCACCAGTCTGGGCATTGCCCCCAATATCCTGACACGCAGATTGTCGGACTTGACCACTGATGGAATTTTGGAAAAGCGCCGTTACTCCGAGCGACCTCCGCGCGATGAATATATGCTGACGAAAGCGGGCATGGAGTTTCTTCCCATTTTGGCATTGATCGGGGAATGGGCCCGTAAACAACCACACGGCGAAAAGCTGCGGCGCTTTGTGGATGCCGATACGGGTGACGAGATCAGGTTGGAACTCGTTAACGCAAAGACCGGAAAATCAATCGAAGGACGGCGCCTGACTTTAGTTGACCCCAGCGAATAGAGTGTGCTGATCGCGCCAACGCCAAGGCGCTTGCTCCCCGTCGCACCTTGATGTACGCCCCTCACATAATCTCAATCAGGAGCCAGCCCATGCCCGCTTTCCGCACCCTTGATGATGTGAACCTCACCGGCAAACGTGTTGTCATTCGCCTTGATCTCAATGTGCCGATGGAAAATGGCAAGGTGACGGATACCACCCGCATTGACCGCGTGGTGCACACCCTGCACGAGCTTTTGAAAAAGGGCGCTGCTGTCATCGTCCTCGCACATTTTGATCGACCCAAGGGCAAGGTTGTGCCGGAAATGTCATTGAAGCCCGTGGCCGCCGCACTTGAAAACGCGCTGGGACACAAGGTTCAATTCGTCTTCACCGATTGGCAATCTGCCCCCGCCATTTCGCCTAAACCCGGCGATGTAATCCTGATGGAAAACACCCGCTATCATGGCGGCGAAGAGAAGAACGATGCTGGCTTTGCCAAGATGCTGGCCGGTCTTGGCGATATTTTTGTGAATGACGCCTTCTCCGCGGCTCACCGTGCACACTCATCAACCGAGGGCATCGCACACATCATCCCGGCCTACGCAGGCCGCGCCATGGAAGCTGAATTGAAGGCCTTGCAGGCCGCGCTCGAAACACCAAAGCGCCCGGTCATCGCAATTGTCGGCGGGGCCAAGGTGTCATCGAAACTCGATCTTCTCGGCAATCTGGTGAAAAAGGTCGAAGCCCTCGTCATTGGCGGGGCCATGGCCAACACGTTCCTTTATGCCAAAGGCAATAGCGTAGGAAAATCACTCGTTGAAAAAGATTTGGCAGATACAGCGCGCGCCATTCTGGTCGCCGCTGAAAAAGCCAACTGCGCTGTTATCCTGCCGGTTGACGCCATCGTCGCTCATGAATTCAAGGCCCATGCCCCTTCGCATGACTATGGTGTTGATGGCATTCCATCTGACGGCATGATGCTGGACGTGGGGCCAATGTCGGTTGATCTGGTCAAGGCCGCCATCGACAACGCCCACACGCTGTTATGGAATGGCCCCTTCGGCGCATTTGAAATGCAGCCCTTCGATATGGCGACAGTCAAAATCGCCCACTATGCGGCAGAGCGCACCAAGCAGGGCAAATTGATCACGGTGGCGGGCGGAGGCGACACAGTCGCGGCTTTGAACCATGCCGGTGTTGCCAAGGATTTCACTTACATCTCAACGGCAGGAGGCGCTTTCCTGGAATGGCTTGAAGGCAAGGAATTGCCGGGAGTTGCCGCACTCGCCGTCAAATAAGCCCGAAGAAATTCGGGCAGCAGCTTTGCGAATTTGTTTGTTGCCCGAAAAATAGGCATGATTAGTGTGCCGACACCATGACACCAGCCGAATCCCTGAAACCACAAGCCACCAACACGGCATATGCCGTGTTGTTTTCCGTTGCCTCGTGCCACGGCATCAATGACACGATGCAGGCTGTGTTGCTGTCGGTCTATCCGCTGCTGGCGCAGAGCTATTCATTGACCTTTGCCCAAGTCGGCATGATCACGCTGGTGTTTCAGGTCACCGCTTCAATTCTTCAGCCGGTCTTTGGCACCCTCACAGACCGCTATCCCCTGCCCTATGCCCTGCCGCTGGCGCCCGTCTTCACTTTGGCTGGCCTCTTAATGTTGGCGAACGCTGGCTCATACCCTGCAATTCTTCTGGCTGCAGGAATGATCGGCATCGGCTCATCGATCTTCCATCCTGACGCTTCGCGCGTGGCACGACTGTCATCAGGCGGGCGCTTTGGCTTTGCCCAATCAACCTTTCAGGTGGGTGGCAATTCCGGCTCAGCCCTTGGTCCGCTCCTCACCGCGTTAATCATCTTGCCGCGCGGTCAATGGGCCATTGTCTGGATTGCGCCTTTGGCCGCAGCTGCAATTCTGCTGCTCAGCTATGTCGGGCGTTGGTATGCAAATTGGCTCAAGGACCATAAACGCCGCGCGACGACCAAGACGAATACCCATGCCCTCGGCAATACGCGCGTTGTTGCGGCACTGGCCGTACTGTTGATCCTGATGTTCTCAAAATTCATCTACATGACCAGCTTGCAGAGCTTCTACAGCTTTTATCTGATCCATCATTTCGGCGTGAGCCAACACGAGACGCAAATTTATCTCTTCGTCATGCTGGGCTCGATGGCTGCAGGCACATTTCTCGGTGGTCCGATCAGCGACAGGATCGGCACCAAGGCGGTCATTTGGATGTCAATTCTGGGCGCACTCCCCTTCACTTTGGCCCTGCCCTACACAAACCTGTTCTGGACCGTGGCGCTCACCATTCCGATTGGCCTCATCATTTCATCAGCGTTCTCGGCCATGGTTGTTTACGCGCAGGAGCTCGTGCCAGGGCGTGTGGGCATGATCTCCGGCCTGTTCTTTGGCTTAGCCTTCGGCATGGCGGGCATCGGTGCTGCTGCTCTTGGCGCAATCGCTGACGTGACCAGCATTGATTTTGTCTTCAAGATTTGCTCCCTCCTGCCGGCCTTGGGCATTTTCGCGCTGTTCCTGCCCCAACTATCTCGCAGGTGACAAAGCCAAGCCGTCTGACTAAAAGGCGAAAACTCAATTTCGAGTTTCCTTTTTGGTATTGATTGCATGACCGTGCCTAGATTTTTTCTGGTGGCCCCCAAAGAGCTGGACGGCAAATCCTTGGTCGCCTGCGCCAAGGCTGCTTGTGCGGCGGGCGATTGCGCCTCCGTTATCGTCCATGAAAACATCAGGCAGGAAGAAGTTGCTGAATTGCAGGGCTTGGGCCTCGCCGTATTAGTGGCTGATGTTGAACCACGCATCGTCAGCCGCTTGCGCGCCGATGGCCTTCATATTTCAAACACCGAATTTGCCATCGTTGATCTCCGCATGTCCTTGCCACGCGATTCCATGGTGGGGCTTGATTGCGGAACCTCCCGCCATGCGGCAATGGAAGCTTCAGAACAAGGCGCTGACTATGTGGCGTTCCACCAGCACGCCCAGACCATAGGCGAGCCCTTGATTGGCTGGTGGAATGACATCGCAGAAATTCCTGCAGTTCCGCTTGACCCTGTCACACTTGATGAGCTCGCCAAACTTAAGCCGCAAAAGCCTGACTTTCTGCGCCCCATGGATGAGATGTGGAAAGGCCCCGAAGATGCAACCAGGGTTATTGCATCATTGCTGGCAACATACGGCACATGATCAGGCAAGCTGCTTTTGCACTTTGTCTGCTGGCGTGTTGCACGTCGGCTCATGCCCAAACTCCCACCACAGCGACGAGCTATGAAGAAGCAGTCTCACTCTATCAGGACGGCAATTATGCAGATGCCCTGCCCCTGGCCCAAACCTATGCCGCCAAGGGCGATGCCCGCGCCATGACCATGCTCGGCAACATGTTTCAAAGAGGTCTCGGTGTTGTGGCCGACCTGCCCCAGGCCGCGCGCTGGTATCAGCAGGCTGCCGAAAAAGGCGATATCGATGGCGAATTTGCTTATGGCATGATGTTGATGGATGGCTCGCTGGGCAAGGTTCACCTCGACGATGGCGCACCCTGGTTGCAAAAGGCGGCAGAGGCGGGAAATATTCAGGCCCAATACAATCTCGGCCTGTTTTATTCGGGTGCGTACAAGACCGATGCCGATTGGCCCAATGCCGTCAAATGGTTTTCCGCCGCCGCAACAAAGGGCGTGCCCGATGCCCAGTACAATCTGGCCCTGCTTTATCTTGATGGCCGCGGTGTTGAAAAAAGCCAGGTCAAAGCCGCAGAGCTGTTTTCCAAGGCCGCCTTGCAAGGCATGCCCGAAGCCGCCCTTGAATACGGTGTGCTGGTGTTTCGCGGTGAAGGCGTTGAAAAGGACGAAGCGCTGGGTGCGAAATGGCTTCTGGTGGCCGCCAATCATGGCAATGCCATCGCCCAGAACCGCGTCGCCAAACTTTATGCCACCGGCCGCGGTGTGGAAGCTGATGCAGCAGAGGCCGCCAAATGGAACATTCTGGCCAAGGCCGGAGGGCGCGCCGACCAGGAACTCGATGACGGCATGGCCAAACTCGACCCCTCGATCCTCAAACAGGCGCAAGCCCGGGTCGCCGCGTTCAAGCCGATGGCTAACGGAACTCAAAACTAGCGCTTTGCAAATTTCCTTGCTAAGCCCCGCCCCAAACAAAGCAGGACATTCACTTGACCACGACCCCGATCATGACCGTGATGATGGCCGCCATTCGCAAAGCTGCGCGCGGTGTGCAACGCGACTTTGGCGAAGTTTCAGGCCTTCAGGTTTCTGTAAAAGGCCCTGGTGATTTCGTCACCAACTCTGACAAGAAATGTGAAAAGGTCCTGCGCGAAGAATTGTCCAAGGCTCGCCCCACCTATGGCATTCTGGGTGAGGAAGAAGAAGAGACCAAGGGTACAGACAAGGATCATCGCTTCATCATTGATCCGATCGACGGAACTTTCAATTTCATGCATGCGCTCCCCTATTTCGCCATCACCGTGGCGCTGGAGCGCAAAGGTGACGTTGTGGCCGGCGTCACCTATAATCCAATCTCTGATGAGATGTTCCACGCCGAAAAAGGCACAGGCGCTTTTTACAACAACAAGCGCATGCGTGTCGCCGCCCGCCGCGAACTGGCAGACTCAATGATCTGTGGCGGACTGCCCAATCGCGGCAACTCGGACCATGATTTGCAGCGCGCCGAAATGACTGTGATGCAGGCCAAATCTGCTGGCGTGCGTGTCATGGGCGCAACGGCGCTCGATCTCGCCTATATCGCCATGGGTCGCATCGATGGTGGCTGGCATCGCGGGCTCAAAGCCTGGGACATGGCTGCTGGCCTGCTCTTTGTTAAAGAAGCTGGTGGCTTTCTGCAAGGCCTGAACGGCGAAGCAAATCCGCTTCACACCGGCGGATATATAGCCGCCAACACCGAGCTCCTGCCACAGATCAAACAGGCCTTGGAAGACGCCAAGAAACTTGTGGTCTAGGCAAACTCTTCGCTGAACTGCAATTTGGCGAGCCGCGCATAGAGCGGGCTCTTCTCCAACAGTTGGGCATGGGTGCCATGGGCTGCAATCTGGCCCTTATCCAAAACCAGAATGACATCAGCATTGCGGACCGTGGCCAGCCTGTGGGCGATGACAAAGGTCGTGCGTCCTTTTGAAATGCCTTCCAGCGCCTCTTGGATCAGCGCTTCGCTTTCAGCATCAAGGGCGCTGGTGGCTTCATCAAGCAACAACACCGGCGCGTCCCGCAAGATCGCCCGTGCGATCGCCAGGCGCTGCTTCTGCCCGCCAGACAAAGTAATGCCGCGCTCGCCCAGCATCTCTTCATATTTCGCAGGCAGTTGCTCAACAAATTCGGAAACCCGTGCCGCTTTGGCGGCTGCAATCACCTCTCCCATCGAAGCCTCGGGCCGCCCCAACCTGATATTGTCGGCAATGGTCCCGGAGAAAATCACGGCATCTTGCGGAACCGACGCCATCTGCAGGCGCAGGTCTTCAAGGCCCAGCGCCGAGATATCAGTGCCATCCAGAGTAATCGTTCCTGATTGAGGTTCTTGAAACCGCTGCAGCAACAAATAAAGCGTGGTCTTGCCAGCACCCGACGGGCCGACAATGGCCACAACCTGACCGGGCCTGGCCTCAAAACTGACATTCTTCAAAACGGGGGTATCTGGCCGAGCTGGATAAGCAAATGTTACATGCTCGAATTTCACTTCGCCGCGCACCGGAGCCTGAAGTTCATATGGCTCGGCTGGCGATGAGATTGCAGGTGTCACATCGAGCAATTCTGAAATCCGCTCTGCTGCCCCCGCTGCCGATTGCAGCTCGCCCCAGACTTCTGAAAGCTGACCCAGCGCTGAAGCCGCAAAGACAGCGTAAAGCACAAATTGGCTCAACGTGCCGCCCGTCATGTTGCCCGATGACACTTCGCGCGCGCCAAACCACAGCAATCCGACAATGGCGCCCAGCGCCGAACCAAAAATTGCAAACGTCAAAATCGCGCGTGCCAATGTCCGCGATTGGGCTGCAGCAAAGGCTTGGAGCGTGGCCACGCCAAACTTGGCAACGGTGGCCAATTCTTGCGTATTGGCCTGAATGGCCTGAATGCCGGACAAGCGTTCCTGTGCATAAGCAGCAGATGCTGCCAAGGCGTCTTGCGCCGCACGCGACAACGCTCTCACGCGTCGACCGAAAAAAACCAAAGGCAAGACGATGAAAGGGGTGACCAAGGTCGCCAAACCCGCCATGCGTGGCGATGTATAAGTCATCATCGATACCGCACCCAAAATCATCACGCCATTGCGCAAAGCCGTCGAGGCCGTAGACGAAAAGGCGGATTTGATCTGGGTTGTGTCTGCCGTGAGTCGAGAGACGACATCGCCAGTTTTTTGGGTCTCATAAAAAGACGGCGTGAGTTCCATCAAGTGCCGGAACAGTGCATCGCGCACATCAGCCACAACCCGCTCACCCAGCCACGTCACATAGTACAATCTGAGGGCCGACCCTGCAGCAAGAACTAATACAACGGCCAGCATTGCGAGAAAATACTGGTTCACCAGTTCAGCGCTGCCGGATGTGAAGCCGTTATCCAGCAAGCGCCTGACCGCCACGGGAATAACAAGCGTGGCCCCCGAAGCAACAAGAAGTGACAAAAGGGCCATGACCACCCGCGCGCGATAGCGTGCCAGATAGGGCAAAAGGCGTCTTAAAGGACGAAGATCGCGGCTTTTTAAATTGTCAGGGAGTTGTCTTGCCATGAGCCTATATAGTGTTGAATTTGCGGTCTTGTGCGTGAAATCGAAATCCCCTATAGACCCCGCCAACCTTGGCTGAAACCCCGGTTTCCAGTCAGATGTATCATTTAATTTGAGAGTTCTTGCGATGAAAGCTGATACCCATCCCGATTATCACCCCATCACTGTAGTGATGACCGATGGCACCAAATTCATGACCCGCTCCACCTATGGCAAGGCCGGCGATACGCTGAGCCTCGACATCGATCCGAAGTCGCACCCAGCTTGGACTGGCGGACAGACGAACCTCGTTGACCGTGGTGGCCGCGTGTCAGCATTCAAGAAGAAGTTCAGCTTCCTCACCAAGTAAGTTTTGATCTGAATCAAAAAGCCCGGCCTAGCAGCCGGGCTTTGTTTATTTGCACTGGCTGGTTTCAACCAACTTTGAAGGCAAGCTCCAACCGATTGATCTGTGCTGAAATGGGGCTCTCTTCCATCATCGGTGCTGGAGCAGAACTCAGCATGGTGTCGAGAGTCTTGACGCGCTCAAGCAGGCGCAAAGAACGCTCAACCAGTGAGCGCAATCCCTCGGGCATCTGCTCGGCCCCTTTGAGTTCATGGCCGCGGCCAATCTCGTTCAAATTGATGCGATGCTTTTCCTGCAAGGTTTCATTGCTGGTCATGTCACCCTTGGCAATGGCCCGCTGCAACAACAGCCAGGATGCAAGCTGCATCAGGCGCGTCGTAAGCCTCATGCTTTCGGTGGCGTAGGCAATGGCACCGGTGCGATCGAGAATGCGGGCATCAATGCGGCCCTCGCCGTCCAGATAATTGGCGGTTTCTTCAACCAGCCCCATGCCTTCTTTGAAAGTTTTTTCAAATTGTTCTGAATCTGTGAAGCGCGCAAGAAAATCCACCGCGCCATTTTTCAAAGAATTATCCCGCATGATTAACAGCCCCTTACGCAACTACCTAAAATTCCCCTAATGATCATGCTTAAATCATTCGGTCTCGTCAATACGAAGGTAATGAGCAAGTTCGGGGCCAGAAAAAAAAGCCGCGAAAATCGCGGCTTTGAGTTTTTAACAGGGAGGCGTCAAACAGAGTGGACAGATCCACTCGGAGAAAACCCAGAAGCTCTGGGACACTCACAGGGTAAACATTAAGTATTACCCAAAGGTTAATATTTGAATCAAAATTCCAGTTTCCCAAGTCTACAGTTTAAAAAATGCAGCTGCAGCGGCCTTTCCAGCGTGTTTTTTCGCAATTTCAGCGCGAACCCGTGCAATCTCGGCTTCTAAAGCCACAATGCGGTGTTCCAATTCGGCAACGGAAATCGCGTCAAGGTTTTCACCAATAACAATTGAGGGCTTCGGTTTTGGTATGTCTTCTATGTCCATTGTTCCATGTCCACATCTTAACTCGCGAGCTATCTGAATTTTAGTAAACTAAGGCATCTGTCACAAGTTGGGAAGAAATCTTGAAATGAACCAAATGAAAGCCATTGGCTTTTCTGAGCCCGGTGGTCCGGAGGTTCTGAAACTCCTGGAGCTTCCCCGGCCGAAACCATCTTGGGGCGAACACTTGGTTAAGGTGTCTGCCTGCGGCGTCAATCGCCCCGACATCCAGCAGCGGCGTGGCAACTATCCGCCGCCCAAGGGTGCTCCCTTGACCTTGGGCCTCGAATTGGCGGGCGAGATTGTCGAAAGCGGCAACGAAACCCGGCGTTTCAAAAGCGGCGACAAGGTGACAGCTCTGGTACAGGGCGGCGCCTATGCCGAATATGCCATTGTCGCAGAGGACAACACCCTGCCCGTTCCGCATGATTTCTCAATGATCAGTGCAGCGGCATTGCCCGAAACCTATTTCACCGTGTGGACCAATGTGTTCCAACGTGGTCAGCTGAAACCGGGCGAAACCCTTCTGGTTCATGGTGGCTCCAGTGGCATTGGCACAACCGCCATTCAACTGGCCAAGGCGTTTGGCGCCAAGGTTGTCACCACGGCGGGCAGCGATGAGAAATGCAAGGCGTGCACGGCACTGGGCGCCGATCTCGCGATTAACTACCGAACTTCTGATTTTGCAGAGGTGATGAAAGCCCAAGGCATTAAAGCTGATGTCATCCTCGACATGGTGGGCGGCGACTATCTGGCGCGGAACATTGAAGTTGCAGCACTCCATGGCCGCATTGTGCAAATTGCCTTTCAGCAGTCTTCCACCATTACCGCCGATTTCTTGCCCTTGATGGTCAAGCGTCTGACCTTGACGGGCTCGACACTTCGACCACGCAGCATTGCTGAAAAAGCGGTGATTGCGCGTGAACTTGAAGCCAAAGTCTGGCCCTTGCTGCTGCGGGGGCTTTGCAAACCCCATATTTTCAAGACTTTTCCTCTGGCCGAGGCTGCAAAAGCCCACGCTTTGATGGAAGACAGCAGCCATATCGGAAAGATTGTGCTGACCCTTTGATCCCATTGCCAAAGTGATTTGACCTGCCTATATAGCGGGCATTCCCGACAATGTTATGTCAAAGTGTTACGGGGCCGCGAGAACCGGTTCCGAAGGAGAAAAAACTTATGTCCGCACCATTGATGCCTAAGGCCACCGCCGTTTGGCTCGTTGAAAACACCGCACTCACGTTCAAGCAAATTGCAGATTTTTGCGTCTTGCATGAGCTGGAAGTGAAAGGCATCGCCGATGGCGACGTTGCCCAAGGCATCAAGGGCATGGACCCTGTGACCGGCGGCCAATTGACCCGCGAAGAAATTGTGGCTGGCGAGAATGATCCAAACCACAGGCTGGCGATTGTCGTCTCCAAGGTTGATGTGAAGGTCAAGCGTTCAACGGCGGGTCCGCGCTATACACCTGTATCACGCCGTGGCGACCGCCCCGACGCCATCATGTGGCTGCTGCGCTATCACCCCGAATTGCCCGAAAGCGCCATCATGAAACTGGTGGGCACGACGAAGCACACCATTGCCTCGGTGCGTGACCGTGACCATTGGAACGCACCCAACATCAAGCCGGTAGACCCCGTAACCTTGGGCTTGTGCTCGCAGCTTGAATTGGATCTGGCCGTTCAGAAGGCAGCCGCCAAGAGCGGCAAGAAAATCACGCCGGATGCAGCAGCACCGCGCACACTGATTCCCGCTTCTGAAGTGGCTGGAACCACGGCTCATGCCAGCGCCCATGCTGAAACTGATGCCATGCGCGCCAAGTTGGCTGAGCACTCCGAGCCTGCGCCCCAGCGCGAAGAAGATAAGACCTATGATGCAGACTCAGTGTTTGCTAAGCTCAAAGGCCTGAAAACCGACAAAGATTAATAAAACTACGGTAACGAAGTTACAGCGGGGACATATGCGCATTCTGGTTTGTGGGGCAGAAGGCACTGTTGGCAAGGCCGCAATTTCCGGACTTTCCAAGGGTCATGAAATCATAAAGGCCGGCCGCAAGTCGGGTGACATCCAGGTCGATCTCATGGATGAAGTCTCCGTGCGTGCAATGTATGGAAAATTGGGCGCGGTCGATGCCGTGATCGCGGCAACCGGCCATTCCCATTTTGGTCCTGTCGACAAAATGACGCCCACGCAATTCCTCGATGGCCTGAAAGACAAGCTCATGGGCCAAGTGAATCTGGTTCTCTGCGGTCTTAATCACGTGAATGACAATGGCTCCTTCACTTTGACCAGCGGCATTCTCTCTTGGGAGCCCATCCGCCAGGGTTCGAACGCAGCAGCGTGTGATGGCGGCCTTGATTCATTTGTCATTGGAGCCGCAATCGAAATGCCGCGTGGGCTTCGCATCAATTGCGTGAGCCCGGGCCTTCTGGAAGATGCCGCACAAAAATATGATGGCTATTTCCCGGGCCATATTCCGGTGTCAAACCAGCGCGTCGGCTATGCGTTTGCAAAATCGGTTGAAGGCGCCATCACCGGCCAGATCATCCGCTGCGAATAATCCGCAACGCTGTATTGAATTGGCATAACGGAATTGTGCACTATTGGCGCACAAACCTGCGTCTATAGGCGGCTCACAGGCCCCCACAGAAATTTCACGCAACCGCCACAATCCTGATGCCAGTTAGTTTCCATGTGAACTAACATCGGAGCCCGACAATGGACCAGAAAATCATCAATCTTTTTGACCGTTTCACCCATGGCGGCATGAATCGGCGCGACTTCATGGAGAAGCTTTCACTTTTGGCCGGAAGCACGGCAGCCGCCACGGCAATCCTCCCTCTCCTCGAAAACAACTATGCCCAAGCCGATATTCTTCCTGAAAATGATCCGCGCATCTCAACTCAGATGATCGAGTTTCCAGGCGGCAAGGGTTATTTGGCAACACCAAAGGCCGCCGGTAAATATCCAGGCGTGCTGGTCATCCACGAGAACCGGGGCTTGAACCCACACATCAAAGACATTGCACGAAGGCTGGCGGCTGAAGGGTTTTCAGCTCTTGCACCGGATTATCTGCAACCGCAGGGCGGCACACCTGATGATGCCGACAAGGCCCGCGACATGATTGGAACGTTGACGCCTGCCGATATTCTGGCCACCTCAAAAGCGGGCTTGGCCGCTGCCATTGCCAATCCTTCGTCCAATGGCAAATCAGGCGCCGTGGGCTTTTGCTGGGGTGGTGGCGCAGTCAATAATCTAGCCGTCAATGATCCCACATTAAGTGCAGGCGTCGCCTATTACGGCCAGCAGCCTGATGCCGCCGATGTTGCAAAGATCAAAGCTCCCCTGCTCCTCCATTACGCCGGGCTTGATGATCGAATTGATGCGGGAATTCCAGCCTTTGAGTCCGCGCTGAAGGCAAATGGAAAAACCTATGAGCTCCACATGTATGAGGGCGTGAACCATGCCTTCAACAATGACACCAATGCGGCGCGCTACGACAAGGCTGCTGCTGATCTGGCTTGGGGCCGGACCGTGGCATTTCTAAAGAAAAATCTTTCCTGACAGTGTCATCGAATGGCTGCCGAGACTGACGATGATTTTTGTCGCTCGGCAGAAATTCATAAAATCCTAATGATATGAAGCGGTCCCGGCTCGAAGCGCATGATTTTTGCTGTTCCAGACGCGTGATTAACGGCCCGTTGAATGTTTCCTTGGAAACTTGGACACCTGCGGGATGGCCTTTGGCGCCGCAATATTTGCAACCTCGGTCGACCATGGCCTGCCGGTAGTTGCTGCTTGGAGATGTGGTGTACCAATGCACAAGATAGATCAGGCTGACGCCGACGAACGCGCACGGCTTCGCAATCTCGAGGGGTATTTCATATCCCGGACACCGCCTGAGGCAGAGTTTGACAATATCGTACGCCTCGCAGCCGAACAGTTGAATGTTCCCATTGCATTTTTCTGCACCGCCGAAGCAGAGTCCCACTGGTTCAAAGCCCAGATCGGGATAGATATGGTGGAAGTTCCACGTTCCATAAGTTTTTGCGATTACACCATCAAGACCGCAGACGTGATGGTGGTTCCCGACGCAAGCCGTGACTCACGCTTTGCCCAAAGCCCGATGGTAACTGGAAATCATCACATCCGTTTTTATGCGGGCGCCGCACTGCGCGATGCAAATGGATATGTTCTTGGAACTTTGGCCGTCGCCGACACCGTGCCACGCCGCTTCACGAAACGGCAGCGAGGGCTTCTCAAGGGGCTGGCCGACATCATCGTCGACAGGATGGAATTGAAGAAGGTCAGGACCGAACTTCGCCAGTCAGCGTTAGTTGCCGAAAGCGCACGCCTGCTCGCGGTTTCGGGCGAAGCCAGACTTCAGAAAGTTCTGGATTGCCTACCCCAAGGTATTGTTCTTGTGGACGAGCACAACAAGTTTGTCCTGTGGAACAAGAACTATGAGAAAATGTTCCACTATATGGCGGATCATCTGAAGCCCGGCTTGAGCATGGAGACAGCCCATCGCCTGTATCTGAGGAAAGAGCGACATCTCGACGGATTGACCATCGCCGAAGAAAACGAATGGATCCGGTCGCAGATGGAGATCGTCGATCGTGGCGATACGATTATCGAGCAAAATATCAGTGATGGTCGCTGGATCCGCTATGAACAACATTTGACACCTGAAGGTGGAAAAATCTGCGTGCGGTCTGATATCACACAGGATCGGAACGCGTCAGAATCTTTCCATTTGTTGTTCGAGAGCAATCCGGTTCCCATGTGGCTTGTTGAAAAATCCACATTGAAATTCATCGACGTCAACTCCGCAGCTCTGCGGCACTACGGCTACGCGCGTGAGCAATTCTTGAACATGACGACCTTGGATATAAGGCCACCCAGGGAACACGAACGCGCACTTACAGACGTGAAGAACGACTTCCACACCGAGACAGACGAAGCCGATTGGATTCACCTCAAGGCTGACGGCACAGAAATTCTGGTCAGCAGTTTTGCCAAGCAGATAAAATACAATGGCAAAGACGCGGCAATTATTGGCATTGTCGATGTCACCGAGCGTCGCAAACAAGACGCACGCATTAAGCACCTTGCAGAACATTGCGTACTCACTGGCCTTCCCAACCGCAGACTGTTTCTGGAGTTGCTTGATGACGCAGTCCTCCAGCATGTTGATCAAGACCACATCCTGTCAGTCATCCTCGTCGACATTGACAACTTCAAGGACATCAATGACAGCTTGGGACACTATGTCGGTGATGGTCTCATCATAGCGCTGGCAGATCGACTGGCTGAATATATCGGCAATCGCGGAACAGTAGCTCGTCTGGGCGGTGACGAATTTGCCGTGTTGTTGCCGATGCTTGAGACGCCTGAGAAAGCTCACGCGATCGGCAATGAGTTGGTCAACGCCTTCAGCAGCCCCCTCAAGGTGCGCGAGCACGAAATTCTGGTGGGAATTAGTGCTGGTGTCAGTATCTCCATAGGGGCTGCTGTGGATGCCTCGACGTTGCTAAAAAATGCCGATCTGGCTTTGTACAAGGCAAAATCAGATGGCCGAGGTGTGTGCCGCATGTTTGAGCCTCAAATGGCGCTCCGCGTGATCATGCGCCGCGAAATGGAACAGGACCTGCGGCAGGCGATAATTAGAAATCAATTTGCCGTGCATTACCAACCGCTGATCGAACTTGCTGGCGGAACGGAAATTGGCTTCGAGGCGTTGCTGCGTTGGAACCATCCCGAAAAGGGCATGATTCAGCCGGCAGATTTCATTGCAATCGCAGAAGCAACCGGAATGATTGTTCCAATAGGAATATGGGTTTTGGAACAGGCCTGTCTCACGGCAATGACTTTGAAAGAGCATCTGTCGGTGGCCGTCAATGTATCCCCCGCACAGTTTAAATCGGGCATGCTGGTTGCTGCAGTCACCGGAGCTTTGGAAAAATCTGGCCTTACCGCAGGGCGACTCGAACTGGAAATCACGGAGTCGAGTCTGCTGGAAAAGTCGGCGGAAACACTGCAGACCCTGAAAGGACTAAAAGAACTAGGTGTATCCATCGTGCTCGACGACTTCGGCAAAGGCTATTCCGGCCTCGGCTGTTTGAACAGCTTCCAGTTTGACAAGATCAAGATAGACCGATCCTTCGTCATGGAAATCGGCGTTAGAAAAAAATCCGAAGAACTGGTCCGGGCCGCCGTTAATATTGGGCAGAACCTGGGGATTAAAACACTGGCCGAAGGCATCGAGACGAAAGAACAACTTGAGTTTCTGCGCAACCTCGGTTGCCAACAGGCGCAAGGTTTCTTGTTCAGTCGCGCCGTTCCTTCAAACGAAATTCCCCACAGGCTGAAACTCGAAGAGCGCAAAAGGGTTGGAAAATAAACCAATCCCGGCCGGCCTATTCCTTCACAGCCACCACATAATTGAGGGGCATGCGCGCGCCATCGGCATAGATGACCTGGCCTGAGACGTAGCTCGCGTCATCGGACGCGAGAAACGTCGCAATGGAGGCGATTTCGGAGGCCTCGCCGACGCGACCCATGGGCGTGCGCGACAAAATGCGATGCATCGCCGCCTTGTCATTGACCACACCTTTCAACATGTCGGTCATGATCGAGCCTGGTCCAATCGCATTGACCCTGATGCCATGCGGAGCCAGCGCTAATGCAGCAACCTTGGTCAATTGGCGCACGCCACCTTTGGACATGGTGTAAGGCGCAATCACCGGGATGGCCAAGGTGTCATTCACCGACGACATGTTGACGATGGCCCCAGCTTTGCGGCCCGCTTCAATCTGCTTCACCATCTCGCGCCCGCAGGCTTGCGTCAGCAAGAAGGAACCCTTGAGATTGATGGCGATCACCTGGTCAAACTGTTCTTCAGTGATCTCGAGAAATTCACCCACAATCGAAATCGCCGCATTGTTGACCAGAATATCAACCGCGCCAAACTGCTTGAGGGTGAAGGCCACAAGCGCCTTGATGTCAGCAGATTTCGACACATCACAATGGACATATGATGCGCCAAGCCGCTTGGCCTCAACCTGGCCCGCATCATCCAAAATATCAGCCATCACAAGCTTGGCCCCTTCGGCCACATAACGTTCGGCAATGGCCAAACCGATGCCCCGGGCAGCGCCCGTGACGATGGCAACACGATCTTTAAGTTTCAAAATATGCTCCTAGTTGAAAAAGAAATTGCCCGTATCAGATTCGAGCATGATGGAAGACAAGGTCACATGGCGTGGCCGTGACAAGGCAAACAGCACGGTTTCCACAACATCGCGGTTCGTCACCCACGAGGCCTGCGGGCGCACTGCATTCCACTGGTCTTCATTCAGTGGTGAAATATCCATGATGTTGGGTGGATAGATGCCCGTGACGCGCACCGGCCGCCCCCGCAGCTCCTGGCGCAATCCATCCGTTATTCCGGTCTGCGCGTGCTTGGAGGCCAAATATGCCACCGCCGCACCCTGCAAAGGCGCATGTTGAACACCGCTTACCGAAATGATGTTCACAATGTCTCCAGCGCCTGAATGTTCAAGCAGCGGCAGAACTCCCCGCGTCAGCAGCAAGGTGCCGGTCACATTGCCTGCAATCGTGGAGGCAATGGCAAAGGCATCA
Organism: Hyphomicrobiales bacterium; assembly: GCA_038231475.1. Lineage (GTDB taxonomy): Bacteria > Pseudomonadota > Alphaproteobacteria > Rhizobiales > Aestuariivirgaceae > Aestuariivirga. Next base: position 102,085 of record JBBRLH010000002.1, on the reverse strand, counting down.
TGCTCTTCCATTTTTCCAGACAGCCACTGCGCACCATTGTTGATCAGAATATCAAGTGGGCGTTGGTCATCGCGCCATTTCTTGGCTTGGAGTGTCACCTGCGAAATATCAGCAAGATCCATCACTATAACGTCAGGCGCAGTACCACAGCGCAGACGCATCGACTCGGCCAGTGATTTCAGGTTCTCGGTGTTGCGCCCCGCAATCGTGACATGAGCCCCCTGATCAGCCAGCACCACGGCAAAGGCTGCGCCAAGTCCGCGCCCCGCCCCTGTAATCAGAACATGTTTGTCCTTGAAACTCATGGCGCCACCCTATCAGTAAGAATCGGCGGCGGCGACTCCCTTTGCAAAAATTGCAACAACGAGCGAGGCCAGCACCGTGAGCCCCAACGCAACCTGCAAATTGGTCAATTGCGCCGCAAGACCAATGAGCGGCGGGCCGGTCAGAAAACCAGCGTAACCCAAGGAGGTGACTGCAGCGATCCCGCGTCCCGGTGCGTCAGGCTCAAGGCGACCCCCACCTGCAAATAGCATGGGTGCCACATTGCCAATGCCAATGCCGCCAATCGTGAAAGCGATAAAAGTCAGCCAGCTTGTGGGTGCAATCAGGGCAAGGCCGGTGCCAACGGCGGCCAACACGGCGCTGGTAACCACAACGTTCACCGAACCGAAGCGATGCCGCAACCAGTCCCCGCCAAGGCGTGAGGCCGCCATGCCGCCTTGGTAAAATCCAAACGCAAGCGCTGCTACGCCCGCATCAAGCAGGAACCGCTCATGCATCAGAATGGCGGCCCAATCCATCACTGAGCCTTCAACCATCAGCGCCAGAAAACACAAGCTGCCCAAAACAATGGTGGCCGCCGTTGGCAGTGCAAAATGCGATCCGCCCAAGCCACTGTCAACAGACGAAGGCAAAAGAAACTGCACGGCAATCAAAAGCCCAACGAGGAAAACAGCGCTGACTGTCACGACCTGAACCAAAGGTCCAAACTGGTCAATGAGACCAGCGCCCGCAAATGCGCCGACCATCGCACCAATGCTGAAGGCGCCATGAAACCCCGACATCACTGGCCTTTTCAACGTTGTTTCCACGGCAAGCCCATGAGAGTTCATGGCGACATCCAGAGACCCGATGCCAGCGCCCAGAAAAACGCCGCTCACCACAAAAGTGGCAAGGCTGGGCGCCAGTGGTGGGCCCAAAAATGCCACGGCAAACAGGATGCCAGTCATCAATATCATGCGGGCCGAGCCAAAGCGGTTGATCAACGCGCCAGCAAGCGGCATCGCAAAAACTGCACCGCCTGCAATCGCCAAAAGCGCCAGACCCAGAACCGCCGGTCCAACGTCAAGCCGGTCTTTGGCGAGCGGCACATGCGGCGTCCAAGACCCCACGAGCATGCCATGGAGCAGGAAAACGGTGAACACGGCCCAACGTGCTTTTGAGGCGGAAGCTGTTGTCATTGTCACGCTATAGCCACAGGCTTAAAATTTTGTAAGGTGCAACATGAAATAACTTTGCAACTCCGCTATGCGGCGGCATGAAGATTACTTCTCCGTCCAAATATGCCATGGCTTTTGTGTTCATCACCGTGTTGCTGGACATGGTGGGCTTTGGCCTGATCATCCCAGTGCAACCGGCCCTGATCAAGGAAGTTGGCCATCTCGACATCGGTGATGCCTCAATCATTGCGGGGTGGATGTTCTTTGCATTTTCCGCCACGCAATTTTTGTTTGGCCCGGCTCTGGGCAGCCTGTCTGATGCCTATGGGCGAAGGCCCTTGTTGCTGTTGGCCGTCTTTGGCCTTGGCATTGATTATCTGATTACAGCACTTGCGCCAACCCTTGCCTGGCTCTTTGTGGGCCGTACATTCGCAGGCCTCTGTGGCGCGAGCTATGTGATCGCCAACGCCTATATCGCCGACATCACCGCACCCGAAAATCGCGCCAAGGCCTTCGGGCTGATGGGCGCTGCCTTTGGCCTGGGCTTTGTCATCGGCCCGGCCATCGGCGGCTTGCTTGGCGCTTTTGGTCCGCGTGTACCCTTCTATGTCGCCGCCGGTGTTTCGGCACTGAACCTGATTTTTGGATGGTTCGCGTTACCCGAGACATTGCCCAAGGATCAGCGCCGCGCCTTTGATGCCAAACGCGCCAATCCGATCGGCACATTCAAAGTCTTTGCATCCTATCCCAACATTCTGCCGCTCAGCCTGTTGATGGCGATCTATTTCTTTGCATCATCGGTCTATCCGGCGGGTTGGGCCTTTTGGGGCAATGCCAAATATGGCTGGGAACCGCGGACCATTGGCTTGACGCTGGCCTGCTTCGGCATCGTCACGGCCTTCGTGCAAGGTGTGCTGACCGGACCCGCTGTCAAGTTGATGGGCGAACGAGGTGCCGCCATTCTGGGTCTGGCCATGGCCATCGTCTGCACCCTTGGCTTTGCCAGTTCATCGACACTGGGGTTCGTCCTGTTTTTCCTCGTGCTCCACAGTCCCGAAGGCTTTGTCCACCCGATGCTGACCTCACTCATGTCGAAGGAAGTTCCGGGCGATGCCCAAGGCGAATTGCAGGGCGGCATTTCCTCGATTATAAGCCTCTCCATGCTCGTCGGCACCGTCTTCTTCACTCAAGTCTTTGGATACTTCTTCAAACCCGGAACAGAGGTGACGTCGCCCGATGTTATTTTCTACATCGCCAGCGCGCTTTTCGTGGCAACGCTGCTGCTGTTTCTTGCGATCTACCGCCCTAAATCCAGCAAAACAGCGGTAAATTGAGAGTTCCCGCTTAAGGGTTCTTAAGCCTTTTCAGCCATTGTCAGCTCTTCACAAGGGCCTGAATCATGTCGGATTTCGCATTGAACCTGAGCCGCCGCAGTTTCAGTGGGTTGAAACTGCTCGGCCTGAGCTTTGCGGCCCAATGGCTTATGTTTGTCATCCCGGCCCTTTATCTGCTGACCAACTATATCCTGTTCGAGCAACTGCCCCATCATGGCGTGGCCCCGCTGATGGGCCTGTTCGCTGACTTGCTCACCTTTTCCATTCCCGCAGGCCTTGTTGTCATGCTGGTGGTGCGCCTCGTTCAATATGCAGTCATCATCAAACCTGCGAGTCCAGCGCGCGAACTGGCGCGCGAGATTGCTGATCTAGTCCGCCGTCCGTCCAATATCATCAACGGCATTCCCGTGTTCCTCGCCATGGTGCTCTACAACAAGGCCATGGTGGAGCTGAAACCGCAGATCCCCAACATCAATCCGTTCAAATGGGATACGACCTTCGCGGCACTCGATCGTTCCCTACATTTCGGCATGGACCCATGGCGCATCATCCAACCTTTCATGGGCTATGACATGGTGACCTTCCTCACCAACCTCGCCTATGACTTCTGGTTCCTTGCTCTGTTCGGCTCGTGGATCTGGTTTGGCTTTCAGCGTCAGGCCACAGTTTTGCGCACCCGCTTTTTCTTTGCCTATATGTTGATCTGGTGGATTGGTGGCGGCCTGCTCGCCGTGTATTTCTCGTCCGCTGGCCCTGTCTATTACGCCAAGATTGGCCTCTCGCCGGATCCGTTTTCCGATCTCCTGGCCTATCTAAATGATGTGAATACGCGCCTGCCCATCTGGGCGCTCGACACGCAAAAATTGTTGTGGGACGGTTATACTGGCAAGGGCGATCCCTTCGGCATTTCGGCTTTTCCATCCATGCATAATGGCTCGGCTGTTTTGTTTGCCCTGGCCTTTGCCAAAGTCAGCAAGGGCATGGGCCGTTTCTTTACTGTGTATGCAGTGGTCATCCTGTTGGGTTCAGTGCATCTGGCCTGGCACTATGCCCTGGACGGTTACGCAGCAATCGCACTAGCCGCCCTGTGCTGGTGGATTTCAGGACCCATCGCCGAGTTTGTTCACCGCCAACAGACGATGAAGAAATTCAACCAAGAGCTAGCGGCACTTTAACGTTAGACATGGCCACAACACTCGCAACCATTAGCTTTCTCGTCCGCGACTACGATGAGGCGATTAGCTGGTTTGACCGCGCACTAGATTTCAGACTTGTGGAGGATGTGGCGCAAGGCGATGGCAAACGCTGGGTTGTCGTTGCACCAGCAAACGGGCTAGGCGCAAAACTGCTTTTGGCCAAAGCGGCAGGTCCAGAACAAGCCGAAGCCATTGGCAAAGCCGCAGGCGGACGCGTAGTTTTCTTCCTGCACACCGACAATTTTGATCAAGACCACGCGCGCATGAAAGCAGCAGGTGTGAGGTTTAAAGAAATGCCCCGCACCGAACCCTATGGCAAAGTTGCCGTGTTCGAAGACCTTTACTGCAATGGCTGGGACCTGATCGGCCGAGCCCGTTGATGATCAAGCCGCGTGAGCGACTTCTCGCTCCAGACGCGTGATCTCGTCCTTGATTTTGAGCTTTCGGCGTTTGATATCTGCCAATTGCGAATCGGTGGTGGCCGGATGGCCCATCGAATCCGCGAGCTCTTTTTCCAAAGAGCGATGTTTCAGATGTAGTTCTGTGAGGTGGTTTTTAAGGCTCATTCCAATCTCCAAAGAATTTGGGAACCTACGCACAAACGCAAGAGCGAATGTGACGCCATGATGACACAGAAATTGCCTCTTGTCGAATGCTTCAAGGCAGAATAGTGCAGGAGCCAATCTCGCTGAATTTTATGCTGAACAAAACCTTAACCGGAGCCTTCGAATGGACACGCTGCAGGAAGTTCAGCTTCGCGCCAAGCTCCATGCGCTCTATGACCAACACCGCGATCTCGACGCCGCCATCAACGCGTTTCACGAATCCGGCAAGGCTGATCCCTTGCAACTGCAACGCTTGAAGAAAATGAAACTGTCGTTGAAGGACATGATTTCCAAAATCGAAAACATGCTCATCCCCGACATCATTGCATAGGTTGAAATGAACGCTCCACAAAAGCCACTTGTCGCCATCATCATGGGAAGCCAGTCTGACTGGGCCACCATGAAACACGCAGCCGATATTCTGGACACGCTGCTTGTGGCTCACGAGGCAAAAATCATCTCGGCGCACCGCACACCGGATCGTCTCTACGAATTTGCCAAGGGCGCCAAGGCTTCAGGATTTAAAGTCATCATCGCAGGGGCTGGCGGTGCCGCACATCTCCCCGGCATGGCGTCGTCCATGACCACGCTTCCGGTCTTTGGCGTGCCCGTGGAAACCAAGGCCCTGTCGGGTCAGGATTCGCTGTTGTCGATTGTGCAAATGCCAGCGGGGATTCCGGTGGGTACTTTAGCCATCGGCAAGGCTGGCGCCATCAATGCGGGTCTTCTCGCCGCAAGTGTGTTGGCCTTGGGCGATGAAGCTCTGGCCAAACGCCTGCAGGAGTGGCGCGACAAGCAGACAGATTCCGTGGCCTTCACGCCGAAAGATGAGGCATGATGAAGCCGCTTCCACCCGGCTCCACCATCGGAATTTTGGGTGGAGGGCAATTGGCGCGCATGTTGTCGCTTGCCGCTGCAAATCTCGGACTCAAGTGTCACATTTTTGCACCTGAAAGTGAAAGCCCGGCCTTTGATGTGTCAGCCGCTAAAACCATTGCGACTTATGATGACGAAAAGGCACTGACAAAATTTGCCGATGCCGTGGATGCCATCACCTATGAATTTGAAAACGTACCCGCAGCCACTGTGGAATTTCTGGAACGGCTGAAGCCGGTGCGCCCCGGCTCCAAGGCGCTCGCGGTGGCGCAGGATCGTCTTGCTGAAAAGTCGCTGGCCCGCGAACTCGGTGCCATAACGGCAGCGTTTGCCCCTGTCACAACTATGGCCGATCTTGCAGCGGCAGCCGAGGCCACAGGCCTTCCCGCCATCCTGAAAACAAATCGCATGGGCTATGATGGCAAGGGCCAGGCCAAAATCATGACGGCTGCTGATCTCGAACCGGCTCTGGCTGCCATGAAAGGCCAGCCTGCGATTCTCGAAAGCTTCGTGCGCTTCAAATCTGAATTCTCAGTGGTCTGCGCCAGATCAGCCGATGGCGGTTTTGCCGCCTTTGACATTGCCGAAAACATCCACCTCAACCACATCCTCCACACCTCGACCGTTCCAGCCAAAATTGACGATGAACTGGCTGAGGAAGCGATCTATGTGGCGCGCCGCATCTGCGAAACGCTGGATTATGTGGGCGTCATGGGGGTTGAGTTTTTCTTAGGGGACGGCGTGATTTATGTGAATGAAATTGCACCTCGCGTGCATAATTCCGGTCATTGGACCATGAATGCCTGCCTCATCAGTCAGTTTGAACAGCATATCCGTGCCGTGGCCGGTTGGCCCTTGGGTTCGACCACTAGGCATTCCGACGTGGTTATGACGAATCTCCTCGGCGATGACGTCACGGACTGGGCGGCCCTTGCCAGCGAGGCCGGAACCGCTATCCATCTCTATGGAAAGGCTGAATCCCGCCCGGGCCGCAAGATGGGACATATCAACAGGATCACCCCTCGACAGGGCTGAACTGGTGTGATAGGGGAACCCCCAAACAAGGGCCCATATGGCCCTTTTTAACTGGATCAACCCTTTTTAAGTTTGAGGTTTCGCTTGCAAGTTATCGTTCGTGACAACAATGTCGACCAGGCCCTGAAGGTTCTCAAGAAGAAGATGCAGCGCGAAGGCATCTTCCGCGAAATGAAGCTCCGTGGCGCTTTTGAAAAGCCCTCGGAAAAGAAGGCCCGCGAACAGGCTGAAGCCGTGCGCCGCGCCCGAAAGTTGGCCCGCAAGAAGCTGCAGCGCGAAGGCCTGCTGCCCATGCCCAAGAAGGTCGAAAAGCCCAAGCGTTTTGGCGCACCATCAAGCGGCGCTGCGTTCTAAGCATTTCCGATTTTGTGATTTCAAAAGCCGCTGGCAACCCCAGCGGTTTTTTCTTGTGAAGCTAAGGTGAGTATATCTGCAGGCCTGCCTTACGCAAAGGCTGCAACCTGTCATTCCGGGATGCATAGATCGCCGTCAACATGGCGAGATTGCCTATTCTGTGCGGCGACACAGCCCCCACCTTTTCGTGTGAGACGATTGAAACAACTTCTGCGGCCCGCTCTGCGATCAGGGCTTTCATCGCGGCTTCCTCGTGATGGCCGGTGGTGGCCCCCTCTTTCGCATGAAGCCCGGTCAGGCCGAGGAAGAACACATCCACGCGAAGATTCTCAATGGCACGGGCGGCTGATGCACCCAGCGTCACCATTGAATGTTTGAACAGGCTTCCCCCAATCACAACAACCTCGACCTGATCATGCTGTTCCAGTGCGACAGCAATGGTTGGGCTGTGGGTGAAGACTTGCAGCGACAAATCGAGAGGCAGGGCGCGAACAAGCTCGAGGTTGGTCGTACCACCATCGAGAAAAATACTCTGGACCCTCTGTAACGACTTGGCCGCAAGATGGGCGAGTTTGGCCTTTTCCTCGATCGCCATGCCGCGGCGTTCGGCCAGATTGGCGATGGTTGGCGAGGCTTGGAGTGCTCCACCATGGACACGCTGCAGCAAGCCCTCCGCTGCCAACTCGCGCAAATCGCGCCGGATCGTATCCTCGGAGAGTTTCAGTTTCTCGCTAAAGTCCTTCGCGACAATCCGTCCGGTTTTTTTAAGCTGAATGAGAATCAGCTGCTTTCGTTCCTGAGTCAGCATTGCATGATATTACACGATATTGCACGAATTGTCACGGTGTGTTAGGACGCAAAAATCAACAACAAAGTCCGGAAAGTGCCATGTCTGAAAAACCCATGATGATCCTGATTGCTGGTCCCTATCGCTCTGGAACCGGCGATGACCCTGCCAAGATGGCCCAGAATCTCAAAACTCTCGAACAGGCCTCAATCCCCATTTTTGAAAAAGGCCATGTGCCAATGATCGGTGAATGGGTGGCTCTGCCCATCTGGAACAATGCAGGAGGAAAGACCGTGGGTGACGAGCACTATGAGCGAATTCTTCACCCCACGGCCGGACGATTGCTGCAGCATTGCGATGCCGTGCTGCGCCTGCCTGGTGCCTCAAAGGGTGCTGACAATGACGTGAAAATCGCGCGCGAACGCGGCCTTCCGGTCTATTTCAGTCTCGATGAAATTCCGCAGCGCCAAGAGGCCCACACCTGAGAGCCTCAACGCTCCGTCAGCTTCAACTCGATGCGGCGATTTTCGGATTTCGCCTCTTCGGTATCACCCGGCGCCAAAGGCTGGAATTCACCAAAGCCCGCTGCCACCAGATGCTGGGGTGAAACGCCCTGCGCGATCAGGTATTTCACAACGGCAATGGCACGGCCCGATGAAAGCTCCCAGTTTGATGCAAACTTGGCCCCAACAAGGATTGGGTCATTGTCGGTATGGCCGTCAACCCTCAACACCCAGGGAATATCGGCAGGGATTTCTTTTTCGAGTTGTTTCAAGGCATCCGCAAGCTTGGCCATTTCAACCTGGCCTGCATCGTTTAAATCCGCACTGCCCTTGGGGAACAGAACTTCGGCCTGAAACACGAACCGGTCACCTACCACAAGAATGTCGGAACGCTGCGACAGGATCTGCCGCAAGCGCCCAAAAAATTCCGAACGATATTTGGAGAGCTCTTCCACCTTTTGCGCCAGCGCCACATTAAGGCGACGACCAAGATCAGCAATTTGCGTATCTGAAGTCTTGTTGCGCGCTTCAGAATCATCGAGCAAGGCTGAAATCTGCGCCAACTGCCGGCGCATGGCGGCAAGCTGCTGGTTGAGCAGTTCAACCTTGGCCAGCGCGTCAGAAGAAATTTTCTTTTCGCTGTCGAGCGAAGTTTGAAGGCCGGTGATGGTATTGCCCGCTGACGCACCATCACTCGCCGAAGCGTTGAGATTGGCCATCAGATCAGCGGTCTTGGCTTTTTGCGCGTTGAGATCATCGGTGAGAGACAAAAGCTGTGCATCGGCATCAGCCTTGGCGCCCTTTTCCAGAGCCAATAATTGCGTGAGCTCCGCAATTTGTGAGCGCAATTGGCCCAGCGCCGAATCCTGACCCGAAATCTGCCGCGCCAGCAGGAACTGCGCGATCATAAAGACCGAGAGCAGGAAGATGATGACCAGCAGAAGCTGCGCCATCGCATCGACAAAGCCGGGCCAATAAGGCGCCTCCTCGTTGCGCCTGCGCCGGGAAAGGTTCCCCGCCACTATTCACGCCCCTTTGGCGTACCCGTCTGGCGGATAAGCAGGCGCTGGATTTCGCTTTGCTGCACCTGCTGGGATTGAATCCACTGCCGCACCATTTTCTGTTCCTCGCGCATCTGCTGCACAAGATTGGCCACCGCGTCAGCCAGTTGTTCCGTGGCAGCCTCAGCACCAGAGGCCGGAGCCCCAGCCGGGCGCGCCTGCTCCATTGAAGAGCCCAGCTTCTCGATGCTCTTTTGCAAATTCTGCAAATCCATCCGCAAAAAGGCGGGCATCGCCGAACCATTGCCGTCTCCGGCCTGAACATCAGTGATGGTGGAGAGCCAGTCTTCAAGGTTGTGATAAAATCGGTTCTGCGCCTGGCTTGCTTTGAGATCCAGAAAGCCCAAAATCAACGAGCCAGCCAAACCGAACAACGACGAGGAGAAGGAAAGCCCCATGTGCTTCATCGGTTCCTGCAAGCCCGCTTTCAATTCCTGAAACACGGTCGCGGATTGCGTCGATGAAATATCGAGGTTCTTGATAGCATCGCCGACTGATTGCACGGTGCCGAGAAGACCCCAAAATGTGCCGAGCAGGCCGAGGAAAATCAGGAGACCCACGAGATAGCGCACCAGATCGCGCGACTCATCCAAACGCGATGCGAGAGAATCAAGAAGCGAGCGCATTGTTTGCGGCGACAAAACCGTGCGGCCTGTCGCATCACCCAGAATCATCGCCATGGGGGCCAGCAAAGTCGGCGGCGCTTCAATGCTTCCCTGCCCCAATTTAAAACTGTTGAGCCAGTTTACCTCTGGAAAAAGTCGCCACACCATGCGGTACGAATAAGCCGTGCCAAGCACCAAAATGGCAACGATTAGCCCGTTGAGACCGGCGTTGGCCATGAAGGCGCTCTGGATGCTGGTAAACAGCATTGCACCAATCACCACCACGACAAGGGTAAAGACCATCATGTGCACCAGATGCACCTGAGGTTTTTCAACGATGATTGCGTCTTGCACCATGTGCCGCCTCTTGCTGGTCCGGAAATATTTCAATCAATCTAGACGAAATATTGGCGCATGGGGAATACTATTGTCGAGCCTCGACGTGGGAGGAATAGGCGACGTCAGTTCAAGGCACCGCGCAGCCTTAAGGCCCGCTCGGTTAGAAACTGGCGAACCGAGTTGTCAGTTTCAAGCTCGATGGCCTTGGCATAGGCCTGCAGTGCCTCATCGGTTTTTCCAAGCCTCGCCAAAAGATCAGCCCGCACTGCATGATAGGGCTGAAACCGCTCAAGCTCCGGAAACTCAGCCGCATCGGGCAAAGCCGCAACGCCAGCAGCAACACTATAGCTCTCGGCAATGGCCGCGGCCCAGTTCAACTTGACAACGGCAGAGGCCGTCACCTGATAAAGCGCCTGATAGAGCAGACACAAGGCCTGCCAATCGGTGTTGCCCGTAGCACGGCGCGCCGCATGAACCGACTGGATGGCCGCTTCGAGTTGATAGCGCCCCATCTTTCCCATGCGCCCGGCCCGATGAAGCAAACCCTCAGCGGCATCAATGTCCGCTAAATCCCAAAGCGCGATGTCCTGCTCCAGCAGCGGCACAAAAACCTGGTCAAGGCCCCGCCTCGCCTTGCGCCGCGATTGCAGAAACAGCATGAGTGATAAAAGGCCCAGGCATTCTGCCTCATCAGGCAGAAGCTGCACAACCAGCCTGCCGAGCCACAGCGCCTCTTCGGTCAGCGCATTGTTGAGGTGGTCCGCCTCGTTCCACCCTTGGGCGAAACAGGCATAGATCGCTTCTAAAACCGTCTCCAGCCTGTCGCCCAATTCTGATGGTTCAGGCACGCGAAACGGAATGCCGGCCACTCTGATCTTGGCTTTGGCGCGCGAAAGCCTTTGCCCCATGGTTGTGGGCGATACCAGAAAGGCTTCAGCAATTTGCTCAGCGGTCAGCCCCAGTACCGCCTGCAATATGAGCGGCGAACGAACGCTCGCATCAAGGGCCGGGTGCGCGCAGGCAAACATCAAGCCTAAGCGTTCATCGGGAATTGCAGGTGCAGATGTGGCCATATCTTCAAGCTCCTCGGCCAGCAAAAGTAAATGACCCGCGGCATCGGCGTGGCTTTTGTTTTTTCGGGTGGTATCAATGTGCTTTCGCTTGGCCACTGCGATCAACCACGCATCAGGATTGTCTGGAATGCCTGCAAGGGGCCAATCTTTCAGTGCGGCGACGAAGGCCTCGGCCAGAGCATCTTCAGCCTGTGCCACATCGCGCGTGCGCTTGGCTAAAAAGGCAACCAGCCGCCCATAACTCTCGCGCGCCACACGTTGCGCGGCATCATGGGCAAGCTGTTCGCCATTTGGCACAATCAATCCCTACATTACCATTTTCCAGACGGGTCGCACTTCCATGACGCCGGTTTGGGCGCCCGGGCACTTTGCCGCCCAAGCGATTGCCTCATCGAGATCCTTGGCTTCAATGAGATAATAACCCGCAAGCTGTTCCTTGCTCTCGGCATAGGGCCCATTCAGAACCTTGGTTTTGCCAGCATTGATGCGAACCGTGGAGGCATCTGCAGAAGAATGCAGACGGTCGCCGCCCACCATGGCACCGGCCTTTTGCAGGGCTTCGGTATAGACGGCGTAGGCGGCGCTCATCTGCTCGCCGTCCTTCTTCGTCATGTTCACCATTCCGCTTTCATCGCCATAAATCATCAACATGTACTGCATGGTACTCTCCCTGAGCTGACAGCAGGCCACAACGGCCGCCTACCATCATGACGGGCGAGTATCGGCGATTTCGACAGGGGGAGGAAGAATTTTTGGAGAAGGCGACCTAACCCAAATTCTTGTTGATCTCTTCGGTCATCTTCTTGGCATCTCCGAACAACATCAATGTATTGTCGCGCCAGAACAGTGGATTGTCGACGCCAGCATAGCCAGACGACATGCCGCGCTTGATGAACATCACTGTCTTGGCTTTCCAGACTTCCAGAACCGGCATGCCATAGATCGGCGATGTGGGGTCATCCTTGGCCGAAGGATTAGTGACGTCATTGGCGCCGATCACGAATGCAATGTCGGTCTGTGCAAATTCGCTGTTGATATCTTCAAGCTCGAAGACTTCATCATAAGGCACATTGGCTTCGGCCAGCAGAACATTCATGTGCCCGGGCATGCGGCCTGCAACCGGGTGAATGGCATATTTGACCGACAGACCGGCAGACTTCAGATGATCAGCCATTTCGCGCAAGGCATGCTGGGCTTGCGCCACCGCCATGCCATAGCCAGGAACGATGATGACCGAGGAGGCATTCTTCATCATGAAGGCGGCATCTTCTGCACTGCCCTGCTTGACGGGCTTGGCCTCGCCACCCGCCGCGGGGCCAGCCGTTGCACCACCAAAGCCACCCAGAATGACCGAGATGAAGCTGCGGTTCATGCCCTTGCACATGATGTAAGAGAGAATGGCACCGGACGAGCCAACCAACGCGCCGGTGATGATCAAGGCCGTGTTGGCCAGCGTGAAGCCAATGCCTGCCGCCGCCCAACCCGAATAGGAATTGAGCATCGACACCACGACCGGCATGTCAGCGCCACCAATCGGCACAATCAGCAACAGGCCCAACGCCAGACTGATCAGGATAATCGCCCAGAACAAAAGTGCCGATGACGTCGTGTAGAAAAAGAAAATCGCCAGAACGAGCGCCACACCCAAGGCAAGATTAATCGCATGGCGCGCGGGCAACATGATCGGTGAACCTGACATGCGGCCATCAAGTTTCAGAAATGCGATGATCGAGCCCGTAAATGTAAGTGCTCCAATGGCGGCACCCAACGACATTTCAATACGGCTCTGCGCGTGGATGACACCATCCGTGGCAATTCCAAAAGCATCCGGCGCATAAAACGCAGCAGCGGCCACAAACACGGCGGCCAAGCCAACAAGCGAGTGAAACGCCGCCACCAATTGTGGCATGGCTGTCATGGCGATGGTGCGGGCGAGATAGGCACCAATGCCGCCACCAATGGCAATACCAGCGAGGATAACGATCCAGACCACGGGATTGGTCGGTGAAGCCACCGCCAGTGTGGTGAGAATGGCAATGCCCATGCCGATCATGCCGTAGAGATTGCCTTGGCGCGAAGTAGAGGGCGAGGAAAGCCCGCGCAACGCCATGATGAACAGCGCGCCAGAGACCAGATAAAGCAGGGCCGCGAGATCAACACTCATCTCACTTGTCCTTCTTGCGATACATGGCGAGCATGCGATTGGTGACAAGGAAGCCACCGAAAATATTCACCGAGGCCAGAACCAGCGCCAGAAATCCAAAAATCATGGCAAGGATTGATCCCGAAGCCACAGCGCCCGCACCAATGGCCAGAAGCGCACCCACCACAATGACCGAAGATATGGCGTTGGTGACACTCATCAACGGTGTGTGAAGAGCCGGTGTGACATTCCACACCACGTAATAGCCCACGAACACGGCCAGCACGAAAATTGAAAACAGGAAAACAAAAGGGTCAACGCTGTGCAACTGTTCCATCACTTGGCTCCCTGATACATGGCGTGCACCAAAGCGCCATCCTTGGCGATCATTGTGCCTTTGATAAGCTCATCATTGGCATCAATGGCAAGCTTGCCATCAGCGCCAATCATGCCGCTCACAAAATTGAAAAGATTCTTGGCAAAAAGCGGTGTGGCATTGCCCGCAAGCTTGCCGGCCAAATTCAGAGTGCCAATGATAGACACGCCCTTGTGATTGACGATTTGATCAGACTTGGACAGCGGGCAGTTGCCGCCGCGCTCAACCGCGAGATCAACGATCACCGAACCGGGCTTCATCGATTCCACCATCTCTTGCGTGATCAAAACAGGTGCTGGTCGGCCAGGGATCAGCGCCGTGGTAATAACAATGTCCTGGTTCTTCACGTGGTCCGCCACAAGCTTGGCCTGCTTGGCCTTGTCTTCGGCTGAAAGTTCTTTGGCATAGCCACCTGATGTGGCGGCATCGGCCACATCAGCAAACACGAACTTGGCCCCCAAAGACTTCACCTGTTCTTCGGTGGCCTTGCGAACATCCGTTGCAGAGACAATAGCGCCCAAGCGTCGCGCCGTGGCAATCGCTTGAAGGCCCGCCACGCCGACGCCCATCACAAAAACCTTGGCGGCAGCAACCGTGCCAGCAGCCGTCATCATCATGGGAAGTGCGCGGCCAAAATGAGCGGACGCATCAATCACGGCCTTGTAACCTGCGAGGTTAGACTGGCTCGAAAGTATATCCATGGATTGCGCGCGCGAGATGCGCGGCATCAGTTCCATGGCAAAGCAGGTGCAACCATTTTTGGCGAGGCCATCAAGATCAGCCCTTGCGCCATAGGGATCAAGCCCACCGACAAGCAAGGCCGTTTTAGGAATGGCCTTCAGCACGGCAGCCGAGGGACGGCGCACGCTCAACACAATGTCGGCACCCTTCAGGCCCTCAAGCCCCTTGAAGATCGTGGCGCCAGCAGCACTGTAATCCGTGTCAGATATATTTGAACCAACCCCTGCTCCGGCCTGAACCGCAACACTGGCACCTTTTTTTATAAAGGCTTTGACGGTATCGGGGCTCGCCGCAGCGCGGCTTTCCCCCAAAGCAGATTCAGCAGGAACGGCAATCTTCATCTGTGGCTCAGGACATATGAACGTTGGCGGCAACGAGCAATATGTAAAGGCCGAGCAACACCATGGGGATCAGCCATTTTCCGCCCATGCGCAAAGCAATGAACGACGAAATCACACCAACGAGGATGCCGCCAAAGCCCAGGAAAATATTGAACGGGTTTTCCACAAATCGGAACACGACCAAGGCCACGACGACATAGAGGCAAACCAGTCCCCCAGCCATGGAAAAGCTGAGAAAGCCCTCATAGGTGGCTTTGTGGTCTTCAAAGCCGCGCGGTTCAGGTGATGGTCCGTGATCTGCCATGATTATCCCCTCAAAATAAGATTCTCGTTAACCCAAGGCTTTAGCGAAGCCCTGCCCCAGTCGCAATGCGGCTCTAATGTCGCGGGAGGCCGCATTAAGACTCTCACCAAGAGTTAATGGATTTTCATGGTGCGGCGCACTATATGATGCTGCAGAGCAACATATAGGTCAGATTTTGGATAAGATAGTGGAAAAACAGGTTCTGGTTCTGCAGGGTGGCGGGGCCTTGGGATCTTACCAGGCGGGGGCGTTTGAGGCCCTGGCCAAGAATGGCCACGGGCCAGAATGGCTGGCTGGTATTTCCATTGGCGCAATCAACTCGGCAATCATCGCCGGGAATACTCCCGAAAACCGCGTCGAACGGCTGAAAACCTTCTGGAACAGACTCTCATCGGGCCTGCAGGGCGTGTCATTGATTCCGGGCGAACAGGGGCGCACCTTGTTCAATGAGCTGAGCAGTTGGACAGCCACCATGTTCGGAGTTCCGGTTTTTTCAATCCGCGAACGATATCGCCTCTGTTCTCATGGCCTGGTTCTGACAACGCCTTGAGCTATTATGACACCTCGCCCTTGCGCGACACCCTCAATGAACTTGTCGATTTTGACCTGCTGAATAATGGAAAAATCAGAGTGAGCGTCGGGGCCGTCAATGTCGAAACCGGAAACATCCGCTATTTTGACACGACCACCGAGCGCATCAACGCGGACCATATCTTGGCCTCAGCCGCATTGCCGCCGGGCTTCCCACCTGTAAAAATCGACGGCGAATATTATTGGGACGGCGGCCTCGTCTCCAATACACCCCTCAATCATGTGATTGACAATGCCAATGGCTGCGATGACCTTTGCATCTACCAGGTTGATCTTTTTTCATCTCGCGGAGTCCTTCCTCGCACCATTTTGGAGTCCGCTGAACGCGAGAAGGAAATACGCTATTCCAGTCGTACCCGCATGACCACCGCCGCAGCCGAATCCGAACAGCGCCTGCGCATGGCCGCGCAAAATCTACTCAAGAAATTACCCAGGAATCTGCGCGACGATCCGGATACGAAATTGCTGATGGAAAACTCCCGCTCCAGTTCAATCACGGTCATGCATATTATCAACCGTCCCACCGAGTCCGAAACCCAATCCAAGGACTACGAATTTTCGAGACTTTCGATGGAAGAACATTGGGCGAGCGGCTATGATGATGTGATGAAATCACTCAATAGCAAAGCGTGGAAACAGCGCAGCATTCCGGCCAATGGCATGGTGACCTTTGACCATGGCAGAAAACCCCAAAACGAATTCGTTTGACCACAGGCAAGGAAGAACCATGAATCTCGACAACAAGATCTGCATCGTCACCGGCGCTGCATCAGGAATTGGCCGGGCCATTGCTGAACGCTTCGTGGCTGCGGGCGGCAAGGTCGTCATCGCGGATTTGAATGCAGCAGCAGCCAACGCCACGGCGGGTGAGCTGAATGCCAAAAAGCCCGGCGTGGCCATGAGTGTCGCCATGGACGTGACCGACGAAGCTCAAGTGAATGCTGGCATTGATAAGGTTGTCAAAACCTGGGGCGGCGTTGATGTGCTGGTTTCAAATGCCGGCATTCAGATCGTGCACAAACTGGAAGAATATCCTTTTGCTGACTGGAAGAAGATGCTCGCCATACATTTGGACGGTGCCTTCCTCACCTCCAAGGCCGTACTGCCGCATATGTATGCCAAGGGCTCAGGCTCGATCATCTTCATGGGCTCAGTACACTCCAAGGAAGCCTCACCCTTGAAATCTGCCTATGTCACGGCCAAGCACGGCCTGATTGGCCTCAACAAGGTGATCGCCAAGGAAGGCGCCGCCCGCGGCGTTCGCTCCAATGTGATTTGCCCCGGCTTTGTCAAAACGCCGCTGGTGGAAAAACAAATTCCGGAACAAGCTAAAACGCTCGGCATTTCCGAACAGGACGTTGTGAAGAAAATCATGCTGGGTGGCACAGTCGATGGCGAATTCACCACGGTGGAAGATGTGGCGGAAGTCGCCTTCACGTTTGCAGCATTCCCCACCAATGCTCTGACGGGCCAGTCTCTCGTGGTGAGCCACGGCTGGTTTATGGAATAAGGCGTTTCAAATCCTCAAACACATAGATGGCATCAGGCAGTTCATGCCCATCCCATAGATATGTGGTCAACTTCACCAGTCTGGCACCTTGTGATTCATAGAAGCTCCGTGCACGGATGTTTTCCGCCAGCACCCCAACGGTCATGGTCTTGCCACCGCGTTGCAGCCAATCCTCTGCGGCACGTCTAAGGAGTTCTCGCCCGATTCCCATGCGATAGTGCGAAGCGGCAATATAGATCGTGTCCAAATTCCCATCTTGGTCTTCGATATACTTTTCGTTACTGGCGCCGGAAATCACAAAACCAACGGGATGTGACTGATCAAAGGCACCCAAGACAAATCGCGTCTCATCAGGAATAACCTTCCGCCACAGGGGAATGCGTTTCGCAGCCGTAAATGTGGCCATCAACTCAGCAGGCAGAATCTCGGCATAGGCTTCGCGCCAGCACTGAACATGCAAGCTCGCCATAGTTTCTGCTTCATGCGTTTCCGGTCGGCGATAAATTAACAAGAGGAAGCTCCACCTGGAGAAACTATAGGCGTTCCTCGGTGAAAATCCAACGCTCGCGCTGTTCGCCCCGCCGCAGTAGCGTCACCTTGACGTCAGTTTTGCAGCGCTCGTGATTGAGGAGCTTGAGTAATTCGTCAACCCCGTGCACGCGAACATCATCAATCGCGATGATCAAATCACCCGCCAACACGCCAGCACCCGCAGCCGGTCCCTTTGCTTGAACCGCCATCACACGGACACCGGATTTCTGCTCAAGACCCGCAAATCGCGCAACATGGCGCGGAATTTCGGTGGTAGCGCCTTCAATGCCCAGACTGGCGCGCCTGACCTTGCCATAACGCAGAACTTGTGTGAGCACGTCCATTGCTGTGTTGGCTGCCACCGAAAAGCAAATGCCTTGTGCCCCGCGAATGACCGCAGTGTTGATGCCAATGACCCGGCCTTTTGCGTCGACCAATGGGCCACCGGAATTTCCAGGATTCAAGGCCGCATCGGTCTGCACCACATCATCGATCATCCGTCCGGTTTCGGATCGCAAAGTGCGGCCGAGGGCGCTCACGATCCCTGTCGTCACCGTCTGCTCATAGCCCAGCGGATTGCCAAGGGCGACAGCCAACTGGCCACGGCGTAATTTACGGGAGTCATAAAATTCAAGGGGCTGCGGCTCCAGGCTCTCATCGGCGCGCAAAATTGCAATATCTGTATGTGGATCATCACCCAATACCCGGGCTCTCACGCGAAAACCCTCTGCCGTTGTCACAGCAATTTCGCTGGCACCCGAGACAACATGGCTGTTGGTCATCATCAATCCATCGGATGAGATAATGAAGCCCGAACCCATGCCACCGGGCTTTCCGTTCTTGGCGATCCCCACATGCACAACAGCAGGCCCGGCACGTTCAACGGCGGCCATCACGGCATTGGAATACGCGTCGAAAATCTCCGTCTCGGATGAATCCGCTACGGGCTGAAAACTGCTGTGGTCATCAAACATGAAAGGCTCCTCCACTCCGAGATGGGAGTGGGCCTAGAGCGTTTCAAGCTCGTCAATCATGCCTGAAATAACCGAAAGGCCCTTCTGCCAGAACTGTGGGTCCGTGGCATCAAGCCCAAAGGGCTTCAGCAATTCCGAATGATGCTTGGTGCCACCGGCCTTCAGCATGTCGAAATATTTCTCCTGAAATCCAGCCTCGCTCTCGCGGTAGCGCGCATAGAGCGAATTCACCAGGCAATCACCAAAGGCATAGGCGTAGACATAAAATGGCGAGTGGATGAAGTGCGGAATATAGGCCCAGAAGGTTTCATAGCCGGGACCAAACTCAATGGCGTCACCAAGGCTTTCATGCTGAACATCCATCCAGAATTGATTGATCTGGTCAGGCGTCAATTCGCCTTCACGGCGCGCTGCATGAACCTTGCGCTCAAACGTGTAAAAAGCAATCTGCCGCACAACAGTATTGATCATGTCTTCGGTTTTGGACGCCAACAAAATCTTGCGCTTCGCTTTGTCTTTGGTCTCGCGGAGCAACTCCTGAAAGGTCAGCATTTCACCAAACACCGAAGCGGTTTCGGCAAGCGTGAGCGGCGTTGAGGCCATGAGCGCGCCCTGCTTGGCGGCCAGCACTTGATGCACACCATGGCCCAACTCATGGGCCAGCGTCATCACATCGCGCGTCTTGCCTTGATAATTGAGCAACACATAAGGATGCGCTGAAGGAACCGTCGGATGGGCAAAAGCACCCGGTGCCTTGCCTGGTCGCGTCGGCGCATCAATCCAGTTTTTATCAAAGAAAACTTGAGCAATATCAGCCATTTGTGGCGCGAAGTTACCATAGGCTTTTAACACAAGATCTTTGGCCTCGCCCCATGGAACCTCGCGGTTATCCTCAGCCGGAAGCGGCGCATTTCGGTCCCAATGCATCAGCTTGTCTTTGCCGAGCCACTTGGCCTTCATCTTGTAATATCGATGCGAGAGCTTCGGGTAAGCGGCGCGCGCTGCGGCCACCAAAGCGTCAACCACTTCAGGCTCAACCCGGTTCGACAAATGCCGTGCGGCCGCAATGTCTTTAAACCCACGCCACCGGTCAGAGATTTCCTTGTCCTTGGCCAGTGTGTTGGTGATGAGCGAAAACAACTTGATGTTTGCGCCTAAAGTTTTTGCGATGGCTTCAGCACCCGCGCGCCGTTTGGCTTCATCGGGACTCTGCATCAAATTCAACGCGGGCTCGAGGCTCAGCTCCTCGCCATCAACAGTGAATTTGAGACCCGCCATCGTTTCATCAAACACGCGATTAAAAGCACCAGCACCGGTTTGCGATTTTTCGAGGAATAGTTGCTCGGTCTTGGCCTCAAGCTGATAAGGTTTCTCAAAGCGCAGATTGTCGATCCACGGCTTATAGTGAGCAAGCGCTGGATCAGACATTAGGCCCTTCAGCTGAGCTTCCTCGATCTGGTTGAGTTCAAGCTCAAAGAATAAAAGTTGCGTCGAAATTTCAGTGATCTTGTTGTTCACGTCGCCATAGAATTTCGAGCGATCAGAATTTGTCGTGTCGCCCACATAATAAAGTTGCGCATAAGATCCGGTGCGACCCAGCACATCCGAAATTTGTTCGTAAGTGGCAATGGCCTTGGCCAGTTCAGCGCCCGAAAGCGTGGCAAGTTTGCCTGAGTAATCCTCAGCGAACTTTGTGGCGTCGCGAGTGCCAAGCTCCATGTCGGCCTTGAATTGCGCAGAATCAGGTGAAACATAAAGATCATCGAGATTCCAAACAGGCAAATCTTTGAGGGCAGCAACAGTCATGATTATTCCTTGTTTCAATCCCTGAGATATGGCCCATCGCCTGCGCAAAAACAACTTTGGGTGTCAGGTTCCCAAAATGCACTAGGTCGTTAAGTTGCCCTTTACTACTTTGGCGGCATTCTCAGGACGTTCAAACGCATCGGCCGTCGCCGCTGCCAGAAAAAAAGATGAGTGATCACGCTTATGGCTTCCAGAGTTCTCATTGTCGAAGACGAACCAGCTCAACGACGTATTCTGGAAGAGATGGTCAAGCGCTTCGGCTTTGACGTTTTCACAGCCGAAAATGGCCAGAAGGGCCTCGACATTCTGCAAAGCAATACGGGCGCCACCATCAGTCTGGTGATCCTTGATCTTGTGATGCCGGTCATGGATGGCATGACATTTCTTGAAAAGTTAGAAGCCGTGCGTGGCGATTTGCCAGTCATTGTTCAAACTTCGCAAGGTTCAATTGAAACCGTCATCAAGGCCATGCGCGCCGGTGCCGATGATTTTGTCGTAAAACCCGTAAGCCCCGAACGCTTGCGTGTCTCCATCCAAAATCTATTGAAAGTGAACGCCCTCACCGAAGAGGTAAAGCGTCTCAACAAGCGTGTCTCAGGGGCTTTGACATTTGGCGATCTGGTGGCGAGTTCTCCGGCCATGGCCAATGTCATCCGGCTCGGCAAACGTGGCGCTCAGTCCAACATTCCAATCTTGATCGAAGGCGAGTCAGGTGTCGGCAAGGAAATGATCGCCCGCGCCATTCAAGGCGAGAGCGAACGTGCGGGCAAGCCATTCGTGGCCGTGAACTGCGGTGCCATTCCCGAAAACCTCGTCGAGTCCATCCTGTTTGGACACGAGAAAGGTTCCTTCACCGGAGCCACGTCAAAACATCCTGGAAAATTTCTTGAAGCGGATGGCGGAACTCTGTTCCTTGATGAAGTGGCAGACCTGCCACTCGACATGCAGGTGAAACTTCTGCGCGCCATTCAGGAGGGCGAGATTGATCCTGTGGGTTCCAGAAAGCCCGTCAAGGTGAATATCCGCCTGCTCTCAGCTACCAACAAGAACATGATTGAAATGGTCAAAGCCGGGCAGTTCCGCGAAGACCTTTATTACCGCCTCAATGTTTATCCGATCATGGTTCCGGCCTTGCGTGACCGCAAAGACGACATCCCAGCGCTGGTCAATCATTTCATCACCAAGCTTTCCGCCGAAGAGGGCCGCAAGGTTCATGGCGTAACTCCGCGCGCCCTTGAAATGCTGAAAATCTATACCTGGCCAGGCAACGTCCGGCAGATTGAAAACACAGTCTTCAGGGCAATCGTTTTGTGTGAGACCGAAACCCTCGACGTGGCCGATTTCCCGCAAATTGCAGCCCTTGTTCCGGGCTACGATTTTATCATGCCCGCGGCTCCCGCCCCCGAGGCCCTGCAACGTCGGCCTGAGCCCATTGCCCGACCCGTTCAGGGCCAAGTCAGCGATGGCAATGCCATTGGTGTTTCAATTGTCACAGATGGCGGTCATATCCGCACGTTGGAACAGGTTGAAGCTGATATGATTAAACTCGCCATGCACCGCTATCGCGGGCAAATGTCTGAAGTCGCACGAAAATTGGGCATTGGGCGCTCCACTCTCTATCGCAAGATGCGCGATCTGGGATTGGAAGAGGCCACAGGCTGAATTTATTTGTAACTTTTGGCGGCGTTTCCATTGATTCGCCTTAAACTGAAGTATAGTTCTGCCAAATCACAAATCGTTTGCGAGAGAGCCCAATGCCAAAACTGCGTTCAAGAGTCATCTTCGGCTTGTGCCTTTCTGTTTTGATGGTCGGAACAGCCTTGGCTGATAACAAGCCGTTCCTCATCAAACCGGCTCCGCGCAAACCCAATTTCTTTGAACAACTCTTTGGCGGCGGTTCCAACCGCAACAAGCCTAACTGGTGGCAGCAGCAATCAGGCGCTGATGGCAACCAATTCAAATTGAATTCAATGGCTGACAGGGACGAGCCAGCGCCTCTTCCTGGCCTTGGCATGGGCAATATGACCTATGTGCCGACAGCGACTGTGCCAGTTTATGATGCGGCCTTTTCCAAGCTTCCATCAACCGCACCAGACGCTGATGCCATTCGCAATGTGCTGGCAGACAAGGGCAACAATATCCGCGCCATCGACGTTCAGCGCAAAGCCCTTCTGGCCTTTTATTCTGGTCGCAACTTCAAGCCGGTCTGGACCGAAAATGGCCAGGCGACACCGCGCAGCGAAGGCCTGTTGAAACTTTTTGCCCAAGCGTCCGACGATGGCCTGATGGCCAAGAATTACCAGCCTGAGATTTTGAGCGGATTTGACAATCCACAAGCGGCATTGGGAACCGATGCGGACAAGCTTGCAAAATTTGATATTGAATTGACCCTTGCCGCGCTCAAATATTCTCACGACATTTCCGGTGGCCAGTTCGATCCCAATCGCCTGTCGCGTTACAACGACATGAAAGTGGAATTTGCCAATCCTGAAACCAGCCTGACCGGTGTGGCCGAAGCGGCTGAGCCTGCAGCCTATCTGCAAGGCCTGGCGCCGAAGAACCCGCAATATGCCATTTTCAAATCCGCCCTCTCAAGACTCACCGCTGAAAGCAATGGTCCTGTCAGCCCTATCGGGGCCGGTCAGTTGGTCAAGCGCGGCAAATCTGATGATCGCTTGCCTGCCGTGCGCGACCGTTTGATTCAGATGGGCTTCCTCGCCAAGGACGCTCCTGCACCCATTGATGCAAAGGCTTTGGACAATGATCTGGCCATCGCCCTCATGGCCTTGCAAACCGCCAACAAGCTCAAACCCACTGGCAATCTTGACGACAAGTCGATCAGGGCCATGAACGCTGACGACGCCGCCGATCATCGCCGCAAGCTCGTCGACAACATGGAACGTTTGCGCTGGTTGCCAAAAAATCTGGGCGAACGCCATGTGTTCGTGAACCAGGCGGCGTTTGAGGTCAATGTGATGGATCGCGGGGCATCCGTTTGGAAAAGCCGCGTCGTTGTCGGCAAGCCGATGACCCAGACCTATGCTTTCAGCGACCAGATTTCGACGGTTGTCTTCAATCCAACATGGGGCGTTCCAGCCTCCATCATTATCAATGAATATGGCCCCAAAAGCCGCCGCGACCCAAGCTATCTCGACAATCAGGGCTTCGTGGTCACCGATTTGAACGGCAACCACGTTTCGTCCAGCTCAGTTGACTGGTGGGGCATGGGCAAAAATCCAAAATTTGGTGTGCAACAGCCTGCGGGTGCCGGCAATGCCTTGGGCGAATTGAAATTCCTGTTCCCCAATGCCCATGACATTTATATGCACGACACGCCGAGCAAGGAGCTTTTTGCGAGCAATATGCGCGCCTTCAGCCACGGTTGTGTGCGCGTTCAGAACCCGCGCGAATTTGCCCAGGCGCTGCTGGGATGGGATGCCGGCAAGGTGGCGTCCAATATCGAACAGGGTGACAGCCACTCCGTAGCCCTGCCTCAGAAGGTTCCTGTGCACCTCACCTACTTCACCGCCTGGGCCGATGCTGATGGCAAAATCCGCTATTATGACGATATTTACGGCCGCGACGCCTCCCTTCAGAAGGCATTTTTGGGCACTTCAAACAATCAAAAGTTGCAAAATGACAGCGATATTGTAGCCCAAACTGGCGCAACCACGAAAATCGATGGTGGTTTGACACAAAATTGAATCTCTTAAATCCCTATTAAGCAAAACTCCGGCAAACTCGGTTAACCATGGGGATTGCCACAAGGCAGCCTCATTCTTGTTCAATGTCACGTTGCGGTGTAAGCTTTGAGTTCAGGCCCATCGGACGGAGTTAGTGGGGAGTCGGGTCCGCCCGGTGTGTTGCGTATGGTCAAAAGTTTACAGGGTGTGGGACAGCGTCAGACATTGAAAAAACGTTTTACCAAAGTGGCAGGTGCCGTGGCCCTAACCGGGCTGTTTGCGGTCGGTGGGTTGGCTATTGCCAACGCTGGTGGTGAAACGCGCTCCATTTCCCTCTATCACATGCACACCGGCGAAAGCCTCACCATCACCTACAAGGTTGATGGTCGTTACGTTCCCTCAGCGATGAAACAGATTAACTATCTGCTGCGCGACTGGCGCCGCAACCAGACCATTACCATCGATCCAAAGACCATTGATCTGGTGTGGGAGCTGCATGAAGATCTTGGATCAAAAGCGGCGATCCACATCGTCTGCGGCTATCGGTCCGCCCAGACAAATGCCTTCCTGCACCGCATTGGCCGCCATGTGGCCAAGGAAAGCCAGCACATCGCCGGCAAGGCCATTGATTTCTATTTCCCCGACGTTCCCACTTTGAAAATTCGTAACAGCGCTTTGGTGCGCGAAGTGGGCGGCGTTGGCTATTACCGCTCTGCCGGTGGACCAACCGGCTTCCTGCATGTTGACTCTGGCCATGTTCGCCATTGGGGCCCCTATATCAGCCCGGTCCAGATGGCCCAGATCATGCGTGAAGACATGAAAACCGTTGGCCGCCGCATGAAAAACGGCAGCATGTGGTCTAATGGCGATACGCAAGTGGCTTCCAATGCGCCAAAATCAGGTGGCCTGTTGGCCGCTTTAGGCTTTGGCAAGAAAGCCGATGCCACCCAACAAGTGGCCATGGCTGACAAGTCACAGAATGACACCGAAGCAGCCTATGCCGCCGATGGTGGTGACATGGCTGATCTGAGCGCTGATGCGGCCGCAGCACCGGCCAAGATTAAGGCCTCAGCAAACCCAGTTGATTCCGAACAACAAGCAACTTTGGGTGATTTGGCCCAGGATGCAGCCACTCCCGTAAAAGCAGCGAGACAACCTACTCCCGTGACTGAAACCGCTGATGCCTCGCAAGCGCCCGATTTGCGCCGCGGCCAGCCCGTTCCAAAACCACGCCTGAAGCCTGTGGAAGTGATGCTCATGGCCGCCGCCAATATCAAGGCTGACCAGAAACTGATCCGCATTACAGCAGCCTCTGCGCCGCCTCCGAGCCAGACGGGCCGCGATCAACCTTCCCCTGTGGCTGGTAGCTTGGGAACGTTCATGGCCGCCGTGGCTGATGATCCAAGCCTCGAACCATCAGCCGTCAAAGCTTCCAACGGTAAGACCAGCTTGGTCCATGATTTGCAGAACGGTACAGCGACCGGCGTTCCTACGATCAAGCCACTGATTGCCTCTGCCGGTGGCAGCGACATCAACTGGTGGCCTTTGCTCTCGTTGAACCCTGATGCGACCATCCGCCGTGATGGTCAGCCTTCACTGATTGGCTCGGCCGATGAAACATTGGCGCAGCGTGCTGCCGATGGCAAAGAAGACCTTCAAACCTCGGTCATTGAAGGCAAAGGCAGCCTCGAATTTCCGTTAAAGAAACACACCACCGCCAATGCCAAGCAAGGCGTGATCGCGTCGAACTAATTCGCTGATGGTCTTCGGGGGGCTCCCCCGAAGATGTTGCGATCAGGCCGCTTCTTCGACTGCGGGTTTCATACCCAGGGCCGCCATATAAAGATCAATCATTGATTCTTCTTCCTGACGGTCTTCTGGCTCACGCTTCCTGAGCGAAATCACTTTCCGCAGAATCTTGATGTCAAAACCGTTGCCCTTGGCTTCGGCATAGACTTCCTTGATGTCAGCAGCGATGGTCTTTTTTTCTTCTTCCAGCCGTTCAATGCGCTCAACAATGGTCTTGAGCTGGCTTTCTGCAAATGTCGTCTTGGTCTTGTCGGCCACGTTGTTCTCCGGCTGTCTTAATGTGAATGGGGTTTGCTTTTTTCAAAGGCCGATTGCTGGGCCTGATCTGCCGGTGCCTGATGCTTGGCCTTCCATGCATCATAAGACATGCCGTAAATATGCTGGCGCGCCTCATCGCGCGACACCGCAACACCTTGCGCCTTGGCCGCATCTTCAAACCAGTTCGACAAGCAATTGCGGCAAAAACCTGCAAGGTTCATCAAATCGATATTTTGAACGTCATCACGCTTGCGCAAATGCTCAACCAGCCTGCGAAAGGCTGCGGCTTCAAGCTCGGTTTGGGTTTTCTCATCCATGGCAATCTACATAGGCGCAATGCACGCTTTATCCAATGGTCGAAGCCTCTCTCATCCACAGCCCCGAAGCACTTGTGGGAAGCTTCTCTTTGCCCTAATTTCCCGCCTGATTTGCGCTCCTCATTCTGCGGGGCTGATTTTGATGATCGGGAGCTTAACGCATGGCAAGAAAATTGGCGGGCATCGTTTGCGCCCTCGGCCTTATTGGCCTTGGTGTCGGTCCCGCAAAAGCTGACCTGAAGCTCTGCAACAACACTTCAAGCCGGGTTCAGGTGGCGGTGGGTTACAAGGACAAGGAGGGCTGGGCCAGCGAAGGTTGGTGGAAAGCCGATCCGCAAAAATGCGTGCCCATACTCAAAGGTGCTCTGATTGCGCGTTATTATTACATCTATGCACTCGATGCAGACAAAGGTGGCTCATGGGGTGGCAAGGCGCTGATCTGCACGAGAGACAAGATTTTCACGATTCGGGGCATTGAGAATTGCACCGAGCGCGGCTACCAGAAGCAGGGCTTTTTTGAAGTGGATACCGGCGAAGAAACCGACTGGACCGTTTCATTGTCCGGCGAAAAGACAACTCAGGGACAGTAATTTCAGTGCGCAGAAAACGTAAAGTCAAGATCCTGGCCACGCTTGGCCCGGCCTCCTCCACGCGCGAGATGATCGAAAAGCTTTATCTTGCTGGCGTTGATGTGTTTCGCATCAACATGAGCCATACCAAGCATGATCTGCTGCGTGAGTTGCACGGCCATATCCGCGCCATTGAAGAGAAATTCCAACGCCCCATTGGCATCCTAGCCGATTTGCAGGGGCCTAAAATTCGTATTGGCACGTTCAAGAACAAGGAAGTAAAAATTCTCGCAGGCCAAGGCTTTGCGTTTGACACAAATGCCGATCCCGGCGACGAGACACGCGTTTATCTACCTCATCCGGAAATTTTTGCAGGCGCCAAAGTGGGCGAGAACCTGCTCCTCAACGATGGCCGCTTGCGGGTGGAAATCACCGCTTGCACACCCACCAAGCTTGACACCAAAGTTATCTACGGTGGCGCGTTGTCGGATCGCAAGGGCGTGAACCTTCCCGACACGCTGCTGCCCATCCCAGCCCTCACTGAAAAAGACCGTGCAGATCTTGAAGCCGCAGCGAGCTTGGGCGTTGACTGGATTGCGCTGTCTTTCGTGCAGCGCCCTGAAGACGTGGCCGAGGCCCGCATCCTGATCAAGGGACGGGCTGGCGTGATGGCCAAAATTGAAAAGCCATCGGCCTTGCCCGTGCTCGATGAAATCTTGAAGATCGCTGATGGGATCATGGTGGCGCGCGGCGATTTGGGTGTTGAACTGCCGCTGGAAACCGTGCCCGCCCGCCAAAAACATATCACCCGCACAGCCCGTAAATTCGGCAAGCCCGTGGTTGTGGCAACGCAAATGCTCGAATCAATGATTACCGAGCCTGTGCCAACTCGTGCTGAAGTCTCAGACGTGGCCACCGCCGTTTATGAGGGTGCTGATGCTGTCATGTTGTCCGCCGAAAGCGCATCGGGCGCTTGGCCGGAAAAAGCCGTCCAGACCATGGACAAGATCGCCCAGTCGGCTGAAGGCGACAGCTATTATGGTGGCATCATTCACGCCCAGCGTAATGAGCCCGAGGCCACACCCGCCGATGCCATTTCAGCAGCGGCGCGCAGCATTGCCGAATCCCTGATGGTTCCGACCATTGTTTGTTACACAGGCAGCGGTTCGACCGGCGCAAGGCTTGCGCGCGAACGGCCATCCATGCCCATTCTGGCGCTCACGCCCATTGTTGCCACGGCCCGCCGCTTGACGCTGACCTGGGGCATTCACGCTTTGATCGTTGCCGATGCAAAATCACTGGATGACATGATGAGCCAAGCTGGTGAACTTGCTTTCCGCGAGGAATTTGCCAAGCCCGGTGAGCGCATCCTGATCACAGCCGGCGTTCCAATTGGCGCACCAGGCACCACCAACATGCTGCGCATTGCAACGATTGGTCCAGGCGGCAAGGGCGTCTAGCACTCAGATATTGGGATCGTTCTTTTCGATGTCCTTGATCGCTTGGGCGACTGAATCCATATGCGGGTTCATTTCCAACGCTTCATGCAAGGTTTTCAAAGCCTCAATGGTCTTGCCCTGCAGCCGCAAAATCATGCCCTTGCCGGCCAGCGCACCAAAGTGTCGAGGCTCGAGTGCCAGTACATGCTCAATGTCGATGAGCGAGGCATCATAACGATTTTCCATGAAATAAAGCGTGGCGCGCCGGTTCCAGCCTTCCGCAAAGTCGGGATAGGACTCAACAAGCTGAATCAATGTCTGTTCGGCGGCATCCAGCTCATGGGCATTCATCGCGGCCGTGCCTTGGGCGAGCAACACTTCGGCTGTGGGCGATGAATTACGCGCCCAGAGATCCCAGATGTCCTGTTCAATGGATTTGGAATCAGCTGACGCCTGATGCAGCTTGCCAAAAAGCTGATCGAGCTGTTCAGCAGGTTTCGCGACTTCAGTTTTTACAGCGGGGGTAGGTTCAGCAGCAGGCTGATCAGCAAAGGCTGGAACACTTGTGGCGAAGATGATGGCGATAAGAATTCGGCGCATGTTCGAAGTCTAACATAGATCCTGCGCCACAAAAACGACCAACCGCGCCGGAGCAGCTCCGACGCGGTTAAAATTTTCGTGAACGCGATTTAGCCCTGACGAGCCTTGAAGCGTGGATTTGTCTTGTTGATGATATAGACCCGGCCCTTGCGGCGGATCAGCTTGTTGTCACGATGGCGCTTCATCAGGGCCTTCAAAGAATTGCGGACTTTCATGGACTTGACCTATGGTTGAAGGCCAATCCGGCCTTGAAATTCGAGCGGACCATAGTTGCGCGAGCTTTAGCTGTCAACCTTTGGATTAAAACATTGGAATGACGGGATAAACACTCAAAAACCACCGATTCTCAAGGGGCTTTGCCCAGGCTCTCCCGCAATAATTTCTTTTGAACCTTTCCCATGGCATTGCGCGGCAGCTCATCCACGAAATGGACAGTCTTTGGCAATTTAAACACTGCCAAGCTTTTGCGAAGATATTGAAGAATGCTGGCGCTGGTCAAGACTGCGTCTTTGCGCAACACCACAACCGCCGTCACGGCCTCGCCGAAATCAGGATGCGGCAGGCCCACCACAGCGCTTTCTAAGACACCCTCCAGCGCATCTATCTGTTCCTCAATTTCCTTGGGGTAGACGTTAAAGCCGCCGGTGATGACAAGATCACTGGCGCGTCCTGAAATCACCAGATAGCCATCCTCATAGGACCCGAGATCACCGGTGATAAAAAAGCCGTCCTCGGTGAAGGACGCCTTGGTCTTCTCCTCATTGCGCCAATAACCTCGTGTCACATTGGGACCTTTGACTTCGATCATGCCGTCCCGCACCCGCACGTGAATGCCCTCCAGCGCCTGACCCACGGAGCCCGGCCGTCGTTCACCCTCATAGGGGTTCGACGTATTCATGTTAGTTTCTGTCATGCCGTAGCGTTCAAGAATGGCATGACCAGAGCGCGCCGAAAATTCGCAGTGTGTTTCAGCCAGCAGTGGCGCTGAGCCCGAAACGAAAAGCCGCATGTTACGACAGATGTCCAGGTTAAATTCGGGCCTCGCAAGAAGCCGTGTATAAAATGTCGGAACCCCCATCAACACGGTAGCTCGGGGTAAAAGTGAAATGACATCCTGCGCATCAAATTTGCGTCGGAAAAACATCGAAGCACCGCTGGCCAAAACAGTGTTGGTGGCCACGAAGAGCCCATGTGTATGATAGACCGGCAAGGCATGAATTAAGCGATCGCTGGATTCAAATCTCCAGGCCGAAACCAGCGCCAGCGCATTGGACAGAAGATTGCCTTGGGAAAGCATGGCGCCTTTTGATTTTCCAGTGGTGCCTGAGGTGTAGAGAATGGCACTCAACGTGTCGGCATTAGAGGCGACATCTCGAAAATCTCCACCGGACTCTTTGGCCAAATACATCAGACTGCCACCGCCTTGATCATCAAGCGTCAAATGCCGCAGTCCTGAGGGAGCGGCTTTGCCCGGAGCAGAAATGAAAAGGACAGGCTCGGCATCGCTGACAAAATACGAAACCTCAGGCAGCGTGTAGGCCGTGTTGAGCGGCAAAAAGACAAACCTCCCTCGCACACAGGCATAAAACAGCGCCACCGCTTCGACGGATTTTTCGACCTGCACGGCAACACGGTCGCCGGGCCGGGCTCCGGCTTTGCTCAAGGCCTGGGCCAAGCGCCCGGCCAAGTGCCAGAACTCACCATAGGTGAAATTGCGCCCATCATCGCCGATGATGAAGGGGTCAGACGGATTGCGGCTCAGCACCAATTGCGAAAAGTTCATGGCCCGGATTTACGGCCTGGAAAATTTCCCGTCAAAGACAAAGCGAATGGGGCAAACGGTTGATAATCGTCAGCATTTGCGCTTAGGCTTCGCATGACTGGCAAATGCCGGTGCAAATCAGTGTCGGTTGGCCGTCAAAATCCGGGGTTTTGAAAACGTGAGAACTGCAACGGGCCTGAGCCGCATCTTCCCGATCCTCCACTGGCTCCAGAACTATGACCGCCCAACCCTCATTCAGGATCTGTTCGGCGCCGCCATTGTTTCATTCCTTTTTATCCCGCAATCCTTAGGCTACGCGCTGCAGGCGGGCCTGCCAGCGTCGGCGGGCCTCTATGCCGCCATGTTACCGCTGCTGGGCTACGCTGTGTTTGGCACCAGCCGCACCTTGGCCGTAGGCCCCTTCGCCATCACCTCACTGATGACGGCCTCCGTGCTCTCGCGTTTGGCTATGCAGGGCTCACCCGAATATGCATCGATCGCACTTGCTCTTGCTTTGACATCGGGCCTCATCCTCATTGGCATGGGCCTTTTCAAAATGGGTTTTCTCGCCAATTTTCTCAGCTATCCGGTGAGTTCTGGCTATATCACCGCGGCTGCCATCATCATTGCGGCAAGCCAGGTCAAAACCATTCTGGGCGTGGATGCTCATGGCAATGACTTGCTGGAAATCATCCCCGAGCTTCTCGAGAAATTTCGCTTAGCCAATTTGCCAACTGTTCTGATCGGAACAGGTTCGATCATATTTCTGGTCCTCGCCCGCATGTTCCTGGGCGAGCTTTTGGAAAAACTGGGCCTGTCCCCATATTATGCGAAAATGCTGTCGCGCACCGCACCCTTGATTGCGGCAGCAATCGGCGGCGGCTGTGTCTATGTGTTGGGTCTCGAGGCCAAAGGCGTTGCCATTGTGGGTGATTTGAAAGGTGGAATTCCGCCATTCACGCTCCCGCCAGTCGATATAAAACTCTATGGCACATTGCTGTTGCCTGCAGCTTTGATCAGCATCATCGGATTTGTGGGTGCTGTGTCCACTGCCCAAGCCTATGCCGCCAAACACCGCGACCTCATCCTGCCCAACAGCGAATTGCTGGGTCTGGGCAGCGCCAATGTAATTGCAGCCTTCAGCGGCGGCTTTCCAGTGACAGGTGCTGTCTCGCGCACCGTGGTCAACAGCGACGCTGGCGTGCAAACGCCCATTGCATCGATCTTCACGGCTGTGGGATTGATGATCGTCACTTCGCTGCTCACACCCCTGCTGCATTACCTACCCAATGCTGTACTGGCAGCCACCATCATTGTAGCGGCCATGTCTTTGGCCGATCTGGCCATTCTCAAGCAGACTTGGACCTATTCCAAATCTGATTTCTCGGCCGCCGCTGCCACTATTCTTCTTACTTTGATGTTTGGCGTGGAAATTGGCGTCTCTTGCGGTGTGCTTTTGTCGATCATCATGGTGCTCTATCGCACCAGCCGGCCACATATTGCGGTCGTCGGAATTATTCCGGGCACAGAGCATTTCCGCAATGTCGAACGGCATGACGTGCTCACGTCGCCGCGCATGTTGAGTTTGCGCGTTGACGGCAGCCTCTATTTTGCCAATGCAAAATTTCTCGAAGAGCGCGTCGCGGAACTAGTTGTCCAACACCCCGAGGCCCGGCACTTCGTGCTCATCTGTTCGGCCGTGAATGATATTGACGCGAGCGCAATTGAAAGCCTCGATGCTTTAAATCAGCGCCTCAAAACCATGGACGTGACATTCCATCTCTCGGAAGTCAAAGGCCCGATCATGGACCGCCTGCGCCGGGCTGATTTTATAAAGAGACTGACGGGAAAGATCTTCCTGTCGCAGTTTCAGGCCGTTTCAGCTCTTGATCCTGAAACCGTTAAACAGGCCTGGGAACATCGGCCAAACAAGCCAGAATAATTGGAGTTAGGCCGTGTTTCCAGCATCAACGGTCAAAACTGTGCCGGTGATATTACGGCCACCCTCGCCCATCAAAAAATCAACGGCACTTGCCACGTCATCGGCATCGGCCAGCCGCTGCAAAGCGCTGCGCCTTGCAATTTTCGCCTTCTTTTCGGCATCAAGACCACCAGTCATGTCTGTCTCAACAAAACCCGGCGCCACCGCATTGACGGTAATTCCGGCCCGCCCCAACTCGCGCGCCAGCGATTTTGTGAACCCGATCATCGAGGCCTTGGTGGCGGCATAGACTGACAAGGCCGAATATCCCGTTGATGCGATGATCGACGACATGTTGACAATGCGCCCCTGCCCTTCCGACATCATCGAACGCACCGCTTGTCGCGTCAACGCAATGGGCGACAGCGTGTTGATGCGGATCAACTGCTCAATGTCTTTGATCGGCATGGTCGAAAGCAAGCCTTCCGTGCCCAGCCCCGCATTGTTGACCAGTCCATAGATGGGTCCGTGGGCTTTGCGGATATTTTTGAGGAGCTCCGGCATGCCCTCAATATCGCCAAGGTCATAGGCGCAAAATACCAGTGAACCAGGCGCCGACACTGCGGCGGCCTTGAATTCTTTTGTCTCTTTGCGCGCAATCCCAATCACGCGAAAGCCGCTTGCTACCAATCTTTGGGAGACGGCAAACCCAAGTCCGCGGGTCGCACCTGTGACAATCACATTACGCATAGGCCCGCGCCACCTTTCCGCCAGCTGTCACTTCAATCATCGGCACAACACTAAGCACAGCCGGAATCTTGTGGGCGGCCAGACTGGCCTTGCATAGGCCAAAGATTTCCTGCTTCACCACATCGACATCACCAGCATTCGGCAACAAAACGAGATCCGCCACCACGATTGACCCGATGACCGGGCTTTTCCGGGCGCGCACCCGCGATTGCCGCACGGCGCTATGACGATTGATCACCGATTCCACTTCCTCGGGATGCACTTTGAGGCCACCCACATTGATAATGCCACCCCGCCGTCCAACAAAATAACATCTGCCATTTCGCGTTTCGATCATGTCGCCTGTGTCCACCCACCCGTCTTCCGCCACCAGTGCAAGATCTGGCCGCCCCGCATACTCGCTGGCCATGCGGGTAGATTTGATGCCCAGCGAACCATCAAGGACGCGCAATTCGACGCCACCCGGAGCAGTCTCAAGATAGGAGGACGGAAATCCTTCCAGCCCGTCCGTCACTTCAAAGCCAACACCGGCTTCCGTTGAAGCATAGGCATGGCCAATGGCAGAGTCCGGAAAGGCCGTTTTCAACCCATCGAGAATGGCCTGATCAGCAATCTCTCCGGAGAGCCTGATCACGCGGGGTCGATAAAGGGAGGCGACATCACTCATCAGCGCACGACGCCAATGCGTAGGCGTGCCAGAAACATGGGAAACTCCTGATGCGGCCAAACGCTTCCAGTGATCGACCACCAGCTCGTCGGGTCGAGACAGTGTGAGTGAGCCACCAGACAACATGGCCCGCAGAAAAATTTGCAAACCGCCATAACGGCGAATGTCATAGAATGTGGCCCAAGAGGGTCGCCTCGCTGAATCAACAGGCGCAATAGCTCCCGTCAGAGCTGCCAGTGAGTGTACCGCGATTTTGGGTTCACCGGTCGTGCCCGAAGTGAGCATCAACCATTGGGTTGGCCCGCTCTGATTGTTCCGGCCTTTCAATATGTTCGGCAAAGCTTCGCCAAGCACGAGTGTTTCAACCCCGAGGGCTAAAAAAGGCGCGGCATCCGAGCAGATAATGGTGTCAATCGACGCATCGCGGATCATCGCGGCATAGTGCTCAGGGTTGACATCAGGCGGCAACAGCAACAGCCGTTGCACCTTGCCATCAAGACTGACCAGCACGCGTGCAGCGTCAAATTGGGTCGCAACTGCAATCATCACGGAACGTCCGGCCCATCCGGAACCATCCAAAACTTGCGCCGCCTCTAACAGTTCGCCCAAGCTTTGCCGCTGCGCACCATCGCTGATGAAGCTGTGATCGAGCGGTTCCGCCCGCTCAAGTGCCTCAATGAGGCTTTCAGGCCTGGGTTGGGGCATGCTCATAGGCCCGGATGAAATCACCCAGCGTCACGGGAAATTCAACATCATCGGAAACTGTGAAGGGATCAAAGCCAATCTTGTCTTCAAGCCGTGCCACCAGAATGGCAAAGCACAAAGAATCAAGCCCCGAATCAAGCAGGTTGAGATCGTCCGTAAGCGGACGAAGCTTCTTGTTTTGCTCGGCCGCCACTTGCTCGATTTGGGCAATCACGATTAACCTTGCAGACATCTATACTGGTCCTTCATCTTTAGGGTCACATATAGTCTTTCCGAGAATTTGAACGGAATTGTACTGTAGTTGTGGTTAAGCAGATGCTAGCACCCGTCCCCGCAAAAATCCGTTGTCGACAAATCAACGCACTCGATCTTCCCGCTGTGGCCGCACTGCTCTCCGAAGGCTTTCCGCGCCGCAAGATCAGCTATTGGCAGACGGGCTTTGATCGGATGGCGGCGCGCAGCGTTCCCGAAAATACCCCGCAATTTGGTTATTGCCTCGATGCCAACGGCATTCTGGTCGGCGTCATTTTGATGATCGCGAGCGAACAACTGGTCTCCGGAATAATGTCCAACGTCACCAACCTGGCGAGTTGGTATGTGAAGCCCGACTATCGCCCCTATGCCCATCAACTTGCTGCCATGGCCTTGAAGAACCGCAACACAAGTTACACGAACGTCACTGCCGCCCCCAGCACATGGCCTGTCGTTGAAAAGCAGGACTACCGGAAATATTGCAACGGGCTTTTCTTCGCATTTGCAGCTTTGGCAAGACCTCAAGCTTCTGTCACAATCCACGACTTCGCGGTAGTTAGAGCCCGCCCGGATGTTCGCGCCATGGCAGGTTTCGCCCTTCTGCAGCGTCACTCAGACTGGGGTTGTTCCGTTATTGTGGTTGAAGAGGCGGGACAGCTTTCAGGCTTTGTCTTCCGCCGCTTTGCAATCCGCGCGGGGCTGATCAAGCTTCCCGCCATGTTTGCAATCCATGCACATAGCCAAAAAGAACTCATTCGCTTGGCTGGCAATCTGGGTCGTCATTTCATGTGGAGGGCGGCACCCATTCTGGTCATGGACGCCAATGGTCCTATTCCGACTCTTTCAGGTCTCTATACCGAAAAGCGCGGACGCAAATTCGTCAAAGGCTCCTACCAGCCTAACCTATGTGACTTGGCCGATACTGAGTTTGCAATTTTCGATATCTAAAACTCAGAGCCTGCCATGGGCAAAATTCCAATAGAGCTGCCGCGCCTTGGTATAAAGAGGTCCGGGTTGCAAATCGCGGTCCTCCATGCGAGTGACCGCCATCACCTTGGAAAAATTGCCTGCCGAGAAAACCTCATCGGCCTCGAGAAAATCCCGATGCCGAAGCGCCACTTCATGGACTTTAACACCCGAGCTCCGCAACAGTCTAATCACCCGCTGGCGTGTGATGCCATCCAAAAATGTGCCGTTAGGAACGGGCGTGAAAACTTCACCGCCGCGTGCCATTAAGATATTCGCATTGGCAAGCTCGGCGATATTGCCGAGCATATCCGGCAAGAGGCAGTTACTGAAACCACGAGACATGGCCTCGGCGAGAGCCCGGGCATTGTTGGGATAAAGGCAGCCCCCCTTGGCATCAACCGGAGCCGTATCGGGGCTTGGCCTGCGGAAGGGAGAAAGTGTGACCGTCAAATTTCCGGGCTGCGGCATCGGCGCTTCATAGATGCACAGGCACCAATTCGTTGATTCGGGATCGTGCTTAACACCACCTCCGGCACCACCCATCTCAGCCCAATACATCGGGCGAATATAAAGCGCCTTGTCGGGTTCAAACTTGGCCATTCCTTCCGCGGCAAGCGCCATCCATTCAGCCTCCGAGACCAGCGGCACAAGATCAAACCGGCGCGCCGATTGATTGACCCGTTTCATGTGAAGATCTAGATCCGGCGTCACACCTTCAAATTTTCGGGCACCATCAAAAATCGTGGAACCAAGCCATGCGCCATGGCTGCGCGCACCCATGATCGGCACATTGCCTTGAGCCCAACGCCCTTCAAAAAATATCCAGGTCTGCGTGTAAGTCGAGGGGCGAACTGCCAAGACCATGGTGTCAGTTGGCTCCCATGAGCGAACTGCCACTTTGTGCCGGTTTCAGTTTGCGCTTCACCGCCCGCGCGATGCGGACCAATGTACCAATCGGGGCTGGCAGAATTTTGCGACAGAATGCAACCTTGCGAACATATTTGCCCACTGTCCAAACAGCGTGTGAACCCGCCGGAAAAAAAACCACGTCGCCTGGACCCAATTTTTTTAAAGGACTATGACCATCCTCAATCGTCACGCTGCCTTCAATAATGTGCACCGTCTCGTCAAAATCATAATACCAGTTAAACTTGCCCTTGCTGCAATCCCACACAATGGTGCAGGCCGTCTGGTCTTCGCTGGTCGAAAGAATCTTAGACCGCGCCAGAGGCTTTCCTTCGATGATCCATGCCGCGGCAATAGGCGAGGCCTGAAGTTCGACATCAGATTTCAAGAACGATACGGGTTTAGTTGACATCAAAGGCGCTCCTTGCGTATTTGCCATATGGCTTCAAGTTTCCGCGAAATTCGTAAATGGCCGGTGAGAAGGCCAGAACAACCGGGATATGTGGTAAATGCCGATTGATCCACGCGCCAAGCGCCTCCTCGATATGCTGGCCCTTTCGGACGCAAAAATCGAAACTGCGGCTCAGCGCCGCGAAAGCTTTGCCAAGCTGATCATCATGGCCGACCGAAAAGGCCCGGCCATGGCGGTTGAAAATCTTAACACTTTGGATCTTCCGTTGCGGGTCTATCGGCCAAATCAAGACGCACGGGCGGCACTTGTTTTCTTCCACGGTGGTGGATTGGTGGCGGGAAGCCTTGCCACCCATGATGGCCTGTGTCGCCGCTTGGCGGCAGCCTCCGGCGTCAATGTGATTGCGGTAGGTTACCGTCTGGCCCCAGAGGCTCGCTTTCCCGCCCAATTTGAGGATGCGGTGCGCGCCTTCACCTGGGTTCACCATCACGCCCAGCAATTGGGACTTGATGTAGACAGATTGGGCATTGGCGGCGAATCCGCTGGTGCCCTTTTGGCCATGTTGGCCTCTGCGAGCGCCGAACTGAAATTCATGCGGATCAAGGCGCAGCTGCTATTGTGTCCGGTGGTCGATCTCAATTTCAAATCAGGTTCACGGCAAGAATTTTCCAAGGGTTACCTGATCGATGCCGATACAATCGCCTCCGATATTGCGTACTGCCTAGGCCCCGACACCAAGGCCGAGGATTTACCTTCGCTCCTGCATTCCGATAGCTTTGCCCAATTGCCACCGACCATCATCCACACCGCAGAGTTCGATCCCTTCCGCGACGAAGCCAAGGCGCTGACTGCCCATCTGGCCAACCATGGTGCCCATGTAAGCTTCACCAGCCATGCCGGCATGATCCATTCATTCTACACGCTCGCTGCGTTGATCCCGCAGGCTGAGGTCGCACTGGCTGGCATCGGCAATGAACTGGCAGAGGCTTTGGCTTAGAGTCTGATTTGTCCTGACTGCAATTTCTGGAACACTTCATCATCAAGGGGCACGTAAGCGCCACCCTGCATCACGTAAAGCGGATCAGCGCTGGCCGCTGGATCAAACCCTTCATTCATCAAATCATTTTTCTTTTGCTTGAAGGTTTCTGTGACGGCCACACCCTGCCCCAGCCTTAAAAACAGCGGTACCGCATAGCCTGGCATGGCTTCCTTGGCCTTAGCCGCAAACTGTTCCACCGAAAAATCTTCACTCGTTTCGAGATAGGCCATACCCGCCTTGCCATCAGTCTTCGGCACGGACACGCCATAGACGACCGCATCCTTGACGCCCGAAATCCTGGACAAAGCGTTGGCAACATCAAGCGTCGAAACATTCTCGCCCTTCCAGCGAAACGTGTCGCCAATCCTGTCCACAAAAAAGAAGTTCCCCGCCTTGTCAGCCCGCATGAGATCACCGGTGCGAAACCAGGCATCACCTGCTTCAAGCACATCGCGAAGGACCTTCGCGCGCGTGTCATCGGGATTGGTATAGCCTTCAAACTGGGCCGGATTTGAGATGAAGCCAAGGGCCTCGCCCGCTTCATAAGGGCCAACCGCAACGCAAAGCCCGTCGGCTCCACGCAAGGGCAGGCCAGTATTTTCATCATGCTTGATGAGGGCAACTTTGAAGCGATGGCGCAGGAAAGGTGGAATTTTTCCGATGGAACCAATCGGCCCTTGGACATTGTAAAGTGAAAATGTGCCTTCTGTGGCCGCATAAAATTCTACGATCTGCGGAATTTTAAATCGCGTGGCAAATTCAGACCAGATGTCGGGCCGCAAGCCATTGCCCACGGCCAGTCGTAAACTATGCACGCCATCAAGATCAGAAAGAGGCTGCGCCAGCAAATAACGGCACAACTCGCCAATATATTGAAACTGCGTGCACTGCCAGCGCCTGATGTCAGTCCAGAAATTCGATGCCGAAAATTTTCCGGCAATCACCGTCGAGCCTCCTACAGCCAAGGTCGCTGCTACCGCCACAACGCCGCCCACACTGTGATAAAGCGGCAAGCAATTATACATGCGGTCAGTTGGAGTGTTGCCAAGAAGTCCCTTGAACCACAGCGCCCAGTTCAGCACACGGCGATGACTGACGACAGAAGCCTTGGGCAGGCCCGTTGTGCCAGAGGTGTAGATCAGCAAGGCGCGATCGGAAATCGAAATGCCGGCCGAAGGCGGAATCTCATTGGCCCATTCCTTCGGTGCACCGATGGCAATCGCCGTTCCCGAAGACGCCACGTGATCGTGAAACTCGCTATCAACCATGATGTGCTGGGCCGCAGCAACGCGAAGAGCGTGGGCCAGACCATCGCCGCGAAGTGTTGTGTTAATCAACGCCACGACAACACCAGCGCGCGACAGGCCGAGCCAAGCCGCCACGTAGTCCGGGCGGTTGGCCATCAGCAGCGCCACGGTATCACCCTTCCCCAAATTGCGGTCCATGGCCCAGGCCTGATAAGTGCCAATCCGAGCCGCCAATTCAGAAAAACTGAAACTCTCAAGATCAGACAGAAGGGCGGGCGCCTCACCATGGGTCTGCGCCCGTTCAATGATAATGTCGGACAACAGACGATGCGGCGATTGTTCAATCAGGGCTGTTGCGGCCAGTGCGTCACTCCACGCAATCGCAGCGCTCCGAGCGGGTAGAACTTTTGTTTCCTGGGTGTCGATCATGGCCATTGCCGATCATTTTACAGATGTTGCGTCGGCCAATGGTTAAGGCCCGAAAAGTCGAATTAATTTATCCGCGTAAACCATGAATCATTAGGGTTTATAAGGAGACTTTTCCCCAAAATAGCCTCGAAGCATTAGATTAGGACAGCTCAACCCCGCTGTCCGTGCGAAGGATTGAAAGATGCGCGCCGAGACCCTTGCCATTCACGCAGGCTATGACGTCGAAGAAACCACCAAGGCCGTGGCCGTTCCCATTTACCAGACCGTAGCCTACACCTTTGATAGTGCCGATCATGGCGCTGCACTCTTCAACCTTGAAGCCGAAGGTTATCGCTACAGCCGCATTGCAAATCCAACTGTAGACGTTTTGGAAAAGCGCCTTGCTGCATTGGAAGGTGGCGTGGGCGCCCTTGCCGTAGCCACAGGTCAGGCTGCCTTGAATTATGCTTTGGCCAATGTGGCAGATTGCGGCGGCAACATCGTGTCGGTGCCCCAGCTCTACGGCACCACCCATACGCTCTTCACTCATATTTTGACCAAGCAGGGCATTCATCCTAAATTTGCCGCCACCGACAAAGCTGCCGACATTGAAGCACTAATTGATGATCAGACCCGCGCTGTGTTCTGCGAAAGTGTCGGAAACCCCGCAGGCAATATTTGCGACATCGAAGCTCTGGCCGAAGTTGCCCATCGCCATGGCGTTCCCCTGATCGTTGATAATACGGTGGCCACGCCGGTGCTGTTGCGACCCATCGATTTTGGCGCAGATATCGTGGTTCATTCAGTCACAAAGTTTTTGGGTGGCCACGGCACAACCATGGGCGGCGCTATCATAGATTCGGGGCGCTTTCCCTGGATCCAACATGCCAAGCGCTTCCCGCAATTCAACACCGCTGATCCGTCCTATCATGGCCTTGTCTATGCCGAGCGTTTTGGCCCGCGCGCCTATATCGAACGCTGCCGCAGTGTCTATCTCCGCAACACGGGCGCCATTCTTCCGGCCTTCAGCGCCTTCCTGCTCTTGCAAGGGATCGAGACCGTTGCTCTCCGCATGGAGCGGCACGTTGAAAACGCACTGA
The DNA here is from genome assembly GCA_038231475.1 of Hyphomicrobiales bacterium. Taxonomy (GTDB): domain Bacteria; phylum Pseudomonadota; class Alphaproteobacteria; order Rhizobiales; family Aestuariivirgaceae; genus Aestuariivirga. The sequence goes on along the minus strand of JBBRLH010000002.1, from coordinate 60,745 downwards.
AAGTTGCAAAATATCTGTCGACCGATCCGCGCGTCGCCTGGGTCAACCACGCAGGTCTGCCCGACAATCCCTATTATCAACTGGCGCAGAAATATCTCGACGGCAAAGCCTCGTCCCTCTTCACCTTCGGCGTGAAGGGCGGTCTCGAAACGGGCAAGCGCTTCTATGACGCGCTGAAATTAGTGACACGGCTGGTGAATATAGGGGATGCAAAATCGCTGGCCTGCCACCCCGCCTCCACCACACACCGCCAAATGTCTGCCGAGGCGCAGGCGAAGGCTGGCGTTCGCCCCGAGATGATCCGCTTGAGCATTGGCATTGAACATGTCGATGACATCATTGCCGATATTGATCAGGCGCTGGCCATCGCCGTCGCCAATAGACCCGTAATTTTGGCCGCTGAATGACCACCCAATTCGACATCGCCAAGCTCGCAAAGGCGGTTGGTAAATTGCCGGTTCAGCCGAACGCAGTCCCACGAACTTCAGGCCTGCGAATTGGTCTCGTGAACAACATGCCAGATGGCGCGCTACTCGCCACCGAACAACAATTCGAAAAACTGATCGCTCATGCGACTGGCGGCCAACTTGCACTACAGCTCTATTATTTGCCGAGCCTGCCACGCGGCGAGGTCGCAACGCAAATCCTTCATGATCGCTATCTTCCGATCGCGGATCTTTACCGCAATGGCATTGATGCGCTCATCGTTACCGGAAATGAACCGCGCGCAGCCAGATTGGATCAGGAACCCTACTGGCCGGAGATGACAACCCTCATCGATTGGGCGCGCTATAATACGGCCAGCACCTATTGGTCATGCCTCGCGGCTCATGCGGCTGTTCTTCATCTCGACAAGATCGAACGTCGCCGCCTGCCGTCGAAACTGTCCGGCGCTTATACCTGCCGTACTTCGGAGAATGGTAACGGCTTAGCCAAATCTCTGGTCATTTGTCATTCGCGCCTCAACGAAGTACCCAAGGCGGAACTCGAAAAAGCTGGCTATCGCATTCTCTCACAAAGTGCTGGAGGCGAAGTCGACGCTTTCATAAAATCAATGCCATCACGGTTTCTGTTTCTGCAAGGTCATCCCGAATATGCAGCACTCTCGTTGGCTCGCGAGTATCGTCGCGACGTCGACCGCTACCTCAATGGCACAAGAGATCTCTATCCGGAAATGCCGGAGAACTATTTCGACATGGCCGCCACGGAAAACTATCTGCAGTTCCGCAAGCAGGTTGAAAGACGACGCATACCCCAACTGATCGAAAGCTTCCCCATTCCCAGCTTGCGTGCCGAATTGCCAGCCAACATGGCGAGTTCAGCCGCTTCGGTTTTCGCCTTCTGGATGGAGCAGATTTTGGAAGTCACGGCAGCGCGGCAAAAAGAGCCTATGCGGCGGGCTTGAGGCGGCCAATCATGGCGGCGATTGACGCCCCAGTCTTGAAATTTCCGGGCGTAATATCACCTGCAGGGATCATCAAATCGAAGGCAGTCTCAACCGCCAGCATCACGTTCACCATTTCGAGCGACGTAAAACCAACATCACCAAGCTTCGTCGTCGGGTCATACGTTGCGCCATTGGCCATCACGGGCCGAATGCCATTCAACAAGACCATAATCTGTTTCAACACCGCGTCTTCGCTACCGAAAGCCGTATCAGGCACGTCGTTTGGCCGACTATAAATTGATGTAGCCTCAGGCATGGCAGGTTCCGTTTTCATTCACCCCTGTCTAGGGCTGGCAACCTTTGCGGGCGAGCAGAATGTGCGGTCATGCTGAATGAGATGTCAAAGAGGCGGACGAATATCTTTACGAATGGTTAACTACTGGACCACTTCCAGTGCGCTCGAAATAGAAGTTGGTGAGGTCTTTGCAAGATATTCCTCAAGAAATCTTGGAGTCCCAAAATGAACTATCACGCAGCAAATGCCAGTTCTGAAACAACGCAGGGACTGCCGCTTGACGTGATTGAACGCATTACCGCCGTGACCAAGATTGCTGCCTTGAATGCTGACGCAGTCGACAGCGACGCGCGCTATCCCGCAGAAGCTATGGAAGCCCTGAAAACCCACAAATTACTGAGTGTGCTGGTTCCTGCCCGTTTTGGTGGCGAAGAATTTTCAATGGCTGATGCCGCCGAAATCTGCTTCCAGCTGGGCCAGGCCTGCGCCAGCACCGGCATGATTTATGCCATGCACTTGGTGAAACTGGCCTGCATCGTCAATCACGGCCAGAACAATCCCTGGCAACAGAACCTCTTGAAACGTATCGTTTTGGAACAGATGCTGCTCGCCTCCTCCACCACTGAGGGCACCAATGGTGGCAACGTTCGCTCGTCCGTCGCCGCCATTGTAAAAAATGGCTCAACCATCACTCTCGAGCGCGATGCGTCGGTGATCTCCTACGGCGCATACGGGGATGCCCTAGTGACCACGGCGCGCCGTGCAGAAGACGCCGAAAACTCGGATCAGGTTCTCGCGGTATTCCTCAAGGAAGATTGCAGCCTCGAACGCACCTCCAGCTGGGACACGCTCGGCATGCGCGGCACATGCAGCACCGGCTATCGCCTCAAGGCCCGTGGCGTCGCTGATCAAGTATTGCCCGTACCCTATGCCCGCATCCACACCCAGACCATGACGCCTGCGGCCCATATTCTATGGTCGAGCGTCTGGGCGGGGGTCGCAACGGCTGCCGTGATCAAGGCCGAGCTTTTCGTGCGCAAGGCCATGCGCGCCTCAACTGGGCAATTGCCACCAGGCAGTACGCACCTGACAAAGGCAAAGTCAAAACTTCGCATGCTCCGGGCCCTGCTCAATGAATCCACCAGCCGTTACGAAATTGCCCACAATGATGAAGATAAAAGCGCCTCGCTCGACTACCAGACGGCGATGGCTCTCACCAAGGTTGAAGCCTCCGAAATGGCCCTCGAAATTGTCATGACTTGCTATCGCACCTGCGGCCTCTCTGGCTATCGCAATGATGGGGATGTTTCGATTGGCCGCCATCTCAGAGACATTCTGTCCGCACCTATCATGATCAACAATGATCGCATTCTTGCGAGCATGGGCAATGCCGTATTGATGAGCGGCGTCCCCACCAGCCTCCACGCATAATCGAGAAGGAATTACCATGAACTCGCCTGTCAAATTTCCCGCTGTCATGCCCAACACCAAAGTTGGAAACGCTGACGCCATGGCGAACGTCCTGTTTCGCTCCATGGGAGTTGATGGTGTTGTGGCTCGCACCGCCATGTACGAGCAGATCATCGAAAAACTGGCCGGCCTGATCAGCAGTCAGCGCGATCAAAGTGCAGAAATTCTGCGCTTTCCGCCGGTGATGAGCCGGGCCCAGGTCGAAAAAATGGGCTATCTGAAAAGCTTCCCCAATCTTCTGGGCTGCGTATGCGCTCTGCACGGCAGCGAAGCCGAAATTTCCCAGGCCGCCGGACGCCATGAAGCAGGTGGCGAGTGGACGACTGCGCTCACGCCGTCCGATCTCGTCTTGTCACCCGCCGCCTGCTATCCAGTCTATCCCATGGCCGCAGCGCGTGGTGCCGTTCCGCAGGAAGGCTATATTTTCGATATCGCCGCGGATGTCTTCCGCCATGAACCCTCAACAAACATCGACCGCTTTCAATCCTTCCGCATGCGCGAATATGTCTGCATCGGCACGCCCGACCATGTGCTGGACTTCCGCGAAAACTGGATGAAGAAGGCAACCGCCCTCGCCGATAGCTTGGGACTTTCCTATACGCTTGAACAAGCCAGCGACCCGTTCTTTGGGCGCGTGGGCCAGATGAAGGCCGTGGCTCAACTTCAGGCCGCTTTGAAATTTGAGCTTTTGATCCCCGTGCGCCACGGCGCACCGGCTACAGCTTGCATGAGCTTCAACGCCCACAAGGATCACTTCGGCCAGGTTTGGGACATGAAGATCGAAACAGGTGAATTGGCCCATTCCGGCTGCGTGGCTTTTGGCATGGATCGTCTGGCGGTCGCGATGTTTGCAACACATGGCCTTGACGTCAATCAGTGGCCACAAACTGTAAGAGCTGCACTCGGCCTCTAATCAATCCTTCGACATCAATGCTTTGAGCCAGTGAACAAGTGGCGTCGGGATAACCAAAGTGATGGCCGTTTTGACAATCCCCTGCACGCAAGCCAGATTGCCAAGCTCGCGATAATGCCACTGCGCCTTCAGGCGGCTGAACAATTGCCGCCGCCTTTTGCGCCATGAAATGCTGTCGCGGTTTTCGGTCTTGATCAGCAGAACCTTGCCGATATTGTGAAAGAGGTAGCCATCTTGCATGGCACGCCTGCACAATTCGTAATCTTCGGCGGCTTCATAGTCCGTTGAGTAAGCGCCCAGTTTGCGCCAAGAACTTGTACGCACCATCAAAGCTGGATGGGACAGCGACATGTTCTTCCACAGGTCCCGCGCAATGTTTTCATGCGCAATGGGCCAGTCCAGCACAAAGCGCCGGTTGACCTCAGTATAAACCATCTCGATCCATGAGCCGAGGATGTCGACTTCGACATGCTCATCAAGATACTGCTGCTGTAGGGCTAGGCGGTCCGGAGTCATCTCGTCGCCGCAATCCATGCGCGCCACATATTTGAAATCGCCTTTGAGAATTTCGGCGAGCCCCGCATTGAGGGCCAATGTGATGCCCACATTCTTGGGCAGTGCAATGAGCGTGTGGGAAATGCCCTGCAGGGCCAACGCATAGTCGGGTTTTGCCTTGCTGCCATCATCGACCAGGAACAAATGAAATGGCACCGTCTGTTGCCGCATGCTGTCCAGTGTCTGGGTCAACCCAGAACCCGGATTATAGGCAGGCAGAAGCACTGCAATTTCGGCTTTGGCGGTCATCAGATCAGTCCACAGAATTTCGATGTCATCGTCATATTAGATTATGCGATACTTCGCACCTGCGAAAATCTCATGTATTTCAGCCATTTCAGAGGATTAAATAGGCCACGGCAAGCAGCATCAGAACGCCGATGACAATTGGCACCAAACGCGGCGCAAACCCCTGTTGCGGAACATCAAATGGAACACGCCCGCCAGCCAAGAAGATTTTGGCAAACTCGGCCGGATCTGCCCCTTCCTTAAACAGTGCGCTCTCAATATCGTCGACGGTCGGAGTGAATTTTTGGGCGATACCGATCTGGTCGCCCGATGATTTAATTCCCGGGTCCATCACATGATATTTCAGGAACTCGGCCTCGGCATTATTCCACAGGTCAGGCTGGCTATGCCAGGCGCGCCCGTGGCTTTGAGCGGCAGTCTGGTTGATGGCATCAGTGGAAGCACTGCTCGTCAAATTGGCAGACAGCGGCTTTTCTGAATTGACCGGCTCTTTGCCCGAAGAAACGCCCCGAACATCAAACTTGTCTCCGACGAGCTTTTCCAGCATTTCCAGCCTGAATTGCGTGTCTTTGGATTCAGCCAAGATTTGCTCAATGGTCGAACCCCGCTTGACCGTTGCTTCATCAAGAACCTGCGCGCGAACCTGCTTCAACGCGTCTTGCACGGTCCCGGGCTTGGTCTTCGAACTCTCGGAGGCGCGCGCCTGCTGCCGGAGAACCTCAAGAAGCGCATGGACCGGATTGATTTTCATATGCTGTTTGCGCCAGTTTATTTCGGCGAAAATATGTTCTGTCGAATACGATCGGCAGGAATATAGTTAAACTGGTCGATCTCAACATCCGTCACGGTGCCCGCGCCAAGCTTTTGATTGGCTCTTTCGGCAACCTGTTTCGTCAAATTTTCAAGATCATTGGGCCCGATGGTTTGAAAGCCTGTCTGATACATTTCATAAGAAGCATGAAACGCCGCATCGACCAGAAACGGGCTGACTTCAAACTTGGCGTTGGGAAGCTTGCTGACATCCACCGAACTCTTGATGCGAAAGACCAAATAGCCCAGGACCTTGCCTTCCGCGATGATTGGTGCACCGGTGATATCAGTCGTCACTTGCGCGACTTCTGAGCTCGTCACCTTGTTGGCGTCGGCTGCGTCTCCACCCTGCCCGACTGATTGACCGACAAAAATGCCAGCCCCCGTCATCAAGGCGCCCCAGACTCCTGCGATCAGGAACTTCAGCATGAGCTATTCGCTACTGCCGTCGTGAATAGGTGCCGTCGGCTTCTTCCGCCAAGGCAACCGCGGTCAGCATATTGGTGATCTCGGTCATCGCCGCCACCTGAGCTCCAAGCAAACGATGATTGGTTTCAACGAGCGACCGCACGCTGCCCAGCCTTTTCTTCATGTCTGGAGGCACCGTGTTGAAGCGGTCCATACGTTGAACGGCCATCAATTCGCGCAGCAAATGGTTTTTCTTGATGATGTAAGGTTGATGATCCGTGATCGTTTGAGATTCAAGAATCGTGTTTTCTTCCGCCAAAACCTCTTCCAGCTTGGGGAGAATGGTCTCAAGAGCGACCAAGACTCCACGTGATGTTTCGTGAAGTGCTGCATTGCGATCCATGGTCTGCTCCTAATCGTTCATTTAAGTGGAAAATGGCGTGATGGGTTGGTTTTGCTGTTGGTCATCAAAGCCGCTGCCGAAAAGATTTGTGACACCCGCACTCGCCGCAAGCTTGAGCCCGCTTTGGTGCGTGCCGAAATTGAGCGGATCAGACTTGGCCAAAACGGCGCCAAATTGATCAACCGCAAAGCCTCTCCATGTATCTCCGGCCGTGCCCGAACCATAAAGCGCATGATTGGACTTCGGCATCATTTGATCGACGAATTTGGTCATCAGCGTGCCTTCCAACGCCAGCATGGCATTAGCTTTGGCATCGGCTTTGGCATCAACCTTGCCAGTCGGACCAGACTTGCCATGCAAATCCAGCAAGGCCACCTGGGCATTCTCAGTTTTCTTGGGATCGGCTGCAGCCATCACATCTTCGACCAGATTGGGCGTTGCCCCGTTTCCAGCGGAATGGGGCTTTCTGGCATGGCTCAGCAAGGTGGCAAAGCTTGACGGACTGGAATCTACAGGAGCCTTGGGACGGGCCGCCACGTGGCCACCAATCTTGGTGAAGTTCCCGAACAACAACTGCTTTAAGCCAGATAGATTATCGATGTTCATGCCATTGGGCTCCCACGGATGGGGTGATGCTATACCCCTATGCTTGTGGCTAGCTGAATGACGCCTGCGTGTTGCTCCACTCGTCAATGGAGTCCTCAAGATCAACTTGATCAATGCCGACCTGGACTTCGGATTTCCTCTCAGCCAAGCGCTCGACAATGGCGGTGACACGCGCATGTTCCGCCTTGGCGGTCAGCGAAGCTTTGGTCAACTTTCCGCGTCGGTCCTTGATCTCTTGAAAAATTCTGGAATAATTAGGCCCTTTACTCAGACCAAGGCCAGCCATCTGATCCATGGCGACTAAAGTGTCGGCAACTTGCTTGTCGCAGGCGGCAATCGACACCTCCAAACTTGCTATATTTTCAATATGCCACTCGATGATTTTGTTGTGAGCATCGATCAGTCGCGTCAGCTTTTCCGATTGACGCTTCATCGAAAGCCACTCGTCAAAAAATCTTCATAGGCCGAAAGCGGAATGTAGAGCAGCTTGGGTGCCACCAAAGCCAGAATAGCCAATGAGATCACCGTCAGAAGGCCCGAAAAGGCAAAATAGACCGATAATTGCGGTGTCATTCGATTGGCAAGGCCCAGCGAAAAATTCCAAATGATTGAAAAAACCAGAAATGGACTGGAAAATTGGAGGCCCAGGAAAAAGCAGCGGCTCAAGACTTCCGTGGTAGTTTGGGCTGGCAACTGCGGTGCAATCACAGCGCCAAGTGGGAATATCCGGTAGCTTTGGACCATCGCATCCAGTGACTGAAGGTGAAGCCCCGTGGCAAAAATCAATGCCGTCAATGTCATCGAAAGAAGTGTTGCAATAGGCGTAGACGGCTCAGCTTCGTCAATAGGTTGGCCGGGAATGCCAGCCAAGCCAATCATGTTGACCACGAAGGAACCGGCAAAACGCAAGATATAGATAAAGCACGAACACCAGAAGCCAAGCACGAAGCCAGCAATAACCTCAAAGAAAATCGCGCGTATCTTGTCAGAGTCCCCGGTTGTCGGAAGTTGGTTGATGGCGCTGACCAGTGGCGTGAGCGACAGGGAAAGCCCCAGAGCAAACAACAGCCGCACCATTACCGGATATCGAGCCCCCCCCAAAGCCGGCATCAATCCAAAGGCAATTCCGATACGGCAGAAGACCAGGAAATAATTGAACAGAAACTGGTCTGTCAGCCAATTCATGAAATGGGGCTCAGCAACTCGATCTTCAGGGCTCTGGCCACCTCGATATGAGATAGAACAGGCAGATTGGGGAATACGCGGTCAACAACCATATGCACATAGGGCCTGGCTTCCGGTGCGCAGGAAATCGCAAAGCTTGCACCCAGTTCCAGCTGCGGCTTGATCGCCTTGGTGGCCTCTGCCACGAAGGCCTCGAGCTGTTTGGGATCAATATCAAATTCAATGACTTCGCCCTTTTGGTCGCGCCGTAAAGCTTGCAGGAAAACACTGTCCCATGAACTGCCCAGTCGAAGAACGCGCAGCACGCCCTCTTCGCTGATGTCGCCGCAAATCTGTTGGGCAAGACGAATGCGTACATGTTCCTGAATTTGTTCGGGCTTCCTCGTATGCGGCACAACTTCGGCCACGGCTTCAAGAATTTGGTGAAGATTGCGGATCGAAACGCGTTCCGACAGCAAAAGCCTCAACACGGCTTGCAGGGTTGAGAACGAAATCAGGCCGGGCACAATTTCATCCAGCAGTTTTTTATATTCCGGTTCCAGTGTGTCGGTAATGCCGCGCACATCGCGATAGCTGAGCAGCAAAGCGAGATTGTTGCGCACCATTTCAGAAAGATGGGTCAGCATGACCGACATTGTATCAATCGGATTAAATCCGGAGCTCCGCAGTTCGTTCGAAAACACCTCTGGAACCCACATGGCGTCGAGACCAAAGGCTGGCTCTTTCACAGGATCACCAGGCGTGTCAGGCGCTTTCTTTCCAGTCGTCACGACCAGCAGAGAACCAGGCTGAAGTTCATAAGAAGCAACCAGTGTGCCGTGAACCTTGATCACATATTGCTTGGGCAACAACGTCAAATCATCCGACAGTTTGATGTCTGGAATGACAAAGCCATATTGCTGCGCAAATTTCTTGCGCATCTTGACCACACGTTGGGCTAGCTCTCCATGTGAAACCAGCATCGACGATGAAAGCTGCCGCCCCAGGCACAACTGAATTTCAGGAACCCGCAAGAGTTCCTTGGCCGATGCCTTGTTCTCGCTAGTACGCAAATCATCAGCAACCACCTTGGCAGCCTTGGTGGCATCTTCGACCTTCGTTCTGGTCTGTGTAATAAAAAAGGCAGATGCGGCAAAGCTCGCCGAAATGATCGCGAAAGGCAAGAATGGCAACCCAGGCAACAGCGACATGATCGCCAACATGCCGGCCGCCATGGCTAGGGCCCGGGGATAACCACCAAGTTGTCCGATAATGGCTTGTTGCACCGTGCCGCGATTGCCACCCTTGGACACCAGCAAACCCGCAGCCAGAGAAACGATCAGAGCAGGAATTTGTGTAACAAGACCATCGCCCACCGTGAGCTTGATGAACATGTCGGCGGACGTTGCGACATCAAGCCCGTGGCGTGTCACACCAATGATAATGCCGCCGAATGAATTGATGAAAGTGATGATAAGGCCAGCAATAGCGTCGCCGCGCACGAATTTTGAGGCACCATCCATCGAACCATAGAAGGCACTTTCCTGTTCCAACTCAGAACGGCGCAGGCGCGCTTCCTTGTCATCTATCAATCCCGAATTCAGATCGGCATCAATGGCCATTTGCTTGCCGGGAATGGCATCGAGGGTAAAGCGTGCACCGACTTCGGCAATACGCGTGGCACCCTTGGAAATCACAATGAAATTCACCGTGAGCAGGATTACAAAGACCACGGCCCCGATTACAAAATCGCCGCCCATAACGAGCCTGGCAAAGCCACCGACCATGTTGCCCGCGGCATGCGTGCCTTCATGGCCATGAGTGAGGATTAGTCGCGTTGTGGCCACATTGAGGGCTAGGCGCAACATCGTTGTGACCAGCAAAACCAATGGAAAGGCAGAAAAATCGAGCGGCTTTTCAATCCAGAGCGAGACCATGAGGATCAAAATGGCAAGAGAAAACGAGAGCGCCAGCGCCACATCGAGAAGGAACGCGGGGATTGGCACAAACAGAATTGACAGCACGGCCGCAACGGCCAGCGCAAACCCTATTTCATTTGTCTTTTTGGTAGGGATCGCGGTGAGTTGGGCTGTACTCATATCTCACCGCTAGAAACCGGAAGCAATGCGATCATAGGCATTTTCAGCCAAGGTCTGCATTTGCGATCCGACAAAAGCAGCCGATGCCATTGCCGAAAAGAACACGACAATCATCTTGGGAACAAACGTGAGAGTCGATTCTTGAATTTGCGTCAGGGCCTGAAACAAGGCCACAATAATGCCGACGGCCATCGCCGGCAGCACCAACGGCACACAGATCCACATTGTAGTCCACAATGCTGACTGGACGAGTTCAAGCGCATCAACTTCATTCATGGGCTCAAGCGCCCACTTCAATGCCGGTCGACAAATCGATCTTTGAACCTGATGTGAGGATGGCCGAAGAGCCCGAGCTGGTGATTTCAATAGATTTCACTGTGCCTGTCGTCCCGTCAGCCAAAGACTTGACAGTCTTGCCGATCAGATTAACAGCCGCTTGTGTATTTGAAGAACTAATCAATGAATCAAGCTTGGTATTTGTCTGGATGGTTTGACCAACACTGGTGAATTGGGCGAGCTGCGCTAACATCGCCGTCTGATCCATCGGATGCGTAGGGTCCTGGCTTTTCATCTGCTGCAAGAGCAGCTTCAAAAATGAATTGTAATCGAGGCCAGCCTGCTGCGCGACAGCCGATGTGGCTGTGGCAGTTGAAGTAGACGTCGCGCCCACGGAAGATACGCTCATTATGCAGCCTCATGTTGTTTAACGGCAGGCAATTCCTGCGGAGCTTCTGTCGCTGATTGGTCAAGATGAAAAGACTGGCGCAATACCTTGAGCGCGCCATAATAGTTTGCCGCGTCCACCATCTTCCTGATGGAGCCAATCAATTCGCGATATTCATTTGAAAAATTCATGCGCAGGAGCATCTCGGAATACGAATCAAGCAGGTATTTAGTGAGATGCGAATTAGTTGGATCCATCAACATCGTCTGCACGATGAAATAAACTTGCTGCAGCGGAGTCTTGGCATCTTCCTGCTGCAAAATATGATTTTCCATGAGGAACTGCGCGTCATTCATCAACTCGATTGAACCTCTGCGATCCAACCGGATCACAGCGCCATTGATGAAAAGTTTTTCGTTGCGTTTGAGGTGTATTTTCATCTTGCGACGGAAAGTCCCTTGAGAATGATGCCTGAAATTTCAATGAGCGGCTGAAAATCTTTCTTCAGGCCGCGCCGGAATTCTTCAGTGTATTTGAGAGCCCAGATGCCGATGGAGATAATCTTGGCGCGCAGTTCTGCCGGCAAGCCATTGTCATCGGATGCCAGATCTTCGAGCAGTACGCCCCAAAGCCTGCTCACAAAGAACATTGCTTCAACGGCTTCCCGCGTGCCTGCACCCTTGGCTTGCGCCGCAGTCATCAACCTGATCGAATGATCAAGTGCGCGAACTTCGTCGGCCCTGATCTTTTCCGATGTTTCCACCGCAATTTCGTCGTAAACGCGCTTATACATGTTGGCTCACACTGTTTTAGATGTAATTCAGCAAGCTTAGCTTCGCGAGCTTGCCTGTAACTGTGTAGTTTGCTTCGAGCTGGCTGGTCAGATTGTTGACGCGTGTGGCAACTTCGGCCGGATCGACGCCCTCAGTGCGTTGAATTTCGTCTTCAACGATAGTTTTCATCGAACTGAGCTTGGCATTTGTCTGGGTCACGGTCTGTTGGGCCTCGCCAACACGCGCCTGGGTTGCTCCCAAACCCTGAATCGCTCCACTGATCTTGCCCATCGAATAGTCAATCACGGCCTGAAACGCTGCCGAATTGAGCTGGCCAGATCCCGTTTCCTGCACGGCCACCATCCCACGCATCAAATCCTTGATCGGGGTTTCATTGGCGTTGGCGGAAAGATCAACCTGCTGATTGTTGTCAATCCGGCTCTGCAAATTGTTGGAGGTGGCGTTGGAAAAATTTGCACTCCAAGACGACGACTGGAACAGATTTTCGTATGGGCCCTGGAGGAACAAATTCATTTGCGCCGCAGTAATGTTGACCGCGGCCGGATCTGTTTTGGAAAAGCCAAAGAAAGATTGGAAAGCTGTGTCGAAGCTCGTCTGGGCCGTGCCACCTTGATAACTGTTCAGCGGCGCCACATCGGTATTTTGTCCGCCCAGTAGATATTGACCGTCATAAGTCACATTGACGGAAGTTGCGACGGCATCAATGGCAAGACCGGAACTTTGCTTGGTCAGTGCCTGTCCATTCACAGCGTTTCGCGCCCCGGCCAAAGACGTGAGGAAATCGCTGGCCGTCGTCTTGGTGGCATCAAGTGAGGTTTGCAACGCATCAGCGCGCGCCAAAGCCTGGGCATTGGCTTCCGAAAAATTTGTGGTTTGAGAAAGTGTCAGACGCCAATTGAGGTTTCTGGAGACATTGCCACCGAGCGTCAATCCCACATCAGCATGACGCAACGTCGACTGCTCGGTCACCGCGTCATTGAGCTTCTTTTGAGTTGAGGACATTGAGTCCTGAGCCAACAGGGTTGTCGCCAGTGTGGAAATGCCATTGATTACCATGTCAATTTTTCCCCACTATCGGATGACCTGAAACAGGTCACCCAACATCTGATTGATCGTGGTCAAGACTTTGGCCGAGGCCTGATATGACTTTTCCAAATTCAGCATCGTCGCCATTTCGGTGTCGAGATTGACACCCGTCGCACTCATCAAAGCAGCTTTGGTTCTGGTCTGTGTCGCATCAGCATTGGTCGCTTTGCTGTCGGCATCAGACCGGGTTGCTTCAACCCAACCCGCCGAAGCGGTAGCCAAGCCCAAAATTGTGTTGGATGCAGGCAATTGGGTCGACGCGCTGAAACTTTGCGTTTGACCCATCGCTTGAGCGAGTGACTGCAAGCGGCCCTGAAAACCTGCAACATTCAACGTGTTGTATTTATAAGCTGCGCCATTGGCCCCGCCGTCGCGCAACAGATTGGCATTGCCACCTGAAGCAGGGTCAAACGCCGAATTCACCTTGATCTGAGATGCGAGGCCTGGAACCAGTGCGGCACCGGGTACAGCAGGCGATCCGCTATAGGAAAACAGCCCCGTCGCATCGGGCTGGCTGGGGCTGGCGCTCTGATCTTTTTCAGAAAAGCTGGTGACAAGTGCTCTCGCGATTTCATCAAGCTGGTTCTGATAAGTGGGGGCAATCTGATCGCGGACTTGAGCATAAGCCACCAGATTGCCAGTCTTGCTTGGCATCGGCGAAGACGACCCGGTAATCTGTACACCATCTGCATAGACAGGCGCACCCGACATGCCGGGCGTTAATGTTGTCGACGCAGAAAACGTGAGCAGGCGCGGTGATTTGTCAAATAGGGTGACACCGCCATCGGTATAGATGGCCGTGCTGTTGTCAGACCGTGTGACCGTCTGGATGCCGATTTCGGCAGAGAGTTTCTTCAGAACCGCATCACGGGAATCCATCGCCGCAGCGCGCGAGTCGGGATCAAGGGAATTGCCAGCAATAGAATTGTCAAGTTTCTGGAATTGCGCCAGCAGGTCGTTAATGGTGGCCACAGATTTGGCCATGCCGGCATCAGCGTCACTACGAACGGCCTGCGTCACTTGCGATGCGCTATTCAATGCCGAGGCGAGCGTTTTGGCACCAGCAATGGCTTGGCTGGCCAAAGTGCTATTGCCTGGATCAGCTTCAACCGCCTGGAGTTTCTGCTGGAACTGGTCAATGGACCAGGCAACTGAGCCATCATCCTGGACATCACCGACGGTATTGCTGATTGCGGTGATGGAATCCAACAATGTGGATTGCCCCGATGACATGCTGGTTGACTGCAACAACGCATCCAGCAACTTTTTGTCGGCGGCACGTTGGGTGGGGTCTAAGCTGGCCCCGCCCGACGCGCTGGTGGATGTCGTAGAAATTTCCCGAGTATAGTTTTCATCATTGGCCCTGGTGATATTCCGGGACGTAACAACAGTCTGTCCTGTGGTGGCCATCAAACCTGACAGCGCATTTGACAGTGCTAATGAAATGCCGCTCATTGAAAACCTTTAACCAGATCAGCGCTTGAGATTGACGAGAACATCCATCAAGTCAGCACCGGTCTGAAACACTTTGGAATTTGCGGTATAGCCACGCTGGGCATCAATCATGTCGGTAAATTCCGAAGCGATGTCAGCCGTTGATTGCTCAAGCACACCCGAATTTACCGAGCCAAAACCCGCTTCTTGGGGAAAGCCCACATGAGCATCGCCTGATTGGCTGGTTGTTGCAAAAACATTGCCGGACAGGGCCTGAAGATGATCAGGGCTCGTGACTGTTGCAAGCGGAATGCGAAAGATGGCTTGGCGAGAGCCATTGTCATAGGAGGCATAGACGGTGCCGTCCTTGTCAATTTCGGTCGAAGTGGCAACGCTGGCCTTGTTGCCATCGACCTTGCCTGAAGTCACGGAATAGTTCGTCGCGAGTTGCGAAGTGCCCGTGAGGTCAAGGGTCAGCGCCTGGCCACCTGGAACCGTCACGCCGAGTGTCGAGCCTGATACCAATTGCCCGTTGTTTGGATCAAATGTCAGGGTCTGGGTGGAAAGCGGCCCCGAAGCATACGGGAACCCACCGGTCGACGACGCGCCAGCTTTGTCATAGGCCGTAACTTCCCAAGTATTTGGACCAGTTTTGGTCGAGTACAAATCAAGAGTAACTTCTTGTCCAAGATTGCCGATTGTCACCAGCGAAGACTTTGCGGTGTAGGTCGCCGACGCGGAGTTGGTGGACGGCAAATTGCCAGCAGCAACCGCCGTTGCGTCCGAAGGAAGATTGGTCTGGAACGTACCAGTTGTCGAGGGAACTGCTGATAACGTGCTGCTGTTCACTGTAACGGGTGTCATGCCGCTAAATCCATTGACAACGATGCTCGGCTGCCCAGACGAGAGAGGATATCCCATCAAGACGTATCCCGAAGAGTTCACCAGTTGGCCCGTTGCGTTGGGGGCAAATGATCCGTCCCTGGTCATCACCGTTTCGCCGCCAGGACCTTGAACCACAAAAAATCCTTGGCCTTGGATCCCAAGATCAGTGTCAGATCCTGTTCCAGTCAAAGTCCCCTGATTTGAAACAAAACGCTGAGTGTCGACTTCAACGGAGCCCGAATTGTAACCCCCCGATGAAGTGTCAACCATCAACGAGGAAAAATCTGTTCGCACGGATTTATAGCCCGTGGTGTTCGAATTTGCGACATTTTCAGCAACTGTTGAAATTCGGCTGGCCTGGGCGGCCATGCCAGAAGCGCTGGTCCGCATTACACCGTAAAGACTCATGTTGGTTTACTCCTCGATCTACCTCAATCCTCGCACAGCTAGCTTGCGGGTGGCTGATCAGTGCAAATCTGGCAATTCAGAGGTTGGGCAATATGGTTAATCGAACGTTAACTGCCAACTTGCGGCTAGTGTCTGCAATAGACCCGGGACGCCGGCGTCCAACCACCGAAATCGCTGGCGATCAAATTTCGGATGACGCTGCAAATATAACGATGCTGCTCTTGTGGTTTGCGCGGGCTCGCGTGGTAACGCGCCACGGCGGCGGCCCAACTCCCCTCACTGGCATGAAGCGTTTTCAGAAAACGCGCGGCATAAACAATGTTCTTTTCAGGATCCATCATTTCGGCAGGCGAGCTGAAATTGGAGCCGTGATAGTGAAAGTTCACCTGCATGCAGCCAAGGTCAATCAGAATCTTGCCTTGTCTTTTGGCTTTGCGAAATTCACTCATCGCATCCGCCTCAGAATAGGTGATGATGGTCTTGCCTTCGACATTCAACGCGTAGGGGTGGAGGCTGCCTTTGACGCCAGTTTCAGTCAGACCCACCGCATAGAGGACACCAAGCGGAACATCCTCAGACTTTGCAATCGCCGGAAGATAACGCTCGCAGATCTTGGCATCAGTAGGTCCACCGGCAATTGCCGCGTCAGAGGTAAATGCCGTCAGCGCGAGAAATACGTGAAGGCAACTCGCCAGCAGCCACATTCTGCCCCGGTCGGGTTTTCCCATAGACTGAATTTTGTCTACTTGGGCTTGCCTGATCCGCATCACGGCCTCCATTTGATCCAAAGCCAGACGTGTTTTCAGGAGCGCCGCGACCTTCTCCGCCATTGCCAAACGCCTGCCCTCTTGAGTCTGGTGCCGTGCCCTGATTCTGGTCCGAAAAATTGACATCGACATCTGTGAAAGTCGGGTCAACAGCCCGCAATCCGCTCACCAATTCCGCTGAGTTACGCTCGAGTTCCTGGCGCGTCGTATCGAGCTTCGCCGAAATCTGAACTTTGAGTTTGCCCTGCTCCGATTTCAGCGAGACCGTCACCGGACCCAATCCTTCAGGCAGCAATTGAATTTCCAGAGTTTTGACAGCTTGTGGGACAACACTATTGGCTACCGGGGCGGCGGGGGCCGGAGGCACAGCACTTTTGATGTTTTCCAAAATTTGAGCGGTGGGACTGAGCAACTTGCCGCCCATGCTATTTAAAGCTGCGACCGGCGTTAAGTCCAAAGCTGACGTCACTTGCCCCGTTGACTGCTGAGCCAGAGATTCCTTTGGACTACCAGGCGCAGGCTTATCAATGCTGGTCGATTTCGCTTCTCTTTCAGGCATAGGGGATTGCAGATTTGCGGGCGCATCGTCATTGGCCAAAACTGGCTGGCTTTCACCAAGCGTAGTCCGTGGTGGCACGTCAACATTCGATGATTTCACCAAAGTAGTCCCCTTGGTCTGGCCAAGGTCCACGAAAATCTTTTCGTCTGCAAAACCAGATTCGAGTGCTGGCTGATTGGTCGATATGCTTGGCAAGGCACGAGGGTCCACCTTAGAAATTGCGACCGGGCTCTTGACGTCACGTATTGGTTTCTGTGTCACATTTTGCAACGAATCCGGAAACACTCCATGCCGCATTATTTGTGAGACTCGAAGTAATGACGCATCCGGCGACAGTTCGACGATCCGAGCTTCACCTGGCTGGGCAGGCCGATCATCATGTTGTGTCAATTTCTGCCCGACGCTGGTCACCAGAGATCCAAACAAATCCTGCCCCATCCCCCGATCATCCGCATCGTCTTGCGTCTTGGAATCGGGGCGGCCTTCGGCAACTGACTTTTGAGTTTTCGACCAACCACTATTGGCTGACTTTATGCGCGGGAAAAGTGAGGTCACTTCAGCTTCAGGTGCGTCAGGTTCAGGACGGTCAGATTTCGATTTCGCGTGAGGGCTCTTGGCCATGGCCGGATGAGCGCCCTTGGCTATGGAAATAACGTTGTTTGCTACCGATGCAGTCATTTATCAGCCCTTTTTAACACCCTATCCGTAGCATCGATTTGTTGTGCGACGCTTGCGGTCCGTGCATTGACAACTTCGAATCCGGGATAACTAGGCCGGGGGCCATAGACATCAGGCCCATTCTGGGGACCGGCACCTGTGGACAGCACACCCTTGGCCAGCAGATTAGCGGCATCAAGAAGCTCGATTTGATTGGGGCTAAGTTTGCTGCGGTCAAGCAGGGCCAATTGCTGCCCCACGGATTGAGGGCTAGTACCCACTGCACAAACGAGCTTGTAAAGCCGCAACTCCTCGACATCATTGCCAGACTTGCCCGAACTGTCAGCTGCCTCGTCCAAACCGAACTGGCAGAGCCGTGGATAGCCTTCCTTGATCGATCGCAAAATCAAAGTCCGCACTAACGTCAATTTTCGGTCATCAGGCAGGTGAAGGACCAACTGGTGTAAATCATCCAGAGAGAACTTGTCCGCGCGCCTTTCTATGGTGAAAACGGCATTTAAGACATCCGCCCAGAAATCCGGAAAATACGGTGAATTTGGGAAACGCCTCTGATACCGATCGGCCCAGTAGGCGAAGTCATTCAACGCGAAATTTTCGCCCGCTAGCGCCACCAATCGCCGCGTCGCCGCCTCTTCAAATAGCGTGCCGAGTGTAATGTTGATTGCTGTTTGCAGCATTTTTTTGCGCATTTCATAAGGAGACTTGTCCTCCAAATGCGCCTGCAACATGTAAATTCGGGCCGACAACACGGGCTCAAATTTTGCAGCATCAATAGTCGCGAGTTTGCCTGCCGCAGCCTTCAAGTCACCTTTGACGAAAGATATTGCACCTTCGAAAAGACTCTGCCGCTCTGGATCAAGTTTAACTTCAGCAGCGATGCGCTCCAGAATATCGGGGCGGCCACCAGATAAGACATAAACCGCCGCCGCGTCATACTCTGGGGTTGAAAGCGCTCGGACATCAATTCTCGATGCCATCATGGCAACGATGCTCATGCTGGCTTTTAGTTTTGTGCCAGCACCGGGTTTGCCAAGCGCCAAGTCAGTCTGCTGGTTCAACATGGCACGGACGGCCAAGACCAGTTGGCTTTTTGACGAGAACGTGTCAGGCGCAATCACTGTCGCGGCTGTGCCCTCACCATGATCTTCTTGGCTATTTGGAGAGGAGGTCGATTTTGCTTCATCGTTATTGGGTTTGCTTAAGCCAACCAACGACAGCGCCGATCGCACCAAACCAAGCTGGGGAATGAAAAACCAGCCAGCCGCAGCGATGCCACCCAGTGCAAGACTGAGACCGACGCCGACCAGAATTTTCTTTTTCCCGACCCCTTTGAACTTCATCATCGTTGTTGCGCCTCACTTGCGCAGCAGAAATTCCACCCGGCGATTGCCGTCGGCCAACGGGTCTGCGGCATCGAGCGGTTCCGAAGATCCATAACCTTCGATCTTCAGGATTTTGCTTTCATCCAACCCGCCATGCATCAAAATATAGCTGGCCATATGGGCGCGAGCCGTGGACAGCTGCCAATTGTCGAAATTCAGCGACTTGTAACGCCGGGCATCCGTGTGTCCGCGAATGACAACGCGGCCATCCTGTGTCGCCAATATCTTGCCGACAGTGTCGATCACTTCAATCAGGGCCGGCGTTGGCTTGGCCGAACCGATGGCGAACATTGGATGCGAACTGGCGTCGCTCAAGACAATCAAGAGACCTTCCGAAGTTGTTTTGACGGTGGCCTGCAAATCATTCTCAGCACCAGCATCGGCAATGGCAGCCATGATGTCTTTCTGGGCTTGCGAAACGACGTCGGGCATTTTATCAGGCGTTTTGGCCTTTGATGCCAATGCCGCATCCTTGCTAGCCGCATCCTTGCCAGAGGCCGATTTGTCTTGAGTTTGGGTAGAAGCAATAGTTGGCGCTGGCAAAGCGGCCTTGCCGACCTGGTTGGAAGCGGCATCTGCAACTTGCTCATTTGCCTGGCCTTGAGGAACTACTGCATCAGCGACATCTGGTCCCACACCTGCGCCGGCGTCTGGCGAGTCCGTATTCTGCTTGCCATCGCGCAAAGCTTCCCATGCTTTCGGATCGAAGGGATCTCCGGTTTTTTCACTCACCACATCAACAGTTTTCCCTGAAGGATGCGCTTGGCCTTCTTTGGAAATTTGCTCGATCATCTTGTAAGGATCGCGCAAGACCTCATCCGTCGTCAGGCCCGCTGAAGTCTTGGCATTTTCGACAGTCCCGGCCCCCTTGACGTCATTGACCTCACCAGATTTTTCACCACTGGAATCAGACTTGGTCGTGTTCTCGGGTTTTTTGGTAGGGTCCACATCCTTCAAGCCTTTGCCGGCAGGCGCAGCATCGGTCATCTTGATCGGATTGAAATAGCTCGCCACCCTGGCCCTCGTGGCTTGATTGGCGGAGTTGATCAGCCACATCACCAAAAAAAACGCCATCATGGCGGTGACGAAATCTGCATAGGCGATTTTCCAGGCACCACCCTTATGGGATGCATGCTCGTCGCCGTTATGCCGCCTGATAATCAGAATTTCGGTTTTATGTTCTTCGTTTTCGTTGATCATGAAAGCAATCTCTGCAAGTCGGCCTTCCATCTGCCGATCTCTGTGGTAATTTCCGTGGCCTCAAGGGATGTCGAGATTTCCTGGCTATCAATGGGATTGATGCTGGACTTAAATTCAGTTTGGGCGAGCCTCGCAGCCAATCTGTCATGGAGCTCACGCGGAGCTGAAATGACTAGATGCCGGGCCGTGTCTCTGCCGACGGCGGCAGTCAATCCATTGCAGAAATCTTCAATGGCCTTGGCTTCCAATCTCTCGTTCAACAAGGGCGAAAACAGCACCTTCAATTGTCGATCGATGATCAGACGCAACGCCGCAACTTCGGACTGCAAAAGCTCTGTCACTTGGGCCGCAAGACCATCAAGCTTGGTTTGCATGTCAAAGCCGGATCTCGTCGCCTGTGCATGGCGGCTGGCCATCTGCACGTTATCAACCAGCGACATCACAACGTCAGCGATACTGCCTTCATCGTCATGATGGTGTGCTTCTTCCGCTTCGGGTTGCGGACGCGCACCCGACTTTCGAATACTGGCCCAATCGGCAAGCAGGATCATGCTGCTTCACCGGGCTTGTCGTTCATCCATTGCTTGAGAACTTGAGCCGCACGCTCAGTGTCACCACCAATGACACGGTTCAACCTGTCGCGTGGTCCGTCACTCGCACTTCCCGAATGACCGAGGTTTGCCTCGCCCATGCCAGCTCCAAAATCGCTATTCGCGGCAACACCAAGCGAAGGCTGAGCGCCTCCCGCGGGGAGTTGCTTCAAGCCGGACGAACCCATGCTCGCTACGGCCTTGAGCGTCGGCTTCAAACCGAGAAGCAAGACGAGCAAGGTCACCATGACAAAGGCAAATGCGTTGATGATGGTGCCGAGATTACCTTTAAGAGTTTCCATGGCGCCAGCACTGGGCACAGGCTCCAGCGTTGCATCTTCCGGCATGAAATCTGCTGCCGAAACGTGAATGATGTCACCGCGCTTCTCGTCAAAGCCCGCAGCCGACTTCGCCACGGCTTCAATCTCTTTTAAAGCGACATCAAGCTTCTTCTCGTCTGGATTTGCACCCTGGAGCTTCAGCAAGGCCTGTTTGTTGATCACCACAGCAACAGAAAGTTTTTCAATTTTGTAGCCATCAACAGCGGTCGTCGTCTGCTTGCTGTTGACTTCATAGTTTACGGTTTCTTCCTTGCTTTCTTTCTTCTTGGACGTCGAATCGCCGCCAGCGCCAGGCTTAACTTCCTGTGGGACGTTTTGGTCTACAGACACCGAGCCAGGACTTCCGCCTTCATTGCTGCTGTCAGAAGATTTTACCGTGCGAGTTGATCTTTCAACCTTGGAATCGGGATCGAAATTGGTTTCGTTGATTTGTTTTTTGTCGGCATTGAGATCTGCAGTAACACTGACGCGGATATTGCTCATCCCGGCAAGTGGTGAAATCGTCCGCTCGATGCGAGCCTGGGCTTCATCAGACACCGTCTTTTCGAGTTCAAGCAAGTGGTCGGTGGGGGCCGAAGCTGCGGACGAGCTGTTACTCAGCATCGTGCCGTCTGTCGTCATCACCGTGACGTGTTCAGGCAAAAGTCCTGGAATGGCCGCAGCGACAAGTTGCCGAATGGCATTCGTGGTTTGCTCCGACGGACGCCCCGTTGTCCTTATGACAACCGAAGCGGTCGCTGCATCATCCTTGCCGTGAAAGCTGTTTTCCGGTTTGAGCGCCAAATGCACACGTGCAGTTTTCACGCCATCAATCTGCTGAATAGTACGAACCAGTTCGCCTTCCAACGCCCGCACACGGGTCACTTGTTGCATAAAAGATGTGAGGCCCAGCGAGCCCATCTGGTCAAAAAGCTGATAACCGGATTTGTCGCTTTTTGGCAAACCCTTCTCAGCCAAAATCATGCGGGCCTGCGCCGTTTTGCCGTAGTCGACGAGCACGGCTGTGCCAGCTTCATTGACGTCAAAGGCAATTCCGGTTTCCGAAAGCACCATGCCGATTTGATTGACGTCTTCTGGACCGAGCCCAGAATATAGCACTTCGCGAACTGGCTTGTTGAAGTATACGGAACTCAACGTCAGCATTCCCACGAAGACGGCCAGCGCCACGAACAAAGACGCGCCGCGCTTGACCCCGATGTTCTTTGCCACATTTAAGGCGTAACCCAGAAACTGCATCTTCAAACTTACCGTTCTGCCCAGATACTAATGCGACTTGTTCGTCACGTGCCTAAAGGGGCTTATTTGAACAGCGACAAGATGCTCTGGCTGCTCTGGTTTGCGATGCTCAAGGCTTGCGTGCCAAGCTGCTGCTGAACTTGCAAGGCCTGGAGCTTCGTTGATTCAGCGCTCATGTCTGCGTCAACCAACGTGCCGACACCGCGCGTGATCGCGTCCATCAGTGAAGAGATGAAGCTGCTCTGCGAATCAATGCGCGTCTTCATAGCGCCAAGATTGGCCGCCGAATTGGTCATCGAGCTCAGCGCGCCATCGACCGTCTTGATCATTTGCGTAAGGTCGGCCGTATCGTTGGGCGAAGTTGTCAGTGCTGAAATATCTAGTGTCGACACCGAATACGGGACGTTGCCGTTCGTCGTTGTGGAGACCGTGTCCAAAATGCCCGATTGATTGGAAGGATCGAACAGCTTGCTGGTCGTGCCATCGAAAGTGATGGTCTGAATCGAGATGCCATTTGAGTCGCGCTGGAAAGATGACACGATTGACTTGGTTGCGTTGTAGCCGGGGCTCGAAGAATCTTCCGATAACCAGTTTGAACCCGAGAAGTTCGCCGAATCGGCGGTTGATTTGAGCTGGTCCTGCAGACTGGTGATCTCGGCCTGGATTTTTGTTTTATCAACACCGGGCTGCAAGGCTGCTACGAGCTTGTCCTTGATCTGCTGGACGACTTCGATGTTGCTGTTGAGGGCCGTATAGGTCACATCGACGGTTGCGGCACCGAGTCCCAAGGCGTCTTTGACAGTGGACAGCGATGAATTATCGGACTTCATCGTAGTCGCAATCGACCAATATGCGGCATTATCCTGGGCGCCATTCACGCGGAGACCTGTTGAGATGCGCTGCTGAGCTGCGTCCAACTTCATGTTGGTTGCGTTCAGGCTGGCAAGTGCCGTCATGGCTGAGCGATTCGTGTTGATACTGGTCATTCCGATGTCCTTGCGAGAGAGGTTGCACTACAGGAACATGCCGGATCATCCGGAATGACGAAAAGGCCTCATGCCAAGTGGATTTCTCCACCTTCGTCATGAGACCGGAATACTGCGATATTGGTTAACCACGAGTTAAGCGGTCGTCCGAAGACGACACGCTCCAACTCGGATCAATCAGTTTAGTATCGTTTTATTAGCGGAACAGCGACAGGATCGACTGTGTGCTCTGGTTCGCAATGCTGAGAGCCTGCGTGCCCAACTGCTGTTGAACCTGCAAAGCAGAGAGCTTTGTTGATTCTTCGGTCATGTTGGCGTCAACCAAAGTACCGATGCCGCTGGTAATGGCAGTTGAAAGAGCATCGATGAAAGTCGACTGGTTGGTCATGCGGGTCTTGGCAGCGCCGAGGTTGGCACCCGAAGTTGTCATCTTGGTGATGGCACCGTCAACGTCAGCGATCATCTTCTTCATGAGCGTTGCGTCGGTAGCGCTGTCGGTCAGGGCCGATACGTCAAGCGTGTCCACTGAAGCGCCGCTCGTTCCAACCTTGTCCAGGATGCCGCTCTGGTTGCCGGCATCATAAAGCTTCGAAGTCGTGACACTGATGTCAATCGTGCCGGTGCTGATAACGCCGCCCGCACGGGTATAAGACGACAATGTCGAGCTGGTTGCATTGTAGCCGGTCGCAGTCGAGTCAACCGAGAGCAAGTTCTGGCCAGCGTAGGTGCTTGAATCAGCGGTGCTCTTCAGCTGCTTCTGCAACTGGGTAATATCGGCTTGGATCTTGGCGCGATCAACGCCGGGTTGCAGCGCGGTGACGAGCTTGTCCTTGATCTGCGTCGCAAGATCAATGGCTGCCGTGGTGCCGGTGTAGGCAACATCGGCCGTGGCAGCGCCAAGGCCAAGAGCGTCCTTGACGGTCGACAACGAACTGTTGTCCGAACGCATCGTGGTGGCAATTGACCAATAGGCGGCGTTATCGGAAGCAGAACCAACGCGCAGGCCGGTCGAAATACGGTCCTGGGTCATCTGCAAAGAATTCTGCGTCTTGGTCAAAGACGTAAGGGCGGTAAGTGCGGCTGAGTTGGTAAGGATACTCGACATGGCAATGCTCCAAATACTGACTTGTTGATTTTGATTTTGGGGGAACATGCCGGGTCGAAACCGGAATAACGGAAAGGCAAAAACTGCCGCATGGACTATTCCACGATCCGCTATGGAACCAACCATAGAGCTGAACTGTTAATGTGAGGTTATCTCATGCCCGGATTTTCATCACGGTTAACAACTGGTGAATGCGCTAGTGGAATGACCTGACAAGGTTGCCCACCAGAAGGCTCCATCCGTCAATCAGCACAAAAAACATCACCTTGAATGGCAATGACAATACTGTGGGCGGCAACATCATCATGCCCATCGACATGGTGATGGTGGCGACAGCGATGTCGATAATCAGGAATGGTAGAATAATCAGAAAACCAATCTCAAATCCACGGCGCAGCTCTGAAACCATGAAGGCCGGAACCAAAATTCGAAGATCGTCGGCTGAGGCCTGGGGGCCGAATTCCGCCTGATTGGCGAGGCTTTGAAACAAAGCCAGTTCTTTTTCCCTAACATTGTGCTGCATGAACACGCGAAAGGGTGCTGCCGTCTTCTCAATTGCTTCAGCTTGAGTGATTTGCCCATCACTGAAGGGCTTGATTCCAGTTGTCCACGCTTGGTCAATGGTCGGCGCCATGACATAACCAGTCAGAATGAGGGCCAACGACACGATAACAATGTTGGCAGGCGTGGTCTGCATGCCCAACCCACTGCGCAAGAAAGAGAGTGCAACAATGATACGAGTGAAACTCGTGGTCATCACCACCAGACTCGGCGCCAAGGAAAGAGCCGTGATCAGGATCACATATTGAATCATCTTGGAAGAGGTCGAAAGATCAACGTTGGGCAAAAGATCAGTAGCGGCCTGTCCGACTCCGGGTGCAGTTTGAGCAACGGCTGGGAGCGCACTCAAGGCGAGGGCTACCATGGCAAGTACAATCTTTTTCATTCGACGATAAATCCAGATATGAGGACAGAGCGGGCCTGTCCGTCTGTCGCGCTGCGCGCAATTTCATTGAGGTCGCTGTTTAAGGCGAGAAAGCCAACTGGCCCCTGAATATCGACGAGCTTCAAGGTTTTCGCGTAGGCGACGATCTTGTTGGAAGCGAGTTGCGCGACATCAGCCGGCTTCACGCCGTCCTTGGCTTTGATGGCCATGCTGCCTTCTAACCTGATCCACACAGTTTCAGGCGTGGCAATATTCGTGGTTATCGGCGCGAACGGCGTCATGACCACATCCTTGAGATCGGCCGGATTAAAGTCTGCAGCAGCGACGGCCAAGGTTTCAGGAGGGACATCCGCCTTGCCAGCGTCTTTGCTGTCGCCGTGCCCCTTGGCGTCAGCATGGGCATCCGGTTTAGCGGCTGCAACCTCAGGCGGATTTGGATCAGGCTTGAAAAACATTTTGGACAGGCCAAAACCCGCCCCCAGGCCAATGCCTGTGACGATCACCAATCCAAGCACCAATTGCATAGCGCCGGACTTTACTTTCTCCTGATCTGCCATAGGGGTGATTAGAAAGGGCTAATCTTGTCCCAAAGTTGCACACCCCAACGCGGCTTCGAAGCCTCGCTGATTTTTCCCGAGCCGCCGTAGAAAATGCGAGCTTCTGCAATCTTGCTATATTCGATGCTATTGTCGACGTTGATGAAGCGTGGATCGACGATTCCGGACACGTGAACCACCCGTTTTTCGAGATTGACCAGAACTTCCTGGGAACCTTCGACCAACATGGTGCCATTCGGGTAGACTTCTCGCACGACAACTGTGAGAGACAAGTTCAGCTTTTCAGACCGCGTTACTGTCCCCTGCCCTGACGAGGCCGCATCATTTTTGGCCGTGCCGCTGCCCTTGCCTGTCAGCCCCACAATTCCAAGATCGAGTTGTGCCGAACCATTGGCGCTGGCTTTGCGTGACCGATCCGAGGTGCTGTTGAAATTCGCGTTGTCGTTGATGCTGATTCGCACGCTGATGAGATCGCCCGTATGGCGCGCTCGCGAGTCACGGAAGTAGTCAGCAGGCCCGCCCACCCAATCCGAATTGGATGACGCCGCAGCGGCATAAGTGCCCGTGACCTCACCGCGTTGGGATGGTGAAAGGCCGCTTCCTACTGGCGAAAGGTCCGGTCCGTCCACAAGCCTTTCAGTATAAGCGCTGCACCCACAAAGGCTGGCACAAATCAACGCATGGCAGATCACAAGATTGAGCTTCACGGCGTACCACTCTGAACCAAATTTGCTTCCGAACTGATGATTGCAACGATGCGAGCAGCTGTTGCAGACGGCATTTCCTTGAGAATGTCGCTGGCGATCTTCGGCTTCAACTTGCGAATGATCGATGAGGATCCCACTAGATCAAGCTTCGCCAGCTCCTGCGAGGCAACAATCGGGTCCATGGCTTCATAGATCTTTAGAACTGAAGTTGTGGCAGTGGCCATGATGGCTTCGCGCTGGCTAACCCATTTTTCTAACTGAGCAGTCTTGTCATTGATTTCCGCAAGCTTCTTGTCGAGCGTCTCGTTGAGCGCATCAAGTTCCATTTTTTGGCGGCTGTCATGGGCGCTCTCCGCCTCTTTTGCAAAAGCAGCGCAATAATCCTGCGCCAGAGCAGGATTCTGGGCAGCCGTTTCGGCGTGGGCCGACACCAACTCGGCATCGCCAATCATCATGCCAACGGCAAGTAAAATGCCATACGCGTGCGTGCTTCTACTCATGTTAAATGCCGAACCTCAAAAACTCATTGGATAATCAAATCGGCCTGAAGTGCTCCAGCCGCCTTGATTGTCTGTAGGATGGAAATCATGTCATTCGGCTTCAGCCCCATACGATTGAGGCCTGCGACCAGAGTTTCCAGTGTTGGCCCGCGCAATACGGCGAGATTGCCTGGAGACTGGTCGACTGAAATATCTGTTTGGGGTTGGATCATCGTTGTGCCGTTCGAAAGCGGCAATGGTTGCACCACGATTGGCTGTTCTGTAACCTTGATAACAATATTGCCGTGCGAAATAGCCACCGGCGACAATCTGACATCATCGCCCATCACGATGGTTCCGTTCTTTTCATCGATGACAATTCTAGCGGCGGTTTCAGGTTCGACCATGAGTTCGCCAATTTCGGCAAAAAGATTGGAGGCGGTCACTGCGGGGGGCCGCTTCACATCGATGGTGCGAAAATCATGAGCCTGGGCAATCGCTCCGCCATAGTGTTTTACAGCAAACGCATTGATGGCATTGGCGACAAGACTCGCAGTCTTGAAATCAGGGTTGACCAGCTGCAGAGCGAAATCATCAACCTTGTTGATCTCTGCCGTATTATTCTTCTCTACGATGGCACCATTTGGGATGCGGCCCGTGGTCGGAACACCTTGTGTAACAGTGGCAGCCTGGCCCGCGGCCTGAAAGCCGCCCGCAGCGACCGCACCTTGCGCCACGGCATAGGGTGATCCATCGGCCGCGAGCAGCGGCGTCATGACCAAAACGCCACCCTTAAGGGAAGCTGCATCGCCCAGCGAAGAGACGCTCACATCAATGCGGCTGCCTTCGGCAACAAAAGGCGGCAATGTCGCGGTTACAACGACAGCCGCCACATTCTTTGAACCAATTGAACCCGGCTCAAGCCTCACGCCTAGTTTCTGCAACATCGATTGCATCGAAATCTCGGTGAATGGGGAGTTTTTCAATCCATCACCCGTACCAGCAAGTCCGATCACCAGCCCATAACCCACAAGCTGGTTGTCTCTAATGCCTTGAACCGACGTAATGTCCTTGATTCTGCTGCGCGACCAAGCGCTGACATCCATCGTCAGAATGAGCATCGCAGCGATGAGTAAGCGGGCAATCATTTTTCAGAAACGCTAAGGCTGCCATCGGCCATCACCAAGGCATCAACGGTGAGGCCGCTGGATGGATTACGACAGGGCACGACCTGCCCGGCCACGCCGTCACGAAGTGGCGAAAGAACACCCTGAATGTCGATGCCATTTGCAATGAAATGGGCAATTGCTTCCTTGCCCTTGCGCACATCATTGGCTTTGGCGAGGGCCGCCAGCGGAATGGCTTTGCCAACTGGCAAAATCTTGGCCGCTTCTTTATCCTGCATTTGATCAAGGCTGACCACGAAATTGAGTTTCGCAATGTCTGAAACCTCAAAATCCTTCTGTGCAAAATCTGCATCCTGGATGGCCTGGCCAGGGAAAATCGTCCGTGTCGGAACCGGCAGGGCCATGGTCTCGGCGCAAGCAGCAGCGCAGCCCAAAAGGCCGAGTGCAGCAATGCTAATTCCGATGGCCGAGTGCTTCATTCAGCGCAAGCCCTTGGTAATGACACTCGACATATCATCGGCGGCCTGAATCACTTTGGAGTTCAATTCATAGACACGCTGGGCGGAAATGAGATCGGTAATTTCCTGCACCGGGTCCACGTTGGACTGTTCAAGATAGCCTTGCTCCAGCACGCCAAATGACGTGTCACCAGGGTTGCCGACTGTTGCAGGTCCTGAAGCATCGGTTGCCTGGAATAAATTGTCGCCCAGCGCTTTCATGCCCGCAGGATTGGCGAAATTAGCCAAAGTCATTTGGCCAATGCTCGTCTCAGTCGTACTTCCGGCCACGGTCGCAAAAACCTGACCAGACTTATTGATGGTCACCGACAAGGTATCCGGCGGAATTGTGATCGCCGGTTCAATGGGTAAACCATTAGCAGTTACCAATTGTCCATTTGCATCCGTGTTGAGACTGCCAGCGCGTGTGTAACTCGTTTGGCCGCCTGAACCCTTGACTTGAAACCAGCCATCACCGTTGATAGCCAAGTCAAATTGGTTGCCTGTATTGTTGAGTGCACCTTGAATGTTGATGCTGCGGATCGACGACAGTCGCACACCAAGACCAAGTTGAGCGCCTTCGGGAATGAGGTTCTGATCATTGGAAGATGGGACGGAGGCGTTCTTTTCCAGCTGATAGAGCAAATCGGTGAATTCGGCGCGCGAGCGCTTGAAACCCGTCGTGTTCGCGTTGGCGATGTTGTTGGCGATTACTTCAACATTGGTCTGTTGCGCAGCCATGCCGGTTGCGGCGATTGAAAGAACTCTCATTTTACCCTCACACTTGCATGCGTGTCAGTTCGAGTAACGAACCAACCGCCTTGTCACGAACTGAAACCAATGTTGTCAAAGCCCGCTCTGCGTCCATAACCTTCTGAACGACTTCATTCATCGGCATGGAGCCGTTGACGCCACCCACAGCCGCTTGTTCACCAGCTTGGACAGTCTCGGCCAGATGTGCGGCAAAACCCTTGGCAGCTTCCAGCGGCCCTTGCGGCCCGCCAATGGAAATGGTGGCCTGAGTCCCAGTAGCTTTGGCTACTCCGCCGACAAGATCAATCATCAGGTGCTCCTCAACAGGTCAACCAGACCCGACATCATTTCACGGCCTTGGCGAATGACCTGAAGGTTGGCGTCATAAGAGTGCAGCGCCTCTTTCATATCGCCCATCTCAACAATCATGTCGACATTGGGCAGCTTCACGTTGCCTTGGGCGTCCGCAGCGGGATGCCCGGGAATATGCTCAACTTTGAACGGGGCCTTATCGACGCCCGACTGATCCACCTGCACCATTGCGGTGCCTCGGGCCTCATCCATAACATTTGCAAAGGCCACCATCTTGCGGCGATAGGGATCAGCGCCCGGCGTCCTGCCAGTCGACTGGGCGTTTGCAATGTTTTCCGCAATGATCTTCATCCGGATGCTTTGGGCACTTAAGCCCGAGAAAGCAGTCGTAGTTGCAGAGCTAATTGGATCCATCAGGCTAACCTTTCAGACTGGCCAAAAACATGCGTTGGAAGGTCCGTTCCAAGTTCATGTCCACGGCAAATTGTCGCGACGTCTCGCCAACCTCAGACATTTCCTTGTCGATGTTCACGTCATTTCCGCTGTCTTTGACTTCGGTATTCTTCTGCGGCGTGATGTCGAAAGTGATCGCGTCAGAATCAGTGGCCGAAAAGCCGTTGTTCTGGCTTCGAGCCAGTTGGAAACCGCTCACTGAACTCATGGTGTCTTGAAAATCTGCAATTTTCTGGGCCTTGAAGCCCGGCGTATCCATATTGGCAACATTCTTGGCCGCAACGTTGTAACGCTGGCTCAAATAATCGACATGCTGGGACAATACCGAAAAAATGCTCACAACGGACCTCACATCAGTGGGTCAACCCTAAAGCAATGAGCTTGCTTGAAGCTTATGTCGGGCGTCGCAACGACAGACGCTTCCTGACTTCGATATAATGGATGATCTCTGCCACCGCGCGATAGAACTCGACCGGAATCATCACACCCACGTCGCAACCCGCATGAAGCCCGCGAGCAAGTTCCTTGTTTTCAATCACTGGAATGTTCTCTGCTTCGCAGAAATGCCTGATCTTCAAAGCCAAATGATCAACACCCTTGGCGAGCACCATCGGAGCTCCGCCCTCAGAGGGAACATAGCGCAGCGCCACCGCATAATGTGTGGGGTTCACAATAACCACAGTTGCTTTTGGCAGTTCCGACATCATGCGATTGCGGGCGCGCTGTCGACCAAGGGTCTTGATACGTTCCTTAAGCAGCGGGTCACCTTCCGACTGCTTGAATTCATCTTTGACCTCTTGCCGGGTCATTTTCAGGTCACCGTGCCACTTCATACGCGTCATGATGATATCGGCGACGGCAAGCACGAAGGCGAGCATGCAAATGGGCGCCAAAATGGATTTGACCACGTCCAGCAGAAGTTCAGGCAGATGATTGGCATTCTGAGCTACCGAAAATGTACCGCCCAGCAAATTCACTTTCAGCGCGCGGTAAATCACAAATCCCACCGCCGCGAGCTTGAACAAAGACTTGGCAAATTCGACCAGCGCTTCTTTGCCGAAAATGCGTTTGGCATTGGTCATCGGAGACAAGCGTTCGAATTTAGGGCGCAAACGCTCAAGCGAGGCGCTGGGAACATTTTGGCCCAGAGAACTTAAAACGCCGCCGGCAGCGACAATCGTCCAGATCGGCAGAATCGCCACAAAACTGGCGAGGAAGACCAGACGCAATTTTTCGCCAAAATCGTTGCCGTTCTCCAGCCACACGTCACCCACATGGTCAAATGTAAGTGACAGAGACTCTGCCAGAGTTGTGCCTGCAGTTGTCGCAGACAAAGAAAGTGCAAACATGATGGCGAGGATCGAGCCGAGAGTTACGGCCTCTCGCGAGAAAGGCGTGTTGCCTTTTTCAAGCGCATCAGAGATTCGCCGTTCTGAGGCTTTCTCTGTTTTGCTTTCCTTGTCATTGTCTTCACTCAACCGGCGGCCTTGTCGTCTGCGGGTTGATCAGTCTTTTCTGGAATTTGAATATCACCGCCGCGCGACATTTGAATCGCAATATCGGCGATCTTGCGTCTGGCCTGTGAGGTATCCTTGTGTGGATTGGCGGTATCGCCCTGCAATTCTGACTCGACCATGCGGCGCGCGCGTGCACCCAGCGACGAGAGCACAGATTCGCGGAACGAGGCTTCAGTGGCATAAAGTGCGGGAATAACCAATTCGGTGGGCACACGGTCGAACAGCTTCAAGCGGTTTGGCTGGCTCAGTTGCTCAATATCTTCAAACATGAAGATGAGCTTGCGGAGAGATTTAACTTCCTCAGGCTTGAGCTGAGAGACATCCTCAAGAATCTGTGCAGACTGTTCGCGTTCCAGCCTGTTGACCACCGCGGCCATGCGGTCAACCCTGGCACTGCTGTCTTGTGTTGTCGATTTTCCAAAAAAGTCTTCGCGCAGGGCATCTTCAAGATCGCGCATCGCAGCCGGGCTGACTTCACCCAATCCCAGCATGCGCGAAACGATGCGCGTGGCACTGCCACGAGGCAAAAGAGCAATGCATCGCGCTGCCAACTCGGAGGTGAGTTTTGTCAGCACCACCGCAGCTGTTTGCTCATGCTCATCGAGAAGATAAGGAACCAGAGATTTCTCCGTGCCCTGTTTGAACTTGGGCCAGACTGCGTCTTCTGGCGCGGCCTCTTCTTGCCCCATGATCGAGGCCACTTCCTTCGACGTGAAGGCCTGTTCTAAAAGCGAAACCATTTCGCGTGAACCCGCCGAGATGCCCAGGGCTTCAGCAAATTCAGTAGTGAATTCTACAATAAGAGGTTCAACATCGCGAGAATTCAAGGAACCAAGCCGGCCCGAGGATTCAACGATGCGTTTGACGTCTTCAGGATCAAAGCGCTTGAGGAGATCAACGGCAACTGTCTTGTCCAGCGAGGCCAGAAGAATAGCCACCTTCTCGCTCTTGGTACGGCGATCGCCGCCGCCCAGATTGAGGTGGTCGCCCAAAGTTCCGACGATGCGCTCCATGTTTTTTCTCCGCGCCCTAAATCGCTTCTTTGGCGCTGAAAATCTCGGTGATCTTGACACCCAGTCGTTCTGCTTGATCGTCCATGACAAACAATTGACCACTGGCCACCTTGCAGCCATTGACGATCACTGAGACAGGTTCGCCCAGTTTCTGGTCCAGTGAAATCATCGAGCCGGACTGCAGTCCCAGAAGCTGCGAAAGCGGAAGATGTGTCGACCCCAGCATGACTTGCAAGGTCACGGGCACTCTTGCGAATGACGCTGTAAGCGAACTATCTCCGCGGCCCGTTGCCTGTCCGGTCAAACTGTCAAGCGTTTCGTTGATCATCTATTCATCCCCAAACATACTATGCGGCAACATCCGTCTTGCGACGGCTCTCGTGAATTTCCGACAAGAGTGAAAGCTTCACCTTGTCTCCATCCAGATTGATCGTGGCGCGAAACACCGGCTTGTTTTCACAAGACAGCATGACTGGCTCCATGATCCCGACAGACAAGGGTAGAACCTGCCCGACCTCAAGGTTTACAATCTGGTCAAGCGTGATCTGTCGAGGCTTGAGATAGGCCTCGACAACAAAACGGCAATCATTGAGCGCTTGCCTCGCGGTTAAGCTATTGGAACTAGCTGCCCTGGCATTGCCGCCGAGGCTCGCAACCAATTCGCTCTCCAGAAACATCAAAGTGATTTCGGAAGTGAATGAAAATGCGTTGACCTGAAATTTCACTTCCAAGCAGGCCTTGCCCGCCAACTTCTCAGGCGCGGCACCGAGATCTTCTTCAGTGTCGACGGCCACTTCCAGATCTACATTGTTGGATCGCTTTGCCGCCAGAGGAACCAAAGCCACCAGTTTCCGCAGAACATTAAGCCTGAAACGCCGTTCAAAATTTGAAGGCGGGCGGACACCATCTTCCTCGGGCTCCGGCACTCCGGTCCCACCGAGACAAAGCTCACACAGCAAGTTGTCAAAGCTTCTATCGGATTCATACCAAATGCGAAAACTCCCGGCTGGCGAGACGAGTGCAAACTTATTCTTGGTCTCTTCCGTCTCGGGAAAAATCTTTGTATTTTCGCCGAAAACCGAACATCTGACTGGAACCGAATTATAGAGCTGAAGTTCCACTGCCATCAATTGCGCGACCGTCTTGAAGAAGTCCTCGAATGTTGAGGCTTCTGCGTCGGGCTTTGGCAGCTTTCGCTGCAGCATGGCAATTGTCAGGCGTTCCGGGCTTCCCATGATTCACATCCGCGACAATCAGGCTGCCTTCTTGGCTGTTGCATCAAGCGTTGCTTGTTCCAATTCACCCACCGTGGGCCGTTCATAGGCAGAAACAGCCTTGCGGCCATGTTCCACTGCAACCTGCGGCATGCTGCCATTCATATAGGCAATGATGGTCTGCTTCACGATGACATAGATGCGGGCCTTCTTTTCGCGTACCGTCTTGATCTTGGCTGCGAGCGGTCCAAAGAACCCATAGGAAAACAGAATACCAGCGAACGTGCCCACCAGGGCAGCGCCAATCAGATGGCCCAATACTTCTGGCGGCTGGTCAAGAGCTCCCATGGCTTTAATGACGCCCAGAACGGCGGCAACAATGCCAAGAGCTGGCAAGGCTTCAGCAATTGCTGTGACCGCCATATAGACCTTCAGCTTGTCGCGCATGATGGTCTGGATTTCTTCTTCCATCAGTGATTCGATTTCATGCGGGCGGGCCGTGCCGATCAACACAAGGCGGCAATAGTCGCAAATGAAAGTGGTGAGGTCATGGTTTTTCAGGACACTGGGATAGGCCTTGAAAATTTCTGATTCGTCGGGTTGATCGACGTGAGCTTCCATTTCAGACTTGGTCTTGGAACGCATTTCCCGCATCAAAACGAAAAGCAGCGCCAGAATGTCGAGATAGTCGCTGGGCTTCGGCACAGCTTCTTTGATGGCCTCAAGCATGGCCTTGCCCGTATCTTTCACGATCTTCATGGGGTTGGCCACGAAGAACGTACCAATCGCCGATCCTAGAATGATGACATATTCAAAGGGCTGCCAAAGCACAGCCATGTGACCGCCCATCATGACGAAACTTCCAAGCAGACAGACTGCGATGATAATCAGGCCAAGTACAAATGTCATGGGAACTCCTCACCTCAAATCCTAGGCACGTGAACTTGCGTGAAGCTTTCAGGATCGGTCAGGCTGCCACAAGGTCGCACGGTCATTGTGAGGTGAATGAAGTGGTGTCCCCAGCTATGACCGGATTGGTAACTGCCTATAAAAATTTGACGACCAACCAGACCCGCAGTTTGCAAAACATTGCAAACCAACCAGCGACCGCGCGCGACATTGCCTACTTCAAGGCCAACATCGGCAACATCAAAACCGTCGACGAATTTGTTGCCAACACCCGAATCTTCAATTTCGCCATGCAAGCCTATGGTCTGAAAGACATGGTCTACGCCAAGGCCTTCATCAAGAAGGCTTTGAATGAAGGCGTGGCCAACACAAATACCTTTGCCATGAAGCTTTCGGATACGCGCTTTCGCGAATTCGTCAGCGCCTTCAATTTTGCAGCCAACGGAGCCAGCACAACAACATCAACCGCTGTCACCCAAGGCACAGTCGACAAATATACTGAAAGCCTGCTTGAAGAACAGGCTGGCAATCAGAGTGATGGTCTGCGCCTGGCGCTCAACTTCAAGGCAAAGATTGGTGGCGTATCCAGTCTCTATGGAATTCTCGGCAATGCCGCACTCTATCAGGTGGTGCGCACCGCTTTGGGTCTGCCGCAGGCCATGTCTTCAGTCGATATCGATAAACAAGTAAAAATCATTGGCGACAAATTCAAACTCACCGACATGCAGGATCCCAAGAAGCTCGACGCCTTCATCACCCGCTTTCTCGCCACCTACGACATGCAGAACACCGACACCTCGTCCACCGCTTCGGGTTCAGTCGCCTCGCTGTTTACCTCGGGGTCAACCGGCGTCGACATCAACACCCTTCTTGCCCTTCAGTCCATAAAGCGATTTAACACATAATGGAAACGTCAACCTACGTCGCACTTTCGGGGCAATTGGCGCTGGACAAGCGTATGGCCGCATTGGCCCAGAACATCGCCAACGCGAGAACCGCCGGGTACCGTGCCCAAATTGTTGATTTTAATACTGTGCTCTCCCAAGCGGGTTCAACAGCAACGGCCTTCGCCTCATCCAGTAAAGATCATGTGAGTGAAGAATCAGGTGGCTTAGTTCAAACTAAGAGCCCTCTCGACATCGCTGTTAAAGGCAATGGCTATTTGGCCTTTCAGTCTGCAAGTGGGACTTACTATTCACGCGACGGGAGGTTAACACTTTCCAACGACGGGCGCTTGCTCAATGCAGCGGGCGACCCCCTGCTGGATAGCGGCGGCGGATCCATACAAATCGACCCGAGAAATCCTGATTTGAGCATCGGACCCACGGGCGCTGTTGTTCAAGGCGGTCAGAAGTTGAGCCAGGTCGGACTGTTTGACGTTGATCTGAGCTCGGATTTCCAACGAACTGGGCCTAGCGGCTTCATTCCGAAAGGCGAAGCCACGCCAATTGCCAATTTCAACGAGAACGGCGT
The DNA here is from genome assembly GCA_038231475.1 of Hyphomicrobiales bacterium. Taxonomy (GTDB): domain Bacteria; phylum Pseudomonadota; class Alphaproteobacteria; order Rhizobiales; family Aestuariivirgaceae; genus Aestuariivirga. The sequence goes on along the minus strand of JBBRLH010000002.1, from coordinate 24,314 downwards.
ATTGCAAGGCTATTATGAGGATTCAAATGTGAATCCAGCAACATCCATGACAACCCTGATTGAAATCACGCGCGCTTTCGAGGCCGCGAGCAATCTGAATGACAAGGCAGGCGAGGCGCAGAAATCCGCCATCGACATCCTTGGATCGCACAACTGAACGTCCTCCCGGTAATTCTGAACAAGTGCTGTGAGGTCATCCATGAATATCGCTGAGCTGGAAGATTTCACCGAACGTTTGCGCCAGCCCGGAAGCCTCGCCAGCATCAGGGGCAGGCTGACAGCGATCGGCCCCAAGGGATTGATCATATCAGGATTGTCCAAGGTGGTGAGCCTGGAGAGCTTCGTTTCCATCGAAGGCAAGGATGGCAATTGCCTTGGCGAAGTAGTGTTCATTGACCGTGACCAGATCATTGCAAAGCCGGTCAAATCCAGCGGCAAGGTGCATCTGGGCGACAGTGCCAAAACCCTTGGTTCGTCACTGGTCTATCCCACTGAAAAATGGAAAGGCAGGCTCATTTCTGGTCTGGGCGAGCCGCTGGACAGTAAGGGTCCTCTGCCACGCGGTAGCCGGGCGATTGGCTTTCAGGGTGCCCCACCCGCCGCAGCCGAGCGCCGCCCGATTGCCCAACGTCTGAAAACTGGCATCCGCACCATCGATATCTTTACCCCTCTTTGCATCGGCCAGCGCATAGGCATTTTTGCCGGTTCTGGCGTTGGCAAATCCACCCTCATGGGTCTGCTGGCGCGCGCGTCAAGTTTCGATTGTGTGGTTGTGGCATTGGTCGGCGAACGTGGCCGCGAAGTGACTGATTTTGTCCATCATGTGCTAGGTCCCGCTCTGGAAAAATCAATCGTAGTAATTGCCACAGGTGATGAAACGGCAAGTTTGCGAAAACGCGCGGCCCTGCTCGCGACTTCCCTGGCTGAATATTATCGCGACCAGGGGCAGAATGTTTTGCTGTTGATGGATTCTGTTACCCGTTATGCGCAAGCCTTGCGGGAGCTGGCTTTGGCGGGCGGCGAGCCACCTGTCTCTCGCGGCTTTCCACCCAGCGTGTTCAGCGAACTCCCTAAGCTTTTGGAACGCTCGGGGCCTGGCGCCGAAAAAGGCACCATCACTGGCATCTATTCCGTGCTGGTTGAAGGCGACAATCACAATGAACCAGTGGCCGACGCCATTCGTGGCACGCTTGACGGCCATATTGTTCTCAGCCGGCAAATCGCGGCCAGTGGACGCTATCCGGCCATTGATATTCTTGATTCTGTCTCGCGTCTTATCGATCGCGCATTGACTAAGGATGAGATGAAGATCGCCACCGATTTACGAAATCTCGTCAGCCGCTTCGAGGATTCAAAAGATCTTCGCGCCTTGGGTGGCTATCAAATTGGCAAGGATCAGGAGCTTGATCGGTCGGTGGCTTTCGTTCCTCGTCTCTACGGCGCTCTCAACCAATCGCGTCACGACGTGACTGATCAGGACTCTTTTGTCGCCATTGCGGAATTGACTCGCGTCGGCAAATAAGTCGCTTCTTGCTTTTTAGTCAGCATCGCCTGGAATGCCGCGAACAGTTTTTGCATGGGCGCTTTTTTGTAAGAAAACTCTGGCTCAACATCCATGCAATGGACAATCATCGCCGTGTCGATTTCAAAAATCAGCAACGTGCCATCTTTGGCCTCTGCACAATCAATCGCGAAATAATCGAGGTTCAATGTGTCGCACAGTGATTGGAACCCCACTTCATGCTTCATTGCAAAGTTGTGATGGAAACTATTGAACCATTTGGCTTCTTCGTCGCGTTTGGCGGCCGATTCCGTCATCCCCGCATTGAGATAATGCACCATCCATTTTGATGAGATGGCCATATGGGCGGGATAAGCCACACCATCAATCAACGCGATGCGATATTTGCGGAATTGGCCGTCATCAGATGAGTAATCAATGAACCTGCTGACATGCACGTTTTCGGCAGGAAGATTATTGAGCACGGCGGAAAGCTCGTCAAGGCTTTCAACCTTGCTGGTATTGATGCCCGCATGGGCGCCTTCAGGTCGCACGATAAGCGGGAAAGTGAGATCAGCTCCATTCAAACGAGCGGAAAGCGCTTCTCGAGGATCGTGCAAAAGCGTGTCGCGCGCGAATTCCGATGTCCAGGGGCAAGACAGGCCATCAACATCTGCAAGGGCGCGCCACAGCAAGGATCGATCAAAACTCAGAATCGTTTCGACATTGAAGTTCAAAATCCTGCGCGGCCAATTGTGCAACAATATTTTGCATTTATTGAGGATCTCCCGACTCTCGGGAGATTCGCCAATGGCCAACAAAGCCACATCGTGCTCGGGAACCGAGCCAATGTCTTTGGTGTCTTCGCTCAAATAAACTGACACGAGCTCGACGTTGGAGCCTTCGAGCATAAACTCAACTGGCGTATTCACCATGAAATTTCCGGCTGTCTTGAAAGCCAAAAGCCGAAGTGGCTTTTCTCCAGTACTCAATTGCCGAAAAATTCGCGAAGCGTTCAGGGCTTCATTTTGAAAGATCTCGGCATTTTCAACATCGCCCAGCGAACGGCGTAAAATTGAAAGATCAAGCCAAGCCCCCGCAGCCTGTGCCGGATCGTCCAGCCTGGCCGTAATCTCTTGCATCAAAGCAACTGGATCAGCACCGCCATAAACCCGACCGACGATGGACGCCAATCCCAGCTGGCTGGGAATGACGCTCGTCACATTCTCATGCTGCAACACGCTGCCGGTTCGTCAGTTGATAGCCAAGGAAGCGCTGCGTATCGATGGAGTCATAGCCCAACACTTCCTTCAGCTTCTTGCGCAGCTTTGAGATGTGGCTTTCGACAACGCATTCTTCGACTGCTTCATCCAGAACACCATAGACCGCCGAGAAAATCTGGGAGCGCGAAACGCGCCGACCCCTATGCTTTGCAAGAAATTCGAGGATGCGAAGCTCGCGGCGCGGAATCTTCATGACTTTGCCGTTGAGCTCAATGTCGCGGCCACCGCCATAGATCACCAAGCCGTCCTGGTTCCACAAGGCTTGTGACGCTTGGGTCGAATTGCGCCGTCCAATTGCACCGATTCGCGCAACCAGCTCGCGGGCATGGACGGGCTTGTGCACCACATCGTCAGCTCCAGCCTGGAAAAGGCGCAAAGTTGATTCGAGGCCCTTGAAATCAATCAATGCAATGGCAGGGATATTGGATTTGCTCTTGACATTGCGCGTCACATTCTCGCGCTGCTCAAATTCACCGAGCACAACCGCATCAATCGAAGCCAAATCAATTTCTTGAGTCGAGTTAAACCAAGCGACGAAGTCGTCAGGGTTAAAGCAGACGGTGGCGTAACCTTCCCTGCCAATGGTTGTTTTATATGCGTCAGCGACCTCAATGCGCTCATCGACCATAACGATCATCTGCCAGCCCCGTTCTCAATTTCAAATTTCAAATGGCCGCGGAACAACTCAACACAACCCCTCGCAACCTCTTGAACAATTTGCTGCCACTATGGTTAACAACTGCTTAATCGCTCCATTTAAGTCTTTGAAATCAGGGGTTTATGATTATAGTATGGTCATATAATGAAACATGATGTCTAACTTGAATCTTGTTCGAATGATGGATCATACTTAATGAATTAAACCATGTTTAATATTGGTACTATTTGTAAGTAATGTTCGGCATTGCGCATCATCCCTTTGGTTGATATTGATGTATAGGGGTTCGTCAGTAGAGTCTTTTTTCTTATCAATATTCAGGGGTTGCTATTGAGTTTGTGAATTCCGGGCCCGACAGCTCAGCGCAGACATATTTCGGCGGGGAACAATTTTGGACGTAATGCTGATGAGCGAAGTTTCAGCCCTTTCGGGCCTGGAACCAAAGACCATACGTTTTTATGAGCGAGCAAAGCTCCTGTCGCCCCGACGTCATGGCAGAATTCGTATTTATAGGATGCCAGAGCTCGAACGTTTGAGGCTAATCAAGCAATTGAGATCTTTTGACATGCCGATCGCCATGATTCGCGAGCTCCTGAAGGATCCGGAATCCCTCTTGCTAGACGGGACGATGAACGCGTTCGGCCGGGAATTGCTGAGCAAGCATCTCGAAGAATTGGCAGCACGGCAAATCCAAATCCAAGAGAGGATCCGGGATTTGTCTGCAAAACTAAACCCTCAAGCGCCAGTTTCCTTGAAGTTGGATGAGACCAGCGACCAAGTTTCCAGCGAAGCGGTTGAAAAACCCATGGTCGCAGAACTCGTCGGCTGACCATGCGCCTAGCATTGACTTGTTGTTCTCATTTCTCCTCAGACAAATTCCACTCAGCAATGAGATCTTTGACTTCGACCTGATCGCCCACTTTCACATGGATTGATGCAAGCGTCCCAGCGCGTTCGGCCGTGACCGCTGATTGCATCTTCATGGCCTCGATCTGCAAGATAATGTCACCCTTGGCCAGCTTCTTGCCCGGTGCGGCGACGATGCCGATCACAAGGCCCGGCATGGGCGAACCGATCTGGGCAACATTGCCGTCCTGAATCTTGGGTCGCGCCAGGGTTTTGGCCCTGGCGCTGCGATTTGGCACGCGGATCTCGCGCGGCTGGCCGTTGAGTTCGAAATAGACTTTGACATCGCCGGTATCGAGCGTGGGGCTCACCGTTTGCAGCACGATTTCCAGGCGCTTGCCGGGATCGATTTCGGCGGTGATCTGTTCGCCAGGCGTCATGCCATAAAAAAAAGTAGGCGTCGGCAAGCTGCGGACCGGACCGTAAGTGCGATACCGCGCACGATAGTCCATGAACACCTTCGGATACATCAAGTACCCGTTCAGGTCTTCATCATCCAACACTTCATCCTCGTTGTCTTCAGTGCCCAGCTTCAGATCAGTACTCAGCCGGTTGCGAATGGCAGCAATATCAGCAGGGGCCAAGGCCGCACCGGGGCGGGTGGTAAGGGGCGTTTCGTCCTTCAGCACCTTTTTGGAGATAGCCACAGGCCAACCGCCTTCCGGTTGGCCTAGGTTGCCTTTCATCATGTCAACGACAGAATCAGGGAATGCGACGTCGACAGCAGGGTCCTCAACCTGCGCGCGGCTCAAGTTCTGCGACACCATCATCAAAGCCATGTCGCCCACCACCTTGGAAGAAGGTGTCACCTTCACAATGTCGCCAAAGATCCTGTTGGCGTCGGCATAGGCTTGCGCCACGTCTGACCAACGGTCCTCAAGACCAAGGCTTCGGGCTTGGGCCTTGAGATTGGTAAACTGGCCACCCGGCATTTCATGGAGGTAAACATCTGACGCCGGTGCAACGAGACCGCTTTCAAAGGCAGCATATTGCGAGCGCACATGCTCCCAATAAGTTGAGATTTCACGAATAGACTTGATGTCCAATCCAGTGTCACGTTCAGTGTGGCGCAAGGCCTCAACAATTGAACCGAGACAAGGCTGGGAGGTGCCGCCCGAGAACGCATCCATCGCCGCATCAATAGCATCAACACCGGCATCGCAAGCCGCCAGAACCGTAGAGGCACTAACGCCTGATGTATCATGCGTGTGGAAATGGAGGGGAAGGCCCACCTCATCTTTCAAAGCCTTGATCAGCACGCTTGCTGCGGCGGGCTTCAACAAGCCGGCCATGTCTTTCAGCCCCAGAATATGGGCTCCGGCGCTTTTCAGCGCTTTGCCCATGCGGATATAATAGGCGAGATCATATTTGGCACGGTTGGGATCGAGGATGTCTCCCGTGTAACAGATCGCACCTTCGCAGACCTTACCCGCATCCTGCACCGCATCCATGGCGACCCGCATGTTCTCGACCCAATTGAGGGAATCAAAAACCCGGAAAACATCAACGCCAGATTTGGCAGCCTGCTTTACAAAGGACTGCACCACATTGTCGGGATAGGTGGTGTAACCAACGCCGTTGGCCCCGCGCAGCAGCATCTGGATCAGATGATTGGGCATAAGACTGCGCAGGTCACGCAGTCGTTGCCATGGGCATTCCTGCAAGAAACGGTAAGCGACGTCAAAGGTGGCCCCGCCCCAACACTCTACCGAGAAGAGTTGTGGCAGATTGGCGGCATAGGCAGGCGCCACGCGCTGCATGTCGATGGAGCGCATACGAGTCGCGAGCAGGCTCTGGTGGCCATCGCGCATGGTTGTATCGGTAACGAGCACGCGTTTTTCATTCGCCATCCATGTGGCAATGGCTTGTGGCCCCTCGCGCAGCAATTTCTGTCGTAAGCCTTCACCTGGTTCACCGTTGGGTTGGGGCGGACGAGGAAGATGTAAGCGACCTTCCGGCCTGACCCGCCCCAAGGTCTCAGGATGCCCATTGACCGTAATATCGGCGATATAGGTCAGAATCTTGGTTGCCCTGTCACGGCGCTTCTTGAACACAAACAGTTCGGGCGTGGTATCAATGAACTTCGTGGTGCAGGAGTCGTTGAGAAAGTCGGGATGCTTCAGAAGGTTCTCAACAAACGCAATGTTGGTGGAAACCCCCCTGATGCGGAACTCGCGCAGCGCACGGTCAATGCGGGCGATGGCTTTTTGTGGGGTCTGTGCCCAGGCGATAACCTTGACCAGCAATGAGTCGTAATGACGCGTGACGACACCGCCTGCATAGGCCGTTCCGCCATCAAGCCGGATTCCAGGGCCGGTGGCCGCGCGATAGGCCGTGAGCCTCCCGTAGTCCGGAATGAAGTTGTTTTGTGGGTCCTCTGTCGTGATGCGGCATTGGATGGCATGACCCGAGAGTTTAACATCGGCCTGTGATCCAACTCCCGTTGCTTCAGCAAGTGTGGCTCCTTCGGCAATCAGGATCTGGGCTTGGACAATATCGATGCCAGTCACAGCCTCCGTCACCGTGTGTTCGACCTGAACCCGCGGGTTAACCTCAATGAAATGGAACTTACCCGTATCCATATCCATCAGGAATTCGACAGTGCCGGCGCATTCATAGTTTACATGGGCGCAGATCTTACGACCCAGTTCACAGACCTCGGCGCGTTGTGCCTCGCTGAGATAGGGAGCGGGTGCGCGCTCGACCACTTTCTGGTTGCGGCGCTGCACGGTGCAGTCGCGTTCAAACAGGTGATAGAGATTGCCGTGTTTGTCGCCGAGGATTTGGACCTCTACATGGCGGGCGCGCTCGATCATTTTTTCGAGATAGCCTTCACCATTGCCGAACGCGGCCTCGGCTTCGCGCCGGCCTTCACCAATCTTTTCGGCCAATTCTTCGGGATTGGTGATGGCCCGCATGCCGCGCCCGCCGCCACCCCATGACGCCTTGAGCATCAGTGGATAACCAATGGCAGCCGCCTGCTCTTTCGCCACATTCATGTCATTGCCCAGCACCGCCGTGGCCGGGATCACCGGAACACCAGCCGCGATCGCCACGCGCCTGGCACTGGCTTTATCGCCCAGCGCACGCATCGTCTCTGCCTTGGGCCCTATGAACACAATGCCCGCTGCGGTGCAGGCATCAACGAACTCTGGGTTTTCCGACAGCAGGCCATAGCCGGGATGGATCGCATCCGCCCCGCTCGCCTTGGCCACGCGGATAATTTCAGTGATCGAGAGATAAGCCCCCACCGGCGACAGCCCTTCGCCAATCTGATAAGCCTCATCGGCCTTAAAACGATGCAGTGATAGCTTGTCTTCCTCGGCAAACACCGCAACCGTCAACTTGCCCAACTCATTGGCAGCTCGCATCACGCGGATTGCGATCTCGCCGCGATTGGCAATGAGCACCTTAGAAAAACTTGTCAAAATACGAGCCTGTTCCAAAATTGTGCGCTGCAACAAGTAATCGCAATCTTTTTGTGATGTAAAGCCATATTTCGATCGAGGCGATGCGTGACCGCAAATTTATTTTTGATGTAGAACCATCATTTCCCACGGGCCCATGGGAGTCACCCTTCTGATTTAAGTGCCTTCAACACAAACTGCGTCATGTGTTCAATAGTGGGAAGCGGCATATTTTGACATTCGATCATGGCACCGGGGTGGGAAAAACGCATCATTGACGTGCAAATGCAACGCGCGGTGATTTCTACATCGCCGGAAACGAACTCACCCGAAGCCATGCCCTGCCTCAAGACATCGCAGATAATATGATCAATATTCGAAATATGTTGTGCGACGATGGGCCAGCTATCCCGCATGGCGGCGGTGACCATTTCATGCATTCTGACATCTTGAACAAAGCGCTCCTTGTTCAATGTGTGGATGTTGAGCAGAATCTTTTTCAACCGGTCAGATGCAGGAGATTTTTCGGCCGCAATCTTGCGACAGGCTTCTTCCACTTCGCACGTCAACCGTAACGCGACGCTCTCGTTGATTGCCTTCTTTGAATCAAAAAAGCGATAGATATTGGCCGAACTCATTCCCAGCTTCTTGGCAATGTCAGCGACCGTCGTTTTTTGGAAGCCAATCTGCTTGAAAAGCTGTTCAGCCGCTTCAACAATGCGGCATTTGGTTTGGAAGTCGCGGTTTTCGGTCGATATATTCATCTAAATTCAACTGCCACTCTTGTCTTATTCAGCTGCCATCGGCATGTGCCGGACGCCAACATCATTTAAGCCCTTGCGGGATTGTCCGGCAAGTGATTCAGCTTTGAGCGCCTTCCTGTTCCACAAAGCATAAAGTGCAGGCACAAATAAAAGCGTCAGGAATGTCGCGACAAACAGACCCGCCATGATGGTCACTGCCATTGGCCCCCAGAAGAGGGATTCCGAAAGCGGGATCATGGCCAGAATGGCGGCCAGCGCCGTCAATACAACCGGCCTAGCACGACGAACCGTCGACTCGACAATAGCGTCCATCATGCTGTGTTCACCACTCCTGGCGTCTCGTTCAATCTGATCAACCAAAATAACGGTATTGCGCATAATCATGCCCGCAAGAGCGATCAGCCCCAAAAGTGCAACAAAGCCGAAAGGCCGGCCGGCAAGATTAAGCCCAAGCGAGGCACCTATAATGCCCAATGGCGCAGTCAAAAGCACCATGAACAGTCGCGAGAAGCTCTGCATCTGCAGCATCAAGACAAGCAACATTGCGGCTAACATATAGGGAAAGACCGCAAACAGTGAAGCATTACCTTTGACCGATTCTTCAATCGCTCCGCCGGTATCAATCCGATAGCCGAGGGGCAGACTATCCTTCAAACTCTGAAGCTTAGGAAGAATCTGGTTAGTCACGTCAGGCGCCTGAACTCCATCAACAATGTCGGATCGCACGGTAATAGTCGTATCGCGGTTCCGCCGCCACAGAATGGGATCTTCGGAACCATAGTGAAGCTTCGCGATCTGGCTCAAGGGCACAACAGCACCTCCTTGCGCTGTAATGGAAAGGTCCGGAATTTGATCCAGACTTTTCCGTTCCGTTTGATCGGCTCGAGCCACCACACTAATCAATTCGGTGCCATCGCGTACCGAGGTGACAGCATAGCCCGAAAGCAAAGTCTGCAAAGATTGTGAAATATCTTGCGGAGTCAAACCCAAGGCACGGGCACGCGCTTGATCAACATCTAGGGTGACCGATGGCGACCTCTCGTTCCAATCAAGATGTGGCTCCACCACATTCTTGTTGTCTCGCATGATGTCACGGATTTGATAGGCAATATCGCGAACTTTCTGTTCATCACGACCCACAACACGAAATTGCACAGGATATCCAACGGGAGGACCAAAATTAAACCGATCAATGCGCACGCGAGCCGCATTGAGGGCTCCACTATCAACCTCCTTTTGCAGCCTCGATTTGATACGTTCGCGAGCTTCCAGATCCTTGCTGACAATCACGATCTCAGCATAAGCCGGATTTGGCAATTGCAGGTTGAGACCGAGCCAGAAGCGCGGTGAGCCCTGGCCGATATAGGTGGTGAAAGTCTCAATATCATTGTTACCCACCATGAGCCTTTCGGCGTCAGCCGCAACTTTGCTAGTGGCACCAATGGCGCTGCCTTCTGGCAGTCGCATCTGGACAAAGAGCTCAGGACGGTCGGACAGAGGGAAGAACTGCTGTTGCACCAAGCCAAATGCCGCGATTGACGCCACGAATATCCCAAAAGTCGTCGCCACTGTTATGAAGCGATGCCTCACGCACCATGACACAATTGCACGAAAGCCCCGATAGATACGCGTGTTGTAAATATCATGCTCGCTGTGTCCATGTTGCTTGAAATTCGGCAAGAGCTTGACACCGAGATAAGGCGTGAAAACTACAGCAACCACCCAAGACACGATCAAAGCGAGAGACACAACCCAGAAAATGCCATTGGTATATTCACCCACTGAAGACGCGGCAAAGCCTACAGGAATAAAGCCCGAAGCCGTCACCAATGTTCCAGTTAACATAGGAAATGCGGTCGAATCCCAGGCAAAGCTCGCGGCCCGCACACGGTCCCAACCCTGCTCCATTTTCACCACCATCATCTCGACGGCGATAATTGCGTCATCCACCAAAAGTCCTAATGCGATGATGAGCGCGCCCAAAGTCACACGTTGCAAATCCATCCCCATCATGTTCATCAACATGAAGACCGCAGCAAGAACCAAAGGAACAGACAAGGCCACGACAATTCCGGTTCGCCAACCCAGTGACAAGAAGCTGACGAGCAAGACAATACCCAGAGCCTCAGCAAAGGACCGCGTGAACTCACCGACGGCACGCCCGACAACCTTGGGCTGGTCAGCAATCTGTTCGATATCCAGCCCAACTGGAAGGTCAGCCTTGAAGCCATCAAGTGTCGTTTTCAGATGATCGCCGAGGTCAAGAATATTCCCGCCTTTCTGCATCACCACGCCAACCAGCAACGCAGTCTTGCCCTTCTGCCTCACGAAATAAGAACCAGGGTCATCGTAGCCGTGGTGCACATTCGCAATGTCTCCAAGCCTGAAATTCTTGCCGTCCACGTCAATGGGCGTATCGGCAACATCTTGTTCAGTCTTGAATTGGCCCGTGACCCGCAACGGAATGCTTTGGGCTTCCGTATCAATGGTGCCAGCCGGACTGACCGCATTTTGTTTGACTAAGCTCTGGAAAATTTGCGGCGGAGAAATCCCTAAAGCTGCCAGCCTTGCGTGATTGAAATCCACAAATATACGTTCATCCTGCGCGCCATAGATATTGACCTTTGTCACATCAGGGACCCGCAACAGCTGGGAGCGGAGATCCTGTGCAGTATCCTTAAGCTGGCGATAGCTGGCGCCCTCTCCCGTCAGTGCATAGAGGACCGAGTCAACATCACCGAACTCATCATTGACATTGGGACCGATCAGGTCCGCTGGCAGGCTGCTGCGAATGTCGAGGAGCTTGCGGCGCAGAAGATAAAACTGATTGGGCACTTGCGAAGGCGGCGTTGTATCTTTCATCGACACTTGCATGGCCACGAATCCGGGCTTCGAATAGGTCTGCACCTTGTCAAAATATAGAAGTTCCTGGAGTTTCTTCTCGATAGGTTCAGCGACCTGGTCTTGAACTTGTTGCGCGGTGGCACCAGGCCAAGCGGCGGTCACGATCGCAACCTTGATGGTGAAATTGGGATCTTCAGCTCGCCCGAGCTTGATGTAACTGAACGTGCCACCAACTGCGATCAACAGCATGAAGAACAGGATCAATGTCGGATGGCGCACCGACCAGGCGGAAAGATTGAATTTGCTCATCGGCCCGCCCTCAACGCTGCAACGTATCAACGGGACGGACGACCAAGCCAGCGTCAAGCTTTTGGGCGCCAAGTGCCACAATATATTCGCCTTCCGTCACTCCACCTGAAAGACTTGCGGTTGATTGCCCCATGCTGGCGACGGTCACCGACTGGAGTTCAATCTTTCCAGTGGCCTTGTCTACACGCCAAACACCTGGGCCCTTCCCTTGATCGAAAATCGCGGCCATCGGAACTTTGGCAAGGGCCTGAGATTTTGAACTCAAATGCAATTGCCCAGACATGCCGAGCTTCAATGCTTCATCGGGAGAAGAAATTGTAAAACGCGCGGCAAATGTGCGCGACGCAGAATCTGCTGCGGGTGACAGTTCCCGAAGTTTTGCAGGATAGACTTTGGTTGGATCATTCCATGTTGTAAAACTCGCATCCATCGCCGCAATTCGAGAAACCACAGATTCTGGAATCGCCACTTGGGCCTCAAGGACGGTGTTGCGGGCAATCGATATGGCTTTCTGTCCTGCCGCGATAACTTGCCCAGGCTCAATAGCCGTATCAGTGACCACACCATCGCTGTCAGATTTCAGGAGCCCATATTCAATCGCATTTTCGGCAAGTGACTGCGACTGTTTGGCTTTGTCCAGTCGCGCTTGAGCCTCATCATTGGCAACATGCTGTTGGTCAAGGGAAGCTTGAGCAGCCCAGCCGTCTTTTGCGAGTTTCTCAACGCGCTTGGTCTGAATGAGTTGTTGGTCAAGCGATTGCTGCGCCGCCTGCACTTCAGCTGAGGCCTGGGTCAGTTGCAGCTTGAAATCACTGGTGTCGATTTCCGCGAGTGGCGAGCCCACAGACACGACATCACCAACACTTACGAGGCGATTGACGACTTTACCCGTTACGCGAAAAGCTTGATCGCTCACCACGCGGGCTTTCACCGTGGCGGAGAAAGTTTGTTCGGAGTCACTGGTTTCAAACGCGACTTTTTGAACCAACACAATGGGTGCGGGCTTAGCTTTCTGATCTGCAACGCTCTCTTCCTTGCAACCCGAAAGCAGTGTCGACGCGAGCAAGATGCCAATAAGTGAATACCGAAACATGACGAAATCCCCAACAGATGAACTGATGGTTTCGTCGATACATTTACGACTGATAAATGTCAACATTTATCAGTCGTAAATTTCTGTTTTTAGATTGTACTGGCTAAAAGCAATTTATGTCATATAAATCAATCATTTAAAAGAGATATTTGATTAATAGATTGAACACTAGGCGCCTGTTGGTCAGATTTTCAAGTGCGCTGGGGTTGTCCCATCACCTTGATAGGTCAAGCTGTTTGCATGGGTGGCCCTTCGCCCGAACCATCGATTGGTAAAGATCAGCGATCATGGCGAAGTTGAATTTGGTAAATGCAAGTCGCCCGTCGGGCAGCTTTAAAAGGCTAAAAAAATCTGATTGAGAAAATCACTCCGCTGATTCAGTTTGAAGCCAGATCAAGCCTTGTCGAATAATGAAAAGGCCATTCTCGCCCCGAGCATCATAGGCATCTTCCTCGGGCGCAATATAAAGACATGGTGGTCGATGCCGCAAAAGTACACACGAACTCAATGGACAAGTTGTAACAAGCTAAGAGGAATGATGTCGCAATCTTGCAATGCTTCACACCGCATTGTTAGGTAGAGTAAATCATAAAGCCCGCTCCAAAAGAAACCGATGATCGCTAGAAATTCTAGGGAGGCCGGTCAACACTATGACAAATAAATCTGAAGAGGTGAATTTATGCAAATCGGTATGATGGGCTTAGGCCGCATGGGGGCCAATATGGTGCGGCGGCTGTTGCGTGGCGGTCACCAATGTATTGTCTATGATATTTCTCCCGATGCGGTTGCAGCGCTGGTGAAAGAAGGCGCAACGGGTGCCGCGTCGCTGAAGGAATTCGTGGCCTCCCTCAAGGCCCCACGAAATATCTGGCTGATGCTGCCAGCTGCCATCACAGGCAAAATTGCACTTGAAATTTCCGCTCTGATGGAAGCGGGCGATACGATCATTGATGGTGGCAACTCGTTTTATCAGGATGCCGTTGACCTTTCTGCTGCCTTGGCACCCAAGGGAATAAACTTTGTGGACGCAGGAACAAGCGGCGGCGTATGGGGCTTGGAACGTGGCTATTGCCTCATGATCGGCGGCCCAGATGATGCTGTGAAGCGGCTTGATCCCGTATTTGCAACCCTCGCACCCTCCGAAGCAACCCAAACACCCTCCAACCCTGCTTTGGGCACCTCCACGGCGGGTTATCTTCACTGCGGACCAAGTGGCGCTGGCCACTTTGTGAAGATGGTCCACAATGGCATCGAGTATGGCGTGATGGCTGCTTATGCCGAGGGCATCAATATTTTGAAATCTGCCGACGCAGGCAAACGCAAGCATGACATTGATGCTGAAACCGCACCGCTTACTTCACCGCAATATTTCCAATATGATTTTGACCTTCCAGCCATCGCTGAAGTTTGGCGGCATTCGAGTGTCATCAGCTCATGGCTTCTTGACCTGACCACGCAAGCCCTGGTTTCCGATCCACAGCTTGCCAAATTCGGCGGGCAGGTATCTGATTCGGGCGAAGGCCGCTGGACACTGAAAGCAGCAATTGATGTGGGCGTCCCTGCCCCGGTTCTGTCATCAGCTCTATTCAGCCGCTTCTCCTCGCGCGGACAGGCCGGATTTGCCGACAAGCTGTTATCGGCGATGCGCTATGCCTTCGGCGGCCATCTCGAGAAACACTGAGGCGCAACCATGGTTCGTGAGGGGACAAAATGACGAATACGGTTCAACGTGCCGACGCGCTGGTTGTCTTCGGCGTTACGGGTGATCTGGCGCGAAAGCAAATCTTGCCCGCACTCTATGCCATGGTTCAACGCGGTGAACTGAGCGAGCCTGTCATCGGCGTCGCACTTGACGACTGGACCCATGACCAACTCGTACAACGGGCGCGAGAAAGCATTGCAGCAGCGGTCACCACAATTGATGAAGCAATTTTTTCCAAACTCGCTGGGTTGCTTGGTTACGTGAAAGGCGACTATCGCGAAGCCGATACATTTGCGAGGCTCGGGCAGGTTCTGGGCACACGCAAGACACCACTATTCTATCTGGCCATTCCACCATCGATGTTCGAGACGGTGGTTCAGGGATTGCAAAAGGCAGGGCTTTCATCAGACGCCCGTGTGATGGTTGAGAAGCCATTCGGCCATGATCTTGCATCCGCCCATGAGTTGAACAAAGTCCTGCACAGTATTTTTCCTGAAGAGGCCTTGTTCCGCATCGATCACTTTCTCGGCAAGGAAGCGCTACAGAATCTGCTCTATTTCCGCTTTGCCAATAGTCTGTTTGAGCCGGTGTGGAATAGGAACTATGTCGAGAGCGTCCAAATCACGATGGCTGAAAATTTCGGCGTTCAAGGGCGCGGACGTTTTTATGACGAGGTGGGCTGCATCCGCGATGTGATACAGAACCATCTCCTGAATATTATTTTGCTTTTGGCCATGGAGCCACCACCTAGCGGGGCAGCTGAACAACTCATGGACGAGAAAGTTCAAGTCTTGAGATCAATGCGCCCTCTTGTGCCTACTGATGTGGTGCGTGGCCAGTTCGATGGCTATCTCGGCGAACCCGGTGTAGCTGCGGGGTCTGTGGTTGAAACCTATGCAGCTTTGCGTTGCTACATTGATAACTGGCGCTGGCAGGGTGTACCCTTTTATATCCGTGCTGGAAAACAGCTGCCGGTCAAACTCACAGAGGTGGTCGTCAAGCTGAAAGCTCCGCCTGTTTCATTGTTCGACAATCCCGGCCCGCAGAGCACTAACTACATTCGTTTCCAAATTGACCCGCAAGTGTTGATCGGGATTGGCGCGCGGCGCAAGCGCGCCGGTGAAACTATGGTTGGCGAAGCTGTGGAACTTGATGCACTCGACGATACGACGGGCGACTTGGCGCCCTATGAGCGGTTGATCGGCGATGCCATGAACGGTCAGCATCAACTCTTCACCCGCGAGGATGCAAGCGAACTTGCGTGGACGGTTGTGGAGCAGGTACTCAACCTGCAAGACAAACCCTATGTCTATCAACCCGGAACGTGGGGGCCCGTGGACGCAGCGGCCAAAGTGGCGCCACCAGAAGGATGGTCTGATGTCAAAAGCTGAATTGTCCCGCAAAAATCAAAAGTGGGTATTTTAGGGCGCTTCAGTTTTATAAGACGCCCGGATTTCTTAGACACTGCTCGCAAACCGTCTTGGAGTTGAGTTCCAAAGTCCTACCACTCGAACATCCGGATGAGACGGATTGTAGCTCAATATACTCAGTGACGCTGTGCTCAGTTGAAAATGCTGTCCCTCAACGATCGGCAGCCCGATCCAGCGTGCAGCCAGTGACGGCAAAAAATGACCGTGCGAAAAAAGTGCGACGTTCCCGCTCATCGTACTGAGACGTGCAATCAACCGATCGGCACGGTCGGAGACTTGCGCAGGCATTTCGCCATGAGGGCAGCCATCACGAAAAATGTTCCAACCCGGTCGCTGTGCTCGAATTTCTGACGACAGCTTGCCTTCGTAATCACCATAATCCCACTCCGCGAGATCGGGTTCAATTTCTGCCGCCTGACTAAGCCCCACCAACTCGCAAGTGCGCTGCGCGCGCTGCCGCGGACTGGTCAAGACATGATTGAGTTTAATTTGGTTTACCCATGGCAACAAGGCGCGCGCCTCGTTCTCGCCCTGCGCCGTCAGTGGAATGTCTGTTTTTCCGGTATGTTGGCCCAATAGCGACCACTCTGTCTGACCGTGCCGAAACAGGTAAAGACTCAGGAAAGCCTTCGGAACTTCAGTCACATCCGCTCCATTTCGGCAGTGTACTCACCTTGCAGCGCAGCTTTATTGCAACGAAGCCGATGCCCGAGCGCATCCTGCGCTGCCTTGATGCGATCTTCTTTACCCTGCCAAATTTCGAGAGCTGGTTGCTGGATCGCCCGCGAAAATGAAAAGACCAGCGGCCAGGGCACGCGTGATCCGGGCGCCTTCGCCAACATATTGATTGCGTTAAGGCGGGCAGTTGCCAACTCAGCGGGTTGACCGCCAGAGAGGAACGCGATCCCTGGAACTGCAGCAGGCACAACCCGCAGGAAACATTTCACAGTGGTCGCAGCTATTTCGTCAACACTCTCCTGCGTCGGGCACGCCAAGCCCGGAAGTATCATATTGGGCTTCAGGATCATGCCCTCCAGCATTACGTTTTGCGAGGCAAGCTGACTGAAGACGCAGAGTAACGTTTCCTCAGTAATCTCGCGGCATCGTTCCAACGTATGTGCGCCGTCCATCAAAACCTCCGGCTCAACAATCGGAACGATGTTCGCCTCCTGGCACAACGCAGCGTAACGGGCTAAAGCTTGCGCGTTGGCTTCGATGCACCCTAAAGTGGGAATGCCATCACCAGGTGTGATCACCGCGCGCCACTTGGCAAAGCGGGCACCCAGTCCGTAATATTCCTTGAGGCGCTCCCGCAAGCCATCAAGGCCCTCAGTAATCTTCTCTCCGGGCCGGGCCGCCAAATCCTTGGCACCAGCATCGACCTTGATTCCAGGAATGACACCAGCTGACGCGAGAGCTTTAGCAAAAGGAACGCCGTTCTTTGTTTGCTGCCGGATCGTCTCATCGTAAAGAATTGCGCCATTGATGGCATCGCCAAGACCAGGTGTGGTTACGATCAACTCACGATAGGAGCGCCGCGCATCTTCAGTCTGCGGAATTCCAGCATCGGCAAATCGCTTGTTGCAGGTGCTTGTGCTCTCGTCCATCGCGAGCAGCCCCTTGCCCGACCCCATCATCTGACGTGCCGTATTGATAAGTTCTGCTGCATTCATCTCGATACCCACCACTTTTAGATCAGTATCCATATAGAATGCCTATGTTGCATTCTCTTTACAAATGACAAGAACATCATCTTTGGCTTCCGTCGATGTCTACCAAACCAGCCCTTCTAGATGGCGCCTACTCATGTAATAACTTCTCGAAGCGTCCGGCAGGAATATCGGGCTGTCCACTTTTTCTGAGATATCTCCCCCATGTTTGACTCACTACAGCCGCCGCAGGTTCCTGACGCAGAACTAAAAAAGTTTGCGCTTTCTCACTTTGGCCTGCGTGGCACCTGGCATCGCCTTGAGGGCGAGCGTGACCAGAATTTCCGCGTGACGGAGGCCGATGGCAAGACGTGGGTTTTCAAAGTTGGCAACGCCCATGAACAAGCTGATATTTTCGATGCACAATTGCGTGCGCTACAACATATCGCGCGAGTGGATTTGGGCCTGCCCGTGCCCAGGGTTCGCCATTCGCTTGCGGGCACAAGAATTGCGACCCTCACTCACGCAGGAAGCAGCCATAGCGTGATGGTACTTTCCTATCTCACTGGCACGATCATCGGCGACAAGGTTCTAAGTGCCGAAAAACTTCGGGAATTAGGAAATATGTTGGCAAGGCTTGGCCGGGGCTTACGCGGATTTGTGGATGGTGCGCCAGCTTCGCGACAACTCGCCTGGGACCACCGTCAGCTGCCGCATCTTCTCGACCATCTTCACGTCTTGCCACTGGGTGGGCAAGTCCAGGCCAAGACCGTGATCGAAGATTTTTGCCGCACAATCCTCCCCAAGCTAGAGACACTGCGCAGTCAGATCATTCACGGTGATGTGCACCCGTTTAACACATTGATGGACGGAAACGAGATCAGCGGCATCATTGATTTTGGCGACATGATTCACGGCACCCTGATCCAGGACCTGGCCAATGCCATTGCCGACTACATCCAACCCGGTGCTGACAACGCCAGCATCATGTTTGAACTCATACGCGGCTATTGCAGCGTCACACCCTTGGAAGAAGATGAAGTTGAAATGCTTCTACCGCTCATCGAGACTCGGCTGTTGATGACGCCTCTCCTTCTTCAGCTGCGGGCGCAAGGCGGAGCAGCAGAGCATGGCTATCTTACTGATTTCTCGGAGCGAGCATTTCCTCTCCTGAAAGAATTGCAAGGGCCAAACCGCCAGAAGCTCATCGCAACACTGCGGCGCGCGGCGGCTTTTCCATCCACACTTCCGCCACCAAAGCAAAGCATGCCAGAACTGCTAGCGCGACGACATGCTGTGTTGGGAGAGCGGCTGCAGTTATTTTATGACACGCCGTTGCACATTGTTTCCGGTGAGGGCGTTTGGCTACGCGCCAGTGATGGCCGCCGATATCTCGACTGCTATAACAACGTGCCGCACGTCGGCCATTCTCACCCCTATGTGGTGGAAGCAATTGCGCGTCAAATGCGAAAGCTCAACACCAACACCCGCTACATGACGGATGAGTCTATTCTCTTTGCCGAGCGGCTCACCAAGACAATGGACAAAAGCCTGAATCGCGTCGTGTTCGTCAATTCCGGCAGCGAGGCCAATGACGTGGCTTGGCGCATGGCCAAGGCATACACGTCTCGCTCGGGCGGCCTGGCCATGGAGTTTGCTTATCATGGCATCACCGATGCGACCGATGCGTTCTCACCGTCCAACGCGCTGGCGCATTGGAGTGCGCCGCATATCAGGCTTGTCCCACCACCCGATGATTATCGTGGACCCTTCAAGCGCGGCGAGGCGGGTCTCGCTGAGCGCTATGCAGGCTTGGCCGATCAGCCAATATCGGATTTGGCAAATTCTTCTCATGGCGTGGCCGCGGCAATGATTGATTCCGCTTTCATGACCAATGGCATGCTCGACGCACCTGCGGGGTATTTGCAAACCGTAGTGGAAAAAGTACGAAAAGTCGGCGGATTGTTCATCGCCGATGAAGTTCAATCAGGCTTCGGACGCATGGGTACGGCGATGTGGGGTCACCGGCATCACGGTGTGGTGCCGGATTTTGTAACAATCGGCAAACCCGCAGGCAATGGCCACCCGATCGGTGCAGTGATCACGCGAGCAGAAATTTTGGATCACTTCAGCGCAGCGGTGCCTATTTTCTCCACCTTCGGCGGCAACAATGTGTCTTGTGCGGCGGGCATGGCGGTGTTGGATGTGATCCGAGATGAGAACCTCATCAATAACGCCCGCATCACTGGGACATACCTACGCGATTTGCTGCGTGCGCTCATGACTAAGCACAGCCTAATCGGTGATGTGCGCGGCGTGGGCTTGGCTATTGGCGTGGAACTGGTGCGCGATCGCAGGACCCTGGAGCCAGCGACGGCAGAAACACAACGCGTCGCCAATCTGGTGAGAGATGAAGGCGTGTTGATTGGCACAGAAGGGCTTCACGGCAATATCCTAAAGATCCGCCCACCCATCGTGCTAAAGCCTGAGCAAGCAGAGTTGGTGGCCAGCGCCGTAGACCGCGCTTTGCAACGGTTGTGAGCAAATCCCTGTGAGAGCAATGCATTTTAATTTGCATTGCCAGCCCCCGAGGCCAACAAGTTGGTAGACTTCGCTCACTTCACGACGGCAACGAGATTTCCCTTATCCGCTATCCGCACGCTCCAATGGCCAAAGCCATTCGGCAATTCCAAAAGATCGTGTATTGAGCTATATGCATTTTCACCGTCCCGAAAACGTGAACATTTCCAAGTCGCCCATTACGTTCAACCTAAGAACCACTTTAAAGGAATTCAGAAATGGCAGCAAAATTAAGGTGGGGTATTCTCGCAACCGGCTGGATCGCCGATTTGTTTGTGAAGGATTTGTTGCTAACAGGCCACAGCGTCACAGCAGTTGGCTCACGCAATGATGAAAGCGCCAAGCGCTTTGCCAAACAATTTGGGATCGCGAAGGCCCATGGCAGCTATGAGGCACTGGCGGCTGACCCCAATGTGGACGTGATCTACATTGCAACACCACATCCCCATCATATAACCGCAGCAAGGCTTGCACTGAATTCGGGAAAACATATCCTCGTAGAAAAGCCATTCACCATCAACGCCAAGGAAGCAGCGGAGATTGTCGCCCTCGCCAAGTCCAAAAATCTGGTGGTGCTGGAGGCAATGTGGACGCGGTTTCTGCCCCACATGCTTCGTATTCGCGAAATCATTGCAGCAGGCACGATTGGGGAAATACGGTCTGTGATTGCCGATCATACGCAGAGCCTGCCAGACGACCCAAAACATCGCTTGAATGATTTGGCACTGGGCGGCGGAGCCCTGTTGGATCTGGCGATCTATCCGATTTCTTTGACCTGGGATATTTTGGGAAAGCCCACCACCATCCAGGCCTCCGCTACATTCCGCATCACTGGAGCTGATGCCCAGGTTGCGACGATCTTCCACTATGCATCGGGTGCCATGGCGACCACACTGTCCTCAAGCGATAGTGCCGGATCTAACCGGGCCAGCATCGTTGGCACCAAGGGGCGGATCGAGATTGACCACGTCTGGTATTCGCCGACCACCTTCAGGGTCTATGATAATTCCAATGGGGTGATTGAGACTTTTGACGGAGCCGTTGAAGGACGAGGCATGCAATTCCAGGCGGATGAAATTGAGCGTTTGATTGCCTCGGGCGCAACTGCGGGCAAAATCCTGCCGCCCGCGCAATCCGTTGCGATCATGCAGACGCTGGATGAAGTGCGCAGCATTATTGGGCTAAAGTATCCCAGCGAGTGACATTGATCTGACCTTATTTTTTTAACCCGCTAACGGGAACCCAGAAATTCTCTTGGGCGCTGCTCTGTTGTCAAAATTAAGCACACGGGTGCGAAATAAGGTAGCATTAACTCACAGATAACTGTTTCAAGTACAAGGCTGGCCCATGGATGTGACGCAGAGTTGCGTTTCAATTTGAGGCTAAAAAGATGAAAATTGGAAATATTCTTGTGGCTAAGGGACTGGCCACTGTCGATGATATGAACAGAGCTGCCGACCACCAGTTTGCCAATGGCGGTCGCTTGGGCGACAGCATTGTTGCGTTGGGAATAATGACCCACGAACAAATCGAAAAAGTCCTTAAAGAAGCACCGCAAGCCCCCATGACAATAGCAGACACTGGTATTGATCCAGCATCGCTGCTGGAACTTGCCATCAAAGGTATGTACTCGGAAAATCTCGAGACGGCTTCGCAAATTTGTGAATCCTTAAAACTATCCAGCAATATCGCCAACCAGCTCTTGATGGATGCCAAAGAGCGCAAGCTCATAGAAGCTCTCGCAACCTCGTCTGCAGGCGGCTCCCTGACTGAGCAACGTTTGGCTCTGACGCGCGCCGGGCGGGACTGGGCTGTCGACGCCATGAAGCGCTGCCAATATTTTGGACCAGCGCCAGTATCGCTGAAACACTATCAAGACCGCATCGAAAACCAGCGCATTTCAAATGAGCATGTCACGCGTCAGCAGCTGGACGAAGCCTTCAACGGATTGGTCATGACGGACCGTTTTATCAGCAGGCTTGGCCCCGCTGTGAATTCCGGCAATGCCATTCTCATCTACGGCCCCGCAGGCAACGGCAAGACGACTGTTGCCGAAATTGTGGGCAGGGTTTTCCAGGATGTTATTTACGTGCCTTATTGCGTCGACATCGAAGGCGAGATCATGAAGGTGTACGATCCCACGGTTCACCGCAAAGTAGACGAGATGCCTGAACAAGCGAGCGGAACTAATTTGCGGCGTAGCCGCGTCGACATGCGCTGGGTTCCCTGCTACCGCCCCATGGTGGTCACTGGCGGCGAATTGACCATCGAAATGCTGGATTTGAAATATAACTCGGTGGCGAATTTCTATGAAGCACCGCTTCATATCAAAGCGCTCAACGGCACATTTCTCATTGATGACTTTGGCCGCCAACGCGCCAAACCCGAAGACATCTTGAACCGCTGGATTGTGCCTTTGAACAGTCGTGTCGATTATTTGACACTTCACACCGGAAAAAGTTTCCGGATTCCATTCGATGAAATCGTCATTTTCTCGACCAACCTCCATCCCGACGATCTGATGGACCCCGCATTCCAGCGTCGCATCGCCTATAAACTTGAAACTCTTGAGCCTGCGCAAGATGTTTACCGGAAGGTGTTCGAAGGCGTGGCGAGAAAAGCTGGCCTAGAGTTGACAGAAGCCACGTTTGCGCAAGTGTTGCTGGCAATCAGGACAAACAACGCTCCATTGGCATATTTCCAGCCAAAATTCATCGTCGACCAGGTCTTGGCGTCCTGCAAGTTTGAAGGAATAAAACCGAGCTTCACAAACGACAATGTCCTGGACGCGTTGACAAATCTCTTCGTCAAAAAGGCAGGCGATAACATGTTCGGCGTCAAGAGGAGTTAGTTCTGCCATTTAGAACGAAGTGGCTATTGGGGCATTTCACATGAGTTGCATCAAGCCCACTCTGGTAATAATCGATTTGGCATGTGCAAAGGTGCTCCAGAATGCGAGATCCTGCTAAAGTTTGACTTTCGCATTATCGCCCATTGATGGCTTGACACCCGTCACCGCAGCAGCCACCATTTTAGCAGTTGCAACGAACTTATTGGGACTGTCCCAAAGCTCGCCCTCTGCTGGCGATACGGTGATCAAACGAATGGAGGGATCATTCTCGTCATCCCACCATGCCGTATCAGTTTTTCCCCATAATTCCGCAATTTTGGCTCTATCGTTGCTCAAGGAAGAGTGGCCTGACATCGTCACATATTTATAGGAGCTATTGTCAGACCAGGTGAGCAGTACAGTTGGATACTCCTCGATCTGTGGATTTTTTGCTCCTTCAGCATCAACGAGAAAGTAAATTGCGTGTTCATCTCGGTTTACGCGTGCTGACAGCGGGCGCGCGCGTTGGCGCTTGCCATCCCAAGTGGTGAACATACAGATATCGATTTTTTTCGACAGTTCCCAAATCCGGTGAGCAACTTCTTCTGGAGTCATATCAGTGTGCTGCTGTTCTTTTGACATTTGCGTTGGTCCTAGGTTGTCATTGACGAATTGAATCCCTTGCGAATTAAAGGATCGAGAGCGTGAAGGAGTATTTTTTAATGTAAGTTTCAGTCCAATGGACCGTGAGTCTAAGGATGTACCTTGAGATTTAACATTCCGAAGGCACCGTTTCCCACTTCAAGGTGACTTCTGTCAGCGATACGCTTGGGCTTTTCTCAGTGAACTCATTCAATGCGCGACTGGTAATTTCGGGTAAGCGATTGCGTAACGTTTCTGCAACGGACGATTTAAACAACACGTCGCCATCCTTAATGACTTGAAATTCCAATTGCATGTCGATCTCCTCAGATGCTGACCAATAACGTGCCGACAATGAGCTGGTTCCACGTCTGTGGAAGTATTCAGTGTTGAATTGCGTGACTTATTTCAGCGGTGGGCGGCCCGGGGAAATTTCTTAAAGATTCGTGAGGGCTCGTCGTGTTTTCAATGACGCCAGAACCTTGAAACTATCATTCAACCATAGAAAATCTCATTGAACCTTCATAATGGTCTTCTGCATCTCGATGAGCGCGTCTGAATTATCTGGACTTGCCTGCCGCTTGCCGGCTTCAATTTCAAAGGCAACTTCGACAACCCGCTCATTCATTGGAGCCGAGCGCCCGTGGGCTTTGAGGACGTCAACAACCCAGCCATTCACCTCCTGCACCTCAGCACGGCGGCCTTTGCGCCAATCT
>JBBRLH010000001.1:0-643687 GCA_038231475.1 Hyphomicrobiales bacterium | reverse complement strand
GAAGATGGCCAGGAAAAGACTTAGCGCGGAGCAGATTGTAACGAAGCTTCGCCAGATTGAGGTACTGCAGGCCCAGGGCAAAACGATTGCTTTGGCTTGTAAGGAAGCCGGAACGACAGAGCAAAGCTACTATCGTTGGCGCAATGAGTATGGTGGTCTTGGCGTTGATCAAGCCAAAAGACTGAAGCAGCTTGAGACCGAGAACGGTCGGTTGAAGAAGCTGGTGGCTGACCTGTCGCTTGAGAAACAGGTGTTGCAGGATATAGCGCGGGGAAACTTGTAAGCCCTGAGCGGCGCCGGCAGGCGGTGGATGCGGCTCGTGAGAAGTACACACTGAGTGAACGCATCGCCTGCCGGATCGTCGGGCAACCAAGGGGGACACAGCGATATGTTCCAACCTTGAAGCCTGACGAAGATGAACTGACCCGGAATATAGGTAGTGGGTCAGTCTGAAATTGTGGACTGTTGACAATTCTGGAATCTCGGTCCGGTCCATGCCATATTACAGGCATGGCTAAGAATCCCAAACGCCCCAGAGACGTTTCCCAACTTGCAAAGATGATGGTTGACATTGCGAGTGGCGAAACTGAGACATTACCGCCGCAGAAACAGAAAGATCCCGCTGCTGTTGAGCGGGGCCGTGCTGGCGGTCAAGCAAGGTCAACCAAACTATCTCCACAAAAACGCAAATCTATTGCCAAAGTTGCAGCTAACGCACGCTGGGGTTCAGAGAAAATTTAAAGCCCCTTTCCGTCATCTTTCACGTTATCAAACGGGAGTTTAAGTTGTTGCTGCTGAAGCGGAAGCACACGGTCAAGCTTCGCCAAAAAATCGAACCAATCGTCACTCAATTGCATAACGGCAATGTTCTTGGATATTACATCTCTGAGCCGAGGGTCACCAACGTCTTCAGTTAGGAATCGGTGTAAATGAGGCATGGTCAAAGACGTTGATTTTTTCTCCTTTGCTTTGGACTTAAGTTCTTTCCATACGCCCGGCGCAAGGCGAAGATAAGTAATATTGTTTGTTAAGTGCCCAAAGTATGATGGGCGCTTTACTGAATTTGGGTCGTAGGGAACATCCCTCAGTCTGCAAATCTCTTGATAATATTGGGGTGGGAATTTCGGCATATAAGGCTGCATTTCTTTTGCAACAAAAGACTCTAGTATTCGGCCAAAATCCGAAGCCTTTTTAAAATCGTCATAGCCTGTAACCTTATCAACTAGCCAGATGATGCCCATGGTGGCAAAGCCGTGCTGCATTTTCGCTGCACGGTCAGCAAGGCTAGCATACCTCTTGTCCAGCACTCTCTTTCTATCCGCCTCAATAAGTACGGCGCATATGTCTGGCAGAAGGCGGGCATCGTACCCGTCTGCCACTTGTCCAGAAGGCGTGAGAAAGCTAAGAGGGTTATTTGCGCGCACGTCCAAGTTATTGATCTCTATGCCTTTTTCTCTAAGTCTAGCCATCAATGCAGGGATTTTGCGCGCACCGCCCTTGCCACCGCCTTCCGACATTCCCATGCCGGACTGTAAGGTTCGGAGGGTCAAAACGCGCGTTTCATCTTCCAGTACATAGCACTGGATTTCGATGTCTCCCAAAATCAACTTTCTGTCTTCCGTGCCGCAAATCGCTTTAGGAAGTGAAGCGCGATCCTTCTTTGCCTTAACTGCCATCTCAGAAATTTCTTTGCGTCTTTCGGGGCTAAGCGAGAGCGCCCTAGCTGCCCCGCCTTTGGCTTTTCCAGTTACTTCTTCCATACTCTATTCCTTGCTTTGTTAACATATGCAAGGTAATACCTTGCAATATTACGGAATGCAAGGAGATTTTGCTTGACAAAATCAATTCAACTAAGCATAAGTGTCAGTATGAAAATACTTGATCACAAAGTCCGCTCCCAAATCCTTCACCTTCTCTGTGAAGGCAATTCAATTCGCTCTGTGACGCGGTTGACGGGTGCCAGCAAGAACACGGTGATCAAGCTGCTGATTGATGCTGGCAAAGCTTGCATGGCTTTCCATGATGCCAATGTGCGGGACGTTAAGGCCAAGCGGGTGCAGGTTGATGAAATCTGGTCATTCACGTATGCCAAGCAGAAGAACGTGGCGGCCGCCAAAGCTGCCCCAGACGGCGCGGGCGATACATGGACTTGGACGGCCATTGATGCCGATAGCAAGTTGATCTTGTCCTATTTCATTGGCGGGCGTGATGGCGAGTGCGCCATGTGGTTTGTTGATGAACTTCGCAGCCGCCTTGCTGGACGCATTCAACTTACCAGTGATGGCCACAAGGCCTATCTCGAAGCTGTTGAAGGTGCCTTTGGTGGCGACATTGACTATGCAATCTTGCACAAGGTCTATGGTTCAAGCCCTGATAGCGCCAAAGGCAAATATAGCCCCGCTGAGTGCATCGGAACTCAAAAGCACCGAATTGAAGGCGAACCTGATTTGAAGCATGTCAGCACGTCCTATGTGGAGCGTAGCAACCTTACAATGCGGATGCAAATGCGCCGCTTCACACGGCTCACAAATGGCTTCTCAAAGAAGGTCGAAAACCACGCCTATGCCGTGGCACTTCACATGATGTACTATAATTTTGTGAAACTGCATTCTAAGCTTCGCATGTCACCTGCAATGGCCGCAGGTGTGTCTAGCAAGCTTTGGGAGATTGGTGATATTGTCGCTCTGGTAGAAGCCGAAGAGGCAAAGGCAGACCACACTCGCGGACCCTACAAAGTTAAAGGGACCAACCTTGCGGTTTAGCCCCTTTTTCCGATGCGTCGAAACCCACCGGGCTGATGCGACATATGTGATTCATCACAACAGGAATGTCAAGCAATAATGAGCAACGTCAAAGTGTATATCGACGGCTTTAACTTTTATCATGCTGTTGAAAAGATTGGTGATTCAAGGCTAAAATGGATAAATTATCGCACCTTAGCGTTAACCCTTTTGCGACCCGGTGAGGAACTTATTGGGACAGTTTTTTTCACCGCTATTTGGCGTTTTAATCAAGCTAAGCAACTGCGGCATATGAATTTTATTGCCGCGCAAAGACATAGCGGCGTGGAAGTTATTGAAGGAAACTTTGTAACGCCAAACAAGTTCTGCGCCGGACAGAATCGCTACTGTCCAATTAGGGAAGAAAAACAAACTGACGTTGCCATTGCAGTCGAAATTGTAAAAGACGTTATGTCCGGGAATATTCAAAGGGTGATTTTGATTACGGCTGACAGCGATCAAATCCCAACGGCAAAATTCGTTGCGAGTGTACCCAATGTCTCAATGTCTCTCTATGCGCCACCTGGTCGCCTCCAGGAAGCTCGTGATTTAGGAAATCTTATTCCTGATAGGTCTGAGATTAGTGTTGGACGGCTACTCACGTGCCGACTGCCGCGCAACCTCATTGATGGAAGGGGGCGAACCATCGCTTCGTGTCCAGCTATATATGAAATTGAATTTTAATTCAGACTGACCCACTACCGGAATATAGTCTACCTTGCCTCAGAATATGGCCGCTATGGCTATCGGCGCGTGACGGCGCTGGTGAACGACAGTGGCATTGAAGTAGGCAAGGACCGGGTTCAACGCATCTGGCGTCGTGAGGGGCTGAACCGAAGGTCCGCGCAGCGAAACCCCAAAGAAGCAACCAAAACGGGGCCGTCTCTGGCTCAATGACGGATCCTGCATCCGGCTGAGGCCAGAATATCCTAATCATGTCTGGAGCTTCGACTTCGTGGAAACTCAGACCCACGACGGGCGGCGGATCAGGCTGATGACGCTGATCGACGAGTTCACGCGCAAATGCCTGGCTATCAAGGTTGCAAGGCGGATCAATGCCATTAGTGTGATCGAGACTTTGGCAGATGCCATGCTGTTCAACGGCCTGCCTACCTACATCCGCTCCGACAACGGCCCGGAGATGGTCACCAAAGTCTTGCGCGAAGGGCTGACAGGGCTTGGCACGGGGATCCTTTATATTGAGCCCGGGTCACCCTGGGAGAATGGTTATTGTGAATCCTTCAACGGCAAGCTCAGGGACGAATGTTTGAATGGCGAAATCTTCTACAGCCTCAAAGAAGCGCAAGTGGTCATTGAGAAATGGCGCATCCACTACAACACCAAACGTCCACACTCATCGCTCGGCTACCGGCCACCAGCGCGACTCACCGTTGCCCCAAATCCAACACCCCTCGACGAGAGGTCAAACATGCAATAATCTCTCACAACGTCTGGTACAAAATATCGGGCAGGCCACGATCAAGCTCTCCATGTCGGGGATCACGGCTTTGAGGGTGTGGCCACCATATGGGTTGCCGGGCAAAGCCATGGCATGGAGCGCAAATTGCCCACCCTTTGAGCGCTTGAGTGTGGTGGCAATAGAGACCTTCACACCAAACTCGTATGGCCTATGGGCTTTTCCCTTGCCAATACATTCGACCGCTGGGGCATGCAGGGTATAGATTTTCTTGGCCGCATCGCGGGGCTTCTGCGTCATCACACGTGTTGCCAGCCACAAGGGCTTCTTGAACAGTGTTTGCAGCGCCTCATTGCCTTTGATCCAGCGCTCAATGTCTCTCATGGTGCGGCCCAGATAAGTGGCTAATTTGCGCTTCATTTTACCAGCCCGCTTGAACTGTTTGGCATGGGCATAGCGCTGGTGCATGATCAATGCGTATTTGCCGACACGGGTATAATCTTGACGCAGATCAAGGCCATTGGCTTTGGCCAGCCTGACCAGCTTCTCCCGGGCCCGGTTGATTAACTTGGCATCGGTCGGGAACATCACATTCTTGGGCTGCACGGTGATGTCGATAATCACCTCCGCCACATCAGCAGGAGCCATGGCTTTAGTCTCAATGGCAATGGCCTGGCTTTCCTGCAACAGGCTCTTCAACTTCTCCTCGCCCATGCGCTGGCGCCACCTTGTGATCGAGCTGCGATCAAAGACCAGTTGGTGCTGAAAGAAGGTCTCGCCGCAAAAATACTGGAAGTATGGGCTTTCCACCCAACGTTCGCACACCATCTCGTCCGACAAATCAAAAGTGAACTTCAAAATCGCCAAGCCCGCCATCAACCGTGTTGGCAGAGGTGGCATGCCGGGGCCAACCGTATAAGCCGCACCACAAACTGCCTCAAGCCTTGCCCAGTTCACCAGGGCTCCCAGTTTCACCAGTTGGTGCTTCATATCGATAATCTGATCGAGCCTTGCGCGGAACAAGTCCTGCTCATCGCTCTGGCGTTTCTCGCGTGGCTTCATCAGACGGCCTCCAGCTTATTCTCTGGAACAGTTGAAACACATCTTCACTGCGTCAGGAAATCTAAAAAATCAATTTGCAAGAAAACCGATGCCAAACACCCGTTTCCTTGCAAATCAAAATCACCCCAAATCCGAAATCAGAATCTCAAATCAATGAGTTGGGAATACTTCACAGGGGACGAACTGTCTACTGCCCGTGCGGTCTCAACTCTCCCAAGTCCCACAGCTGCATCAAGCGAGCAAGACATGCCTACTCTGGCCATGACGCGCGCCAAATGGCGAGAAGGCCGCCAGCGCATTGGCCTGCCCGATATTTTGTACCCGACGCAATGAGAGTTTATTGCATGTTTGAGACCTCGTCGAGAGGGGGCGGGTTTGGCGCGATGGTGAGTGGGGCCGGAGGCATGTAGTCGAGCGATGAGTGTGGACGCTTTGTGTTGTAGTGGATGCGTCATTTCTCAATAACCACATGGGGCTCCCTAAGACTGTAGAAGATTTAGTCATTTAAACATTCGTCCCTGAGCTTGCCGTTGAAGGGTTCGCAGAACCCATTCTCCCACGGTGACCCGGGCTCAATGTAAAGGTTCCTGGTGCCAAGACCTGTTAGCCATTCACGTAAGTCCTTGGCGACATCTCCGGTCCATTGCCTGAACGAATGAATGTCCGCGTGCCCTCAAACAACATGGCATCGGCTAACGTCTCTATGACGCCAATGGCGTTGATGCGTCTGGCCACGCGGATGGCCAGGCACTAGCGGGTGAACTCGTCGATCAGTGTCATCAGGCGGACACGCCGTCCATCATAGGTCTGGGTCTCTACGAAGTCGAAGCTCCAGACATGGTTGGGATATTCGGGGCGAAGCCGGATGCATGATAAGTTGTTGAGCCACAGTCGCGCCCGTTTTGGTTATTTCTTTGGGACTTTCAGCCCTTCACAGCGCCAGATGCGCTGCACCCTGTCCTTGCCAACTGCGATGCCATCATCATTCAGCAGGGCGGTTACTCTGCGATATCGGTAGCGGCAATGCCTCTTTTGGCCATTGGGGCACACAGACTTTTGTGGCAAGCCTCAAATGTGACGGGCTCATCGCCCCTTGGGTTTTGACACACCGCTTAACAGGACAATCTTTGAGACCTATCTCGAAACCGAATTGGCACCCGCCATCCAGCCCGGCGAGGGTGTCATCACGGATAATCTCTCAAGGCGTAAAAGTCAGCGGGCTGAAAGCATGACCCGCGCGAGACGCTTGGCTTCTGTTTTTGCCGCCTTGCAGCCCCGATGTGAACCCTCTCGGAATGGTCTTCTCAAAACTAAAATCCCACCTGCCCCAGACAGCAGCCAGAACCATCGATGATCTTTGGAAGTCCATCGGAAATATTTGTGCACTATTTTCATCGCAAGCATGTTCAAATACCTTCCCCGCAGCAGGTTCAGATTATAAATTCAATTGATGGTGCGATGCTCTAGCATTCCTGTTTATTTTCAATGCTATATTGATGAAAATGGTGGGAACGATAGTCCGCATACCTGATGTTAGCCACGATACGCCATTGCCCGCAGATGTATTGTAATAGGCCCTATTAATCCAACTCTCCTTCCCATCACGTTCGCCAGTGTCCTTGACAATTGCCTAGAGCCAGCCCATTCTGCTAGGGAACATGCTAGGGATAGATATAAGGAAGGATTGGGTCGCGTCATGGGCAATTTAACCGCGAGGCAGGTCGAAACGCTGAAAACACGTGGCAGGCACGCAGATGGCGGCAATCTCTATTTGAACGTCTCGAAGGGTGGCGCGAAAAGCTGGGTGTTCTTCTATCGCTTCGGAGCAAGGCAGCGCGAGATGGGCCTAGGAGGCTTTGGCAGCACAAGTTTGGCCGATGCCCGCATAAAGGCCCTCGCCGCTCTGAAAGTGCTCAAGGAAGGGCGTGACCCCCTTGGCGAGCGCCGTGCCGCTGAAAAAGCTGACGCCGGCCGCATAACATTTGGCGCGTTTGCAGAGGATTTTATCAAAACCCACGAGGGCAAGCACCGCAATGCAAGGCATGCCGCGCAATGGCGGTCCACCCTTGGCCCGGACTATTGCAACGCCATTCGCAATATCCCTGTGAATGAGATTGATACCGAGGCGGTGTTGAAGGTGCTGCGTCCGCTTTGGCAGAAAGTGCCAGAGACAGCGGCGCGTATCAGAGGCCGGATTGAAAACGTGTTAGACGCTGCCAAGGCCCAAGGCTTGTTTCAGGGCGAGAATCCAGCGCGGTGGAAGGGACATTTGAAAGCGGTATTACCGTCGCGTCAATGGCTCACTCGTGGCCATCACGCCTCCCTCGCATATGACGAATTCCCCGCCTTCATGAGCGAATTACGTGCAATTAAAAATAGCGTATCAGCGAAGGCGTTAGAATTCTGCATTCTCACGGCCACCCGCACGAATGAAACTCTGAGAATGGTTTGGAGTGAAGTGGACTTAGCAAAGTGTGTTTGGGTCATTCCCGCTACGCGCATGAAAGCGGGCTATGAGCATCGTGTGCCATTGTCGCCAAGTGCGATTGAGATTTTGAAATCAGTGGAAAAGGTGCGCATCGTAGTTAACCCACACGTTTTTCCTGGCCGTGTGACGGGCAAAAGTCTGAGCCATATTTCACTGTCGCAGGTCTTGAAAAGGATGAAACGCGATAGCATTACCGTGCACGGCTTTCGCTCCACCTTCCGAGACTGGGCTTCAGAGCAAACCAGCTTCCCGCATGAAACTTGCGAACATGCATTGGCCCATCGCATCAGTGACAAGGCCGAAGCTGCATACCGGCGTGGGGATCAATTCGAAAAGCGCCGCAAGCTGATGGAGGCTTGGGCGGCATTCTGTGAACCGTGACTACGTGCCGACGTTGTTGAAATCAAGCGTGCATAATAAATAAAAGAATTTACAGTGGACGAGATTTCAAGTCTAACCCTAGTCCACATAATCTCAATATTTCCTGCGTCAAAATAGAGAAAAAATTCTTTACAAGGTCTCAAAACTTAATAATTCATCTCAA
Source organism: Hyphomicrobiales bacterium (assembly GCA_038231475.1). Classification (GTDB taxonomy): domain Bacteria; phylum Pseudomonadota; class Alphaproteobacteria; order Rhizobiales; family Aestuariivirgaceae; genus Aestuariivirga. The sequence goes on along the minus strand of JBBRLH010000001.1, from coordinate 635,396 downwards.
TCAAAAAAACTATCACCGGATTTTAGAATGCCAGATAGCCATCCAATCATTTCAACACTTGTAGCTTCGGTTTCCCAAATTCCATACGTTCAAGGAATTGTTTTGGGCGGGTCGAGAGGCTTTGGTGTGGCGTTAGAAAATTCAGATTTTGACTTTCTTGTTTGGAATGAGGAACCATTTCCGTTAAGTAGCAAAGCAATAATAGAAAATCTAAAAAAGGATGCCAAAGACGTTACTCACACACCGTTGTGTACGCATGGAACAATAGATGGCGTTAGATTTGAACTGTTCTATCGAAGTTTAACTGAAGTAAATCGATATATACTTGATGGCAAAGAGGGAAAGTTTCATATATTGCCAACTCCATTTGCTCCAGCTGCTACGCTTAATTTGGAGCTGATAAGTAGTTTAGTTAATTATCCGCTGTTGTGGGATAAAGAGGGAAAACTCCAACTTCTAAAATCTAAGGCGCTGCCTATGACGATTGAATTACGAAATTCAATACTAGAATTTAGTTTTAGTGGCGCAGTTAGAGCAATGAAGTTAGCATCAAAGGCAACAAAACTGGATATACAAATCCACTATCTAATTTCATCAATTTCATTGTTTTTAGGGCACCTTCATAACGCAATCTTTGCAATAAATAATATGTACCCATTTACTTCAAAACAGTCGAGCGAAGTGATTGGAACATTAAAATTCAGACCAGACCGGCTTGTGATTAAAGAGAGAGAAATATTTGGTTTGGCCATGGCGGCTAATCTTATCAAGTGCCAAAACATGATGGAGCAACTCTTACATGAGGTCTCATCTGTCGCCGATAAACCGGAGCAACTGGGATTTCATATGCAGTTGACATCGCCCCCGTAACTGAAGGTAGATCTGGCCCAACAAGCAGGCCGCGCAGCCGAAGAAACTGCTGCGACGCGAGGGAATGTCCTTCCCTCATGAAACATACGAGTATGCATTGGCCCACCGTCTCAGCGATAAGGCGGAAGCCGCCTATCGCCGTTGCGACCCATTCGAGAAGCGCCGCAAGCTGATGGACGCGTGGGAAGCGTTCGCGGATTCAAATCCTATGGATAAGGTGCTGCCGCTGAAACGTTGAGAGTGTAGTCGCTTAGTCTCTGACGGAGCTGGTATAAAATATCAGTCGGGCCAACGTTGAATTAATGCTCAAGCAACTTGGCGCATTCGGGTCCAAGTTCTTTTAACGCCCTCGCATTGTATGCCTCATTATCGGCGGCTGTGAGCACATCGCGCCAGCGACCATTGGTGCCCTTGTTGATGAAGGTTTTTGCCCCGCCGTTCCACATGGCTCCGCCAAGAGGCGCTGAGCGAATGAAAGTCTTGGGCGCTCCCATATTTGATCACAAAGGATCTCGCGTCTTCCAAATGAAAAAGTAGCCGATCAATGTCGTCTTGTGAAATGCTGGGCTTCTGGCGGCGCGTGGCGTTCATCTGGCGACTTTACGAAAGAGTGGCGTACCAGAATCGGCTTCATCGCGGGATTGCTCCATCGCCTGGGAAATGTATTTTTCTGCGCTTTCATCCGTGAGACCCAGGTGGGCCAAGGTCATGCCTTTGCGTTCAACGAAATTGGTGAGTATTTTCCGATAGTCCACAGGCGTCAGGGCACTTCGATTTTCACCCCTGCACGGCACATTCTCGTCCAGCCAATCGTAGAAAACTTCGCTCATGTTTAGCACCTTCTCGAATGAGAACAAGATGAGAACGAATTTACCAGAGAGTCAAGCTATTCACGAGAAAAAACATTGACCTGGATAAGTGCCCAAGCAATCCTATGGCTATGTGCAATCTCTACAGCATGACCAAGACCCGCGATGAAATCGTAGGCCTCGTTGGCGCATTGCGAGACCTGACAGGCAACCAGCCGCCGTTGCCTGGTATATATCCTGATTATGCCGCGCCCATCGTTCGGGTAGAGAACGGCGAGCGGATCATTACCAATGCTCGCTGGGGATTACCAAGCCCGGCATTTGCGCTGGAAGGCAAGAAGACTGATCGAGGCGTGACCAATGTTTGCAACACGGCATCACCTCATTGGCGGCGTTGGCTAGGGCCTGCAAATCGTTGCCTAGTTCCCTTCACTAGCTTTGCAGAGCCAGAGCAGGCTTCATCCGGCCTGAAGGGTAACGCCTGGTTCGCGCTGGACAAGAACGAGCCCTTGGCCTTCTTTGCTGGTATCTGGGTGCCGCAATGGAAATCTGTCCGCAAGGTCAAGGAAGGCTAGACTGTCAGCGATCTCTACGCGTTTCTGACTTGTGAGCCTAATGCCGAGGTGAAGCCCATCCATCCTAAAGCTATGCCGGTGATCCTCACGAAGGCGGAAGAGTGGGATAAGTGGCTCACCGTTGAGTGGCCCGAAGAGAAGGCGCTGCAGCGGCCGCTGCCCGATGGGAGCTTGAAGTTAGTGGCTAGGGGCCGGAAGTCCGATTAAAGCCTACTGCTAGGAAAATTGCTAGGGAAGGAAATCTGCATCACATGCATTTCCATTTATTTTCAGTGTTATATTGATGAAAATGGTGGGAGAGGTAGGACTCGAACCTACGAAGCCGTAAAGCAGGGGATTTACAGTCCCCCCCCTTTGCCACTCGGGACACTCTCCCCCGATATTTCTGCATGACTTTCAGGATCGTAACCCACAAAGCGTGGCGCTGTATGCCGTTGCAGAATCTTGAAGTCAAGTCGCATGGCAGGTTTCAACAAAGAAGCCCGAATCTCGCGATCCGGGCGCCCTTGCAGGGGACTTACTTTTCAGTTCATCGCTGTTGACGATGCCAGGAATTTCTGCGGATCAAGGGCCGTTGCACCCTTGCGCACTTCAAAATGCAATTGCGGGCTTTGGACGGCACCGGTCTGGCCAGCAACGGCAATCACGGTTCCGCGCTTCACGACATCGCCCTTCTTCACCAGCAATTTTGCGGCATGGGCATAGGCTGTGACGTAGCCACCTTCATGGCGGATAAGTACAAGGTTGCCATAGCCTTTGAGTTCATTGCCGGCGTAAGCCACCACACCGCCTTCGGCAGCTTGGATGTTGGTGCCTTCAGGCACGGCGATATTGATGCCTTCGTTCTTCAGGCCATTCTGCTTTGGACCAAAGCCCGAAATGATCTTGCCACGAAGAGGCCAGCGCAAGGCCAGTTGCGGATTTGCATCGACAGGGGTTTCGCTGGTGGCCACATCGGCCGCAGGTTCCTTGGGCAATGCCAAAGGTGCCGGCTTCTTGATCATCGGGGTTGACGTCTGCTTGGCATTGTCATCGGTGATCTGGTCGCTGTTGTCAGCGATTTGGGCTTCATCCTTTGCGATGGCAGGCTTGGCCGAAGCCGCGGCCGCAGGAATGGTCAGCACGCGTCCCAGTGGTACGACGTAGGGTGGCTTGATATTGTTGGCCGAGGCCAATTGCTGCACCGTCAGGTGATGGCTGCGGGCCAGGCCATAAAGCGTCATGCCGGGCTTCATCGTCACCTTGCTGGATGATGCATCCGCCACTTGTGCAGTGTCATCGGTCACAGGTGCTGCAGGCGCTGGTGGCAACTTGAGCCGTGCCGCAGACGCCATCTTTGGCGCTGGTGCTGGATTGTCGTAAGCGGGATCGGCAGGCACAACGGGCGTCTTCACCGCATTGTAAGCGAGTTTTGGCTGCTGATATTTTGGAGCAACATAAACCGGTGCTTGTGCCGATGGAGCCATCAGCATAGGCTGCTGATAGGCGCTGGCATAATCATTGGACGCGACTTTCGGCTGATAAGGAGCGCGGGGCGCTATAGGCGTTTCAGAAATCTGATCATCAGCCGGAGACGGTGGGGCTTCCCACTGTTTCACAGGCTTCTTCTTGACGTAGCGCGGAACGCTGGCCGTATAGACCGGGTCTTGATCCGACGGATTGCTATAATTGTTGGAGAAGCGCTCAATTGAGTCCGAGCAACCCGCTAGGACCAGGGCAGTGAAAGCCCCAAACGCAAATTTGAAAACAGCAGTGCCCTTCAAGGCACGCGGCATAATCATGGCCATTGGAAACTCCACGCAACTAACACACAAACCAAACTACAGATGGCAGAATGCGCAGGTGCTGGTTAAGGAGGAGTTTATGGTTAAGCGAATTTGTAAAATTCTCGTCGAACTATTCAACAACGACGCGGGCTCCCACTTCGACGCGATTATAGAGGTCAATGACATGTTCATTGAGCATTCTGATGCAGCCTGATGATACAGCATGGCCAATACTCCACGGCTGAGTTGTGCCGTGAATACGAAATTCCGTATCGCCAATATACATGGCCCTTGCACCCAACGGGTTTTGCGGGCCGCCCGGCATGAAGTCTGGAATGATGTGGCCGCGCTCGGCCTCGCGCGTGATCATCACAGCTGGTGGCCGCCATGACGGCCATTCTGCTTTGCGCGTGATGTAGTTGCTGCCTGACCACGAAAATCCTTCGCGGCCCACGCCCACGCGGTACATAATGGCCTGACCGCCCGGTAAAATAAAATAGAGCTTGCGCTCGCGAGTGCGCACCAGAACTGATCCGGGCTCCAGGCTCGTTTTATAATCAATGGTGGCACGGTTGGGCCCTGAGAGATCGTTAACCTGTGGGGCTTGACCGAAATTCTGGGTCGGCAAACCCACTTGTGTATCGGGCGTATCCATACCCCCAAGGATCTGAAAAGTATTTGGCGCAAAGCTCAAGGCATCGCCAAGAACCACGGTGCTCGCGGCCACCAAAAAGCACAGAGCCAAACCAAAACTACGCATCACAACCACACTCCACCCAAGTTCGCAAAATGTGAAGGAGTTGCCTTAAACCCGCTTTAAGCTAAATGGTTTATGAATCATTTCTTTTGCAGTTTTGTGAAGAACCGGATGTTTCCAGCGCGCGGCAATTTCAGCGAGCGGCAGCAACACAAAATCACGTTCCGGGATACCTTCATGCGGCAGGCGCAAAGCCGCCCTGCCCTGGCCTCGTGGTTTCAGGATCAGACCTTTGTAATCGAGAATATCAAGATCAAGTGTGCGCGGGCCCCAGCGCTTGCCGCGCTTGCGACTGGCCTGTCTTTCGAGTTGATGCAGCCGCGAAAGCAAGGCCATGGGCGAGAGGGCCGTGTCGATGAGAGCCACTGCGTTGATGAAGTCAGGCTGGTTCTTGTTTCCAAAGGGTGCCGTGGCCAGAAGTGTCGACGACTTCACGAGACGCAAGGGAAACTGATTGAGAGTTTTGAGTGCTTTCACAACCGTTGAACGCGGAGTTCCCCATGGTCCTGAGATATTGCTGCCGAGGCCGATGGCAATCATTTCCCGTCAGCCGCGATCGCGCAACACGCGCGATTTTTCTCGGTTCCAGTCGCGCATCTTGATGGTCTCGCGCTTGTCGACATTCTTCTTACCCTTCGCCAAGGCAATATCGACCTTCACCCGACCACGCGGATTGAAAAACATTTTCAGCGGAATGATGGTGAGGCCTTCGCGCAGCACACCGACAGCGAGGCGATTTATTTCCTTGCGGTTCAATAATAATTTGCGCGGGCGTTTCTGTTCATGGTTGAAACGATTGGCCTCACGATATTCCGGGATATTGGAGTTTAGCAGGAACAACTCCTCGCCCTTCATCGCGGCATAAGATTCGCCCAAATTGATGTGACCGACGCGCAAGGATTTCACCTCGGAACCTTTCAGCTCCAGGCCTGCTTCAAAAAATTGGATCAACTCATAGTCATAACGACCGCGGCGGTTCTCCGCCACGATCTGGATCCCCTCTTGCTTGCGAGACGCCTTGGTGCCACCGGCTTTTGAGGACATCAGTTCAAGAGGCCTGCGTGAACGAGAGCCTCGCGCACGGCTTTCTTGGTGCTGTCAATCACAGGTACCAACGGAAGACGCGCGTCAGGCTCGCAAAGACCAAGGAGGTTTGCAGCATACTTGACCGGGCCGGGGCTTGCTTCGACAAACAAAGCATGATGGAGTGGCATCAAACGGTCCTGCAATTTGAGCGCTTCGGAATAGTCGCCCTTGTGCGTGGCATTCTGCAGGGCCGAGCACAGTGCAGGCGCCACATTGGCGGTCACTGAAATGCAACCGACACCACCATGGGCGTTAAAGCCGAGTGCCGTTCCATCTTCGCCCGAGAGCTGGATAAAATTCTTGCCCGACAACAAGCGCTGGCGCGAGGGCCGCGTGAGATCTGCAGAAGCATCTTTGGTGCCAACGATGTTCTTGAAATCATGGGCCAGTCGAGCGAGTGTTTCGACCGAGATACTGGCCACGGTGCGCCCAGGCACATTGTAGACGAAAATCGGAATATCGACCGCAGAGGCAATGGCCTTGTAATGAGCATAGATGCCATCCTGTGTCGGCCTGTTGTAATAAGGCACAACAACGAGGGCCGCATCTGCCCCTGCTTCCTTGGCATGGCGAGTATATTCAATGGCTTCGGCTGTGTTGTTTGACCCCGCCCCGGCGATGACTGGAACTTTGCCCTTGGCCTCGGCCACGCAAATGCGCACGACGGCCTTGTGTTCGTCCGGCGTCAGGGTTGGGCTTTCGCCAGTTGTTCCCACCGGAACAAGGCCATGGCTGCCTTCCTTGATTTGCCAGGCCACGAATTTGCGAAAGGCTGCTTCATCGAAAGCGCCATTCTTCATGGGGGTGATCAAAGCAGGGATGGAACCATTGAACTTCACGTCGAAACCTCTTGAGTAAGAATTTGGAAACCATGATCAGGCAATGCTTGCTGATATGGCCTAAATGCCGCGGCACCATAGTCTGTCATTTACTGGCGGGCAAGACGGGGCATCTGCTAAATTGTCTGTGAGTTTTGTTGGGTTTGGCATAGGAACGCCTTATTCGAGTTGCAAATCGCCAGACTCAGTTGAGATTGAGGCAAGACCGTTGAAGATTTTTTCTACCATTTCCCGCCGCGGTTTTCTCGCTGGCCTAGGTGTTGCGCTCGCGACACCGCGCTTGGCTTTTGGCGATTCCAGCTCATTGGCCGTGCAGGCTGCTCAAAGGGCATTGGCAGGCGAATATGCCGCAGCAGTTTCACTGGCCGAGCAAAGCCAGGACAAGGCCGCCATCAAGCTTGTCGAACTCATTTATCTTAAAGATCACGGTGGCACGGCGGGCTATTCGCGCATCGTTGATTTTCTCAATGGCGCGCCGAACTGGCCCCTAACGCCAACCCTTCTGAAACGCGCTGAAGAAGCTCTTTATGTCGGCAACGAAAGCGCTGCCACAATTCAAGCTCATTTTGCCAAGCGCAAGCCTGTCACTCCATTCGGAGCGCTCGCTTTGGCTCGCGCGGCCAGAGCCGCAGGCGACAATGCCTCACTGGCTAAATATGTTCGGCAGGCGTGGTTTGATCCCGATGCAGATGCTGAGCTTGAGCAAAGAATGACCAGCGAATTTGGTAGCCAGCTCAATGCCAATGACAAGCGCACGCGCGTCTGGCGCCTGGTCTATGCCCAGCAAGGACGCGCGGCGGTTCGCAACGCTGATCGCATTGGCGGCGATGTTAAAGCTGCCGCACAAGTTGCCCAGTTGCTGATTGATGGGTCAGCTGTGGGCGAGAAAAGATATCACGGACTTTCTCCCGCCCTGCGTGAAGAACTGGCCGTCAAATATGGCTTGGCGCGCTATTATCGGCGCAAGGAAGAGTTCGACAAGGCGCGGGCCATTCTGGTCACGGTGCCGGGTGATGCCGCTACCATGGGTGATGCAGAGGCTTGGTTTGAGGAGCGCCGCAACATCGTGCGCCGTTCAGTGGGGCCAAAGAATTCATCGTCGTGGAAGACGGCCTATCAGATCGCGCGTAATCATGGCCTGACCGGTGGCAATTTTGCCGTTGACGCCCACTTCCTCGCGGGCTGGGTGGCACTGCGTTATATACGTGACCCACACACCGCCATGGACCATTTCGAGAAGCTGCAGAAAGTGGCCGACACGCGCACCGAACAATCGCGCGCCCTTTATTGGATTGGCCGCACCTATCAGGCGCTGGGCGATCAGGCGAAAGCCAAGGCTGCGTATCGTGACGCCGCCGTCAATACCACTGTCTATTACGGGCAATTGGCGCGTGAACAGATTGGCCTTGGCAAGATGCCGCAAGACATCAGCTCAAACACTTCAAGTGCGGCCACCGTGGCTGCGGTCAACAATGATGAAGTGCTGCGCGCTTTCCGGATCATGTCGCAGGCCGGGTCCAAGAACCAGCTCAACATTTTCTTCTGGTCACTCGCCAGGCGCTTTCACAGCGAGCAGGAACTCAATGCCGTTGCCGGAATTATCCACGACTCGGCAGGAACATCCTGGGCTTTGCGGTTTGCCAAAGCTTGCGGCAAGCGCGATGTTGATCTTGATGATTGGGCCTACCCCATTCGCGGCCTTCCGCAATGGCGCCAGCTTGGCAAGCCGGTCGAGAAGGCTCTGGTTTATGCGTTGTCGCGCCAAGAGAGCGAGTTTGATCCCAATGCTGGCAGCAGCGTCGGCGCTCAAGGTCTGATGCAGTTGATGCCGGGAACGGCGCACCTCATCGCGACGCAATATCGCATTCCCTATGCGGTCGGAAAATTGAAATCCGATCCGACTTACAATGTGGAACTTGGGGCGGCGCATCTTGCCGACCTGGTTGATTCGTTTGGCGGCTCTTATGTGTTGACGCTGGTTGGCTATAATGCCGGACCGCGCCGCTCCAAGGAATGGTTGCAGGCCTTTGGTGATTTGCGCGGCGGTCAGGTCGATGCGGTCGATTGGGTGGAATGCATTCCCTTCAACGAAACCCGCCAATATGTGCAGAAGGTTTTGCAGAATGTGCAGATCTATCGCTCGCGCCTGGCACCTGAAACAGTAAGGCCGATGACAGCAGACCTGATGCGCGGCACACCTGATGAAATCTCATCGGTTGCTTCGACCACGCCAGTCGCAGACAGCAGCGATTGCCAACCTAAGTCAATTGCGTCTCTGGCTGAGAATTGTAATTAGACCCATCATCCTTCCCAAATTTTGGGGAAGGCGTCAGGCGATTCCGCGTAACAGATCGGGTTTTCATTGATGATGAGATTTACTTTGAACGGGAAGCCCCGAACGCGCGGTAAACTCAAATGGGTTAACTATGATTTTGCGTGAGCAGCCAGGGTGCCCCGGCGGTGTTGTGAATTGTTCTGGTCTCGCTAATGCTTCCGCTATATATTTAGTAGTTTCTAACCCATATCCATACACAGGGCTTCTTCATTCATAGGGCTTCAACGTTGATATAATCTTTCAAAACGTCCATGATAAAATTTGGGTCTGGCTATGGTCAATCGAGTAATGTTCCAGATGGTCGCATTTCCTCAAATTCAGCAGTTACTTGTCTCCGGCCGCTATCGCGAAGCCTTTGAGATTTGCACACGGCAGATGTTTGGAAACCGGAATAATCCGCAGTTCTTATTTTTTTATGGGCTGTCTTGTTTTCATATCGGGGAATTGAGCAAATCAATTTCTATATATTCAAAAGCGATAGAGCTTGGTTTTCGTGAACCGAATATCTATCTGAACCGTGGCATAGGCTACGTCTCACTGAAGGAGTACTCTCAAGCACTTGATGATTTCAGGAAGGTGTTGAAGCGCGAACCGAACAATGTCCAGGCGATCTCTTGTGCTGGTATTTGCCTATTTGAGCTCAACAAGCCAGAGGACTCAATTTTATATTTTGAAAGGGCGATCCGAATAAACCCCGCATTTGCGGATCCAATTTTCAACAAAGCCAGAGCGCTTTCGCAACTTTCGAGGACGCATGAAGCATTTTTATGGATGTCCCAAGCATTGCAATTGCAACCGCGAAATCCAGAATTTAATTTCAATATAGCAAATCTTTATTTGGAATTGCAAAATCCTGCCGAAGCAATAGCCCATTATGATAGAGCCATCGCGCTGCAACCAAGCCATGCCGAGGCTTATAATAATCGCGGAAACGCGATGAAACTTCTGCTGAGGATGGAAGAGGCTCTGGCCAGTTATGACATGGCCATTGCGTTAAATCCTGTTAGTGCGTTGTCCCATAACAACCGAGGCTCCGTGCTGAAAGATATGGGACGGAACGATGAAGCATTGATTTGTTTTGACCGGGCGCTTGAGTTGGACCCAGACTATGCCAATGCTCACAACAACCGAGGTACAATACTCTCAAGTTTGGATCGCTTGGGAGAGGCATTGACGGCCTTTGATAAGGCCATTAAATTAGATCCCGCGTTTGTTAATTCGTATTGCAACCGTGGTTCAACTCTAAAGAATCTCGGTCGTATGGATGATGCAATTTCCGATTTCACAAAATCTATTGAATTGCAGGCGGATTCTGCGCCTGCTTATCGATTGTTGTCACTCGTACATACGTATTCGGGTGGAGAATCCCAAATATCAGACATGCTGCGAATTTACGAAAGTAACATGTCATCCTTGGATGATCGATGTCAAATATGTTTTGCTTTAGCAAAGGTCTATGAAGATATTGGCGAACTACAGAAATCCTTTAAGTTTCTGGTGGAGGGCAATAGCTTACGTAAGAAGATCTTGCGATATGATATTGCGCAGGACCGCGAACTTTTTGATTCAATTTATAATTCGTTCGGTTTAATTCAGAAACAGACGTTGGATATTCAAAGCCACTATCCTGCGGTTATTCCAATATTCATTGTGGGAATGCCAAGATCTGGCACCAGTCTAGTAGAGCAGATCATCTCCAATCATTCTTTGGTGGAGGGGGCAGGAGAACTACCATTTGTGCGCCAATATGGTTTTGATCTGGCAACCGGTACGATCCCAATTTCTCAAGACGGTATAAATGAATTCAGATCGCGCTATCTTCGAGCACTTTCCTTTATATCAAAGGGTAAACCATGTGTCACCGATAAGATGCCGCACAACTTTTTATTCATCGGATTGATTCGTACGGCCTTTCCGGAAGCGAAGCTAATTCACGTTAAACGCAACCCTCCAGCTGTGTGTTGGTCTAATTTCCGTACTTATTTTTCGTCGGAAAATCTGGGTTATTCAAACGATTTGAAGGACATTGTGGCATTCTATGGCCTCTACAAAAACCTGATGGCCCATTGGTCAAGACTATACCAGGATCATATATTCGAACTCGACTATGATCGCCTCACTCGGGATCCAGAGTCAGAATCGAGACGTTTAATTAAATACCTTTCCTTGGATTGGGAACAAGCCTGCCTTTCTCCGCACTTGAACAGGAGAATTGTAAAAACGGCGTCTCAACAACAAGTTAGGAAACCGATCTACTCCGACAGTTCTTCTTCATGGAGAAAATATGAATCGTTTCTGAGTGGAATCTTTGAATCCAAAGAGCTCCTAGATTCTGCTACTCTCCTTATCACGAGACAGCCCAGCGAAAACTCCGATAGTTTTCGATAAACTTTTTTTGTTTGATTTCCTGTCAGACGTCATCTTCTAATTTGGTGTCTATACGCATTAGCGGTTTTGGAGAGATGGCAAGTCGCAATTTAGTAATCAGAGCTGACTATTGGTGTTGTGGTATACACGCGATTTTCAATTTGAGCGTCTGTTTTCCTAGGTTACAAAAAACTTACAATCCAATCATGTGTTCGTTGGTTCTCTTGTCAAGGTTACTCGCGACTTTGCGGCCACCGCGCACATGGAGTTGATTTAGTCATTGATGTGCCAATTTTGCGATATCGCAATACATCCGCAGAGTGAGGGGGGAATTTATTCAACGTTTCAGGGTGAGCCTTCCTGACTGCGTTTCACCCTTCTGATTCTTTAAGCCGCCGGTGCCGAATTCCTTGGTGAATTCAGCTTCCTTGCCAGCGGCCAGCAAGCTCGCCTGCCTGACCCATTCTTCACGCTGGATGCGGCCGTTAAAGCGTAAGTGATCGTCAACCCAGGTGATTTGTTCTGGCGTCCATGCGGCGATCTGGTCGAAATGATAAATACCCAGATTTTTCAAGATGCCTTCGTTCTTGGGGCCCACACCGCTGATGCGCTGGAGATTGTCGGCCTTGCCAGCCCGCGCGGCGGCAATGCCCTTGGGCCGTTCCATCTTGCCGGTTGCCATGACGGCTGCGGCGACGGGCGCTGCTGCTGCAACAGGAACAGATTTTGCCGGAGTTGGCGTGGGATCTGGAATGTGAACCGGTGCAGCGCGAGGTGCTGGCACTGGCATGGCAGCTATTGCGGCCCGCTCCTCACGCTGACCAAAGACATTGCGCAAGGCCCAGCCCAAAACGCAGCCCACAAAATAAAACAACAACATCCAGATTGCGAGTTCGATGAGATAATGTGGCATGATGCGAGCGCCCCCTTAGCGTGTCGAGTTATCGGGAATGCAATATTTGTAGCCGACAGCCACGCCAAGCAAGAAGGCGAGGCCAAGCCAGATCCAATTATTCTGGACCAAAATCCAGCTATCTTTGAAATTCATAATCTCATTCATGTCCGTCCCCTTTACTGAACAGTGAATTCAACGCGGCGGTTCTTGGCGTGGGCTTGTGCGGTATGAGCCGGGTCCAGCGGCTTGTCCTTGCTGTAGCCAACGCCATTAAGGCGCGACGCATCGATGTTGGCAGCCACCAAAGCGTCAATCACGGTCTTGGCGCGGGCTTCGCTGAGCTTCTGGTTATAGGCTTCAGAGCCGCGCTCATCGGCATGGCCGGCAACTTCAACTTTCAAGTCAAGGCAGCGCTCGTCGCCGAGCAGAGCCGAATATTGATTGACCGCTTCGGCGAAGGGTGACTTCAAATCAGAATGGTCATAGGCAAAGCGCACCGGGAACACAGCGGCGATGCGGGCCAGCGTGGATTTGCAGTCATAGGGTTGATCGGTAGGGGGTGCTGGCGGTGGCGCCGCGACATTCACTGTCAGCTCGTCTTTGCTGGCGTCATTGATGGTCTTGCCGTTGTCATCACTGGCCTGGGCAATGATGTCATAGGTGCCGTTCACCACTGGCATTGCGGGGGTCAGTGTCCAATTGCCGGCGGCATCACTGGTGATATCAAGATCTTTGCCTAGCGTATGCGTCACACCATCAAGCTCCACCGCAAAGTCCTTGGCTGTGGCGATGGGCCAAGTGCCCTTGACAGTCGGATGATCAGAATCGGTTGTGGCAGATTTAATCGTGGGCGCTGCCATTTCAGGGGCTGGCGCTGGAGGGGCTGTTGCGGCTGGAGCTGCGGCAGGCTGATCTGGGGCAACAACTGCGGGTGCTGATTCCGCTGGCGCGGGCTCGGCCACCACGACAGCAGCTGGAACTGTGGTTTCAGTGACCTTTCCGGCAGCATCTCCAACTTTTACAGTCAGATCATAGGAACCGGGCTTCAAATCAATGACAGGTGCAAAGGTAAACCTGCCACGCTCAGATGTAATCAATTCCTTGGCCTTCCCCGCCAGAAACTCCTGACCTGCAAAACCAAGGGTTAGTGTTGATCCCTCTTCCTCCGGCCAGTTGCCGGTGATGGCATAGGGCCAGACCGTGCCTGCCGGAACAGTATCAACGGTCGGGGCAGACTGTGGAATTTGAGTCATGGCTGGCTGTGGCGCAGGTTCAGGAACGACGATGGCTGCTTTCTGCGTCGTGGTCGTGGCATTGCCAGCCGCATCGGTTGACGTGACATCAAGATCATAGCTGCCGGGTTTCAGGTCGACCCTGGGGTCAAAGCTGAAATTGCCCTTGCCATCGGAAGTCAAGGCCGGGCCAGTTCCAAATGAATAGGTCTTGTCGAGAAGCTTGACGGAAAGTCCGGTGGCATCGCCCTCAGCCCAGGTGCCTGTTATTGCACGGGGCCACGCCGCATCAGCAGGTGGTGCGGCCAAAGCAGGAGCAGCAGGTGGGACCGAATCAACGATTATTTTGCCGGGTGCAGCAGCATCGGCTTTGCGCGATGCACCATCGCTTTCCGAGACGCTCACATCATATGCGCCGTCGGGAAGCGCGGCTGTGGGCTTTAATATCCACGCGCCGGACGTTGAGCTCAGTTCCTTGTCGGTACCGAGCGTATAGGTTTTGCCATTCAGGGTGACGGCAAGAGATTTGGCCTCACCCTCGGCCCACGTGCCCTTGATCTCCGGCATGTTCTGATTGGTGGTGAGCGATGTGACAGTTGGAGCGACCAGTGGCGCAGGCGGCACGATCTTGACGCCGGTCACGTCGACCAAGCGCACGCCATAGGTTCCGGCTGCAGCTTTGACAGCGGCGTCGAGTGCCGCCTGATCGGGAACCTGGCCTTCAATCTTTACATCGCGGCCATCAACCTGAACCTTGGACCAGTCGCCGACGGCTTTCTGGGTTTTCACTGTCAACGAATCAACCAGATTGCTGGTTTGGGTGACGTAGGCCGCCAAGAGCGGCAAGCCCGCCATAACAGGAGCAAGAATCAGCCACTTAGTCGGTTGCCATGCGTACATTTTTGTCCCATGCACTATTGCGGCGGTGGCCACGTTGCTGCCACCTTGTGTCACATTATTAAATTCTTAACACATAACAGTCGCCCTTTGCCACCTGAATTTACTATTTCCGGTGCTCAAAGCCTTGTCTGGGCTGGAAAAATTGTATTTAGCCCGATTTAGTGGCGAGCTGAGGTTATCCTGTGGCACAGACGCCACAGCTTCCTGAATTGTGACGATGATGCGGCCAAACAAGTTGACGATGAGGTGGCGATGGCCGAGAACATGCTTGTCTGCACGGCAACTCGTGCAACGTCCTTCCCACTCAAATTGCAGGGGACCGGGGGGATTAATGAAACTCCATTTCTCGGGAGAATGAGAATGAAAGCTATGAAAATCGCTCTTCTAGGTACGGCTGCTCTCGCAGCTGTGTCGGTTAGTGCGCGCGCTGACAACCTGTCGGACCTGAAGGCTCAAATCGAAGCCCTCAACGCCCGGGTTGCTTCTATTGAAACTACGTCTGCGGTGCCTGCTGGCTACCAGATGGTTTCCTTTTCTAAGGTCGGCAATGATCACGTGATTTCGATCATGCCAACCGCTGACATGCCCGCCAGTACCACTATCACTTGGTCTGGTTATGTTTGGGCTGCTGTTCAGACCGTTTATGATGGTCGTAATTTATCTGACAGTTATGCCACTGATATCCTCACCCGCGCCGAACTGTCCGTGACCGGAAAGACTGACACAGCTGTCGGTGAAGTAGGTGTATCGGTGAATCTGCGCGCAAGCTCATATGGAACGCATACCACCAATACCGGCAATCCTGACGTCGTCACCGATGGTTACTGGGGCTATTGGAAGTTGACACCGAACGTAACGTTGGGTGGCGGTGTTGGTGGTTCGATCGCCAAGAACGGTTACACCTATGATGCACAGTGCTATCATTGCTACCTGACTGATTATTTCGGTGGCATAAGCAACCACCCCGACGGCGATCCGTCGCAAATGAAACTTAGCTATGCTGATGGTCCTCTGAGCTTTGCAGTGGCTGTAGAAGACGGCCAAAACTCCGGTAATAGCAGTGCTTTCGGCGTAACTGGCAATATCGGTTACTCGATGGATACGTTCGGTGTTGACTTGACCGGCGGATACTGGGGCGCTGCAGAGCCTGGCGATGACGCTGCGTGGGTAGTCACTGCCGGTATCGGTGCTAACTTCAATCCATTCAGCATTGGTGCTGCAGTCGGCTTTGGTCACACTTACAGTGGCTCAGATTACACCAAGGCCAGCGGCTATATCAAGTTGGCGTTGTCGGATACCGCGCACTTTGACGTTGGTGTGTCACACCAATTCGGCAACGGTACCGGCGGTTACGAGTTTACTGAATATGATGCTGGTCTCTACTATGAGCCTGTTAACAAGCTGACGATCGGTCTTGAAGGTCTGTACCAGGCTGGCGATGGCCCTACCTTTGGCGACGGCGCTTATGTTGCTGACTTGATCACTGTCTGGAAGTTCTGATGTTCTGAAAATTCCGGGGAACGGCTCGCTTCGGCGAGCCGTTTTTTTGTTTGTTTCTAACTGTCTTGTTAACACCAAGCTTTACGCAACCGCCGCGTATACGTAAACATACTATATGAGCTCCTCATATCCGCCCTTTCAAACCGACCAATACGCCGCAGACCGGACGCAAACACTCTCAGGGTTAAGGTTCGGCAAGACCTCTGACAATTTGAAACTAACCCAGGCCTTCCAGGCCAAATATCCACGGGATGGGTTTTCTAATCATATTCTGGCGCAAGCCTTGATAGAAATCGGCAAACCCCAAGAAGCTCTTCGATTTGCCCAATTTGCAGTTCAGTTCAGCAATCTTAATCCAGATTCTGTCAGCCAACTTGCACAGCTGTATTTAGAATTCGCAGTTTACGAACAGCTGGGCCCGCTCCTCACAAAAGCTGTCATTAAATCCCCCGGCTCTGCAATTCTCGCAAGCGATTTTGGTGACTATTACTCGGCGATCGGTGATATTGAGAGCGCAATCCAGCAATATCAGCGTGCGATTGACCTAACCATAAATGACCGTCATCGTGATGCTGTCAAACGTTCACTTGTGGATACTTTAAGAGGAGCAAATCGCCACGCAGAGGCGGAAAGCCTGCTCGACGAGCTTAAGTCAAAGTCCGAACACCGAGCCTTTTTCCTGTCCCGTCGTTCGCATATAGGAAAACAAGACGCAAATAGCCCGCTGGCAGCAGAAATCGAGGCGGCTCTCTCAGACGATAAATCCACGATGCCGCCTGCTGAAAGGGCGTTGCTACACATTTCGCTTGGACGCCTTTTTGAAAATAGCAAAAATTATGACACCGCCTTTTCTCATTGGCAGCGCGCCAAGGAGATCGACAAGGCACCTTATGATTTCAATGTCATCGAGCAATCTGCTGCATTGGTGAAAGCCCTTTACACTGCCGAATTATTCAACAGCACGAGAGCTTTTGCCAATCCTTCTAATGCTCCAGTATTTGTAATTGGAATGCCCAGATCAGGCACTACGCTAATGGAGCAGATTTTGGCTAGCCATCCAAAAGCGGCGGGTGTTGGCGAACTCGGTGTGCTTGGGCGACGAGGAATACATTTCCTACGAGCCTATGGCAATCCGGGCGGGCGCGAGCTTTTACAGTCCAATGCCATGAAGGGCGAATTACTTGCCCGAACAAATGAATTCCTGAATGTAGCTCGACTGTTCGCTAGGAAGAATTCTGAGAAAATAGTCGATAAGACGCCGACGCAATTTTTTGTGGCTGGGTTTATTCACCTGTGTTTTCCGAACGCCAAATTCATCCATTTAAACCGCCATCCCGCTGATACCTTCATTTCTACCTATCAGAACAATTTCACGAAAGATTTCGGGTTCGCTTTTGATCAACGTGCTTTTGCCCATTATTATTTGCAGAAGGAGAAACTAATGGGCTATTGGCGATCAGTTTTCGGACATAATATTATAGATGTCAGATATGAAAAACTGGTGGCAAACCCCGAGAAATTGGTTAGGGAAATTTTGGAGTTTGTTGACTTGGATTGGGAACCCAATTGCCTAAACTTTTTCGAACGGCAATCTTCAGTAAGAACATTCAGCAAGGATCAGGTGCGTAGCGCAATCAACAGCAATTCAATTAGGCGATGGAAGAATTACGAAATGCATTTGATGCCTTTGCTCGAAGCTCTCGAAGCTGCCAAATTTGAGTATGAACCAGTGTGATCTTGGCGATATTCAAAAGTCCTCTAATTACCTGATCCTGTCTAATAGCACTATATACGGGCCTTTCGACTGCTATTGCTCAATGTGAATAGAGCAATGGGAATTGCGCAGTTCCAACTTCTTCAATCCAATCAATGGCGGCGATCGCATGCGGATGCTCTGTGAACCGAGTTGAGGTTGTTCCACCGCAAATGAAAATTACGCAAGAGTTTTAATGCAAATAACTGCGCGACGGCTTTGATAACCACATGGCAAGGTATATGGTTACCGCAAACTGCATGATGATCTTCAAGACCAGGGTAATACTTATGGCAAGAATCGGGTCGCAAGATTGACCACAATGGCTGGGATCAAAGCCCAGATCGGCTACAGGCGTCGTTCCGGCTCCTATGGTGGAAAGCCATCGTTCGCGGTCAACAACACCCTTGATCGTCAGTTCGATGTCTTCGTGCCTGACACGGCATGGGGGGAGGCCGCCAAGGCCTCACCGGTTCTAGCCCAAGGCCGAACGACATCACCTACATCATGTCCATAGAAGGCTTTGCCTATCAGGCTGTCTCTACTCCCGCCGTGTTGTGGGCCCCCTCTCGGTGATTGCGGAGCAATCACCTGCTGGGCAAAGGTTCAATGCAAAGCCGCCAGACAACCGATCTTGTCTTGCAAGCTGTGCTGATGGCGGTATGACGCAAGAAGCCCAAAGAGAAAGTTCTGATTCACTCAGACCAGGGCTCACAATTCAACAGCATCGACGGGACTTCATTCCTCAAACAACACAATCTCGAACAAGCATGAGCCGCTGGGGCAATTGTCCTGATAATGCTGTTGCCGAAAGCTACTTCAACCTGCTCAAACGCGAACGTGCCAAACGCAAAACCTACAAGACCAGAGACGACACGAGGGAAGACGTATTCGACTAAATCGAGATGTTCTATAATCCGCAACGCAAGCACGCTAAGAACGGGATGTTGTAACCGATAGAATTCGAGAAATAGCAACACATGAACCCGCAAGGACACTCGGGGCTATTCAGCCCTTTTTACGCTCTCGTCAAGCAATTTCTGATCAGCTTGGAAATTCATTGCTCAGTCAGTTAGAGCTTGCGACACTGACTAAATTTGTAACTTCGTTTCAGTCTGAAAGTTTTGATCAAAACCAGGTCTCGTCCCTTAGTCAACCCACTTATTGCGACACGCTTTCTTTTGGTGGTTGTCTGTCCATGCCTTGTTGCTGCCCACAACTTCGCGTATCTGACATTTCAGACTGGGATCGATTCACGTGCACTTTTTCAAGACGTTTGTTTGTGCTTCTGCGGCTATGGCATTGGCCGCATGCACCGGGAATCCCGGCGCAGAGCTGGAGAGCCGCAACATTTCCATGAATCAACTGGCGGAACCTGCAGGTGCTGCGGGTGCTGGAGCCTCGCAGAATGTCGCACATCTGCTGCCTGCAGCCGGCCCCACATATGTCACTTTGACTGTCTCAGAAAACAACTCCGTACCTGGTGCTCCCGCAACACGCGACAGCTCTTCCCCCATCACGTCAGGCAGCGGATTTCTGGTTTCGGGCGATGGCTATGTGATGACAGCCGCCCATGTGGGCGTGGCTAAGGGCAATGATGTTTCGGCACGCGCCGCCAATGGCCGGATTTACTCAGGCAATGTGGTTGGCATTCTTCCGACCAACGATATGGCCCTGATCAAGTTGCGCGCTTTCAACGGCCGTGTGGTGCAACCCGCATCTCCTGGCTGCCAAGCCGTCGGCGACACCGTATTCACCTTGGGCAAGCCCCATGGCGAAGGTGACACGGCGCGCGTGGGTTCACTGCAGGCCCTGCATTTTGGACGCCCAGTAGCCTACGGCAAATATGGCTATCCCGATGCTTTGGTTCTTCATATGGGAACCGAGCGCGGAGAATCTGGCGGGCCTGTGTTTGACAAGAATGGCCATCTGGTTGGCATGGTCGTCTCCACCCTATCTGACCAATCGGGACAGTCGATCAATATGGCCCATGCCATTCCATCAACTGCACTGGCCCAATTCCTGTGCTCGCAAACAAATTGCAGCGCCGATTGGAAAGCCCTCGCCAGCCGCACGGTTGACGGCTGCAACTGATATCAAGGCAGCAACACGCTCGCACCTGTGGTTCGGCGCGCGCTTAGATCTTCATGGGCTTTTGCGGCATCAGCGAGCGCGTAGCGCTGGTTGATGTTGATCTTGACCTTGCCGGACTTCACCATCTCGATGAGTTCAGCTGCAGTTTCCTTGAATTCATCGTCGCGAGACACATAGCTGCCCAAGGTTGGCCGCGTAACATAAAGTGAGCCCTTGGCCGCCAAGATCCCCAAATTGAATGCGCTCACGGCACCCGAGGCATTTCCGAAACTCACCAGAAGGCCGCGTGGGCTTAGACAATCGAGCGAGGTTGTGAAAGTCGCCTGCCCTATGCCGTCATAGACGACCGGAACACCCTTGCCCTTGGTCAATTCCTTGACGCGCTCAACCACATTCTCAGCTGTCGAATTGATCACATGGGCACAGCCATGGGCCAGCGCCAAAGCCTTTTTATCCTCAGAGCCAACCGTGCCGATGACCTTGACGCCTAGCGCCTTGGCCCATTGCGAAAGGATCAAGCCCACACCACCAGCTGCTGCATGGAGAAGAATTGTTTCACCACGCTTCACACGGTAAGTGGCGCGCAGAAGATAGCGCACCGTCATTCCCTTCAGCATCATTCCAGCCGCCGTTTCATCGCTGATGGATTTCGGCAGTTTCACCAAGCGGCTGGCGGGGAAGTTTCGTGCCTCCTGGTATGCGCCGAGATCACCTGTGCCATAGGCCACGCGATCACCGATCTCGAAGCCTTTGACACCAGAACCGAGCCTCTCCACAAAGCCTGTGGCTTCATTGCCAAGACCTGACGGGAGTGCCGATTTGTAAAGTCCGCTGCGATAATAAGTGTCGACGAAGTTGAGGCCGATGGCCGTGTGGCGCAGGCGCACTTCCCCTTCGCCCGGTTCGGGCAGCGTTATCGTGTCAAACTTCAAAACTTCGGGGCCGCCGAATTCGTGAAACCTAATGGCTTGTGTCATTCATGCCTCCTTGCCTGGGCGTTTGACAAAGCGTTAGTCCCGGTCCGCTAGGCTTTCAACAGAGATTAAATTGTTGGCATGTTCATAGCCTGAGTTTTGCCCTAAAGGTATTGAAAAACTAAGAGAGTCACATGAGCTATTCGTTCACTTCACGTATTCAATCCGTTGAATTTCCACCTATTGCCGAGGCGATGAGTTGGATTAAAAAAGATCAAGGCAACCGCGCTTTGCTCAACATGTGCCAGGCGGTGCCAAGCTATCCGCCCGCCGAAAAACTGCAAGAAGAAATTGCCAGATTGGCGCGTGAACCGGGGACTGGTGGCTATACCGACATTTTCGGCATCATGCCGTTGCGCGAAGCTTTTGCGGCTCACATGGCGGCTGCCTATGGCGCTTCCATCCACGCTGATCACGCCGCCATCACCACAGGCTGCAACCAGGCCTTCACCGCCGCCATCATGGCGCTTGCCGTGGCGGGCGATAATGTGGTGATGCCCACGCCATGGTATTTCAACCATCAAATGTGGCTGAAGATGCTGGGGATTGCCATCAATCCCATTCTAGCCTTCAACCCGGGTGCCAATCATCCTGACGTTGCGGCCGCACGTGCTGCTATTGACGCCCGCACCAAGGCCATTGTGCTGTGCACGCCCAACAATCCGTCGGGGGCGATTTATCCTCCGCACGTGATTGGCGCGTTTTTCGATCTCGCGCAGGAACAGGGTTTGGCGCTGATCCTCGATGAAACCTACCGCGATTTCAGGCCTGAAGCAGCGGCACCACATGATTTGTTCAAGCGCCCCGACTGGCAAAAAACTCTGATCCAGCTTTACAGCTTCTCAAAAATTTATGCACTGGCTGGCTATCGCCTGGGTTCAATGATTGCAGGCCCTGAGCTTTTGCATGAGGTTGCCAAGATCATCGATTGCATGACGATTTGCGCGCCGCAAATTACGCAACGCGCCGTGTTGTTTGGCCTGTCGGCGCTGGAGCCGTGGAAGGATGAGAAGCGGGCGCTCATGGCGGGACGCCTTGCTGCCATGCGGCAAGCCTTTGCAACGCCGGGACTAGATTATCGGTTGGTGAGCAGTGGCGCCTATTTTGCCTATGTGCGCCACCCGTTCAAAGGCGAGAGCTCCAAATCAGTGGCACAGCGCCTGTGCAAGGAAAATGACCTTCTGTGCCTGCCTGGCTCGATGTTTGGCCCGGAGCAAGAAGATTATCTGAGGTTGGCGTTTGCAAATGTCGATGCTGGCCTGATGCCGGAACTTGCGGCCAGACTGCTCGAAAGCCAAAAATAAAGGCCCGACAAATCACGGGCCTTGCTTGAACTAGATCTTTTTCAGCTGGTCGGCAGAAACCTTGCCGGAGCGCTTGTCGGTCGCCATTTCGTAAGAGAGCTTGTCACCCTCATTCAGTCCATTGAGGCCGGCGCGTTCAACTGCGCTGACGTGCACAAATACATCAGGACCACCTGCATCTGGCTGGATAAAGCCAAAGCCTTTGGTAGAGTTGAACCACTTAACAGTTCCGTTCGACATAATCTGGCCTTTCAATACTTGGTTGCCCTAAGCTCATCCCAGGGCGCTTTATCGGCGTCGTGGAATAGATGCATTGAACGCCGAACGCATCACGAGGATGCGGGCAACACATTAGGCCGAAACGCGATGTCGTTTTAATAACACAAAGCGACGAGAATTAAAAGTGGCCGAGGCGCACGTAAAATGCTGCCCCGGCCATCTGATTTGGTGGGATTATTCTGGCTTTGAAGCGTTACGTTCTGCCATGAAGCGCTGGAAATCTTCCTCGTCTTTGGCTTTACGCAGCTTTTCAAGGAAGCCATCGAACTCTTGACGCTCGGCTTCGAGTTTGCGGCGTTCGGCTTCCAGCTTTTCGAAGGCGGCCTTGCGATATTCGTCAAAGGCACGATTGCCAGTGGAGGCCGCATCAGAGTTCCAGACGCCGCGCTTCCATGGGGCGGTGAAATTTTGCGCTTCGCTGCGCCAATTCTGCCAGCTTTGCCAATGTGCTTGGTTTGGTCCCATGGTGGATGCTCCGTTCCAGATTTCGCCTTTTTTCATCTTCATAAAAAGTGCCAACAGGCCCAAGGGCCAAAACACAACAAACCCGCCAATGACGGCGCCAATTTCCAAAAGTGACCAAGGCATCTTCGTCATAGGTCCGCAGCGGCGACGCCACGATTGTCCTCGGCCTTGGCCTTCAAAGCCATCGGCAGTGGTTGAAGCAGTGTCAGTCATTCGTTTACCCTCCAGTCGTTAGTCAACAACAGTTGGGGCCCCGCGTTTCAATTACAAGTCCTATGCAAGATTACATTCTTCCAAAGGGCCTCCGCTTTGGCTAAAAGCCCTATAGCAATAAGGAATTGAAACATGCCGACTTACCGTTCAAGAACGACAACGCACGGCCGCAACATGGCAGGCGCACGCGGACTTTGGCGCGCCACGGGCATGAAGGACAATGATTTCGGCAAACCGATCATTGCTGTTGTGAACAGTTTTACGCAATTCGTACCAGGCCACGTTCACTTGAAGGACCTCGGACAACTCGTGGCACGCGAGATCGAGGCGGCAGGTGGCGTGGCTAAGGAATTCAACACCATTGCAGTTGATGACGGCATCGCCATGGGCCATGACGGCATGCTCTACTCCCTGCCCTCACGCGAGATCATCGCTGACAGCGTTGAGTATATGGTCAATGCCCATTGCGCCGATGCGATGGTGTGCATTTCAAATTGCGACAAGATCACACCCGGCATGTTGATGGCCGCGATGCGCATCAATATCCCTGTCGTGTTCGTGTCCGGTGGCCCGATGGAGGCTGGCAAATATGTGGCGCCATCAGGTGTCACGAAGGCGCTTGATCTTGTGGATGCCATGGTGGCTGCCGCTGATGATAAATATTCCGACGAAGAAGTGGCTGTGATTGAACGCGCGGCCTGCCCCACTTGCGGTTCATGCTCTGGCATGTTCACCGCCAACTCGATGAATTGCCTGACGGAGGCGTTGGGGCTTTCGCTGCCGGGCAATGGCTCAACATTGGCCACCCATGCCGACCGCAAGCGCCTGTTCCTTGAGGCAGGCCATTTGATTGTTGATATCACCAAGCGCTATTATGAGCAGAATGACGAGAGCGTGTTGCCGCGCAATGTGGCGAGCGTCAAGGCGTTTGAAAATGCCATGACTTTGGATATCGCCATGGGCGGGTCGACCAACACCGTGCTCCACATTCTCGCTGCGGCCCATGAGGGCGGCATCCCCTTCACCATGGATGACATTGATCGTCTGTCGCGCCGCGTGCCTTGCATAAGCAAGGTGGCACCGGCCAAGTCTGACGTTCACATGGAAGACGTACATCGTGCGGGCGGCATCATGGCTATTCTGGGCGAACTTGAAAAAGGCGGCCTCATCCATACCGAAGTGCCAACCGTTCATGAAGCAACTCTGGGCAAGGCTATCAATCGCTGGGATGTGTCGCGCACCAATTCAAAATCGGTGCATGATTTTTTCCTCGCTGCTCCTGGTGGTGTGCCGACGCAAACGGCTTTCAGCCAATCGCGGCGCTGGGATGATCTTGATCTTGATCGCGCCAAAGGTGCCATTCGTTCAGTTGAAAATGCCTTCTCGAAAGATGGTGGCCTTGCCGTGCTGAAAGGCAATCTCGCCGTTGATGGCTGTATTGTGAAAACCGCTGGCGTTGATGAATCGATCCTGAAGTTTGCTGGCCCTGCCGTGGTGTTTGAATCACAAGACTCGGCGGTGGCAGGAATTCTCAATGGGGACGTCAAGGCCGGCGATGTGGTGGTAATCCGCTATGAGGGCCCGCGCGGCGGACCCGGCATGCAGGAGATGCTGTATCCCACGAGCTACATCAAATCCAAAGGCTTGGGCAAAACCTGCGCGCTCATCACAGACGGACGCTTTTCGGGCGGCACGTCGGGCCTGTCGATCGGCCATGTGTCTCCGGAAGCTGAAGAAGGTGGTTTGATCGCTCTGGTCAACAGCGGCGACTTGATTGAGATCGACATTCCAAATCGCAGTGTGCGGCTTGTAGTGGCGGATGCTGAAATTGAAAAGCGCCGTGCTGCTCAATTGGCCCGTGGCAAAGACGCTTGGACGCCGGAAAAGAAGCGTCCGCGCAAGGTGACAACGGCTTTGCGGGCCTATGCTGCCTTTGCCACGAGTGCGGCCAAGGGTGCTGTTCGATTTGTGCCTTGAGCTTTACTAAGTTGGCAATCACCTTATAGCGCAAGTGAGATCAAGAGCCGTATTGCTGGTCGGAGACTTTTTCCATCCACTCCACGGCCTTGCCGTTGAGCGATTCCTGTATGGCGATATGGGTCATCGCGGTCGTAGGCGCCGCGCCATGCCAATGCTTTTCACCTGGCTCAAACCGAACTACGTCGCCGGGGCGAATTTCTTCAATCGGTCCGCCTTCACGCTGAACCCGGCCAGCACCCGCCATGACAATGAGTGTCTGGCCCAAGGGATGCGTATGCCAAGCTGTGCGCGCTCCGGGCTTAAATGTCACAGCATTGCCAGCCATAAGGCTTGGGGGTGTGACAACGAACTGCGGGTCAATGCGCACGGTGCCGGTGAACCAGTCGGATGGACCTTTGCTAGAAGCTTGTGAACCTGCACGTTTGATATCCATGACCATTCCCTCTTCCATTTCGCGCGAGGAGCGCAAGGGTCCACCTTCTCCCACGCAGGGAGAAGGTGGAGTATCGCTCTTTGATTATGCGCCTTCGACGCCTTTCACGAACCAGTCGAGACCGGCCAGTTCTTCGTCTTTCATGACCACGCCCTTGGCCACTTTTTCGGCACCGGATTGATCCGCAATCGGGCCGGTGAAGACGTTGTAGCTTCCGTCTTTCCAGCCAGCCTGGATCTTGTCAGCGGCGGCGGCAACATCAGCAGGCATGGACTTGTTGTAAGGTGAAATCACAACAGTGCCTTCCTTGAAGCCCCACCAGGTGTCGGTCGACTTCCATGAACCATCGAGCACAGCCTTGGCGCGCGACAGGTAATATGGACCCCAGATGTCTTCGATGGCCGTCAAGTGAGCGGTTGGCGCAAACTTCGACATGTCGGCACCTTGGCCAAAGCCATAGATTTTCTTCTGTTCGCAAACCTGCAATGTAGCCGGGCTGTCGGTGTGAGCGGTGATGACATCGCAACCGAGGTTGGCGAGTGTTTCCGTGGCGGCCGCTTCCTTGGCGGGATCGAACCAAGAGTCGATCATCACCAGCTTCACCTTTATCTTGGGATTCACAGCTTGGGCCGAGAGCGCAAACGAGTTCACACCCATCACAACTTCAGGAACCTTGAAGGAGCCGAGATAGCCAATTGTGCCGGTCTTGCTCATCATGGCAGCGATGGTGCCCAGCACAGCGCGGCCTTCGTGGAACCGTGAGTTGTAAGTTGCCACGTTGTCGGCGCGTTTGAAGCCCGTGCAATGTTCAAAGGCAACCTTGGGGAAGTCCTTGGCCACTTGCAGCGTCTGGTCCATGTACCCGAACGAGGTTGTGAAAATCAGGTTGTGGCCGGCTTGGGCCAGGTCCTTGATCACTGGAACGGCCGAGGCATCTTCGGCGACGTTTTCAACATAGTCACCGACGACCTTGCCGCCCAATTGCTCGACCATGAATTTACGGCCCTTGTCATGGGCCCAGGTCCAGCCGAAGTCACCGACTGGGCCCAAATAGGCAAAGCCGATTTTCAAAGTGTCGGCACCAAAGCTCTTGGCGGCAAATGCCGGCAAGGCAATTGTGGCCGATACCGTCTTGATGAAGTTGCGTCGATTCATGTTTGTCATTGTCGTCTCCTGTTAAAGTTAAAGTCTAGTCTCAAGAATTCGGGAGGAACGGCTTGCCGAGACAGGCTGGTGCCTCGCTCCCCGCACGGTCCCGGAAAGAAATCACGGCCAGCACAACGATGGCCATGATGTAGGGCATTGAGGCCCAGAATTGTGAGGGCAGGAACTGGAAGCCCGAGGCCTTGGCATAGAGTTCAAGTGTCATCAAACAACCAAAGAGATAAGCGCCGACCACAAGACGCCCCGCTTTCCATCCGGCAAATACTACCAGCGCCAAAGCAATCCAGCCCCTGCCCGCCGTCATGCGTTCAGCCCACATCGGCGTGATCACCATCGAGAAATAGCTACCGGCGATTCCGGCCATGGCACCGCCAAAGGCGATGGCAATGTAACGGATGCCGATCACAGAATAGCCGATGGAATGGGCTGACTGATCATTCTCGCCCACGGCCCGCAAAACCAGCCCCGCCCGTGTCCGGTTGAGGAACCAACCGACAGCGAACACAATCAGCAAGGCGATATAGACCATGGGGCTGTAGCCAAAAATGACGCGCCAGAACGGATCTTGCGACAATACACTGGGGAAGATCGAACTGAATTGCGGCACGATCATGCCGGTAAAGCTGGTCCCCAACAATGTCGAGAGGCCAATGCCCAAGATGGCAAGGGCAAGGCCAGTGGCAACCTGGTTTGAGCCCAGCGACAAAACCAGCACACCAAAGACCATGGACACAGCAGCACCAGCAGCACCCGCCGCGATAACACCGAGCCATGGATTGTATGTCATGAACGTGACCGCAAAGCCTGTGATGGCTCCCACAAGCATCATGCCTTCTACGCCCAAATTCAGCACACCGCTTTTTTCAACAACGAGTTCGCCGGTGGCCGCGAGCAGAATAGGGGTTGAAATGCCGACAACGGTAACGATGGCCGAGATGATGAAATCAATGGTCATGATTTTGCCCCTACAAGGCGCAGACGATAACGCACCAGCACATCGCCTGCGAGAATGAGGAACAGCATCAAGGCCTGGAAGATGCCACCAGAGGCCGACGGCACATGAACGGTGGTTTGCGCGACCTGGCCTCCCACATAAGTGATGGCCAGAACGATGCCCGCGATAAACACACCCACGGGATGAAGGCGACCCAGAAACGAAACGATGATGGCGGTGAACCCATAGTTTGACGGGAAGCCGAGGTTAAGTTGGCCGAGCTGGCTGGTGGCTTCCAGGATTCCGGCAAGACCCGCCATGCCGCCGCTGATCAACAAGGTTGACCAGATGGTGCGGGACGCATTGAAGCCCGCATAACGCGCGGCGCTGGGGGCTGCACCCACGACACGGACTTCAAAACCAAAAACAGAGCGCGAGACAAGCAGCCAAAATCCGAGCATCAGAATGAAGGCAATGACCAGACCAGGCGGGATTGCGGTTCCCAGGATGGAATGCGGCAGAAGTTGCGCGTCGGTGAAGGGTGCGGTTTGCGGGAAGTTATGGCCGTTGGGATCTTTCCACGGGCCCGTCACCAAATAGCCCAGCAACTGGAAAGCGACATAGACCAGCATCAGCGTGGTCAGGACTTCGTTGACGTTGAGCTTGGTCTTCAGGAATGCGGGAATTGTGGCCCAGGCGGCACCCCCCAGAATCCCAGCGATGATCATAGGAACGATGATCCAGTGGCTGGTGACCCCCGGCGTCAGATAGGCGATCAATGCACCGGCCAATGCCCCTGCAATGTATTGGCCTTCAGCGCCAATGTTCCAGACCTTGGCCTGGTTGCCCAGCGATAGACCCAGCGCAATAATGATGAGTGGTGCAGCTTTGGTCATCACGTCCTGCCATTTGTAGGACGCAAGGATGGGCGTGAAGAAAATTTCCTTCACCGTGCCCAGGCCATCATAGCCCAGAATTTCAAAGAGCACAGCGCCGATCAAAATCGTGAGGATGACTGCAGCGACCGGCGTTGCGAACAACATGAAGCGGCTCGGTTGGGCGCGCTTTTCAAACTTAATGCGCATGGGCGGCCTCGCCGTGAATGCCACCCATCAACAATCCGATCTCTTCAACTGAAACTTCCCCTACTTTCATCGGAGCCGAGAGCTGGCCCAAATTAATCACCGCGAGCGTGTCACAGAGTGCCAACAGCTCATCCAAATCCTGGCTGATGATAACCATGGCCGAGCCTTTGCTCGCCAGATCGACAATCGCCTGATGAATGGCAGCAGCCGCACCAGCATCCACGCCCCAGGTCGGCTGGCTTACTATCAACACGGTTGGGTTCTGCAGGATTTCGCGACCCATAATGTATTTCTGCAAATTCCCGCCTGATAGCGAACCCGCAGTTGATTTCGGCCCCTGGGCTTTCACGCCAAAACTCAAGATCACTTTTTCAGAGAATTCATTGGCTTTGCCCGGGTCGATCAGCTTGGCCTGCACCATGTTCATGCGGTTGCGGGCGGTGAGCACTGCATTGTCTTGCAGAGAGAATTCAGAGACGGCGGCATGGCCATTGCGCTCTTCGGGAACAGCCCCGAGGCCCACGGCGCGGCGATCCGTGGGGCCGCATTTGCCGATCCCTGCCCCGGCCACGGTGATGGCCTCATTGCGGGGTGCCAGAACTTCTCCGCCCAAGGCTTCCAGCAATTCGTTCTGGCCATTGCCCGCCACTCCCGCAATGCCAAAGATTTCTCCGGCGCGCACATCAAAGGCGATGTTGGTCAATGCGGTGCCAAAGTCTCCGTGTTTGGGCAGGCTTAGATTATTGACGGCGAATTTCACGTCACCAAATTTGCGGCCCGCTACCTTGGAAATTTCTTTGAGATTGGCGCCGATCATCATTTCGGCCAGCTTACGGGAGGTTTCCTTGCGCGGATCGCAGGTCGAAACGAGTTTGCCTCCTCGCAGAATCGTAGCGGTTTCACAGAGCGCAATGATCTCATGCAGTTTGTGTGAAATATAAAGGATAGAACAGCCTTTCGCTGCGAGCTTTCGCAAGGTTTCAAAAAGCTGTCCCACTTCCTGCGGCGTCAACACCGACGTCGGCTCATCCATGATGAGGAGTTTCGGATCAAGTAGAAGTGCGCGCACAATTTCAATGCGCTGGCGTTCGCCGACGCTCAATGTCGAAACAATGCGGCGCGGGTCGAGCTTCAGGCCATAGGTATCGAGAACCTTGAGAATCTCGGCTTCGAGATCACGCTTGGAAATGTTTTGATCAAGGCCGAGTGCGATGTTCTCCAACACGGTCATGGCCTCAAACAGCGAGAAATGCTGGAACACCATGCCAATGCCAAGTTTGCGGGCGGCCTTGGGATTGGCAACGCGCACCTGCGCTCCATCCCACAGCATTTCGCCAGAGTCTGGCGCCATGATTCCATAGATCATCTTGACGAGCGTGGATTTGCCTGCGCCGTTTTCGCCCAGCAGAGCGTGAATTTCACCCGGCATAACCTTCAGGCTGACATGGTCATTGGCCAATACGCCCGGAAACCTCTTGGTGATTTCGCTCAATTCCAAGCGTGGCTGTGTCTTTGCCATCGTCCCCGCCAAAGTTACCCCATTATTCATCAGGGCTCTTCTGGCCCCTTTGATTGTGACAGTTATGCTGTTTCTGAAACGTTTTGCAAGCGCGAAGCTCTATGCCAATATGGGGAAATGAAACGTGATGATGAGGCCTTGCTTCGCCGCGCATTTGCCGTTGCCACCAAGGCGCGCGAAGGCGGCGACCACCCATTTGGCTCTATTTTGGCTGATGCTGAAGGCAAAGTTCTCATGGAACAGGGCAATGGCTATAGTTCAGAAGGAAATGATCGCACAGCCCATGCCGAAAAGCTTCTCGCCTCGCGCGCGGCCAAAGCTTACGATGCGGAATTCCTCAGTCATTGCACACTTTATACATCGGCAGAGCCTTGTGCGATGTGTGCTGGTGCAATCTATTGGGCGGGGATTGGGCGCGTAGTTTACGGGCAAACGGAAAAGGATTTAAAAATCCAGACCGGGGACCATGCGGAAAACCCCACACTCGATTTGCCCTGCCACTTGGTTTTTGAAGCGGGCCAGCGCCCTACCGAGTTGGTTGGACCTTTGTTGGCTGATGAAGCGGCAAAACTGCAAGACGATTTCTGGAACAAGCGCACATAGAGGACCTCATGCTTTCAGATACTGACAAGAAATTTCTCCGCATCGCATATGAAGAAGCCAAAGCAGGATTTGAAGAAGGCGGTTGCCCCATTGGTTCAGTTCTGGCGCGCGGCGACCAGGTGGTTTCGCAGGGTCGCAACCAGCGTGTGCAAGGAGGTGACCCCATCGCCCATGGTGAAATGGATGCGCTGCGCAAGGCCGGTCGTCAGAAGACCTATAAGGACATGACGATTTATACGTCGCTCAGCCCCTGCATGATGTGTTCTGGCACCATCATTCAGTTTGGCATCCCGCGCGTGGTGGTGGGCGAAAATAATAGCTTTGGCGGCAATGAAGAGTTCCTGCGCTCGCGCGGCGTGGAGGT
The DNA here is from genome assembly GCA_038231475.1 of Hyphomicrobiales bacterium. Lineage (GTDB taxonomy): Bacteria > Pseudomonadota > Alphaproteobacteria > Rhizobiales > Aestuariivirgaceae > Aestuariivirga. The sequence continues at coordinate 604,301 of JBBRLH010000001.1, read as the reverse complement.
GATTGTGGCTGATGATGCGGATTGCAAGGCCTTGATGGAGCGCTTCATGCGCGAGAAGCCGGAACTCTGGGCAGAAGACATCGCGGAAGACATCTAAGCGAAGTTCCGGCTATTTGATTTAGACGCGCGGTGTGTTTAACGCTGCGACATTAAAATATTTTCGAGCATGAGCGACGAGCTGGCCGTCGCTGGGATGATCAACCGTTTCCACGCCCGAAATATTCTTTGCAACGGCCGGATCGTGCTTCTGGATATGTGACACCAATTCCGTCTTGGCACCCGCTGGGCCGGTGATCAAAATGGCATGGGCATCGCCCAAGGCTTTGGCCACTTCGTGCAAATAGGTTTCGCTGGTCTTATCATGACCGCTGCCAATTGTATCAGACTTGTGGTGAATGTGGCGTGATGGATGATCAGGTCGGATCACCAGTTTTTCCATATCTGCTGAACCGAAGTTGAAAAGCTTCGCTTCACGGTGATCGATCCAGACGACGGTGTGTTGATGTTTATTCATGATACCCTCTGTTAATACGAGGAAACTCTAAGACTACTGAAAAGGTTCCGCCTTGATCCTGGTCAATGAGTGGCGCTGAGGCCGGAAAGGGCCTTACGCAGGCTGTGAACCTGATCAAGCAGGTGAAGCACCACGCCAATTCCTTGCGGGTTGACACCCATGTCGGCGTCCAACTCACGGATCAATCTGGCGCGGGCCAGATCGGCTTCCGAAAAGGCAATATCCTGATCAGCCTGAGCGGGAATGATCCACTCCTCGGTGAGCCAGACTTGCAACGTGTAGTCGTCAAGGCCGGTCTGCTGCAAAAATTCGGTGCGTTTGTAGATCATGACAAAAGCTCCTTGCGCGGATCATCAGAATTGGCGGGCTGCCATTTGGCGAGGAATTCAGAAAGCGCTTCGTCCGTCTCGCGCGGAAGCATGACGCGAAGTCTGACCACCTGGTCGCCGCCGTTGACGCCCTTGCCTTTGAGACGGAGTTGAGTTCCGGTGCTTGAATTTTTGGGAATGTTCAACATCACGGTGCTCGACGTCGTGGGTGCCTTGATGGGTCCGCCCAAGGCTGCCTCCTTGATGGAGACCGGAAGATCAAGCAGGATGTCATTGCCCACGCGAGAGAAATATTTATGGGCCAGAACTTCAAGTTCCACCAAGGCATCACCGGGTCCGCCCTTGCCCGCTGATGGTTGGCCCTTGCCTTTCAGTCTGATCACCTTGCCGGTTTCGACACCGGCTGGAATTTTCACATCAATCACTGAACCATCAGGCAGATTGAGGCGCTGACTTGCGCCATTCACCGCATCAAGAAATGAAATGTTGAGACGGTATTGCACATCTGCTCCTCGGGCGTTCTGGCGCTGTTGCGCTTGCCTGGTAAACATCTCAGCGAGAATGTCATCCATGCCACCAAAATCCGAATAGGATTCACGGCGTTCATAATTGGGATTGGCCCCAGCACCGCCCGCATTTGCACCGGCATAGTCACGGTAATACTGGCGTTGTTGCTGGGGCTTTTCAGCACCGGTCTCATCAATGACACCGGCATCAAATTTGGCGCGTTTGGTGTTGTCAGACAAGATCTCATTGGCGACCGACAAGTCCTTGAACTTGGCCTCGGCCTTCTTGTCACCGGGGTTGAGATCAGGGTGCAGTTTCTTGGCCAGATTCCGGTAGGCCTTGCGGATCTCGTCTGCCGAGGCGCTTTTGGATACACCTAAAATTTCATAAGGATTGGCCACTCAAAGTCCCTCTCGGGACAGATATAGGCTGGGATTTTGCGGATGCAAGCAGCGAAGGATGGTGGGCGATGCAGGATTCGAACCTGCGACCCGGTGATTAAGAGTCACCTGCTCTACCAACTGAGCTAATCGCCCATCCTTCAAGGTGCGCGGTCTATAGGCAGGAAAGGCTGGTTTGGCAAGCGTTTCGGCGCAAGATGTTTTGAAGGGAGCATGGCTACAAAACAAATTAAAAAGCCCGGCCTCCAGCCCCTGCATTCGGGCCAAAAGCCGAGCCTTGCAGGGAACCTAAATTACATCATCTTATGCATCTTCTTGTGCATCATCATGTGGTCTTTCTTGGTGTGGCACATCATCATGTGCTTCTTGCCATGCATCATGGTGTGGCACATGGGATGATGCTTGTGCTTGTGCATCATCATCATGTTATCCTTTTTCATCATGGCGGCGTCGGCAGGCGAGCCCATGACAGCAGCCGATAATCCAACGGCAACAGCCAGAGCTGTCAAGATGCGAGTCGTCTTCATTGTTCAATCCCTTGTTATGATTCTGGCGGCATTTTTGCCGCTTGCCCAGAATTGAACCGGTGACTGTTCAACAGCCAGTCACGGCTTCGTGTAGACTCAAACAAATAAGTGATAGATGAGTGACCAGACGCCGGGCGCAGATTCCTTGATAAGAAGTATGGCTACGAGGAACAAGGCGATCTCAACCGCACGGAAAAACAGTGTGGGGGGCATGACCTTGGTGGCCTTGTACCCGACATAAGCGCCCACCAACGAAATCGGGCCCAAGATCAGACATTTCTCCAGGCTGCCCAGATTGACCTGCCCCAAAAACCAATAGGGCGGCAATTTAAGCGCGTTGACAATGGCGAAAATGATGGTGGTCGTTCCGGCATAGACCATTTTATCGAGACGTTGAGGCAGCACATACATCTGATAAGGCGGGCCGCCAGCGTGGCTCACAAAACTGGTGAAGCCCGAAATTGTCCCCCAGAAAATACCGCGCGGGAGATCGGCATTCCGGGGAGGAAGGCTGCGACGGGCTTTCAGTACGATGTCGAGGCAATAGGCAAGACCGATCACGCCGACCATGAATTTTACAACATCCTCACTGGTGATATGGGCCGTGGCCCAGCCGATGCCAATGCCAATGGTCGCTGCAGGTACAAGGATCAGAATGTTGCGCATGTCATAGTCACGCCGATAGATCCACAACCCATACATGTCACTGACAATATAGATCGGTAACAAGAGCCCTGCGGCGACCACTGGCGAAATGACCAGCGACATGATTGGAACGGCAAGGATTCCGATTAGCGGCAAGCCGCCTTTCGAGATACCCACACAGAATGAAGCAAAAACCGCGAGGCCCCAGAACCAGTAATCGATCGGCATCAACTATTCCGCCGGAAGTTTCAGCGCATCGGGATCATGGCCCAAGAAAATCGCCAGCTGTTCGACCACGAATTCATGGTCCTGACGTTGCGGGATTCCAGACACGACCACCGCGCCAACAACACCAGTTCCTATGATGTTGATGGGAAAGCCACCGCCATGTTCGGCATAGGTCATGGTGTCGATGCCGCGCGAGATATCAAAACCACCGCCGCGCAGTGCAACTTCCCGGCCGAGCCTATAGGTACTCTTTTGAAAGCGCATGACGGAATTGGCTTTGCGCCTGACCCATTCGGAATTATCGGCGCTCGTGCCAGACAGAGCTGACACGAAAAGCTGCCGGCTCGCCAAGCGTATTTCGATCAGGAACGGATGGCCGGCCTTCGTGGCGGCCTGATGCATTTGCTGGCCCAGCTTCCAGGCATCTGCTTCGTTGAAGCTTTTGAATTTCAGTGCATCTTCCTGCTTGATGACGGCAGCGATCTCAGTTTCAAGACTCATTTTATACGCCCATGATTGAAAGAACTGCTTCGCACAGCTTGTGAAACGGTGAAAGCCCTTGACCCCTCATAGCCGCCATTACTAAACGTTAATAGCGTTGCCGCCTTTTAAACACGATCGTGATGGAATAAAAGGCTCCAACGGGGGAGGCCAATTCCCTGCGTTTAACCACGTCCGCGAGTTGATTGCGGCTCAACACAGGATAAAATCATGTCAAATACGTTGCGCAATGTGAGCTTGGCCATCGCCTTGATGGTTGGCGTCACACCGCTGATGATGACAAGCCAAGCTTCTGCGCTGTCGATGACAGAGTGCAGTGCCAAGTTCAAATCAGCAAAGGCCGCTGGCACTGATGGTGGCTTGAAGTGGAATGATTTCCGGAAAGCCCAATGCGGAACCGATGCAACTGCTGCTGAACCTGCAGCTGCTGCCACTCCTGCTGTAAAGCCCGCCAAGGCAACCGCCGCTGCGGCTGCTGCATCAGCTGCGCCCGCCACCATGGCATCTGGCAGCTTCATGAAAGATTGCTCTACAGCCTGGAAAGCTATGAAGGCCAACAACACTGCGCCAGCTGGCATGACCTGGAAGCAATTTGTGGCCGCCAAGTGCGAAGTTGCCGGTGTTGCTCCCGCAACTCCTGCTGTTGCGACCAAGCCAATGACCAAGATGGCCACTCCTGCTGTTGCTGCAACACCCGCTGTTCCGGCCACCACGGCATCGGGTAGCTTCATGAAGGATTGCTCGACAGCCTGGAAGGCGATGAAAGCCGCCAACACAACTCCAGCCGGCATGACTTGGAAGCAGTTTGTAGCGGCCAAGTGCGTTGTTGCCGGTGCTGCTCCTGCAACACCTGCCATGGCCACCAAGCCGATGGCCAAGGCAATTCCGGTTATTGTTGCTCCTGCTGAGCCAACTGACACGCCAGATGCAACCCCGCTGGCCACCGCCGACAAGAATGGCAAGGCCTTTACGCCCGGCCAAATGGCTGCCCACCAGCGCATTCGTGAATGCGGCAATCAATGGCGCACGCTGAAGGCCTCCAGCAAGCTTCCAGCCGGCACCAAGTGGCCGCAATTCTGGTCGGCTTGCAACAAGCAGCTCAAAGCCGCTGGCCAATAAACTGGATCGAATTCCAAAATCGAAAGGCTCCGGAAACGGGGCCTTTTATTTTATCAACTTTTATCTGTAACCTTGACTATTACGTTTTAGAGCCTATGTTTCGGTCACTCGCACTAAACAAACCAAAGGAATAATCACATGTATCTCGTCACTGGTGCCTCAGGCCATCTGGGTCAGGCTGTCATCAACCACCTGCTCACAACTTATAAGGTTCCCGCCAACAAGATCATTGGCACCACCCGCGAGCCGCAAAAGCTGGCCGCATTGGCCGCCAAGGGTGTGACCATCCGCGATGCTAATTTTGACGATGAAGCCCATCTCATCAAGGCCTTTGCTGGAGCAACCCGCCTTCTTCTCATCAGCACCAGCGCCATGGAACCCGGCGTTCGACTGAAGCAGCACGCCAACGCGGTGAATGCCGCCGCGAAAGCTGGCGTAGGCCATGTTATCTATACCTCGATGCCAAATCCAACTACATCTGCTGTGTTGTTTGCACCTGACCATGTCGGCACCGAAAAGGCCTTGGCTAACTCCAAGCTTGCTGGCTGGACGGTCTTGCGCAACAACTGGTATTTTGAAAACCTGTTCTTCTCCCTGCCCCAGGCCCTGAAATCCGGCACGCAATATTCAGCCTCAGCCCAAGGCAAAACCGCCTATATCGCCCGCGACGATCTCGCTCGTGCAGCGGCTTCCGTGTTGTCGTCGAACAAGGATGGCAAATCGACCTACACGCTCTCAGGTGCGAAGCAATTCACAGTGGATGAAGTTGCAGCCTTGACCTCCAAAGCCACTGGCAATCCGCTCAAGGTTGTGCATGTGCCTGTTGATGGCTTGATACAGGGCATGATCGGTGCAGGGCTTCCTGAAGGCATGGCGCGCATGTTTGCATCTTTTGATGTCGCCACGGCACAAGGTGGACTTAGCGGCACGGCTAGCGATTACAAAACGCTGACCGGCGTTGAACCGAGCGACTTTGAGGCTTGGCTGACAAAGAACGCAGCCGCATTTACGGCCTAACACCGACGATTGCCAAAAAAACCTGGCCCGCAGGAAATTCCCTGCGGGCCATTTCACATTTTGCGCAGCGTCATCAGGCGCTGGCCGATATGCATCATTGAGGAAGCCACCTCCTGCATGTCATCGCGGCGTGTATCATCAATCTCGGCGCGCCACTGGGCGATGCGTTGTTCCAACGTCACCATTGAATGTTCACGGTCGACCTGGCGCTTTGCATCATTGTCTGACACATGTTGGGCGAGCGATTTGGCGAGCCCCTGCAGACTTTCTTGCAGGCGCTTGCCCAGCTCTTCCAGTTCTTGACGGAGAGCTGCCGACAGGTTGCCGATTTTCTGCTCCAATTCGTCGCGGGATTTTGCCAAGGCATCACTGAAGACTTCGCTGAGCAAATTATGGTTTTCGTCTAGCCGCGTGTTCAATGTGATAACGCGACGCCCGAGACTGTCCAACTCATCATTGGTGGAGGATTTCTGTTCATCCAGAATATCCAGCATCTCTTCAAAGCGCGCCTCGCACAAGCGCTCATGAGGCGCTGTGAACGCCTGGCGCATTTGCAGCACCAATTGCTCGAGTGGCACTTGTTCCTTGCTGGCCTCGCGCACGCGTAGCGCAGGCCCTGCTTTGTGATCGGTAAGTCCGGAGCTTGATAGAAATGAAACGACTTTTGATAGGGTCATAGGGTTCCTCGTCTGGGCCGTCCCAAAACAAGGTCGCGTGATCCGGTCGGACTTCCGCAACTTAACTCACCGTCTTGGGCCAGACAGTACATGATGAGGGCGCGGGTAACAGAGGAAATTTCGGTTAAAGTAAATAGTTAAAATTGCACGGGGTTGTTGGGAACGCTCGTGAATTCACATCAATGAAAATGGCCGCCCCACTGGACGGCCACTGTGTCTTGAATTTCCCGCGAGAACTAGTTGCGCGCGCGATCAACCAGCTTGTTCTTGCCGATCCACGGCATCATGGCGCGGAGCTTTTCGCCCACGGCTTCGATCTGGTGCTTGTCGTTGTTGCGGCGAATGCCTTTGAAGCGGGCAGCACCGGCACGATATTCCTGCATCCATTCGGACGTGAACTTGCCAGTCTGAATGTCGTTCAGGACGCGCTTCATTTCCTTCTTGGTGTCTTCGGTGATGATGCGCGGGCCGGAAACATATTCGCCCCATTCGGCAGTGTTCGAGATCGAGTAATTCATGTTGGCGATGCCGCCTTCATAAATCAGATCGACGATCAGCTTCACTTCGTGCAGGCATTCGAAATAAGCCATCTCGGGGGCATAGCCAGCTTCCACCAGCGTTTCGAAACCAGCGCGGATCAATTCAACCAAACCGCCGCAGAGCACAACCTGCTCGCCGAACAAATCGGTTTCGCATTCTTCCTGGAAGGTGGTTTCGATGACGCCGGAACGTCCGCCGCCCACGCCACAGGCGTAGGAGAGTGCCAAGTCATGGGCATTGCCCGAAGCATCCTGATGAACGGCGATGAGGCACGGAACGCCACCGCCCTTCTGGTATTCGCCGCGCACCGTATGGCCGGGGCCTTTGGGGGCAATCATCACAACGTCGATGGTCTTCTTCGGCTCAATCAGGCCGAAGTGGATGTTGAGGCCATGGGCAAAGGCAATCGCAGCACCATCGCGGATGTTCGGCGCAATGTCGGCCTTGTAGATATCGGCCTGAAGTTCATCTGGCGTTGCCATCATCAACAAGTCGCCCCATTTGGCGGCTTCGGCTACGGTCATCACTTTCAGGCCATCGGCTTCGACCTTCTTGGCGGTGGCGGAACCTGCCTTCAAGGCAATGGCCAATTCCTTGGCGCCTGAATCCTTCAGGTTCAAGGCATGGGCGCGGCCCTGGCTGCCATAACCGACGATGACGACCTTCTTGCCCTTGATCAGATTTACGTCAGCATCCCGGTCATAAAATACGCGCATGGTTTTCTTCCTTGTTGAATTTGGGGAGGAATTAGCGGTTGGGCGAAATTAAGGCAAGCGGCTATCGAAGCCTGACTGCCAATCGATTTTGTTCGACATCATACAGGACCGAAAATGCAAAATATGGCAAAACTCCCGCTGAAATAACCGTGGATTTTGCCTCAGTTCCGATCACTTTGCCTGCAGGCGCGCCTTGGGCCACTCTGCTGGGCGAAAATACGAGTTCCGACTTGTCAGCCAGATGTATATGAATTTGAACGTCTTTGCCTGTCAGGGCTGAAGCTCCATGACCAGAGATGTTCACCCCTACAGATCCGGTATCAAATGAAATTGGTCCACAAAGGGGCTTTACGCCATCGGCCGTAACACAGCCATCAGCGGAAGCCCTGAACGGCTCTCCAAGACTTGCAGATCCAACCGGCTTCTGAACTTCCGCATATTTCGACTGGATATCTGATGAGGGGTCGATCAAGAGCCGGCCGTCTGAGTCACTGTGCGGCAAAGGCAAGTCGATAGTCCAAGACCTGCCTATCCGCGTTAGCGGGTTGACCCAAACGTTATCTCCATGATCTGGCGCAATGCCAATAATTGCGCCAAACCCTTCATTTGGCAAACCGCTTCCTCCAATCCGATATTTATCACTAGACAACATATTTGCCGGACAATGGGGCTGTTCAGCGGCACAAGAAAGCTTGACCACATCTTGGATCGGAACATTGGCCCCTTTCGAGCCAATCATAATTTTTCTTGCCGCGATGCTGCCGTGAAAAATGACACCGGAACTATAACCAAATATCTTAATCTCGCCATGCGTCATGCCGCCGAGATCAAGGTATTTCAAACCGACGGACCCTGTATCCAGCATCACATCCATTTTCCGACCTTCAATGTCCATCGGTATGGAATAGCGGCCCATGCCATTGCTCAAGATGGTCCGTTTAATTGGGACAACCTCCTCTGCACTCACAACCGAAATGTGTCCTGCCAACAGGCAAATCGTCAAAATGACTTTCTGGTGAATTCTCATTTACCGGTGCTCCGTGGTCGTCGCTTGTCAGACCTTATCGGTCAGAAAAAACTTCGCAATGGCCAATCAAAAGACCACGCAGGATCAAAATCGAAGGTTCGTGGTGCTTGCTAAATCATCGGTCGGTGAGGGTTTCAACCGTCAACTCTCAAACGCGCCCCAGAGCAGCTTCAAGCCCAATGCTCCCAGGAATAACCCGGTCACCCGGTCGATCCATTTTTTTGCCTTGAGATAAAACTGCCGCACCGGACCGGCACTGAAAAACAGGGATACGGCGGAATACCACCAGACTTCGTTGAAGCTCACCATGGCAATCAATGCGGCCACCATCCACAAGGGGACTTGTGCCGGCAGCAGAGCGATGAAGATCGAACCAAAGAACACTGCCACTTTTGGATTGGCGATCTGGCAGAAGAAGCCTTGCATGAACGGGCTGCGGCGGCTCTGGGCGGTTGTGTTTTCGAGGTCCAGCGGTGCTGCGGCATGGCGGAAAATCTGGAAGGCGATCCACAGCAGGAACAAGGCCCCACCGATTTTCATCGCCATAAAGAGAATGGGGACGGCCTGGAAAATCGCCTTCAATCCCAGAAGCGCTGCGGTTGCCCAAATCACGGTTCCTGCGCCCAGTCCCAATGCAACCTTGATGCCATCGAGCCTTGATGAGGCCACGGCGGTTCGGGCCGTGATCAGAAAGCTCGGACCCGGCGAAATCACGGCCAGCAGCTGAATGCCGCCGATCGTGGCGAGCGTCAAAAGCTCAGAGGTCACCAATGGCCTCGCGGAACATCTGGACAGTCTTCGCCATGCCAAACTCCATCGCGTCGGCGGTGATGGCGTGGCCGATTGAAACTTCTTTGAGATTGGGCAGAGCCGCGACGAGCCGCGGCAGGTTTTCGCGCGTAAGGTCATGGCCCACGTTGAGATCAATGCCCACTTTGGCGGCCGCCTTTCCAGTGGCCACCACTTTATCGAATTCCGCTTTCATGACGTCGGGCTCAAAAGCATCGCCATAAGGGCCGGTGTAAATCTCGATGCGGTCAGCGCCTGCGGCCTTGGCAAAGGCGGGTGCCGTTGGATCAGGATCGACAAATAACGCGACACGCATGCCGCCTTTTTTCAGGCCCTGGATGATGGGCGGCAGGAGGTTTCCGGTCTTGGCAAAATCCCAGCCATGATCAGACGTGCCCTGCCCCGGCGCATCAGGCACCAGCGTTACCTGGTCTGGCTTATTGGCCTCCACGAGGGCAAGGAAGCGTACATCGGGATAGCCTTCGATATTATATTCGCGACCCGGAAATTCATTGCGGATCAAATCGCGCAGCAGTGGAACATCAGCATGGCGCACATGGCGTTCATCAGGGCGGGGATGGACCGTCAGCCCCGTGGCTCCCGCTTGAAGTGCGAGTCGGCCCAAATGCACAAGGTCAGGCCACGGCACGCTGCGGCGATTGCGCAGATAAGCGATGGCATTAACGTTGACTGAAAGTTTGCAAACCACGAGAACTCCTCTGCCCAAACCTATGACAAGATGCAATAATTTAATATGGCCAGTGGCCAAGAGTCGGCCACTCCACCGCTGGCCTGACGGGGCTGTTAACTTTGCGCCCATAGCCTGCTACACCATGCGCGCTGGGGGCTTAAGGGAGGGGATAAAACTATGCAGCGGATTGATCGAAATTACATTCTTATCGGACTTGTATGGGTCATTATCGGGATGATCTACGGCGCCTGGCTTGGCGCTGCACATATGAACAATTTTGCCAACTCACACGCCCATATGAACTTGCTTGGTTTTGTCACGTCAGTCTTGTTCGGCATGTTATATTGGGCCTTTCCATCCATGGCCAAGTCGCGCTTGGCCATCTGGCAATTTGCCGCCTACGAAGTGGGTGTGCTGTTGCTGGTGATCGGCAAGATCCTGGTCGACAAGGACGGATCAGAGACACCCTTCCTGCAGATTGGCTCGGTGGTGACCATCATCGGCACGGCCATGATGCTTTATCTGTTCGCCACGGACAAATCGACACGCTGAAGCGTATTATTCTGGGTGGCCCCGGGCTGGATTAAATTTGCTTGGGGCTGCCGTGTAGCCGTCGCCTATTTGTGACAATTGGGGCAGAATGAAAGGCCATCACAGGAGGCCTACTCATGTCCATGTTCCGTCAACTTTCACTGATCCTTTGCTGCACTGCCGGACTTGGATTTGCTGCGGCTCATGCCGACACCGTGAAAATCACGTTCCTTGGCGTGGGTGACATTTATAAATTTGAAGGGGGCAAGCAGCGCGGTGGTGTGGCCCGCCTCAATGCCGTGGCGCGGGCCGAACGCGCGGCCAATCCTAACACCCTCTATGTTTTTGATGGCGACATGCTTTCGCCCTCGCTGATGTCGGGCTTTGACAAGGGTGCGAATATGATAGCCCTCACCAATATCGTGCCGTTTGATCTCGCGGTTCCCGGCAACCACGAATTTGATGCCGGGGTTGAGAATTTTCTGGCGCAGGTGAAGGCGTCGAAATATCCATGGGCCGCTATCAACATCACCACGCCCGACGGCAAGGCGCCCGAGGGTCTGGGCGGCATTGTGATGAAGGACGTCGGCGGCGTCAAAGTGGCTTTGATCCCCGTGGCGCAGGACACAACGCCCGAAGAATCATCCTCCGGCAATCTGAAATTTGGTGACACGTTGAAATCGGCCATTGCTGCGGCCACCCAAGCGCGAAAAGATGGCGCTGATCTTGTCGTTGGCGTGGTGCAGGCGCCTCACAGCCAGGATCAGCAGATGATAGCCTCCAAGGCCTTTGATCTCATTCTTTCGGGCGATGACCATGATCTGGTCGTGTCCTATAATGGCATCACCGCCTATGTTGAAACTTCAACGGAGGCCAATTACCTGGTGCCCATTGACCTCACGGTTGATGTGCAAACCAAAGACGGCAAGCGCACAATTTCATGGCAACCCAATTTCCGTTTCATCGACACCGCCACGGTTCAGCCCGATCCGGAATCGCAAAAGCTGGTGGAGCAGTATTCCAAGGAATTGGACCAACAGCTTAATGTGGTGATTGGCAAAACAGACGGGGCGCTGGACTCACGCCGCGATATTGTGCGCACGCAGGAATCGGCCATGGGCAATCTCATTGCCGATGCGCTGCGCGAGGCCGCCAAGGCCGATATTGCCATCACCAATGGCGGCGGCATTCGCGGCGACAAGCAAAATGCAGCGGGATCTGACATTACGCGCCGTGACATTCTCACTGAATTGCCCTTTGGCAACATGACGGTTTCGACGTCAGTCACTGGCCAGCAGGTCTGGGATGCCTTGGAAAATGGTTTCAGCCATCTCGAAGACGGGGCGGGACGCTTCCCGCAAGTCTCTGGCCTTGTGGTGACGGCGGACAAATCCAAGCCTGCAGGGTCACGCGTGGTGTCGGTGATGGTGGGCGACAAGCCTCTCGATCCTGCTGCCACTTACAAGCTGGCCACCAATGATTTCATGTTGAATGGCGGCGATGGCTACACGGCACTCGCTGCTGGCAAACCCATCATCGGGGCCGAGGCCGGCAAGCTGATGGCCAATGATGTTCTGGCCTATATCAAGGCGAAGGGCGGCGTCACGGCCAAGCTTGAGGGCCGCATTGTGGTGAAGTGAACGTGCAAACACCCTTCGGCAATTAGGCCTTCATCGCCTCACTGCCGCGCGAAATGGCCGCAACCCCGGTGCGCGAGACTTCAACCAGACCCAGCGGCACCATCAGCGAGATGAACTGGTCGATCTTGTCGGGCTTACCTGTTAGCTCAAACACAAAGCTGTCGGTTGAGGCGTCAATCACGCGGGCGCGGAACGCATCGGCCAAGCGCAAGGCTTCAACGCGGCGTTCACCGGCGCCCTGCACTTTCACCATGGCCAACTCACGGGCGAGAAAATTGCCCTGAACTGTCAAGTCAGCCACCGAATGCACCAGAACCATGCGCTCCAATTGTGCCTTGATTTGCGCCACAACAGGGGCCGTGCCGCTGGTCACAATGGTAAAGCGCGAGACGTGTTTTTCGTGCTCGGTTTCGCTGACTGTGAGTGAGTCAATGTTGTAACCGCGCCCGGCGAACAAGCCGATGATGCGCGCCAATACGCCGGGCTGATTTTCAGCAACCACGGCCAGCGTGTGGGTTTCAGATTCCAGCTTCTTGGTGTCGATGAAATAGGCCGAGCCGGTCGCTTGTTGATGTGCGTTCATGATCCTGTTCCTTAAACCAGAGCTTTGCCTTTGGCGTCGATAGCGGTACCCACCTGCTCGTCTGTCACGTCAGCGCCCAGCAACATTTCATTATGGGCTTTGCCGGATGGAATCATCGGGAAGCAGTTCGCGAGATTGGCCACGCGGCAATCGAACAATACGGGGTGTGGGGAGGCAATCATTTCCTTGATCATGCCATCCAAATCTTCCGGCTTTTCACAACGGAAACCAACGCCACCAAAGGCTTCTGCCAGCTTTACAAAATCTGGCAGCGCTTCAGAATAAGATTCACTCATGCGATTGCCGTGGAGCAGTTGCTGCCATTGCCGAACCATGCCCATATATTGATTGTTCAAGATGAATATCTTGATGGGCAGCTTGTATTGAATGGCGGTTGAAAATTCCTGCATGGTCATTTGCACCGAGGCGTCGCCCGCTATGTCAATGACCAGGGATTTGGGATGGGCCGCCTGCACGCCGACGGCTGCTGGCAAGCCATAGCCCATGGTGCCCAAGCCGCCCGATGTCATCCAGCGGTTTGGCTTTTCAAAACGATAGAATTGCGCGGCCCACATCTGGTGTTGGCCCACTTCCGTGGTGATGTAGGTATCCATGTCCTTGGTCAGCTCATAGAGCCGCTCAATGGCATATTGCGGCATGATCACGTCTTTGTTGGCGCGATATTTCAGGCAGTCCACGGCCTTCCAGGTTTTGATCTCGGCTTTCCAGGACTTGAGAGCAGCTTGATCAAGCGTGTGCTTATGCTTTTTCCACGATGCGATCATCGCTTCCAAAGCGGCGGCCACATCGGCAATCACTGGTACTGCCACGCGCACAACCTTGTTGATCGATGAAGGATCGATGTCGATATGGATTTTCTTGCTGTGGGGCGCAAAGCCGTCCAGACGGCCGGTGATCCGGTCATCAAAGCGCGCACCCACATTGATCATCACATCGCAATCGTGCATCGCCATGTTGGCTTCGTAAGTGCCGTGCATCCCGAGCATGCCGAGCCATTCCTTTCCGGACGCTGGATAGGCACCAAGGCCCATTAAGGTTGAGGTGATGGGAATGCCGGTCAACTCAACCAGTTCGCGCAGCAGCTTTGAGGCTTTCGGCCCGGAATTGATCACGCCGCCGCCGGTGTAAAACAAGGGCTTCTTGGCCGTGGCAATGAGCGCAATCGCGGCTTCAATGGCCGATGCATCAGGCTGGGTTTTCGGTTGGTATGATTTTACGATCACGCCATCCTTCGAGGTGTACTTGCCCTTGGCGAATTGCACGTCCTTGGGAATATCGACAACCACGGGGCCTGGGCGTCCGGTCATCGCCACATAGAACGCCTCGTGGAGAATGCGCGAAAGATCATTCACATCCTTCACCAGCCAGTTCTGCTTGGTGCAGGGCCGCGTGATGCCAACCGTGTCGCATTCCTGGAACGCGTCCGTGCCGATCAAATGGGTCGGCACCTGCCCGGTGATGCACACCATCGGGATTGAATCGCCCAAGGCATCCATAAGGCCGGTCACGCAATTGGTGGCCCCAGGCCCCGACGTGGCCAAGGCCACACCGCACAGGCCGGTTGAACGGGCATAACCCTCTGCCATATGCGTGGCGCCCTGCTCGTGGCGCACCAGAATGTGCTTCACCTTATCCTGCTGGAAAAACTCATCATAAATCGGAAGGACGGCACCACCCGGATAGCCAAACACGTGCTTCACGCCATGCTCGGCCAGGGCCCTCAAAACCATCTCAGCGCCTGTCATCAATTCCGCTTCAGCCATCGTCGTCTTCCTTTTCCTTCACGTCTTCCTATCGTCTTTATCGGCAATAAAAAAGGCCCCCGGAGGAGCCTGTTTTTCGCGCAACACTTGAAGTCCCGGTGGGTTAACCCACCGAAGTGCTGCGCGACCTTACGACGACAAGAATGTTGTTCATGGCCGCGGCTTCTAAGGGACAACTGGGATTTGTCAAGTCCTTGCCCGAAATCACCCTCTTTTTCGGGTTAATGCCAGTCCTTCATCTGCCCACGCCACCAGGTGGACTGGCGCTTGATGTAGTGGCGGGTGGCGGTTTTGGCGAGGGTTACGGCCTCATCCAAAGCGATTTCACCGCGCAGATGGGCCTGGAGTTCGCGCAGGCCAATGGCCTTGGTGAGTGGGTGATCGGGGGCCAAGGCCTCGAGGTTTCGCACTTCGTCGAAAACGCCCTGCTCCATCATCTGGTCAAAGCGGCGCTCAGCGCGGGCGTAGAGTTCAGCACGGGGCAGATCGACATAGCGGCGTTCTACTATCAGCCCCTGCAAGGCAGAGGTGGACTTGGCCTCGGCCTGCCATTGCCTCAAGGGTTTGGAAGTGGCTTCCAGAACCTCAAGCGCACGGATCAGGCGCTGGCGGTCAGCCGGGTTCAAAAGGGTTGCACCTACTTTGTCGCGCAGTTCAAGCTCTGCATGAAGATCGCCTTGGAACCCACGCCAGGTTTTGCGAATTTCATCGGGAATGGGTGGCAGTTCGGCCAAGCCCTGTTCCATCGACTTGAAATATAGCCCGGTGCCACCGCAGAGGATGGGCAATTGTCCTATGTTGTGAACGCTATCAATTTCGCTCTTGGCCTCGCTCAGCCAGCGGGCCACGGAATAGTTTTCAGCGCCGACATGGCCATAAAGCCTGTGTGGCGCTGTGGCTTCATCGGTGGGCGATGGCCGTGCGGTGAGCAGGCGCAACGCGCCATAGACCTGCATCGAGTCGGCATTGATGATCACGCCATTGCGCGCCGCCGCGATCTCCATGGCGAGGCTGGACTTGCCGCTGGCCGTGGGGCCTGCAATAAGGACGACCGATTTTTGATTTTGGGCGTTCATATGGATTCCGTTACCATTCTCATAGCAGCGCCGGGCTCGGGCGCAATAAGCCCTGATGTGGTAGCCCGCTTGGGGGCCGAACCGCGTTGGCTTTCCGCAGGAGAGGCGGTGGAGTTTTCAGGGCTCGATGGGATGGCAGCCAAGTTCGCCGTGGCGGGGTTGCCCATTGATGTGAATGTGGTGCCGCTGGCCCATCGCCGCAAGAAACTGCTGCTCGCTGACATGGATTCAACCATGATCCATCAGGAATGCATTGACGAGCTTGGTGTGGTGGCGGGCGTTGGTGACAAGATCAAGGCTATTACAGTGCGCGCCATGCGCGGCGAGATTGATTTTGAAGGAGCGCTGAAAGAGCGTGTGGCCCTGCTCAAGGGCCTTGACCAAAGTGTCATCGCGCAATTGCTCCGTGAGCGGATCAGTTTCATGGAAGGTGGCTTTGAGCTTCTTGCCACTATGCGGCACAACGGAGCTCATAGTGCGCTGGTCTCTGGCGGCTTTACGGCCTTCACCGCGCATGTGGCGCAGAGGCTGGGCTTTGATGAAAACCATGCCAATACCTTGCTGATCGAGAATGGCAAGCTGACCGGCGACGTGGCCCCGCCCATTTTGGGAAAGCAGGCCAAAGTTGATGCCCTCACCCGCATTTGCCAGGCGCGGGGCATTGCGCCAGAAGATGTCCTCGCTGTGGGCGATGGGGCCAATGACATTCCCATGCTGCTTGCAGCCGGCGTGGGTGTGGCGCTTCATGCCAAGCCCGCCGTGCAGGAGCAGGCAAGATTTGTGGTCAATCATGGCGATCTGACGTCCCTGCTTTACTTGCAGGGTTATTCCAAGTCGGAATTTACAACGCAGATTTGATCAGGCTCTGAAGACCACGGCGGCACCCACGGCAATCAGGGAGAAGCCCAAAATATGCATCCAGGTGATGTTGGCGCCGAGATAAAACAAAGAGAAGATGATGAACACCGAGAAGGTGATGACCTCCTGCATGGTTTTGAGTTCCGCTGCAGAATAATAGGCAATGCCCCAGCGGTTGGCCGGAACGGCGAGGCAATATTCAAAAAATGCGATGCCCCAACTCACTAGAATGACCACCCACAAAGGGCGATCGGTAAATTTGAGATGGCCGTACCAGGCAAAGGTCATGAAGACATTTGAACAGATGAGCAATCCGATGGGCAGAAGCGCAGGAAGTGAAAAATTGGGCATGCGGCAATAACCCCATGGAGGCCTCTTTTGTCAACGCTAAAAACGCAGCAGAATTGAGCCGCTTTTTCCATTTGCATTCCCCTTTGGCGAGATTAAATTCAGACTGGGGAAATTGGGGAACGGGACCATGAGCTTGAAAGTCATTGGTGTTGGCTATGGCCGCACCGGCACGTTGTCGACCTATACAGCTCTAAAAGAGCTTGGATTTCCATGCTATCACATGATCGAGGTGATCGAGAACAAGGCCAATGCCAAGCATCTGGATTTCTGGCGCAAAGTGGCCAATGAGCCTGCTGGCACGCCGCAAGATTGGGTGTCAATTCTTGGTAACTATACTGCTGCGGTGGATAACCCGACCTGCTGTGTGTGGCGCGAATTGATGACCGCTTATCCTGATGCCAAAGTGCTGCTCACGCTTCATCCGCGTGGCCCTGAAGCCTGGTATGAAAGCACCATCGACACGATCTATTTCACCGAGAATGTCTGGCAATTCAAGGTGCTGGAATGGTTGACGCCGTTTGGCCGCAAGATGGGCGACATGTCACACAAGCTGATCTGGCAGCGCAACCACAAGGGCACCATGAATGACAAGGCAAAGGCCATTGCCGAATACAACGCGCATATCGCAGATGTGAAAGCCACGGTGCCCAAGGACAAGTTGCTGGTTTTCACAGTGACCGAGGGCTGGGCGCCGCTCTGTAAATTCCTTGGCGTCAAAGTTCCGACTACGCCATTTCCCAACGTCAATGATCGCGCCGAAATCAAGAAGTTGATCGCTGGCATTACCAACGGCGCCTATGTGATATTGGGAGGGTTGGCTCTTGTTGTGGCGGCCGTGGCCTACACAGCCTATCGCTTCTTATAGTATGGACCGGCGCGGGAGACAGGCCCCCGCGCGCTGGCCAAGCCTATTCCTTACCGTAGCCTACGATGCTTTTGGTTTCGAGAAAATCGTGGATGCCCCAATCAGCATATTCGCGACCGTTGCCGGATTGCTTGTAGCCACCGAATGCAGAGAACACGTCCCAGTCAGGGTAATTGATGTTGACGGTGCCGGCGCGGAGCCTTGCTGCCACTTCGCGGGCGTGAGGAATGCTGGCGCTGGAAATATAGGCGGCCAAACCGTAGACCGTGTCGTTGGCCTTGGTGATCGCCTCCTCCTCCGTGTCATATGGCAGGATCGACAGCACGGGGCCAAAGATCTCTTCGCGCGAAATCGTCATTTCATGCTTCACGTCGCCGAAGACCGTAGGGCGAATATAATAGCCGCGGTTCAATCCATCCGGGCGGCCAAGGCCACCCGTGATGAGTGTGGCACCTTCCTTGATGCCGCTTTCAATCAGGCGCTGGATTTTGTCATATTGCGTTTGGCTGACGACGGGTCCCAGCACCGTTTCGGAATTTCGTGGGTCTCCAACCTTGTGAGTCTCGGCCGCCTTCTTGGCAAATTTCAAGGCCTGATCATGGTTCTTTCTCGGCACGAACATGCGGGTTGGCGCATCGCAGGATTGTCCCGAGTTGGCAAAGCAGCCGGCCACGCCCGCTGTGACAGCGGCTTCAAGATCAGCATCGGGCAGAATGATGTTGGCAGATTTTCCGCCCAATTCCTGGGCCACGCGTTTCACCGTGTCGGCAGCGGCCTTAGCCACAAGAATGCCAGCGCGCGTTGATCCGGTAAATGACATCATGTCGATGCCGGGATGGGACGACATGGCAGCGCCCACGGACGGGCCATCGCCGTTGATGAGATTGAATACACCTTTGGGCGTTCCGGCAGCATCCATGATCTCGGCAAAGATCAGGCCCGACATGGGGGCGATTTCGCTGGGCTTCAAAATCATGGTGCAGCCTGCGGCCAAGGCCGGGGCGACCTTGCAGACAATCTGATTCAAGGGCCAATTCCAGGGCGTAATCAATCCAACCACGCCAATGCCTTCCTTCACTATGCGGGTCATGCCGCGCTGATGGGAAAACTCAAAATCTTCGAGGGCCTTGATCGTAGCTTCCAGATGGACTTGGCCAGCCCAGGCCTGTGCTGTTTTGGCAAACGCCAGGGGTGCGCCCATTTCCATCGAAACTGCTTCTGCAATCTCATCATAGCGCGAATTATAGATTTCGAGAATCTTGCGCAGCAGCTTCAAGCGGTCTTGGCGGCTCGACAAGGTCCATTTCGGAAAGGCTTTGCGGGCGGCAGCGACCGCACGATCCACATCGGAAGCACTGCCGCTAGAAATTTTCACATAGGCTTCTTCAGTGGCAGGATTGATCACGTCAATGGCCCGAGGCATGACGGGATCCACCCACGCGCCATCAATGTAGAATTTGAGATTGTGTGGCATGAGTTCTCCAGGAGTTTTTGAATTCGTTATGTCATGTTAGATATAACGAACTCTGGGCGCTCGGGCAACAGCGACACCCTATGACGAATTTACGGAGCTTGGCCTGTCATTTGAGTTAAACTGGCGTGAGGAAGAGGAATTGTCGTGCGGCGCGGCGTTTTAGTCTGGCGTGGCTTCATGGCGATTGAAATCATTCATGGCATTTTGCGCTCGTTTTTTTGGGGCCTCGGGTTGGACTTGCACTGTCAAATCTCATGGGATAGCCGATTGCCGCTGGCTGGTGGCCTAGAGCCTCATTGTGGTGTTTGTGTCGCCTACTTGGCCGCGAAGTTGAGCGCGTAAAAGCCGGCAACGCTGCCATGCGTTGCCGGAGAAGTTCATCAGGCCACGACGGTTTCCACGTTGATGTTGCCGCGGGTGGCGTGGCTGTAAGGGCAAATGGTGTGGCCGGCT
Organism: Hyphomicrobiales bacterium; assembly: GCA_038231475.1. Lineage (GTDB taxonomy): Bacteria > Pseudomonadota > Alphaproteobacteria > Rhizobiales > Aestuariivirgaceae > Aestuariivirga. The sequence continues at coordinate 584,458 of JBBRLH010000001.1, read as the reverse complement.
GCGGCGACGCGCTCGACGTCCGCCTTTTCGACGCCGGGGAAATGGACGGCGAGTTTCACGGTCAGTCCAAAGCCCTTGTCGGAGCGTGGCCCAATGCCAACCGTCGAGGTCACTGTCGCGTCATCTGGAATCTTGGCGAGAGACTTGTCCTGGGATGCGGCAAAGCGCATGGCGCCCAGATAGCACGCTGCATAGCCAGCCGCGAAGAGTTGCTCGGGGTTGTTGCCATTGCCGCTCCCGCCCATTTCCTTGGGTGTCGCCATGGTCAGGTCAAATGAACCGTCTGCGGTTTTGACCTTGCCGTTGCGGCCGCCGCCGGTTGCCGTGGCTGAGATGGAGTAAATTGGGTTGATTGACATGTTGCATTTCCTATCGTTTGCGATTACATCGTCTACGATATATAATTCGATTGGCGGAGTCAAAGCTTTTCGATAAGATCGCGTACGATATTTCACAGGTGAGCCATGAGCCAGACGCATTTCACACCCCGCCTGCATGATCTTTTGTGCTTCAGCCTGTATGCGGCCAATAACGCCATGAACCGGCTTTATGTTCCCCTGCTTGAGCCGTTGAATCTCACCTATGCGCAATATGTGGTTCTGGTGGTGTTGTGGGAGGCTGATGGCCTGCCGGTGACGCAAATTGGTGACAAATTGGGGCTCGAAACCAACACGCTCACACCCCTGCTCAAGCGCATGGAAGCAGCTGGTCTGGTCAAGCGGCGGCGCAATCCTAATGATGAGCGGCAAGTTATTGTTTCGCTCACAGCGGCCGGCCAGAAGCTGCAAAGCCGAACGGCACATATTCCGGCCTGCATCGCCGAGGCCACAGAGATGAAATTGGCACATGTCATGGACCTGCGCAATAGTCTCGCGGATTTGCGCCAATCATTGGCCAATAATGGCGGGCGCAAGACAGCGCTGCGACCCAACACTTAATCCGAATTTTGCTGCTGACAGCAGATGTCAGCAGGAGGGCTTTTGATTGGCGGGGCGAAGCCCTATATCAGGACCATGGGACATTCACGACAAGAGGGCGGATTCGCCGAAGCACCGCAACCCGCTCTGGAAGGCTATGAACTGCCGGAGAGTGCCGCCGGGCTGATGACGGGCCTGCGCCCTGATGTCACCGCCTTGCCGATGTTTACCCCCTACAAGCCAGTGAAGCCTCCGAAGTCAGAAGGTGGCAAGAAGCTTGAGGTCGTCTCGCCTTATTCGCCCAAGGGCGACCAGCCCACCGCCATTGCCGAATTGGTCGGCGGCGTTCAGGCCAATGAGCGCAACCAGGTGCTGCTGGGTGTCACGGGTTCAGGCAAGACCTTCACCATGGCCAAGATCATCGAGGCCACCAACCGCCCTGCCCTGATCATGGCGCCGAACAAGACGCTGGCCGCGCAGCTTTACGGCGAGTTCCAGAATTTCTTCCCGAACAATGCTGTTGAATATTTCGTGTCGTACTACGACTACTACACGCCGGAAGCCTATGTGGCCCGCTCCGACACCTATATCGAAAAAGAAAGTGCCATCAACGAGCAGATCGACCGGATGCGCCATTCGGCGACGCGCGCTTTGCTCGAACGCGACGACGTGATCGTGGTGGCCTCCGTCTCTTGCATCTATGGCATCGGCGACGTTGAGACCTATTCGGCTATGGCCTTTGCGGTGAAGAAGGGCCAGCGCCTGGCGCAGCGGCAATTGATCGCCGATCTCGTGGCGCTGCATTACCGGCGCAATGACCAGAATTTCGTGCGCGGTTCCTTCCGCGTGCGCGGCGACACGATTGAATTGTTCCCGTCGCATTTTGAAGATCGCGCCTGGCGCTTTTCATTGTTTGGCGATGAGATCGAGTCCATTGCGGAATTTGATCCGCTGACGGGGCAGAAGAAGGCGGATCTTGAGCAGGTCAAAATCTATTCCAACTCGCATTATGTGACGCCCAAGCCCACGCTGGAACAGGCGGTCATGCGGATCAAGAATGATCTCCGCATCCGCCTCGCCGAGTTCAACAACGCGGGGCGCATTCTCGAAGTGCAGCGTTTGGAACAGCGCACCATGTTCGACATTGAAATGATGATGGCGACGGGCTCTTGCGCGGGCATTGAAAACTATTCGCGTTATCTGACCGGTCGCAAACCTGGTGAGCCGCCGCCGACGCTGTTTGAATATCTGCCCGACAATGCCTTGGTGTTCATTGATGAAAGCCATGTCACGGTTCCGCAAATTGGCGGCATGTTCAAGGGCGACTTTAATCGCAAGGCCACGCTGTCTGAATATGGTTTCCGCCTGCCGTCGTGCATCGACAATCGGCCGCTGCGTTTTGAAGAGTGGGAAGCGATGCGACCCCAGACACTTTTTGTCTCGGCCACGCCCGGCAGTTGGGAACTTACGCAATCGGGCGGTGTTTTTGCCGAACAAGTCATCCGCCCCACGGGCCTCATTGATCCGCCGGTGTTCATCCGCCCGGTCAAGACCCAGGTTGATGATGTGGTGGCCGAATGCAAGGCGGTGGCGCTGACGGGCGCGCGCGTGCTCATCACCACGCTGACCAAGCGCATGTCGGAGGACCTCACCGAATACATGCATGAGCAAGGGGTGCGCGTGCGCTACATGCATTCCGACATCGACACGCTGGAGCGCATCGAAATTCTGCGCGACTTGCGGCTCGGTGCTTTCGATGTGTTAATCGGCATCAACCTGTTGCGCGAAGGCCTCGATATACCTGAATGCGCTTTGGTTGCCATTCTCGATGCCGACAAGGAAGGCTTCCTGCGCTCGGAGACATCCCTGGTGCAGACCATCGGACGTGCTGCGCGCAATGTCGATGGCCGGGTCATCATGTATGCCGACAAGATCACCGGCTCGATGGAGCGCGCCATTGCCGAGACCAATCGCCGTCGCGAAAAGCAGGTGGAATACAACACCGCCAATGGCATCACGCCGCAATCGATCAAGAAGAACATCGGCGACATCATGGGCTCGATGTATGAGCGCGACCATGTGCAGGTGGGTGCTGGTCTGTCGGAGGACGGCTTGCCTTTGGTTGGGCACAACCTCGCCAAGGTTCTGGCCGACATGGAAAAGCGCATGCGCGAAGCCGCCGCCAATCTCGAATTCGAGGAAGCCGCACGCCTGCGCGACGAGGTCAAACGTTTGAAGGCGGTGGAATTGGCAGTGATGGAAGACCCGCTGGCGAAGAACTCAAATATCCAGGGCCCGGAAGAAAGCTGGCCCAAGGGCGAGGCTCCGCGACGGGCTGGGAGCAAGGCTGGCAAGGCTGGGACGCGGGCTTATCGCGGGCCGAAGAGGTAGTGATCTTAACTAGTCATGCCAACCGTTCAAAGTGGCAATTCAGTTGAATTCCACCGGGCCAAAATGTGCGTGATATTCTACTGCATTTATCATCAATCGATTTAAGCTCTTGATTGACAAAATACCGCCCGCGATTGGATGTCCAAAAATAGCGACATTGGGTACGACCTTTTGTTTCTCAGTAAGTCGCATTGACCCAATTCTGCGGTGAGAAATTCCATACGTTGTCATGAGCGGCATTGTGCCAGTTCTTTGCAAACTAAAGTATGAGGGATAAATCAATCCATCAAAACCAGCAGTATGGGCGCGCTTAGCAATTGCCCTAGTAATATTGTACGAATGCGCACCCGCTAGAAAAAGCATATGGATTGCGAGATCCATGCTTTCGAACTCGTTGACGCCGTCTTCTGCAAGAATCTCCGTTAGATCAAGTAAGCGAAGTTCCCGGGCAGGTGTGAGCGTGGCGATATATATTTCATCCTCAGCCGTAACTCGGCATTCATGAATGCAAACCTGGAGATCAGATGAGGCATACATAACGGATAGATCCGACGAATCTAGGCGACCGTTTCCTGAAAGACCCATGGGCGGACTATCATATTCAGCGGAACTATTCGGGTGCTTGGGCTGCTTTCTAATTCGGTACAGAACTGCGTCCTTTTTCAACTGGACAACAGAATATTCACTAATAATACGCTCAATTACAGCAGTACTTTTTTTCGAGTCTTGAAGATTCTCTAGTGGCGTTATTTGGCCATACATCCAAGCTCTCGGACCATAGTGAAAAAATCCGATCTTAAACCATTTCTCGAACAACCTTACATCTGGTTCAAGCCAATCGGAAAACTTGACGTTGGTTGTTTGATGTTCGTTTGCCTGCAATGCGGGAAACGCGCCGTACTCCGGCCTTTGGTACGTTCCCCAAACGAAAAAGGTGTGCAGAATGTATTGCAATTCGCTGAGGCGAAGTTTCCAGCCGCCCGCGCTCCCACAATTAGGGCATAATCCACCCATTTCGATTGAAGTCTTCACCGCGAGTAGCCTCAGTCCCTCATCTTGAAAACACGAAGGGCAGCCAGAGACATAATTTGGCGACAAGTCAGTTTTGCCCCTGACTTTTCTGGTCAGATTAGTGGCTGTTTGCAAAAAATTGTAGAATCGTGGTCCCCAAATCTTTGTCGCTCGACTACCAATCAAAGGAATGGCCATGCGCAAAAAGAATCATACAATTGCTGATCCACCACTACTGCGCCGTCGCGAACCCGCACTGCTTCTGTTCCATGTCGATCTGCTTGGTGATGCGGATCGCATTTTCGGCGTAGGCTTCCGTTACTGAGCCGTGGTTCACAGTCTTGCCGTTCAAGGGGCTCACTTGTTCGCAGAGATGGAAGACGTGCGGCTCGGATGATTTCTTTTGTCCGGCTTCGGGTGCGATCCAATAAACTACGTCAACGCCATTGGGATTGGTGGCGGATTTCGTGGCAGCGGCAATATCCGTTGTGTCCCGCGCGATGTCTTGTGCTTGGGCCGCAACGTCCGGCGAGCACGCCGTCGTGGGTTGGCCGGACTTGATCTGCGTGGCGCAGGCATTCATGTCTTGGGTGTATTGCTCAACGGATGGCGGCTTCAAATTCACGCCGAACAAAACTGCGATGACGGCGAGGACAGCACCGATGCCGCCCGCAACCTGCTTGTTCTTGGGGTCCATGTCCTTGTCCATGAAAATCAGGACAAGCAACGGCAAGAAGGCCACCAGCGTAATGATTGCACCAAGTTGGTTCTGGACGAAGAAGCCGAACGCATCCGCCCTGCTCGCGGGATTATGCCGGTTGGCGGCCTTCCACATCAGGTTGCCGGCAATGGCGAAAACGGCGATGCCAACCAGAAGGCCGACCAGCAGCGGAAGATTGCCGCCGCCAGCGCCTGCGTCGAATTTGTGCTGCTTGAGAAAATATATGCCGACGCCCTCGCCCGCAATCGCGATGGCCCACGCGATCAAAGAGAAAATGCGAAGCCGCGTGGCGGAGCTCTGCTGGCCTTGGGTGGCAGCCCAGGCTTTGGTGACATCCACGCCGTCGTTCGGTTTTTTGTCGGCCATGTTTTTATTCCTCAATGAAACGCTTAAACGACGAGCGGCGACGGACAATCCGATTCCTCCTGCTCTCTTGCGTAAATTGGCAGAACATTACGCGATGTCAACATTCATCCAAGGTGTGGTGGCTGGCAGCAACACGTCCAAACCAACGCTGCAACAGGGTGCAAAATCATGTTGCGTGGCGTCCATGCCTCTGATAGACACTGAACCATATGGTTCAGCATTCAGTACAACAACTTGATGCCTCGTTCGCAGCTCTCTCTGACGCCACACGACGCGGCGTTCTGGAACAGTTGGGGCGGGCCGATGCGTCGGTGACCGACCTTGCCGACAGGTTCCACATGACCCTGACGGGCATGAAGAAGCACATTGGTGTTTTGGAGCAAGCGGGGTTGGTGACCACGGAGAAGATCGGGCGCGTGCGGACGTGCCGCCTCGGCCTCAGCGTGTTGGAAGAACCAACGAATTGGATTGAAGGATATCGCCGACTCTGGGAGGCCCGCTTTGACGCACTGGACAGAGTGGTCGCCGCATTAAATCACAAGGAGAAAATCGATGGCCGCAAAAAGTAAAGCTAACCCCACCACGGTAGAGCGGACGTCCGAGCGTGAAGTCGTCGTTACGCGAACTTTCAACAGCCCAGCGCGCATTGTGTTCGAGGCGTGGACCAAGCCTGAACTTTTCAAGCAGTGGTGGGTGCCAAAGTCGATGGGCATGGTGCTGCGGTCCTGCGAGATGGATGTTCGCGTGGGTGGCGGCTACACAATGGTGTTCGGCCAGGATGCCTCAAAGACAATGTCGTTCTTTGGCAAGTATATCGAAGTCATTCCGCCCAAGCGCCTCGTCTGGTCCAACGACGAAGGTGGTGAAGCTGGCTCCATCACCACGGTGACCTTCGAGGAAAAGGACGGCAAGACATTTCTGGTGATGAGTGAGCTCTATCCCTCGAAGGCAGCGCTCGACGCCGCGGGGACTGGAGCATCCGATGCATCGGCCGAACAGTTCGGACAGCTGGATGCGCTTCTTGTCACACTGCAATCGCGGTAAAGCTGCCATGCCGCGCCGCCGATAGACAGTTTGCTCCCTCTTGCCTAATCTGCACAAACAAGAGGGGTTTTTCCATGTCGCAATCCATTCTCCAGGCCTGTTCCAATTCGCAGAAAATAATCGTCGCCAAGGGCACGGAGCTTCTCAAACAGGGCTCGGCATCGGGAACACTTTATGTCTTGGCCTCGGGCACGGTTGATGTGTTGCGCGGCGGCGTGGTTGTGGCGTCGACCTCGGAGCCCGGCGCCTTGTTTGGTGAAATGTCAATTCTGCTGGGAACGCCACACACGGCCACGGTACAGACCAGAACCCAATGCGAAATTTACAAGTTTGAAAATGGTGCCGATTTCGTGCGCTCCAATCCCGACATCACCTTCGAGATTGCAACTCTGCTGGCCAAGCGACTGAGCCAGGCCACGGATTATTTGACGGAACTCAATGACAGCGTGCGGAGTGCCGGGAATATCTGGGCTTGGTGAGGGGGCATGTGGACATTGAAACCCCTGTGAACGCGCGGATGGACAATTAGCGGCTTAACACTCAGAGCGGGCCGCTCACTTCGGCCAAAGTGACTGGCTTCTTTGTGGCCACGGATTTGGCAATCGCCACCATGGCCCGCACCGACGCTACGCCGTCTGTGATATCAGCGCCGCCATCGGCGAGCTTGCTGAGCACGGCATCGGCAAAGCCTTCGATCTGGCGGCGATAAAAGTGTCCGTCGGCCCCGAGGACACGCGATGTCGCGCCCGTGCTCTCGTGGAAAATATCAACTTCGCTGGATTTGTAATACCAGGGATTGAAGATTTTCGCCGCAACGCTGCCCTTCTCACCATAGATCTGGAAGCCTTCGTGCCAATCCATGCGCACCGAGATGGTGAGATCAAGATGTCCCAAGGTGCCGTTTTCAAATTCAACATCGACAAACCAGCAATGCGCGCCGAATTTTTCCGCAAGTCTCGCATTCACCGATTTGATGGGGCCTGCGAGATAGCGCGCCAGATCAACCAGATGGCTGCCATGGGCCAGCATGTAATAACGCTGCCGGTTGGCCTTGGGATCGCCAGAAGGCTTCAGCGCGGCCTTGCCAAGGCGCGGCATCGGTTGGATGGCGTCGGTCATGGTGTAGCGGTGGGTGGAATCGCAATACCAGGCTTTGAGCGCCAGCATCTCGCCCATCTCGCCTTTCACAAAATCATGGGCGGCCTGAATCCCGGGATCAAAGCGCAACATGTGGCCGATGCGCAGTACAAGGCCAGTGTTCTGGACATTGCGCTGCAGGTCCAAAACTTCCTCAACGGACGTCGCCACCGGCTTTTCACAAAACACATGCTTGCCCGCCGCCAAGGCCTTGATCGCACAAGGAACATGAAACGCATCCGACACGGCGATGACCACGGCTTCAACTTCGGGGTCGGCCAGCATGTCGTCAAAGCTGTAATAGATTTTGGCTGCGTCGTAGAAGTGGCCAAAGCGGTCTGCCAGGTCCTTGTCGGCGTCGCACACGGCTTTGAGTACCACGTTGCGGCCCTTCTGGACCGACTCAAGATGAGCAAACTGCGAGATCGGGCCACAGCCCAAAATGCCGATGCCCAAGGATTTTTCCTGTTTCGCAAATGGCATTAAATTCCCCCGACTCTCTTTGTATTGCTTTTTAGCAAGTCAAAAGCATTGTGACAGGGGGGTCAAGCCGTAAGCTTTGGAATGGGAAATTGGCGGAGAGGGAGGGATTCGAACCCCCGGAGGGCTTGCACCCCCTACGGTTTTCAAGACCGTCGCAATAGACCACTCTGCCACCTCTCCGACGAGACTGGGGGTCAACCGCCCTCCTCTAGCATGGCAAATCTGCCATTCAAGTTCTTTTGCAAAAATGAAACCCCGGCGCTCGGGACACCAGGGTTTCACCAACAAGGTCTTCTCAGGAGTTTGCAGGGTGGATTAGAATTTAGAGGCGATAAAGGATCTGATCGGTCCAGAAGCGTTCGAGACGCGACAGGGCCTTATTCAAGCGATCAAATTCGTCGGTGGAGATGCCCACCACTTCTTCAATGGCCTGAAGCTGACGGTTATAAAGCGCATCGACACGGCCACGGATGACGTTGCCCTTTTCGGTGAGGCTGACCCTGACCGAGCGCTTGTCAGAGCTTGAGCGTTCATGGCGCACATAACCCTGTTCGACCAATTTCTTGAGATTGTAGGAGACGTTTGAACCTTGATAGTGACCGCGGGTCTTGAGCTCGCCAGCGGTAAGTTCAGAATCATTGATGTTGAACAACAGCAAAGCTTGAACCGGGTTCACGTCGCGTTCACCGGTGCGCTCAAAATCATCCTTGATGACGTCGAGCAAGCGGCGGTGAAGCCGTTCAATCAGGGTCAATGATTCCAGATAGCGATTCTTGAAACCTTCGCGCTTGGCATCGAGCGGAGCGGAACGGTTAGCCTCCAAAGCAACAACTGACGTATTCATTCAACCACCTCGTTTTTTCCTGTTTCACCAGGCCGGCCTCTGTGGGTCCGTTCCCGTGATCACACCAAACTACGCGTGGGACTTTAAATTCAGCTGAAGACTCTCGGTAAATTTGTTCTTATATTTGCGACAATTTGCAACTGTTTTAAACTCAGTTCACAAAGACTTGCGGACAATGTTTAACGTTTGGCTTGCGATAGTGGTTAACAACTTCTAGCCGCAACCCTGGTGATCGGCGGTGGATTCAGACTGGTGCATCACCGCAGCCACCGCTGGCACGCCATAGGTTTTTACCATCATATGATGGGTGGCCACGATGTCCTGATAAAAGGAGTTCATGGCTTGGCGCGGCATCGAGTTGCAGCGCCTTACCTTATAGTAGCGTTCGGTCATTGCGGCATAGGTTGCAAGACCACCGCTCACGTGTGGGCGAGGTTGGCCAGCGGACAATTTCGCTACGGGTGGAGTTGCCATTGCAGCAGCAGGTTCGGCAGGCGTTGCGGAATCGGTCGCAGATGCGGCCCTTAAACTTGCCGAGCGGGCAGCGGAAAGGATGCTTTCCACCTCGGCTTTCATGTCGGGAGAGCAGCTAGAAGACATGCCTTCGGCGCGACCTGCTGCCATTGTGGATTTGGTATGAGCCACGTCGGATTGGCTAGCGAGTGCTATCTCTGCTCTGGCGACCAAGCTCGAAAGCTCTTCATGGTCGGCACTTTGCAGAAAGTGACATTTGTTATCCGCAACGGAAGCTTTGGCCAAAAGCTGTGCCGCAGCTTCGGCACCCACATTGGCGGCCATTGCGTGTGAAGAGAAGCTTGCCAAGGCCAGAGCGCTTGACAGCACCGCAGACGCGAAAACCCGATTTGCCATTTTTATCCCCAATTTCCGAGCATCGAATTTCGCGCGGGGCCGACTAAAACATAGTGAATTTTCGATAATCGGTTGCGCGCATGGTTAAATTTAGGTGAATTGCATTCATCGCTTGCTGGCGCTAAACCGCTGCCATGACACATAATTCTCACGGAACATTTCCGGCCACTCGTTTGCGGCGCAATCGCAAGGCACCCTGGGCTCGGGCCCTGGTCGCGGAACATTCGCTGTCTACGAACGATCTGATCTGGCCAATTTTCGTGATTGAAGGAAAAGGCAAAACTGAAGCCGTAGCTTCTATGCCTGGCGTGAACCGGCTTTCTGTTGATGTCGCGGTCAAAGCAGCAAGGGAAGCGGCAAATCTCGGCATTCCAGTCATTGCACTTTTTCCTTACACCGACCCCAAGCTTCGCACTGAAGATGGGCGTGAGGCCTTGAATGGCGATAACCTTGTTTGCCGGGCCGTTCGGGCCATCAAGAAAGAGGTGCCGGAGATTGGCATTCTGTGTGACGTCGCCCTCGATCCCTATACCTCGCACGGCCATGACGGTTTGCTTGAGGGCGACCGCATCGTGAACGACGCATCAACAGCGGTTCTGGTGAAGCAGGCGTTGGTTCAAGCGGAAGCGGGTTGCGACATCATCGCACCTTCGGACATGATGGACGGCCGCATCGGTGCCATTCGGTCTGCGCTGGAGGCTGCATCCTTCCAGGATGTCCAGATCATGGCCTATAGCGCCAAATATGCCTCAGCCTTCTACGGTCCATTTCGCGAGGCGGTAGGCTCTGGCGGGCTTCTCAAGGGCGATAAGCGCACCTATCAGATGGATGCCTCCAATAGTGATGAGGCGATGCGTGAAGTTGCCATGGATTTGGCTGAAGGTGCCGACATGGTGATGGTGAAACCCGGCATGCCCTACCTCGACATAGTCTCGCGTGTGGCGCGTGAATTTGCCGTGCCGACATTTGCCTATCAGGTGTCGGGCGAATACGCGATGCTCAAAGCAGCTTTCGCCAATGGCTGGCTTGATGAGGCCAAGGCCGTTGCCGAGGTCCTGCTCGCCTTCAAACGGGCCGGAGCTTCCGGCGTGCTGACCTATTTTGCTTTGGATATGGCGCGCAAGCTTAAGGCCTAGCGCGTCAATCGCGCGATCAGGCTTGAAGTGTCCCAGCGACCGCCGCCCATTTTCTGCACTTCGGAATAGAACTGGTCGATGACGGCTGTGATCGGGAGATGCGACCCATTGCGGCGGGCTTCGGCGAGGCAAATCCCCAGATCTTTGCGCATCCAGTCGGCGGCAAATCCAAAATCAAACTTTCCGGCAATCATCGTCTTGTGTCGGTTTTCCATTTGCCAAGACCCGGCAGCCCCCTTGGAGATCACGTCAATGACCTGCCCCATGTCGAGGCCCGCCTTCATGCCAAACTGTATGGATTCAGCCAGCCCCTGCACCAGCCCGGCAATGGCAATCTGGTTGCACATTTTGGCCAGTTGGCCTGAACCGCTCGGCCCCAACAGACGGCACATGCGTGAAAAATGCGCAATCAGCGGCTCGGCCTTGGCATAGTCATCATCGTCGCCACCGCACATAACTGTCAGAACACCATTTTCCGCTCCAGCCTGGCCGCCAGAGACGGGCGCATCAACAAAGCCAATGCCGCGAAGCTTGGCTTCGGCATGGAGTTCGCGGGCCACGTCGGCTGATGCCGTGGTATGGTCGACAAAGATCGAGCCGGGCTTCATGCTGTGGAAGGCCCCGTCTGGCCCCTGCGTGACCTGACGGAGATCTTCGTCATTGCCAACACAGGCAAAAACGAAATCGGCGTCCTCTGCGGCAGCGCGAGGCGTCCCTGCGGATTTGCCACCATTGGCCTTTTGCCAGGCCTCCGCCTTGCCGGCGGTGCGGTTATAAACTGTCATGGGAAAGCCAGATTTTCGTGCCAAATGGCCAGCCATTGGAAAGCCCATTACACCCAGTCCCAGCCACGTTGTTTTCACATTCATATGATGTCCTCTTTGAGCCAGTCTTAATTGAAGGCTTGAAATATGGCCAGTGGCGCTGGATAGTGTCGTCAGGAGTCTGATTTGTCGATTGAACGCCGCAACTTTCCGCAGTTTTTTATCACTGCGCCCAGCCCCTGCCCTTATCTTCCGGGCCGGAAGGAACGCAAGGTGTTCACTCATCTCGTCGGGCTCGAGTCGCGCGCTCTCAATTCGCAACTGTCACAAGGCGGATTTCGCCGCAGCCAGAACATTGCCTACAGGCCGGCGTGCGACCATTGCAACGCATGCACTTCGGTCCGTGTTCCGGTGGAAAGCTTTGATTGGAGCAAAACCTTCCGCAAAGTCGTTCGCCGCAATAGCGACATCGTCGGCCATGTCGTAAAAGCGCAAGCGACCTCCGAACATTACTCCCTGTTTCGCGAATATATTGATACCCGCCATTCCGAGGGTGGCATGGCTGACATGTCGGTTCTGGATTTTGCGGCGATGGTGGACGACACGACCGCAGATTCGCGCCTGATCGAATATCGCTATGCGATCGGCCATCCAGATTCCGGCGAACTTGTCGCCTCATTGTTGATTGATGTTTTGTCTGACGGGCTTTCGCTGATTTACAGTTTCTATGATCCATCCATGGAACAGCGTAGTCTGGGCACGATGATGATTCTCGATGCCATCAAGCGGGCCAGCAAAATTGGCCTGCCCTATGTTTATTTGGGATACTATGTGGCGGGATCGCAAAAGATGGAATATAAAGCCCGGTATATGCCGCAGGAGCGGTTGGGTCCAGGGGGGTGGGCTTTGCATCGGGTGAGTTGAAGCGGGGTTATAAATCATGTTCGGCAGCGTCGGATTGCAAAATCCCCTAGGAATGGTCCGCGTGTGCGTACTCCTCGAAAAGGAGTTGGCCTCCAAAGGCCTTTATGTGTCGCAGAGCTCCGATTTTCATTTGCTCAACGAGGTTCGGATCAAATTTCGTGGCGATAAAGTCGGCCCCATGCACGACCATCACCTTTGCGACTTTTCCAAAGAGCGCGCCTTCTGGATGGGCCTCCATGATGAAACCGGGAGAACGGTGGGCTTGCAGGCTTTTCGCCTTGATCATGTCGAAACCAGCCTTGCGGACTGGTTGCCCAATTACATGATCGGGGTTTACATGCGGCGCAATGAAGTGATGGTGCCGAGCCATCCCTCGCCGCCACGCGGCAGCATTTCAGAGCGCTTGCGCGGTAAATTGGTTTATGAGGGCGAGCTTTGGCTCGACAAGCAGATCAAGGGCCGACAGGCCTTTGACATCTTCAGCAAGCTGGGAATTTTGTTGACCTCGGTCAAGTGGAACCCAGACGCTATCTGGGGTCTGGCCAGCGAACAGATGGCCAAGCACGGCCATGTCGGGCGCATCGGCTACACGATTCTTGAACGCGGCTTCCTGCGCTGGACTTGGGCTTCCGAAGGGATTGACCCTGTTGAATATCTCGCGGTCATTGAAAAGCCCGCAATCGAACAAATGGTCGAGGAAATGATGAGCGCGAACATGCCTGCCAAGCCATTGTTGCTGGCTGGAGAATAATTCCGTTAAATCAACTGGATATCCACGGGCGTGAGTTCCGAAATCACTGTAACGCCGGGCTTGCTGCTGTCATGTTTTGGCAGGACCATGCGGCGATAGGGAACCCAGAAGATTTCATTGTTTGGCATACGCATGGCGGCCAGCACATGGTCATGGCGCGGGCGCCCCGTAGCCACAACTTCCGCATAGGCTTCACTCACGGTTTGGCTATAGCTGCTGGCAGACTGACACGGATAGGAATGAAGAAAGGTGCCGTAGATTTTGGCCACAGCTGAACGTGGGCCAATGGTTTCCACGAGGAACTGCCCGGTGTTTTCTTCCAGCACGCATTCCACCGCAAAATCCTTCACAGCATCCGGGTTGTTCAAGCTTTCAGCCAGAAGCGGGGTTAGATTGTTTCCGTTAGGTGCAACTTCCTGAATGAATATCTTGCTGGAGACGTGACGATCACCGCGCATAATGGTGTCTTCGATACGATGCCCTGCTTGGTTCGAATCCTCGTGGAATTCTTCAAACCATCCACTGGCGTAAAAGCGCAGCACACAGGGGGCGTCGACCGAACGCAGCCATTCTTTGGCAACAAATAAAGATGCTATGCACGGGCTCTGTACATTCCACTTTATTTCAGTGCCCGAACTTCCCGTTGTGATGCGAACATGGCCACGCTCAAAATGCAGACGTTCTTCTGCAGTCGACTCAACGGCCTCAGGAGGTACCAACCTCATATTTCCGTTTTCAATCCAATATCTTTGCGCGTGCATTTCGTTTCACCGTCTCCGCAGACTCGCATGCTGACGGCGGTCAGCACACAAAACGCACTTGGTGGTCATAGGTTTCATTGGGGCCATAACCAACCTTGAGAAAGATTAACGTTCAATTGCAAACAAATGGTTGATTCCAGCCTTCGCGTTGTAATCAACCGAACTTATTGTTCTTGGGAAAACCTCGCGGTGGCAGCCGTCCGGCCTGGGCGCGTTCACCCAGCCATTCGGCCAGATCCGTTACGTTCCAGCTTCGACCCGATGAATCAATCCAGCCCAAGCCCTCCTTCAGATTGAATGTGCGGACGTCGGCCAACCCCCCATCCTTGAACTTTTGCAGCCTGACACCCTTGCCACGCGTCATTTCTGGTACTTCTTTTCTTGGGAAGATCAATAACTTACGATTTTCTCCCACGGACGCCACGTGATCATCGTTTTCAGCCACCGCCACACAGACCAGAGCTTCCACAGGCGCCTTCACGTTTAGAACCTGTTTGCCTTTGCGGGTGTTTGCCACGCATTCGTCCTGAGCAACAATGAAGCCATCGCCTTCGGTCGAGCCCAAAAGGCGCTTTGTTCCAGCTTGGTAAACAAACAGTGCAATTATGCTGTCGGTTGAATCAATATCGGCCATCAAACGCACCGGTTCACCATGTCCACGTCCGCCAGGAAGCTTTGATGCCTCCAGGGTGAAGAATTTTCCGGACGACGAGAACAGCATGATCTTGTCAGTCGTCATGGCATTCACAACGAATTTGCCGGCGTCGCCATCCTTGTATTGCAATGTGGAAGCGTCTTCGACGTGACCCTTCATGGCCCTGATCCAGCCCTTCTCGGAGCACACCACTGTAACCGGTTCTTTCTCGATCGTGGCCTCATCAAGATCGACATCTACGTCTGGGGCCTCTGCAAAATCGGTGCGACGGCGGCCCAGTGGCGTCTTCTTAGAGAAACGCTCCTTCATCTCTTTGATGTCATCCGAAATTGACGACCATTGACTTTCATCGGAGGCCAACAAGGCCTTGAGGGATTTCTGCTCTTTGGTTAGGCCGTCATGCTCGGTGCGGATTTCCATTTCCTCAAGCTTGCGCAAGGCGCGCAAACGCATATTGAGAATTGCTTCGGCTTGCGTGTCGGTGAGCTTGAAGCTCTCCATCAAAACCGGCTTTGGCTCGTCCTCTTGACGGATGATACGGATCACCTCATCAAGATTCAGATAGGCAATGAGATAGCCACCCAGAATTTCCAAACGCCGGGCGATTTCTCCCAGGCGATGCTTGGTCTTACGGGTGAGCACATCTTTGCGGTGGTTCAGCCATTCCTGCAGCACGTCTTTCAACGACATGACGCGCGGAATTTTTCCGCCCGACAGCACGTTCATGTTTAAAGAAATGCGACTTTCAAGTTCAGTTGATCGGAACATCTGCTCCATCAATACATCTGGTTCGATATTGCGGCTCTTGGGCTCCAACACGACGCGAATGTCTTCAGCGCTCTCATCGCGCACGTCACCCAGAAGCGTGAGTTTCTTATCGTTGAGCAATTCCGCAATGCGCTCAATCAAGCGGCTTTTTTGCACGAGATAGGGAATCTCGGTGATGACAATCTGCCACCCGCCGCGCGGCAATTCTTCTTTCGTCCAGCGGGCACGAACACGAAATCCCCCGCGACCCGTCTTATAGGCCTGCACGATATCGGCGCGCTCATCAATGATGATGCCGCCCGTTGGAAAGTCAGGCCCCACCACAAATTGCGTCAGCTTCTCAACGGTGGCTCCCGGCGTCTTGATCAGATGCAGCGCCGCATCGCAAATCTCAGCGGCATTGTGGGGCGGGATTGAGGTCGCCATGCCCACGGCTATGCCTGACGAGCCGTTGGCCAGAAGGTTCGGAAATGCGCCGGGCAGAACCACAGGCTCTTCCAGCGTGCCATCATAGTTGGGACGAAAATCCACGGTGTCGGCTTCGAGGTCTTCAAGCAGCAGGCGCGCCACTTCCGTCATGCGAGCTTCAGTATAACGATAGGCAGCAGCGCCATCACCATCGATGTTGCCGAAGTTACCCTGCCCGTCGACTAACGGATAACGCGATGAGAAATCCTGCGCCAGGCGAACCAGGGCATCATAAATCGACTGGTCACCGTGGGGATGGAATGAACCCATCACGTCGCCCACGATCTTGGCCGATTTCTTGAAGGCCGTATTTGGGTCAAGCCGCAATTGCCGCATGACATGCAGGAGGCGGCGATGGACCGGCTTCAACCCGTCGCGCACGTCCGGCAAAGCCCGGTGCATGATGGTGGACAAAGCATAGGCCAGATAGCGCTCCTCAAGCGCGTCCTTCAGTTCAACGCCTTCGGCCTCGCGCGGTGTCGGCGGGGGAGAATCATTTTTCTTGCTCATGGTTCAGCGACTTACAACATTTCGGGCTCGCTTGCCGCACTGTTAACCATGGTTAAAAAAGTACTAACGAGCTGTATCATTCCGGTATAAAGTGGCCCTTGCGGCATAATCAGGGATGGCTTTGTCATGCGTCAGTTTTTTGTGTTACCTGCAGCTCTTTTGCTGATGTCGGTCAGTGCCTTGGCTGGCACAGACCGCGATTTCATTTGTCAGGATTATGCTGATTCACGGGCCGATGCGTGGGCGCAAAACCGGTTGGAGCGCGTTGATGCCTTACAAGCCGCTGGCCCTTCACAGGTGGTCGTTATTATGGGTGGCGATAAATATCTCGCGCCGCGCTATCAGGCCGACGTTATCGCCACATCGTTTGGTGACACCTTGCGCGAACGCAACTCGGTCTATTCCGAAGAGCTCCACCGCTGCATGAACAGCCGTGGTCTTGCCCTCGCTCTGCAGAACTAGATTTCGATTATTCGACCGTGACTGACTTTGCCAGATTTCGTGGCTGGTCTACGTCTGTGCCGATGAAGACGGCAGCGTGATAGGCCAAAAGCTGAACCGGGATTGCATAGATCAGCGGACTTATAAAGGCATGAGCCACGGGCACGCGAATGTGCCTGAAAGTTTTGTGGGCATTCTGTTTTTGTGACTGATCATCAGTAATCAAAATGATTTTACCGCCGCGCGCTGCCACCTCCTCCATGTTGGAAATGGTCTTTTCATAAAGCTCGTCGCGCGGAGCAATGACGATGACCGGAACATTCTCATCGACCAGCGCGATGGGTCCATGTTTCAATTCGCCTGCGGCAAAGCCTTCAGCATGGATGTAGGAGATTTCCTTCAGCTTCAATGCGCCTTCGAGAGCCAACGGATAGTTGATCCCGCGGCCTAGAAACAGAACATCGCGCGCCTTAGAAATATCATGGGCGATGGCAGCAATATTCTTTTCCTCTTTCAAAATCTCAGTCATGTGGCGCGGCGCTTCAATGAGTGCGGTCACATATTCTTTTTCCTGTGCGGGTGAGAGCGTTCCACGCAGCTTGCCGGCAAGCAAGGCCAGACACGCCAGCGCCGCCAATTGGCAGGTGAATGCCTTGGTAGAGGCCACGCCGATTTCAGGGCCTGCATAAGTGCGGATGACCAATTCTGCTTCGCGCGCGATCGTAGATTCAGGAACATTGACCACGGCAATTGTGTGTTGGCCTTGTGATTTTGAATAACGCAGAGCGGCCAATGTGTCAGCAGTTTCACCTGACTGTGAAATGACAATCGCTAGACCATCCTTGGTCATTGGCGCTTCGCGATAGCGAAACTCCGAGGCGATGTCGACTTCAGTGGGGAGGCGGGCAACTTTTTCAAACCAGTATTTGGCGGCCAGACCTGCATAGGATGCTGTGCCGCAGGCCGTGATGGAAATACGGTCCAGCTTGGCAAAATCAAATGGCAACTTCTCTGGCACGCGCACGGTGCGGGTGGCAAAATCGATATATTCAGCCAATGTGTGACCAACGACTTCGGGTTGCTCCTCAATTTCCTTGGCCATGAAATGGCGGTGGTTGCCCTTGTCCACCATCATCGATGAGGCCTGGCTGAAATTCATGGGCCGCTTGATCGGCTTGTTATCTGCATCATAGATCTGGAACGAATTGCGGGTGAGTGTCACCCAATCACCATCCTCAAGATAGGTGATGCGATTGGTGAAGGGCGAGAGCGCTATGGCGTCAGACCCCAGATACATTTCGCCGTCACCATGGCCCACGGCCAGCGGTGGGCCGTTGCGGGCCCCGACCATCAAATCATCTTCGCTCTTGAACATGATGGCGAGCGCAAAGGCGCCACGCAGGCGGGCGAGAATATTGCGAACGGCTTCGGCTGGCTTTGCGCCATTCTTTCGTTCACGCTCCAGGAGATGGGCCACCACTTCGGTATCGGTCTGCGTAAGAAATTTATAGCCGTCGGCAATCAGCTCTTCTTTCAATTCCGCAAAATTTTCGATGATGCCATTGTGAACAATCACGACATCACCAGAGATGTGTGGGTGGGCGTTTGTTTCATTGGGAACGCCATGTGTTGCCCAACGTGTGTGGCCAATGCCGCTGGTCCCTGTCAGCGGCGCTTCGCGCAGGCGGTCTTCAAGGTTGCGCAACTTGCCTGGCGCACGGCGGCGTTCAATCGTGCCATTCTCGATGGTGGCGACACCGGCTGAATCATAGCCGCGATATTCGAGGCGGCGCAACGCTTCCACGATATCGAGTGCTACCGGCTGGTTGCCCAGAATGCCAACGATGCCACACATGTTTTACTTCAGCTCCTGGGATTTTTTCTTGGCGGCTTTGGCTGCCTGTTTGATGGCACGGTAACGCTTGGCCCAACCTTCTTTGACGATAGCGGGTCCACGCGTCATCGCCAGAGCATCGGCTGGCACATCGGATGTAATCACACTGCCTGCAGCAATGTTGGCTCCTGCCCCAATTTTGACGGGTGCGACAAGTGCAGAATTTGATCCGACGAAAACATTCTCGCCAATGTCGGTCAGGTGCTTCTCGAAGCCATCGTAATTGCAGGTGATTGTGCCAGCACCAATGTTGGAATTGGCGCCGACCAGCGCGTCACCAATGTAGCTCAAATGATTGGCCTTGGCACCCTTACCAATCTTGGACTTCTTGATTTCAACATAGTTGCCGATGTGGGCATTCTCGCCAATCTCAGCACCGGGCCGCAGGCGGGCGAACGGACCGATGCGCGCGCCATTGCCTACGGTCGCACCTTCCAGATGCGAGAAGGCAAAAATTTCTACGTTGTCGCCCACTGAAACACCGAGGCCGAAAACCACATTGGGTTCGACCAATACGTCTTGGCCCAGCTTTGTATCGGCGGAGAAATAGACCGTGGACGGATCAATCAGGGTGGCACCATTTTTCATGGCGGCGATTCTGGCCCTGGCCTGGAATTCACGTTCGAGGGCTGCCAACTGTGCCCGGTCGTTGACGCCTGAAACTTCAGCTTCCGCGCACAGGGCAACAGCCACTTTGGTCTTCGCTTTGGTCGCGAGCTTCACCAGATCGGTCAGGTAATATTCCGTCTTGGCATTCTTGTTGGTGAGTTTGGGAAGAAGAGTGAGCAGCAGTTTTGCATCAATGGCAATAATGCCGGAGTTACAAAGGCTTATTTTTCTTTCCTTGGGCGAAGCATCAAGGTCTTCGCGAATATCGGTGATGGCATTCTTGGTGCCGATCAGACGGCCATAGCCGTGTGGCTTTGCAGCCTCAAAACCGAGGACTGCCATTTTGTGCTTGGCGTCGAGCTTACCCAGGAGGTCGCGCAGGGTTTCAGCCTGGATGAGGGGCACATCTCCGTAGAGGACCAGAACTGCGCCGTTGAAACCTGCCAGTGCGGGGGCCGCCGTCATCACGGCATGACCCGTTCCCTCGCGGCTTGTCTGCTCGGCAAACAGGCACGCCGGGAAGGCTTTGGAGGCTTCGGCTTTCACGGCCTTCATGTCGGGCCCATGAACCACAATGGCCTTGCTGGCATGGAGTTCGCGGCCTGCTGCCAACACATGGGCAAGCAAGGACCGTCCGGCAATCTTGTGCAGAACCTTGGGCACGGCTGATTTCATGCGGGTGCCCATGCCGGCCGCCAAAACCACGAGTGCCAAATCTGACATTAATGCCCCTTAAATTGTGCAACGCTCTTATAGCCGCGTGGGGGCCTGAATGTCTTGGAATTGTGTCAATTTTGGTGAACGAACGAGGCCCGGGGCATAGTTGTTTCTGTCCTTGACCGTTCGCAGGCGCACAACTATGGTCCGGCGACTTTTCGGGGTGTTTGAATCAAACGCCTCTTAAGGGCCCGTAGCTCAGTGGTAGAGCATCTGACTTTTAATCAGAGGGTCGTGGGTTCGAAACCCGCCGGGCTCACCAGTTTATCTTGAAGTGATTGATTGTACCGGGTTAGTCGTGGGGTGAAAGCATCGCGGCCACGATGGCTTCAGGCGCATCTTCTTGCACCAAATGGCCTGCCCCCTTTACGGTGATGATCTGACCCTTGGTCAGTTTTTCAGCGAGACGCTTTCCGGTTTCATATGAGATCCATTGGTCCTCATGGCCCCACAGCAATGTCACGTCGAAGTTGGGTGGCGCGAAAAGCGGTTCAATCTCATCGGTGTATTTCTGATCCATCTGACCAATTTGACGATAAAAGGCGGCCTGCCCCTGCTCCGTTGTCCAGGGCTGTGTGTAAATATCTTCTGCTTCCGGAGTAAGCGGAGTGAACGCAGCTCCAGCCAGATAAGACTTGAGCAACCCACGATGTGCATAGGCAGGGAGACCGCTAAAAGCTTGCTCATGCTTGCGCACATGTTGCACAAAGGGTGAGCCCCATGGCGCAAGTGCCACAGGATCAATCAGGACGAGGCGTTGATATTTGCAACCGTTAAGGTAATGCGCCCGCAGCACAGTGGCACCGCCAAAGTCGTGGGCCAGTACACTTGGTTGCTCCAACTTCCATCCTTTGAGCAAGGCCGCAAAGAGTTTATTCTGCACTCCAAGTGACACATCTTGTCCTACACGCATGGTCGATTGGCCATAGCCCAAGAGGTCAAAAAAATAGACCGTATAGTGCGACGCGAGCCAGGGTGCGATCCGCCGCCAGACTTGGGCGGAAAATGGTGTGCCATGAACCATGACCAGCGGTGGACCATGGCCGATTCTGCCCCAAGCTACCTTGTCGCCGCGAAACTCAAATTTCTGGTCGAGCACAAGCATGGGCTCATGCCTAACCAGCAGCAAAATATCCGTCAAGAAAAAAGCCGGGATGTTGCCATCCCGGCTTCTGAGTTGATATTGCTACTCGGCTTAGTGTGCCGACAGAACAGCCAGCAGCAGAAGTGCGATGATGTTGGTGATCTTGATCATCGGGTTGACGGCAGGACCCGCCGTGTCCTTGTAGGGGTCGCCGACGGTGTCACCGGTGACGGAAGCCTTGTGGGCATCAGAGCCCTTCAAATGCTTCACGCCCTTGGAGTCTATAAAGCCATCTTCAAACGACTTCTTGGCGTTGTCCCAGGCGCCGCCACCGGCGGTCATTGAGATGGCCACGAACAGGCCTGTGACGATCACGCCCATGAGCATGGCACCAACGGCGGAGAAGGCTTGCGCCTTGCCAGCGATGAAGTTGATGACGATGAAGACGACGATTGGCGAGAGGACTGGCAACAGCGAAGGAACAATCATTTCCTTGATCGCAGCCTTTGTGAGAAGGTCAACCGCGCGAGCATAATCAGGCTTAGACGTGCCCTTCATGATGCCTGGATCTTCGCGGAACTGACGGCGCACTTCAACGACCACAGCTTGGGCTGCGCGGCCCACTGCCGTCATTGACATGCCGCCAAAGAGATATGGCAAGAGGCCGCCGAACAACAGACCAACCACAACATAGGGGCTGGAAAGATCGAAAGAGACGTTGACGTTTTCGAAGAACGAGCCAGGCGTTGCGTGCGCGGCAAAGAACTTCAAATCCTGGGTGTAGGCGGCAAAGAGAACGAGAGCACCCAAACCAGCCGACCCAATGGCATAGCCCTTGGTCACGGCTTTGGTGGTGTTGCCCACAGCGTCGAGCGCGTCGGTGTTGTGACGCACTTCTTTCGGCAGGCCTGCCATTTCGGCAATGCCACCGGCATTGTCGGTGACGGGGCCAAAGGCATCGAGCGCCACGATCATGCCAGCCAGAGCCAACATGGTGGTGACGGCCACAGCAATGCCGAAGAGACCAGCGAGGTTGAAGGTCACCAGAATGCCGGCGATGATGATCAAGGCCGGAACAGCGGTTGCTTCCATCGAAACTGCCAGACCCTGGATGACGTTGGTGCCGTGGCCAGTGATTGAAGCTTCGGCGATTGAGTTCACCGGGCGTTTTCCCGTGGCGGTATAATATTCAGTGATCCAGACGATGAGGCCGGTGATGACCAGACCCGCAACGCCGCAATAAAACAGGCTCATCGGGGTGAAGGCCTTGTCAGCCGTGCCGAGCGCCACATTCATGTCGCCGAAGATATAGTTCATCACGGGATAGAGGACGATCAGCGAGAGAACGCCGGTGGCCACAACGCCCTTATAGAGAGCGCCCATGATGTTGTTGGATGAACCGAGCTTCACAAAGTATGTGCCGATGATCGAGGTGATCACGCATGCGCCGCCAATGGCGAGCGGCAGAACCATGCCTGCGAGCTTCATGGCATCAGGCAGCACGATGGCCGCCAGAACCATGGTGGCAACCGTGGTCACGACATAGGTTTCAAACAAGTCAGCGGCCATGCCAGCGCAATCGCCGACATTGTCGCCCACGTTGTCGGCAATGGTTGCGGGGTTGCGTGGATCATCCTCAGGGATGCCCGCTTCAACCTTGCCCACCATGTCGCCGCCCACGTCTGCACCCTTGGTGAAGATGCCGCCGCCGAGACGGGCGAAAATCGAAATCAGCGAAGCGCCGAATGACAAGGCGACCAACGCGTCGATCACGTCACGCGAGGTTGGGTCCAACCCAAGCGTGTTGGTGAGGAAGCCGAAATAGAGGGTGACGCCGAGAAGGCCGAGACCTGCAACCAAAAGGCCGGTGATGGCACCGGCCTTGAAAGCAAGATCAAGTCCGCCAGCGAGCGACTTGGTGGCGGCCTGTGCAACTCGCACGTTGGCGCGCACCGAGACGTTCATGCCAATGAAACCTGCAGCACCCGACAGAATGGCACCGATGGCGAAGCCGATGGCTGACCATTTGCCCAAAAGCACGAAGGCCAGAACGAAGATCGCCACGCCGACAATGGCAATGGTTGTGTATTGACGCTTGAGATAGGCCTGCGCGCCTTCGCGCACCGCGGCCGAGATTTCTTGCATCCGGGCCGAGCCCTGATCTGCAGCCATGAGCCGCATGTTGGTAACAATTGCATAGACGATCGCAAGCGCGCCTGCGAGGACGATCAGCCAGAGAGTGGAGGTCATAGGAAGTTCCTCAATTGATTTTGTTGAGCTCCGGAACCCTGACCGATGGCCGCGATGGAATCACGCTTCACTGCGACGGTGCCGGAAGATTGGGCAGCTATGGCAAAGTTTAGCCACATTTGCAATTGCGAATTGAGGTGAAATTCATGAGGTAAATGATTGGCGTAACTCAAATAATTGAGGTGAATTAGCTTCCGATGGCCGTTCCCGCAGCAAAGCCACTGGCCCAGGCCCACTGGAAATTGTAACCGCCAAGCCAACCTGTCACGTCGACGGCCTCGCCAATTGCATAGAGCCCTGGTACTGTCTTGGCCTCCATGGTTTTGGATGACAGAGCATCGGTGTCTATGCCCCCCGTGGTCACTTCGGCCTTGGCAAAGCCTTCCGTGCCGTGTGGCGCCATCGCCCAGTTTTTAAATCGTTCGGCAAGTTGAACGAGATCGCGGGCGGGCACTTTTTCCATCGCATCGTCACTTCCCAAGCTTTGTGCTAGACGCTGGGGAACGAACTCCGCCAGCATGGTTTTCAGCGCAACCTTGGGGCGTGTGTGTTTGCGATCCTTGAAGACTTGCGCTGGATCAATGGTCGGAAGAAGATCGAGGGCGAGAGTGTCACCGTCGTCCAAATAGGATGAAGCCTGCAATATGGCAGGGCCAGAAAGCCCACGATGGGTGAACAAGATGTTCTCGGCAAAGCTCATCTCGCCAGCAGTCGCGATGGCGGGCAGCGAAACGCCGGACAGATTGGAATAGAAATCAAGCTCTTCAGGTTTTGCCCGCAGCGGCACAAGTCCCGGTCTGGGTGTGACCACATTCAAGCCGAACTGTTTGGCGATATCATAGGCAAAGCCGGTTGCACCCATTTTGGGGATCGACAATCCACCTGTGGCCAGGAGGAGTGCCGGGGCTTCAAATTCTCCCAGCGATGTTGTGACAACAAATTGCCCGGATTTTTTGATCGCGGAAATTTTGCAATTGAGTTGGAGGTCAACACCAACCGCCGCGCATTCATCGAGCAGCATTTTTACGATCTGCTTGGCCGAGCCATCACAAAACAATTGGCCCAAGGTTTTCTCATGCCAGGCAATTTGGTGTTTGGCGATCAACTTCAGAAAATCATCGGGCGTGTAGCGGCTCAGGGCTGAGCGGCAGAAATGCGGATTTTGAGAAATAAAATTTTGGGGGGTTGTGCTGGTGTTGGTGAAATTGCAGCGCCCACCGCCGGAAATCAAAATCTTGGCGCCGGCAATGCTGTTGTGATCGAGCAGTAGAACGCGGCGGCCCTTTGCACCTGCCGTCATGGCGCACATCAGGCCTGCGGCCCCTGCCCCAATTATGATTGCATCAAAATGCGCCACATCCATCACCGTCAAACCGAAATCAAGCCGTGCGGCCTGCCCTCGACCTCAGCACAATCACGGCCAACATGATTGCTGCAATGGGAGTTACGGTCAACGCGACGCTGGGCCAGCCCCAGTGGCTGAGCATCTGGCCTGAGCCTGCCGAGGCGATGGCCACCATCAGCGACACGCCAAAGTTATTCACGGCCTGAACCTTGGCGCGTTCAGATGGTTCATAGCAGGAGGTCAGCATGGTGGTGCCGCCGATGAAGCCAAAGTTCCAACCTAGACCCAGCAGGATGAGTGCTACCGAGAAATGGGTGAAGGTAATACCCAGAAGGCCCACGATGCCCGCTGTCACCAGAATGACCATGCCAATGCCGGTGATCAGCTCAACGCCATAGCGCTTGATCAATTGACCGGTGAAAAAGCTTGGCACAAACATGGCCAGCACATGCCACTGGATGACCCAGGTTGGGGCCGACGCGCTGAAGCCGCAAGCCGCCATGGCGACGGGTGCCGCCGTCATCATCAAATTCATCAAGGCATAGGAGAGGATGGCCGAGGCCAAGGCTACAATCAGTTTTGGCTGTTGCAGCAATTGCGGCCACGAGCGCTGTGGGCCGGATATTTCCGCCAAAGTTGGCCTGGGCAATTTTAGAATTGCGAAAATGGCCAAGCTGGATGCCGCCAGAATTGCTGCTGCAACATAAGACCCGGCAAAGGTGAAGGGAGCGAGCAAGTTCGACGTGTAGGTGGCGATCAATGTTCCCGCAACGGCCGCAACCACGCCTCCCGTTAACACCCACGAAATTGCAATAGACTTGTCTTCGGGTGTTGCTGCTTCAATCGCGGCAAAACTGTAGAAGCTGCTGGTAGCCTGAAACACGCCTTGTAGCGCTGCTCCAAAGCAAAACAGCCAAAAATTATTTTGATAGATTGCGAGGACAGATGTTGCCGCGCCGAAAACGCTGATCACCGCGCCGCCTGTGAATACAGGAATGCGGCCCAGGCGTTTCATCACCAGCGAGGCCGGCACAACGGCAAGCATTGAGCCCACCACAAAGGCCGTGATCGGTAAAGTAGCCAAGCCGCGCGATGGGGCAATCATCAAGCCGACAAGACCGCCAGTTGAAAACACGATGATGACGCAGCAAGAATACAAAGCTTGAGCAAAGGCGAGGAGAAGAATTTTGACGCGTGGTGCTTGCAGGTTCAAGCTGCGAACTCGTCGGGCCTTCGGGCGCGGGCCAGACCGTTCAACACGGCATTGGCCATTGCCGGTTCTTCGCCATCAAAAAATGCTGCAGCCACATTTACATATTCATTGATGGCGACTTTGGCTGGCACGTTTTCCTTGAACATGATTTCAAAGGCACCAGCCCGCAAAATAGCACGCAAAGTCGCGTCCACCCTGTGGATGGGCCAGGCGTCATCCAGCTGCTTGTCCACCATGGGATCAATCAACAACTGTTCGCGCACAGCACCTTCAACGACTTCACGCAGGTGCTTGTAGTCGGCCTCGCCGCACTCGCCGTCATCGAAATCATCGCCGTTCACGCGAGAGGAAAATTGCGCCAGAGTTTCGCCCAAGTCTGCGCCGCCAATATCCAATTGGTAAAGGGCCTGCACGGCACCGAGCCTTGCGGCCGAGCGGGCAATAGGCGGTTTGCGGGGGCTGGTCATGGCGCTGGCCTTAGCGGTCAAGCGTCGCCCTTGCAAGTGCACCCCCATTGCGCCTAATTCAACCCTGCTGGACTGATCCGGCATTCTCAGGGCGATCAGATGAATTTAAGCTCCCCAACCACCCAAAAACGCTTTCAGGGTGCCGCCTTTATGATTCTGGCTGGCATCACTTTTGCTTTTATCAATGCCATTACATTTGTGATCACGGCCCAGCTTGGGCTCAAGCCGCAATCGGACACGTTTTGGCAATATGCAATCGCGTTGTTGATCTCGCTGCCCTTCCTGCTCCGCCAGGGAACCAAAAGCTTGAGAACTTCACATCCACTGGCTCATCTCGCCCGTGTTGCCGTATCGGCTTTGGGATTGCTGGCCTTTACAACTGCCATCGCCAAGGGCGTTCCGGTCTGGCAGGTTGTGGCGTTGACCATGACTGCGCCAATGTTTGTATTGATCGGTGCTGCGATTTTTCTGAACGAGAATGTACCAGCCAGCCGTTGGCTTGCCGCAGTCGTAGGTTTCAGCGGCGCATTGATTGTCACCAACCCGTGGTCAGAGCAGTTCACCTGGGCCTGGCTGTTGCCAGTTGCTGCGGCACTGCTTTGGGGCATCGCCTCGCTCCTTACTAAATATCTCACGCGCGACGAAAGCCCCGAGACCTTGACAGTCTGGCTGCTCCTGTTGCTCACTCCTATCAATGCCCTGCTCTCTCTAAGTTCTGGTTTTGAGTTGCCGGGCGGCCATGTTTTCATGTGGCTGCTTGCTGGTGGCGCACTGGTGTGCCTGGCGCAATATTTGATGTCGCGGTCTTACGCGGCGGCAGAAGCCAATTTTGTGCAGCCCTTTGACGATCTCAAACTCATCAGCAATGTATTGGTCTATGGCCTGCTCTTTGGCTATTGGCCGTCGGGCTTTATCTGGCTGGGGCTTGCCATGATCATGGCGGCTTCGGCCTATCTGATGTGGCGCGGAACTGCGAAACTGCAATTAGCGTCCGCCAGTTGAACCGCAGATGAACCGGAGATTCATGTCCTGCTCATCTGAGCCGAGATAGTTGGGTGGCCTGGAGAAAATAAACATGCAAGCACAACAAGAACGACCCATTGATTTTCGCATTTTCAAGGCCATTGACCTGCCGCCTCGCAATGTGGCCGCTGGCGAAATCTTGATCTCTGCTGGGTCCACAGAAGCAGTTATGTATGTCGTCAAGTCTGGCAAATTTGCCATCAAGCTCGGCGACAAAACAGCTGAGGAAGTTGGCGCTGGCCAAATTGTCGGCGAGATGAACCTCATCGACCGAAGTGCGCGCAGCGCCGATGTGGTGGCGCTCGAAGCCAGTATCGTTATCCCGATCGATGAGCCACGTTTCCTCAACTTGATCGTCAAGACACCGCATTTCGCATTGTCACTGATGAGGCTCATGGCACGGCGCATTCGCACCATGAATGCCAAGCTGTAAGCTATTTTGGCTCTTCTTCGTTAGCCAATTCATCAATAATGCTCTCAAAATCCTTGGCTTCGCGGAAGTTGCGATAGACTGAGGCGAAACGCACATAGGCCACGTCATCAAGACTTTTCAGGCCTTCCATAACCAGTTGGCCAATCTGTTCGGATTTGATTTCATTCTCGCCCAGGCTTTCGAGCTGGCGGACAATTCCGGAAACCATGCGTTCAATGCGCTCGGCATCAACAGGGCGTTTACGCAAGGCGACTTGCACAGAACGGGCCAGCTTGTCGCGGTCAAACAGCGTGCGACGACCATTGCGCTTGATCACCGAAAGCTCGCGCAATTGCACGCGCTCAAAAGTGGTAAAGCGGCCCGCACAATCAGGGCACGCCCGGCGTCGGCGAATGGCCGCACCATCCTCTGAGGCGCGGCTGTCCTTCACCTGGGTGTCGGCATTGCCGCAGAAGGGACAGCGCATCTGTTCTCCTCAGCCGTAGATCGGGAATTTCTTGGTCAACGCTAGAACCTTGCGTTTGACGGCAGATTCCACCTTGGCATTTCCCGGTTCGCCATGTTGGGCAAGTCCATCGAGCACTTCAATAATGAGTTCGCCCACATGGCGGAATTCGGTCTCGCCAAAGCCACGCGACGTGCCCGCGGGTGAGCCCAGACGAATGCCTGAGGTTACGGTGAAAGACGCAGGATCAAACGGAATGCCATTCTTGTTGCAGGTGATGAAGGCGCGTCCCAATGCCTTTTCGGCGTCGCGACCGGAAATGCCTTTTTTGCGCAGGTCCACCAGTATGAGATGGGTGTCGGTGCCGCCTGTCGTAATATCGCAGCCACCGTCGATCATGGTTTGGGCCAAGACCTTGGCGTTCTTTACAACTTGGGCAGCGTATTTCTTGAACGCTGGTTTCAGCGCTTCGCCGAACGCCACCGCTTTGGCGGCAATCACATGTTCGAGTGGTCCGCCGATGATGCCGGGGAAAATCGCCGAGTTGATCTTCTTGCCCAGATCTTCGTCGTTTGACAGGATCATACCGCCGCGCGGGCCCCGCAGGGTTTTGTGGGTCGTTGTGGTGACGACGTGAGCATGTTCGAGCGGATTGGCGTGGGCACCGCCTGCCACAAGGCCTGCAAAATGGGCCATGTCGACCATCAGATAAGCGCCAGTTGAATCGGCGATCTCGCGGAAGCGCTTAAAATCCAAGGCACGTGGATAGGCCGAACCGCCGGCGATGATGAGCTTTGGTTTTTCCGCCAAGGCTTGTGCGGCCACGGCGTCGTAGTCAATCTGCTGGTTGTCTTCGCGTACCTTGTAAGACACGACGTTGAACCACTTGCCAGATTGGTTGACAGGTGAGCCATGAGTGAGGTGGCCGCCACAGGCCAGATCCAGGCCCATGAACGTGTCGCCCGGTTGCAGCAGTGCAAAGAATACGCCTTGATTTGCCGTGGCACCCGAATGGGGTTGCACATTGGCAAAATTGGCGTTGAAGAGTTGCTTGGCGCGATCAATGGCCAATTGCTCGGACTGGTCAACATATTGGCAGCCGCCATAATAGCGGCGACCCGGATAGCCTTCAGCATATTTGTTGGTCATCACCGAGCCTTGCGCTTCCAGAACGGCGCGGCTGACGATGTTCTCGGACGCAATGAGTTCGATCTCATTTTGCTGGCGCAGCAGTTCCGAGGCAATGGCCTTGGCAATTTTGGGATCAGCTTTGGCCAGCTTGTCTTTGAAGAATCCCAGATAGAGCGGCTTTGATTTGCCACCAGATTTCTTGACAGGCTTCTTGGCGGCTTTTTTGACGGTCTTTTTGGCCATGACGGATTCCTCAAAAGAAAATGGAGCCTGTTCTATACAGGCTCCATGTTATGGGTCCAGCACCAGATTGGCGCAGTTCACGTCTTGGACGGATCAGCCGGGATTTGGGCGTCAGCGGCGGCGGGCGCCACATCAGTAGGCTTGCAGTCTGTGGCTGAGGGATCGGTCTTGCAATCCACAACTGGCTTCTTGGCTTTAACTTTTTCAGTCTTGGCCTTGGGCGGAATCTTGATCAGCTTTTCAAGTGCGGCTGAATTTCCTGCCGCTGACGCAGCCTGAATGTCAGCCGATGTCTTGGCTTTCTTCAGCTTCTTAGCATCAACCTTGGGCATAGTGGCAGCTACAGGGGTGCCGTCCGCAGGGTGCTGTTTGCGATATGTCGCCCAATCGAAAAAGCCGCCCGACTTCTTGCCCGATGGATCAGATACAACAACGCCGGCACTTTGAGATGTAGAGGCCTTTATAGCCTGTCCGCCGCCAAAGAAGCTGGTCTTGGTCGCAGATGACTTACCGCTTCCAAAGAAGTGGAAGCCTTCAGCTTCGGCGTCTTCAACCGAGGGCTGGCGTGGCAGCGGCTTCAAGACAAAGCGCTGGCCATCCGGGCTCATTTCGCCAACAGGCATGGGCTGGCCAACGGTAAAGCCCGAACCATCCATCTGATACATGTCTTTGCGGAACGCCACGGTTCCACCGGCCACCGGCCAAGCGGTCATGTAGACGACGCGCAATTGCGGTGGATTGACAATGGTTTCATCAACGCGGGCAAGCGACTTGCCCAAGTCAGCGATCTTATTTTCGTCATAGCCATCCTGGCCATTTAAAACCCACTGCACCAGAAGGGACATTTTCTGAACGCGGATGCAGCCTGACGAGTAAAAGCGGTTGCCCGTGGTGAACAGGTCCTTCTCAGGCGTGTCGTGGAGGTAAATGCCAAAGGGACTGTTGAATTCAATCTTGGCTGACGCCATGGCGTTCTTCGGCCCGGGCTCCTGACGGAAGAGATAGTTTTCAGGTGCTGTATGTTTCCAATTGATCGTGCTCGGATTAATCTCGGGCCCGTTAGGGCCTTTGCCTTGGAACACCTTGATGTTCATGTCAGTCAAAATTTGCGTGCCACTGGCCAGCTTGGGGATGATGTCTTTTTCAACGATAGAGTCAGGCGCATTCCAGTATGGGTTGAAGCGCACGAGCTTCAAAGGCGTCATGACCACAGGCGAAGGACGTTCCGGGCGGCCCACAATCGCATTGTGTCGCGTAACGACGTGGCCATTGCTGACCGATTCAATTTGCTGGGCCGGAAGATTGACGACAAGGTAACGGTCGCCCAGATCCTTGTCGTAAATTTCAAGGCGTGGAATATTTGCCCGGATTGTGGCCAAGCGCACATCAGCTGGAACGTTGAGCTCAGCAATTGTTGCACTGTCCAATTTACCTGTGACAGCAATTCCCATATTGCGCTGGAAGCGGGTGACGGCATCCTGGGTGGCTGATGTGAAAATCGGGGCATAGACGCCCTGGGTCGCTTCAACGCGCAAGTAGCCATCCATGTAGAGGCGCTGGTTCAACCTGACAATGTTGTCGCCAGTCGAACCCTTGGACCCGTAGCCGCTGACCTTGGGGAAACCGCCGCGCGAGATGATATCAACATAACGCTGTTCAATGGCCTTCAAGGCATAGTCGCTGGTGGGGGCCAGCATGGGAATCTGGTTCTGGTTGGCGACCACTTCTGTGACGGTAACAGCTGGGCCGTTGGTCACGGGGTCTGGCTGACTACCGTTGGCGTTCGCCGTTACGGCAGCAACAGGCAGGACCAGACTGGCGACACTCGCCAGAAGCAAAAGCTTCGTTGCAAAACCATTCAACTGCATTCCACGCCTCATCACCTTGTTCTGACAATCTATCAGCAGTTAGAGGCAGCGTCAAAACACGCTGCTCCGAACCGACCACAAAGTCCTATTTGGACGGGTTTTAAAGTTTGCACCAGACAAAATTGTGCATAGCGGCATTTCAGCAACAGCAGAACTCACGCCACCAAAACGTGCTCCACCAGCCTGGCCCAAAACTCGGTGCCGCTCACCAGCAGTTCATCATTGAAATCATAGCCTGAATCGTGAAGATTGCGTGATGCGCCGTTGCCCATGCCAAAGTAGCAACCAGGAACCTGCTGCAGCATGAACGAGAAATCCTCGGCGAACATATAGGGACCCGCCATGTCCATTTTTGCCGGTTCCTGGCCTGCCAGAAGCGCTGCCTCGCGCACGAGGCTGGTGGCGGCAGAATCATTGATGCAAGGCGGATAGGTTATGCCGACCCCATAATCTACTTCTGCCCGGCAGTCGAGGGACTGGGCTTGATGCATCAGAAGCTCCGGGATTCGCTCTGCCAGCAGGTTGCGGACCTGCTTTGAACAGGTGCGAACACCAATTTTCAGGGTCACATGGTCGGGGATGGCAGTTGCCAAAACGCCACCATGGATGGCCCCCACGGTGACTGCGGCTGGCTCAAGGGGATCAATGGTGCGTGAGACTATCGTTTGCAGAGCTGAAACTGCGAATGCTGCAGCCACAACCGGATCGCGCGCCTGATGTGGAAATGCGCCGTGGCCGCCCTCGCCCCGGATGATGACATCCACAATATCGATGCTGGCCGTGATCGCACCCGGTCGAAGGGTGATCTGCCCTACGGCGTTTCCCGGAATGTTATGTGCCGCAAAAACGAAATCGGACGGAAATTTTTCGAACAACCCATCATCCACCATGCGTCTGGCTCCGCTGATATCCTCTTCAGCGGGCTGGAAAATGAGGTGGATGGTGCCATCGAAATTCTGAGTTTCAGAAAGGTGACGCGCCAGGCCCAACAACATCGTTGTATGGCCGTCGTGGCCACAGGCATGCATTTTACCCGGCACCCGCGAGGCATAATCGAGGCCCGTCGTTTCGTGAATGGGTAGTGCGTCCATGTCCGCCCGGAGCGCAATGGTCCGTCGCGATGTCCCCTTGACCATGGTCCCCACAACCCCGGTTCCGGCAATGCCCGTCGTTACACCAAAACCCAGACGCGAAAGTTCTTGGGCTACAAGTTTGGACGTGCGGTGTTCCTCGAAGGCCAGTTCGGGATACTTGTGCAACTCGCGCCGTATCGCAACGAGCCTGTCGGCAATTTGAGCAATGCGAACTGACATCATCGCCTCTGAGGTATCAGTCTTTCGAGATAGTTGAAACCCCGCGTGATGATATAGGTGAGCACCATATAGATAACAGCGAGCAGGATCAGAGGCTCATAGACAAGATAAGTGTCTTGGCGGACCTTTGAGGTGGCTCCCATCAAATCCATGACCGGGATCGTAAAGATCAGCGGCGTTGATTTCAACTGGCCGATGACTTCGCCGGCAAGCGTTGGCAAGACTTTCAAGACCGCGCTTGGAAACCATACGCGCAATAGAACTTTCATGGGGCTCATGCCAAAGGCGCGCGCCGCTTCAAGCTCCCCGCGCGGCACTGACAGGAACGCGCCACGCATGATCTCGGCTTCATAACCTGCAAAATTCAGGGTGAAGGCGAGCAGTCCGTAGTAGATTGCATCAAGCCTGATCACCCACAAGAAATGTTCCCGCATGCCGGGGATCAGCGGAAACAAAGACCCGACGCCATAATAGAGTAGCCATATTTGCGTGAGCAGCGGCGTCCCGCGGATATAGTTGCAATAGGCACCTGCAAGTTTCCGGGCGGGCATGGACCCCGTCACTTGGGCAAGGCCCAATGGAACGGCAAATGCAAATCCCACAACAACCGAAAACACCAACACAAATAAAGTGATGCCAAGCCCGTGTATCAGATACTGATAGTGAGTTGGAAGCCAATCCCAATGGTTCAGCATCATGCGTGCTTTCGTTGACCACGGCGCAAATAGCGCTCCAGCCAGTCAAACAGAGATGTAGAGCTCAATGAAATTGTGAGATAGATGGCCTGGGCCACGAGATAAAGGAAGAAGTATTGCTTGCTCACGCCTGCGGCCTGGCGCGTGGCCAAGGCCAGTTCGGTGAAGCCCACCACTGAAATCAAAGCTGTATCTTTCGTGCAGTTGAGCCAGAGATTGGCAAGGCCCGGAATAGCATTGGGTAACATGGCTGGAAGTGTTACGCGAATGAAGCGTTTGAACGTAGACATTCCAAATGCGGTTGCAGCTTCAAGCTGACCAACCGGGACAGCCTGGATTGCGGCGCGCAGCACCTCGGTTGAATAAGCGCCTTGCACAAATCCCAGAACGAAAATTGCAGCGACCAATCCATTCACTTGGATTGGAGGATAGCCCAGGGCGATAACGACACTGTTGATTGAATCGGTGCCTGCATAATAGAGCAGAAGAATGAGGACGAGTTCGGGCACGGCCCTTACAATCGTGGTGTAGACGCCGAGGACATTGCGGAGCCATTTTATGCCGGATAGCTTGCCGAGTGCGCCGAAGAGTCCGAGGCCCAAGCCAAAGGCATAACTGAACACAGCAATCTGGACAGTTCTGAACGCGCCCCAGAAAAGCTCATCGCCAAAACCCGTCTCTCCCCAAGACAGGAGACCGCCCCAATACGAAAATAGTTCGCTCCAAGATAGAGCTGCCACAACCGTCAAATCCACACCCCCCAAGAAAAGGGCCACCCGAAGGTGGCCCGTCTCCAGATTTTACGGCTTTGGTGTTTCTACCATGCCTTGCAGCTTGTATTTGGCAGTGATCTCGTCGAACACACCCTTCTTGGCGAGGGCCTTGATCCCGTCATTCACTTTGGCCAGCAAGGCAGTATCTTCCTTGCGAATGCCAAAGCCAACGCCAGGGCCTAAAATATCAATATCGATCGGGACAGCGCCCTTCACTTCGCAGCAACCGCCCTGATCAGATTTCAGGAAGTCTGCGAGGGTCACGCCGTCGGCTTGCTCATAGTCGAGGCGACCCGCTGCAAGATCGGCATTGACTTCATCCTGAGTCGCATAGGTTTTAATCACAGCGCCCTTGGGCTCATAATATTTCGCCAGATAGGCGGCATGGGTTGTTGAAACCTGCACACCGAGGGTCTTGCCCTTCAAATGGTCGGGCGAGAAATCCTTGTCCGCACTCTTCGGGCCGATGATGATTGCCGCAGAGTTGTAATACATGTCGGAGAAGTTGATGGTCTTGGCGCGTTCTGGAGTAATCGACATCGAAGACATGATGGCGTCGAACTTCTTGGCCTGGAGAGCAGGAATAATGCCATCCCATGCCACTTCCTCGATGGAGCATTTTTCACCAATTTCAGCGCATAGCGCGGTCATGAAATCGACTTCCCAGCCGACCCACTTGCCAGAGGCATCTTTCGATGTGAATGGCGGATATGGCTCAGCAGCCACACCCATTTTCAAATCAGCGAAGGCCTGCGTTGATGCCAACATGACAAACGCGGCCGCAGCCAAAAGTCCAGTTCTCAGTTTCATTCGTTCTTCCTTCCTTGTTGTTCCAGCCTCCCCAAGACTGGCATTTCTTTGTCCCTAATTACTCGTCCCGGTCAGCCGTGATTAACACCGGATACGAATTGCTTGCAGCGCGCGCTGTTCGGCGCGCCAAAAACCTGTTTGGGTGGTCCCTCTTCTTCGATAACGCCCTTATGAAGATAAATCACATGGGACGAGACATCGCGGGCGAATTTCATTTCATGGGTCACGAGAACCATCGTGCGGCCTTCTTCGGCAAGATCACGGATAACCTTCAAAACTTCCCCGACAAGTTCCGGATCAAGAGCCGACGTCGGTTCATCAAACAACATTACTTTGGGTTCCATGCACAGGGCACGGGCAATGGCCGCGCGCTGCTGTTGGCCGCCCGAAAGAAATGCTGGATATTGGTCACGCTTGTCATAGAGACCAACCTTATTCAACAGAAGCTCGGCCCTGGCTATGGCCTCAGCCCGAGGAATCCCCAAGACATGGATCGGCGCTTCAATGACGTTTTGGATAACCGTCATATGCTGCCACAGATTGAAGCTCTGAAAGACCATGCCAAGCTTGGTGCGGACCCGCTCGACCTGGCGGCGGTCGGAGGGATGGAGGTTTCCATCATGGCCGGGTTGAACGGTGATTTCCTCACCGGTTACGAAGATGCGCCCCTTGGACGGCAATTCGAGAAAATTGATGCAGCGCAAAAATGTGCTCTTGCCAGAGCCGGACGCACCGATCATCGACACCACATCGCCCTTGTGAGCCGTAAGGCTTACGCCTTTCAGCACCTCAAGCGGACCAAAAGACTTGTGCAAGTCTTCGACCATTACAGCGGAGGCGGCTTCAGCTTGGTTCACGCGTGTTTGTCCCTCACGCTGCAGATGCTAACATTGAAATTCCACAAATTAAAAGAACTTTTTAAAAGCCCACCGCCGCTTTGCCGTGGGAATTTCGCAAACTGGTTAAATCGATGCCCAAAGGCAAGCCGTCAGCCACGCGCCACCTGCCCCCTATCATCACCCGATCGGCCCGGTGAGCGCCGCATAAAACTAGCGCCGCCAAAGGGTCTCCTGCTCCCGAAAAGCGCAATTCGTCCAGTTTGAACATGGCAAGATCCGCCTGTTTTCCCAACGCGATTTCACCGATATCGTCGCGGCCCAGACAGGCGGCCGAACCCTTGGTCGCCCATCGCAGAACATCAAAATGATTGAGAGTTGCACCATATTTCAGGCGGTTGAGCAGCAGCGCGTGGCGCACCCCCTCCATCAGATTGGAAGAATCATTGGATGCTGAACCATCGACCCCAAGCCCGACCTTCACACCTGCCTTTTCCATTTCACAAGTTCGGCACTGGCCTGACGCCAGCGTCATGTTCGAAGTGGGACAATGGCACACGCCGACACCGTGGCGACCCAGCTTGGCGATATCGGCGTCCTTGAAATAGATGCCATGAGCCAACCAGGTCCGGTTGGACAAC
Source organism: Hyphomicrobiales bacterium (assembly GCA_038231475.1). Classification (GTDB taxonomy): domain Bacteria; phylum Pseudomonadota; class Alphaproteobacteria; order Rhizobiales; family Aestuariivirgaceae; genus Aestuariivirga. The sequence continues at coordinate 547,706 of JBBRLH010000001.1, read as the reverse complement.
CAGCCACAGTCCTCCAGATAATCAAGCGGACGCATCTTGAAACGGGCCAGGCAGAAATCATCCTCATCATGGGTTTCGGCCAGATGAGTATGCAGGCGACAATCATGTTTTTCGGCCAAGGCGGCAGTGTCACGCATCAAGTCCCGCGTAACTGAAAACGGTGAACATGGGGCCAAAGCGATTTGCACTTTTGCACCCTCTCCCCTCTGGTGGAATTTCTTGATGACGCGCTCACAGTCGGCCAAAATTGTATCGTGATCCTGCACCACGCTGTCGGGCGGCAGCCCGCCATCCTTCTGCGAAAGATTCATCGAACCCCGGGTGATGGTGACGCGCATCCCGGTCTGTTCTGCCTCGGCAACCTGAATGTCGACCGCCTCTTCAAGACCACCCGGAAACACATAATGGTGGTCTGATGTTGTGGTCACACCTGACAGGAGAAGTTCCGTCAAGGCTAGCCTGGTGGCGATGGCGTGAGCCTCCGGGGTCAAGCGCGCCCAAATTGGGTAAAGCGCCTTCAGCCAATCAAACAACTCCTTGTTGATGGCGTCAGGATGGGCGCGGGTCAGCGTTTGATAGAAATGATGATGTGTATTGATGAGCCCAGGAAGTACGACATGTTGCGATGCGTCAAAAACAGAATCATGGATCGGCGTTTGGCCCGTTGCGATCAGAGCGGCAATTTTGCCATTTTCTAAAACAATCCCGCCTTCCGCACCCTTTGCCAAAATGGCGAGAGGGTTCTTGATCCAAGTTCTCATTCAGGGTTAACCTCGCGACTGAAGCTGCATGTTAGGCAGCAATGAGGGAGTTGAAAACATGAAATCGAAATTTTCCAAGGGCCTTTCAATCTTGGCCGCTGCTGGCATGGTGGCGGGTAATCTCGCAGGCGTGGCGCGGGCTGATACCAAGAGCGAAGGCCAAGTCGATATTCTGGCTTGGCCTGGCTACATCGAACGCGGCGACAGCGACAAGAATTATGACTGGGTCACCGATTTTGAAAAGAACACTGGCTGCAAGGTCAATGTGAAGGTGGCTGGCACATCAGATGAAATGGTTTCGCTGATGAATGAAGGTGGCTTTGATCTTGTCACGGCCTCGGGCGATGCATCGCTCCGTCTCATTGCGGGCAAGCGCGTGCAGGCCATCGATGTGGCCAAGATCAAGGATTACAACTCGGTTGATCCACGTTTGCAAAGTGCGCCGTGGAACACAGTTGGAACCACGCATTATGGTGTGCCCTATCAATGGGGTGCCAATGTTCTTGCGTACAACACCAAAGTGTTCCCTGAGCCGCCCAAGAGCTGGAGCGTGGTGTTTGAAGAGCAGAACCTGCCTGACGGCAAATCCAACAAGGGCCGGGTTCAGGCGTTTGATGGCCCGATCTATATTGCCGATGCCGCACTTTATCTGATGAGCAAGAAGCCTGATCTCGGCATCAAGGACCCCTATGAACTGACGGAAGACCAATACAAGGCCGCGCTTGATCTGTTGCGCGGACAACGCAACATTGTCAGCCGCTATTGGCATGATGCCGCCGTCCAGGTTGACGACTTCAAGAATGAAGGTGTTGTGGCCTCGTCGTCCTGGCCATTCCAGGTCAACACGTTGCAGGCCGACAAGGACGTGATGGCAAAGACCCCTATTGCCTCCACCATTCCACAAGAAGGTGCCACAGGCTGGGCCGACACCACGATGATGGGCTCAGATGCGACCCATCCTGATTGTGCCTATGCCTGGCTCAACCATTCGATCGAGCCCAAGGTTCAAGGTGACGTGGCAGCATGGTTCGGTTCGGTGCCTGCGGTTCCTGCCGCCTGCAAGGGCGATGCGCTGCTGACCGATGATGGTTGCGGCATCAATGGATCAGATAATTTCGACAAGATCCATTTTTGGAAAACCCCAGTCGCCAAATGTGCCACCCAGGCTGCTGGTTGCGTGCCTTATCATCGCTGGGTGTCTGACATGATCGGCGTGTTGGGCGGACGCTGAGCCGAATTCTAGATTTTTACATCATCGTCACTCTCGCGGAAGCGGGAGTGACGGTTTTTATGAAGGCGACAAATTGAAAAAATCGACGGCCGTCAGTTTTCAAAACGTGTCACGGTATTTTGGGCCCGTGCGCGCTGTGGATGATGTTTCGCTGGATATTGCTCCTGGCGAGTTCTTTGCGATGTTGGGGCCATCGGGTTCTGGCAAGACCACGTGCTTGCGGTTGATCGCAGGTTTCGAACAGCCGCAGTCGGGACACATCGAAATCTTCGGTGAAACCTCTGAGGGTGTTCCGCCGTTCCGGCGCAGTGTGAACACTGTGTTTCAGGACTATGCGCTGTTTCCTCATATGAGTGTTCTCGACAACGTCGGTTACGGCCTGATGGTCAAGGGCAAGACCAAGGTTTTGCGTCAGGCCGTGGCCCAAGAGGCGCTCAACCTTGTGGCGCTTGGCGAATATGGCGACCGGCGACCGAGCCAACTTTCGGGCGGGCAACGGCAACGCGTGGCGCTTGCACGGGCATTGGTGAATGAGCCCAAGGTTCTTCTGCTGGACGAGCCTTTGGGCGCGCTTGATTTGAAACTGCGCGAGCAGATGCAGGGCGAGCTCAAATCGCTGCAGCGTGAGCTTGGAATTACATTCGTGTTCGTCACGCATGATCAAGGCGAGGCCCTGTCAATGGCGGATCGCGTTGCGATTTTCAACAAGGGCAAGATCGTCCAGCTGGGAACGCCGCAGGATATTTATGAGCGCCCGCGCACCAAATTCGTGGCGGATTTTGTGGGCTCGTCCAATGTGGTTGGCCCGGCCCTGGTGAAGTTGTGCGGCTTGGCGCCACATTGGGCAAGTCTGCGTCCTGAACGAATTACTGTGTTGTCCCCAAAGGAAAAGCCGCCCAAGGGCCAAAAGGTTTTTGATGCAAAAGTGATGGACCGCCACTATCAGGGGGCGGTGACGCGGTTCAATACCGAGCTTGGCGATGGCACCAAGATTAACGTCTCTGCCAATATTTCCGAATCGCCCAGCCATTTGCGCCTGACCTGGGCAAAATCCGCTCTGCATATGATGGAAGATGAAGCATGACCAGCAGGGTCGCCGAGCTTTTGTACACCAAACCCAAGCTTCTCGCCGCCCTGCTTCTCGTGCCTCCGCTGTTGTGGCTTGGCGTGATTTACCTTGGTGCGCTTTTCACGTTGTTGGCGCATGCGTTCTTTTCCATCGATGATTTTTCCGGCCAGATTGTCTATGTGCCGACTCTTGCGACACTGGCCCAGCTTTTTCAGGCGACCAATCTTGATGTCATCATCCGTACACTGATCATGGCAATCTGTGTCACCGTCGCATCAGCACTGATCGCCTATCCCTTTGCGTATTTTGCGGCCCGATATGCCCGCGGCAAATGGAAGGCGCTGTTTTATCTGCTGGTCATGTTGCCGCTGTGGTCGAGCTATCTGGTGAAGGTCTATGCCTGGAAGCTGATCCTGGCCAAGGAAGGCATCGTGTCGTGGATAGCGACAGAGCTTCATTTGGGATGGCTGCTTGATGGCATTCTGGCCTTGCCCGTCATCGGCGGCCCTAGTCTGTCTTTCAGCTATCTCGGGACATTTCTGGTCTTTGTCTATGTCTGGCTGCCCTACATGATCCTGCCGACCCAGGCTGCATTGGAGCGGGTTCCCAGCAATCTGATTGAAGCCTCGGCGGATTTAGGCGGGCAGCCCTTGCAAACCTTTCGTCATGTGATCTGGCCCTTGGCTTTGCCGGGGCTGGTTGCAGGCTCGATCTTCACATTCTCGCTGACACTGGGCGATTACATCATTCCGCAGATCATCGGCAAATCGACCTACTTTCTCGGCCAGACGGTTTATACCTTGCAAGGGACTGCCGGAAACATTCCAATGGCTGCCGCCTTCACCGTGGTGCCGATCGTGATCATGGCCGTTTACCTCTCGATTGCCAAACGCCTGGGAGCCTTTGATGCACTCTGAGCGCGCACCATGGGGTTTGCGGATTTCGGCCTTGGGCACAATTTTGTTTCTGCATCTGCCTTTGCTGCTGATTTTTGTTTATGCCTTCACGACAGAAGAGAAGAGTTATCAATTCCCACCGCCGGGCTTCACGCTGCAATGGTTTGCAGTGGCCTGGAACCGGCCCGACATTTGGGCAGCGCTGGGGCTTTCTCTCAAGGTTGCGGCGCTATCGACAGTCATCGCTCTGGTGCTTGGCACCTGTGCGGCGGCTGCCGTCTGGCGCGCCACATTCTTTGGCAAGGATTATCTCTCCCTGCTGTTCATCCTGCCCATTGCGCTCCCCGGCATCATTACCGGCATTGCGCTGCGCTCGGCGTTCAATGTTTTTGATATTCCATTTTCAACCTGGACCATCATGCTGGGCCACGCTACCTTCTGCATCGTGGTCGTCTACAACAACGCACTAGCGCGCTTCCGCAGGCTTTCCGGCAATATGATCGAGGCGTCGATGGATTTGGGCGCTGATGGCATCCAGACCTTCCGGCACATCGTCTTGCCACAAATCGCCTCGGCTTTGCTGGCAGGCGGCATGTTGGCTTTTGCGTTGTCGTTTGATGAAGTTATTGTCACGACGTTCACTGCGGGACAGCAGCAGACGCTGCCGATCTGGATGCTCGCAGAACTAATTAAACCGCGGCAAAGGCCGGTCACCAATGTGGTGGCGATTTTCGTGATTGCGGTTACCTTCGTGCCAATTTTGGTGGCCTATTATTTTACGCGCGACGCTGAAGATACGGGCGGCAGCGGCAAGTAATCAGGGAGCGACGTCGCCGCGTTTCCATTGTTCGTGCGTTGCCACGCGGAAGTCGGCAAAAGTTCCAGCATCAATGGCATCACGAATGCCCTGCATCAAAGATTGGTAATAGGCGATGTTGGCCCAGGACAGCAGCATCATGCCGAGCAATTCACCCGACCGCATGAGGTGATGGAGATAGGCCCGCGAATATTGCGAGAGTGCGGGGCATGGATGTTCGGCATCAAGCGGCCGTGTGTCATCGGCATGTTTAGCGTTGCGGATGTTGATGCGGCCAAAGCGCGTGAAGGCCTGGCCGTGGCGGCCCGAACGTGTCGGCATCACGCAATCAAACATATCAATGCCGCGCGCCACGGATTCCAGAATGTCTTCCGGCGTTCCCACGCCCATTAAATAGCGTGGGCGATCTGTCGGCAAAGCAGGTGTCGTAAAATCGAGCGTCTGCAACATCAGCGCTTGGCCCTCGCCCACGGCCAGACCGCCCACGGCATAGCCTTCAAAACCGATCTGTTTTAAACCTTCCGCGCTGGCATGCCTGAGCTTCTCATTGGTGCCGCCTTGCACGATGCCGAAATTACCCTTGCCCGGCTGGCTTCCAAAAGCCTCGCGGCTGCGCGCGGCCCAGCGCAAGGAAAGTTGCATGGCTTTCTCTGCGTCTTTTTCCGTGTGGGGAAATTCGATGCACTGGTCGAGCTGCATTTGAATGTCAGAACCCAGCAACCGTTGAATTTCCATGGCTCGTTCGGGCGTTAATTCATATTTGCGGCCATCAATATGCGACTGGAATGTGGCTCCCGTTTCCTTGATCTTGCGGATTTTCGACAGCGACATAATTTGAAAGCCGCCAGAGTCCGTCAGGATGGGGCCGTCCCAACGGATGAGCTTGTGCAGGCCACCAAGCTTTGCCACCTGCTCAGCGCCAGGGCGCAGCATCAGGTGATAGGTGTTACCGAGGATGATGTCGGATCCAGCATCCTTCACCTGGTCGAGATAAAGCCCCTTCACCGTGCCTACAGTGCCCACCGGCATGAATGCGGGGGTTCTGATGTCGCCACGTCCAGTGTGGACCGTGCCGCGCCGTGCGCCGCCATCGGTTTTATGCAGGGTGAAGGAAAAATCTGTCGTCATGCAGCGGGCCATAGCAGGCTGGCATCGCCATAGGAATAGAAGCGATAGTTTTCGTCAATCGCATGGGCGTAGGCCGCCTTCATGCGATCCTGCCCGGCGAAGGCGGAAACAAGCATGAACAGGGTTGAGCGCGGCAGATGGAAATTGGTGATGAGGCCGTCAATGCTGCGGAATTTGTATCCGGGTGTGATGAAGATTTCAGTGTTCCCGGAGAAGGCTTCCAGTTTTGACGCTTCTAGCAATCGCAATGAGGTGGTGCCGACCGCAACGATGCGCCCGCCCTTGGCGCGAATGGCTTTAAGGCGACTTACAACTTCGGCTGAAACTTCGCCCCATTCAGCATGCATCTTGTGGTCTTTGGTGTCATCGACCTTGACGGGAAGAAATGTCCCTGCCCCCACATGCAAGGTCACAAATTCATGAGTCACACCATGGGCTTGCAAGCGCTCCATGAGATTTGGGGTGAAATGCAATGCCGCCGTTGGTGCGGCAACAGCACCGGAATGTTTTGCGAAGATGGTTTGATAGTCTGATTTATCCTGCTGATCTTGCGGCCTTTTTGACTCGATATAAGGCGGCAGCGGCATTCGGCCTGTTCTTGTCAGAGCTTCGTCAAGGTCTGCACCAGACAGAGAAAAAGCGAGAGTCACTTCGCCCTCATCGCCCTTCTCTTCAACCAACGCTTTAAGATCACCAAACTGGATTTGATCGCCAGCGAGCAATTTCTTGGCGGGCTTGACGAAGGCTTTCCAGCGCGCACCATCGAGGCGCATGTGCAGCAGCGCTTCAATTTTTGGCGTGGTGCCGAGCCTGCCGATGCGATGGCCCGAAAGTGCCGCAGGAATAACCTTGGTGTTGTTGAAAACCAGAACGTCGCCCGCCCGCAACTGTTCAGGCAAGTCCTCCACAGTCAGATCGGAAAGCCCGTCGTCCACCACGAGCAATTTTGCAGATTCACGTGGGGTGGCCGGGCGCAGCGCAATGTGCGTCGGCGGCAGTTCAAAATCAAAATCGGCGACGCGCATAAGTTTGCCCGCCGCCGATCAGAGCAAATTCAACTTACTTCGCAACATCCGCCGCAACGCGCATGGTGACGATCTTGTCGGGGTTCTTTGGTGGTTCACCACGCTTCAGCTTGTCGACGTGGTCCATGCCATCGGTGACACGGCCCCAGACCGTATATTGATTGTCGAGGAAGCCCACATCGCCAAAGCAGATAAAGAACTGGCTATTGGCCGAGTTCGGATTGGACGAACGCGCCATCGAACAGATGCCCTTGACGTGTGGCTCTTTCGAAAATTCAGCCTTGAGATCAGGCTTTTTCGAGCCGCCCATGCCGGTTCCCGTTGGATCGCCGCCTTGGGCCATGAAGCCCTCGATCACGCGGTGAAACACCACGCCATCATAAAACTTCTCGCGCGCCAATTCCTTGATGCGGGCCACATGGCCCGGAGCCAGCTTGGGCAAAAGTTCAATTGTGACGCGACCTTTTTCAAGGTCCATGTAAAGTGTATTTTCGAGATCAGCCATTATTGCACAGTTACCTTTGTCATTTTGTCAGGAGTTGCCGGAGGTTCGCCCTTGGCGATCTGGTCCACACATTTCATTCCGGTTTCGTCGACATTGCCAAATACAGTATATTGGCCATCAAGGAAGCCACCATCGGCAAACATCACGAAGAACTGGCTGTTGGCGGAATTTGGATCATTCGAGCGGGCCATGCCCACGGCACCGCGGGCAAAATGTTCTTTGGTGAATTCAGCAGGGATATTGGGTTCCTTGGAACCGCCCATGCCAGTGCCAGTTGGATCACCGGTTTGGGCCATGAAGCCATCAATCACGCGGTGGAAAATAATGCCGTTGTAAAATCCGGCGGCGGCAAGCTTGATCACCTGGGCCACGTGCTTGGGCGCCAGATCAGGGCGCAGCTTGATGGTGAAGCTGCAATTTTTTGAGGTTTCCACCTTCAGGCTGTCGGCAGCCAGGGCTGGTGCGGCCAGCAAAGCAAGGGCGGAAACGGCAATCAGGAATCGGTTCATCATGTTCTCCAGTTAGGGCCTCGAGCCCCTAGCGCTATTTGCCAATCGAGGCAACAGGATGACCGATTTTGGCCAGATGTTTCGCGCCCCAATACCCCTATTCTAGAGAGGCGATGGCGGCGCGAAACCTAACTCAATCGTGTCGTCAAATCAGAGGAGGCTTATTTGCAAACCTTCAGATTTGCCATGGCTTTTTCGGCATTGGCCTGGCTGTCATACATCTTGGTGCCCACATCCATCATCATCTTGCCGTCTGGCTTCTTGTCTGCGACTGCGCACTTCTTGGTCTTGGCATCTTCGGCCACATAGAAACCTGGCGCAGCGGCCATAGCGGCTGGGGCTGCGGCGCAGACCTTCAAGTTGGCCATGGCCTTTTGGGCATTGGCCTGGCTGTCATAGGCCTTGGTGCCAACGTCCATCATGGATTTGCCATCGACTTTTTTGTCGGTGACCATGCACGCATGGGTTTTTGCGTCCTGCGCGACATAGAATTCGGTAGTCGCGGCAAAGGTTGGTGCGCTGAGCGTTGCCAGCAAAAGGCCCGTGGCCAGAACTTTGTTAAACATTTGTAATTCCTCTCCATTTTGATGCGATATGCATCATCGCCGCTATTTCGCGGGAAGGTGACAAGATTGTGTCCGAGTTACAAATCCAACACTACATTGCAGAAGGATTGTGTCTCAGCGTGTGTTTTGGTTGGGCATGGCCAAATCCTCAAAATGTAATATAGGAGGCCATGGCCAGACCTCCTTTCAAACCCAAGACTTTCGGCAAGCCCCCTTTTAAAGGTGGTTTCAAAGACCGCCCACGACCCAAGCCGGTGTTGACCGAGGCCGAGCGCAAGCTGACCTATGATCCCGAAAATGATTTGATCTATGGGGTGCATCCGGTTGTTGAGGCGCTGAAAAATCCCAAGCGCAAGTTCGTGAAGCTCTGGGCGAGCGAGAATGCGGCCGCGCGTCTGCGCGAAGACATTCCGGAATTGCCGGTGGAGCCTGAGACTGTTCACCCGCGTCTGCTCGATCATATGTTGAAGTCAGCTGATGCTGTGCATCAGGGCGTGATCCTTGAGGCCAAGCCCTTGCGACAGCCCAACCTCGACAAGATTGATCGCGAGGGGATTGTCGTGTTGCTCGATCAAGTGACGGACCCGCATAATGTGGGGGCTGTGATGCGCTCCTGCGCGGCATTCAATGTTTCGGCTTTGGTTGTCACTGCGCGCAATGCGGCTGAAACCAACAGTGTGTTCTTCAAATCAGCTTCAGGTGCCTATGAGCACGTGCCTTATGTGACCGTCACCAATCTGGCCCGCGCCATGGAAGAATTGCGCTCATATGGTTTTGAACTGGTGGGGCTTGATTCTGAAGCCGAGAAAACCATTGGCGAGATCAGCGACAAACGCCCCCTGGCATTGGTTCTTGGTGCTGAAGGCAAGGGGCTTCGCCACCTCACCCGTGAGACCGCTGATCATATGGTCCGGATCGAGATGCCTGGCGCCATCAAGAGCCTCAACGTGTCGATTGCTGCTGCCGTTTCGCTTTATGCGCTGACGTCCAACAAATAAAAGGGCCGGATGCTTTTGGCATCCAGCCCTGCTCTCGCCGTCCCGAGCGATCGCCTAAATCAGTAGCCGCCGTCCTTGGCGATGGTTGGGCCATAGTGAATCACATAGCCTGGATCATAGGTGTAACCTGCTTCATAGCCACCATAATAACGACGCTTCTTGAGGTGTCGACGGGGTTGGTCGTAGCCGCCCTCATCCTGGCCGTAATAGACGCCGCCATCGGTCATGGCATAGCCTTGCGAGCGGCGTTCAGCCTGCATCTGGGCTGCCGTGCTGCCGCCACCGGTGTAATAGCCATAGCCGCTGTAGCCACCTTCGTAGCCGCCTTCATAGCCACCCTGGGCATAGGCACAGCCGCAGATCTTGGCCTTCCGGGCGTGACGGAATGTGATGTGGCGTTCAAAGTGGCGGATAATGCGATATTCACGGTGATATTGGCGCTTGAAAGAGCAGCTGCCCTCATCCGTCACTTCAAAGCGACGGCCATTCACAATGCAAATAATGCGGGTGTAACCACCGCCACCGCCACCGCCGCCGCAGTTACCATGGCAGCCGCCGCCGCCATTTTTCGAGGGGCCGCCCGACATTCCGCCTGCCATGACAGGTGATGCGGCAAGGGTGCCAAAGGCCAAAACGGCCGCAGCAACTAAAATTCGAGAATGAGACATGTCAGAGCTCCTTGTTTAGAAATTGTTACCCACGTGCTCCAGAATGGGACAAAAGCCACCCCCGCCCGGACCATTGCAAGGGGTGTTGCAGCAACGATGCCAAATGGATTAAGAGGCGTTTCTGACGTGATTTGCCGGTTTAGCTCAGTTGGTAGAGCACCTGATTTGTAATCAGGGGGTCACAGGTTCGAGTCCTGTAACCGGCACCAGATTTACAAACAAATTCAATGATTTAAAATTGTAAAATAGTGTTCAATTTGGAACTGCCCTTCATGGGCAACCCCATGGTCAACCCTGAAAGTTTTGCTCTGCGTTCAAATCCGGCTCGCGACTACATAGAGTAAATTCAGCTCAGCATATCTCATTCCAGCCCATGAGCATGCGAGGTAAAGATGGATAGCAACAAGCTATGATTTGACGGCAATTAGAATTGCTCCAGACGCGACAAGGCCAATCCCAATCCAGTTAGGCAGCGATGGCCTCTCACCTAAGAACAAGGCAGCAAATAATGCCACCATCACTACGCTCAGCTTGTCTATAGGAGCCACTTGCGCGGCATTGCCCATTTTGAGAGCGCGAAAGTAACTGAGCCAGGACGCACCTGTTGCCAGTGCAGAAAGCACTAGGAATAGCAGTGATTTGCTGGAAATTGTCCATGGCGGCTGCCATTGATTTGTCAGGCTCAAGAAAATAATTAGTACGCCAACAATCACCACGGTGCGGATGAACGTGGCAAAATCCGAATTAATATTCTCGATGCCAATTTTAGCAAAGATCGCGGTCAAAGCGGCAAAGAACGCCGAAAGAACCGCCCAGAACTGCCAACTCTCTGCAAAGGTTTTCATTGGATTCCATTGTGGGGCAACGGAATACAGATTGAACTGTCGGTCAAGATTCCGCAAGAACTCTGGACACTGTGTCGAAAGTTTAAAACATATCGAGGAGCCAGAAAGTGAGAGTGCTGCTGGTTGAAGACGATCCAATGTCGGCCAGGGCCTGCGCACAGCCTTGCTTGATGGCGGCATGACTGTGGATTGGGTGCAAAGCGGTGGTGATGCCGTGCCAGCGTTGCAGTCGGCAACTTACAATATCGTTCTTCTTGATCTCAATTTGCCGGAAGTTTCCGGGATGGAAATTCTCAAGAACGTCAGGCTGGCCCGTCTTGATGTGCCAATCCTTATCATCTCGGCGCGTGATGGCATCGCGGACAGGCTCACAGGCCTTGACCTTGGTGCCGATGACTTTCTGGTGAAACCCTTTGATATACGCGAACTGATTTCGCGCATTCAGTTGTGATTGCTGTTTTCGCCCTCCGACTGGTGCTGCGCAGAGCCATGCCACTCGCCAAGCACGCGACTTTGAACGCCGTGCGCAAGGTTGCTAACTCGCAGATGTGGACACAGTCACACCCTGTCCGGACACGACTTTCAGAACGGTATCCAAGGCTTTCCGGCTTCATCAAACGTCGTGCCAATCCCCATGTGGCCACCGGCTTGCCCCTGACATTGATCGTCATCGCCGCACTTTACCTTTTGTCGGTGTTCAGCGGCCTGACTGAAGAACTGCTTGAATCGGGCGGCACTATCAAGGTCGACGATGCTGTCAATGCTTGGCTCAATGGCTGAAGGACCGATCCCCTGCTCACGGCCTTCGAATGGATTACCAACTTGGGCGACACATTCATGATCATTCTCGCGGTGCTGGTTACCACTGTTTATTTCTGGATGGGGCGGAACTGGCGTCTGATAACCGCATTCTGGATTTCTTCTGTGGGTGCCATGACGACATCGACACTGGGCAAATCCTTCGTCGCGCGCCACCGTCCTGAATTCGCCGTCCGGATGGGCGAAACAGACTGGTCATTCCCCAGCGGTCACACGACAGCAGCGATGGCAGTCTATGGCTTTATCGGTTATGCGATTGCCAGGGAGCTACGCCCCAGCCAACAAAAATTTGAAGTTGCCTATTGGACCGCTGTCCTCATCATTGTTATTGGCTTCAGCCGCCTGTTACTTGGCGTCCACTATATGACCGATGTCCTAGCCGGCTTCATCGTGGGAGGGTTCTGGCTTTTGGTTGGCATTGCAATGACAACACGTAATCAGCCCAGCCAGTGAGTGCCTCATCGCAGCCTTCTTTTTTTGGCGTCGATTGAGTAGATTAGACCCCAAAGAGACAATCAAAAAATATGCGCCTGCTCATTGTTGAAGACAGCCGGGAACTTGCCGAATGGCTGGCGCGTATCTTGCGCAAAAGCAGCTATGCCGTGGACTGTATGTATAGTGCCGAAGATGGCTTGCTGGCGGCCAAGACTTCAAAATATGAATTGCTGATTGTGGACCTTGGCCTTCCAGCCATGGATGGCATGGAACTGATCAAGGAACTGCGCCAGGCGGGCCAGACCATGCCGATCATCATCCTGACTGCAATTGACACCGTGACCAGCCGAGTACGCGGCCTTGACCTTGGTGCTGATGACTATCTCGTCAAGCCCTTTGAGATTTCCGAACTTGAAGCGCGCATCCGAGTCCAGCTGCGCCGGCACGGCGGGCTTGCCGTGCCGCAGATCACGTTTGGGGATCTGAGTTTTGATATGGCAGAGCACAAATTTACTTTGGGGGGCAAGGAACTGGAGTTGACCAGCCGCGAATATGCGGTGCTGGAAGCCCTGATCAGCCGTCCGGGACGGCCATTGGCGAAGTCCGCGCTGATCGAACAGATCTTTGGCTTTGATGATGAGGCCGCACCCAATGCGCTGGAAGTCTATGTCCACCGGGTGCGCAAGAAGATCGAATCTGCCAATGTAAAAATCCTGACGTTACGCGGGCTGGGCTATGTGCTGAGGAAGACCGATGACGCGAAAGCACCATAGCCTGCAATGGGCCTTGCTCAAATTCCTGCTGCTGCCCATGGGCTTTCTGTTGATCGCCAGCTGCTGGATTACATTCCAGCAAGCGGACACGTCTGCTGATTTGATTACCGATCACAATCTCCTGGCCTCCGCCCGAGTCATGGCGCAGGGCATTCATGTGCAAGATGGCGTCCTTGAAGCCCTGATATCTCCGTCTGCATTGGAGATGCTTGCTTCGCCAGACCATGACATGGTGTTTTATCAAATCCGAAGCCCCAACGGCACAATCCTTGCCGGACAACCCGACTTGGAGTTCCTCGAGATGCCTACTTCGCCGGGCGAGCCTGCTTATGCTGATGGCGCATTGCGGGGCCATGTCCTTCGCCTTGTGCAGATTGGCCAGCCCGTCGCCCTGCCCGGTGCACCTGGTCTTGCCAACATCATCGTGGGCCAAACTCTAGTGGCGCGGGAAAGGCTGGTGCGTAGTCTGTGGCTTACCGGATTTCTGCAACAAGGACTGCTGGTGGTGGCGACCGCGTTTTTGGCTTGGCTCGGGTTGCAGCGGGGCCTCGTGCCGCTCAAGTCTTTGCAGACCATGATGGCGGAACGGCGCATTGGCGCGCTGACACCGCTTGATGCGCCATCAGCTCCGGCGGAAGTTCAGCCGCTCATCGCGTCGGTGAATGACTACGTGTCAAGGCTCGGTCTGCTGATGGAAACCCAACGCCGCTTCGTGGCCAACGCGGCGCATCAACTGCGCACACCTCTAGCGCTTCTCAAAGCGCAATCCACCTACGGCCTGCGCGAGAAGACATTGGCCGGAAAACAGGAAGCCCTCAGCGGCGTCAGCGCCACGGTCGATCATGTCTCGCGGCTAACCAATCAGCTTCTGGTTCTGGCGAGGGCGGAACCGGGCACCAATCATGGCGCACGCATGGATACTGATCTGGTGCCGATCATCAAGAAATTGATGGAGGATTTCTCAACGCCTGCTCTGGACCGCGGTATTGATCTCGGACTAGAGCTCGTCGAAAGCAAATATGTCGTCCATGGCAATCCCACTCTGCTCCGCGAGTTGATGGCCAATCTCATCGACAATGCCCTCATCCACTCGGGCGCAATGAGCATCGTCACGGTGAAGCTTGCCGCATCACAAAGCGAGGTCACGTTCAGCGTCTCGGACACCGGCCCCGGAATTCCGCAAGACGAACGCGAGAAGGTGTTTGAAAGATTCTACCGCCTGCCGGGCACCAGAAGTGACGGCTCTGGCCTTGGCCTCGCCATTGTTGCTGAAATTGTAGCCTCTCATGGCGGCACGACTACCTTGCGCGCGCCTGGTGAAGGTAGTGGCCTTGTTGTTGAAGTTGCCTTGCCTGCCGCTCAGACGTGAGCGTCACTGGCTGCGGGCGGACGCCATTTCACCAATCGATGTTCGATGAGCGCCATCACATATTCAGCGGCCAACACCACCACCAGCACCACAATGATTGCAGCAAACATCAAAGGCACATCATGCAGGCCGCGGGCCAATTGAATGACATGGCCAATGCCTTTGTTGGAGCCGATGAACTCGCCGACAATGGCTCCGACAATGGCAAAGCTGAAGCTCAAATGCAGCGAGGCAAAAATCCAGCTCATGGCTGAGGGGATGATGACCGAGCGGGTGACCTGCCAGTTTGAAGCGCCGAGAATTTGGGCATTGGCGATCATGGCGCGGTCTGCTTCGCGCACACCTTGGAAGGCATTGGCAAAGACGATGAAAAAAACCATCACAAAGGCCACAGCAACCTTGGAGGCAAGACCAAAACCAAGGATCAAAATGAAAATCGGTGCCAACACCACGCGCGGAATGGCATTGAGCACTTTGATATAGATTGAGAAGATGTCGGACAGCATCTTGTTGCGGCCCAACGCAATGCCACACACGATGCCTGCCAGTGAGCCCAGCAAAAAGCCAATCAGCGCCGCCGTCAGGGTGTAATAAAGATGGACCCAGAGCGACACGCCGTCGCTTCCTTCCCAGATGAATTCCCACAGGCGCATCAGGATTTCCGAGGGATATGAATAAAAGAAGGGATCGATCCAGGCGTTGCGCGCGCTGATTTCCCAGGAACCGAGCAAGACAGCGAGCACCATCAGCCGCCAGATAATCACTTTGATGTAGCGGCGACGGGACGCAGCACGTGCAGCCGCCTCGATTTCTGCGTCCGAGGTTCCCGGTGCATAGGTAATAGAGCCATCCTGGATCGAAATCGTGGTCATCTCAATTCCTCGCCTCGGTCTTTGTTGCGGCGGCATAGCCGGATTGCACTTCTTCTTTCAGATCGCTCCAGATGCGGCGCGACAGATCGATGAATTTCTTTTCGTAACGGATTTCCGAAATCACGCGCGGCCGGGGAATGTCGATCTCATGCACGGCCTTGATTGTGGCGGGCCTTGTGGTGAGTACGTAAACTTTGTCGGCAAGGCCAATCGCTTCTTCAAGATCATGCGTGACAAAGACAACCGAGGCTTTGGCATCGCTCCACAGGCGCAACAACTCTTCGTGCATCTGCACACGGGTCTGCACATCGAGCGCAGAAAACGGCTCATCCATCAGAAGAATTTTTGGCTGGTTGATGAAGGTCTGGGCCAACGCCACACGCTTTCTCATGCCACCGGAAAGCTGGTGCGGATAATGCCCCTCAAAAGCCGAGAGGCCAACCCGAGCAATCCAATCGCGCGCGCGTTCCAATGCGCCCTTTCGGGCCTCACCTCGGAAGATGGGGCCCGCAATGACGTTGTCGAGGACGCTGCGCCAGGGAAACAGCGCATCTGCCTGGAACACGAAGCCGATTTGCGGATCAATGCCGTCCACGGGCTTGCCCATGACCCGCACCTCACCCGAAGATGGCTTGCCCAGTCCAGTGATCAAATTTAGCGTGGTTGACTTTCCACAGCCGGTCGGTCCGACCAGAGCAATGAATTCACCTTTGGCCACACTCAGGTTGAAATCAGTCAGTGTTGCAAAGGATTTGCCCTGCGGGCTGAGGAAACGACGGCTGACATTGATGAGTTCAATGGCGGGCTGGTCATCGGTATTAGTAAATGCCATGACTTTCCTATGCCAATCAGCTTGCGGATGATGCGATAAGGATAGAATAGGCCCGCAGGGTTCTATCGTCCGACGGGCCTTGTGGACTTACTTTGCGGCCTTCACGAATTCAGTCGTGTAGGTCTTGGAGAGATCAATGGTCTTGCCCTTGATATTCTTTGAAAAGCCGGAGAGAACGGCCAGCACCGTTTCAGGACCACCTTCGGGCATCAAGCCATCAGGTGTGTACATGCCCTTGCCAGCGTCCAATGCTTTCACATAGCCGTCCTTGTCGCCCACAAAATATTCCTTGGGCATCTTGTCCGCAATTTCGGCAGCACTATGCGTGTGGATCCATTTCATGGTCTTCACAAAGGCATTGACCAGCTTCTGGACCGTGTCTTTGTGGGCATTCACATAATCGGTGCTCATATAAAGTGAGCTTGCTGGATAGAGGCCACCGAGTGCCGCCTTGGCACCTTCCGCAGTCCGCATGTCCACCAGCACCGTGCCGTCACCGGCTTTCAGGATGCGTGAGATCGTGGGTTCGGTCGTCATGCCGCCTTGAATCTGATCGGTCTGGAGGGCCTTGATGAAGGTATCACCAGCACCCACGGCCACAGATGTGAAATCACCCAGTTGCACGCCAGATTTCACTGCCAGATACTGGGTGAGGAAATTGGTCGAAGACCCAAGCCCGGTCACCCCTAGGCTCTTGCCCTTGATATCAGCGAAAGACTTGATTTCCGGATGCTTGCTTGAAATGATTTCAACTTCGCCAGGAACCTGGAGAAGCTGCACCACCGACTCCACGAACTTGCCCTTGGCTTGCAGATCAACACAGTGATCATAGAAGCCGACAACGCCCTGCACGGCGCCGGCCAACATTTGGTCTTCAGCGTCCACGCCGGCGGGTTCATTCAAAAGCTCAACGTCAAGGCCTTCATCCTTGAAATAGCCGAGCGCTTCCGTGAGCTTGGCGGGAAGGTAGATCTGCTTTTCATAGCCGCCCACCATCAAGCTGACCTTGTCGTCTGCCATGGCTGGGGCAAACTGGGTCGCAAACAATGCTGCGCCTGCGAACAAAATTGTCCTGAGTTTCATGTAGTCCTCCCAAATTGCGTCAATCTCGAAATTGGCTGACGCTTCACCGGAAGACAAACCATACCAACCTTACAGCCACCTTTCAGCCTTGCATTTGCTCGGATTGTGATTGAATCTTCATAGTGCGGACAACGAGCTGGAAGAAGAAGCCCACCACTACATTTTTCAATAGCTGTAATGCGTGCAAAATTGCGTTAGTTGAACTACCTCACAGGCGTTTGTACGTCGGGCGCAAGTTTGCTCACTGCCCCGTGAATTATTTTCCCTTGGCTGCTGGGCCTTCATACCGTTGCAAACGTCTGTCGGCATTTTCTAGGTATGCCTTTAAAGCATGCACTTCTGAGTTATGCGCTGCCTCAAATAGGTTTTCATTTGTGCTTTGCCACATACCTTTTGGCCTTGGCGGGAATGCTGTTTCAATGCCGGAATCCCCCTCCAGTCGTTTCCTGATCTTGTTGGTGCGGCGTAGTTTTCGATCCTAGAGCAGTTCACTCTGGCTTGCATATGAAAGGCCAGGACAATGGCGACACAAGAACCTGCCTGCTCCATACAACTTCGCTGCACGCCTGTGACAGGCAATCCCCTGTGTTGGGCCCGGGTAAACAAAAAATGGCCCGACCCCGCCCTAGCTACATGGATGGGGTACAATGAGCACGATTTGGACAAGGTGCTCCAATAGACCGCCAGCAATTCGGCAATGATAATCGGGGATCGAAACGATCTGGGGTGATTTTTGTTCTGCAAATGATTTCTGGGAAGGAGAATATATAGTATTGCTGTGAATGAAATTCAGACGGAAATCAGACTGCGGTCCGACAGAGCCATGACTTCAAATCCCTTTTCGGTGATCAACAACTGGTCTTCGATAATGAAGCCACCCAAGCCATCAATGTACCAGGGTGTCTCGAAGGCCAGAACCATGTTGGGTTCAATGATGGTTGTGGCATCAGCGGCGATGAAAGGCCATTCCTCGCTCCAGATTGAGGCGCCCACACCATGGCCGAAATGGCCGCGGCAAAAGGTTTCATAGCCCTGGTCCCACATCTTTCGCGCGGTTGCGAAATAGACATCGCTCAACTTGCTTCCGGGAGCAATGAGAGCTAGCCCAGCATCAAATGCGCGGTGCAAGGCGTCGAATATTTTGACGGCTTCGGCCTTGGGCTTTCCGAGAACGGCAGTGCGAGCGCCATCGGAGCTGTAACCGTCAATCACTGTGCCCACATCGATCTTGATGACGTCGCCCTGTTTGGCAGGACCACCTGGCGCAAAACCGTCGTCGCCAATTGCGATGTATGACCAAGTGGATTGTGGTACGGGTTGGCCTTGGGCCGTGGCACTCGCCAAGGCGCCATCACGCCAGATTTTGGCCATCGCATCGGCGGTCATTCCTGGAACTATGGCCGTCGTCAGTGAGTGAATGCCATCGATCGAATATTGGGCGGCGTGGCGCAGCTTGGTGATTTCGGCGTCCGACTTTATGGCGCGAAGCTTTTCGACAGTTCTGGTGCAGTCAACCCAGATCACGGGCAGGTCTGAAAATGCAGCAAAGTCAGCGACCGGAATGAAGCCCAACTCAAGACCGACGCGAGAGTTTTCAAGGCCCCGCTCAGACACTACGTCATGCAGAAGACCGAGAGACTGGGCAATGTCAAACTGCGCCGGGCGTGGGCGGCGACGTGGTTTTGCTGGCTCGCCAATAGGCAGTTTGTCTGACTCGACCCAGATGCGATGACTGCGCGTATCGGCAATTCCTGAGATGGCTTGAAAGGTTTTGGCTTGGAGATCACCAACAATGGCGACGAGGGGCGCTGTCTCATTAGCGGGCACCACAATAAAGGCGGCACCGGCACGGCGCCAGAAACTTGCAACACCGGGAAAGGCACCAGTGGCATAGGTAATGGATTCAGGCTGGGCCAGAACAAGGGACGAAAGCCCCTGTTCTGCCATCAGCAACGACGCGCGATGCCGGTTCAAATATCCCGCCACCGCGCTTAAGCTCACTTCGTCGTCAGATTGTAGTACACGACGTCGGCGCTGGGGCCAAAAATGAAGTTCTTCACATTGGCACGTTCGGCAACCTGCTTGGTTTCCTGGAACATGATGGCAAACGGGCCAACGTCCAGAACCTTCTTCTGCTCGTCGAGATACATCTGCTTGCGCTTGGCTTCGTCGCGCTCGCGCACCGCGTCTGCCGTCATCTTGTTCACATCATCGTCAGCCCAGGAGTTGCGCCACGCCAGGGGTTTGCCCTTGCTCGCGGCATCCGAGTTGTCGAGGTTGTTGGCAAAACCATCGGCGTTGGTGTGCGGGTCCATATAGTCCGGGCCCCAATAAATCATCAGCAACTGATGCTGGCGCGCACGATATTTGGTGAGCAACGCTTTGGTTTCTGAAGGGATGATGTTCACCTTGACGCCGCCTTGCGCCATAGTCGACTGCACCGATTGGGCAAGACTGGTAAAGGGCGAGGAGTTGGGGGCATCGAGATCAATCGAGAACCCATCAGGATAGCCTGCATCCTTCAGCAGGGCCTTGGCCTTGTCGGGATCAAGCTTGTAGGGATTTTCATCCAGAGCGGCCCAGAAGCCCGAAGCCCAGAAGGATTGATGAACTTTGGCGCCTCCGTTCATAATGGATTTCACAATGCCATCATAGTCGATCAAATAGCGCAGAGCCTGGCGGACGCGAGGGTCTTGCAGTTCCTTGGTCTTCAAGTTCATGCCGATGTAATAGAGCAAGGCCTGGGGTGAATCGGTGATGGTCACATCCTTGTTGTCCTTGAGGCCGGCAACCTGGTCGCCGGTCAGGTTCAAAGCTACGTCCGCATCGCCTTTTTCAATGAGCAGGCGCTGGGCTGCTGGTTCTGGCACATGGCGCAGAACCACGCGCTTCAACTTGGCTTCGCCGCCGCGATAAGTTGGATTGACCTCCAGCGTCACGCTCTCATTGGGCTTCCAACCTTTCAGCGTATAGGCGCCGGAACCGGCCGAATTGGTTTTGAGCCAAGCATAGCCAAAATCCCCATCCTTCTCATGTTCCTTGGCCGCTTTGCTGTCGACAACCGAGCCTACAACTGAAGACAGCAAGGCGTTGACCAGCGAGGGTGCGAAATCCACGCCGATTGTGAGCTTCAGTGTTGAATCATCAGGTGCTGTCACCATCGTGTCGATGTTGTCTTTGGTCCAGCCCAATTGCGAGAGCAGAAACACCGGGGTTTTTTCAAGCTTGATCACGCGCTGCAACGACCATGCCGCATCCTTGGCGGTGACCGGATTGCCGGAGGCGAATTTCAGGCCCGAGCGAATCTTGTAGGTGAAGGTCTTGCCGTCATCGCTCACAGTGCTGCTTTCAGCCACGCCGCCTACCAGCTTGGTGATGTCTTCGGGGTCGAACCGCATGATGCGGTCATAGGTATTGGCCAGAACCTGAATGCCGCTCAGCTCATAGGCTTCGGCCGGATCCAGCGAAATGATATCGTCGATGTTTTCGGCGATGACTAACGTGTCTTTTGGTGTTTCAGCCACGGCCATCGGCGACAGCACCACCAAGGCACCGGCCAGCAATGCGTATTTCATTGATTTCAACATCAGCTTCTCCCTCTGTAAAACTCAACAACAATCCGGCGAATAGACGCCGGTTGGATTGATATGACGACGTTTTTTGTCATCTGGCAAGGACCAGCGGCTCTGCCGACGGATTAGATTTTTTTGTTGCGGGTGAATCCCTTGCTGGCTGAAATCAGCTCTTGCGTATAGGTTTCGCGCACATGGCCCGTGCGTAAATCCTGAGCGTTGATCAACTCAACCAGCCGACCAAACTGCATGACAGCTATGCGCGAGCACAGATGCGCCACCACAGCCAGGTCATGGCTGACCAAAATGCTGGTGAGGCTGTAGCTTTTGCGCAAGCGGGCCAACAGGTTGAGAATTTCCGCTTGGATGGACACATCAAGGGCCGATGTCGGCTCATCCAGCAAGAGAATCGGCGGGCTCAAAATCAAGGCCCTGGCGATGGCCACGCGCTGGCGCTGGCCGCCGGAGAGTTGGTGGGGATAGCGAAAGCGGTGTTGCGGCGAGAGCCCCACATCGCTCAGGGCCTTTTCAATTTTAGCATCCTTATCGGCAATCTTGTGAATGATCAGGGGTTCCCGCAGTGTTGCATCCACCGTCTGGCGCGGATGAAGCGAGCCATAAGGATCCTGAAAGACACATTGCATGAAGCGACGCTCGTCGCGGTTGCGCTTGGGGCCAGCCTCATGCCCATTGATCACCATGGCGTCACTGGTTGAGGCCACAAGCCCGGCAATGGCCCGCAGAATGGTTGATTTGCCTGAGCCGGACTCGCCCACAATGCCAAAGGTTTCACCCTTGGCCACATCAAGGGAAACGCCACGGACGGCATGCATGGCCGAGCCGCCATTGCGAAAGATGACGTTGAGGTTCGTGACCTCGATCATTTCAACCACTCCGGATCGCGTTTCACTGTTGCCAATTCGGCGCGCAGCTGGTCGAGCGATGGGGCGGCGGCAATCAGGGCCCTGGTGTAGGGGTGCTTGGCGTTGTGCAATTCGCTGGCCTTGCACTCCTCCATGATTTTTCCGCCATACATCACCAAAATGCGGTCGCAGAAGCTGGATACGACGGTCAGGTTATGGCTGATGAAGATCAGCCCCATGCCGCGGTCACGCACCAGATCGTCCAGAATGCGAAGAACCTCATTTTGCACAGTCACATCGAGAGCTGAGGTTGGTTCATCAGCAATCAGCAGATCGGGCTCGGCCACCAGCATCATGGCGATCATCACGCGCTGGCCCATGCCGCCTGAAAGTTGGTGGGGGTAGAGATCAAAGACGCGATCCGGATTGCGGATCTTCACTGCTTCGAGCATGGCAAGGCTGCGTCTTTTGGCGTCGGCAGCATTTGATCCAAGCTGCAGCTTGCAAGTTTCGCCAATCTGGTGGCCGACTGTCATCACAGGGTTCAAAGAATACTTTGGATCCTGCATGACCATCGACATGCGCCGCCCCCGCAGCGATTGCCAGCCTGCTTCTGTGCAGTTCAGCAGATCAACCCCTGAAAAATTCATTTTCTGCGCGTTTATGATCGCGGTCTGTGGAAGCAGGCCAAGCAAAGCGCGACCCATGGTGGATTTTCCAGACCCTGATTCACCCACGATGCCAAGGCGTTCACGCCCAAGTTCAAAGCTCGCATTGCGTACAGCGTGAGTGATACCGCCTCGCCCCGGAAACGACACATTGAGATTTTGAACTTCAAGTAGACTGTCGCTCATACAGACTTCGGATCGAACACATCGCGCAATCCGTCCCCCAAAAGATTGAAGCCAAGACTGACAATGAAGATTGCAATGCCGGGGATGGTGGCCACCCACCATTGATCCAGAATAACTTCGCGGCCCGCTGAAACCATGGCTCCCCATTCCGGCGTTGGTGGCTGTGCGCCTAAACCCAAGAAACCCAAACCAGCCGCCGTGAGAATAATGCCTGCCATATCCAACGTCAGGCGCACGATGACCGATGACAGGCAAAGCGGAACGACGTGTTTGATAAGTATGCGGGTTGTTGAAGCACCCTGCATGATGACGGCGGAGATGAAGTCGCTTCGGGCAATGGTTACTGTTTCGGCGCGCGCAATGCGGGCATAGGCTGGCCAGGCCGTGAGCGAGATGGCAATGACAGCATTTTCAATGCCGGGGCCCAGTGCCGCCGCAAAAGCGAGCGCCAGCACCAAGCGCGGAAAAGCCAGGAAAATGTCGGTAATACGCATCAGCAGGGCATCAACCCAGCCGCCCAAATAACCAGCCATGGTTCCCACGGCAAGCCCGATGGGGGCCACCACGACCGAGACGAGCGCCACAATGGTAAGTGTTACGCGTGCGCCATAGAGGGTGCGCGAATAAATATCTCGGCCCAGCTCGTCAGTTCCGAACCAGTGTGCGGCGTCCGGGACATGAAGCCGGTTGGAAAGGTCTTGCGCGATGGGAGAAATGCCCCGGTCAAGAAAGGGTGCCACAATGGCAATGACGATGAGCAGCAAGACGATCACCAGCCCGGCCAAGGCTGAAGGGTTCTTCACCACAGTTCGTGTTGCGCGAAAAACATTGCCCAGAAATGCCTGACGTGGCGAGGCTGGGGCATCGCTCAATAGCCATTGTTTAAGGCTGATACTCACGTCGCTCATGGTCCGCGCAATCTTGGATCAAAAACCTTGTAGAGGAAGTCGCAGAACAGGTTGATGCCGATGAATACTGTTCCCACTAGAATTGTTCCGCCCAGCACGGCATTCATGTCACTGTTGAAAAGCGCCCTGGTAATATATTGGCCAAGGCCAGGCCACGCAAAAACGGTTTCTGTCAATACAGCACCTTCGAGCAGCGAGGCATAGCTGAGCCCGATTACTGTGATCAGCGGCACCATGACATTGGGAAAGGCATGCACCCATACGGCACCCCAGAACGAGCGACCCTTGATGCGGGCGGCTATTACATATTCCTGGCCTAGTTGATCGATCATGAAGCTTCGCGTCATGCGAGCGACATAGGCTAGTGAAAAATAGGCGAGGATTCCCGCTGGCAAAATGAGATGTGAAAACGCATTACGGAAGATTTCCCATTCACCGTCAATGGCAGCGTCGATAAGCAAGATGCCGGTGCGCGTGGTCACAATATCATCATAGCCAATGTCCAGCCGGCCAGTACCCGAAACCCAACCAAGCTTGCCGTAAAACACAAACAGTCCGACCAGCCCCAGCCAAAAGACCGGAATGGAATACCCAAACAGGCAAAGCACACGTACCACATGATCTTGCCAGCGACCATTGCGAGCCGCAGCCAGAACACCAGCAGGAACGCCGATCAACACGCCAATGATCGTTGCCACGGTGGCGAGTTCAAAGGTGGCGGGGAACACGTGTATGAGATCAGAGAGAACAGGCTGCGAGGTCAAAACCGAAACGCCAAAATCACCCGACAGGAGCTTTTTAAGATAGGCGCCATATTGAATGATCAAAGGTTTGTCGAGGCCCAGCACAGCATACGTTTTGTCGTAGACGGCTTGGCTGGCTTTGTCTCCCACAATGGCCAGAACTGGATCAATTTTCGTCAAGCGGCTAATGAGAAAGGTGATCGCGGTCAATCCGAGAAAGGTCAGTACCAGACTTGCAATGAAGGAAGTCACACGCTTGGCCGCACGCCCGATCGAATTTTCTCGAACCGTCTGATCATCCACTCGGAGATCAACCATGGTCAGGTGCTGCCATCAGGGAGTCCAGCGCGCAACACAGTTTGGCGGGCAAGGAAAGTTCGGTTTCAATTTTTGCCACCAGCATCGCGGAATAATGATGTTCAACATGCAGGAGGTTTATGGTGGCGACCAGTTCATTTTTCAAAATCACGGGCAGGTTGACTACCGAGCCAAAGCCCAGCGACTGTATCAATTCAAAATCCGGAAACACCTTGGCGATGTCGTTGATGCTATTCGCAATGAAGCTCCGCCTTTCGCCATGCACGATGTCAAACCAAGCGTCACGGTGAATTGGCTTGGTTCCGGTCACTGGATATTGAGCGGGATAGTTGGAATAGACCCGGCGCGCTAGGCCTGCGTCCATGTCGACCGTCATAACGGTAAAAAGCCGGTGGCCATCGATTGACGATGAGAGTTTTTCTAGGGACGTCCAAACAGCATCGGAATTGCTCGCAGCGGCAATCTCCTGGTCAAATTTGGAGTTGTTTTTGTCCATGTCGACTAAAATCCGCTGTTGCTCTTTGAGTGCAGACGATTGGTGGACGTTATTGCAACACTTTGCATTCGTCGAGTCGAACCTGAAAGCGCGAAGCTCAGACCGTGTTCCTTGATCCAGAATCGACTTTGTCAGACGAAGACTTTTTTGATCGAATTTTGGGTGGCTTACTTGGCTAAAGTGCTCAAGGTCCGCCCAACGCAAAGCGCGCCTGGCGATTGGCAGTTTATCAGTTTGAAATTCAACCACATGTGGTCCTGTTGCCTTAATCGTCCCAATGAGTATTACAGTTATCTTACCCCAAAAAGAAAAATGAGACGTAGAAAGGGCAAGCAGGATTCCTAGTAGGACGATCAGAAACATGAAAATGTGCTAAATTTTATAGCCCATCATTTTTTCCTTTTTTATAAGTCTTGGGCCGTCCGCGCTTTGGTTCAACTTCATCCCTCTTCGCCGTCCGGGTCTTCATACCATCGCATTCTTTGCGGACATCTGGGTTCCACAGTGGAAGTCAGTAAGGAAGCTCAAGGAGGGAGAGATTGCATCCGACCTTTACGCATTCTTGACGTGCCCACCGAAAGGAGATGTCAACCCGATCTATCCCAAAGCTATGCCTGAGATCCTCACGAAGCCTGCCAAATGGGATGCGTGGCTAAGTGCAGAGTGGGGCGATGTGGCCAGCCTGCAAAGACCCCTGCCTGATCATAGCCTGAAGGTCGTGGCGCGGGGTGGAAAGTCGGATGGGCCTAAAGATGAAGACAACGGATGAGCATATCTAATCATGACTACAGCGATGCTCTTGACCTCGGTTGGGGCTAATGTTGGGGATGAATTGGCATTCAGGATCGCGAACTTGAAAAGGGCCATATTACGGAAGTGTTAGCTAATTAGTCGCCGATTGATAGTTGCAGCGACATCCCTCCGGAGGCAAAGTACCACCTATCGGGTGATAGCGGTTCCCCGCCAAGAGATTCCTTTCGGAGGACTTTCATGTCGTATCGCAACTTCATCGTCGCCATTTGTGTGTTGGGCTTTCTATCGCTGGTGTCACTGACACAAGCGCGGGATCTCGCGACGTTCCTTTGGCATCCCGGCGCTACAAACACTGAGTTTAGCGACGCCAAACTCATCGGAATCGGTGCTGGCTTCCGCACCGAAGACCTTGCGAAGATGCGTGCCGATCAGATGATCGAGACAAGCTCAGGCCACCAGATCAGCGTTGGCCGTCTGCGCGGTATCCAGCAGATGATTGCGCTCGCGCAGAGCCGCAACACCGCGCATGCGCCGCTGAATATACTTCCTGCTCCGTCCGGCGCATGCGCAACACTTCCGCCCGGCGAAACGCTGAGCCAGATCGCCGCGCGCCCTGCGAATGACGTCATTTGTTTACCATCCGGCCGACGCGTGAGCGTTGAACAGATCCGTTCGCTCGAACCTCTGGTGCGCGGAAGCCAAGAACTCAAGCGTGCGCAAGTACCGCCGTCGTCCGAAGCACCATTGACGATTAGCACTCGCGAGCAACTTGTCGCGGAATTGCAGCATGCACCGGACTCAAAAGTGTTGATCAGTGACAGCGGCCATGCCGCTACTGTGGGACAGGTGCGCGCGACAATAGCCGCCGCACAACTGCGAACGCGTATTCCTAAGGGAGTGCCGCAATGAGCATTTTCGCCATCCGCAAAATCCTCGTGGCGCTAGTTCTACTCTACGCAGGCACCGTGCCTGTGACGGCTTGGGCCGTCGACATTACCGATATCGAGGCCGCGATCGACGACACCGGCGTGTTCGCGCCATACTCTTTGGTGGCGGTCAACACGCTGGTCACCTCCTGTTCCGACGCCAGTGATCTCGAAGCCTGTATTGACGCAAGCGCGGAATATCTTCCGCCCGAAGAACAGACAATGATCAACATCATCCTCGATCTTGAAAACAAAGATTATACGCAGCTTCTGCAGGATGGCGGCGAGACGGTTTTCTGTGCGGCGATGAAGATCATCACGGATGTCGATGTCTGCGGTATCCTAAAGGATCTAGAGGCCCTACCGGCCGATGTCGCCGCTGTAGCGGGGTCGGCAGCCAATGCCTTCGTATGCGACCTCAACATTGGCGGCATCATTTGCGCTGATGATGGCAGTAAAGGGATGGGCCACGAATACGACAACATCTGTGAATACGCGCCGGGCCAGTGGATCCCCAAGGCGGATACAGACTCGGGCGATCCCAATAGCTGTGCGGAGCAGATATGCTCGCCGGGCGAGCAGATCTGTGGCGCGACGGGTTCGAAGGACGGCCAGTGCTATTGCTCCACCTGTCCGGCAGGGCAAGCGTTGCAAGGCGGTGTCTGCGGTGCGTGCGCGACCAAGTCCGGAAGCGAACTTGCGCAAAGCAGCGACAAGCGGTCCTGGACGCGGACCAATTGGAGCGAGAGTTTCGCGGCTTCGTTCGACGGAAGCCATTGCCTGGAAACCGGAGGCACCAGCAACCAGCAAGTCTGGAATTGTCCACCGGGCCAGATCGCACCGGAATATGGAAAGTGCGAACGCGCCTGTCCCATTGGGCAGGTGTTCGCGCAGGGTGCGTGTACGAGTTGCCCCAATGGTTATGCGTCCTATGAAAAGGATGGGAGCAGCATAGGAGCCTGCCTTGTTTGTGCGCACGGCATGCAGAGCGTAGATGGTGGCGCCGCCTGCGCCTGTCCCACAGGGTATGGGCAGGAGAATGCCGCGTCGGAGTGCAACATCTGTCCGGCCAACAGCTATGCGAATTTCGCCATCTGTTCGCTGTGCGACGATCAATCTTTTTCCGCTCCAGGAAGTACGTACTGCAAGAAACTCGCGTGTCCTCCCGGCTCGCATGCAATGAACCACATATGCGCGCCTGACAATATGCACTTAGTGCCGGGGGGAGTTAACCGCAGCGGACCGGCAGTGATCAACAAGAGTTGCGTCGCCGGCACGCACGCCGATCACGGCCGTTGCGTGCCGGACGGATTCTCTAAGACACCTGGCGAAGCAAAGCCGATCGCGGAGCAGGGGCCTTGTCCGCCGTTATCGCGATGGACGGGAAAAGTCTGTATTGGCCCTCGCGGCAAGCATTTCTGCCCGGACGGTCTGACGTTAAACGGCGGCACCTGCATTCAAGGATTGCATGGGGCGCCGCCCCGCCAGAAGATTGTAAACTGTCCAGTGTTGTCGCACGTCGCCGACGGCGTCTGCATCGGACCTCGCGGCAAGCATTTCTGTCCTGAAGGCTGGGCAATGCGTGACGGGACTTGCGTGCATTAGTCGCGCAAACCAGTCTTCGTGAAATAAAGTAGTCAGATGAACATGAGGCAGATGAAAACGGTAGTGGGACATGTCAGAGCAGCGCAACATCACTCTTCCCACCAACGTCTCCCCACATTCAGCGCTGTTCGCCGGTCCTAAGCGCGTGGCGATGCGTTGAGAGAACGAAAAGAGATGGCCCACAATGGTGAGAAGATTACCTGGATAGCCTTCAGAAAACAGGCTGATCTGCAAATTGACCACCACTACCAAACTTGAACGACTAGAGTATGAACCATTAGGATTTGAGATGGATGACGGGTCTGATCGTACTTTTCCAATTTTGCCATATGTGGATTGGTCCGTACTTCAGCAAATCTACTCATTTTGCTCTGCGCTAGGAAAGTCGAATTTTTCGCCAGCGTTTTTGCTGTCTTCTGATTGAACGAAACGTGAGATTGTTGTGATTGAGTACCAATGAAGCCATTCATTCAACATGGCAAACACCAGTTTTAAAAAAGCGAGTTGCTATTTGGATATGGAAATGTTCGCTTGGTGTAAATAACGCGCATGGGAGTCATTGATATGTCCATAGCAATTCTTGTCATGCGTCACGCGGAAAAGTCCCCAGATTTGAATAACCCCCACCTCACCTCCGTCGGCGAGCAACGCGCAGAGTCACTTGCAACATACATCCCCGCCCAATTTGGCAAGCCCGATTTCATATTCGCGACCGCAAACTCCAATCACAGTTCACGCCCATTTGAAACTGTGCTTCCAATCTCCCAAGCAATTGGGATACCAATTGACCAAGGTTATGCGGATCAGGACTATGGAGCACTCGCCCTCACACTTCGTCGGAGCGAGAAATACCAGGGCAAATCTGTTCTCGTTTGCTGGCACCATGGCAACATCCCCAGCCTGCTAAATGCCTTGGGCGCGCCGCCAGACACCTATGCTGATCCATGGCCCAACACGACCTTCAATATGATTATTAAACTGACTGTTGAAAATGACGGCGCTTCTGGAGTTACGACCACAACTGAGCCATTCTAAATTGGATACTTCAGTCAACAGATGGCATGGCGGCAGCCCGCAAATTGGCCCATCCATGATGTATGGATGAATGCTGGGCTTACCCGAACACTAGAGTTACAACCCGAGATCCGTCTCGGCTCGCCTACAGAGATCGGTGCGCCCCACCAAGCTGCCGAAATGGCCCATTAATTTGGGGCGTACTAGAAATGGGTGGTTTGGTGCTAGAAGAATGGTGGTCTTTCAGAGGATCGAAACTCTGATCCATCGAGTTTCACTGCATTGATGCCATTGCTCTTGATTGCTACCCAGCATTCTCCGTGACCATCATCAGAGAGCGCGCATCGCAGTGGAAAGTAAAATTGGGTGTCAGGGATTCGGGCCGCGTCCTTTCCATCAATTTGGGGCGGTGGCTGCGCGAAATTGTCCCACGAAGATGTTGAGGTCAGTCCACTCAGTATCGGAAATAGCCCAATAGGAAAACGCGCCATCGCTCCATTTCACCATCGAAAAACCACCGTATGGGAGATCTACAGGCTCCGACTTGGCGGTGTTCTGGTTGGGGATCGCAACCAAAGAAATCAAATGCTCGTGGTGTCGGTAAATGAGTACCGGAACGGGCCTTTCTGCCACCACTTCCACGCGGCCGCCCGCAAGCGCAAAGCCCTGCGCTGCCAGATCAGGTGCGGGCGGTGAAAGTCCAAGTTTGGCATCCAGGTAAGGCTTCACAGTGTGACGATCAGAAGAAGCTACATCGAAGGGGCTCGCTGCCAACAGGCTGCGTCGGTGATCATCGGCAATGGCGAGGGTAAAACTGTCCGGCGCAGCACCCAGCATGGCGAGGCGCATTATGCTGCCACTCAAAACCGCAGTAATCACAATCGAGGCCGCCACAGCCTGCCAGCCATAAGACCGTGAAAAAATCGGCCAAAAACTGCGCGACTTCTGCAAAGGCTTGGCGGCCATCTGTCCATGCACTGACGCAATAGCAGAGATCTTCGCCTTAAATGTATCACTCACGGGAGGTTGCGGCATGCGCTTGATCGCTGCCTTCAAAGTGATAAGCGAGTCGCGCTGCGCAGCCAAAGCAGGATCGGCAGCAATGCGGGCCTCGACGTCACGTGCCGCCGTGTCATCCAGTTCACCATCGACCAGAGCCTGGATCATCAACTCGATATCAGCATCGCGAATGGTCATAACCTCTTCTCCAATTCCTTCTTCAGCAGGCCACGCGCCCGAGCCAGGCGCGACATGACGGTGCCAATGGGCACGCCGAGAACTTCTGCAATCTCCCGATAGCTGAGCTCATTCATGTCGCGCAGTATCAGCGTCTCGCGAAACGGTTCGGGCACAGCCGCCAACGCCGCCTCCAGAATGGTCGAACTGGCTCTTGCCATGAGCTCTGCATCGGGGCCAGCCTCTAGATCGGCGCTGATGCCGGAGGCCGAAGCGGCCTCTTCAAGATCGGTCAGATTGCCCACGGATTTTTCACGGCGCGAGCGGTTGCGCTCCAGCCACCGGTATGAAGTACGACGCACAATGGTCAGCAGCCAGACTCTTGCGCTGCCACCCGCATAGGTGCCGATGCCATTGAAGGCATTGATGCAGGCCTCCTGCACCACGTCTTCCGCATCCACTGCATTGCCGGTCAGCCATCGCGCCAGAGACAAAGCATCACCGAGATGTGGCAGAACCACCTCGTTGAAACGCTCCGCTGGCAACCGGTCATTCAAAACGCCACCATCCACCAAGGCTAGCACAGTATTGCATTCTCCCGTCTAAACGATCCTGTCGAGCGACAACCGCCCCGTGCCGAGGATCACAAGTGCAAACATGCCGCCGGCAATCGACAGGTCTTTTTCGAAATGCAAAAGCTCATTCTGGGTCTGCACGTTGCTGTGAAACAAAAATGCTGTCATCAGACAGAACATGCCAAGCGCCAATGCACCAAGCCGCCCATGCCAGCCCAGAAGGATCATCAGACCCGCTACCAGTTGCAAGGCAATGGTCGCCGCCAGCACCGGCGCCGGCACACCCATCTTGCCCATCGCCGCGGCAGCTGGTGCGAAAGCAAAGAGCAATACCAGCGCTTCGTGCAGAAACAGGATGGTCAGCAGCACGCGGGCCAGAAGGAGCAAAACTGTAGACCAACGTTCCAATGCGTTTTCAAGTCTCGTTAACATTTTTTCTCCTGTCAGAATGGGTGAGCGCCGTGGCGCCCACCCGTCTTTCACTGTGCTGATTTGGCCTTGATCGCTTCCTGCAAGTCGCTCAACTCATCGCAGCCCGTGGGGCAAAGCTTTTCCAGCGTGGCGAGTTGCAGCTTGGCATTTGGCATGTCGCTCATGTCGAGATAGAGCTCGCCCAGATATTCATGCGCCGGTTTGAAATCCGGCTGCAGTTCAAGCGCACGATTGTAATAGGTCAGCGAGGTTTTGAAGTCGCCAGACTTGCGCAGCGAGAAGCCGAGCAAATTGTAGACATCGACATTCTGGTTGTCTTCGGCCAGATCGCGCAGTTAGGCGATCGCTGCCTTGTAGTCGTTGGCATCAATCTTGGCCCGCACCGAGGTCAGGTCCACCGTGCCGGTGGCAGTTGGATCGTCAACTGCTAAGGCGAAGCTCGCCATCACGGTGAGAGAGACCGCCAAAGCGGCCGAACGGATCAGACTTTTGTAAAACATTTGACTCTCCATGAACTTACGACTGGATCACAGGCGCAAAACTGTACGCATTGCCGTCGTGAGCAAAGGTGCCCGCACCGGGGAACGGGAAGTGCGCGCCGCAGATCTGCATCTTGTCGGCAATAACGCGGTCTATGATGCGCCGCCGGCTGGTGATAGCCATCGGCCCATCCTGATCGTAAGCGCCCTGCCATTCCGGATGCGGCGCCAGAATGCCCGGCACATACATTGTGTCGTTTGAAACCATCAGCTGATCCTTGCCGGAATTCACCACGAAGACAGAATGACCCGGCGTATGGCCATAGGAATCGAGGATCTGGATGCCGGGGGCGACTTCGGCGCCGGTTTCAACCAGCTTCCAGTTCTTCCACGTTGGGAACACATCCGCGATGCGCTTGCCCGCCGCTCGCCGCCCTTCGGGCAACCGATCGGCAGCGCCCGCATCGGTCCAGAAATGATATTCCTTGCTGTTCACGATCAGCTCAGCATTCGGGAAGATCGCCGCATTGGTGCCCTTCTCCATCAGGCCCCACACGTGATCTGGGTGGAAATGCGAGATCAGCAGCGTGTCGATCTTTGTGTAGTCGATGCCGGCCAACTTCATATTGGCCGGTAGATTGGTAGCATTGGCCTGCCATTGGCCCACGCCAGAGCCAGCATCTACCATGATCATGCGGTCACCGAACTTCAGGACAATGACTGTGAGCGGGATCGGCATGAAATCGGTGGTGAGGCCGGCTTTTGCCAGCGCCGTCTTTGTCTCGTCCACGGAAACGCCTTTGATGAAGGCTGGATCATGCGGTTTTCGCCAGATGCCATCGTATATCGCTGTCACTTCAATCGACCCGACCTTGTATTTGTAAAAGCCAACCGTCGGCTCAAGCGGTGTTTCGGCGAAAGCGGGCTGTTCAAAGACTAGCGGCTTTACCAGCCCAAAGGCTGCTGCAGCGGCAGCAGTGGTCAGCACAGTGCGGCGTGAAAAATCTTTCATCGGCATTCTCCTCGAATAAGTTGGCGATGCGCGGAATGGCATTCGCTATCCGTAAAGAGACACGATCACGCCAGTTTATTCCCGGGGTCGCGATTTTCCCTATCTTCCAGCTGTCTACGACCTGTTGGCCACTCGGTTATTGTACAATTGCAAACGTATGTCAGCGGTCGCCCTGTAGTTGTTCAATGCATGCTCTTCAGTTTGATTAACTTCGTAGAGTAGCGATTCATATGTGCGCTCCCACATCCCTTTTGGCCTTGGTGGAAATATTGCTTCGGTCCCCGGGTCCCCGCCCAAACGCGTCCTGATTTTGTTTGTCCGCCGCAGCTTTCGATCCCAGATTCTTTCACTCTGGCTGGCATAGACAAGGCAATGGCAACGGCGACACAAGAAACTCCCGGCACAGAACAGCTTCGCTACCCGCCGGTGACAGGCAATTCCCCCTGTTACGCCCGGGCAAACGAAATATGGCCTGACGCCGCCATAGCGACAAGGCTGCTGGACTATGTGGACCCTCTCAACTACGTGGTTGCATTGACCGCCAACAATTCGATATTTATAATCCAAAACAAGTTGGCCTACGTCAGCACGCAGGTCGATCCTTGCGACCTGTTCATCATTGGTGCTCCACCGCCAGCCGCCAGCCCAACCCGCTCGGAGGCATCCACTTCGATGAAGTTTATTGACGTCAAGGGCGTGGTATTGCTCGACCTTGGCCCGCCCAGTGCCTGTAGGTCGTCCTGATCCGATTCCACCCATGATCGTTCTCCATTTAATTACGAAATCATCTGCAAAGTTATGGTGAAGCCGCAAAGCGCCCAGCGCGCTATCAAGACTGCGCCGTTACTCAAGAGATTAATGCCTGCTCTCAACCAACAACTAAAGACTAGGGAACCGGTTGGGCCATTCGGCTTGCGATACTGGGTCTAGGGTTACCAGTCCGGCAATGCGGTCAGACGCGCGGTACTTATCCCCGTAAACTTTTTCTTGAACTCAGAGAATGTCATGGCGAACCGATCCGGGCTATTGAGGTACAGAGAATGTAGCTTTGTTGCGCGCTTGCCTTTTCTCAATCGATCTCGTGCCGCCGCATTTCGACGCCGTTGTTCGATTTGGCCTAGATCAACACACCTGCGCGCCGAATCTTTCATCAGAATTTTGTCGGCTTGCATTTCCAATTTTGATTTCATCTCACCACCATCCAATGCCTAAACTCAATCCCGTCCTGAAACTCGGTGAAGATCAGAGTTGGCCTGCCCCTTGCTTTTGAGCAAGGCTTCGCCAAGCAGATCAGAACATTCGTTCTAACCATCTAGGCGAAGCCTGTCTGAATCTCGGAGTTAGTCCTCGTCGACCCTAGGATAAGCTCGACCCTGTTATGGGGAGGCGGGGGTTCGCGGTCCGCCTTTATGAGCCACTTCAAAAACGCAATCATTTGCCGAGCATATCCTCTAACAGCGGCAAACATGATTGTGGGTTGCAATACTCAGCATGGCCCACTCCTGCCCTCTGCAACTGGCTTTGGGCTTCTTACCTTACATGCCATGCCATTGGCAGTTTCACAGTGTGTTCCAAACCGTCTCGATACGGCAGGGCTGTGGCCCATATTTATAGGGGGCTGGCTATGTGTATCTTAGTTTCTTGGTCAGTCACCTCCAAGGCTGGAGACCCGATCAACTTCAGTCACGGGTACGAGCCTTCGGCCGCCCAACAGGACAGTCCGAATTTGATTGTTCCTGATCAATCGGTACAAACTGCTGCGGCTCAAATTGAGCGCCGCACATGTGTCATCTATTTTGTAAAGGCGCGGTTCTGGTTTCGGCTTCAATTGTTTCTGGTTATGCATGCTGCGATCCATGTGTCATCAATGGATCCAATCTAGGCCTCCGCGCTCAAACGACATCACGGTTTGATAATTTTTCCACACAAACCCTTTTTGGAATTACACTAAGATCCCCTGCTCTCAGCCTCCGAAAGCGGCTTGGTTATTTTTGCCATTCCAATTGATTACTTCAGTGGCGCTGACATCACGGTAGCCGATTGCAGATAGGCAAAACTCGACAAATATTTTGAACGCGACCCACGTGGACCGGTTTACTGATCGGGGCGCGGGCTCGGGTGCATGCGTATTCCAAACGACAGTGAGCATCCCACCAAGAAGATATGCGGCCTCGCGGCGACTGGCATTTCTATTGGGCCGTGGGGAATACGTGACCACGGAGGGGACCCCGCTCTTAGAGTCGAACGCTCTCCCCACCACGGACACCTTAAGTAAGATTTCAAAAGAGCGGGCCGCATCTGTTTCCGTGGAAAAATCATTCGGAGTCGGGAAGTCGAGCCCAAGTCGTTCTGCTCTCAAATTCAGTTGACGCAGCATAAATGGCGACAACCCACGAATGTCTGCCTTGCATTGAAGGGCCTGTTGCAGGCGGGCAGCTTTCGCCAGTCTGGCGACTTGGCCATGGGCACCTTTGGTTGCAAACAGCCATTGGTCATCGAAATACTCATGCAGATGGATTTCGACTGCATCACGGAGGTATTGGGCAAATTCAATAAGGCGCTCACCATCAAGTTTAATTTTACAACGGGAGGCGAGTTCCTTCACCTCCTGATTGCTGAAGATTTTGGCTACTTGGTTTGGATTGAGCATGGCAGTTTGTCTTGCCATTTACCGCTGGTTGATCAGGGTTACGTTCCCATGATCAGACGACGATTGCTTCATGACCTCCGCTTGAATGGCTGTTTCGACGCGGCGCAGGGCATTCAGACCATCCTGAAGCCGCTGTGACCTGTCATACACCCGGCCGTGGATATCAGTGGCGACGTGCCCCGTGATGCGCCTTCGGACATCTCCGTCAACGCCAAGTTCGGCCATGAGGGATACAACTGATCGCCGCAGATCGCGTGGCGTCCACGCCACCATTTCCAATGCCATCACCAACCTTCTGGTGGCTCGGGATACTTCATTTTCTGGAATCTCCCCACCTTTGGGCAATTTGAAAATCAACTCCTCATCATCAAGTTCAGACCTGTTGCTCAGCTCGGCCTCAAGGATGGACCACGCCATCGGAGGGAGTAACACTTTCCTCTGGGATGCCTTGTTCTTGGCGTTAGTCAGTGTGATTGACCGTTTATGGCGGTCAATGCGAGATGGTGTGATCCGGGTGATTTCGGTCACCCGCCAACCTGTTAGCATCAGCAACGCGAGAACTTTGGCATAGACCGGAAGGCAGGGTCCCTGCCCTGTTCTTGACTCACTCAGGGCGCGCCAGACCAGTGCCAACTCTGAGACACTTAGGTTTCGGTCACGCGATCTTTCTGTCGCTGGTTTCGGCAACCGGAGCCCAAGTGACGCGTCAAGCCAGCCATAGTCGGCACAAAACCTGATGAACCTGCTCACAACAGCTGACAGACGATTGGCAACGATCCCGGTATAACCTGCCCTCCTGACTGCCTCGGCCTTCCGGGCTATCAGACCCGCAACGTCACTGCGCCTGAGCTGGGCCAAGGGGTAAGAGCCAATTTTCGGCAGAACCTCAAGACGGAGCAATCTCTCGCTTTCCTTGGCCCATTCTGTGCGTTGTTTGACTCTGGCATGCTCCAGCACATAACGTTCGACCGCCTCTACAACGGTCGCCGGGGCATGAGTGCCATGTTTTGCACGTCGCGCCTCCAACCTTGGATCGCGGCCCTCTTTGATCTCTGCGCGCAACGTGAGTGCCTTGTTGTGGGCATCCTTAAGCGTCACCGCCGGATATGCGCCAAGATTGATGCGCTGTCCTTTGCCGTTGATCTTTACACGCAGGTACAGGGTTCTGGCACTCTTGCTGCTGACCCTAACGCTGAGGCCTTCCCCAAGGGGGAGTTCATATTGACCATCCCCACCCCTGAGGCCCCTCAATAACCGGTCTTGTTTTGCGTAGTCCATTGTTTACGACTCCAGCGCTGGTCAACGCCGTGGTCAACTTTGGTTCACCCGTTTCGAGACTTCATGACACAACCTGATATGGGAAGAGACAGCTAAGAAACAACAGAATTTGGCACCAGACTGTGGAAAACTCAGCAATTACAGAAACAGGGCTTTGTAATGAGTGGAAACACACTGCATTTCGGTGGCGCTAATCTTCTGATTAACTCCCCGCAAATCAGATTTGTAATCAGGGGGTCACAGGTTCGAGTCCTGTAACCGGCACCAGCAATTTTAATAGCTTACTGCCAATTTTCAGGATGTGATCGCCTAAATTTTTCGCCAAGGGTAACACTGGGGTAAAACTACGCTTTCGCTATTCAGTTCGATGAAAACACCAGCACATACACCTATGAGCATAAACTCAGAGAAGGTTTTTTGGAGGTTTCTCGCCAATGGGGATCACTTTTCCTACGCCTTGATGACTAGTTTTTGACAACGTATTCGTTGAGTTTGATTTCAGCCTTCTCGAAGTCTCCCACGCAGCAGCCAGTGCTTTCTTCGCGCGGTCTGTCGATGAGGTTTCACTCTTTCCCTAAATCGCATCTTGGGCCACCTCTCTTGTAGGCATTCGGCACCGGTTCATCGTCACCAATCGGGGGCTTTACAACTTCCATCATGCTATACCGAGTTTTGCACCAGAGGCCTTGCCTCAAGCGCCCACTCAATTGCCAATAGCTGGCATTCCCGAGTGGGCTTAAGATTGGTGCACGTCAAATACAGAAATCCTGACATCTGCTCATCAGAATCTCCGAATATATCTTGAGATTCAATGACAACATCTAAGGTCGAAACGATCATCCCAAGATCACGGTCTACTTGCTCCATGAGGTCGATCGCATTGGGCTTTTGATGACCTTCATTCTTAACCTGCATTTTAGTAGCTGCCGCGCGGTTGCCGGTTTCCGTTCTCGAAGCCACTGACGCCTGGGCAGTCCGACAAGAGCCACTACTTTCAAGGCCAGAAGCTATCAGACAAATGCTGCCAGAATTTCTCAAGAGAAAAGGTGTTTTATAGGCATCAAACACTCAGCGAAGGAAAAACCATGACAGAATAAAACCGCCCAGTTTAACACGCTCCTAGTGTTCGTCTTACCGCGATCGATAAACCGATGGATTCACGCCGAAGGTGGATTTGAAAGCTGCAGAAAATGCACTGAGGCTGTCATAGCCTGCTTCGAATGCAGTCTTTGACACAGAGTGACCTTGGGACAGATGCTCAATTGCTGTCATCAATCTTGCCTGAAGTCGCCAGTGACGAAATGTCATGCCGGTAGCTTTTTGGAAATTGCGAATAAAACTTCGGGGCGACTGACCAACCTCGGCTGCAGCTTGTTCCAGCGTGTGCTGTCTTTGAGCTGGATTGGCCAACTCTCGACAGAGCTTGTTGAGTTTCGGCTCAGTTGGAAGTGGCAACATCAAGGGAAGGCTAATGCTGGCCCGCATTTCGCCGAGCAACAGGCTGGTCATTGCATCACGGGTGTGGACGGCACCAGCATCGCAGAAACGCAAAATCAGCTCCCGCATGAGTTGGGTGATATTCCAAACGCCCAAGGGTCGTTCGGTGGAGGGCGGCACTCCGGTGATATACAAGGTCCGCATGGATACATCGCCATGGCACTCAATCCCGTCAACGACACCGCGCGGAATCCATAAGGCCCGGCCCGGCGGAACAATCCACAACCCACCTTCAGCGTGGATGCGCATGACGCCATGGGTCGCATGCGCGATTTGTCCGCCCTCGTGGTGGTGCCAGTCCACGAAGGTGCCGTGCGGATAATGTTCTGAAAAGCCTTCAATCTCGGTGTTTTGGCACATAATCGACAATTTATGTCATTTCATCTTATTTACGTCAATGCGCGAACCTCATAACCCGATTGCCTGGAGGATCTCATGTCAGATCGCACGCATCGCTATTTCATCAACATGGCGCATTTTGTTGTCCATTATTTGCTGCTTATTTTTCCAACAGCGGCACTTGCAATCCAGAAGGATTGGCAAAGCACATATTCAGACATCCTGGCTTTGGGAACTGGCACTCTGGTGATTTTTGGCTTGGCAACTCTGCCCGTCGGCTGGCTTGGCGACCGCATGTCGCGCAACAAGTTGATGGCTGTTTTCTTCATTGGCGGCGGCGCATCCGCAATTTTGGCGGGCTTTGCAACGGGTCCGGTCTTTCTTGCTGGGAGTCTTTCGGCGATTGGCCTTTTTGCCGCGATCTATCATCCCGTGGGTCTTGCCATGATTTCTGACTTGGCACCGCAGCAAGGCCGTGCGCTCGCAGCAAACGGTGTTTTTGGCAATCTGGGTCTCTCAGGCGCTGCCATTGCCACGGGCTTTTTAGCAGATACCTTGGGTTGGCACATGGCGTTTGTACTTCCCGGTCTTGTCATATTCGCAGTGGGCGTCATTTACACAGTTCTGTTTTGGAATAGTTGCGCCGCAAGTTCAGACAACATTGTGGAAAAGACTTTTCAGCCTGTATCGCGGTCGGCACAGTTACGGATCGTGGTGCTGGTTGCATTCTCCGCCCTCTTTGGCGGGCTGATATTCAATGGCATCACCATGTCTTTGCCAAAAATAATGGAAGAGCGCCTTGCTGATCAGGGCTTGCCCCTTCACGTCATTGGCACAACCAGTGCTTTGGTTTTTGCCATTGCCGCTTTTGCACAATTGCCGGTGGGCCGGGCGCTTGATCGCTTCGGTGCCAAACCCGTACTGTTTGTGCTCCTGGGCATTCAGGCGTCTGCCCTGTTCCTCCTTGCTAACGCGCAAGGCCCCGAAATGCTGGCTTTGGCAATTGTTTTGGTGACAGCCATATTTGCGGAAATTCCGGTGACATCATGGTTGCTGGCGCGTTTCGTGGCACCGCAATGGCGGGCCAGGGCCTATTCATTTGAGTATGTATTTTCCCTCGGCGTCAGTTCCATCATCATTCCAATTGTATCGCGCTTGCATGCAGATGGCGGTGGATTCCGAGCAATGTTTTTGTTGCTGGCGGGTGCTGCGATAACTGTTCTGCTCGCTGCTTTGTTTCTACCCTTCACAGGTCAGAAGTCAGCCGTGGCGACAAAAACCTAGCCGACATGCGCTGGTACTTTGGAAAGCCTCCCTTAAAAACAGAGGTGAATAGCGCTTGAAAATTATCTACACGTGTCTCTGAATAATTTGGGCTGGCTCGAGAATGGGCCAGCCCAGCCTTTACAATCAGCTGTCACGAAAAATGCCTGCTCTCCAAAATTAATAGATTAGAAGTGCACCATAATGCAGTCGAAAGAAATCCCACTGGATATAAAACCAATCCTGGAAAGGATCGCGAAACTTCAAGATACGTCTCTGCTATTGAAAACAAACTATCGAATTAAGAGCTGACGGAACATCCTGATGGTTCATGTCTGAAAATCCATGTGGTCAGCGGGATCACTGTTTCTGCTACCCCCAAAAATGTGATGGCAATACTCGGCAATGGAAGTTGATGCCATATCCCTAACTAGAAAGGAGACTGGGACTGCTTGATATCGTGATCATTAATCTTGACCTGCAGCAAATGATGCGCATAGCGAGATTTGAAGTTTGTAATCAACGGTCGCAGTTCCGATGCCTGCAGGAGCAAAATAAAAAGGGAGGCTTTCGCCTCCCTTGGAATTTCCGAAAAACAATCCGCTTAGTGGCGCACGTAATTGAGATACAGCGTGCCGATGCCGCCGGCGATGTTGAGCCCGGTTTGGGCCTGAACGCTGATGGGCTGGAGGTTGACGGTCTTGGAGAAGCCGCCGACCAGAACGTTGGCACCAAGGCCGACGCCCACTGTCGCTTCAGCAGAGGCACCACCATATGAGCCTGCGAGCGAACCTGGCTTCAACTTGCCGGGGGCAAACACGGCCCAAGCGAGAACTGAATCCCCTGTCACACCGATATCAAGGCCCAACTTGCCGAGCTTGCCGGTATAATGTTCCACGCGACCACCCGCTGATGGCTTGAAGGCGCAGTTGATGGCCTTTGACGAGCCGATGATATAGCCAATGCCGCCCTTGGTGGAGCACGACAGGACGCCGACTTTCACACCGTCAGCGGCTTGCGCGTGACCGGCAAAAAGGGCTGTGGCAAAAAGGGAAATCGCAATAATTTTCTTCATTTTCATGTCCTTGTTAAGTTGCCGTGGTTTTGCCCCTAAATGTGTCGGGAATTGGGCCATTAACCCTTAAAAACTCCACGCAAAGCATCCATCGCGTCGATCTGCGTCAGGTTCATGTGCAAGGGGGTTATTGAGATGCGCTTGTTGAAGACCGACGCCAGATCCGTGCCGGCGGGCGGGGTGCCGCGTTCGCGGGCAAAATTCAACCAGAAATAAGGCATGCCCCTGTTGTCCAAGCGCTCATCGACCAGCATGTAATTCTGGTCGCGCTTGCCCTGCATGGTGATGTCGATGCCCGCCACTTCATCAACCCGACAATCGGGGAAGTTCACATTCATCAAGGTGCCAGGGCCGAAGGTCATTGCGTTGAGCTTCTTCACAATGTCCGGGCCGTGTTTGCGCGCCACTGCAAAATCAACACCGTTGTTGAACATGCCGATCACTTGACTCATGGCGATGGACTTGATGCCAAGCGAAGTCCCCTCCATGGCGGCGGCAATGGTTCCGGAATAGGTGACATCCTCG
The DNA here is from genome assembly GCA_038231475.1 of Hyphomicrobiales bacterium. GTDB lineage: Bacteria > Pseudomonadota > Alphaproteobacteria > Rhizobiales > Aestuariivirgaceae > Aestuariivirga. The sequence goes on along the minus strand of JBBRLH010000001.1, from coordinate 506,152 downwards.
GCGATGTTCTGACCGCGGTTGACGCCTGATAATAGCAAGTCCGGAAGTCCCGGCATGATTTTGCGAACGGCCATCACCACGCAATCGGTGGGCGTGCCTGTGACTTCAAAGCGGCGCTTTTCAATTTCGCGATAACGCAGAGGATAAGACAGGGTGAGCGAGTGCCCTGCTCCACTGCGTTCTTCATCGGGGGCCACCACCCACACGTCGTCCGAGAGTGTGCGGGCAATTTCTTCCAGCGCCACTAGCCCTTCGCCGTGAATGCCGTCATCATTGGTCACTAAAATTCGCATCGGTCAGGGCCTCTTGATTATGCTCATGCCACCCATGTAGGGCCGCAACACTTCGGGAATTGTAACGCTGCCATCATCGTTCTGATAGTTCTCCAGAATGGCAACCATGGTGCGCCCAACGGCCAGGCCAGAGCCATTGAGCGTGTGGACGTAACGCGCTTGCTTGGCATCAGCCGCTTTGCTGCGCGCGTTCATGCGGCGGGCCTGGAAGTCCCCACATTGCGAGCACGACGAAATTTCGCGATAGGCGTTTTGGCCGGGCAACCACACTTCAATGTCATAGGTTTTGCGGCTGCTGAAACCCATGTCACCAGTACACAAAACAATGGTACGGTAGGCCAGATTGAGTCGCTTTAAAACTTCTTCGGCACATGCGGTCATGCGCTCATGTTCGGCGTCGGCCTGTTCAGGCGTGGTAATCGACACAAGCTCGACCTTTGAGAACTGATGTTGGCGGATCATGCCGCGCGTGTCACGACCCGCTGATCCCGCTTCCGCGCGGAAACAGGGTGTATAAGCCGTCATGCGCAGCGGAAGCATCGCTTCGTCCAAGACCTGCTCTCGCACCAAGTTTGTCAGCGGCACTTCTGCTGTTGGAACCAGCCAATAATCTTCTTCAGACTCGGCTTTATCTAGAACTCGGCGGACAAACTCGATCGCACCGATAACTCCTTTTTCAAGATCCGCGCGTTGTTGGATTGTTGCCTGCTCCAAGGCCTTTTCCAATAACTCCTGCCTGACACCCATGCTGGTTGCAGTGAACTGATCATCCCTAAACTTTGGCAGCTGGGCTGTTCCGAACATCGCAGCGTCACGTACCAGCATAGGCGGATTGATTTCCTGATAGCCGGACACCTCTGTATGCAGATTCAACATGAACTGGGCGATCGCCCGCTCCATGCGCGCCAGGGCTCCCTTCAAAACAACAAACCTTGCCCCTGACATTCGCGCGGCGCCCTCAAAATCCATGAGGCCCAAACCTTCGCCGATGTCGAAATGCTGCTGTGGCACAAAGGCAAAGCTTGGCTTCTGGCCCCAGGTTCTCAATTCCACATTGCCGTGCTCGTCCTCGCCATCTGGGACGCTGTCGAGCGGAATATTGGGAATGATCGACAAGCTATCTTTTAACAGCTTTTCGTCCTGGGCTAACTCGTTCTCCAGATATAGGATTTTAGATTTTCGCTCTACGCTAGCGGCTTTGTGAAATTCGCGATCTGCTGGGGTGGCAGTCTTTGCCGTACTAGAAAACTGGGAGTTGGCTGTGTTCGCAGTCGCTTGTTCAGCCTGTAGAGAGGCTTTGTGGTTTCTTATCCGCTGATCAATGTCCATTAGGCTTTGCGCAAGCGGGGCCAGTCCCCGGCGGGCTAGGCCTTGGTCAAAGCCTTGTGGATTGTCGCGGATGAGCTTGATGTCGTGCATAAATCACCTTCGGAAACGGAATCCAGCGCTTCCTAGCCGCATTGGCGTGATTTAGGAAGACTTGTCCTCAAGGGCCTTGGTGTCATCTTCCAGCTTCTTGGCCTTGGCGCGGCGCTTCTCAAGGAAGAGAACCGAGAAGACTGAAAGCTCATAGAGCCCCCAGAGCGGGATAAACATCGACAGCATCGAGATCGGATCGGGCGGGGTGATGACGGCTGCCAGCGCGCAAACGCCGACAATGGCAAAGCGGCGGCCCTTGGTGAGCTGCTCATAGGTCAGAACGCCCATATGCCCCAGAAGCGTCAAAACGACGGGCAACTGGAAGGTCAGGCCGAAGGCCAGCATGAGCGCCATGACAAAATCGAGATAGGCCTCAATATCAGGCATCAACTGAATGCCGCCGGTCCCGTCAGTTCCTGTGCCTGCAGCGAGATTGTAGAAGAACTTGATGGCGACGGGCAGCAGCATGAAATAGACCAGCGCTGCGCCCAGCAGGAAGAATACGGGCGTGGCCACGAGATAAGGTGCCAAGGCCCGGCGTTCATGCTTGTAGAGTCCTGGTGCCATGAAGCGGTAAATCTGTGTGGCAATCAGTGGGAAGGCGATGAAAAAGCCGCCAAACATAGCGATTTTCAATTTGACCAGAAACACACCGAGCAGCTTGATTGAAATCAGGCTGACATCGGTGCCCGTGCCCCATTTGAAGGGCAGGATCAGCAGGTGCAGAATTTCAGTTGAAAAGAAAAAGCTTACGAGGAAAGCGATCACAAAGCCGGCGACGCTTTTGACGAGGCGCGAGCGCAGCTCAATCAAATGGTCAAGCAGCGGGGCTTCTGACGAGTCGATTTCCTCTTTCGTCATGGTTGAGGCGAAGCCTCAGGACCGACGCGCTTGCCTGCTACCCAGGTTTCACCCACTTGTGGGCTTGTTCCGAAATAGGTGGTGAAATCCGAAGCGACAGAGGAGACTGAGGACAGCTGCGGCATCATCGGAGTTACGGGGGTCTCAACCGGAGTTGTGACCGACGTGTTTTGGGGACCTGAAATGGCACCAGAAATGCCACTGCTCATGCCTTGCAAATCTTTCTTGATGCTGTCCATGCCAGCATCTTTCATGGCCACATCAACATGGCCCTGAAATTCGCGAGCCATGCTGCGCATCTTGTTCATGAACTGGCCGATTTTTCGCAAGACAACCGGCAAGTCCTTGGGGCCGATGACGATGATCGCCACCACAACAAGCACCAGTATTTCGGTATATCGACCGCCAAAATCAAACATGAAATGTCTCTGCCTTGCGCGTTCTCAGGCGTTCAGCCGCACTCAAGTCTTGGCTTTTTCAGAAGCCTTTTTGGACATCTCGCCAGCCTGGGTTTCCAGCGTTTTTGCAGTGTCAGCGACAGCGTCAGTATCTTCAGACAGGCCCTTCTTGAAGCTCTTGATGCCCTTGGCCACATCGCCCATCAGGTCAGAAACCTTGCCCTTACCGCCAAACAGGACCAATGCGACAACCAGAATAATTGCCCAATGCATCCAAGACAAACCACCCATATCAAACTCCTAGTTCGTTCATTCCGCACGAGGGCGGAAAATTGTTGAGTTGGCACTATTGCAGAAAGCCTTTGGCACTGCAACCAGCGCTACAAATGTTACATGGGGTATGATGGGGGGAATTAAAGGGCGGCGGCCAAATTAAGCAGCTTCCAGAACCACCCTATTTCGACCCTCGCGCTTGGCCACATAGAGGGCTTCATCGGCACGTTTCAGGAGCTTTTCAAAGGTGTCGTTGCTTTCGGCTAGGCTGGCCACGCCGATTGAAATTGTCACAGGAATGCCTGATTTCGGGCCTGCCACAAAGCTGCGGGCCGCTACATATTTTCGCAAGCGTTCGGCAATCACCATGGCAGCGCTTTTCTCAGTCGTTGGCAAAACCAGAATGAACTCTTCACCACCGGTGCGACAGCACAGATCAATAGAGCGTGTGCTCTCCTTGATGCGCAAGGCCAATTCCTGCAACACTTTATCGCCCGCATCGTGGCCGTGCGTGTCGTTGATCGCCTTGAAGAAATCGACGTCGACGGCAAGGATGGACAGATGCTTGCCGCGGTTGGAGAAATGCTCAATCAAATTGGTGAGATGGGTTTCAAGATAGCGTCGATTGAACAGGCCGGTCAGCGGATCGGTGATGGCCAATTCCATGGAGGCCCGGACTGAGGTTCGAAGCTGTTCGGTATAGCGGTATCGCTTGATCTGCGTGGCAACTCGCGCCTGTAGTTCCAGCCGGTCTAAAGGGCGGATGACATAGTCATTCACGCCCATGTCCAACCCACGCAACAATCGCGGTTGTTCGTTCGGGTCCACCAGGATCAGAATCGGAGTCTGCCGTGTGGCTTCATAGGAGCGCAATTGTGAGCACAAGCGAAGCCCGTCAAACTTGTCATCTTCCATGCTGATGATGATCAGCTCAAAGGGCTGTGCGGCTGCAGCAACTGTGGCCACTGTCTGCGTGGGATTGGCAACGCGGGTAATTGCGGTGGAACTGGACAAGGCCGCTGCGACCCGGTCGGCCGATGTGTCGCGCGTATCAACCAGAAGGATCCGTGCGGGTTCAGGAACGCCATCAAGATCTTTTGTGAGGAGGCCCACCACTTCGCCCGAGGCGGCGCGGATGCGCAGCTCATCGGTTAGCATTTTCAGGCGCACCAGACTCTTGATGCGGCAAAAGAGAGCGATGTCGTTGACGGGCTTGGTGAGAAAATCATCAGCGCCGGCTTTGAGACCCCTCACCCGATCTTCGGGTTGGTCAAGGGCAGTCACCAGAACAACTGGAATATGTTGGGTGTGAGGATTGGACTTAATGCGGGCGCAAACTTCCACACCGTCAATTCCCGGCATCATCACATCGAGCAAGACAATATCAGGCTTGGCGCGCTGAACGGCATCCAATGCATCCAACCCGTTCATTGCCGTCACGACATCAAAATACTCAGCCGAAAGCTTGGCTTCGAGCAATCGCACATTGGCGAGAATGTCATCAACGACGAGAACGCGCGCGGTCATGGGCTATTTTTTCAGGAACTTGTCGATGGTTTGAAGGAAGCTCATCACCGAAATGGGTTTCGAGATATAGGCCTCGCAGCCGCCCTCGCGGATTTTCTGTTCGTCACCCTTCATGGCAAAGGCCGTGACCGCGATCACTGGAATGTGACGCAGTGTTTCATCTTCCTTGAGCCATTTGGTGACTTCAATGCCGGACACTTCGGGCAACTGAATATCCATCAGGATCAAATCAGGCATGTGCTTGCGGGCCACATCAAGGGCCGTCAATCCATCGCGGGTCTGGACCACACGATAGCCATGGGCTTCCAACAAATCGTTGAAGAGCTTCATGTTCAATTCATTGTCTTCAACAACCAAGACAGTTTTTTGCATGACTTGGCCTACCTCAATCCGATTCGATTCGCTCGCCTGGCTATCAATACCAAAATCCATGTCAGCCTCTCCCTGCCCAAATCACGGATTCGCCGCCGCTAAACTTTGGTCGCAGGCCATTGATTAGGCTTCGTTGTAAGGGCGCGAACGTAACCAACTGATTAAGGCAGGGTGGCCCTTTCGGAAGCTGGTTAACCAGACTAAAGTCAAGTCATGCCAAGAAACTTACAAGTTGCACCAGAATCTTCAGACATAATTCTGAAACTGCTAACTTTTCTGGCCGTCGACGAGGATCGTTTGATGCGCTTTCTGGCGTTGAGCGGGTTGGCCCCGCAGGACTTGCGGATGCGCCATGACGAGCCGGTTTTTCAGGGTTTTCTGCTGGACTATCTGTTTCAAGATGATCGGACGACGTCGGAGTTCTGCGCTGAACTTCAGCTCTCGGCAGAGTCATTGATGCGCTTGCGCCACAAATTGCCAGGCGGTGCAGGAGACTGGCATGGCACCGATTGAGGCCTTCTGCCGTGACTGTTTCTGGCCTTGCGAACGCACAGCCAAGCGCTGCCCCACCTGTCAGAGCCCGCGTTTGGTGCGCCATACAGAAGTCTCGCAGTTAAGCGTTGGCCACATCGATTGTGATGCGTTTTATGCCTCGGTTGAAAAACGCGATGCGCCAGAATTGCGGGACAAGCCCGTCATTGTCGGTGGGCGCCAGCGCGGCGTTGTGTCGACCGCGTGCTATATCGCGCGCATTCACGGTGTGAGATCGGCCATGCCGATGTTTCAGGCGTTGAAGCTTTGCCCCGATGCTGTGGTGGTGAAGCCCGACATGCGCAAATATGCCGAGGCCGGAAAACAGGTCCGCGCCATCATGCAGGATTTCACGCCGCTGGTTCAGCCAATCTCGATTGATGAGGCCTTTCTTGATTTGTCAGGAACAGAGCGCTTGCATGGCCAGCCTCCTGCCATCAGCCTGGCGAAGCTTGAACGTCGCATTGAAGATGAAGTTGGCGTGACAGCATCGATCGGCCTTTCACACAACAAGTTCCTCGCCAAGATGGCTTCTGACCTTGAGAAGCCGCGCGGCTTTTCAATCATCGGAAAAGCGGAAACTCTGGAGTTTCTGGCGAGCAAGCCTGTCGGCAAGATTTGGGGTGTGGGACAGGTTACCCAAGACAAGTTGGCGCGCGCCGGCATTACCAGCATCGGCCAATTGCAGCGCATGGAGCGCAATGACCTCATGGCCAGGTTCGGGAATTTCGGCAACCGGCTCTATTACCTTTCGCGCGGACAAGACCTGCGCGATGTTTCAACTGACGATGAAGAAAAAAGCGTGAGTGCCGAGACGACGTTCAATGAAGATCTATCGCTCTTTGCAGAGTTGGAGCCCATTCTGTGGCGACTGGCACAGAAGGTGTCGCGGCGGGCCAAAGCATCGGGCGTTGGTGGCCGGACCATCACACTGAAACTCAAGACCAGCGCTTTCCAGACGCGCAGCCGAAATGTTTCGCAAAGCCAGCCCACCAATCTTGCGCATCAGATTTTTGATGCGGCCCGCACCCTCCTCCAGGTGGAATGCAAGGGCGAAGCCTTCCGCCTGATCGGCGTTGGCATTTCAAGACTGGTGGAAGGCTTTGAGAGCGAAGCCAGTGGCTTTGACACGCATGATCTGGCGCTCACCAAAGCCGAACAGGCCATCGACAAGATTCGCGCAAAGTTTGGACAAGAAGCAGTGGAGCGCGGGCTGGCGTTGCGGCCGACATTGGACGCTAAAGCGCGTAAACCGAAGCGCCCTTCTGGCCCGCAGCAATAAGCGTGGTCATGCGCGCGCTGAAATCCAGTGCTGTTGGTTTCAGGCGCTTGGCCAATTCCAGACGTTGCGTTGGCCAGATCACATCATTGCTGTCGATACAGACCGAAAAAATGATCTTGTCATCGCCACGCGCTGGCAAGGGCATGGAGATTCCATATTTGGTCAGGCCATATTTCGAGGCATATTTCAGAATGTCTTCCGACACGCCATCAGCGGACAGCCACTCGGCCCAGTCGACCACGCGATCGTCCATTACGGTTCCAATCACCGGATCGCCCATCGGGGTGAATCTCTGCATATACTCGCTCATATATTCGGGATCATAGGTTGAAACCCAGATCACTTGATCTGGCAGCCCAGCTTCAAACTGCAGATACCAATAGGACAGATGCAAGACGTCTTGCAGTGCCGCTTGGTCGAGCAAATACTGCGTTGCATCTTCAAAGGCCATGAAGGATGCAGGTTTGTGCAGAGCGGTTTGCTGCGGTTGGGCGACGCTGTAGTTCGAGTTCATGGGGTCAGCAAACACTATAAAGCTGAAACATAAATTAACGAAATTGCAACCACTTTCCCGATTCAATCGACTTGCGAGAGTAGAGCTGCGTTGCCACCTCTGGCTGTGATGTCGATTGAATAAACTCTTTCCACCGCAAAACGGGGGAGATAATGAGGTCCGCCGGCTTTTGGCCCGGTCCCGGATTGTCCTTCTCCACCAAAGGGTTGAGCACCGACGACAGCACCAATCTGATTGCGGTTTACATACATATTGCCGACCCTCATTCGGGCACGGATGAAGTCCGACGTGCTTTCAATGCGCGTATGAAGTCCCAAGGTCAGGCCGTAACCCAAATCGTTAATGCGGTCGCAAATTAACCCCAAATCACCAGACGCAAAGCGCAGGACATGGAGTACCGGACCGAAGATTTCCCGCTCTGGAAGATCGGCTAAGGAGATTTCAAAAGCGACGGGCGCCACAAATGTTCCGGCTTCACACCCGCTCGGCAAAGGGCATTCGAAAATCAGTTTTGCTTTCTTCGCAAGCTGCGTTTTTGCGGCCTGCAATTTTTGTTGTGATTCAGCATCGATGACCGGACCGATATCGGTGGCGTAATCCATCGGATCGCCAAGTGTCATTTCCTGCATGGCACCCTTCAGCATGTCGATCACGCGGTCGGCAATGTCGTCCTGAAGGAAGAGCAGGCGAAGCGCCGAGCAGCGTTGCCCCGCACTATCAAATGCCGAGGACACGACATCGCGCACCACCTGCTCCGGCAGGCCTGAGGAATCAACCAACATCGCGTTGATGCCGCCGGTCTCGGCGATCAAAACCGGAATGGCGCCTTCGCGTGCGGCGAGCGTTTGGTTGATGACGCGGGCGGTTTCGTTGGAGCCGGTGAACGCGACACCAGCGAGCGCCTTGTGACGGAGGAGAATGGCACCAAGCCTTGCGCCATCGCCGGGCAAGAACTGCAACACTGATGGAGTTATCCCGGCCTCATGCAAAAGCCTTACCGCCGCATGAGCGATAAGCGGGGTCTGTTCGGCAGGTTTGGCAATAACTGCATTGCCTGAGGCCAAAGCGGCAGCGACCTGCCCTGTAAAAATCGCCAGCGGAAAATTCCACGGCGAGATGCAGACAAAAACGCCACGGCCCGCAAAGGTCATTTCATTTTGCTCGCCTGTGGGACCAGGCAATTTTACGGGGTTGGCAAACAGGCGGCGCGCCTCGCTGGCATAATAACGCAGGAAATCCACGGCCTCGCGCACATCACCTTGCGCGTTGTCCAAAGTCTTTCCGGCTTCGCGGATGAGCAATCCAATGAATTGCGGTTGGCGTTGTTCCAGAAGGTCGGCGGCCTTCTCCAGAATTCCGGCGCGCGATCCCGCAGGCATTTGCGACCACGTTAGTTGTGCGGTGGCAGCGCTCTTCATGGCACGGCTCACGGCACTGTCGCTGGTCTCATGGATCTTGGCCAGAAGCAGCTTGGCATCATGGGGCGAGAAGATCTCGCGCGTGGGTCCATCTCGCGATTCTACGCCATCGATTATCGGGGCGGCGGAAAGTGGAGCCTGAAACATCGTGGCGATCTCGGCCAGTAGATTGGTTCTCGTGCTGTTGCGCCAGAAGGGCAGCACTATTGAATTTTTGCGCGGGCTAAAAACATCCAAAGGCTTGGCGAGGTTGGGACTTGAGACTTCATCGAGACTTAAAACATGGGACAGAGGGTCTTTGGTGATTTCGGAGACAGGGACCTTCTCATCGGCCAGGCGATTGACAAAAGACGAGTTGGCACCATTTTCCAAAAGCCTGCGCACCAGATAGGCCAACAGGTCCTTGTGCGGGCCTACAGGCGCATAGACCCTGACGGGCATCTCGGGAATTTCGCCGCGCAAGGCTTTGTAGAGCGCTTCGCCCATGCCATGCAGGCGTTGAAACTCGTAACCCTTGTAGTCGTGTCCCATGGTCAGAATGGCCGATAGAGTCTGGGCATTGTGGGTCGCAAATTGCGGATAGAAAGCATTGCGATTTTCAAGCATGAATTTGGCGCAGGCTTGATAGCTCGCATCGGTCGCGGCTTTTCGGGTGAAGACCGGATAGTCCTGGAGCCCCTGCTCTTGCCCGCGTTTGACTTCGCTGTCCCAATAGGCGCCTTTTACTAAGCGCACCGGAAATTTGCGGTTTGTTTCAGACGCCAGTTGCGCCAGCCACTGCAAGACGGGCAGCGCGCGCTTGCCGTAGGCCTGCACGGCGAGCCCCAAGCCGTTCCAGCCTGCAAGATCGGCATCACGCGCGAGCGCTTCAAAAAGATCCAGCGAAAATTCCAGACGCGCCACTTCTTCGGCATCCACAGTGAGGCCTAGATTGGCGGCCTTAGCATGAAGGGCCAGATTTTTTAGACGCTCAAGCAGAATCGGAAAGGCGGAAGCGCGACTTTTTTCTTCATATCGTGGATGAAGTGCTGAGAGTTTCACAGACAGCGACAGATTTTCAAAAACATTCGGGCCGGGCTTGGTGGCGGCCAGCGCTGCCATCGCATCCGAATAGCTTTTGAAATAATGGCGGGCATCTTCGGCTGTGGCTGCACTTTCACCCAGCATATCGAACGAATAAAACTGCGTTGGGTTTTGGCCAGCGCGCGACAAAGCTTCGGCCATGGTCTGGCCCATGACAAATTGCTGGCCCATGATGCGCATGGCTTGGCGCATGGCATTACGTAACACAGGTTCGCCGGTGCGTTTGACCAACCGCCCGAGAAAGCCCGAAACGTCATTCTCAACGTCGCGGCCCAGGCCCAGAAACTTGCCCGTCAACATCAGGCCCCAGGACGAGGCATTGACCAGCCAGGATTCGGATTTGCCCAAATGGGATTGCCAATCAGCGCCACCGAGCTTGTCGGCAATCAACTTGTTGGCGGTGGCTGCATCAGGGATTCTGAGCAAGGCCTCGGCCAAACACATCAACACCACGCCCTCTTCGGTGGAGAGTGAGTATTCGAGCAAGAACGCATCGAGCGAGCCTTGGTCGCGGCCCTCGGCGCGAATGGCCTCAACCATTTTTGCTGCGCGCTGGTTTACGGCGTGTTTTTGAGCGGCCGAGAAATTGACCGATGCGGCCAACTCATGGGTGAGCTTGGTCTCATTAGAAAAAAGGGCCTGGTCAATTTTACGGCGGGTTGTTGAAAGTGATGTCGTGTCCATGGCGCAACATAGCAAAACCTGTTCTTTTTGTTTCACCATTGTGTTAGAGAAATGTTCTTGTTTTTCTTTCACTAGTCAATTTTGCAGGTGAATTTCACCATGAATATATCTTCCAATAGTGACTTTGACCGCATTGATCTCAAACTCATCGAGCTTTTGCAAAATAATGCGCGCAGTTCCGTTGTTGAACTTGCGAGAAAAGTGAACCTGTCGCCCACACCCTGCACCTTGCGGATTCGCCGGCTTGAGAAGCTGGGCGCCATCACTGGCTATCACGCGCGGATATCACCGGAGGCGGCAAACCAGAGGCTGATGGTGTTTGTGACGGTGAAACTGAAAGCCACCGACGAGAAGACTTTGGAAAAATTCAACGGCGCTGTAAAACCCGTGAAACAGATTCTGGAGTGTCACATGGTGGGCGGCGGCTTTGACTATCTCCTCAAAATCCGGGTGAGCGACATGAACGAATATCGCGCCATCCTGGGTGGTGTGCTCGGCAACCTGCCGATGGTAGAAGCCACGCACTCTTACTTTGTGATGGAAGAGGTGAAAGAAAGCCCGGTCCTGCCGATCTCGAAGGGCCACGCCTGATGGCACCGAAAATCATCCGCAATATTGAAAGCCTGCGCCGCGAAACGGCCAAATGGCGCGCCGATAATTTGAGGAGCGCGCTTGTGCCCACTATGGGCGCCTTGCATGCGGGCCACTTGAAATTGGTGCGCGAAGGATTTCGTCGCGCCGACCGGGTGATCACCACCATCTTCGTGAACCCCAAGCAGTTTGGTGCAAACGAGGATTTATCGCGTTATCCGCGTGATGAAGAAAGTGATGTGGCCAAGCTTGCAGAGGAAGGCGTGAACCTGGTTTTTGCACCAGGCCCCGAAGCCATTTACCAGCCCAATTTTGCAACTACGGTTCATGTAGAAGGGCCGGCCAAGGCTGGGCTTGAGGACAAGTTTCGCCCTCAGTTTTTTGATGGAGTGACGACGGTTGTCTCCAAGCTCCTCATCATGGCGGGGGCTGACTTTGCGATGTTTGGCGAGAAAGACTACCAGCAATTGATGGTGGTCCGGCGCATGGCACGCGACCTCAACATTGCTACGGAAATCGTCGGTGTTGAGACGGAGCGTGAAGCGGACGGCATGGCCCTGTCGTCGCGCAACCGCTATCTTTCCAAACACGAGCGTGCACAGGCATTGGCCATCTACAAGAACTTGCATCAGGCCGCTGAGCGCATTCGCGGCGGGGGCAAGCAGCAAACCGCCACGCGAGCTGCCGCACGGTCGTTGACCACATTGGGCTTCAAGGTTGACTACGTGACGGCGCGCAATGCAGAGACGCTGGCGGTTCCCACTGAAGTTGGTGAACCGCTGCGGCTGCTGGCTGCGGCCTGGCTGGGCAAGACCCGCCTCATCGACAATATCGCGGTCTAAAGCAGGCCAAGCTCGGCCAAGTCGCGGCGCATTTCTTCGCTGATGCCGGAGGCTGAGGCCTTGCCGCTCAAATCGGGCGGAGCGTCTTGTTCTTCCAGATAGCGCCAGCCTTGAAAGGCGCGGCGTGGCACGGGCCGGACGGGAATGATTTTGGCTTTGAACACGATGCGGCAGCGCTCGATGCCATCGGCCCCCGTCACGGGTTCCAGATCGGCGATCGGCTGGCGGCACAGGATCATGCCGCGGATCACCCAATAGAGCGAACCGCCGGGCAGAATCTCGTCCTTGCGGCGTGGAAACATGCGGGTGACGTGGTCAAGCGTCTCCTTACCATGCTTCACATCCTCGAGCCATTGCTCCATCTGCGAAAGTTCGCTCACGCCTACGCAGAGTTTCACAATATTCAAAGCCATGTCATAGTGCCCCTAGACCAACCTGATTTTTGACGGGATCCTCAAAAATCAGAAAAGTTGATCGACAATCATAACCCAGGGCGATTTTGACTTTTCCATGAAAAGTCAAAACGCTCTAGTCATGGCTTTGAGAATAGCGCAAAGCGTGGCAGCATTGAAGGAAGAAGGGCTGCAATCCCCAGCCCATTATAAAGGACAAAAAAATGAGCACAGCCGTTGCCAAAATCATTGAACTTACGGCCTCGTCGCCAAAATCCATCGAAGATGCCGTAGAAAATGGCATTCGTCGCGCCGACGACACGCTTGACAATATCGAGGGTGCCTGGGTGCAGGACATCAAATGTATCGTCAAGAACGGCAAGGTCGCCGAATGGCGCGTCAATATGAAAGTGACTTTCCTGCTCAAGTGAATTTGCTTGCTGAAGTAACTTTTGTCCTCACGGGCAATTGAAGTCCCCTGCCCCAGACGTGATTGGCTCCTAGGCCAGACGCAGGTTCATAGTCGTGAAGCGATCAATGTTTTCATGGCAAGACCTTAGTGCAGCATCAGCCACTCGGACACCGGACAACAGGGGCTGCTAAGCGCTTAAGTGCTGCTGCGGCGCTGTATAATGCTGACCTGTTGGCGCTCAAGTTCCCGGTTCTTGCGCGTTATCTGGGTGAGAGCGGGATGCAAGCCGTTGCGCTGGATATTTACGGTGCAAAAGTCATGGGGCCGGTTTTGGGTGGCGCGCGGCTCAAGAAACTCCCCGCTGAGCTGTCGCGTTCAGAAAGGTTCAAATTGCATCCGGAAATTGCTGAGCTGGCACTTATGGAGCTGAGCTTCCGTAGTGCGCTTGAGGCTGACGATGCCCCGACGCCGCTCAGAATCGAGCCTCTGGGGCCTGAGCGCCGCAAGCTTCGTCTCCATCCATCGGTTCACTGTCTGGTGTTCACTCAGAACGCCACAAGCATCTGGTCAGCGCTGAAATGCGACGAGACCCCGCCTCGCCCTTTCAAACTCGATCAGCCACAGCAGGTTCTGGTGTGGCGACAGAATGGCTTGTCGCGGTTTCGCATTTTGGGCGAAGATGAGGCTAAAGCGCTGGCCTGCTTCAACACGCGGTCTCCCAACAAATCACCTTATTTCCGGGGCTGGCTTGAGGCAGGCCTGGTTGTAGAGCCAGCGAAATAGGCGAGATCGACTTCTTTGAATTGCAGTGAATCGGTGACCCGGATTCCAATGTTGAACTGGATCATCAATTGCGTCAGTCGTTGGCCATTGATCAAGACGATCTTTTTTGAAATGGCCTTGACGACCGCCTCTGCTGAAGGCGTAAAATTTCCGGACGTGACAAAGACGCCTTTGCTGGCGCGGTGCGCTTCCAGAGCGCCGACAAAATCACGAACCTGAGAAACCGGCACCATGGTTCGGGGTTTCAATCTTTTGGCTTGCAGATAAATTGCATCAAGACCCAACTCATCAAGCTCGATCACGCCATCAATGCCGCCATCACCACTTCGGCCCAGTTTACGGGCCATGTCGCGGCGTCTGCCTGCATAACCCAATGCGACGACTACATCGATGATGAGATTTTCAAAGAACTCGCTTGATTGCACGTGAATATAGCCCAGCAGTTGGTCACACAGGATGTTCTGCATGATCCTGTGGGCCTCTATCACCATGGTTCTGGTGGTCGTCAGTTCCTCTGGCGATTTGGCATTGCCAAGAGTGGGCAAAAGATCAACGCGGGTTGTGTGCAGTTCATCTCTGACATCAACCTGCATTCGCTCGTGCCAGGGTGACATGAAGTCTGGATATTCGTTGCCCATGGTGCTGCCCTTAAGAGGCGAAGCGTGGCACAAAATGGTAAACGCGGGTAATCCCCGCACTTACACTTCAAGATATGGATTACCCGAGATTAAACTTCAACCATCGGCTTTACTGATGTAGCACGATACACCATTGGTTTTAAATTTTACGCAACCGGACTGTGCATCTACCTGATTGTCAAAACCAGTGATACGCACGCGGAAGAAAACGCCCTTGGTTCCAAGATCGGCTTTGACGACGACCGGCTTTTGGTCGGCAAGAATCTTATGGCCCTTCTGCATATTTTTCCAGGTGGCCCAGGCTGCATCCTCGCTGGTGGCGGATGCAACCTGAATGGCCCAGCCAGAAGCTGGCGCGGCGTCGGCTACGGTCGCGTCCGGCGTTGCGGCTGCGGGCACTTGTTTTGCAGATTTCTTGATCGGCGTTACAGGAGTCTGGATGCTTGCCGTGGTCGTGGCATCAGCGTCATCGGTTTCTTGCACAGCTGCCGGAATGGCGGGTACGTCTTCCAAAGCCACTGCTGCCGCTGGGGCCATGACATTGGCGGCGATGACCGCGTCCTGTTGAGCAATGCGGTCGGTGTAAAGCTTCTTGGATTTGCCAGTCACCGGGGCTTGTGCTGCTGACGCAAGCGTCAAGTTCGATGGGTCTGACACTGCCACCAGATTTGCCGGGGGCTCGACGGCCTTCGGAAATTCAGTCTTTTGCATGGTGGTTTCACCACCGACAGCAGTGATGGAACCGACTTCGATATTGTCGACTGCGGGTGTGGCGGGCGGAGTGGTACCCACCGTGCTCATGGCATAGCTTGCAGGCGTGAAGCTCGGATCTGCATCACGCGCGGCTTCCAACATTTTTCGTTGGTCATCAGGGCGGCGCAAAGCGGCATAGGTTTGGGCTTCGCCAAAATAGACCCGAGCAGGTTGTGGATGTTTATATTTCAAAGCCCGTTCATAGTCTGACAGGGCGAAGATATACTGGCCGCTGAGTTGCAAGGCGTTGGCACGGGCCAGAAAGGCATGTGAGAATGTGGGATTGAGCAAAAGGGCCGCCGTGTAGTCTTCGATGGCCAACGGCAAATGCTGTGATTTCTGCTGGGCGAGGCCGCGGTTATAAAGTGCGGTGGCGCGAAGCTCTGGTGACATTGCATCAAGATTGAGCGCTGCCGTATAATCGTCAATTGCGGCATCGGCCTGCCCGACCTGCTGATACGCAAGAGCGCGATTGAGCAAGGCATTCGCCAAGGGCTCGGCCTGCATGTCTCGCGCTTCAATGGCGGATGTATAAAGTGTTACAGCGCGGGCAGCATCGCCGCCCGACAAGGCCTGATAGGCCTGCGCCGAAAGTGTGGAGGACTCAATGGCGAGGGCAGAGCCGGAATTTGCGACCAACGCAGCAAGAAACACGGAACTGACTAACGCAAGGGATACGCGACGTACATTCATGATAATTTATCATGGCGCGTTAGGGTTAAGCTTCCGTTGCCAAAAACTTAGCAGAGAGTGAACGAGGCTTGCTGGTTCAGGACTCGCGCATGGCGTGGGCCAGCATGTCGGTCAAGGGTTTCACGAGATAAGAAAATGGTGAGCGCGCCTCGGTCTCAACGAAGGCTTCGGCCGACATGCCGGGTTTCAACTTGTTGTCGCCGAGCTTGGCCAGTTCACTGGCCGATATGGTGAGGCGAATGGCGTAGAATGGCGGAGTTTGGGCATCGGTGCGCGTGGTGTCAGCGGCAACCTGGGTGACCGTCGCATTAATCTCGGGCACAAGTTTCGCGCTGAAGCCATTAAAACGGATATGGGCGGGTTGGCCTTCATGGACATGATTGATGTCATTGGGGCTCACTTGCGCCTGCAGCACTAGATCATCATTGGCAGGCAGAACCATCATCAGGGTTTCACCCGGTGCCACCACACCGCCCTCGGTGTGTACACTCATTTGATAAATGGTTCCGGTGATCGGGGCCTTAATCACCATGTGGTCAAGCCTGCTCGAGGCCGCGACTTGGCGACTTTCCAGTTCAGCGATTTTTGAATCAGTGTCGCGCAAATCGGTGAGTGCCTGATTTCGGACTTCCTCATCGATCTGGATGGTTTGCAGTTTGATTTCGCCGATCTTAGTCTGGGCTGCGGCCTTGCTGGCAGTAATCTGGCCCAGTTCGCCCGCGAGCCTTGCTGATTCACGATCATTGGTGTTGATGCGGCTTTCAGGCACGAGGCCCTGCAATTGCAATTTACGCAGGCCTTGGGTTTCCGTGGCGACCAGATCGCCTTGTGCTTTGGTGGCCACCATTTGGGCCTCATAGCCTTTGATCTGGTCATTCATCTGGCCGATTTGCTCAAGAAGCTGGTTCTTCTTGCTTTGGGCCGTCTCGAATGTCGAGGTGAGCAGGCGCTGCTGTCCCGCCAGAATGTCTGCAAGTGCAGGCTCGGTGATGCGGGCTTTGAGGCTGTCAGGCAAGGCAAACTCGACCAAGCCATCGCGCTGGGCCTGAAGCCTCAATTTCCTGATCATGACTTCATCGAGCTGAGATTGGATAATGTTGAGTTCGGCCTTGGTTTCGGTGGGGTCGAGCAGGATCATGTCCTGGCCCTCTTTCACTAAATCGCCGTCCTTGACCAGAATGCGCTGGATGTTGCCGCCTTCACGGTGCTGCACTTTTTTGGAATAGGTTTCAGCTACGATGGTGGCAGGTGCCACGACTGCGCCGTTCAAATCTGCATAAGCGGTCCACAGCCCAAATGCGCCGAGCATCACAAAGAGGCTGATGAAGCCGAACAGCAGTGTGTTTCTGATTGAGCGGTCGGTGTTGATCTCTTTCATGTCATACAACTCAATTGCGAGCTGGCGTTGGCACGATGGCCAAAGCGGGCGTGGCAGCGGGAGACGCAGGCACAGGGCGCGGGGCCACCTTCTTCATCACCTCTTCGCGGCTGCCATGAATGGCAACTTGACCATTGGCCAACACCAGCAAGTCTGTCATGGCATTCAAGGCACTTGGCCGGTGCGCCACCACTACGACGGCAGCACCGCGTTTGAGGCATGACCTGATGGCAGCATCCAAAGCCAATTCTCCTTCGGAATCGAGATTTGAATTTGGCTCGTCCAACACCATCAAGACTGGATCGCCAAACAGCGCCCGCGCCAATGCCACGCGTTGGCGCTGGCCTGCTGACAATCTGGAGCCGCCCTCATTCAGCGCCGTGTCATAGCCTTGCGGAAGCCGCATGATAAAATCATGGATATTGGCAAGCTTGGCCGCCTCCACAATTTTTGCTGCATCGGGTTGTTCGGCAAAGCGTGAAATATTGTGGGCCACGGTGCCATCAAAAATCTGGACGTCTTGCGGCAGATAACCGATCAGCAATCCACGCTCATCAACGGCGCGCTGCTCGGGCGTTGCACCATCAAGACGGACAGCGCCACGACTGGCTTGGATCAATCCCACCAGAACGCGGGCCAGTGTGGATTTTCCTGCGCCTGTGGGGCCAATGATCCCCAAGCCTTTGCCCGGTTCAACCTTGAAACTCACGCCCTGCAGGACGGGCTTGTCAGCACCTGGCAGGACAATGGCCAGGTTTTCTACTTCAAGTTTTCCATTAGGCGATGGCAGTTTCATGCGCTCGGGCTCTACTGGAACCATTTCAAGAATTTTGCCGAGGCGTTCATAGGCTTTGCGAGCACCTAAAAATTGCTGCCAGCTGGCCACAGCTTGTTCGACCGGAGCAAGGGCGCGGCCCATCAAGATGGACGAGGCCACAATGGTGCCACCGGTGATTTCGTGCTTCACGGCCAGATAGGCGGCAGTGGCCAACATGCCTGATTGCACCGCCAGCCTGAACACCCGGCTGATCGACGAAAAGATCGCGCCTGAATCATTGGCGTGGGTCTGGAAATCCAAGGCCTCGGTTTGCACATTGATCCAGCGCTGGCGCATCACGCCTTTCATGCCCAGCGAATGCAGGGCTTCGGAATTGCGGCGCGCCTCGTCGGTCATCATGGCGGCGCGGCTGGCAGCGGCCGTGGCCAAAGCCGTAGGTTGCCTTGTGGCGCGTTCGGTGGCCAGCGCCAAGGCAAAGATGATGAGGGCCGAGACCAGCGCCACCACACCCAGCATCCAGTGCATCAAAGCGCAGACCAGAATGTAAATCGGAACCCAAGGCATGTCGAGAAAGGCCAGAGGCCCTTGACCTGCCAAATATTGGCGAATGGTCGAAAGGTCTTGCACCGGCTGGCTGCCAATATTGCCCTGCCGCGACAAAGCCAGAGCGGCGACAGCATCAAAAACGCGAGACCGCAGCTTTTCTTCCAAGCGGCGTCCAATGCGGATCAGCAGACGGGTTCTCACGTATTCGAGGACACCATAATAGGCATAGAGAAGCATGACGATGAAGGCCAGCGCCACCAAGGTGGGCACGCTGCTCGCCGGGATCACCCGGTCGTAGATCTGCAACATGAAAAGCGGGCCGGTCAACATCAGAATGTTGACGATGGCACTGAAGAAGAAAATCGAAACAAAAATGGCGCGATTCTGTCGGATGAGCACGCCGATTTCATTTTTGCCGCGTGATGCCGCTGCCTGCATTCTTATTCCCTCAGGTGTTTCGGGGCGAAGATAGCGCCTTCTCGGGTATAAACGGAGTTAATTTGGGCTTTCAGGCACGAGCTTCGTCGCGGCTTGGCTGATTATCGCCGCTCCCGGATTGACGGCCTCACGCATTCCTGCGAAACAAGACGTGTTCGGTGCCCCGAAGCGAAGCTGAAGGGCCTAACAGGGAATACGGTGAGGACGACCCAATCGGGGCCGAAACCGTGGCTGCCCCCGCAACTGTGAGCGGTGAGGATTTGGTGCAGTTTGCCACTGGGTAAAACCGGGAAGGCCGCATCTGATCCATCGACCCGCGAGCCAGGAGACCTGCCGGACAAATGGGCGTACCCGCCTCAACGGTCTCACGGAGGGTGACATGACCACGACGACACTGAATGGCTCGATTTCCATCTCGCAACGCATTTCGGCAGGGCTTATTTGCGTATTCCTTGGCGCATCCATGGTGTTCATGGTGGGCCTGTCCCACATGACAACCGCGCATAACGCGGCGCACAATACGCGCCACGCTCTCGGCTTTCCCTGCCACTAAGCGATTAAAATCATGATTGGCAAGATTGTGCTGGCGGCGCTTGTCGCTGGCATGTTGGCGGGCCTGGCTTTGGCGGGCATCCAACATGTGCGGATTTCACCCTTGATCGCGCAAGGCGAAGTTTATGAAAAGGCCGCTGAGGCTTCTTCTCCAGTAGTTGCGGCGGAAGCTTCCAAATGCGTTGAAAACATGCCGGGCATGAAAATGTGCCCGGATGACGGTACGGCTGAATGGCAACCTGCCAAAGGCTTGCAACGGACGATGTTCACCACGGTGGCGTCACTTCTGGCCGGTGGCGGATTTGCCATACTGCTGGCGGGCATCTCACTTCTGCTCGGCGTTCCGATCACACGCGAGAACGGCATGATCTGGGGCCTTTGCGGATTTCTATGCGTGGCCGTCGCACCTTCTGTTGGTCTGCCGCCGGAAGTTCCGGGCATGCCGATTGCCGATCTTTTGGCGCGGCAAATCTGGTGGTTGGGAACCATCGCTGCCACAGCAGCTGCAATCTATCTGATTGCGTTGCGGCCTGAGACTTGGGCCAAGATTGCAGGCGTTGTGTTAATTGCGCTGCCCCACATCATCGGTGCACCGCAAGCGCCCGACACACCCACCACTGTGCCACCTGCCCTTGCTGCAGAATTTGCAACGAATTCCATCGCTGCTGCTGCTGTATTCTGGTGTTTGATCGGGCTGTTCCTCGGCATGGCCTTTGATCGATTCAAAATGCAGGTCAACACATGAACGAGAAAATTCCAGCCACCGTCATTACCGGATTTCTGGGTGCGGGCAAAACCACCTTGGTGCGCAATCTTCTGATGAATGCCCAAGGTCGGCGCATTGCCCTCATCGTAAATGAATTTGGTGATGTCGGTGTCGATGGAGATATTCTCAAATCCTGCGGGCAAGAGGTTTGCTCGCAGGATGACATTATTGAACTCGCCAACGGTTGCATCTGCTGCACCGTAGCCGATGATTTTATCCCGATGATGGAAAAGCTTTTGGCGAGGCCTGATTGGCCCGACCACATCATTATTGAAACGTCTGGCCTGGCCCTGCCCCAGCCTTTGGTGCGGGCCTTCAATTGGCCCGAGATTAAATCGCGCGTGACGGTTGATGGGGTGGTCACCGTGGTTGACGGCAAGGCTTTGTCGGAAGGGCGCTTTGCGGACGACGAAGAAGCGGTTGCGGCGGCGCGCGCGGCTGATCCCAATGTCGAGCATGAAAATCCAATTTGGGAATTGTTTGAGGACCAGCTCAATTGCGCTGATCTTGTGATCCTAAATAAAACGGACCTTTTGAACGACACTGAAAAATCTACGGTGTCGGCGCAATTGAAGGGTCAGATGCGGAAATCCACAGGGTTGGTTTCAACGCAACATGGCGAAGTCAGCACCGACATTCTTCTTGGCCTGAAGGCTGATGCCGCAACTGATTTGGGCAATCGCCAATCCCACCATGAAATGGAAGGCGAGACCCAGCACGACCATGATGATTTTGTGACTTTCATTGTTGATCTCGGACAAGTCGCCGACCAGAAAACATTGCTGGCGCGCATTGGCCACACCATTGAAGCCCACGACATTTTGCGTCTCAAGGGATTTGTTGCGGTCGCTGGTGTTGACGCGAGGCTTCTGGTGCAGGCTGTCGGACCTCGTCTCAACAGCTATTATGACCGCGTGTGGACGTCTGCCGAGCCGCGCTCAACACGGCTTGTCGTCATCGGCGAGAAGACTATGAATCAATCCGCCATCGAGGCCTCCCTCAGGGGCTGATGCATCTTCTGGCCACGACATCGGGCGTTGTTGACGGTGCCGCAGAAGCCATTGACCTGAAACAAACGCCGGCTGATGTGGTGATCCTTTCTGCGGCCGACAGCGATCTCGCTTGTCTCGCCGCGGCCCATGACACGCTTGGTAATGATGCACCCAGTTTGCGGTTGGCCAATCTGATGCAGCTTCAGCATCATTATTCTGTTGATCTTTATGCTGAGCAGACGCTGGCCCATGCGAAGGTAATCGTCATCAGGCTTCTGGGCGGTGTCGCCTACTGGCCCTATGGCATTGATGTCATCGAGGCACTGGCTCGCGACAAGAACATCAAGTTGGCGCTTGTGCCGGGTGGCATTGAAGCTGATCCCGAGCTTTCGGCGCGGTCAACACTGGCGGCAGATCAGGTCGAACGCTTGCGGCAGTATTTTCTGCAGGGCGGCCAACAGAATGCGGTTGGCATTTTGCAAACTTGCCGGAACCTCATCGGGGGCGCAGCGCAAGCCCAGCCACCGCAGAGCCTTGCCAAAGCTGGCCTCTATCGCAATGCAGAGAACCCACAAGCCGTCATCATCTTCTATCGTTCGGTGATCGAGGGTGGGCAGACGGCACCCATTGATGCGCCGCTTGATGGGCTGGCAAAACGTGGTGTCGCATCATCGGCTCTATATGTGGCGAGCCTCAAGGATGACACCAGCATTGCCGTGTTGCAGGAGTTCTTTGCACCGCGTGATCTGAAGCTGGTGATCAATGCCACGGGTTTTGCAGTGGGTGATCAAGACCCGTTGGCGGCTCTTGATTGTCCGGTTTTACAAGTCGCACTTGCAGGTGGCTCGCAGGCTGAATGGCGCGACAATTCTCAAGGATTGCGCGCTACTGACCTTGCCATGAATGTCGTGTTGCCAGAGCTTGATGGGCGGATTTTCACGCGCGCCATTTCATTTAAATCGGATGATTTTTTTCACGCGGCCACACAATGCCGGATCATCACATATAAGCCCGTGCCTGACCGGGTCCATTATGTGGCCGAACTGGCGGCAAATTGGCTGACACTAGAGGCAACGCCCAATCCTGAAAAGCATGTGGCGATCATCCTCGCCAATTACCCGGACAAGGATGGGCGCGTGGCCAATGGCGTGGGCTATGACACGCCTGCGAGCACGATTGTGATTTTGAACGCGCTCGCCAAGACGGGCTACGAGGCGGGTGAGATTCCACCTACAGGCAATGATCTCATCCAAGATTTGATCGCAACACGACGCGACGCCGGCACGGTTCGTTTGGCATTGGCCGACTATCAGCGCCATTTCGAAGCGCTGCCCAAAATCGTCCGTATGCAGATGACTTCGCGGTGGGGGATGCCGGAAGCTGATCCCCATTTCGAGACTGGCGCATTTCGGCTTGCGATTAATCTCTACGGCAATATCGCTGTCGCCATTCAACCCGCGCGTGGTTATGGCATTGACCCCAAGGCGACCTATCACGACCCCGCGCTTGTGCCGCCGCATTTTTATCTCGCGACATATTTCTGGCTGCGCCATCACTTCAACGCCCATGCGATCATCCACAATGGCAAGCATGGCAATCTGGAATGGCTGCCGGGCAAGGCCGTGGGGCTTTCTGAAACCTGCTGGCCGGAAGTCGCACTTGGCCCCCTGCCCCAGTTTTATCCTTTCATCGTCAATGACCCCGGCGAAGGCACACAAGCCAAGCGCCGCACCTCTGCCGTCATCATTGATCATCTGACACCACCGCTGACACGGGCCGAAAGCTATGGCCCGATGAAGGATCTCGAAGCGCTGGTGGATGAGTATTATCTGGCCGCAGGTCTCGACAGGCGCAGGCTTGCTGACCTGCGGGCGCGTATTTTTGCACTCACGCAATCAACCCGACTTGATCAGGATGCTGGATTGACGGGTACTGATGACAGCGATCTTGCAAAACTTGATTCATTCCTTTGTGATCTCAAAGAGGCGCAGATTCGCGACGGGCTGCATATTCTGGGGACATCGCCCGAGGGTCAGCAAGAGGCTGATCTGCTGGTTGCCCTCACACGCGCGCCGCGCGGAATTGGAGAATTCGGTGACCAATCCGTGATCCGCGCGCTGAGCAATGCGTTCGGCTTTGCGGATTTTGATCCGCTCAATTGTGAAATGTCGGCCCCCTGGCACGGGCCGCGCCCACCCCAATTATTGAAGCTCATCAACGAACCATGGCGCAGCGCTGGCGACACTGTGGAGCGCCTGGAAATCTACGCTGCCAAGATTCTCAAAGGCGAGGTGAGACTTGCTTCCGGTCTTGATCCGAATGACGCTTTGGCTTCGGTGCTGACTAAGATTGAAAGCGAAATTCGTCCGGCGCTTCGCGCCTGTGGGGGAAACGAAATTGACAACCTGCTGAGAGGCCTCAATGCAAGACGTGTTGCGCCCGGTCCTTCGGGCGCGCCAACACGCGGGCGACTTGATGTGCTGCCCACGGGTCGTAATTTCTATTCGCTCGACAACCGCACACTGCCCACGCCCACGGCCTGGAACTTAGGCCAGAAATCGGCAGCGGAGCTTCTCAAGCGGCATTTTCAGGATACTGGCCAACATCTTAAAACTATGGGACTTTCGGCCTGGGGCACGGCCAATATGAGAACCGGTGGCGATGATATTGCGCAAGCTTTGGCCTTGGTCGGGGCCAAGCCACTGTGGGACACGGCGAGTTGGCGCGTGACCGGATTTGAAATCCTGCCGCTGGCGAAATTGGGCGGCCCCCGCGTTGATGTGACTTTAAGGATTTCCGGATTTTTCCGCGATGCCTTTCCGGCCCAAATTGAATTGCTCGACAAAGTATTCCGGGCGGTGGCGGCACTTGATGAGGATGAAGCCGACAATCCCATGGCGGCAAGGTTTCGCTCCGAGAGTTCTCAACTTGGCAAGTCCGGCCTTTCGCAAGATGTTGCAGAGGCGCTCTCAGGCCAGCGGATTTTCGGGGCCAAGCCCGGAGCCTATGGTGCGGGCTTGCAGGCCCTCATTGATGAAAAGGGTTGGGACCAGAAGGATGATCTGGCGCGCGCCTATGTGGTCTGGGGCTCTTATGCCTATGGCGCCAAGGCCAAGGGCTTTCAGGATGAGGCCCTGTTCGCAAAGCGCCTGGCAGCGATCGAGGCGGTGGTCCACAATCAGGACAACCGCGAGCATGATCTTCTGGATTCCGATGACTACTATCAGTTCGAGGGCGGCATGGCGGCGGCGGTCGAAACTCATTCGGGCTCTCGCCCCCGCGTCTATCACAATGACCATTCGCGGCCTGAGCGGCCCGTGATCCGCACACTCGAAGAAGAGATTTCCCGGGTGATGCGCTCGCGCGTGGTGAACCCCAAATGGATCGCGGGCGTCAAGCGCCATGGATATAAGGGGGCATTCGAGATCGCCGCCACGGTTGACTATATGTTTGCTTTTGCGGCGACGACGGGAGCGGTGAAGTCGCATCATTTTGATTTGGCCTATGAGGCCTATATCGCTGATGACGCGACGCGCGATTTCATCGCTGCCAATAATCCTGATGCGCTGAAGGAAATCGCGGCACGGCTTGAAGAAGCCATCGCGCGCGGCCTCTGGCAACCCCGGCTCAACTCCGCCTATGATCAACTCAAAGGTTTGCAAAAATGAACGACGAGACAGAAAAAGACTCCGCGCGCCACAACGAGAAGATGGCGAAGAAGAAAGCCGCGCGTGACAAGATCATGGCGGGCAAGACCATTGAGCGCGGGCTGCTGATTGTTCACACCGGCAAGGGCAAGGGCAAATCAACCGCCGCCTTCGGCATGGTGTTTCGCCATGTGGGCCATGGCATGCGCTCCGGCGTCATCCAGTTTGTCAAAGGGTCGTGGGGTACGGGTGAGCGCACCGTGCTGGAAAAATTCCCTGAGCTTGTGACCATCAAGGCAATGGGCGAAGGCTTCACTTGGGAAACGCAAGATCGCGACCGCGACGTGGCCCATGCCCGCGCGGGCTGGGAAGAAGCGAAGAAAATGATCGCTGATCCCTCTTATCGTCTGGTGATGCTCGATGAGCTCAACATCGTGCTACGCTATGATTACCTACCGCTCGATGAAGTTCTCGACGTGTTGAAATCACGCCCCATCGACAAGCACATCATCATCACGGGTCGCAATGCCAATGAGCATCTCATCGAACTTGCAGACCTCGTCACTGAGATGGAACAGATAAAACATCCGTTCCGCTCGGGCGTCAAAGCCCAGGCCGGGATTGAGTTCTAGTCGTACTCAATCCGGCGGGGCTTGTTCGCCATTGTCGATCTGGTCTTGCAACGTGGAAAGATCGGGGGCGGCTTCCACGGGTGGTGGTGGTGCATTGGGATCGCGGCAGCCCACCAGCCAGACGTCATAGATCGGGTGTTCAACAGCGTTGAGGCCAGGACTTTCAGCAAACATCCAGCCCGAGAATATTCGCGCCCGCGTGCCGTCATTGCGGGCTTCGTCAACTTCGACAAAGGCGACGGTTTTAGGGTCATCGGTAATAGGTGCCGTGTAGCACACGTCGGCTTTGACGATCAGGCCGCCAAATTGCTTTTCCTCGCCAATCTTGGATTCAAAATTGGTGGTGACGCCCATGATCTTGTCGAGGCCCGCAAAAACCGCCAAGGGATTTGACTTGTTTTCAGCACGCAGCGGGCCCGCGAATGCCAACAGCGCCAACGCGCCCAGTACCAATCTGTTCATTTTTTCGGTGGTTCCGACGCCGCTGGATCAACCGGCTGAGCATCTGTCTTGGTGGAATCCACAGGCTTGGCCTCAGTCTTGGAGGGATCGGGCGCAGTCGCATCGGCTGGAGGCGCATCCGCAGGCGGCGCATCTGCCTTCGGAGCATCAGCGGCCGGGGCATCTTTGGCTGCATCACCCTTGGGTTTGGAGAACATCGCCTGGCTGATCAGGGACCACACATCAATTGATCCTTGAGTGTAGCTTATGACATCGCCATCCGCGAGTTTGGTGTCTGAGCCACCTGGTTCGAGCGAGATGAAGTTTGAACCGAGCAACCCTTCGCTGGCAATCTTGGCAGACGAGTCATCGGAGATTTTTACGTCCCGATTGATCAGCATGTCGATGCGCGCCTGAAAATTGGCCGGGTTGAGGGTTTGTCCGATCACACTTCCGACCTTGATGCCAGCAATGCGGACATCAGAGCCCACAGACACGCCGCTGGCATTGTCGAAATCAGCCGTCACATGATAGCCGCCGCCCGCTGCGCCATGTCCTGCGGTCTTCCACGCGAAGGCGAAAAAGGCCAGCGCAAGAGCGATCACAGCGGCCCCAACAAGAGTTTCCAGCGCGTTGCTTTTCATCGATGTTCCTACTTGGGTGTCCAGGCCTGATAGTCAGGGGCGCGGCTGATGGGCTTACCACCTACGGCGATAGAGCCCGGCGGATGATAGGCACCGCTTGAGCCTGTCAGGTTTTCCTGATGCGGCTTTTGCCATTCGCGGGGTTTGTAGTTTTCCTGTGCGGGTGTCACATCGGTGCGGTGATGCATCCAGCCATGCCAACCTGGGGGCACTTTGCTGGCCTCGGAATAGCCATTGTAAATCACCCAGCGGCGCTCGGGAATCGAATCAGGCAGCGCCGACTTGGCACGATAATAGGAGTTGCCCAGCTCATCCTGACCCATAAATTCGCCCTTGCGCCAGGTAAAAAACCGCGTTCCAAGGGTTTGGCCGTTCCACCAGGTAAAAAACTGTTTGAGAAATTTCATGATATTCTTTCGAGTCTGAATTTCGGCCCGGAATATGGCGGAAGCGGGGCTTTTCGTCCAGCAGCATTCAACCAGAAATCCGGGTCACATCATGGCGACTTTGGACGCCAGATGGCCAAAGGTAAAACGCCGCCCTGTTTGGTATCCAACGTTTCCACGCCGGGCTGTCCCGAAAGCGCCATCACAAAGGTCGCCGCCTCGTCTTTCGATGCCTGAACATCAGACGGAATGGAGATCAGTTGCAGCTGTGGTCGCAATTTTTCATGGGTGAGTGAAATCAGATAGACGCGTTGGCTGGTGGCATCTGCGGCAATTGCCGAAGATTGGTAGGCGCGCAGCGTCAGGCGATAATCGCTGGCCCCCGTTGGCACCTGATAAGCCGTGAGTTTGGCGCGCAAGCCCAAATGGAGCGTGGGTCGGGGCGACAGGCTGGACAGTGACGCATGTGGATCAAGATAGGGCAGATAGTTGGTCCACTTCCATTTCGGCACGGTCTGGAAACCCATGGAGTCGACGACCTGTTCCAAGGCCTCAGGTGTGCCAATCCATTGACCAATGAATTGCTCGCTCAAGCGGCCCGCGAGATCAATACGACGTTGCGGAAGAGAGGCCCATCCGCTTGTGGTCCAACTGGCGAGCGGAAGGCTGTTGATCCGGTCTTGCGTGACGTAGACCGAATGGTCTTCATCATAGTCGGTTGAAATATGAAGCGAGCCCGCGACCAAAAAGGAAGCAAAGGTTACGCCGAGCAAACCGATGGGGCGGAATTTGCCCATCTGCACGGTGGCGGTATAAACGCTGAACAGCGTGGTCAGGATGGCGGCAATCAAAATTCCGCCCATCACATCGCTGAGCCAGCTCACGCCCAGATAGATGCGCGAGAAAGAAATGGCGATCACCAACATGAAAGAAATAGCCACCACCAGAGCTTGAGCCCAGCGACTAAGCCCGCGGGCAGACAGTGCGGCCATCGTGCCAAACAGCGTTCCAACCATCAGGGCATGGGGAGACGGAAACACAAAGGCGTCAGGTGCTGTGTTCACAACTGGGGTTGAAAACACCTGTGAGGTCAGCAGCAAGATCACCTTGGCTGTCAAAACCGCCAAAAGGGTTGCACCTGCCGCGCGCCAAGCCTTGTGGGTGGCAAGCCACATTGCAATCGCAATGGCAGTAACGAAGATCACGATGTCATCGCCGAGCATGGTAAGGCGCACGAAGACCTCGTCGCCCGGAGCGCTTCTCAATTCGGTGAAGAGGTTGAAGACTGAGCGGTCGATATTGCCGACGGTGTGGCGAATTTCCAAACCGAGAATTAAATCTGCCAGCCACAACGCCGCAAAAATCGTAACCATCAGCAGCATGAAGAACAAAGTGGAGTTGGGATTTTCAGGGGCAATGAGCTTGCTCAGGCGGCGCATGGGCTTTGAGCCTTGGGCTCTGGCCATGGCAGCCAGGCGACCCTGAAAAGCTTTGCGATAGGGGGTGACCAAACCTGCCGCCACTCGAATGAGCCAACCCGCCACGCCGAGTAGAATGAAGAGAACCAGCAACACGATGAGAAGCCTGCCGCTCAATTCTCCGGCCACAGCGAGCGCTTGCCCTAGTAAAATGCCGGGGAACAGATGCATGGCCGTCCATAGAATGCCTGAGGATACATTGACCGCGAGAAAATATGTCTGGCTCATGCCGAACATTCCGGCAATTCCGGGGACAACCGCCTTCACCCCTGGCACGAAGCGACCAAGAGCAATGGATTTTCCGCCATGCTGACGCACGAAAACTTCACCTTTGGCCAGCAAATGAGGATAATTTTTCAGGGGCCAGAGCAGGCGCAATTTATCGCCATAAAAACGCCCGGCCCAATAAGAAATCTGGTCACCAATGACACAGCCCACCAATGTGGCAATCATGACGGGCCAGAAGCCGAGCTTACCAGAACCGACGAGTGCGCCCGCCCCGATGAGAACAGCTGTCGAGGGAATAAACAGGCCAATCACGAGAAGGGCCTCGCCCATGGCTACAAAAAATATAACCGCCAAAGCCCAAAATGGGTGCAAGGCGAAGAAGTCCAGATAATTCTGAATATCGAACATTAATACCGGTTGCGCTTTATTTTGTTGGCCTAGCTAGGCATCATAATCGTAAAGAAACTACGGACTTACGCGCAATCGCGCAAATATTATCATCGCTGCAAGTTAAATGGGGCTGCATGGGTCAAATGGCAAGTTTCGGAATGTTAATTTTGTTGCTGGGCGCAGGATTTTTGGGCGGTATTGCCAATTCCATGGCGGGTGGTGCTTCACTGTTCACTTTTCCCGCACTTCTGCTTGTGGGACTTCCACCCATCACAGCCAATGCGTCGAATGCCATGGCGGTTACATCCAGCAATGGTGTTGGCTTTCTCAGCGATTTGAACAAACTGCCGGAGCGCAATTTTGGATTTTGGGCCAGCGTGGCTGTTGCCATTTTGGGCGGGGCGTTGGGGGCGGTGCTGTTGTTGGTGACGCCCGAGAAGACATTTACGCAGACGGTTCCGGCCCTCATCGGCTTCGCCACTTTGATTTTTGCCTTTGCCAAGCCCATTCAGAATTTCTTGTCGCGCATTTTGGGTGGCGGACATGATCATCCGAAGCTCAGACAGGCGCTACTGTTTCCAGTTGCCATCTATGGCGGATATTTTGGCGCTGGTGCCGG
Source organism: Hyphomicrobiales bacterium (assembly GCA_038231475.1). Classification (GTDB taxonomy): domain Bacteria; phylum Pseudomonadota; class Alphaproteobacteria; order Rhizobiales; family Aestuariivirgaceae; genus Aestuariivirga. The sequence continues at coordinate 476,478 of JBBRLH010000001.1, read as the reverse complement.
CGTCATCATTCTCTCTGCTTTAAGTGCCACGAGCAGCATGGAACTCAGAAGTCTCAATGCGCTGAAAAACTTTTTTGCCTTCCTGATGAATCTGGCGGCGATTGTGTTCTTCGTCTGGTTTGGTCTGATCGCCTGGACGCAAACATTGATCATGATGATCGGGACGATTGCAGGGGGATTTGTTGGGATCAAGCTCACCAAAGTTTTGCCAACCAGCACGGTTCGCATGGCGATCACTACCTGCGGCGTATTGATGACGGCAATCTATGTTTGGCGTTATTGGCTGTAAGCCACGGCAATTGCCGCGGCCACAATGGCATTGTTTTCGACCAATGCGATATTGGCGGCCAGAGATCGTCCGCCCGTCACATCGGCCAAATGTTTCAACAGAAACGGCGTGATATTCTTGCCAATGATTTTTTTGGCTTTGGCTTCAGCCACCGCCTTTTCAATGGTAGGAGCAATTTCGGCGGCGGGAATTTCTGCGTTTTTCGGAATGGGATTGGCCACGACCACGCCACCTTTCAAGCCCATTTTCCATTTGGCCTTCATCAGGCTCGCTATTTCCTTTGGTGTGTCGCAGCGCATCGGCACAGCATGGCCGGATGTCCTTGAATAGAAGGCCGGGAATTCATCGGTGCCATAGCCCACTACGGGAACGCCCAGCGTTTCCAGAATTTCCAGCGTGAGCGCCAGATCCAGAATGGCCTTGGCGCCTGCCGTCACCACGGCGACATTGGTCTCACCAAATTCCGTGAGGTCGGCCGAGATATCGAAATTATTCTGCGCGCCACGATGGGCGCCGCCCATGCCACCGGTGGCAAACACCGCAATGTTCGCCATGGCCGACAGACGCATGGTGGAGGCGACGGTGGTCGCCCCAGTCATGCCCTTGGCCACGACATAAGGCAAATCACGGACTGAGACCTTCATGATCGAAGGACCGGTCTTGGCGAAATGTTCAAGCTCGGTTTCGGAGAGCCCCGCCCTGAGCTTGCCGTCGACAATGGCGATGGTGGCAGGTGTTGCGCCGTGATCCCTGATGATGGTCTCGACTTTCTTCGCCATCTCGAAATTCTGCGGAAATGGCATGCCATGGGCGATGATCGTCGATTCCAGGGCCACCACGGGCTTGCCCTTGGCGAGGGCTGATTTCACTTCCGTCGTGAGTTTAATCTTCATGGCAGGGTCGAACTTTCGCTGGCGATGACTTGGGCAGCGGCCTTTTGCCCGAGTTCCGCAGCCTTGGCGAGGGGAAGGTTTTGCATAAGCCCCGACAACAGTCCCGCAGTTGCCGCATCACCTGCGCCTGTCACATCGACAATAGTCTGAGCTTGCGAAGGATTGTGAACGAGGACTTGCCCGTCAAATGTGTAGGCACCGCGCTCGCCCGCATGAATGACGACATGACGAAGCCCCTCGCCATGGAGTTGATGCACGCCCTTCTCAACATCGCGGGTGCCGGTCAAAGCTTCGAGTTGATCGAGATTGGGTGTTGCGAGAAAGATTTTACGTTGGTGAAGCAGCGTCAAAAGTTTTTTGGATTTCGGCACAGACACTGGCTCTATCACCAGTTTTTCGGCGCAAAGCTCAGCCAGCGCCAGCAAGGTTTTCACAGTGAGATTGCAATCAGCCACAACGTAGCGGCTTTCCTCAATCACAGATTCCAATCCGCGGATCAACTCTGGCGTCAAGGTTTCGAGGATTTCCATGTCATTGACGGCGGTCACCAACTCGCCTGAGTGGTCCAAAACGGCAATATAAGTGCCAGTGGCTTTGGTGCTGCGGAGCACGTGGGCGGTGTCCACACCGGCCTTGCGGGTTTCGTTCAAGATCATCTCGGCTTCAGGGCCCTGACCCAGCGCCGTCACCAGTTGGGTCTTGGTTCCAAGCCTTGCGAGGTTGTACGCGATGTTGCGCGCCACGCCCCCGGCCTTGGTCACGATGTGGGCCGGGTTTGACGTGGCATCGATGTGGCCTGCCAGCGTCTTCGCCTTGATGTCGAGATTGGCCCCGCCGATGACGAGAACGCCGGACATTTTAGAAGTCCACCACCACGCCGCCTTCGCTCAAGCGCTTGTCGACAAAGGCGTCGAGCCCTTCACGCACGGCGGGGTCCATATAGGGTTGCTGGTATTCGGCCAGCGCCTGCTTATAAACCGTATTGGCGCGCTTCAAGGCATCGGGCGAGCCAGCGGCCAGCCATTGCTGGTTGTTGCGCCAGTCCGAGATGATCGGCTGATAAAAAGCGTTGGAATAACGCGCCAATGTGTGTTGCGCACCAAAGAAATGACCCCCGGGGCCGACTTCACGTATCGCTTCAACTCCGAGCGCATCTTCCGTTGTTTCAAGGGGTTGCAGGAATTCGCTGACCATTTGAATCAGGTCGACGTCCATGACGAACTTTTCAAATGAAGCCACAAGCCCGCCTTCGAGCCAGCCCGCACCATGCATGATGAAATTGCCGCCGCCCATTGTGAGAGCCCAGAGCGAGAACACACTTTCATAGGCGGCCTGCGCGTCCATCATGTTGGCAGCACAGGTGTTGGAGGTTCGATACGGCAGATTATAACGCCGCGCCAATTGCCCGCCCACCATGACAGCCTTCATATATTCAGGCGTGCCAAACGCTGGAGCGCCTGATTTCATATCGACGTTGGACGTGAAGCCGCCGTAAATTACAGGCGCACCCTTTTTGACCAACTGCGTGAAGGCAATGCCGGCCATGGCTTCGGCGTTTTGTTCAACCACTGCACCGGCCATTGTCACAGGAGCCATCGCTCCCGCCAGAGTGAAAGGTGTGACACAGACCACTTGGCCGCGCGACGACATTTCCATGATGCCATTCAACATATAGGCATCAAGCTTCAGCGGCGAATTGGTGTTGATGATGGTGGTGAGCGTGGGCTCACGCTCAAACTGCTCATGGCTAACGCCACGCGCCAATCTGGCAATTTCAATGCCGTCTTGGATGCGATGCGCGCCCAGCGAATAGGCGGTCATGGGCTTGTCCATCAGGGTGGCCATGTCGCGCAAGGCTTCCAAGTGGCGAATGGAGGCGTGGAGGTCCACGGGTTCAACCGGATAGCCTGCGCTGAAATTGATGGCGTTGAAATGTTGGCCGAGTTTCAGAAATTTCTGATAGTCGGCGCGGTTGCCAGTGCGACGGCCGCCGTCAACATCATGGCAAGAGGGCGGGCTTCCCACCGTGCCGAATGACATGTTGTTGCCGCCGATCTGCATATTATTTTCAGGGTTGCGGGCGTGGATAGTGAATTCAGAGGGGCAACTCAACAACAATTCATCCAACATGCCGGGCTCAAAACGCACGCGTTCGCCGTCGATTTTTGCACCGGCCTTCTTCCACAAGGCGCGGGCGTCGTCATGAAGGAAGTCCATGCCGATTTCAGCGAGAACTTTTATGGACGCCTGATGGATTGATTCAATTTCATCGGCCGAGACAATGTTGGTCGCAGGAAACATGCGCTTGACCTTGCGGCGCGGCAATTGCGGGATGACGGCTCCGCCTCCTGCCCCTGGGTTGGCCCTGGCTCCACCGCGGCGGCTGCGGCGGGTTTCGCCCGATGAAGATTCGTTTTCAATCGTCATGACTTGTCCTCTTTCAAAATTTCAAGGGCCGGATCTGCGGCCACCTGCTTGGCCAGCCACTCTTCAAAGCGCCGCACTTTAGATTTCGTGCGATGGGAGGTCTGGCAGGCGAAATACCAATTGTGCTTGTGCGGTACCCGCAAGGCGAAGGGCTGGCACAGTCGGCCCATCTTGATTTCCTCGGCGGCGAAAGGCCCGATGGTCATGGCAAGGCCCCTGCCCTCGATGGCGGATTCCTGGGCCAGGATATACGAATCGACGGTCAGGCGATTTTCGGGTTTCAAACCCTTCACGCCCGCGCCCTCAAGCCAGATCTGCCAGTCTTCCTCGGCTGTGTAGACATCGATCAGCTTGTGCTTTTTAAGATCATCAAGAGACTTGATCTTGAGGTCAGGTGAACACACTGGAACAAGATAAGATTTGAACAGTGGACGATAATAATGGCCGGGCAATTTGTTGCGCGCCAGAATGAGACCCACATCGACATTGCGCTCATCAAAGTCCCAATCGAAATAGGACGTAGAAAGCCTGATCTTCATGTCGGGATATTTGCGCTCAAAATCATGGAGTCTGGGTATCAGCCACTTCAACGCCACGGTCACATAGACCTGAATGGTGAGTTCATGGTCGGTGTTGGAGGGGCGCAGGCTTCGGGTCTGCGCTTCGATCTGGTCGAAGGCATCGCGCACCGGCGGGTAATAGATTTGTCCGGCTTGGGTCAATTCAGCACGGCGGGCATCGCGGCTGAAGAGCTGCACGCCGAGGCGATCTTCCAGCAGCTTCACCTGGTGGCTGACCGCCGAGCGCGTGATCCCCAGTTCGCCCGCCGCCATGCGGAAGCTTCCCAGCCTTGCGGCAGCTTCAAAAGCAGTCAATGCGCGGAGCGGCGGCAGATCTCGACGGGCCAAGTTAAATCACCTGTTTTCGCAGTTCATTGAAGATCTAGCATAGGTTGTTTCCATCTATCAGGGAAGTTGGCGCAGGCAATCTGTTGATTTTTTTTCATCAATGGCGCGGGCGGATTGATCGGGCTATCCAGTGGGCATGAATCTCCTCCCCGATATTTCGACCAACTCGCTCATCATTCTGGTGTTGATTGGGCTGCTGGCTGGTCTGTCACGCGGATTTTCGGGGTTTGGCGCGGCGCTTATTTTCGTGCCCTTGGCCGGAGCTTTTGTGGGGCCCAAACTCGCTGCTCCCATTCTCGCGGTGATAGACGGTATCTTTGCGAGCTATCTCATTCCCTCGGCGCTGAAACTGGGCCACAAGACTGATGTGGCGCTGATGTTTGCTGGCGCAGTTTTTGGCGTGCCAGCGGGCGCGTTTGTCCTGACCCATTTTGAACCTCTGACGTTGCGCTGGCTGATTGCGGGCATGGCCGCCGCAATGCTTGTTCTGCTGGCTTCGGGCTGGCGCTATCAGGGGACGCCCCATAAAGCCGCCACCGTCATTGTAGGCGCAATTTCTGGCGTGTTTTCCGGCATAGCCCAGATCGGCGGGCCACCCGTTGTCAGCTATTGGATGGGGACAAATACCGGGATGGATGCGTTGCGGGCCAACATCATTTTGTTCTTTGCAGCAACCACAGTGATCACGATTGTCACATATTTCAGCGGTGGTTTGCTGACGCTTGAGGTTCTCAAATTCTCACTGTTTGCAGGGCCTGCCTATGGAATTGGGACATTCGCCGGTTCAAAGATGTTCAGGCTGGCCAGCCCTCCCGTTTTTCGTAATATCAGCCTGGTGCTGATCGCCTTTGCGGTGCTGACCAGCCTGCCTGTTTTCAAATAGCACTGGTTCATTTTTCTCAACATGGCATAAGGAATAGCGACTTGGCCCGGTTGCCGCGCGGGGGCAAACTTGGCCCAATGGAGTGGTGAAAAATGTCGATGACCGAAGATATCACAAAGCGTCGCGGTGGACGTGATGCGCGCAAGGCTCTGCGGGCTGCGGCCATTCCCATGGCCAAGGCTGCGGTGCGCCCCGGCATGGTCGGCGGGCAATACAAGCCACTCAAAGATGCAGACATGAAACGCATCCACGACACGGCGTTGAAACTTCTCAATGATGTTGGTCTGGCGCGCGCCATTCCGTCCTGCATTGAAGCGATGACGGCGCGCGGCTGCTTCATGCGCGACAACGGGCGCCTGTGCATTCCGCCGTCCCTCGTCGATGATATTCTGAGCACCTGCGCCAAGAACTTCGTTCTTCATGCGCGTGACCCGGCTCTCGACATGGAGCCCTGGGGCAACAAGGTTTATTTCGGAACGGCGGGGGCTGCGGTTCACGTTGTCGAAATCGAAAGCAACTCCTACCGCGAATCCTATCTGGCTGATCTTTATGATGCGGCCCGCATTGTTGACACTTGCGAGCACATTCATTTCTTCCAACGCTGCCTCACCGCGCGCGACATGATCACCGGGCATGACCTTGACATCAACACGCTCTATGCCTCGATTGCTGGCACGAACAAGCATGTGGGCACTTCCATGGTGGATACCGCACATGTGAGTGAATGCCTTGAAATTCTCCACTATGTGGCAGGTGGCGAAAAGAAATGGCGCGAGCGTCCCTTTGTTTCGCAATCGAACTGCTTTGTGGTGCCGCCGTTGAATTTTGCTGAAGATGCCTGCGCCTGTCTTGAAACTGCAGCGCGCGGCGGCATGCCGGTTCTGCTGCTCTCTGCGGCGCAAGCAGGTGCCACAGCACCTGCGGCCCTTGCTGGCACTGTGGTGCAAGCCGTCGCCGAATGCCTGGCGGGTCTGGTTTACATCAACTGCGTTGTGCCAGGTGCCATTGCCATCTGGGGTCCATGGCCGTTTGTGTCGGACTTGCGCACAGGTGCGATGAGTGGTGGTTCAGGCGAACAGGCTTTGATTACCTCAGCCTGCGCCCAGATGGGGCATTATTATGGACTGACTGTTGGCTCGGCTGCTGGCATGTGCGACGCCAAGATGCCCGACATTCAGGCGGGTTATGAAAAAGGCCTGACGGCTGGCATTTCGGCCATGACGGGCATCAACCTCATGTATGAATCAGCGGGCATGCATGCCTCGCTTCTGGGCTTTTGTCTTGAGAGCCTGCTCATCGACAATGACATGCTGGGTGCAATCAATCGCAATGTGCGCGGCATTGAAGTAACGGATGATACATTGTCGTTTGAGGTCATTTCCGAAACCTGCCTTGAAGGCCCAGGACATTTCCTTGGCAGCAACCAGACACTGACCATGATGCAGACCGAATATATCTATCCGCATATGGCCAATCGCATGAGCCCCAAGGAATGGAATGAGGCTGGCAAACCCGATATTCTAAAAAAGGCTATCGCGCGCAAGACGGAAATCCTGACCAGCCATTATCCGGAATATATCCCGAGGGATATTGATGAGATGATCCGCGCCAAACACGACATCAAGTTGCCGCGGGATTACATGCGCGCCAAGGTGTGATGGAACACCCGGTTCTCACCCGCATCACACGCGAAAGCTTCACGCCTCTGGGCTGGTTTTCGATCGAGGATATGGGTGAAGCCAAATTCGTCATCCTGATCGGCAATGCGGGCCCGGCCATGTTTCAACGCTTCGAGCGCGACGGCGGCGGTGTGATGGATGATTGGACCAAGCGGGTGGTTGATCCGCTGGCCGCTGATCTGGGTGCCAAGGCGGCCTATCCGTTTGACAAGCCGCATTTGCCTTTTCTGAGTTGGGCACGGCGCGGCGGTGCCGGACATGTTTCTCCCCTGGGTCTCAACATTCATCCCACCTATGGCTTGTGGCATGCGTATCGCGCGGCGCTGTTATTCTCCGTGCAGTTTGATTTGCCACTTTTGGCGGCGGGGCCGCATCCTTGCGAGACATGTGAGTTCAAGCCTTGCCTCAGTGCCTGTCCTGTCAATGCCTTTGATGGCAAGAGTTATGATGTCCCTGCATGTGCTGCTCATTTGAAATCGGGGGCGGGAGAGGATTGCATGGGCGGTGGATGTCTCGCGCGCCGCGCCTGCCCTGTGGGCAAAGCCTTTAAATATTCTCCGCCGCAAGCTAAATTTCACATGCAGGCATTTCTGGCCGCACGATAAGGGATGCCGAAATTGCAGAATAATTACAGGCTCTATGGCCTTCTGGTCGTGCTGGGTGCCACCATCCTGTGGAGTTCGGCTGGAGTCTTCGTTCGACTGATTCATGTTGATGTGTGGACGATGTTGGCGTGGCGGTCACTGTTTGCCGCTCTGGCTCTGGTGGTCGTCTCCTATATCCAATTTGGCAGGCGCGCTACGCAGCTGCTGTTCACGCCGAACAAATCCACGCTGCTGGTTGTACCCATCGCCGCCATCAATATGGGGGCCTATGTCGTCGCCTTGAAACTCACCACGGTCGCCAATGTCATGATCGTCTATGCCACGGCACCTCTGGTGGCTGCGGCACTCGCATTTTTCATCCTGCGTCAATCGACGACAAGGCAGGTTTTGGTGATCAGCCTTGTGGCGTTGGCCGGCGTCATCATCATGGCGGGCGGTGCGGCGCGGCCAACTGACGTGGCGGGCAGTGCTGTGGCCCTTGTGATGACGATTTGCATGGGCTTGCAGGTGGTCATCGGAAAGATGAGGCCCGGCATCGAAATGGCCATCGTCAATGCGATTGGCGCTTTGATCTGTTTTATCGTGGGCTTCATGCTGTCGCCCGGCACCATTCCAGGATTTCATGATCTTCTCTGGCTGGCGGCATTTGGCATCAGCAATACGGCCCTTGCCTATTACTTTGTGTTTGTCGGGGCGCGCTATATTTTACCTGCCGAGGTCGGTCTTATTGGAATTGTGGACGTGATTTTGGGACCGCTATGGGTTTGGCTGTTGTTCAATGAAAATCCAGGCACCAGGGCTATCATCGGCGGGGCTGTCGTTTTAGTCGCGGTGTGCGCCTATCTCGCCAGCCAGATTCGAATTCAGGAACGCAACCATGAGCTATGACACGATCCAACAGAAACTGGCCAAAGGCCAGACCATCATTCTCGATGGCGGCACTGGCACTGACATTCAACGCCGCGGCGCACCGATGAGTGACGAGACGTGGTGTGCTGCTGCCAATCTCACCCACCCTGAAATTGTCCGTGCCGTCCATGATGATTATATCCGCGTTGGCGCTGATGTTATTACCGCCAATACCTTTGCCACAAGCGCACTGGTGTTCAACAATCTTGGCCGCGACGATGATGTTAACAAGATCGATGCCATTGCTGTTCAGATTGCTCGTGATGCTGCCAAGGGCCATGACGTTGCGGTAGCAGGTTCAATCTCCACCATGCGGCCCATGCAGTTGGGATCGGACCGCAATAATCTTGGTCATGTGTGGAGCGAGGAAAAGGCGCGCGCACTTTTTGCCAACAAGGCCGATGGATTGAAGAAAGCCGGTGTAGATTTCATCATCATGGAATTGATGCGCGATACAGATTATGCCGTGTGGGCCAGCGAAGCTGCACTCGCCACAGGCTTGCCAGTGTGGATTGGGCTTTCCTGCGAGCGTGGTAACGACGGCCGATTGCGCGGGTTTGGGCGCGAAGAATTTCTGCTTGAGGACATTGCTCGTGAGCTTGCGGCGCTGAAGCCCGATGTCATGTGCATCATGCACACATCAGCCAACAACACTGACGAAGCACTCGATATTTTAAGGAAATACCGGAAAGGGCCGCTCGCCACCTATCCAGAGTGCGGATATTTCAAATCGCCGGACTGGCTGTTTGTTGACATGATCTCGCCTGAAGACCTCGTTGCCAAATCCCATGACTGGCAAAAGCAGGGGACGACAATTTTCGGCGGATGCTGCGGCATCGGGCCTGAACATATCTCTCATCTGTCACAGGGGTTCAAAGCATGAAGACCGGATCTTGCCTCTGTGGCGCTGTCAAATTTGAAATCAATGGGCCGATGGGTCCCGTCACCGCGTGTCATTGCTCGCAGTGCCGCAAGATGACCGGAAATTATTGGGCGTCGTTTCATGTGGCAGATGCGGATTTGAAGTTCATAGCTTCGGATGGCCTCAAGTGGTTTATCTCGAGCGAATTTGCCAAGCGCGGCTTTTGCAGTGAGTGCGGCTCCACGCTCTTTTGGAAAAAGAACGATAGCAAGGAGACTTCCGTCTGCCCGGGCAGCATTAACGGCAAGACCGGCCTTGCACTTTCTGAACATATTTTCGTCGAGGATTCAGGGGATTACTATGAAATTGCTGGTGGGCAGTTCACCACGCCCCTGGGGACGCAGGTGGGGAAATAGGTTGAAAGCCCGCTTCCGCACTGGCAATTGATGTTTCCGCCCTTCGGCGGGATTCTGTTGCGGAGAAGTAATGTTTGGCATTCGCCTGAGTTTGGTTCTGGTCGCCCTGTTTTGGCTGGTTTTGCCGCTTAAGGCGGAAACCCGTATTTTATTCATCGGAATCGAGTCTGCGGGAAGTTTTGAAGTCCGCATGTGGGTGCCGTTTGGATCAGTGTCGGATGTGGCGCCGGGCACGGCCCATTTGATGGAGCATCTCAAATTCAAATCGAGCCAGGAGAAAGGCTTGCAAAACATTCAAGCCATTCCCGGTTCATCCGAGAATGCCGAGACTGGATATAACTACACGCGCTTTGATATTGGCGTGACCTCTGAAAATCTGAAGGACGCACTGTTGGCTCTCAATGGCGTGTCGCAGCCGCTCTCAGTCACGCCACAACAGCTGGCCACCGAGAAGGTGATTGTGACGCAGGAGCTTCTGCAACGAACGACGTCTGACCCTGACAGCCCCAAGTTGCTTTCAGCCTTGCTTGAACTCTATAAGGGCACTGAGTTTGAGCGGCGACCGAGCGGCACGGAAGACTCAATCAACGCCATCAAGATGGAAGATGTGATGGCCTTTGATGCTGCACATTATGCCAATGCCGACAAGTTCCTTATGATTGCTGGCCCGCCCATTCCGCCTGAGGTTCAAAAGCAAATACTCGCCATGTTTCCAGGTGCCGTGAGCGGCAACATTCACGTCAACCAAGACCGCGTAGCCACACGCGATGATGCACAGCTCGTGCCGTTGGGTCCGTTTCTCAAGAGCCCTGTCGCAACTGGATTTGCGGATGAGCGCATCACACATGACTTTTCCTCGAACCATGTGAAGTTGGCGAAACTCTATTTCACGAAACTGGTGGAAGGCCCGACAAGTTGGAACAATGGCGTTGCCGCGCGCATCCTGCAGGAAGCGGTGCGCAGTCGCTTGCCGGAAGGCTTGCGCGACCACATCGCGGATGATGCGGGGCTGGTGCAGGACTTCGGGGTTGAAATTGCTCCCTTGGCATCGGGTGTTTGGCAGTTGAATTTTTCGGCTGGTCTTTCACCGGGCATTGAACCCGACAAAGTGGTGAAAGTGTTTGAGGATTATATGGCTGATTTTGCCAAGAACGGAATCTCGCTGACGAGTTTGGAGCGCCTCAAGCGTCGCCATTTCCTTTATGGCGAATGGGAAGATGCCGAGCAGGAACTTAAGAATCTGGGAATTGAGACGACGACATTCGGCTATGCCAACAGCATGAATGGACGAGATGACATCAAGGCTGTGACACAGGATGAGATTCAAAAATTGCTGACACTTTTTGCAGGCCCGGGCCGGGTTGGAATTAGCGTGCTGAAGCCTGAAGGTGCACAATGAAAAATTCCATTCGCCTGATGATTTCTGCGGCTGCTCTGCTGGTTCTGGCGGCACGCGCCGACGCTCGAATTCCGCTGGAAAGTTTTACCACGCCCCAGGGCCATGCTGTGGTCTTGCTGCAGGATAAGATTCAGGACACCGTTGCCATTGCCATGGCCTTCAAATGTGGTTTGGCTTGCGATGACGAGAAGAGCTATGCGGCGGGATTTTTGGCGCCGAGCCTCACCATGGACGGCGCTGCTGGTCAATCAGGATCGGAAATTTATGAAGACTTCATGGATACCGGCGGCACGCTGAATTTCAGTGCCAACAGCGATGAGACTTATTTGAGCTTGTCTGCGCCGAGCAGCGGGCTTGATGATGCCGTCAAAATTGCCAACATGGTTTTGACCAAGCCCGACTTTCCCGAAAACAAGCTGGCGCAGAAGCGCGACAGGCTGGCAACCTCAATTGATGAGAACAGGCTGGATGCCGACATCAAGGCGCAACTGGCCTTCATTGACGCGTCCGTTGGACCATCATCCTATGATCATTATTTTTCTCCAAAGGCCGAGGATATCCGTCAGGTCACAACTGACCAGATGAAAACCTGGCTGAAACGCCATGTTGCAACTGATGGCGTGTTGATTTCGGTTGTGGGCAATATCGAGAAGGACAAGGCTGGCGAAGTTGTCGACAAGCTTCTGGCGGGTCTGCCGCAGAAATCCGACGACACCAAATTTCCCGAACTTAAATTCCAAAATCCAAAGCCAGAGCCTATCGTGGTTCAAGGCGATGGCGGCAAGCAGGTTGTGGTCAATTTCGGGATCATCGGCAAGCGGCCTGAGAAGCTTGAAGATTGGCTGGGCGGCTCCATGCTGGCCAAGATTTTTGCATCAGGCCAGAAATCAAGATTGTTTGCACAAGTGCGCGAAGCGACAGGGCAAACCTATGGCCTTGAGTCTGATTTCAACTTCTATGAGCAGCTCGGCATGAACCGCGTCAAAGGGCGGCTTGGAACAACTGCGCTCGACCAGTCGCTCGCGGTGATGAGGAAAGCCTGGGATCAATTTCGTGTCGAAGGGCCGACAGAAGCCGAAATCAAAGAAGCGCGTTTTGATATGTTCAGTGAGTTTGGGAGCGTGTTGCGCGACCATCAACAGGCGGCTGAACGAATCCGCGATTATCTGACCGGACATTGGAGCGCTGAAGAATTATCGCGGATGCCGGAAATTATCTCTGGCATTGACCTTCACGACAAAGCCTTGCGCGAAAGATTTTTCACGGAAAATCCCATTACTGTGATTGTTCAATGAATCAGGCTGCGGCCATTTCCCTGCCTCCGGTTCCGCGATGGCTGGGTTACATCGCGGCTTGCGTTGGCATGTTCATGGCCATTCTCGACATTCAAGTCGTGGTCACATCCCTGCCCGTCATCGAAAAGGCCTTGAACATCGGCCCCAATCTGATGAGCTGGGTGCAAACGTCCTATCTCATTGCCGAGATCATCGCCATTCCCCTGACCGGCCTGTTGCTACGGGTGTTTGGCATGCGGCATTTGTTTGCGGTGGCCCTCACCGTGTTTACGCTGGCTTCAATCGGCTGCGCTTCAAGTTCGGGCTTTATTGATCTGCTGATGTGGCGCGTTCTTCAGGGTGCTGCGGGCGGCGTTTTGATCCCTATGGTGTTTTCAGGAATTTTCCTGCTGTTTCCACGCGGGCTTCAGCAAACGGCAGCGACAACGGTTGGTGGCGTGTTGGCGGTTCTGGCGCCCACGCTGGGACCCATCGCTGGTGGCTGGATCACTGAACATTATACTTGGCATTGGTTGTTCCTGATTAATGCGATCCCGGGCCTTGCCGCTCTGATCGTTGGCATGCTGTTTTTGCCACGCGGCGAAATGCGACTGCAGCTTCTGGCGGGACTTGACTGGTTGTCACTGGCGCTGCTGGGTGTGGGCCTGGCGGTTTTCATCATCGGATTGAAGGAAGCCCCGACTGAGGGGTGGGCCTCCGCTGTGGTGTTGTTGTGCTTTGCTATTGTGGTTGCTTGCGCCATCGGGCTGTGGCGTCGGCCGAGGCCAGCCATTATGTTTTATTTGCTGAAAGATCGTCCGTTGCTGTTTGGCTGTATCCTCAGTTTCATTCTGGGCTTTGCCTTGTTCGGATCGGTTTATCTGATGCCGATTTTCCTGGCCTTTGTGCGTGGCCATGGTCCCTTGCAAATCGGTCTGATCATCATGGTTGGCGGCATCAGCCAGCTCCTGGCTGCGCCAGTGACCGTCTGGCTTGATCGGCGTGTTGATGCGCGTGTTTTGGCGTTCTGTGGGTTTCTGGTCTTCGGCATCGGGCTGGCGATGAACGCCTTTCTCGATACGTCATCAGACTACGACGCCCTGTTCTGGCCACAGGTGGTGCGCGGGCTTGCTGTTGGATTTTGTATCCTGCCGCCGATCCGGTTTGCGCTGGCTTTCATGTCCACCGAGCAGGTGGGCGATGGCAGCGGGTTGTTCAACGTGGCGCGCAATATCGGCGGGGCAATCGGCATTGCTTTGATTGACACCGTGATCTTTACGCGTGGTCCTGATCATGTTTCGGCCCTGATGGATATGATGAAGGCGGACCCTGCTTCTGCGGCGAGGCTGATGGGCATTGATGTTGGCGATTTGCCGGCCCCCGGCGACCCCACAGGGCTTATGGGAATCATGGACCAGATTCAGGCTGTAGGCCTTACGCAAGCGGTGAATGAAAGCTGGTGGATGCTGTCTGGAGTTTGCGTGCTGGCTTTGCCGGTTTTGGTGATGCTGGGTCCGATTCGGGCCGCCATGGCTCCCATCAAGCTCAACCCTAAAGTGTAGAGACGCCTGATTCCCATATTATGGGTTGGAATCTCGAAAATGAAGCCCATGAGTTCTTTGCATTTGACAGGAGTCAAGGCGCAATCGGCCCTGCTTCACAGGCTACGCTCAGAAAAATATATAAATCGAGGTAAGTCTTGAGCTTGGACCTAGAATCGGATGAAATTATGTTTATCCACAGAGTGCCAGTAACTGTGGACACCACATCTAGTGTTAGGTTTTCGTTAACACACTAGCTATTGACGAAATTCCGGTGTTGCTCTAGGGTTTTTATCCAAGGTCGCGCACCAGAATTTGGGCCTCGACAGGCAGTTTTGCGTTGAGTTTCAAGATCTAGTCAGCGCGCGTTGGGGGCGAAAACTTTCGCCAAAACAGGAAGAGTTTGTGTCGAACGCGGGTTTGGACGGACCCCGTGCGCGCTTTTGCGCGTTACGGCAACAATTGAATATATAAGAGGGCACTATGCGGATTGAACGGAAGTATACCAAGGCAGGACAGGATGCTTATGCGGGATTGGATTTCCGCAATGCAGTGAGCGAGATCAAGAACCCGGACGGGTCGATCGTGTTCCGGCTGGCTGACATTGAAGTGCCGGCCTCTTGGAGCCAGGTTGCGACGGATATTCTGGCGCAGAAGTATTTCCGCAAAGCAGGAATTCCCAAGGCGTTGAAGCGCGTGGAAGAAGAGACCATTCCCTCATGGCTCTGGCGCTCTGTTGCCGATGAAGATGCGCTGTCGTCCCTGTCGCAGAAGGAACGTACCCGTGGCGAAGTTTCAGCCAAGGAAGTGTTCAATCGTTTGGCTGGCACCTGGACCTATTGGGGGGTGAAGGGCAAATATTTCAACACGGAAGAAGACGCCCGCGCCTTCTATGATGAAATGTGCTTCATGCTGGCCACGCAGAAATGCGCGCCCAACAGCCCACAGTGGTTCAACACCGGCCTGCATTGGGCTTATGGCATTGATGGTCCATCACAGGGCCACCACTATGTCGACCATGAAACCGGAAAGCTGACCAAGTCGAAGTCGGCCTATGAGCATCCGCAGCCCCATGCCTGCTTCATCCAGTCGGTCTCAGATGATCTCGTGAATGAAGGTGGCATCATGGATCTTTGGGTGCGTGAAGCGCGCCTGTTCAAATATGGCTCTGGCACTGGGTCCAACTTTTCTTCGCTTCGCGGCGAAGGCGAAAAGCTTTCGGGCGGCGGCAAGTCGTCGGGCCTGATGAGCTTCCTCAAGATTGGTGACCGCGCAGCTGGCGCGATCAAGTCTGGCGGCACGACGCGTCGTGCGGCCAAGATGGTGGTTGTCGATGTGGATCATCCCGACGTTGAGAATTATGTCGAATGGAAGGTGAAGGAAGAGCAGAAGGTTGCGGCACTCGTGACCGGTTCCAAGATCGTGCAGAAGCATTTGATTGCTGTCATGAAGGCTTGCGTCAATTGCGAAGGCCCCGGTGGTGATTGCTTTGAAATTGAAAAGAACCCTGCCCTCAAGCGCGCCGTTAAAGAGGCGCGTCGCAATCAGGTCTCTGACAATTACATCAAGCGCGTGATCCAGTTTGCCAAGCAAGGCTATACTGAAATCGAGTTTGATACCTATGACACCGATTGGGATGGCGAAGCTTACCGGACTGTGTCTGGCCAGAACTCCAACAATTCGGTGCGCGTGACCGACGACTTCCTGCGCGCTGTTGAAACCAATGCTGACTGGAACCTCATTGGCCGCATCAACGGCAAGGTTCACAAGACGCTGAAAGCTCGCGATTTGTGGGACAAGATTGGCCATGCCGCCTGGGCTTCGGCTGATCCTGGCATCCAGTTCCACACCACGATCAATGACTGGCACACTTGCCCGGCCTCAGGCGATATTCGCGCCTCGAACCCATGCTCGGAATATATGTTCCTTGATGACACGGCCTGCAACTTGGCCTCATTGAACCTGTTGCAGTTCCGCGACCATGCCACAGGCAAGTTCAACATTGCCTCGTTTGAACATGCCACACGGTTGTGGACCATTGTTCTCGAAATCTCGGTGATGATGGCGCAATTCCCTTCAAAGGAAATTGCGCGCCTGTCTTATGAATATCGCACGCTGGGTCTGGGCTTTGCCAATATCGGTGGCTTGCTGATGACGGCTGGCATTCCCTATGACAGTCATGAAGGCCGCGCCATTTGCGCCGCCATCTCGGCTATCATGACAGGTGTTTCCTATGCCACCTCGGCTGAAATGGCATCCGAGCTTGGACCGTTCCCCGGCTATGCCAAGAACCGCGACCACATGCTGCGCGTGATGCGTAACCATCGCCGCGCTGCCTATGGCGCTGTGGTGGGTTATGAGGATCTGCACACGGCTCCGGTTCCGCTGGCTGACAGTGACATCAAGGACAAAGACCTTGTGGCCGCTGCGCGTCACGCCTGGGATAAGGTGATTGAGCTTGGTGAAGTTCATGGTTTCCGCAATGCTCAATCGACCGTGGTTGCCCCAACGGGCACCATTGGCCTTGTGATGGATTGCGACACCACGGGCATTGAGCCTGATTTCGCACTGGTCAAGTTCAAGAAGCTGGCTGGCGGTGGTTATTTCAAGATCATCAACCAGGCTGTTCCTGAAGCGCTGCGCTCTCTTGGCTACAATGCCGAGCAGATCGAAGGCATCATCAATTATGCCGTGGGCCATGGAACCTTGCGCGATGCGCCTGCCCTCAATCATGCGGCTTTGAAAGCCAAGGGCTTTGGCGAAGAGCAAATCACCAAGATTGAAGCTGGTCTGGCTTCAGCCTTTGACATCAAGTTCGTGTTCAACAAGTGGGCCATTGGCGAGGACTTCTGCAAGAACGTTCTCAAGCTTTCTGATGCACAGCTCAATGATTTCAGCTTCGACATGCTGGCGCATCTGGGTTTCAGCAAGGCTGACGTTGACAAGGCCAACATCCATGTTTGTGGTGCCATGACGCTGGAAGGCGCTCCTGGCCTGAAGGATGAACATCTGCCGGTGTTTGATTGCGCCAATCCATGCGGCCGCATTGGCAAGCGCTATTTGTCGGTCACGAGCCACATTCACATGATGGCGGCCTCGCAGAGCTTCATTTCGGGTGCCATTTCCAAGACCATCAACATGCCCAATGAGGCCACTGTTGAAGAATGCTCGGAAGCCTATATGCTGTCGTGGAAGCTCGGCGTGAAGGCCAATGCGCTTTATCGCGATGGCTCGAAGCTGTCGCAGCCTTTGTCTTCACAGCTCCTAGCTGATGATGCCGAGGATGAAGACGTGAGCGAGACTTTGCTCGCCAAGCCGCAGCAGAGCCGCGTTGAAACCGTGGTCGAGCGCATTGTCGAGAAGGTGATTGAGCGCGAGCATGCCCGCGACAAGCTGCCAGGCCGACGCAAGGGCTATACGCAGAAGGCCATTGTTGGTGGCCACAAGGTTTACCTGCGCACCGGCGAATATGAAGACGGCAAGCTCGGTGAAATCTTTATCGACATGCACAAAGAGGGCGCTGCCCTTCGTGCCATGATGAACAACTTCGCCATTTCGATCTCGGTGGGCCTGCAATATGGCGTGCCGCTTGAAGAATATGTCGATGCTTTCACGTTCACCAAGTTTGAGCCTGCGGGCATGGTGCAGGGCAATGACTCGATCAAGAATGCCACATCAATTCTGGACTATGTGTTCCGTGAATTGGCCGTGTCTTATCTTGGCCGCCATGATCTCGCTCATGTCGAGCCTTCCGAACTGGGCTTTGACACGCTGGGCAAGGGCACACATGAAGGTGCTGAAGCGCCAAGGCCCGCTGCCGTCAATCGTTATGTGTCGACGGGCTTTGTGAGAAAGCAGAACCTCAACGTCGTGGCCATGCCGCAACTCACATCGTCGAACTCGCCAGCTCATGCGTTGCAAATGCGTGCGGCTGAACATGTGTCTCATGGTGCATTGGCGGAAGCCCCTGCCCCGATGGTCTATGAAGCATCAGCACCCGTCAAGGCCATTGACCAGCGCGCGCAAGCCCGCATGAAGGGCTATGAGGGCGACACCTGCGGTGAATGCGGCAACTATACGATGGTGCGCAACGGCACATGTTTGAAGTGCGATACCTGCGGGTCGACGAGTGGCTGCTCGTAAGCCTTCGAAAGATATCGAATGCAAGGCCGGGATCACTCCCGGCCTTTTCTTTTTGTAGCGTTCAATGGTGATGCGATGGCCTTCAATAATGATTTACTACCAACTCATTGGCATCAAACCTCTTGCGTGAAGGACATGCGATTCGTCGATGCAAAGGCTGGATTCATCGCTTCGACAGCATCTGACGCAAAAATATTTCAAAATTTCGGTGGAAAACTCTGGGACGCATCTATCCAACATCATAAAAAATTACAGGCGATTTTTACGAATGACCCGTTTCTCCGTACACAGAGCATGCATATAAAATATAGATTTTTTTACACCTAAGGAGCCGAAAATAATCATCCGCCTACGGACGAATATCGCAAAGGCTGAAAAGTTTGCAACTTGTTAACCATCGGCAATCCATACACAAGATGTAGTCGGCATATTGCCGAATCACACAAACGGGTTCAAAAGATCGTTCAGTTACGAATGCAAAACGAAAATATATATATTTGTGGAGCTTCGTTTCAAGTCTGTCTTGCCTGCGTTGTGGGGCACTAACAATCAAACCTCTAGGAGAGAAAAATGGCCGCTGCTAAAAAAGCTGCAAAGAAACCCGCCAAGAAGGCTGCTAAGAAGCCAGCCAAGAAGGCCGCCAAGAAGAAGTAATTCTTCTGGCATTTCTTTGGAAATGCAAAACCCCGGACGGCATTCGCCTCCGGGGTTTTTTCTTGTCTCGATGAAGGAGCGTTACTGGATAACGTAAACCTTGGCGCCGATCTTCACGCGATCATAAAGCTCGATCACATCGGCATTCATCATGCGGATGCAGCCTGATGAGACAGCGCCGCCGATTGAAGCTTCATTGTTGGTGCCGTGAATGCGGTACATGCGGCCCCCGAGATACATGGCGCGGGCACCCAACGGATTGCCGGGGCCGCCATCCATGTGAGCCGGAATGAAGTGGCCGTTGGCCGCTTCACGCACGATCATCTCTTTAGGTGGCGTCCAGCCCGGCCATTCGGCCTTGGCGACGATGGTTGAAACACCACCCCACTGGAAACCTTCGCGGCCAACACCCACGGCATAGCGCGTGGCCATGCCATTGCCTTCAACGAAATAGAGGGCGCGTTCTGGTGTCTTGATGATGATGGTGCCCACTGGATATTTTGTATCGGCCCAGGCGACTTCGCTGTGATTGGTCGCACCCGACAGGCCCTGGTTCTGATAGGCACCGAAGGCCGCGTTCTGAATGCGATGATGACGTGGCGTAAACAGGCACTTCAAAAAGCCGGTGCATTTAGGCGTCTGCGGCGTCAGTTGGTTTTCTGCTTGGGCCGTTGTTGCCAGCGCCAAGAGGAAAACCAAGGGAAGAAGTTTATGAATCATGAACGGAGACCTCATTTGGGAAGGTCTCCTTCATAGATGCAGAAGGTTTAGGAGCGATTACCGCTATTTCGCTTCTGGCAGATTGAGGCGGATATGAAGTTCGCGCAATTGCTTGGGTGTTGGATCAGATGGTGCGCCCATCAGCAAGTCCTGAGCCTGCTGGTTCATTGGGAACAGCGTGATCTCGCGCAGGTTACTGGCGCCCACAATCAGCATCACCAAGCGGTCAACGCCAAAGGCCATGCCGCCGTGAGGTGGTGCGCCAAACTGGAAGGCACGGTAGAGGCCACCGAATTGCTCTTCAACTTCGGCCTTGCTCTTGCCCGTGATCTCAAAGGCCTTGACCATGGTTTCAGGCGAATGGTTGCGGATCGAGCCTGAGGCGATCTCAAATCCATTGCACACCATGTCATATTGGAAGGCCTTGATGGTGAGCGGGTCCTTGCCATTCAAAGCTTCAATGCCGCCTTGCGGCATGGAGAAGGGGTTGTGAGCAAAGTCGACGCGCTTTTCCTCATCGTCCCATTCATAGAAGGGGAAGTCGACGATCCAGGCGAAGGCGAATTCATTTTCATTGGTGAGGGCAAGTTCTTTGCCGATCAGCGTGCGGGCATCACCTGCAAAGCGATAGAATTTTTCAGGCTTGCCGGCGACGAAGAAACAGGCATCGCCGACGTTCAACCCCATCTGCTTGCGAATGGCTTCGGTGCGTTCCGGGCCAATGTTCTTGGCGATGGGGCCTGCGGCACCCTCTTCACCTTCACGCCAGAACACATACCCAAGGCCTGGCTGGCCTTGGCCTTGCGCCCAGCTATTCATGCGGTCGCAGAATGCTCTAGAGCCACCCTTTGGCGCTGGAATGGCCCAAACTTCAATCTTGGGATCAGCCGCGATCATGCCAGCGAATACTTTGAAGCCAGAGCCTGCAAACTGTTCAGTGACAGATTGCATCTCAATTGGATTGCGAAGGTCGGGCTTGTCGGAGCCATATTTGCGAACTGCTTCGCTATGGGGAATGCGCGGAACTTCGGCGCGCACGGTCTTGTTGCCCTTGAAGCTGTTGAACAGTTCAAGGATCACCGGCTCCATCGTCGCAAAGAGATCATCCTGTGTGACGAAGCTCATTTCGAGATCGAGCTGATAGAACTCACCCGGCAAGCGATCAGCGCGTGGGTCTTCGTCGCGGAAGCAGGGGGCGATTTGGAAATATTTATCAAAGCCCGCCACCATCATCAGCTGCTTATATTGCTGCGGAGCCTGCGGCAGGGCGAAGAACTTGCCGGGGTGGATGCGGCTCGGCACGAGGAAGTCACGCGCGCCCTCGGGCGATGAGGCTGTGAGGATGGGCGTTGAGAATTCGTTGAAGCCGATGCCATTCATCTTCTGGCGCAGGTGCGAGACCACCTTGGTGCGCGTCATGATGTTCTTGTGCAGGGTTTCACGGCGGAGATCGAGGAAGCGATATTTGAGGCGTGTGTCTTCAGGATAATCCGGCTCGCCAAAGACTGGCAGCGGCAATTCGGCCGCCTGGCTCAGCACTTCGATTTCGGCGGCGTAAACTTCAACCAGCCCTGTGGGCATGTCTTTGTTTTCAGTGCCCGCAGGGCGCATTCGCACTTTGCCGTCGATGCGGATCACCCATTCCGAGCGGACTTTTTCTGCCACCTTGAATGAAAGTGAATCCGGGTCGGCCACCACTTGCGTCATGCCGTAATGGTCGCGCAAATCGATGAACAACAGTCCGCCATGATCGCGCACGCGGTGCACCCATCCGGAAAGCCTGGTTTCCGTATTGGCGTGTTCAGCACGAAGCTGGCCGCAAGTTTGGCTGCGATAGGCGTGAGTCATTGTGAACCTTTAGAGACAGGTGATTTTGCGGGGTAAAGCGCATGGCCCCCGCAATTTGTCAAGTTGAACGATTAGAAGGGGTTAGCCTTCGGTCGTGGTCGCAACCACATGGGGCTTTACAAGCTTCTTCTTTTTCTTGGTCGCAGGCGTGGTGGCCACTGGATCAGGAACGTCCTGGGCAACCTTCACCGTCTTGGCGCTCTTGCCATTCAACCAATCCAGAAATGACCGGTGCTGGCTGGTGCCGGTGTCTGTGTCCGCAACATTCTTGTTGCCACCGAAATCAAACAGGCCGCCCTTGATGACGACGACAGAATTCTTGTAGCCGGCCTTCTGCACGAGATCAAAAAGGATTGCGGCATTTTCAGGGGCCAGACGCACGCAGCCATGCGAGGCGCGGGTTCCGAGGCGGGCAATATGCGAGCTACCGTGAATGGCGTGGCCCATTTGCGTGAAGAACATGGAGTTCGGCATGGGCGCATTGTCCCATTCCTGGCTGAAGTGATCTTTTTCAAGACGGAAAATATTATAGGTGCCGGTTGGCGTGTCGTGGCCAGGGCCACCGGTCGAAACCAACCAATCATAAGTGTTCACGCCATCCACGCTCACATGCATATGCTGGCTGATCTTGTCGACGACAATGTTGAGCTTCAGCGCAAGGGCGGGCATTGAAGTGAGCCCGAGAAGTGCCACAGCCAACAGGCTCCGCTTGAAAAACTTTGAACCCATAACCCTAACCCTCCGCAAAAGCCGCCTCTGGCTGCTGAATAGCCTGATCACTGGCTGGTGGCAAGTTCGATAGACTTGGTGTTACATTGATTTTAGAGAGGTGCCATGTCGATATTTCATGCCGATTTTAAGCTGAAACCTTACTGGTGGGAGGCCTATACGCCTCAAATCCTTCCAGAATTAGCTTTGCCCAAGACCGTCTCTGTCGTCGTGGTGGGTGCTGGTTACGCAGGACTTTCGGCGGCCCGGGAGTTGGCGCGAAATGGCGTTGAGGTTCTGGTGCTTGATTCGGGCGAGCCCGGATTTGGCGCTTCAACCCGCAGCGGCGGCATTGTTTCGGGCGGTGCCAATGTCGGCAAAGGCTATCTCAGAAAGCCGCTCTCTGAAGAAGAGGCTAAGCCCTTCCTGAATGATGCGGCAGATTCATTTAGCCATATCGAGAATTTCGTGGCGCAGGAGAACGTAGACTGCGGTTGGCAAAAGACTGGCGAGTTCATGGGCGCCTGGTCCAAGAGCCATTTTGACGGCATGGCCAAAAAGGTGGTGCTTCTTAATCGCGAAGCCCAATCCGATTGCTATATTGTGCCGCGCGAAAAACAGCGGGCTGAAATCGGATCAGACTATTATCATGGCGGCATGGTGATTGACCGCGTCGCTCATATTCACCCTGCCCTCTATTTCAAAGGATTGCTGGACAAGGCCGTTGCTGCTGGCGTCAAGATTGCTTCGCGCACGGAAATGACCAGCCTGTCGCAAAATTCTGACATGAGTTGGAACGTGTCCACGCCGCGCGGAATGATCAAGGCGGATAATGTAGTCATTGCCACCAATGGTTATACTGGCAAGGCTACGCCGCAGCTTCAAAAGCGCGTTATCCCTCTGGGCTCATATCTCATTGCCACCGAGGAGCTGCCGCCCGGCATGGCCAAGGCTCTGTCGCCGCGTAATCGCTCGATGGTCGATACACGTCGCATCCTCACCTATTATCGCCTGTCGCCTGATGGCAAGCGGATGGTCTTTGGTGGCCGCGCGAAATTTGGCGCAACTGATCCCATGGAAACAGCGCCGCTGTTGCACAATTTCATGACAGATCGATTTCCAGAGATGAAGGATGTGAAAATCACCCACTCATGGACAGGCAATGTGGCCTTCACCATTGATGAGTTGCCCCATATGGGCAAGATGGACGGCTTGCATTTCGCCTTGGGCTGCAATGGCTCTGGCGTTGCCATGATGAGCTATCTCGGTCACCAAACAGCGCGCAAGGTTTTGAGCAGTTCAAACCGTATCTGTGCCTTCGACAGGCCGGAGTTTCCAACCCATCCGCTCTATAGTGGGTCGACGTGGTTCCTGCCTTATGTCGGCACTTATTTCAGAGCGCGCGACTGGCTTGACCGCCGCCGCGGTTAGGTCAGAGCCGGGGCTTTGCGCTTGGCTGCTGTCTTTTTGACTGCAGCTTTCTTGGCCGGGGCCTTGGCTGCCGGTTTCAGCGAAGGCAGGCGTTCCTTTTCCAGTTTCCGCAGACGCTCTTCAGCCGCCATCACGTAATCGCGTGTGTAGGGCAGCACATGCTGATCTTTACAGAACTGGATCTGGAAATTGTTCATGCCGATGAAGCGGAATGAACATTCCGAACCTGCGAGATAGAACTCCCACATGCGGCAGAAGCGTTCATCATAGAGTGCCTTCACCTTGTCGCGGTTGGCCATGAAACGATCAAGCCAGAACCTAATGGTACGCGCGTAATGCATGCGCAGGATTTCGATGTCGGTGACGTAGAGACCATGGCGCTCCAAATGCGGCATGACTTCAGACATGGCGGGCACATAGCCACCGGGGAAGATGTATTTCTGGATCCAGCCCGAGGTGGCACCGGGACCATCAGAACGGTTGATGGAATGGACAAGGGCCACGCCATCAGGTTTCAGCAGGCTTGATACCTTCTTGAAAAACTCAGCGTAGTGTCCAACGCCGACATGCTCAAACATGCCCACTGACACGATGCGATCAAATTTCTTGTTCAGCAGGCGATAGTCCTTGAGCAGGAATTCCACACGGTCAGCGAGACCCATGCTTGCGGCACGGTCATTGGCGATCTTGTGCTGTTCTTCCGAGAGTGTGACACCCACAACATTAGCACCGCACACCGTCGCCAAATAAAGCCCCATGCCGCCCCAGCCGCAGCCGATGTCGAGGACATCCATGCCCGGCTTGATGTCGAGCTTGGCGGCGATGTGGCGCTTCTTTGCCAGTTGCGCTTCTTCCAGCGTTGAATTTTCATGCTCGAAATAAGCGCAGGAATATTGCCGGTCGGAATCGAGAAACAGATCATAGAGCTGGCTCGACAGATCATAATGGCGGTGGACGTTGTCTTTTGATTTCTTCTCGCTGTTGCGCTGGTCAAAGCGGCGCATGGCAATGCGCGCACTATACATCAACCTATGGCTCAGAGCCGCACCATTCATGTTGGCGGCGGTTTTGCCCTCGGCGTTGGTGTTTTGCAGCGCCAGTTCCATGAAGTCATAAAGGCTGCCTTCGAGGATGCTGAAGTCGCCCGAGGTATAGGCCTCGCCAAGGTAGAGATCGGGGTCCAAGGCAATTTTGCGCGCTGCTGCAGCGCTGGCAAATTTGATGTGCACTTTGGGCGTGGTGCCGTCGCCAAAGTGCAATTGCCGGCCTTTCCAATCGGTTACGGTTAAGTCTCCAGTCTTCACAAGGCGGCGCAAAATCCGGTCGAAAAGCATGTTAAAACCTCATTCGAAGGGCCGCCCGCATGCGTGCCCAAACCTCAATCGTGGAAATAAAGCACTGGAAATTCAGGCAATCAAGACCACCATTAACTTATGATTAACCACAATTTCCGTGGAACTGCCATTGACCCGAGACATAGCTGGGTTGCGAAACAAACCGAGCCTTCTGGCTGTCCTTGCAGGCAAAATGATGGAGCGCCGAAGTGGCAAGACCCACCGCATCTTTTTGCTGCTGGGCATTCATGCCCGCCACATTGAAGGCATAGCCGCCCTGCTCTGGCACCAATGTCACCTGATAGACTTTGCCATTGTAAAATACAGGCTCGGTGCGCGCGCTGGTGACCACCGCAGCACTTGGCGGTTCGTCATGGGTCAGGCGCACGCCCGTTGGTTGGCTTGAACATGCAGACAAAAGGAGCGTGAGGACCAGAAATGCAAATCGATTCATCGCAGTGTTTTAGTCGGCCCCCCTCGACGGAACAAGCCCAAGATGGCATAGGCACATCATGGAAAAATTTGATGCCACTGCCCTGCTTTCATCACGCGCCTCTTCGGCCGATGAAGGTGCAATCATCCGCATGAGCCAGAAGACGCGCGAGCTTCGCGGGCTGGGCCAGGACATTGTCGCTCTCACTATTGGTGAGCCTGATTTTGACACGCCGCTCAATATTCGCGACGCCGCCAAGCTGGCGCTCGACCAGGGCTATACGCATTATGCACCGACGGCGGGCATGCCCGATCTGCGCGAAGCCATTGCCGAAAAGCTGCGCGTTGAAAATGGTTTGAATTGGCAGGCCGCCAATGTGGTTGTGGCCAATGGCGTGAAGCAGGCTTTGAACAACGCCATCCTGTCATTGATTGGTCCCGGTGATGAGGTGCTGATCCTTGCACCTTATTGGGTGTCCTATGAGGGCTCGGTGAAATTTGCCCAAGGGAAGACCGTCATCATTTCAGCAGATGTTTCGGAAGGCTACAAAGTTCCGGCTTCGCACATTGCAGCTGCCATTACCCCTGCCACCAAGCTGCTAATCCTGAACTCTCCGTGCAACCCTACAGGTGCTGTGTGGAGCCGCGCTGATATGGAAGCGATTGCCGCCATCGTGCGGAAACACCCCAAGCTCATGGTTCTGGCCGATGAGATCTATGAATACATATTGTTTGAGGGCGAGATGGTGTCATTCGGCACCCTGCCCGACATGGCTGAACGCACGATCACACTCAATGGATTTTCCAAGGGCTTTGCCATGACAGGCTGGCGGCTTGGCTATGCAGCAGCGAGCCTGCCTGTGGCGCAGTCCATGGCGCGAATGCAGAGTATTGTTTCAGCCGGGGCCAATCAGTTTGTGCAACGGGCCGCCGTCGCTGCCCTCAAGGGGCCGCGCGATGATGTGAAACGCATGGTCGAGGCCTATCGCTCGCGGCGCGATCTGGTGCTCGGTGGTTTGCGGGCTATTCCCGGCGTCAAGATTTCAGATATTCCAGGCACATTCTACGCGTTCCCGGATGTTTCGGCGTTTTTGGGCAAGACGGCTGGCAATCATGTGATCGACACCACAGACCAGCTTTGTGACTGGCTGCTTGAAAGCCACGGCGTTTCGACGGTGACGGGCACAGCGTTTGGCGCTCCGGCTTCGATCCGTCTCTCATTTGCTGCCAGTGAGGAAGATTTGAAAAAGGCCCTGCACAGGATTGCACGGGGCCTCAATTCGCTGACGTAATTATTCCGCCGCTGGTTTGAACTTGGTCACCGTGGCCGATGGCTTGGTGAGCTTGGCAAGCTTTTCCTCGACGAGGTCAAGCTTGGCCGCAAGGTCTTCGATCTCATCATCGATGACACTGACCTTGCTTTCCACAGCCGCCACATCGGGATCAACCATGCGTGGTTCGTCCTTGACGCCGACAAAGCGCGAGAACATCCAGCTGAAGAGGCGGGCCAGATCGTCCATCACAATGTAGAAGGATGGCACAAAGACGAGGCTGAGCAGTGTTGCAGCAATCAGGCCCCCGATCACGGCGGTGGCCATGGGGGCGCGGAATGAGCCACCCTCACCAATGCCCAAAGCTGTTGGCAACATGCCAGCACCCATGGCGATTGTGGTCATCACGATAGGTCTGGCACGTTTGAGGCCCGCGTCGATAACGGCCTCGACACGTTCCATCCCGTGTTTTTTGCGTTCAACGGCAAAGTCGATCAGCATGATGGCGTTCTTGGCGACGATGCCGATCAACATCAACATGCCGATGATGACGGGCATCGAGAAGGCCTGATGGGTGAGCAGCAAGGCAATCACCACGCCTCCGAGCGACAGCGGCAATGACAGGAGAATGGCCAGAGGCATGAACAGGTTGCCCAACAGCAGAACCAGCACGGCCATCATCAACATCACGCCAATGATTGCGGCATTGATGAAGCCCGAAAACACTTCGCCCTGGATTTCCGCGTCAGCACCCTTTTGGATTACTACACTCTTGGGGAAGTTGAGTTTGGCCGCAGTGTCTTCGATGATCGTTGTGGCTTCTCCCAATTCAACACCGGGTGGCAAGTCAGCGCCAATCGTCGCCTGACGTTCGCGGTCATAGCGCTTCACGGTGCTGGGTCCTTCCGCCAGCCTGATATCAGCCACAGAGGACAGGGGCACAGAAACGCCTGAGGATGTCGGCAGTTTCAAATTGTTGATTTCGGCAAAAGAGGTGCGTGCCTCCTCGGGGATTTGCACCCGGATCGGAATCTGCCTCCCGTCCGCGTTGAATTTGGCCAGCAAGGGACCAAAATCGCCAATGGTGGCCACGCGCACGGCTTGCGAGATTTGCTGGGCTGTAATACCGACCTGTGCAGCCTCGGCCGATTTCGGCGTGATCTGCAATTCAGGCCTGGTCAAAGCGCCCTGCGCCATGGGCGCACGGAGCTTTGGATTCTTACGCAGCGCCGCTTCGAGCTGGCCAGCAGCATCGCGCAAGGCCGCGGGATCGTTTGACAACATGTTGAACTCAACCTCGCGGGCACCGCGCGGGTTGATCTTGGACCATTGCACGTCCGGCAGGGCTGAAAGTTTGGGCAGCACTTCGTCCTCAATGTCCCATTGCGGCTTGGTGCGGCCATCCCATGCAATCTGTGGGAGGTGGAGCGTGGCGGCCAATGGATTCCACAAATTCGAAAGCAAGCCCACGTCACGGTGGCGCAAGTTCACGAAGATTGACGCGCGGCGCGCCTCAACGGTGCCGGTTGGCGATGAACCACCGAGCACGAAGACTTGGGAGACTTCATTATTCTGACGAATGATGTTGGCCATGTTGTCGGTGACGACGCGCGTGTTATCAAGTTTGGTGCCGGGCGGCAGTTCCACCGACAGCACAAATCTAGAATCATCGCCCTTGGGAATGAAGCCCGAAGGAAGAAGCGGGAACAATTGGATTGAAACAATGAGAATTGCGAAGCTCGCGGCAACTGTCGCGTAGCTCATCAAATTTCCGTAGCCAGATACAACTAAGAAACTGTTGGCACTCCAACCAAAGAAATTAGCAAGAACTCTCTTCAAGAGGCGAAACACGACGCGGGCGATCAGTGCGAGCAAAAGTGCCGACGCAGCAACCATCACAATAAACGCGGTGGCCATCAGCATAGACGCTGCTACAGAAAGGTAAAATGTAAGCCCTGTTCCGCCGATGACCGACAGAATGTTACTCTTTCCAAGTAATTGAAGTGCCACGCCTGGGAGCAACGCTATTACTGCTCCCACCCACAAGGCAGGTGTTCGCTCTGGCGTTGCCTCCATATTTAGGAAGTGCAACAGTCTGACGTACGTCCGCATCAACAAGCCAGGCTTATGCTCTTCATGCGGCAACTGCTTCATCAGGTAAGCAGCCATCATCGGGGTGATGAGACGCGCCACGATGAGCGAGAAGAACACGGCGACGGCCACAGTCATGCCGAACTGCTTGAAATATTGCCCGGCGACACCACTCATGAAGGACACAGGCACGAAGACCGAGATGATGGTCAAGCTGATGGCAATGACTGCCAGACCGATTTCATCAGCCGCTTCCATCGCGGCACGATAAGGCGTCTTGCCCATGCGCATGTGGCGACCGATATTTTCGATCTCGACAATTGCGTCATCGACAAGAATACCCGTGGCCAGCGTGATGGCGAGGAACGAGACGAGATTGAGCGAGAAGCCCAAGAGGCTCATCGCCCAGAAGGCCGGGAATGCTGACAGCGGCAATGATACTGCTGAAATCAGAGTGGCGCGCCAATTGCGCAGGAACAGGAACACCACGACCACGGCGAGAATTGCGCCCTCAATCAGGCCTTCCATTGCGGCTTGATAGTTGCCGAAGATGAAATAGACGGTGTCGTCGACCAAAGAGAAACTGGCCTGGCCATTTGACTCGGCTGTGAGTGCTGCGATCTTGTCAGCCACACGTTGGGCGACTTCGGTGGAACTGGCACCCTTGGCGCGGAACACCGAGAAGGTGACAACGCTTTCGCCATTGTAGCGCGCGAAAGTGGTTTGTTCGTTGTTGGAATCAATCACCTCGCCCAGATCACCGAGCTTGGCATTGCGACCACCAGAGAGCGCAATTGTTGTGTCTCTCAAATCATCGATAGACTTGGCGCTGCCCAAGGTGCGGATGGCTTGTTCGATCCCACCAAGTTCGCCCTTGCCAGCACCGGAATCAGAATTTGTGG
Source organism: Hyphomicrobiales bacterium (assembly GCA_038231475.1). Lineage (GTDB taxonomy): Bacteria > Pseudomonadota > Alphaproteobacteria > Rhizobiales > Aestuariivirgaceae > Aestuariivirga. The sequence goes on along the minus strand of JBBRLH010000001.1, from coordinate 446,859 downwards.
CGGCAAGCTGACCGTTCACTTGAGCGGCAGTGATGCCGAAAGACTGGAGCTTCAGTGGATCGAGATTGACGCGGATTTCCCGGTCAACGCCACCGTAACGCTCAACACGGCCCACGCCATTCAGGGCCTGGATCTGGCGCTTAACGACATCATCAACATACCAAGACAGCTGCTCCAGCGTCTTGCCGGGCGCTTTGACAGCAAAGGTCTGGATGGCCTGGCCTTCAACGTCCACACTTTGGATGATCGGTTCATCAACGCCGGCAGGCAGCGTGCCGCGCACACGCGCTACGGCGTCTTTGGTGTCTTGCAAGGCCTTTTGGGTTGGCACTTCGAGGCGGAACTCAATCGCCGTCAGTGACGTGCCATCAGAGAGCGTGGAGGTTATGTGTTTTACACCCGTCACACCGGCCACGGCGTCTTCGACCACCTTGGTCACTTGCGTTTCAAGCTCGGCTGGGGTTGAGCCCGACTGGGTGACAGTCACCGCGATTACTGGAACGTCGATGTTGGGAAACTGCTCGATCGGAAGCTTGATGAAGCTTGCAATGCCGACAAAGCACAGGATCACGAATAGCAGAATTGCTGGAACGGGATTCCTGATTGATAAAGCGGAAAAATTGAAATTCATGTCAAACCCTCACTGCGCTGTGAGCGGAACGGGCGTGACGGCATCGCCATCACGGACGAAAGATCCGGCGCGGGCGACAAAGATTTCGCCCGATTGCACGCCGCTGGTGATTTCAATGTCGTCTGTTCCGACAAGGCCGGTGATGACCTTGCGAACTTCAACTTTGTTGTCTTTGACGATCTGAACTGTCGGGCCATTGTCGCCGAAGGTCACAGCGGTCAAAGGCAGCGCCACGCCATCGGCTGCGGCCAGCGAAATTTTGGCCCGGCCAAAGGTTCCCAGAGGAATGCGGACTTCGTCGGCCACGCGAATATGGGCCAAGCCCACCCTGGTTGTTTCATTGACTTCGGGCGAAATCAGCCTGACTTCCCCTTCAATCGGCTTGCTGTAACCATTGATGGTAATGGTGGCTTTCTGCCCGACGACAAGCCGTGGCATATCTGATTCAGGAATTTCAGCGACCAGTTTAACGATGCCATTGGCTACGATCTGATACATGGGAGACTTCGTGCCGGATGCTATGCCGCCAATCTGCACGCTGCGGTTCGACACATAGCCATCGACAGGAGATTTGATCTCGGTGCGCGACTTGTTGAGCATCAGCGCATCAAGCTGAGCCTCAATGCCAACGCGATCTGCTTGTGCAGCTTCAAGGCCAAGCTTGGCGTTGCTCAGTTGCGCATTGGCCAAATCATATGTTGCCTGGAACTGATCAAGCGTCTGCTGGGTGGCAATACCGCCAGTGCGGAGTTTTTTGGTGCGTTCGAGATCGGCATCTGCATGATCGCGGTTGATCTGGGCCTGATCAATGGCGTTCTTGGCCTGATCCTGCGCAAAATTATTGCGAGCCAGCGTGGCCTTGTTCTGGGTGATCTGGATATCAATGGAAGCACTGTTAAGACGAGCCAGAACTTGGCCCTTCTTTACAGTGTCGCCCTCCTCCACCAGAAACTCGGTGACAGCCAAGCCGTCAATTTCAGGAGAAACCAGAACGAGCTCGCCTGCGGCAAAACTTCCCGTGACGGTCAGGTCTTCGGCAATGGGCTTCTTTTCAGCCGTGAGAACCGAGATTGAGGGCGGGGCAACAGCTTTGGAGTCGGCAGCTTGCGTCAGGGCCGAAGTGCCAAGAAGCTGGACACCCACCAGGGCCACAATTGCCAATTTATTCATCGTCATCATATTGCCCTTCATTACTCTACTGCCTCAACTTTGATGGACACTGTGGCCTCACCTTTGTTGGGCCGCTTCTGTGACACGTGCTGCTCAAGAAATTTTAAGCCCGCAGAAAGCACGGCCTCGCCATAACCCATGATGAAATTGGAACCCCGGCTAAGGGCACCATGAACCCTGCACGATTCCATACGGGCAAGTTTTTGCTTCAGATCGCCCATCTGCTTCTCAACGGCCAATCCGACCTGATCTTCCGTCAGGAATTCCTGAAACAGCATGGCAAACAGAAATTCGGATTTGAATTTGTCTTTGGCTGCCACTTGCGACAGGCCTTCGGAAAGAGCTTTGCGTCCCGCTTCGGTGATTGCATAAACCTTCTTGTCAGGACGGCCTGATTGCTCTTCCGCACGGACCGTGACCAAGGCTTCAGCGTGAAGCTGGTTCAATGCGGGATAGATCGAGCCATAGCTCGCGTCGATGAAGTGGCTGAATTGCCCTTCTTCGATCTCTTTCTTGATTTCGTATCCCGAAGCTTCCTGAAAAGACAGAATGCCCAGGCAAAGGGTTCTTACATTCATTGCTATGCCAATTTGATATATGTCGAAGCGATATAGGTGAAACGTTGCGATTTAGCAACACTGGTTTTCCCCAGCGGCGGTTTCAGGCGGAATGTCACACTTGTATTTATATTTTTCGTTCTCTAAGACTTATTTCAACTTGGCCAGCAGAGCCGGGGATGGGAATAACGTTTAGAGTAAGGGGGGCGATTTGGAGTATTTTCTCCAGCAGCTTATTAACGGGCTGACGCTTGGTTCTATCTACGGCCTCATCGCCATCGGCTATACGATGGTTTATGGCATCATCGGCATGATCAACTTTGCCCATGGTGACGTCTTCATGGTGGGGAGTGTTACTTCCTTCATTGTTGTCCTGATGCTCGGCGTTACGGGCGGATCGGGTCCTTTCGCGATCATTTTAGCCCTGGCCTTCGTGGTGGCATTCGCCATGTTGATCGCCTCGGTTTATAACTGGACGATTGAACGCGTGGCCTATCGGCCTTTGCGCGGCTCGTTCCGGTTAGCGCCCTTAATTTCAGCCATCGGCATGTCGATCATTCTCCAGGAATTTGTGCGCGTGGCACAAGAGGCGCGACCAAAACCTATTCAGGGCTTGGTGACTGGCAAATACGAGCTGATGCACCGTGCGGCCTCGGAAGGTGAGTTTGTGGTCACCATTTCGAACATGCAGATCATCATTATTCTATCCACGCTGATTTTAATGACGATCTTCACATTGCTCATCCAACGAACCTCTCTGGGTCGCGCCCAGCGCGCCTGCGAGCAGGACACCAAGATGGCGTCCCTGCTTGGCATCAACGTCAATCGCACGATTTCGATCACATTCATCATGGGCGCATGTTTGGCCGCATTCGCCGGCATGATGTTTTTCCTGTTGTATAATGTCACCGACGCGCATGTGGGTTTTGATGCCGGCATTAAGGCGTTCACGGCTGCGGTTCTCGGCGGTATCGGCTCGATCCCCGGGGCCATGATGGGCGGATTGTTGATCGGCTTTATTGAAACCATGTGGTCAGCCTATTTTTCAGTCGAATACAAAGATGTGGCTGCCTACACTATTCTTGTCCTGGTGCTGATATTCATGCCGCAAGGCCTGCTCGGCAAACCCGAAGTGGAGAAGGTCTGAACCATGTCAGGTCCTGTTAAGACTGCGTCAGTCGCCGACGAAAAACAGAAGCTCTCGCCCTTTGGTATTCTCAAGGATCTGATCGCCACAGCGCTGATTACGTTTCTGATCCTCACTCCAATTGTTTTGATCCGCACCAAGCTTGACCAAGGGTCTTTGACATGGTCGTGGCGTTGGGGTCTCACGCTGTCGCTCTTGGCCGCGGTCGTTGCATACCGCGGCTTCATGCATGTTTTTGTGTGGAACCAATCGTCTGAGGCTGAGCGAATTGCGGCGTTCGTCAAGCCCATCTGGAGTGCGATCTGGGTTCCACTTATTGGCACGGTGGCATTATATCTGCTGCTCATGCAATATGCGGGCAGCATTCCCTTGTGGCTGTTTGCAATTCTGGTTGCCGCCGCTGTCGCACTCGTCACATTTTTGTGGCGCAAATTTCAAGGTAGTTCGACTGGCATGTCAGGTGCTGCGTCTGCATCAAGACGCAATATCAGCTGGGTAAATGTTATTCTTCTCGCCTTCGCTCTTATATTGCCCGCGATTGCCCCGTTCAGCCCCTGGGGCGACAAGCGCACCATCGATCTTTCAATCTATATTCTCACTTACATCATGCTGGGCTGGGGTCTCAATGTGGTGGTGGGCCTGGCTGGGCTTTTGGATCTTGGTTATGTGGCCTTTTACGCTGTGGGTGCCTATGCTTACGCCCTGCTCTCCACCGTCTATTTCCCGCTGTGGTTTGGCAATGGCATTGTGCCTTATGCCTTCTACATCACTTTGCCGGTTGCCGGCCTGCTCGCTGCTTGTTGGGGCCTCATATTAGGCTTTCCGGTCTTGCGCCTGCGCGGCGACTATCTGGCAATCGTGACACTGGCCTTCGGAGAAATCATCCGTCTGGTTCTGATCAACTGGTTCTCATTCACGCAAGGGCCCCAAGGGATCAATGTTCCAAAGGCCACATTCTTCGGCATTCCTTTCAAGGACGGCCCCGGTGGATTTGCAGAATTTGTTTCGAACAATTTCTTTCATCTCGAATACAACAGAATTCAATTCTACATTTTCCTCTATTACGTCATCCTGGCCATGGCTCTGGTCACTTACTTCGTTACCAAGCGCCTGCGCCGCCTGCCCATTGGGCGCGCGTGGGAAGCTTTGCGCGAAGATGAAATCGCCTGTCGTTCGCTCGGCATCAATACCACAAACACCAAGCTCACGGCATTTGCCATTGGGGCGATGTTTGGTGGTTTTGCTGGCAGCTTCTTTGCAGCGCGCCAAGGCTTCGTTTCACCTGAATCTTTCGTCTACATCGAATCCGCCTTGATCCTTGCCATCGTCGTGCTGGGCGGGCTTGGCTCGCAGATCGGCATTGTGTTCTCGGCCATTGCCATCATGGGTTCATTCGAAGTGTTCCGTGAGATGAACTGGATGAAGGCCATTTTGCCGACGGGTACAGAACCCATCCAATTCCGCATGCTCGCAGTTGGGCTTGCCATGGTTTTGATGATGCGGTTCAAGCCGCGCGGGTTTGTTTCAAAACGCGAGCCAACAGTCTTCCTCAAGGAGAGAAAATCAGTGTCTGGTGATTTCGTTGCTGAGGGGCATGGCTGATGATGCGTCCCTGGGAACAAAACCCTGAACTTGAAGTTCAGCATCTCACCATGCGTTTTGGCGGATTGACTGCCATTGGTGATCTGTCCTTCAATGCCGCGCGAAAGCAGATTACTGCTTTGATCGGCCCCAATGGCGCGGGCAAGACCACGGTGTTCAACTGCATCACCGGTTTTTACAAACCGACAGAAGGCCTGATCAAGCTCACCCATGAAGACGGCAAGGAATTCCTGCTAGAACGCATGAATGATTTTGTGATCACGCAACATGCCAAAGTGGCGCGGACGTTTCAGAACATCCGTCTTTTTTCCGGCATGACGCTTCTGGAAAATCTCATGGTTGCGCAACACAACACGCTGATGCGCGCCTCGGGATTCACGGTTGGTGGCATTTTAGGATCGGGGCATTTCAAGCGCGCCGAACAGAAAGCCATTGAGACCTGCGAATACTGGCTCGAGAAAGTGTCGTTGATCGACCGCGCTGATGATCCTGCAGGCGATCTCCCCTATGGCGCGCAGCGTCGTTTGGAAATTGCGCGTGCCATGTGCACTGGCCCTCGCCTGCTCTGCCTTGATGAGCCAGCAGCTGGTTTGAACCCGCGTGAGTCCGATGAACTCAATAAGTTGCTGATTTCAATACGCGACGATCACAATATGGCAATCCTGCTTATCGAACATGACATGAGCGTCGTGATGGGCATTTCCGATCACATTGTCGTTCTCGATTATGGTCGCAAGATTGCTGATGGCACGCCCACGGAAATCAAATCCGATCCCGCCGTCATTCGCGCCTATCTTGGCGTTGAAGAAGATGAAAGCGGCAGTGAAGGCCAAGCTGCAGCGGCTGTGGTGCATGAGGCCATCGACCACAAAATGGTTTCTCTTGAAACTTTGGAAGCGGCACTGGAAACTCCGCCCGCTCCCAGCAAGGGCTTCTCGCGCAAGGCCGCTGTAAAATTCGCGACCAAGAAACTTGTTGCCAAGACTCCCGCGCGCCCGAAGCCTGATGCCAAAAAGACAGCAGCCAAGAAGCCTGCTGCCAAGAAGGGCGGTCGCACATGAGTGACATCCTTTTGCAAGGTACTGGTGTTGAGACTTTCTACGGCAAAATCCAGGCGCTCAAGGGCGTCGATTTTGAAGTGCACAAAGGCGAGATCGCCACCGTGATCGGAGCCAATGGTGCTGGCAAATCTACTCTGATGATGACGATCTGCGGAACGCCACGGGCGCGCAGCGGTAAGATTGTTCTCGACGGGACTGACATCACGCAAATGCCAACGCATGAGATCGTGCATCTCGGGATCGCGCAATCACCCGAAGGACGACGCATTTTCCCACGCATGTCGGTTTTTGAAAACCTGCAAATGGGTGCCACTGTCGACAAGCAGCGACATTTTGACGAAGACCTGGCCAAGGTTTTTAAACTTTTCCCGCGCCTTGAAGAGCGCCGCAACCAACGCGCAGGAACGCTCTCAGGTGGTGAACAGCAAATGCTGGCCATTGGTCGCGCTTTGATGGCGCGCCCGCGCCTGTTGTTACTGGATGAGCCGTCGCTCGGTCTGGCCCCGATCATCGTTAAACTGATTTTTGCAGCCATAAAAAAGCTGAATGAAGAAGAGGGCCTGACCGTCTTGCTGGTCGAGCAAAATGCTTTCCATGCCCTGAAGCTTGCGCACCGCGCCTACGTGATGGTCAACGGCAAGATAACGATGTCGGGTACGGGCGCTGAACTTTTGAAGCGCCCCGAAGTGCGTGCTGCCTACCTTGAGGGGGGCCATTGAAATGTGGGTTGCAATTGGAATTTTTCTAAATCTATTTGATCTGTTTTGCCGGCATTATTTCCCGTTCCTGATCGAGCAGAGCACTTGGACTTTCATTATTCTCACCGTGATCTTGGGCGGCGGGGCAGCATATCTAGGAGGGCGCTCTCTTGCGCTTGGCTGGAGGCCTGTCGGTTTGATGGTGGCCTATATGCTGATTTTCGGAGCGGGAATTAGATTCCTTCATTTTGCACTTTTCCAAGCACAGCTAACTTCGCCACTGTACTATGTCAGCCACACTGCAGTTATTATGGCCTTTGCCTTTTTGGGCTATCGCATGACTCGTACGCTGCAAATGACTCAAAAATATCCCTGGCTCTATGAAAAGACAGGGGCTCTGTCCTGGCGGCAGAAACCAAATTAGCGAAATTTGGACAGGGAATGACGCTTTTCCCTTTCCAATCCCACTTTCCTTGGGCAAGATTATTCCCAAGGGGTGGTAACCCCGACCGACCAATTGGTCTTTAAATCTCTAAGGGAGACGTACATGAAGAAACTCTTATTGTCCGGAATTGCGCTCAGCTTTGCTGCAGCTCTTTCGGCATCTTCGGCTCTGGCCGACATCACAATCGCAACCGTGGGCCCGATCACCGGCCAGCTCGCTGCACTTGGCGAACAATATAAGCGCGGCGCTGAAATGGCCGTTGCTGACATCAACGCCGCTGGCGGCGTGAATGGTGAAAAGCTGGTTCTCGAAATCGGTGACGACGCTTGCGATCCAAAGCAGGCCGTAGCCGTTGCCAACCAAATGGCTTCAAAGGGTGTGAAGTTCGTTGCAGGACATCTGTGCTCGGGCTCTTCAATCCCAGCCTCCAAGGTCTATGAAGAAGAAGGCATTCTGCAAATCTCGCCAGCTTCGACGAACCCCAAGTTCACCGATGAAGGTGGCTGGAACGTGGCTCGCGTTTGCGGTCGTGACGATGCCCAAGGCCTCGTTGCCGGCAGCTTCCTTGCCAAGCACTATGCTGGCAAGAAGGTTGCAATCCTTGATGACAAGTCGGCTTACGGCAAGGGTCTGGCTGATGCCACCAATGCTGCAATGACCGCTGCTGGCCTCAAGCCAACAATGGTTGAATCGATCAATCCTGGTGAAAAGGATTACTCGGCTCTGGTGTCCAAGATGAAGGACGCTGGTATCGATGCCGTTTATATCGGTGGTTATCATCCAGAAGGCGCCTTGATCCTCAAACAAATGCGCGAACAGGGTTCACAGGCCCAGATGCTTTCGGGCGACTCGATGAACAACGTTGAGTTCTGGACGATCGCTGGTGAAGCTGCCAAGGGCATGATCTTCACATTCGCTCCTGAGCCACGCAACAACCCCGCTGCCAAGGACATCGTCGCCAAGTTCAAGGCTGCTGGCTATGATCCAGAAGGCTACACGCTCTACACATACGCTGCGATCCAGATGTATGCACAAGCTGCAGCTGCAACCAAGTCAACCGACAGCAAGACACTCGCTGCCTGGCTGCGCGGTGGCAATGAAACGCAAACGGTTCTCGGACCAATCAAGCTTGATGCCAAGGGTGACCTGATCGGTGCCAAGTATGTCTGGTACAAGTTCGACAACGGCAACTATGCCGAAGACGACACGATCAACTAAGATCAAATTCAGGCTTGCCTGAATGGACCCCACGCAAGATCATCTCTTGCGTGGGGTTTTTGTTGATGCGGGAGCGATCGCCAATTCCGAAACGTTCAATCCGTGTTATCGTGAACACTGGAAGGCCAGTTTCGTAAGGCGACGACGGATAAAAGTGAAAACATTTCGCATCATCGTGACGGTTTCTGCCGCCTGCCTCGCAGGCGTTTCTGCGGCGCTGGCTGACGTCGTGCTTGGCGTGGCGGGGCCGCTCACCGGTCAATATGCGAGCCTTGGACAGCAAATGCTGGTGGGGGCACAGGCCGCGGTTGACGACCTGAATGCCAAGGGCGGGATTGACGGCCAGAGCTTGCGGGTGATTTCGCTTGATGATGGGTGCGACAACCGCAAAGCACAAGATGTCGCCCAACAATTGATTGATGCCAAGGTTTCGAGCGTAATCGGACATTATTGTTCCAATGCGGCTCTGGCTGCGGGCAAGCTTTATGAGAAGGCGGGCATCGTGATGGTGGCGCCTGTGGCCAGCCTGTCCAGCCTCACGACTTCGGGCTTGTCCAATGTGATCCGGTTGGCAGCGCGCGATGACATGCAAGGGGCTTTCGCCGCCACGCGCATCATGGGAAAGCGCGCCAATGCGAAAATCGCTCTGCTTTTAGACGGCACAGAACCTAACAAAGCCATCGCCACGAGCTTTGTGGCCGCACTTGGCAAGCCACCTGCCCTCACCCTGGAATTCAAACCTGATACCCAGGACTTCACCGACATCATCAACCAGATGAAGGCTGAAAACATTGATGTCGCCTATTTTGCCTGTGGCGCTTCTGATGCCGGGCATATTTCAGCACAGGCAGAGAAGGCGGGCTTGCCAATGCTGCGCTATGGTCCCGATGCGCTGGTCTCTGACCTCTATGGCGAGGCCGCTGGCCCCGCGTCAGATGGTATGTTGGCGAGTTTTCCGATTGATCCGCAATCGGCTGTGCAAAGCCGCTCTGTGGTGTCAGTACTCAAGCTTGCTGGACAAAGTGCTGATGGCGCAACACTTCCCGCCTATGCTGCCGTGCAGGCTTTTGCTGCAGCTGCTACAGCCACTCATACGCAGGATGGCATGGCGATCGCCACTTGGCTGAAGTCCGGCCAGACGGTTGAGACGGTCGAGGGCGGCCTCACATTTGATGAAAACGGCGATGCGACGCCACCGCGATTTTCGTGGTATGTTTGGAACAAGGGGGCCTATCAAGCCCTGCCCGAAGGAAACTGAACGGAAAACCCATGCGCGCCTTTTTTGTCCAAATTAAATGTGAACTCGGCAAGGCCTATCAAGTGGCCAACGCCATTGCCGATTCTGAAATTGCATCTGAAATCTTTTCGACCGCTGGCGAATATGACCTCATGGTGAAATTCTATTTGAATGAGGGTGACGACATTGGTCATTTCATCGCTCAGAAAGTGCAGACAATCCCAGGGATCCGCGACACATTTACAATTGTAACCTTCAAGGCATTCTAGCAGAGCATTGATTGACAAGTCCCGATCGGGGCGGCAGTTTCATCGCCAGAGCGGGGGCTCATTGATACGGAGTATCGCAATGGTCGTTTTGCGACGCGTGATGTTTGCTTTGATTCTCTCGCTCTTTGCGTTTGCTCCGGCTGTCGCAGAAGATGGTTCACGCGTGATCCTGGTGCTCGATGCTTCAGGCTCCATGCGCGCCAAGATCAACGGCAAATCAAAAATCGACATCGCAAAGCAAGTCGTCGGCGACCTCGTCAAAACCTGGAAGCCGGACGATGAACTGGGCCTCATTGCTTATGGTCATCGCGAAAAAGGCAATTGCAAAGACATCGAAGTCTTGCGCGAACCAGGCAAACTCGACGCGTCAGACTATATGGCCGCGGTCAACAGTTTAGAGCCCAAGGGCCAGACGCCCATGACCGCCGCCGTAAAAATGGCTGCCGAGTCCCTGCAATTCACCGAGAAGAAGGCCACCGTTATCCTCGTCTCGGACGGGATTGAAAACTGTGGGCTTGACCCGTGTGCCGTTGCGCAAGACTTAGCCAAGATGGGCATTGATCTCAAAATCCATACGGTGGGATTTGGTCTGGATAATAAGGGGGCGGTCGCGCAACTCAAATGTCTCGCGGAGAAAACCGGCGGCACATACAGCACAGCGAACAACGCCGAAGAGTTGCGCAATGCCTTGGCAAAATCCGTGGCTGTACCGCCCACGCCCCCACCCGTTGCCGAGTTCAATGTTCGTGGACATGTGAAGCAGACGTCATCGCTTGAGCTTTCAAAACCCTATGAAGAGGCGGTTTGGACTTTCCATAAGCCCGCTGCTGCTGACGGCTCCGAGGGTGCTTATGTTCGCCAAGACTTTAATGCTGACATGAAGTCAAATCTGGAACCGGGTGACTATATTGCCACGGTCACGGCAGGCCGCGCATCGGTTGATGTGCCGTTCAAGGTTGAGGCAGGCAAGGTCAGCAAAATTGAAGCTGACCTAGAATCTGGCGTCGTCAAACTCAGCGGCATGATTGATGAAAACACTCCGCTTTCCGACAAAGGCGCAGCCTGGGCTTTGCAAACTGCCGCTGGCAAGTACGTCGATACGGAATATGGTGCCACGCAGGAATTCATGCTGAATGCCGGCGACTATGTCGTGGAGGTTGCCCTTGGTGATGTGAAGGCGAAATCCAATTTCAGCATCACGCCAGGCCAAGTGACGAATGTGGTCATCCCGATGGGTTCGGGCAAGCTCAACGTTTCAGCCGAGTTTTCTTCCGGCGGCCAGGCCATGGAAAATGGCATGAGCTTTGAGGTCTACAAGAAGGGCGAGACACTCGAGAAGTTGGGTGATTGGATCAACACGCAATATAATCCGGAGTCTAAATTTGATCTGCCCGCCGGAGAATATGTGGCAGTTGTCAAGCTTGGTCTGGCGGAAACGCGGGTTGCGGTCAAAGTGGATGCAGGGGACAGCCAGAACATCAAGATCAACGCAAATGCGGGATTCATCGCAGTTAAGGCCGAGGGAGCTACTAGTTATGAAGTGCATGAAGGAAAAGCAGGGCTCGACGGCACGAACAAATGGCTGACGACAACTTATGATCCCACGCTCAATATCGCTGCCAATGCGGGGAGTTATCTGGTGCAGGCGTTCAAGGGCGACGCCAAAATCGGCGAGAAGACTGTGGAGGTTGCGGCCGGACAGCGTTTAGAGATCACGCTGCCTTGAAGGCTGGCTTGGTCGCGGGACCACCTCATTTGGCGCTGGAACCCCCTGCCCCGATTTGTTACAGGGACGTATTGTCCAACAAGGTTCACCATGATCCCGCGTTATTCCCGTAAAGAAATGACCCAGATTTGGGCCCCTGAAACCCGTTTTCGCATCTGGTTTGAAATCGAGGCCCATGCGGCTGACCGCATGGCGGAACTTGGCATTGTGCCCAAGGCTGCTGCTGCCAAGATTTGGGAAAAGGGCCGCAACGCACAATTTGACGTGGCGCGGATTGACACCATTGAAGCCGAAGTGAAGCACGACGTTATCGCCTTCCTCACTCATTTGTCTGAAATCGTGGGGCCGGAAGCGCGCTTTGTGCACCAGGGCATGACGTCATCGGATGTGCTCGACACTTGCTTTAATGTCCAACTGATGCGCGCGTCTGATCTTCTGCTTGCTGATCTGGATGAGCTGCTGGCCGCATTGAAGAAACGCGCCTTCGAACACAAGGACACGGTTACCATCGGACGCAGCCATGGCATTCACGCCGAGCCTGTGACCTTTGGATTGAAACTCGCTTTCGCCTATGCGGAATTCACCCGCGCCAAGGAGCGCTTGATTATCGCGCGCACGGATGTCGCCACTTGCGCCATCTCCGGTGCGGTTGGCACGTTTGCCAATATCGATCCTTCCGTAGAAGAATATGTGGCGGACAAGATGGGCTTGACGGTCGAGCCTGTCTCCACACAAGTCATCCCGCGTGATCGTCACGCCATGTTTTTTGCGACACTGGGCGTGATTGCCAGTTCCATTGAACGGCTCGCCACTGAAGTCCGACATTTGCAGCGCACCGAAGTTCTGGAAGTTGAGGAATTTTTCTCGGCCGGCCAGAAAGGTTCTTCCGCCATGCCGCACAAGCGCAACCCCGTGCTCACCGAAAACCTCACAGGGCTTGCGCGCCTCGTGCGTTCCGCCGTGATCCCGGCGATGGAGAATGTAGCCCTGTGGCATGAGCGCGATATTTCGCACAGCTCTGTCGAACGTGGCATTGGGCCTGACGCCACGGTGCATCTGGATTTCGCGTTGAAGCGTCTGGCAGGTGTCATCGACAAGCTGCTGGTCTATCCAGAAAACATGGCGCGCAATATGAACAAGCTTGGTGGCCTCATCCACTCGCAGCGCATCATGCTAGCCCTCACGCAAAAGGGCATGAGCCGGGAAGATTCTTATGCCGCCGTGCAGCGCTGCGCCATGCCCGTCTGGCGGGGTGAAGGACAGTTTCTGGATTTGCTAAAGGCTGACAAGGACGTGGCCGCGCATTTAACAACGAGTGAACTCGAAGCGCTGTTTGACCTGGGCTATCATACCAAGCATGTGAATACGATTTTCGCGCGCGTGTTCGGGGCCGCCTCATGAATCCGGCGGTGAAGAATCTAGAAAATCCCGTCGTCACTATTTCTACCACAGAAGATCTGGCAGCTTTCTGCGAACGCATGGCAGCTGAAACATTTGTGACGGTTGACACTGAGTTCCTGCGTGAGACAACTTACTATCCCAAGCTTTGCCTAGTCCAAGTTGCGGGCGAACACGAGGCGGTGCTGATTGACCCCTTGGCCACTGGCCTAGACCTCGCGCCCTTCTTTACGCTGATGGGCAATGAGAGAGTGTTGAAGGTGTTCCACGCCGCCAAGCAGGATTTTGAAATCATGCTGCTGTTGTCAGGCACCCTGCCTCATCCGGTGTTTGACACACAGATCGCCGCGATGGTGGCGGGCTTTGGCGACCAGGTTGGATATGAGGCGATTGTGCGCAAGCTTGTTGGCGCGGCAATTGACAAGTCCTCGCAGTTCACCGACTGGTCACGCCGTCCGCTCACCCACAAGCAGGCGCTCTACGCGCTTTCGGATGTGGTGCATTTGCGCGTGGTCTATGAAAAGTTGGCTGAGGAAATTGAAAAAGGCGGCAAGGCTTCGTGGATTGAGAAGGAATTTGCCACGCTCACCAACCCCGCGACTTACCGTGTAGATCCTGAGGATGTTTACAAGCGCATCAAGGCGCGCATCCAGAACAAGAAACAGATGAGCGTTTTGATGTCGGTCGCGGCATGGCGCGAACGCGAGGCGCAGAGCAAGAATGTACCACGCGGTCGCGTTTTGAAAGACGAAGCCGTCGCTGAAATTGCGATTCAAATGCCGCAGACTCCCGCCGCCATTAACGAGCTTCGACTGGTGTCTCGCGGGGCGGGAAACTCTGCCATGGGCAGCGCCATACTGAAGGCCGTGGCCGAAGGCTTGGCGCGCTCACCATCTGATGTTCCAGATTTCAAGGGTCGAGGCGAGGAAATGTCTGCCGCGGCACAAGCCGCATCAGAGGTGTTGAAGCTGGCCCTTAAAGTTATCTGTGAGTCCGAAGGAATTGCGCCCAAGCTTCTCGCTTCGGCCTCGGAGATTGATGCGCTGGCGGTTGACGACAATGCCAAGATTCCGCTGATGGAAGGCTGGCGTTATGAGAAGTTTGGCAAGCTTGCGATAGAAATCAAACAGGGCCTGGCTTTCATCGGCCTGGCCAATGGCCGCGCTTTTATCAAGCGCTAGCCCAATATCACTTTCGGCGTGCGTTCCATTTCAAAGGCAAGATCGCCCAGGCGTTTTTCCACGCGCTCGCCCATCAAGTCTTTCAATTTTCCTGGAAGTGTCAATACAAGTGTTTTGCCCGGACCAGCTTTAAGGCCGATCTTGGGAAGAAGCCCCGGCATGGCCGCCGATAAAATATAGGCCAGCTTGAACATGGAACTCAAAAGATGGGCGCGCTCGATATGGCGTTCATCAAGCAACTTCGTCAGGCCTTCGCCCTTGGCGTCGCCGTCGTAACGATAGAACACCGTAAGCGCCAGGAATATGCGGCCGGGGTGATCGACACCGACAAAGGCGGCTTGCGAGATCATGCCCAGTGAACGGTCGGCGCGATAATCAGGATGAGCGCGCCAGCCAATATCGGCCAACAGGCAGGAGGCATAGCGCAGACGCCGCTCCTCCTCATTTTCCTCAAGGCCCCCTCTGACGAACAACTGATCGGTCCAATCGCAGAGTTCCAACTCATGGAGAGGTGAGCGGGCATAACGACGGGCAAAATCCCAGCATGAGGCGAGCAATGCATCAGTGGCCATTTTCTTGCGTGGCAGTTTTGAAAACAACAGGCCTTCGCGCACACCATAGACCGACAGCACAACATCCTTGGGCTTGCCATAATGCAGCAGGCGATCAAGAACCATGGCGCCATAGGGCATGGTCTCGATACGGGCTTTCGACATATCCTTAACATCACGCATGGAAGATGGTGTGAGGCGTGTCACCAGTTCGGCGATGCCTTCGGCCTGCGCGCGCGTCATTGAATAGTGATGAAGCACATGTAAAGGATAGTCGGCCTGGGCCATGTGAACGCGGGCGAGGTTTCGCCAAGTTCCGCCCACCGCATAAAAGCTGCGGCTTTCAACGCGCTTTAAAACTTCGGTCTTTTCGAGATATTCATCCACAATGGCTTGGGCGCGGGTCATGTTGCCGCCTGACAAATCCATCAGCCGCAGCGGGCCAATGGGAAGTGTTACGCCATCGCGTAGCTTGCCGTCTTTGATATCGATAAGCTCAAGCGAACCACCGCCCAAATCGCCAGCAATACCATCGGCTTCGGGCGTTCCGGCAATGACGCCCAAGGCGGCAAAACGGGCCTCTTCCTTGCCGGTTAAAACGCTGATACCAGCTCCCAGAGCCTTTTCGGCCTGATCGATGAATTCGGGGCCATTCTTGGCTTCGCGCGCCGCTGCCGTGGCCACCGCAAAGATTGATTTTACGCCCATTTGTTTGGCCAGAGCCTTGAAGCGTTTGAGCGCGCTTAAAGCGCGCGCGATGGCAGGCTCATTCAATTTTTCGGTGATGGCGACGCCCTTGCCAAGGCCACACAGAATCTTCTCGTTGAAAATTGGCGCAGGCGAGCGCCGCAATCCGTCATAGACAACAAGACGCACCGAGTTAGAGCCAATATCCACCACGGCCACAGGGCGATAATTTGGTGGTTCAGTTCTAAACCCGGTATGCCAACTCACTTCGACCGTGCCGCCTTCTTTTTTGCGCCCGTTGTGGACTCAACCCCTATTTTGCCAGCAAGTGCACTGCCACGTCCAGAGAGCGATGGATTTTCCATAAAGAACTGGTGGGCATTGAAATGTTCGACATTGGGTCCTGGAACGACACGAACTGATCGGCCATCAGGCTGCAAATCCCAGCTCTGCTGGTTGTCGCGGAAGTTGGCCACCATGATCTGGTCGAGAACCTGCTCGTGAACGGTGGGGTTTTCAATCGGGATCAAGGTTTCAACACGGCGATGCAGGTTGCGCGGCATCCAATCGGCAGACCCGATATAGACCCGGGCTTTGGGATTGGGCAGCCCGTGACCCTGGCCGAAGCAAACAATGCGTGAATGCTCGAGGAAGCGGCCGACGATGCTCTTTACAGTAATATTTTCGGAAAGCCCTTTCACGCCGGGACGCAGGCATGACACGCCACGAATAACCAGATCGACTTTCACACCTGCGGCACTGGCCTGATAAAGCGCATCAATGATGCCAGGATCGACCAGCGAGTTGAGCTTGGCCCAAATCTGGGCGGGACGTCCCGCCTTGGCGTGTTCGATTTCGGCTTCGATATCTTGCAGCAAGCGATCTTTCAAATTGATCGGTGAAAGCGAAATCTTCTCGAGATCTTCTGGTGGCGCATAGCCTGAGATGAAGTTGAAAAGGCGCGCCGCATCGCGTGCGAGTGCGGGGTCACAGGTGAAGAACGAAAGATCGGTATAGACCTTGGCAGTGATAGGATGATAGTTGCCCGTGCCAAAATGCACATAGGTGCGCATGGTGCCGCCTTCGCGACGCACCACCATGGACACCTTGGCATGGGTTTTGAGTTCGATGAACCCAAAGACCACCTGAACCCCGGCGCGCTCCAAATCGCGGGCCCACTGAATATTGGCTTCTTCGTCAAAGCGGGCTTTGAGTTCCACCAATGCGATCACTGATTTTCCGGCTTCGGCGGCCTTGGCCAGTGCAGCCACGATCGGTGAATTGCGCGAGGTACGATAGAGCGTCTGCTTGATCGCTACGACATCAGGATCAGCGGCAGCTTGGCGGATGAATTGCACCACCACGTCGAATGACTCGTAGGGATGATGGACGATGAAATCCTTCTGGCGGATGGCCGCAAATATATCGCCGCCATGATCACGCACACGTTCGGGAAAGCGCGCATTAAAAGGCTGAAACTTCAAATCCGGGCGTTCGTCCAGAATAAGCTGCTGGGTATCGGCAAAGCCCACAAGGCCCTCCGACATGATGGTCACATCACCTGACACATCAAGTTCGGCGGCGATGAAGTTGCGGAGTTCTGGTTGACATGCAGCGTCAACTTCCATGCGGATCACCACGCCACGGCGGCGGCGCTTCAAAGCCGATTCAAACACGCGCACCAGATCTTCGGCTTCTTCTTCGATTTCAATATCGCTGTCGCGGATGATGCGGAAAAGGCCAGTGCCCTTGACCACATATCCAGGGAACAGGCGCGGCAGAAACATGCTCAACATGTTTTCAAGAAGAATGAAGCGGGTTGCTTCGCCGGGCAATCTGATAAACCGCTCAAGCTGCGAGGGAATGGGCAGCAAGGCTTTCATACTGCTGCCGTCGGACTTGCGTTCGAGCTCCACTGCCATGACGAAACCCCGGTTCAGAATGAACGGGAAGGGATGGGCGGGATCAATGGCAATCGGGGTGACGATGGGGAGAATTTGTTCGAGGAACCGTTGATCTGCCCAGGCGCGTTCAGTCTCGTTAAGGTCCGAGGAATCGATGATGGTAATGCCAGCGCCCTTCAATTCTTCCTTCAACTGCAGCCAGCGACGGTCCTGTTCGGCCATCAGTTCCTGAGCGCGTTTTCGGATGAGTTCGAGCTGTTCAGCAGGCGTCAGGCCATCCTGGCTCAACTCCACGATATTGGCCCGCATCATGCCCACCAGGCCTGCGACACGCACCATGAAAAATTCATCGAGGTTGTTGCCGGAGATCGACAGGAAGCGCAGGCGCTCCAGCAGCGGATGGGCCTTGTTGCGGGCCTCTTCCAGAACGCGAATGTTGAATTCCAGCCACGACAGTTCGCGGTTGAAAAAGCGCTGTGGACTGGCTGCCAAAGGGCTGTCGATCTGGTCGGTCATCAGCTCATTCTCCTCAAAGCCTGTTGCATGATAGCGACTTGTGACAGTTATGTGAAAAATTTAGCGCTCGTGATTAAAGAGGTCCGAAACAAACACTTCGCCTATGATTTTTGACACAAAAGGCCTGGTGATTTCGGCCTTGTCGGTTAGGGCCTGACGATCGACCTCGGCCACAAAGTGTTGTGCGGCCTGAAGCGATCTTGGCATGCGGGCCAGCACAAAGCTGATCAACGATTCGTCCACGCTGATCTGCCGGTCGGCAAAGAGTTTCACCAGCACGCCGCGCAACAGCGCGTCATCCGGAGGCAAGATGCGGACTACGGGCGCGGCCCCCAGGCGCGAGGCCAAGTCGGGCAAGCTGACATTCCAGGCCTTGGGCTCCAGTTCCGATGTTATGAGAATATGTCCCTTTTGCTGGCGGGCGAGATTTAGAGCATGGAACAGCGCGGTTTGGTCGAAGTGGCCGGGCGTTGCATCCTCCAGCACGAGAGCATTGCCAGCAATGAGGGTGACGACCGCATCGGTTTGAAGTTCGGCCAGAGGCACCGCCTTGGCTTTGGAGAGCTGTTGCCAGACATTTGACAGATGCGACTTTCCGCTGCCACCCGGCCCCACAAGAATTGCGACATGAGCGGGCCAAAGGGGCCATTCATCGATCAGGCTGACGGCCGCAATGTTAGAGCCCGTCACCAGAAAATCATCGCGGCCCAAAGCAGGTCGGTGCGGCAAGTCCAAAAGCAGTTGCTGCGGCCTGGTCAAGGGCCAGTGCCTTTATAGAGCTTGGAGTTCAAATAGCGCTTGAGGCCATAGCGCACAAAAACGCCCGTGGCAGCAGCCAGAGGTACGGCCAGTAGTAGACCGAGAAAGCCAAACACATATGAGAAAGCCAGCAAGGCAAACATCATCCAGACGGGATGCAAGCCTATTGATCCACCCACCAGGCGCGGAGACAGGAAATTTCCCTCCAGAAACTGCCCGACTACGAATACGCCAATGACGGCCAACACTTGTACTTCATTTGGCCAGAACTGGACCAAGCCCACTCCAATAGCCGTGATGCCGCCCAGCAAGGCCCCCACATAAGGAATGAAACTCAAAAGCCCTGCCGCAAATCCGATGGCCAGCCCTGACTTCAACCCAACCAATGACAGGCCCACGGCATAGAAGGTCCCGAGGATGAGGCACACCGTCCCCTGCCCACGGATAAAGCCCGCCATGGCGCGGTCCACATCGCGCGCAATGCCCCTAATCTCTTCGACATGATCACGGGGCAGCCAGCCATCAATACGGGCGACGAGATGATCCCAATCGGCCAGCAGATAAAACGCCACGATCGGCGTGATCACAACCAAAGACAAAATGTCGACCAAGGCACGTCCGCCCGACCAGAGTGAAGACAAGAACCCCGCGAGCCATAGCGCCACCTTCCCGGCATAGGCACCGAGTTGGCCTTGAATGTCTGTGCCGGAATTGGCCAGCATGTCTTTCAGTTGCTGAGGCGCCCACGCATCAAATTTCTCAACCAATGCACGAACCAGCGTTGGTGTTTCCGCCGCAAGCTTGGCGCTCTGATCAAAGATGACGGGCACCACTGTTACAGCCAACAAGATCACCAGCAGAATTGCGACGAGCAGAATAATTGCGGTTGCTGCTACGCGTGGCAGACCAAACCGTTCCAGGCGATCAGCGACCGGATCAAGAAAATAGGCCAGCACAAAGCCCGCGATGAAGGGCAACAGAATGGTTTGCAGCGTCCACAGGATGCAGAGCACAACGACAAGTGCCGCGATCCAGAACCACATCTGCTTCTGCAACGTCATATGGTGGTCTCCATGTTCATGCAGCTTCAAATCGGTGAAATCACCCAGTTTGCCCCGGCATGGGAAAACTGAAGGCCTGCAGACTGGAATGATTGCTGCAATTCATCAAGCGCTCCAGAATAGCGGAGGTTCGCAGCGGCGCCCTGCCCGTCCAGAGATGTCACATCAATTCCAACAACACCGGGTGCCGACAAAATGCGCGCGCGAAGGCCGTTCCACTGAGACGGGCCTGCGAACGGAATATTGACCGCAACGGCCTGGAATGAGCTCGATGCGTTTTTAGTGGCAATCTTGGCTTGATCAGACCTGAATTTATCTTGCATCAATTGATGGAAGCGTTGGGCCGCCAGAATGGTGCTGTCATGGACGGTGGCCGTGTCTGATTTGTAGACCTTGTCGATCACAATTTTTCCCAAGGGCGAATTGCCAACCACATGGGCGTGAATGCCACCGCCGGGTGCGGGCTGGGCGATGGCCACCAAGATGGTTTTGACATCATAGCGGCGGCGCAGGGCTTCGAGCTTCACGGGATCACCGTTGATAGCGTCTTGTGCGGTGAGCGTTTCAGAATCCTGCTGGTCGCCCAAAGGAACGATCAACGGGATTTGCGCCTGTTGTGCATCAAGTCCGAGCCATGCTGCGCGCCAGGGATTGTCTTCCCAGAGATAAGCGGTGCCATTTTCATCTTGCCAGACCGGGACCACCATCAAGGGCGGGCCTTGTTCAGCAGGAAGCTGAACGCCGAGCGACTGGAGAATCGGCCGCACTTTGTCGGGCAGAAATCGAATCGTGAACTTGGCCTGATAGCGGCCTGGGCTAATTTCTTCCTCCTCGATGGAGAGAGACTTCAGCAGCGGAATGACCTGTTTCTGGTCGAGCTTGGCAAGCTCAGCGGCTACGTCCGCACTGCCCAGCCTTTCGCCAAGTTGCGGCAGCGCCTTCATCTGCGCGTCGATAATCGCCTTATCCTTGGCGGCGGCGGCACTCGGGCCGGTTTCATCCACGGCAACGCCTTGGACAGCATAGGGGTTAGTCTCCACCGGTCCTGCCGCAAATGCCCAAGTTCCGCAAAAGAGCATTATCACAAGGCTTGTCAAAGTTCGGCTGAGGCCGGGCATTCGTGCTTTATTCCCTTGAAGTTTCAGGCTAGCGCGCTTCCCGACAAGCCTTGCGGCTTATCAAAAAGGAATCGCGCCAGACAGTTTGGCCTAAGCAAATCCTTATCGCAAAAGTCTTCAACTTTTGCGGGATTTGCTTTATGGCAAATCGCTAACCAAATAATGAGGCAAACTAGCGGCATGGGCGACAGCAAACAAGCACTTCGCAATGGACTGACCTACGCTGACGCAGGTGTCGATATCAGCGCTGGTAACTCGCTGGTTGACCTGATCAAGCCCTTGGCCAAATCCACGAGGCGGCGCGGCGCTGACGCCAAGCTTGGCGGCTTTGGCGGGTTGTTTGACTTGAAAGCCTGCGGCTTCAAAGACCCAGTTCTGGTTGCTGCCAATGATGGTGTAGGCACCAAACTCAAGCTCGCCATTGATGCCAAAATCCATTACGGGGTAGGCATTGATCTCGTTGCGATGTCGGTGAATGACTTGGTGGTGCAAGGGGCCGAGCCTCTGTTTTTTCTCGACTACTATGCCACCGGAAAGCTCGATGTTTCCGCGGCGCGCGAAGTGATTGCGGGCATTGCAGATGGCTGCAAACAGGCAGGATGCGCGTTGATTGGCGGCGAGACGGCGGAAATGCCCGGCATGTATCATGGCGGGGATTATGATCTTGCAGGCTTTGCGGTGGGCGCGGTTGAACGCAAGAAAATCCTGCCTGCCGATGTGAAAGTAGGCGATGTCATTTTGGGCCTCGCTTCAACGGGGCCGCATTCCAATGGCTATTCGCTTGTCCGCAAGATTGTCGAGGTGAGCAGTTTGGGTCTTGAGGCCGCAGCACCCTTTGCATCGGGGCAAACTGTGGCGCAAGCCCTGCTGACGCCGACGCGCATTTATGCGAAGTCCCTGCTCAAAGCCTTGAAGGCCCATAAGGGTATCAAGGCGCTGGCTCATATTACGGGCGGCGGTTTTACCGAAAATATTCCGCGCGTTTTGCCGAAGGGCACGGTAGCCGAGATTGATCTCACGCAAATTCCCTTTGCGCCGGTATTTCAGTGGCTGGCCAAAACTGGTGGCGTGGCCGAAGCTGAAATGCTGCGCACGTTCAATTGCGGTGTCGGCCTGATTGTGGTGGTGAAGGCCAGCGAGGCCAAAGCCATTTCCGCCACGCTGAAGCGGGCTGGTGAGAAAGTCGTGATCTTGGGCTCCATTGCCAAGCGCAAAGGCTCAAGCCCGCAAGTTAAATATTCAGGCTCCCTTCCTTTATGAAGAAGAAGCGCGTCGGCGTTTTAATTTCGGGTCGGGGCTCCAACATGATGGCCTTGATCGAAGCAGCCCGTGCCGCTGACTATCCGGCAGAGATTGTCAGCGTTCTCTCGAACAAACCTGATGCTGGCGGGATTGAAACCGCGCGCAAACTTGGTATCGCCACACATGTGGTCAATCACCGCGACTTTCCCACCCGTGAAGCTTTTGATGCAGCCGTCAATGCCTACCTGCAAACTCAAAAACTAAATCTCGTGGCTTGCGCGGGCTTCATGCGAATTATGACGCCCGTTCTGATCACACCTTGGGAAGGGCGCATGATCAATATCCACCCGTCCCTGCTGCCGCTCTACAAAGGTCTTCACACGCATGAGCGCGCCATTGCCGATGGACAAAAAGAAGCGGGTTGCACTGTGCATTTTGTGACAGCTGAACTCGATGATGGCCCGATCATCGCGCAAGCACGCGTGCCCATTCTTGCTGGCGACACAGCGGAGACATTGGCCGCGCGGATACTTGTTGAAGAGCATAAGCTTTATCCGGACGCGCTAAGGCGTGTCGCCTTGCAATGCTGATCGGCTGATCTCGACGTCGCGCTCGGCTTTCCAACGCACCAGAAGTTGCTGGCGGCGCTCGCGGTATTTTTCTGTTGAAACTTTCATGTGGGTCACACGATCGGCGCGGAAATGGCGAAAGCCTGTTCGCAATTCGCACCACGCCACGATCACCCTTTGTGCGTCGAAATAGGAAATGCCGATGGGCCAGATGGTGCGTGATGTCGCCTGGCCGTTCTCATCGCTGTATTCAATTTCAACCTTGCTCTGGTTGCGAATGGCCAGACGAAGTGCGGCCACATCAATGCTGTCCTGGGCCAGGCGTCCCGTGGGTGGGGCCATCAGCGGCGCGTCATAAAAAGATTGGCGCAAATGTTCAGGCAGAACTGTGGCAATCTTGGCTACGGTGTCAGCGGCGGCGCGTTGCAGATCTGGATCTCCACGGCGCGCCACCCAACTCAAGCCCAGCATCACCGCTTCCATTTCATCTGCATTGAACATCAAAGGCGGGAGGTCGTAACCCTCACCCAAGACATAGCCGACGCCGGCCTCGCCACGAATGGGAACGCCGTCAGTTACAAGATCGGCAATGTCGCGATAGAGCGTGCGCAGCGACACTTCCAATTCGGTGGCCATGCGGCTACCCGTCACCGGCCTGCGGTGTCGTCGCAACAATTGAATAATCCGGAGCAGTCGGTCGGCGCGTCGCATGATGATCTCTATCCTAGCACTGCTGACACCATGCTGTCAGCAGCGTGTCAGTAAGATCGGCATTGACACAGCTTCTCATTTTCGGATTACAAAACCGCGCGCGCCGTTGTAGGCTCGTGGAAATGGGAGTCTTTCGTGCAGCACCACATCATCATCGACACTGATCCGGGCCAGGATGACGCGTTGGCCATCCTACTGGCTTTGGCTTCGCCCGAAATTGAAGTTTTAGGGATCTGTGCCGTCGCAGGCAATGTGCCACTATCACTCACCCAAGTGAATGCACGCAAGATTTGTGAACTGGCTGGCAAGCCTGAAACCAAAGTGTTTGCTGGCGCCATTCGCCCGATGGTGCGCCAACTGGTCACCGCTGAGCATGTTCACGGTCGCACCGGGCTTGATGGGCCGGATTTGCCAGAGCCCAAGATGCAAATGCAAAAGCAACACGCCGTGGACTTCATCATTGAGACGGTGATGGAGAGGCCCGCTGGCAGCGTCACGATTTGCGCCCTGGCGCCACTCACCAATATTGGCTTGGCGCTGGTGAAGGAGCCGCGCATTGCGGCGCGCATCAAGCGCATCATCGCCATGGGCGGCGGATATTCCGAAGGTGGCAACATCACGCCTGCCGCTGAATTCAACATCTATGTGGATCCGCAAGCCGCGCGCCTGGTGTTCGAATCTGGAATTCCTATCACGCTCATTCCACTCGACTGTACGCATCAAGCATTGACGACCCGCAAGCGCGTTGAAAAATTCCGATCCATGAAGAACAAGACCGGCCCTGCCGTGGCCGAGCTTCTGGAATTCTTTGAGCGCTTCGATGTTGAAAAATATGGGTCCGATGGTGGACCGCTACATGATCCTTGCGTTGTCGCTTGGCTCTTGAAGCCTGATCTGTTCAGCGGCAAGGATGTCAATGTGGCCATTGAGTGCGAAAGCGAACTCACCATGGGCATGACGGTGATCGACTGGTGGAAAGTGACGGGGCGGAAAGCCAATGCCACGGTTCTGCGCGGTGTGGATTCAGACGGGTTCTTTGCCTTGCTCACGGAAAGGCTGGCGACGCTCGCCTAGAGCGACGCTGCTAAAACCGCGACCGGAGCCAGAATAGCCAAAGCCAGTCCAGCGGCCAGAAAAAGCAGCAAGACGCGCGTATTGAGCTTGGATGCTGTGTTCATGGGTGAGCTTGTGGCCCGATTCTGGAGGTCAGGAAAATGATTCTTTTCAAACACTTGCGCCGCCGCAACCATAGTTAATAACCTCTTAACGAAGGCGCTTCGTGTCACGCCTTGAAGCTTGGTAGATACCAAGCGTTTGAGACGCGAGAAGGGCCAGAATGAGCCAAAATCATGAACTTACGCAGAACTTATCAGTTCACGGATGAGCTGATGCTGAATGAATGATTCATCTGGCGTTTAGTTCCCGGCGCGGCGCAGCCACACGCGGTTGTCATGATAAGCACCGCCTCCGGCGGGTGCTGGCTGATCAGCACCGGTCAGTGTGTTGATGCCACAGCCATCTTCAAAGGCCGAATTGGGCCATAGCGATTCAGACACCAGAACGCCGCGCCGCAAACCCTCATAGGATTTGGCGTGAAGCGTCACCTGGCCGCGCGCACTCCCCAGTTTCACCTTGTCGCCATCCTGCAAGGCCATCGCGGTCATATCCTCGGGGTGGACAAAGACTGTGGGTCGTCCTTCGCGCGCCACGCTCGACGGCGTTTCGTTGAAAGTCGAATTGAGAAAGGTGCGCGCCGGGCTGGTCGTCAAGCGAAACGGATATTCCTCGGTTGCTTCCTCAAGGGTTGTCGAATGATCGGGAAACTCGGGCATGTTTTCAAGGGGGCCTAGAGTTCCCATGGGCGAAAGGAATTTTGCAGCGCCTTTCCAGTCGGCTCGGAAATGGAACTTGCCATCAGCATGGGCAAAACCCTTGATAAAATGGGCCGTCTCAAAATCAGGCTGAACGTCAACCCAGTTGTCCTCATCAAGAACATTGAGGCCTGGACGCTTTGAATCCTTTAAGGTCTGATCGATGATTTCATTTGGCGTCATGTGGAAGCCCCTGTGCGATGCCCCTACGCGTTCGGCCAAGGCTGTAATGACCTCATGGTTCGAGCGGCATTCGCCGGGTTGGTTCACGAGTTTGCGGCCATAAAGAATGTGCTGGTGGCCGCCGCCTTGATAGATGTCATCGTGTTCCAGGAACATGGTGGCTGGCAGAACAATGTCGGCATATTTTGCCGTCTCGGTCATGAACTGCTCATGCACACAGACAAAAAGATCCTCGCGGGCAAAGCCCTGCTTCACCTTGTTCTGGTCGGGTGCGATTGAAACGGGATTGGTGTTCTGAATGAGCATCGCCTTGACGGGAGGCCCTCCTTGCAAATCCAGTGGGTTTCCAAGCAAAACTTCACCGACGCGGGCCTGATCCATGACGCGGGTTTTCCGGGCCACGTCTTTGCCCTCAATCAGCGTCTTGTTCCATTTGTAAATGCCGCTGTTGGAATGAAGCGCACCACCACCTTCATGCAACCATGCGCCAGTGATAGCAGGAATGCTGGCCACGGCATGCATGTTGGATGCGCCATTGCGCGAGCGGGCAAAGCCATAGCCGATGCGGAAATAGGTTTTAGGCGTCTGGCCAATCAAAGTGGCAAAGGCTTCAATGTCGGTTGCATTGATCCCACAAATCTTTGCGGCCCATTCCGGCGTTCTGGTTTGGAGATGGGCTTCAAGGCCTTTGGGGTCATCGGTATATTGATTGAGATAATCCCAATTCGCATGGCCATCACGGAACAGCACATTCATCACCGCGCAAGCGAGAGCGCCGTCCGTGCCAGGACGGATCAATAATTTGATGTCGGCCTGCTTCATCGTGCCGGTTTCATAGACATCAACGCAGGCCATTTTGGCTTTGCGGTTTTTGCGTGCCATGCCGATATGGGTCATCACATTGACTTGCGTGTTGACGGGATTGCCACCCCAAACGACAATCAAATCAGATTTCTGCATCTCACGCGGATCAACACCGCCGATGCGTCCGGTTCCAGCGTAGAAGCCCGGCCAGGACAACGCGATGCAGACTGTGCCATACATGCCCGAATAAGATTTTGAGTTACGCAGGCGCTCAATGCCATCACGCATCACGAGGCCCATGGTGCCGGCATAATAATAGGGCCACACAGATTCCGAGCCGTGTTCTCTTTCCGCTTTCAGAAAGGCGTTGGCCGTGGTGTCCAGTGCCTCGTCCCAACTGATGCGTTCAAATTGGCCGGAGCCTTTTGGGCCTGTGCGTTTCAACGGATGGGTCAGGCGTTCGGGATGGTGAATGCGCTCGGAATAACGCGCCACCTTTTCGCATATCACACCCAGCGTGTAGGAATTGTCCTTGGCGCCACGAACGCGCCCAATCGTATTCTCGTCCAGCAGTTCAACTTCCAGTGCGCAGGCTGACGGGCAATCATGCGGGCAGACTGAGATCCCGGTTTTGATGTTGGGGCGGATGTTCATTCTCAAGATGCTAAATTAAAAGCGGATCGTGCGTAAGTCCCAAAATCTTCAAGCCTTAACCCCATTTTCGCCACAACTGCTCGCCAAACCCAAACTCCTATCGAGGGGAACACATGAAGAAAATTATTCTTATTCTGTCTGCTGCTGCATTCTTGTTGGCAGCCTGCACGACCGATCCCTTCACAGGCGCAGAAAAGCCGTCAAATACGGTTATTGGCGCGGGAACTGGCGCAGTTGTAGGCGGGGTGGCTGGTGCCATTATCGGAGGTGGAGCTGGTGGGCGCCGAGCGGCGTTGATCGGAGCTGGTCTTGGCCTTCTCGCAGGCGCCAGCATTGGGGCCTATATGGACAATCAGGAGTCCAAGCTCAGGAACAGGCTGCAAGGCACTGGCGTCTCGGTCACACGCCAAGGCGATTCGATTATTCTCAACATGCCGTCCAATATAACTTTCGACACAGCCCAAGCAGATCTGAAGCCGCAATTTTATCCCACGCTGAATTCCGTGGCCATGGTGTTCCAAGAATATAAGCAGACCCTGATCAATGTGGTGGGCCACACGGATTCTGATGGCAATGCCAATTACAACTATGACCTGTCGCGCCGTCGTGCTGCGGCCGTGGCGCAATATCTGTCGGCCCAACAGCTTAACCCCAATCGTTTCTCGGTTGAGGGACATGGCGCCAGTGACCCTATCGCATCCAATGCCACGGCCTCTGGCAAGGCGCAGAACCGCCGTGTGGAAATCACCATACTGCCGCTCACCTAGAACTCGCCAAATCCAGGCGAGTTGTCTAAAGAGCGGGCATGTCCACCGCCCGCTTCACCCTGACATTCCCAAAGCTTTCGCATGATGGCGCATTCGCGCGCATGGATGAGATTGAAAATCATCTCGCCATTGACGCCCTTGCCGTCACCATAAATGAAACTGACGAAGCCCAGGCGCTGTGGGAAACCGTGGCGTGGTTTGCCACGCGTGGCGAGGCCGAGGCGGCGCTGGCTATTTTCAACCCTGCCCCCGGCATTATTGCTGACGTTCCCGACAAAGATTGGGTGAAGCTTTCACTGGAAGGCTTGGCCCCGGTCGTCGCCGGGCGGTTTTATCTTTATGGCTCACATGATCGGCATCTGCGTCGTGCGGTTGGCATCAGCCTCGAAATTGATGCCGGTACCGCCTTTGGCACCGGACACCATGGCACGACGGCGGGTTGTCTTGAGGCGTTCGATCACATTCTGAAAAAATCGCGGCCGTGCCGGATTCTTGATTTGGGCTGTGGCACTGGAGTTCTGGGACTGGCAGCGGCCAAGGCCACCAAGCGCAAGGTTCTCGCCACTGATATTGATCCCGAGGCGGTGCGAGTCACGCTTTTAAATGCTGCTCGCAATGACGCACGCTCTTTCATGCAAGGGCAAACGGCTGCGGGCTTGCATCACGCCAGCATCGCCAAGGGAGCGCCCTATGATCTCATTTTCGCAAATATTCTGGCGCGGCCGCTGGCCCATCTCGCGCACGGCCTGTCACGAATCCTGGCGCCAGGCGGGCATTTGATTCTTTCGGGGCTGACGATCGACCAAAAGCGCTGGATTGGCGCGTGTTACAGTGCGCGGGGCCTGGTTCCGGTTGAGAGCGTGATCAAGGGAAATTGGGTGACTTTGGTCTTCGCCAGGCCCACCCATAAAAAGCGCCCGAAACACGAAGGGTTCGGGCGCGAAGTCAGCTGGGCGCAGGGCCCGGGCTGCGAGGAAGCTTGAATTAGTTGCCCCAAACGCGGGCGTTGATATCACCGCGCGAAACACCAATATCGGCCAACATCCGGTCGTCCATCAGGCTCAACTGGCGCGCAGCCCGGTTCTTGGCCAAATAAGACTTCACGCGGCCCATCAGGCCAGTGTTGTGTGAGGTTTCGCGGTTTGAATTAATCATCGTCATTTTAGTCTCCTTAAATCTCCGGCACCAATTGCCGTTTCAATCTGTTCTGTTTGCACTGTGCTCATCTAGTGTGCAGTTGCGAGTTCCACCAGCCTTACTTAGCCATATCGCTCATGTGAATTTCGCATATCTTAGCCAATCACCGCAGAAAAACCCTGTAATTTGTCGTTTATTATCTATCGCAATGAAAAATGTCGATATTTTGAATTTCCGATGACGTTTTCCAAAGTGTTTTGGTTGGCGCACCGGCTGTTCATGGATCAGGTTCTAGTGATTTTAGTATGAACGAGTGATGAATGCGGCATTTGGTATGCAAATTTATTATGTCATTTTGACAACCATCGCCCAAAATTGGTGCAATGCCCATTATATTTGCTGCGCTGCACAATTAATTCGCAGAGTCTTGCCAGAACGAATGGCCAAGCTAAGTTGAGCGCTCAAAGGAATCCCATCATGGCCACCAGCACTTCACACTCGCCCCTGAAACTGTTGCGCACTGCGCTGGCAAAACAGAAGCTCGACGGGTTTCTCGTGCCGCGGCAGGACGAATTTCAGGGGGAATATGTGGCGGCCTATGCTGAAAGGCTGAAATGGCTGACGGGCTTTGCCGGGTCTTGGGGGCTAGCGCTCGTGTTGGGCCAAAAGGCAGCAATCTTCGTCGATGGCCGCTACACATCCCAGGTGCGCGAACAGGTGGATGTGAAGGCCTTCGTGCCGCAACACCTGATTGATGCCCCGCCCACCGACTGGCTCAAGGCGAATTTGAAAAAGGGCCAACGGTTGGGTTTTGATCCCTGGCTCACCACCATCGCTGATGCCCGGCGTTATCAGGCGGCCTGCGAAAGCGTCGGTGCTAAATTTGTCGCTATGGCGCGCAACCCGATTGATGAAGTCTGGACCGATCAGCCCAAGCGCCCGACCGCGCCGCTGTTTTTGCAGCCAGAGAATTTCGCCGGGAAAAGCGCCAAGCAGAAGCTTGCCGAGATCGCCAAAGGGCTGGCCGCGCAAGGCGCAGATGCAGTGTTTCTGGCAGAGCCATCGTCAGTGTCATGGGCCTTCAACATACGAGGCAGTGATGTGCCCTTCACGCCCGTAGCACAGGCCTATGCCTTGGTGCCCGCCAAGGGCAAGGCTACCATTTTTATTGATGAAGCGCGTGTGCCCAAAGACGTGAAGGCGGCGCTTAAATCGCTGGCGGATTTTGCCAGCCCCAGTGGCATTGCGAAATCGCTGAAGGCGCTGGCCGCCAAAAAGAAATCGGTTCTGGTTGACAACGGTTCAGCACCGCAGCAGGTCGCATTGTTGCTGAAGGGCGCTAGAGTGGTCGAGGGGCAAGACCCCTGCACGCTCCCCAAGGCGCAGAAGAATGCAGTTGAACAGGCCGGAGCCCGTGCCGCGCAATTGCGCGATGGTGCCGCCCTCACCCGTTTTCTGCATTGGATTTCGGTTGAAGGCCCCAAGGGCCAATTGAATGAGGCGAGTGCCGCCGCAAAGCTTGCAGAATTCCGCGCTGCCACCGGAAAGCTTGAAGATCTCTCGTTCGAATCCATCTCGGCATCAGGCCCCAATGCCGCGATCCCACATTATCATCTTGATCCGGCCCATGCGCGCGCCATCAAGCCCGGACAAATCTACCTCATCGATTCTGGCGGACAATATCGGGACGGCACAACCGACGTCACGCGCACCGTCATGATCGGCGAGCCCACCCTTGAGATGAAAGACCGGTTCACGCGCGTACTCAAAGGCATGATTGCAATTTCGGTGGTGCGTTTCCCGCCCGGCACAACGGGGGCGCATATCGATGCACTGGCGCGCGCGTCACTCTGGTCAGCCGGATTGGATTTTGACCATGGCACGGGTCACGGCGTTGGCTCATATCTCTCGGTGCATGAAGGCCCTGCCCGCATTTCCAAGGCCAGCCATGTGGTGTTGCGGCCCGGCATGTTGCTGTCGAACGAGCCCGGCTATTACAAGCCCGGAGATTTTGGCATCCGTACCGAAAATCTGCTGTTCGTGCGTGAAGCTGAAGATGTGCCCGGCGGCGAGCGCAAGATGATGGGCTTTGAGACGATCACTCTGGCACCCATTGACCGCACCCTGATTGATGTCGACATGCTGACTTATGATGAGCTGCGCTGGCTTGATGCTTATCACGCGCGCGTGCTTACAGCAGTGGGGTTGTTGCTTGATGGTCCGGCCCTTGATTGGCTGAAGCAGGCCTGCGCCAGTCTGGCTCGCGCCTAGACCCCAAGCGAGCGCAGCGCCACGACACCCACAACACCTGTGAGGATCGTCACCAGCAACGGTGCGCGAAAGAACGCGACAGCAGCTGTCAGCAAGGCCGCCAGAGTTTCAGCGTGACCCGTCATGAAAACCGTGGGCGTGATGACGGCGGTCAAGACCGAGGGTGGCACGGCATCAAGGGCGGCCTTCATGCGGCCTTTCACTTCAACGCCGCGCATCAAGAGCAGCCCCGAAATGCGTGTTGTGTAAGTGGCCAGCCCCATCAGCACAATGGCCAGCAGCCATTGCCAGTGCATGGCAAAAATGCTGCTCATGTTTCGCTCTCTACATGGAGCAACACGGCGGCGGCCACACCTGTGACGCCACCCAGCATGATGAACCAGGCGCCGGGCACATAGAGCTTGCCTAGGATGGCCGCTATCGCACTCGCTGCAATGACAGCGCCGGTGCGCGGGCCTTTCCAGAAGCCCACCAGAATTGAAATGAATATGGCGGCAAAGGCAAAGTCGAGGCCAATCACGGCGGGATCGCCCAGCGCCTTGCCGAGGAATGCGCCCAGGGTTGAGCACAAAAACCATGTGGGCCAGAGGGGCACGGCAACGCCAATGAAATAGCCCAGGCTCAACGGCTTGGCCAAGGCGCGGCGCTCCAGCAACGCCCAGGCTTCATCGGTGAGAACATAGATCAGAAATGGATGAAGCTTCGAAGGGATCCGATCCATGTGGCGCACAATCGACGCGCTGTATAAAATGTGGCGCAGGTTGACGACAAAAATGGTGACGACCATCAATGCGATGGGCAGTGGGTCACGCCACATCTCAATCGCAACAAATTGCGAAGCGCCGGCGTAGACAAAAGCGCTCATGGCCATGGCTTCTAAAGGCGAAAAGCCCTTGCCGGCCGCCAGCGTTCCCCACAGCATGGCGATGGGCGCATAGGCCACCAGCATGGGCAGCATGTCGGCAAAGCCCACACGAAATTCAGATTTGAACGAGCTCATGCGCCCCCGATTAGATCAAACCAGCCCGCTTCGTCGATGGTTTTCACACCATGTTTTTCGGCGTCCTTGAGTTTTGATCCGGCACCAGGGCCGGCCACCAGCAGGTCAGTTTTCTTCGACACTGAGCCTGCCACCTTGGCGCCCAGTCTTTCGGCCATGGCCTTGGCTTCCTCGCGGGTCATGCGTTCGAGCGCTCCGGTAAACACCACGGTCTTGCCGGAGACTGGCGATGTTGCGGCCACGGCGGCGAGCGGCTGCGGCCTCACCTCATTCAACAAGGCGTTGACGACGTCGATGTTGTGCTGCTCACAGAAGAAATCGACCAGCGCCTCGGCGACAACGCTGCCGATACCGTCAATGGATTCAAGCTCGTGGCGCGCATCATTTTCGTCCGATGTCCCGGCAGCGATCATCTGATCACGGAACAATTCCGCTGACGGATAGCTGCGAGCCAAGACACGGGCGGTGGTTTCACCGACATGGCGAATACCGAGCGCGAAGATAAAGCGGTCTAGCGCTATCGCGCGGCGGGCTTCAATGGCGTTGAAAAGATTGGTGGCGCTGGAGAGGCCCCAGCCTTCGCGGGTCGCAAGTCTTTTTGGCGATTTAGCATCGCGTTCTTGCAACGTGAATATATCCTGCGGTGCTTCGATCAGCTCGTCTGCATAAAATTCTTCAATGATCTTGTCGCCAAGGCCTTCAATGTCAAAGGCATTGCGCGAGGCGAAATGCTTGAGGCGCTCGACGCGCTGCGCCGGGCAGATCAATCCGCCCGTGCAGCGGCGCACGGCATCGGCCTTGCCGGAGGCGCGTTCTTCGCGTTCGGCGTGGCTGCCGCAGAAAGGGCAAACCTTGGGGAATTCATAAGGTACGGAATTTTCGCCGCGCTTGGCCACCGAGACAATTTGCGGGATCACATCACCCGCACGCTGGATCACCACCGTGTCGCCGACGCGCACGTCCTTGCGGGCGATTTCATCTTCGTTGTGCAACGTGGCATTTGAGACTACCACGCCGCCAACCGTCACAGGTTTGAGGCGTGCGACGGGTGTCAACGCCCCGGTGCGGCCTACTTGAATGTCGATCGCTTCGAGAATTGTGGTGGCTTGTTCAGCGGAAAATTTATGGGCAATGGCCCAGCGCGGGCTGCGTGAGACAAAGCCAAGCCGTGCCTGTAGGCCCAAATCATTCAGCTTGTAAACCACGCCATCGATGTCATAGCCCAATGTCGCTCGCTGGGCTTCAATCTTGCGGTAATGCGCCAAAAGTTCTTCGGCGGAGCTGCAAATCACCATCAAGGGATTGACCGGCAGGCCCCAGGATTTGAAGGCCTGCACCACGCCCCACTGCGTATCAGCCGGAAGCTTTGGCGCCTCGCCCCAGGCGTAGGCGTAGAATTTGAGTGGGCGCTGCGCCGTGATGTTGGGATCAAGCTGGCGAAGCGCACCCGCTGCCGCATTGCGCGGATTGGCCAGTGCTTTTTCACCGCTGGCGATTTGCCGTTCGTTGAGTTCAGCAAAATCCTGCGCCGACATATAAACCTCGCCCCGAATTTCAATGAGGTCTGGCACATTGCCTTTGAGCGTCTTGGGAATGTCGGGAACCATCATGGCATTGGCAGTGACGTTTTCACCCTCCGCCCCATCGCCGCGCGTGGCGGCCTGAACCAGTTTTCCATGTTCATAACGCAGCGACAGTGAGAGGCCATCGATCTTGGGTTCGGCTGTTACGGCAAGCGGCGCATCGTCAGGCAGATTGAGAAAGCGGCGCATGCGGCCCAGAAATTCTTCGACATCCTCGTCGGCAAAGGCATTGGCGAGCGACAGCATGGGAACGGCGTGGCGGACCTTGGTGAATTTTTCTGAAGGTGCAGCACCCACTTTGGCGGATGGCGAAGATTTGGCGAGTGTTGGATATTGCTTTTCCAGTTCCAGCAGGCGCAAGCGCAGCTTGTCATAGGCGGCGTCAGTGATGGTGGGCGCGTCGGCTTGATGATAGGCAATGTCATGGGCGGAAATTTCCGCTACCAGCTTTGCATGTTCGACAGCAGCGTCCTTACGGCTCATCCCTGCCCCGCCAGCAATTGATCGGCTTGGGCGCGGGCGGCATCGGTGACGCTGGCGCCTGACAACATGCGCGCCAGTTCTTCGCGGCGGCTTTGTGCTGACAATGGCACCACGCGCGTTACCATACGTTTGCCGCCGACATCTTCGATTTTGGAAATGAGCAGATGCTGCACGGCGTTGGCCGCCACTTGCGGCGAGTGCGTGACGGCAATCACCTGAAGGCCGGACGCCAGACGGCGCAAGCGCTGGCCAATGGCATCAGCGACAGCACCGCCCACACCCGTATCAATCTCATCGAAGATCAAGACGGGAGCAGAACCCTTCGCGGCCAGCACAACTTTCAAAGCCAGCATGAAGCGCGCGAGTTCACCGCCTGAGGCCACTTTCATCAAGGGCTGCAACGGCGTCCCGAGATTGGCCGCAACTACAAACTCAACCCGGTCAATGCCATCAGGTCCGGGCCTTGCGGCATCGGACTGAAGGCCGGTTTCAAAGCGGGCCTTGTCCAACTTCAAGGCGGGCAATTCTCCCGCCACGGCTTTGTCTAGGGATTTTGCGGCCTTCACGCGGGCGATTGAAAGCTTGTCGGCGGCGGTTTCATAAAGTGTTTTGGTTGCATCATAAGCCGCTTCCAACGATGCGAGCTTGGTGCCGCCATCAGAGAGCGATTGCAGCTCGGCCTCAAACCGCGCGCGGACCTTGGAGAGATCATCAACAGTCGATTTGTATTTGCGGGCGGCGGCGCGCAGGGCAAAGAGACGTTCTTCAGATTTTTCGAGATCTTTCGGATCAAAATCAAAACTGCGGCGGGCCTCGAAAATGGCGCGCTGGGCTTCATTGCGTTCGAGCACCACGCGCTCAAGGGCCGCGACCACCACACCAAGTCTGCCGCCTGCACTCTCCTTGCGGCGTTCCAATTTGCGCAAAGCCGCATTGAGTTTTGCTTCGGCATGGACCTCGCCCGTCAGAGCCTCATCAGCCTCATCCAAGGCTGATGCATATTGCTCTGACTGCATCATAAGTTGCCGTCGGTCTGCAAGGCCCTGCTCTTCATTGGGTTCCGGCGAAAGCGCGGCAAGTTCTTCGACTGCATGTTCGAGATATTCGCGTTCGGCTTCGGCCTTGGCCAGAAGTTCGCGATGTTCGGTCAAAGCCTTCTGAGCGGCAGACATGTTGCGCCACAAGCCATTCAGGTTTTCGGTCTGGGCTTCAAGCCCGCCAAAGGCATCGAGCAGGCGCCGGTGGGCGGCCACGTCAACTAGGGCTCGGTCAGCGTGCTGGCCGTGAAGCTCAACCAGCAGGCTGGCAAGTTGGCGCAAAAGATTGAGGCTCACCGGCTGGTCATTGATAGTGGCGCGGCTGGGGCCATCGGCATTCTGGATACGGCGAATGACGATCTCGCCCTCGGCGTCAACGTCATGGGCTTTCAGAAGTTCAAAGGCGGCATGGTCAGGTTTGAGCGCAAAGGCTGCTGACACGCTGCCCTTGGCCTGGCCCGACCTGACCAATGATGAATCGCCGCGCGCGCCCAGCGCTAGACCCAGCGAATCAAGCAGGATGGATTTTCCGGCACCGGTTTCGCCAGTCAAAATGGTGAGGCCATTGTCCAAAGAAAGATCGAGCTTTTCGATCAGAACAATATCACGAATGGAGAGGGCTGTGAGCATCACGCCAGTATAGACCAGCCCGGCCAATGCGCGCGAGGGGGTTATTTTTAGAGAATGCTGAAGGCGCGGCTGATCCAGCTTTGCTTGTTTTCAATCGGGGCGGAGCCACCCGTCGTCACCAGGCGATAGGCGTCCTTGTACCACTGGCTGTTGGGATAGTTGTGCCCTAGGACGGCTGCAGCCGTTTGCGCCTCAGAGACGATCCCTAAGGCCATGTAGCCTTCGGTCAAACGATAGAGCGCTTCAGGCGTTTGCGAAGTGGTCTGATAATTGGTGATCACGTTCTTGAAGCGGTTGATCCCTGCAAGATAAGAACCGTTCTTCAAATAATAGCGACCAACTTCCATTTCCTTGCCGGCCAGATGGTCACGCGCCAACAGCGATTTCTGCTTGGCGTCTGCTGCATATTTCGAATCCGGAAAACGGCGGGCGACTTCATCGAGCGCATCAAGTGCTGTCTGGGTTTGCGACTGGTCGCGCGTCACGTCTGAAATCTGTTCGAACTGCGAGAGTGCCGCCAGATAATAGGCATAGGAAATATCCTGATGGCCGGGATGCAGGCTGATGAAGCGCTGGCAGGCATTGATGGCGTCGGCATAGTTGTTGCCTTGATAATAGGCAAATCCCTGCAGCAGCAAAGATTTAGTAGCCCATTTTGAATAAGGGTGAAGGCGCTCAACATCGGCGAATTTCTTGGCCGCCGATTTGTAGTTGCCCTTGGTGACCTGGTTGAGACCTTCATTGTAAAGAGCAGCCACGGCCTGATCATCGGATTGTTCCAGACCCGGAGAAAGTGCCGTATCGGATTTCTTGGAACCGCCCGTCAGGAAATCAAAAAATCCGGCATGGGACGGCACAGCTAGGCTCACGGTCAAGGCCAGAGGAGCAATAAAACGCAAGCCAATGTTCAGTTTTGATATGCGCCCCACAGCCATGCTCCATCCAGTGTTCAGACGGGATTCTAGCGCTCCCGGCAAAGATTAGAAAGCGGCTTTAGATGCAAAAAACCCGGCGGAAGTGTGGCCGCCGGGCTTTGCAGATTTTACGCAACTTGCAGGGAGAGCTCAGTTGGCCTGGCGACGCAGGAAAGCTGGAATTGCCAATTGATCATCATCATAGCTTTGGTCGGCCTGAACTTGTGGCTCGGGCTGCGGTGCTGGACGCTGTGGCTGGATCTTGGGTTCGGCCCGGCGCTGCTGCTGGGGTGCTGGACGCTGGGTCTGCTGACCTTCATCGCGACGGCCAAGGCCGACGTCAGCCAGACGTTCGAAAATGCCCTTTTTGCGGCGCTGGGAATGTTCGGCGATGTTTTCGATGCGCGATTGCTGGGCGGCCACTTGGTCGCGGGCAATACGCGGGAATTGTTCAATGGGTGGAATGCGCGAATTCTGGCGCTGCACGGCAGGCTGGGGAATGGGCGCTGATTCGATTTCTTCGTCGTAATATTCTTCGGCTGGCGCTTCTTCCATTGCTGGAGCAGGCGCCGCGCGAGCCACCATTGGGGCCGGCTTTACGACCTTCACTGTGGGCTGTGGAATTGGCTGATAGCCATATGATGTCTTGGTGGATTGCGAGGCTTCTTCGTGATCCGAACCTTGCGACCTTGCCTCATTGGCGAGACCCGTTGCTACAACTGACACTCGCATGGTGCCTTCAAGCGCGTCGTCAAATGTTGCGCCCAGAATGATATTGGCTTCGGGGTCAACTTCCTCACGGATGCGGGTCGCGGCTTCGTCAACTTCGTAAAGTGTCAGATCAGGGCCACCGCAGATCGAGATCAGCAGGCCGCGGGCACCGCGCATCGACACATCATCCAGCAGCGGATTGGAAATGGCAGCTTCAGCGGCTTCAATGGCGCGTTTTTCGCCAGAGGCTTCACCGGTGCCCATCATCGCCTTGCCCATCTCACTCATAATTGCGCGAACGTCAGCGAAGTCGAGATTGATTAAGCCTTCCTTGGTCATCAGCTCGGTGATGGATGCAACGCCGGAATAGAGCACCTGGTCGGCCATAGCGAAGGCGGCGGCAAAGGTGGTCTTTTCATTGGCGACGCGGAAGAGGTTCTGGTTGGGAATGACGATCAACGTATCAACGTGGCGAGCCAATTCTTCAATGCCGCGCTCAGCGGTGGCAAGACGGCGGGCCCCTTCAAAATGGAATGGCTTGGTGACGACACCGACGGTCAGGATGCCCTGCTCCTTGGCCGCGCGCGCGATGACGGGGGCTGCACCTGTACCGGTGCCGCCACCCATGCCGGCGGTGATGAAGGCCATGTGCGAACCTGCGAGATGATCGACGATTTCCTGTAAAGCTTCCTCAGCGGCTGCAGCGCCGATTTGAGGTTGCGAGCCAGCGCCTAAGCCTTGGGTAAGGGCGGTGCCCATCTGGACGCGGCGTTGGGCTGCATTTTGCAGCAGCGCCTGTGCGTCGGTGTTGGCGACGACGAATTCAACACCTTCAAGTCGGCTCTCGATCATATTGTTGACCGCGTTGCCCCCTGCTCCTCCTACGCCGAATACTGTGATACGGGGTTTCAGTTCAGAAAGGTTGGGAACAGTCAGCTTGATGGTCATGGTTCA
This sequence comes from Hyphomicrobiales bacterium, assembly GCA_038231475.1. Lineage (GTDB taxonomy): Bacteria > Pseudomonadota > Alphaproteobacteria > Rhizobiales > Aestuariivirgaceae > Aestuariivirga. Next base: position 408,402 of record JBBRLH010000001.1, on the reverse strand, counting down.
TCCCGAATTCAGAGGTCTGGCCCCAAGCATGTGGTCCAAATCTGAAGAATTGGTTAACAACCGCTAACCAACTCCCGATTGTTTGAGCCAAATGTGAGTCAAAATGACTCAAGCTGGCGATTTTCGTTAAGAATTGGCGCTTTGGGCCGTCAAAGAGCTTCGGCCAACCATTGTCCCATGCGGCGCACATAGCCCATTTGACTGCGGGCGAACTGGGATTGGGCATCTTCGGGCATGGCATAATGCAGATCTGGAGCTGCAGCATAGCACAAGCCACCCACCGCAACGGCAAAGCCTGAGCCACGGGCAATTTCTGGCAATCCATTTACACCCATCGCCTGGCCGAGACGCACGGGTAGGCCCAAAACTGAGGCCGCAAGATCGCGCAGTCCGGTCAATTGGGAGGTTCCGCCCGTTAGAACCACGCGGGAGAGGTTGAGGTTAGCAAAGGCCGGGCCTTGCAGGCAGGTGCCCACAAGCTCAAGTATTTCCTCAGAGCGCGCGCGCAAGATATTGGTCAGATAGGATTTTGGCACTTTGTGGACAGCATCAACGCCACGCTCACCAACCAGGGGAACGGCCAGCATTTCGCGCTCGGCATGGCCATCAGGCAACACGCTGCCCCACAGGGTTTTCATGCGCTCGGCATGAGCCATAGTGGTCGACAGGCCTTGAGCCACGTCGTTGGTGATGTGCAACCCGCCCAGAGGAATTGTTTCAGACGCCACCAGATGGCCGTGGCGCACATAGCCAATACTGGTCATGGCTCCGCCAATGTCGACGAGCAATGTACCAAGTTCCAGCTCATCTGGGGTGAGGCATGACTTTGCCGCAGCATAAGGTGCGAGCACGAAACCAGCCACATTGAGGTGGGCACGGGCCACAGCCAGTTCAAGATTTCGCAAACCTGATGGGTCGACAGTGGTCACAGCAATATCAGTCTGCATCGCTTCGCCATGAAGTCCCAACGGTTGCGCGATATTAGACACCCCATCCAGCACATGGTTGACGGGATTGAGATGCAAAATGACACGCTTGCCGACATTGACCTCGGCCAGGGCCTGCGACACGGCGAACTCAATATCGCGGGGGCTTACAACGCCAGTCTGCGTCAAGACGCGACCCGAAAAGCTAACAGAGCCCGGACGACCTCCGGTCATGGTGACGTAGACTTCCGAGATTGAGGTTTGGGCCATGCGTTCTGCGGCATCAACGGCAATGCGAATGGCGCATTCGGCTGAATTCACATCAATCACAGCGCCCGCACGAATGCCGCGCGCGGCAGTCTGGCCAAAGCCCAAAACCTTGATGGCGTCGCGCGGATTAGTAGACTGCTTGTTCAAGCCGCCACGGAATTCGGCAATCAAACACGTGATCTTGGTCGAACCAATATCGAGACTGGCAATGATGGAAGATTTTGGGCCACCGGGCAGGCCCCTGCCATTGCGACCCTGCAACTGCACAACATTCATCCTTACGCTACCCCACACACTATTTCTGGCTTACCAAATCTCCGGGCTTGCCAGCATCCTTTTCAATTTCTGCCACCGCAACGGTCATCTGCCCGGCAATTCTCATGTCCAGCTGGCTCACACCTTTGGACAGAATGCTTTGGGACTTGTCGAGATTTGCCACTTGTTGAAGTGCTTCCGGCACTCCTTGTTCTGGCAGCTCAACTTTGACGCCGTTGTCGAGATACAAGTTCCAGCGCCTTTGCCCAAGTCGGGCAGCGGCACTGACCTTGCTCATTAACTCAGGAGTGGCTGACAGTTGGTTAACAAGTTCTCCCGCAGCGAGATTGGCACCCTCGCCTGTCACCAACGGCAAATGCGCATTGAACATCTGGTCGAGCCCACCCATCACAACGCCGTCGCGATCAATCAGCACATAGACGCCATTGTGTTGCCAGATGGCGAAGGCCTCACGTTCCTTGACAACGATCTCAAGGGTATTGGGAAATTTCCGTTGGACGGACGCACCTTCCACCCAGCCCATCGATTCAAGCTGATGGCGTGCGGCACTGGCATCAAAGGCAATCAGGCTGGACCCCGGCATGATGCCCAAAGCATTGAGCAAGGCCTGGCTGTCATGATGCACCAGGCCCGAAACCTTGATGTCATCGGCAGCAAGCCCGACAAGGCTGGCGAGCCTTCCCGGCAAGCGGCTGGCCTCGGCATCGTTACCGGAAAGTGCGGCACTTCTCACCGCACCGTGAACAATGGTGGCGCCAAGAAACAAAATTGCAAAGCAGCGGGCTAGCCCGCGCAATTTCCAGGACCTGCCAAGCCTGTCGAGAAAGGATGAATCTTTCATCTGTCCACCGATGCGTCATTGACCATCCAGGTCACCAGTTCAGGGAATGAATGGCCTGCGTGGGCAGCAAGTTCTGGCACAAGCGAGGTTCCGGTCATGCCGGGCTGGGTGTTGATTTCCAAGAGAATGAGTTCCTGCTTTTCGGTGGTGTCATCAAACCGGAAGTCAGACCGGGTTACCCCACGGCAGCCCAAAGCGTGATGGGCCATCAAGGCAAAGCGCTGGCAGCGGCGATAGATCTCGATTGGAATATCAGCAGGCAAGATGTGGCGCGAGCCACCTTGAGAATATTTGGCCTCATAGTCGTAAAACTGTGACTCCTGCACAATTTCAATCACGCCCAGTGCTACATCTCCCATGACAGCACAGGTCAACTCGCGGCCTGGAATGAAACGCTCAATCATCACCTTGTCACCGAAAAGATGACGTTCATCAGCCAATGTGGCCATGGGGCCGTTGGCCGTACGATCCAGAATATGGACGCCGACGCTGGAACCCTGATCAACAGGCTTGATCACATAGGGCAAGGCCATCGGATGCTTGAGTGCGGCTTGCTCAATATCAACAAGCAGGCTCTCAGCCACCGTAATGCCTGCCGGACGAAATATCGCTTTCGACATTTCTTTATGCATGGCCAGGGCCGAAGCCAGAACGCCCGAATGGGTGTAAGGAATATTGAGCGTTTCAAACAGCGCCGAAGCGGTGCCGTCCTCGCCCCATTTGCCATGCAGCGCGTTGAAGATCACATCGGGGCGCATGTCCATCAACACCGAGCTTATGGTTTCACGTTTCACGTCCACCATGATGACGTTAAAGCCAGCGGCCGTGAGCGCTGCGGCACAGGCCTCACCCGACGATAAAGACACATTGCGTTCGGCTGACCAGCCGCCCATCAACACGGCCACAGTTGTAAGTGCGGGCTTGAGCGGCATCAGACTTGCGCTGCCAGGCCGACGCGCTTGATCTCCCATTCGAGATCAATGCCGGAATTTTCTTTGACACGGGCGCGCACAGTTTCGCCCAATTCTTCGATTTGGGCCGCAGTGGCCCCGCCCTCGTTGATGAGGAAATTGCAATGCATCTCGGACACTTTGGCGGGACCAACCGCAAAGCCTCTAAGACCTGCCTTGTCGATCAACTGCCAGGATTTGTTGCCCGGGGGATTCTTGAAGGTTGAACCTCCGGTGCGGCTCTTGATAGGCTGCGCGTTGACGCGGTGTTCGATGTGAGCATCCATCTTCGCCTTTATGTCTACCGCGTTGCCCGACTTACCCTGAAACAGGGCTAGCGTGAAAATCAGGTCCTCGGCTGCACCACAATGGCGATAGGTGTAGTTCATGTCTGCGTGCTGCAACACTTTTATGTTTCCTTCGCGATCAACAGCGCGGGCTTCGAGCAACACGTCTGTGGTTTCACCGCCATGGGCGCCACCATTCATCCGCAATGCCCCGCCAATCGTGCCCGGAATACCTATAAGAAAGGTTAATGAATCAATACTGTGTTCAAGTGCAAACTGGGCCACGCGCATGTCCAGTGCTGCGGTCCCCGCCGTGATCTGCTGCGGGCCTGCAAGGGTAATTTCATTGAAGCCACGGCCCAAGCGGATGACCACGCCCGGCATGCCGCCATCGCGCACCAGAAGATTCGAACCGACACCGATCACATAGACATTGATGTCACGGGCTGTGTTTTTTAGAAAATCAGCAAGGTCCGCTTCATCGGCGGGCATGAACAGCACTTCGGCGGGACCACCAGTTTTGAACCATGTCAAATCAGCCAGCGGCGCGTTAGGCAGCAAGCGGCCACGGACCTCCGGCAGTCGCTTGAGGAGCGCCTCTCCGTCAATCTTGGCCATAATTAAGCCGCCCCGAGTTTGGCCAGTTGTTCTGGCAGGGCATAGGCCCATTGGCTGATGGTGCCCGCGCCTAAACAAATTACCACGTCACCGGGGCTTACCATTCCTTTGACAAGCGGGGCCAATTGGTCCGGCGTTTCAATCGTGGTCACATCGCGGTGGCCGCGGGCATGAAGGCCTTCGGCCAAAGCGATATGGTTGGCACCTTCGATCGGCTGCTCACCTGCGGCATAGACCGGACACAGTATCACCTGATCTGCATCATTAAAACACGAGCAGAACTCATTGAAAAGACTGGAAAGCCTTGAATAACGATGGGGCTGCATGATGGCCACGACTTTGCCCTTGGTCACCTTCTGCGCGGCTTTGAGCACAGCGGCAATTTCAACCGGGTGATGACCATAATCATCAAAGACGGTGACACCATTCCATTCGCCCGTGCGGGTGAAGCGGCGCTTCACACCTTCAAAGGCGGCAAGACCTTCACGGATGGCATGATCGCCCAAACCCAGTTCGCGCGCCACGGCAAGCGCCGCAGTAGAGTTCAACGCATTGTGGTCGCCCGGCATACGCAGAGCGAGATTGGCGATCTCGTGGGTCTCTTTGGTGATGCGATTGGTGACGCGCACTCCAAAGCGTGTGGCACCATCTGAATAAGTGACATCAAGCAAACGATAATCAGCCTGCGGGCTGTAGCCGTAGGTGATGACGCGGCGATCGGTGATCTTGCCAATCAGTTCCTGCACCACGGGATGGTCAATGCACATCACCGCAAAACCATAAAACGGAATGTTCTCGACGAAGGCCAAGAACGCGTCCTTGGCTTTGTCGAAGGTGCCGTAATGATCAAGATGCTCAGGGTCGATGTTGGTGACAATCACCACGTCGGCTGGAAGCTTGACGAATGTGCCATCAGATTCATCAGACTCCACCACCATCCATTCACCCTTGCCGATACGGGCGTTGGTGCCGTAGGAGTTGATGATGCCACCATTGATCACGGTAGGATCGAGATTTCCGGCTTCAAAGAGTGCGGCCACAATTGATGTGGTGGTGGTCTTGCCATGGGTGCCGCCGACAGCCACGCAGGATTTGAAGCGCATCAATTCAGCGAGCATTTCGGCGCGGCGCACGATGGGCAGATAGCGGGCACGGGCTTCGACGAGTTCGGGATTGTCGGGCTTCACGGCCGAGGACACCACGACGACCTGGGCTTGGCCTAAGTTCTTTGCATCATGGCCAATTGAGACTTCAATGCCGTGTTTACGAAGGCGCGTGACGTTGTAGTTGTCGGAAATATCAGAGCCTTGAACCTTGTAGTTCAGGGTTGCCATCACTTCGGCAATTCCGCTCATGCCGATGCCACCAATGCCAATGAAATGGATGGGGCCGACTTCGCGTGGCAACTTCATATTCTGATCTCTCCAGTCAAACTTTGCGGGCGCCCGCAATCTTTTCCACAAGGTCGGCCAAGCGTTCTGCGGCGTCGGGCTTGCCGTGACTCAGCGCCAAATCCGCGGCCTTCTTAAGGCTTGCGGGGTTGGCCATCAACCCTTGCAAAAAGCCCGCGAATTCAGGCGCTTTCAAGCCAGATTGTGCCTTCACCCAACCTGCCCCCGCCTTGGCAAAACTTTCGGCATTCTTCAATTGGTCATTGTCGAGCGCATGAGGCAAAGGCACCATGACGGCGGGCCTACCGATCACACCCAGTTCGGCAATGGTAGAGGCCCCGGAGCGACAAATCACAAGATGAGACTGCGCCAGACGATGCGGCATATCGGAAAAGAACGGTTGCAAGTCTGCGTTCAAGCCGAGCTTGGCATAGGAAGCACTTACGGCTGCAAGATCCTCGGCGCGGCATTGCTGCGTGAGCTTCACGCGCGCGAGAATGTCTTTTGGCATCGCGGCAAAAACATCCGGCAGGAAGTCGGAGAAAAATTTCGCTCCCTGGCTGCCGCCGAAGACCACCAGGTTGAATTCACCCTTGGTGTCCAGTTTGGGAAAGGGGGTGGCGTTTTCTTTGAGTGCAATGGCGCGCACCGGATTGCCGGTGAAGGTCAGCTTTTTTTGAATAGCAGCCGAAAGCCCGATGAGATTTTCAAACGACGAGGCCACGGCATCGACACGGCCCGCCAGAAACTTGTTGGCGCGACCCAGAACGGCGTTTTGTTCATGCACCAAAGTGGGGGTGCCCAAGGATGCTGCGGCCATTAGTGGCGGGAAAGATGGATAGCCACCAAAGCCCGCCACCGCCACGGGTTTCAATTTCCGCAAGATTGATTTTGCTTTGCGGTAGCCGCCATAAAGTTTGAACAGGCTCATGGGCTTTTTCAAAGATGGGCTGGCAGCATGGACGACATGGGTTTGGCTCGCGGGGAAATTCTTGCCATAGTCGCGCACGCGCTCGTCGGTCATCAGATGAATGTCGTAGCCGCGCGCGCTCAGGCTTTCGGCCAAGGCTTGGGCTGGGAACAAGTGGCCGCCGGTGCCACCTGCGGCCAGAACAATAAGGCCCTTTGAACTCATGCCAAGGCTAGTCCTGCCGCAATGGGCGTGGCCGATGTGGCGCGCCGCCGCGCCAGCGCCAGAATGAATCCCATGGCCAAAGCAGTCCCCATCAATGAGGAACCGCCATAGGAGATGAAGGGCAGCGTCATGCCTTTGGCGGGCAACAGCGCCACGTTCACACCCATGTTGATGCAGGCCTGAAGCCCGAACATGGAGGCCAAGCCAGTCATGGCGAGGGCCGCAAACGGATCAGCTTCAGCGCGCGCCCGGATCAGCACGCGAATGATGATAAAGAAAAATACCACCATCAAGGCCACACAGGCGATGAATCCAAATTCTTCACCGACGACTGAAAAAGTGAAATCGGTATGGGCGTCGGGCAGCACCAATTTTGCAATGCCGCCGCCAGGCCCCGTTCCCAACAACCCGCCATTGTTGAAGGCATCAACCGCCGTATCGGTCTGGAATGTGTCGCCCGATGTGGGATGAAGAAAGCGATCAATGCGCGAGGCCACATGCGGCACCAAAACATAAGATGCGGCCATGGCGGCAACGGCGAGCGTGGCCAAACCACCGATAACAATCCAAGGAATGCCGAAGACCAAAAGCATGGCGCCGAAGGTCAGGGTGACCAATGCAGTTTGGCCGAAATCTGGTTGCAGGACGAGGAGACCGAGAAAAACCGCTGCAGCAACGCCCGCGATCCAAGGGCCCGGCATATCTGGACGCCTGACGTGATCACTCAAAAACCATGCTGCAAAAATTACAAAGCCGGGCTTGGCTAATTCGGAGGGCTGCAAATTGAGCGGGCCTAAATTGATCCAGCGATGCGCCCCCTTAATTTCGGGCCCGAATTTCAGGGCGGCGAGCATTAGAATAATAGCCCCGACGAAGGTCACGAACCCTGCGCGCCTGATATTCTGCGGATCAAGAAACGACATGGCGAGCAAGGTGATGACGCCGATGAAAATGAAAAAAAGCTGGCTCTTGATGAAGTGGAATGAATCAAGGCCGATGCGTTCTGCAACGGGCGGGCTGGCGGCCATGCTGATAAGCACGCCCATCGCCATGAGCAACAGCACGGATGAGAGCAAGGCGCGATCAATGGTGAACCACCAGCGCGCCAGAGCGCCGCGATCACTGCGGGAAATCAGCATCAGACTGGTCCTCCATTTAGATTTTCATTTTGCCCCGGAGCCATTTTTACACCGGGCAGGCTCGCAACGAGTTGAACCAAGGCTTGCCCACGAATTTCAAAGTTTTTGTATTGGTCGAATGAGGCGCAGGCGGGCGAGAGCAGGATCACGGGTTTGCCCTGTGTGTCGGCTTTGGCATCGGCCACAGCCTGCGTCACGGCTTGGGCCAATGTTTCGGAATTCACATGGGGAGTGGCGCTGCCCAGGCTCTTGGAAAAATCCGGGGCCGCCGTGCCAATGAGATAGGCTTTGGTAATGCGGGAGAACAAGGGTTTCAGCGGTTCGATGCCGCCCGCCTTGGCGATGCCGCCTGCGATCCAATAGATATTCTCAAATGAAGAGAGGGCTTTTTCGGCAGCATCGGCATTGGTGGCCTTGCTGTCATTGACGAAGGTGATGTTTCCCATTGTGCCGATCTCTTGCATGCGATGGGCAAGGCCGGGGAAAGAGTTCATCGCCGCTTCGATTTTGGCAACGGGCACGGCGAAATGGCTGGCCACACCATAAGCCATGCAGGCGTTCTGCCAATTGTGTCGGCCTTTCAAAGCGGGCATCGAGCGGAGATCAATTTCGGCGATGGTCTTGCCCTGCTGCTTGTCACGCAGAACGCCTTCAGCAGCACTCACGCCTTCTGTGAGATCATTCACAACGGAGATGCGCCGTGCTGTGGCGCTTGCGGGAATCTGGTCCGCGATGGCACGGCAATAATCATCATCAACGCCGATCAAGGCCGTATCGCCCTTGCGCATGCAAGGAAACATGCGGGCTTTGACAGCAGCATAGTTTTCCATGGTGCCATGACGGTCCAGATGATCGGCTGTGAGATTGGTGAGAATGCCAACTTCGGGCTTGAGGCTGGGCATCAGATCAATCTGGAATGATGAAAGCTCTAGAACGCAGATGCGGCTTTTTACGGGTTCGCGCAGATTGAAGACCGCAAGGCCGATGTTGCCGCCCACATCGACATCAAGTCCTGCTTGCTTCAATACATGGCCGATCAGCGCCGTGGTGGTTGATTTGCCATTGGTGCCGGTGATGGCGACAAGCTTGCCGCCGACCCGCGACAGCTCACGCGCGAAGACTTCCGTATCGCCGATGATTTCAAGTCCGGCGGCTTTGGCCTTCAACACGGTCCAATGTAGTTCCGGGTGGGTCAATGGAACGCCGGGGCTCAACACCAATGCATCGAGGGTTTTGAAATCAATACCGTGAAGATTGGTGGTCTTGATGCCTTCACTTTCTGCTTTTCCGACGGCAGGATCAGAATCATCCCAGGCAAAAACTTCAGCACCCCCCAGTTCCAAGGCCTTGGCACATGACATGCCGCTGCGTGCCAGCCCAAAGACTGCAACCCGTTTTGACTTGAATGTGAGGGCCGGAAACATTTTTGGCTCAGCGCAGCTTCAAGGTTGATAGGCCGATGAGGGCGAGAACAAAGGCGATGATCCAAAACCTTATGACAATGGTTGGTTCCTTCCAGCCCTTCTGCTCAAAATGGTGATGCAGCGGCGCCATGGCAAAGACCCGCTTGCCCGTCATTTTGAAGGAGGCCACCTGAACAATCACCGAAACAGTCTCCAACACAAACAGGCCACCGATGATGGCGAGAACAATCTCGTGCTTAACGGCGACCGCAATGGCACCGAGGCAACCGCCTAAGGCCAGCGAACCGGTGTCACCCATAAAGATCATGGCGGGCGGTGCATTGAACCACAGGAAGCCTAAACCAGCGCCGACGAGCGCACCGCAAATCACGGCTAGTTCGCCTGTGCCGCGCACAAAATGCAGCTGCAGATATTCCGAGAAGACATGGTTGCCAACGAGATAGGCAATGAGTGCGTAACTTGCTGCTGCCGTCATCACCGGCACAATCGCCAGGCCATCAAGACCATCTGTAATGTTGACGGCATTGCCGGCGGCCACGATGACAAACATGCCGACCAGCACAAACAGAGGGCCGAAGTTGATGAGGAAATCTTTGGCGAAGGGAACGGCCAGCGAGGAGGACAGCGGTTGCTCGCCGTTGCGCATGAACAAATAAACCGCCACTGCGGCGATCAGAAATTCGGCGGCTAATCTTGCGCGGCTTGAGAAACCCTTGGTGCTGGCACGGGTGACTTTGAGATAGTCATCATAAAAGCCAATGGCGCCATATCCCAGAGTGACGCTGAGCACGGCCCACACATAAAGATTGGACAGGTCGGCCCAGAGCAAAGTTGAGACGAACACGCCGAACAAGATCATCAGCCCGCCCATGGTGGGAGTGCCCTGTTTTTCGATGATATGGCGCTGTGGACCATCGGCGCGAATGGGTTGGCCCCGGCCCTGTTTCACTTTCAACAGCGAAATGATCTTGGGTCCAAATACAAAGATGACAAGCAATGCCGTCAACACGGCCATGCCAGTGCGCGTGGTCAAATAGCGGAAGGCGTTAAAGGCCGAAACTTCCGTGGTGAGCTTCAAGAGCAAATAATAGAGCATCGGTCAGTTTCCCCCCGGGATCGGCTTGAATTCGTTTGTGATGGCGTTCACCACCACGGCCATCTTGCTGCCGAGCGATCCCTTGACCATGATGACATCTCCATCGCGCAAATCCGACACAAGTCGTTTGGCCAGTTCGGCGGAATTTTCAGCGAGGACGCCGCGGCGTGTTGGCGACACGGCAGACCACAAATGGGCCATGAGAGGGCCAGCAGCATAGAGGCGGTCCAATAGCTGTTCATCGATGTTCTTGGCAAGGCCAGCATGAAGCCCCGGCCCAAATTCACCGAGTTCCAGCATGTCGCCCAAGGCCGCAATCCGACGGCCCTTATTGCCGGGCTTTGCCTTGGCCAAAAGGTTCAAGGCGGCGGCAACTGATGCAGGATTGGCGTTGTAGCTTTCATCAATCAGGAGGATCTCGCCCGCAGGTCCCTTCAGACGTTGTTGTACACCCCTGCCCTTGGCTGGTGCGGCATCGGCCAGAGCGAGTGCCGCGCGCGCCAGATCAGCACCCACCAATTTGGCGGTAGCCAAAACAGCCAGACTGTTCAGGGCCATGTGTTCGCCCGGGACACCGAGCTTGTAGACAACGGGCTCCCCCATGACATGCGCGGTAATGCAGCAGCAGGTGGGGTGCACGACCACGCGGTCCATGCGGACATCGGATTTTTCATGCGCGCCGAAACTTACGATGTTAGTCACACCTTGGGCTATTGCCGATTTTGCGAGACGATCATAATAAGGCGTGTCACGATTAATGACAGCGACGCCCCCTTTGACGAGGCCGGAGAATATCTCGGCCTTGGCATCGGCAATTTCATCGAGAGACTTGAAATGGCCGAGATGGCTTTCAGCTATGGTGGTGACGATGGCAACATCGGGTCTGACCATGTTGACCAGCGGCGTGATTTCGCCCGCATGGTTCATGCCGATTTCAAACACGCCATAAGCCGCATCGCGGGGAAAGCGCGCCAGGGTCAGCGGCACGCCCCAATGATTATTAAACGAAGCCGCCGAGGCATGAGTGAGGCCGGAGGCCGACAAGGCCACGCGCAGCATTTCCTTAGTGGAGGTCTTGCCGACGCTGCCCGTCACGGCAATTGATTTTCCGTGGTTCCAGTTGCGCGCAGCCCGGCCCATGGCTTCAAGGCCGCGCAACGGATCATCGCGCACGGTGAGCACGGGGCCGGCGGCCAGCATTTCCGGCGAGGTGTGAGAGACAAGTGCAGCAGCGGCACCCGCCTTCAATGCGGCGGGAACAAACTCATGGCCATCCATTTTCTCGCCTTTGATGGCAACGAAAACATCCCCGCTGGCAACGCTGCGCGAGTCAATCGAAATGCCATTGATCGGCTGGGTGATTTCACCCTGCAGATGGCCGCCTGTTGCGGCGAGAAGTTCCTGAACTGTCCAGAGGGGCCTTTCAGCCATGATAGTCTTTTCCTGAAATTGCGGCCTTCACTGCATCATGGTCACTGAAGGGAATGGTTTTGTCGCCGATGATTTGGCCTTCTTCGTGGCCTTTTCCGGCGACCAGCAGAACGTCGCCGACCTTGAGCATCTTGACTGCCTTGGCGATGGCCTTGGCACGGTCGCCGATCTCTTCAGCGCCTTTTGCGCCTGCCATGACTTCAGCACGAATTGTCGCTGGCTTTTCGCTGCGTGGATTATCGTCGGTGACAATGACTGTGTTAGCGAGTTTCGCGGCGATGCCCCCCATGATGGGCCGCTTGCCCTTGTCACGATCTCCGCCACAGCCGAAGACCACGACAAGTTTTTTCGTGGCGGAGGGCCGGAGCGCGGACAAGGCATTCTCCAGCGCGTCGGGCGTGTGGGCATAGTCCACGAAAATGGGCGCACCAGATTTTGCCACGCCCACCAATTCCAAACGGCCCTTGGCCCCTTTGAGTGATTCCAAGGCATGGAGCGTGAGCTTGGGTTCGCCACCAGATGCAATCACAAGACCTGCGGCCACCAAGGCATTGAAAACCTGAAATTCGCCGACCAGCGGGAGATCGACCGTGAGGTCGCCCCAGCGTGTTTCGAGTTTGAGGATCTGGCTCAGGCCTTCGGGCGTTGCTGAGAGAAGTTTCAAATCGCTGCCGTTGCGACCCACGGTGAAGGTCAATAGCTTTGCTTTTTTGGCATGGGCCAGAACTTCAGCGCCATGATCGCTGTCCATATTGATCACGGCTGCTGCACCTTCCGGCAGCAGCTCATCAAACAGGCGCATCTTGGCGGCGAAATAGGCTTCGAATGTCAGATGATAGTCAAGATGGTCGCGCGTGATGTTGGTGAAGGCCCCTGCTGTCAGGCGCAAGCCATCAAGACGATTTTGTTCAAGACCATGGCTTGAGGCCTCAATTGCCAAATGATCGACATGATCTTCAACAAGATCAGCAGCAAGCTTGGCAAGCTCCACGGGATCAGGCGTGGTGTGACCGAGATAGCTCGCACCACTGGGACCAATGATGCCGACAGTTCCAAGACTCGCCGGGCGAAAGCCCATGGCCTCCCAGATCTGGCGCACGAAAACCGCAACCGAGGTTTTGCCGTTGGTGCCGGTGACCGCAACAATTGTATCAGGCTGGCTGTCATAAAAGCGCGACGCCATGAGAGCCAACATGCGGCGGGGATTTTCAACAGCGATGATTGAACCGTCACCTTTGTAAGCGCCTGTTTTGCACAGAACCGCAACAGCACCTTGTGCCAAAGCCTGCGGAATGAAATTCGCGCCATCGGCTTTTGTGCCCGGCAAGGCCGCAAATACAAAGCCCGGTTTGACCACGCGGCTATCAGACGTGATCCCCGCAATTGCAAGATCGGCGCCCGGTGGCAGCGGCGCATCGTTCAGCAAAAGTCGGCTGAGCATTTGCGTCATCTCAGCCATCTTTCTTGGCCGCTTTGGCTTGTTTGGCCAGCTTGGCCAGATCATCGGCGGTGAATTCCGGAACGATACCCAGAATAGGCGCAATGCGCTCGATGATCTTGGCAGCAGTGGGCACGGCGTTCCAGCCCGCTGTCGTAAAGCCGTAGGTTTCCGGCAGCGCTTCGGGCTCATCCAGCATCACGAAAATTGCATATTTGGGATGGTCCATCGGAAAAGCGCCAATGAAAGAGACCAGACTCTTGTCCTTGGAATAGCGGCCATTGATGACCTTTTCAGCCGTGCCGGTTTTGCCACCGACACGGTAGCCAATGACATCAGCCTTGGACGCCGTGCCCTGCAGAACATTCAAACGGAAAAGATAGCGCATCTTCTCCGATGTTTCCGGCTTGATAATGCGGTGCGACAGGATTTCGGCCGAGGCCTTGTCCCGTTTCAGCATGGTGGGCGGAATCGACATGCCGCCATTGATCAGATCGGAAATCACCGACAGGCCTTGCAGCGGCTGTACGGCAAAACCGTGACCAAAGGCTGCCGTCGCAGAAGAAAGTTTGCTCCAATGGCGAGGCAGCAAGGGCTTGGCGGATTCGGGCAATTCTGTCACCAAACGGTCTAGAAGGCCGACACGCTTCAGGAATTCATGGTGGCCTTCGAGGCCGACGGCCATGGCCATTTTGGCCGAGCCGATATTCGATGAATAGGTGAAGACTTCCGGCAAAGACAACACGCGACGTGGAGCGTGAAATTCATTGATCCGCGCATTGCCAATAATCAAAGGGTGCGACACATCAAAGCGCGAGTCCATGTTGACGGCGCCGGAATCAAGAGCCATGGCAAACGTGACCGCCTTGATGACGGACCCCAATTCATAGACACCGCTGGTCAGCTTGTTTTGTTGGTCCGAAGTCAGATGCTTTTCATCTTCATTTGGATTGTAATCCGGGAATGATGCCATCGAGACAATCTCGCCGGTCTCGGTGTTGAGGACGACGCCGCCGCCGGATTTGGCATGGAATTTAAGCACGGCCTTGGACACTTCATCGGTGACCGCTTGCTGCACTCTGATATCGATTGCCATCTGAGCAGGTGCTGTTGAATTGGAGTCAGGCTCGGTGAGCGAGGCCGTGTACATGGCACCTTGATCATCAAGGAATTTTTCAATGCCGGCGATGCCTTTGTTGTCGATGTCGACATAGCCAATGGCGTGGGCCGCCAAATGTCCCAACGGATAAACGCGCTTTCGCTCATTCACATAGCCCACACCGGGAAGGCCCAAATTGTAAACTTGGTCGCGTTCTTCGGGGCTCACCTGGCGCTTCAACCAAATGAAGGCCTTGCCCGGCTGCAACAAGCGGCGGCGCAAAGTTTTTGCATCGAGGTCGGGCATGGCGGCAGTGAGAGATTCAACTGCCTCATCAATATCAATGATCTTGCGCGGATCGGCATAGAGCGAGGCCACGGCCATGTCGGTTGCCATCACCACGCCGTTGCGGTCCACAATGTCGGGCCTCGGTGTGGGTGGTTCGTGCAAAGCCAGTTCAGGATTAGCCGGAGCCACATGATGCAGTAGCGTCAACTGGCCGAGCTGAACTGTGATGGCCAGAAAGAAGGCACAAAACAGAACGCTCAATAATCGGATACGGTTTTGGCCGCGCAGCCTTCCACGCAATGCTGGATTTTCGAATTCAGGCGCGTCAACGGTCATTGCATTTTTTCCAGTATGTCGCCGATTGGATCAGAATTTTGCGCTTCCAATTTCACCACGGGATGTTCCGGAATTTTGGTGGGCAGATCAGCCACCGTTACAATCTGGCTGGCGGTGACGGGCTGCAACTTCAATTGTTCTTCGGCCATTTGCTGCAGACGGTCGGGCCTCGTGAGGCTGGCCCATTCTGCGTTCAACATTTTGGTTTGCTCGCGCTCATCGCTGATGGATTTTTGAGTTTTGGCAATGGCGCGCTCAAGCCCACGCGTTTCATGTTCGAGCGAATAGAGAATAAAGCCCGCCGCCAACACGCAAGCCACCAGCAGGGCATTCAACACTTTAGTCATTGGGATTTGCTCCGGCCGGGTGTGGGAAAATTCAACTCTTTGAGATCGCGCTTGAAAGCGGGTGCCGCAGTTCTGATGCCAACGCGCAGTTTTGCCGAACGGGCGCGCGGATTGATTTCGGACTCTTCGTCAGAAGCCGCGATATGGGATTTCTGCAACAGGGAAAATGTGGGCTGTGGGCCTTTGGCCAATTCTGGAAAATGGCGCGATGCTGTGGGCAGTGAACCACTGCGCGAGGTCAGGAAGCGTTTTACAATCCGGTCTTCAAGCGAATGAAACGTGACCACCACCAACCTGCCGCCCTCGGCCAGAATTTCCTCAGCCCCCAGCAAGGCTTCTGCCAATTCTTCAAGCTCACTGTTCACATAGATGCGTAAAGCCTGAAAAGTTCGCGTGGCCGGATGAGTGCGATCCTTGGCGCGTTGCGGACCGGTGGCGCGCTCAACAGCGCGAACCAGATCCAGTGTGGTGGCAAGTGGGGCTTCGCTTCGCGCTTTCACAATGGCTTTAGCAATGTTGCGCGAGCGCGGCTCTTCGCCCAACTGGAATATGATGTTGGCCAGAGCATCGGCCTCATAGCGATTGACCACGTCAGCGGCACTTTCGCCGGATTTTGCCATGCGCATATCGAGCGGCCCTTCGCGCATGAAGGAGAAGCCACGTGTCGCTTCGTCGAGCTGCATGGACGAGACGCCAATGTCCAAGACCACGCCCATGATTTTATCCGAAGTGGCCTCGCGTGAGAGCTGCGCCAGTTCACTGAAGCGGCCTTCAACCAACTCAAGCCGACCCTTGAAATTTGTGACAGCTCCTGCCCCTGCGACTATGGCATCGGGATCACGGTCAATGGCGATCACCACGCAGTCGGCGGCACTCAAGATTGCTGATGAATAGCCCCCTGCGCCGAAGGTCCCATCGACATAGGTTTCGCCGGGTTTTGGCGTCAGGGCAGCCAGCACCTCTGGCAGCATGACGGGCACGTGCCGCTGCGAAGCCGGAGACGGGGGTGATGGCTGGGCATGGGTCATCGGGTGAAGCACTGTGAACAAGTGGTTAACGGAAGCCCGACATTGCCTCGGCCAGTCTTAACAAATGGTTTCAAATTTGAGTCATTTCAGGGCTTTGGGCAGTGCATGAAGGCAGGATGAGGAAATTGCCAGTTGGCCTATAAGCCGGGTTTTGTCTTCACGGGGCCTGACCCGCAATGGATGACCATTCATCTGGAGCATTTGTTGCCAAATGCTTCGCGCAACCAACCCGGGCGGTAAAGCCGGACACGGCTTTGGAGTTGCCTCCACACCACCCCTATTCGGTCTTGCTCCGGGTGGGGTTTACCTGGCCAAGCTCCGTTGCCGGAACCGCGGTGCGCTCTTGCCGCACCTTTTCACCCTTACCCGCCTTCGCCCAAGGGCTTCAGCGTGGCGGTTTGTTTCTGTGGCACTTTCCCTGGGGTCGCCCCCGCCGGGCGTTACCCGGCACCTTGTATCCGTGGAGCCCGGACTTTCCTCCCCCGCTTCCTTTCGGAAATTGCGGCGGCGGTCATCCAGCCAACTGGCAGACGGGGGGTTAGGCTGAAGGGGCGGCGGCGTCAACGGCCCTTGTAGATTGGTCTTCGTTCCCCATGTGTGGGCCTGCCAGCGGCGCTGATTGCTGGTCACGGGAGTGCCAAGACAATGAGTGCTTATAGCGCGAATACTGATCAGGAATTTCGGATGAGCCATGAAGATACGGCCAAGGTTATGCGCCGCCTAAAGGTGATCGCGCGGCTGATGGACAATGTCTGGGCCATTCCCTTCACCAATTTCCGGGTGGGGCTTGATCCATTGCTCGGTCTTTTGCCGGTGGGTGGCGATGTCGCTGGCGCTGCGGTGTCGCTCTATATTGTGCAGCAGGCTTACAAGCTGGGCGCGTCACGCGAGGTTTTGATCCGCATGCTGGCCAATGTTGCCATTGATTCTGGCCTTGGCATGGTGCCGGTGGCTGGTGATGCGTTTGATGCGATGTTCAAGGCAAATATCATGAACTATGAGCTGCTCGCTGATTTCCTTCGACAAAAAGGCCATGCCGGAAATTTCTAGCGGCGCGGCGAAATGGGGCTGGCCTGTGTTTCATCTTGCTTTATGATGCCGCTTGAAAGTTGAATCATGCGCTTTATTTCATCTGTTTTTTTTGTTTCTGCCATGGCTTTAATGGCAGTTCCCGTTGTTGCCCAAGAACGGCAATGGAGTGTGGATTCCTCTGAGAAGCAGGCCTTTCTGGTGTTCGGAGTTCCTGACACGGCTGATGTTGGCTTGAGCTTCTGGTGTGATATCGGCTCCAAGAGAATGTCCCTGTTTGTTCCGGTTGCATCCACTACTGCCAAGGCGGGGCAACACCCTGCTGTCACGGCACTTGTGGGCGGCCGCACCTACAAGTTCAAAAGTGATGTTGAAAAAGACCAAGCCTCCGGGCTGGTCAATGTCGAAAGCCAGTTTTCCAGCACTGATGCCTTCTACAAGACTGTCATGGCTTCCGACACGATTACAGTTCAGGTCAAATCGGAAAAGAAATCATATCCCTTGAGCGACGCCGATTTTGATGGTTTGAACCGGGCCTGCAAAGGCGAGACGTCAAACTAGAGCGCCACTCCACGCCGGTATCTGGGCTCTTAATGCTCAATCAAACTTCCTGGATCTTTGCCTGGTTGGCCACGCGACCCAGCACGATGAACGACGCTGCGGCAACCAGACCGAAGACTCCAGAGATCAGGAAGGCCGGCGCGTAACTGCCATATTCCTGCCTGATGAAGCCGGCGCCAAAAGCTGCAACGGCTGCGCCAAGCTGATGGCCCGCCAGCACCCAGCCAAAGATTACTGGCGCTTCTTGTGAGCCGAACGTCCGATTTGCGATGGCAACTGTGGGCGGAACAGTAGCGATCCAGTCGAGACCATAGAACACTGCGAAGATTGCGAGACTGACAGGACCAAAATCAATGAATGGCAAGACAATCAATGAGAGCCCGCGCAGCGCGTAATAAACGAAAAGCAATTTGCGCGGATCATATTTGTCGGTCAGCCAGCCTGACGCCGTGGTGCCGATCAGATCAAACAGCCCCATGGTTGACAGCAAGCCCGCTGCGGCCACGGTTGGAATGCCGTGGTCACCGCAGTAGGCGATGAGATGGGTTCCAACAAGGCCATTGGTGGTCAATCCACAAATGAAGAATGTGCCAAATAACAACCAAAACGTAGGCACCTTCGAGGCGCGTGCCAGAGCCGTGAAGGCCAAACCAAATCCTGCGGGACGAATAACGGGAGGCGGAGAATCGGGTGCTTCACCAAAACGCTTCGTGCCGACAGCGTCAGGCGTTTCAGGCACAAAAAAGAACACGATCGGAATGAGTACAAGGCAAGCAGCACCAATGACGCGCACGATGCTTTGCCAATCACCAGTGCTGGACAGCCAGGCCAGAAACGGCAGGAATATCAAGGAACCCGTTGCTGTACTTGCGGACAGCATGCCCATCACCAGGCCCTTGCGGGTGGCGAACCAGCGGTTGATCACGGCCGCACCGAGCACGCTTGCAACTGCACCACTGCCAATGCCGGAAATGATTCCCCAGCTCAAAAGATATTGCCAGCTTGATGTCATGAACTGGCTCAACAAAATGGGGACTGCCATCAAGATCAGTCCCAACATCATGGTTCGCCGGATGCCAATGATCAGCATCAATGTCGCAGCAAATGGGCCTACCAGGCCATAGAGAAAAATGCCAGTCGCTGCGGTCAAGGAGATCGTCGCGCGGTCCCAGCCGAAATGTTGTTGCAGAGGTTCGATCAAAACCGATGGGGCAGATCGCACACCTGCCGCCACCAGCAGGGCCAAAAATGTGACGGCTGTGACGGCGACGGCGCGGTGGCGAAGAGCAGCAATGTTCATATCAGGCCTTTGCAAGTTCAATAATGTTGGTGGAAAGCGAATGGAGCAGATCCAAGGTTGAGGAACCCAACCACTTGTTGATTTCGGCCTCGGCTTTTTTCCAATCCGGTTCGGCGCCGGTCAGCTTTGTGAGGCCTGCCGCGGTCAGTGACGCCAGGCGGATGTGACCTTTTTCGGCCTTTGCGATGGCCACGAACCCTGCCTTTTCCAGCGGCTGGATCGTGCGATATAGTGTGGTCCGGTCCATGACCATGGCTTCTGCCAGTTCGCTCAAGCTCGCCCCATCACGGCGACGGATGTTCCGCAACAATGAAAACTGCGTGATGGTGACGCCATGCTGCAACAGGTGCTTGTCGTAAATAGTCGTCAGCACACGCGACGCCTTGCGAAGCGCCATGCAGGCACAGTGTGACTCAGTTTGATGCATATGCATCATGTATATGCATATTACTTTGCTGTCAACGGAATGGGTCGAAAGCAGGAAGGCATTTTTTCTTGAGGATCGCTGGCTAGCTGCGGAGCAGCCGGTGCAGTGTGATCACAGTGGACTGGTCGGCCACGCCATCCACTCGCGCTTGCCGGAAATGGCGCTGAAAAGCCTCCACGATGATTTTGGTTTGCGTGCCAAAATTACCATCTGCCTCAAGCCCATAGCCATATAACTTCAACAACCCTTGCAAGGCCAGTACAGCGTCGCCCTTGTCGCCCAATTGGAGAAAGCTGCCGCCCGACAGAGGTTCTGGCTCAACCCAATGTCCAACACCCTTGGAATGGAGAAATTTCCAATCAAACTTCTCACCCGGATCTATTTTGCGCCCCGGTGCCACATCGGAATGGGCCAGAATGTTTCGGGGTTTAATGTGATTTCGGGTCGCAATATCACGGCAAAGCCCAGCAACCTTCTGCATCTGGAGTGCCGGAAAGTCGTGATAGTCCAGAGTGTGGCCGGGATTCTGGATTTCAATTCCGATCGAGATTGAGTTGATATCTTTCTCATCGCCCCAAGAAGAAACGCCAGCATGCCAGGCGCGTTTATCTTCCCGGACCATTTGGACAATCTGGCCCTCTTCATCCACCAGATAGTGGCATGAGACTTCGGACGCCTCGTTGCACAGCCAGTCGAGCGACTTCTGGGCATCGCTCATTCCCGTATAGTGCAGGAGGAGCATGGAGATCGTTTTGTGTGCAAGTCTTTGGCCGAAATTCGGAGAGGTTTGCGTGATGTGGGGAAGTGTCGTGCCCTTCACTAAACCAGTTCCTTCTCGATCTCTCCATAAGCCGCATTGATGCGGGCCAGACGGTCGGTGGCGAGCTTCACCATTTCGGCAGGAACGCCTTCCGCCATCTGCTTGTCGGGGTGCAGGTTTTTCACGAGAGTCTTATATCGCTTCTTGATGGCGGCTGTGCTTTCGCCACGCTCGACGCCAAGAATTTCGTAAGGGTCGTCCTGGATCAACACATGGTGGGCGCGAATGCGCGCAAATCCCGCCTTGTCGAAACCAAAGATCGTGGCCACTTGTTGAAGATAGGCAATTTCATCTTCGTGAATAATGCCGTCGGCCTTGGCGATGTGGAATAGGCCATCCAACACGTTTTCGAGAACTTGCGGCTTTTTGGGGAACAGCTTGGCCACCTGTGCCGCATAGGTATTAAATCCCGCCACATCCTGCTTGGCCAGATTGAATACGCGCGCCACAGCCGCCATGTCACTCTCGGGCACGCGAAATACTTCGCGAAAAGCGTCCACCTCATCGTCGGTGACCACGCCATCGGCCTTGGCCATCTTGGCGCCGAGTGCAATCATGCCGATGGTGAAGGCTACGGATTTTTCAGGTGCCGAAGACTTTTGCGTGAAGCCGCCCAGCAGACTGCCGACCGTGTCGCCAACGCCATGGGCCATTTCGGATATGCTGTTCCAGATGCTCATCGCTGAAATCTAGCGGATTCTCAGGCGCTGAACAGGGCTTTAGCTGCGCTTCAACAAATAATGACGAAGGGCGAAGACCGGCTGGTCAACGTCGAGCCCCTGCTCCAGGCGCTGCTCAACGTGCCAAGCCCGGCCAGCTGTCCAGAAGGTGGCAGCCAAAACTGGGAAGGCTGATAAAACCAAGATGACTTCCAGGACGCTGTCAGGAAGGCCAATCAGCTTGCAGAAGGCCCAGACTGACGCGGCTGTGGCCGCGCCAACCAGGGAGAATGTCAGAAGTGTGGCCCCTGCTGCGGCAAGAAAGCAACCAAAGGTGCCCAAGCTTTGCGAGCCGGGCTTGGGGTTAGTTTCGGGCTTGATGATTTCATTGGTCATGGACAGTCATATGCCGCTGCCGACAGACAAATGCAAGCCGACTACCAGCAAACCCTGCGGGTCTGCCAACGCCAGACGAAACGATGAAAGCGCGGGCTCCAAACCTTTACGCGAACATTCCGGAAACCGCAGTGGTGGTGATAGTAACCACCGCCAAGACCAAAACGAATGAAAACGTGAGCCTGAGCTGGTTGGCTAGCACCCGCAGTAATCAGTCCGCAGGTTGCCATAGCAAGAAGAAGTTTTCTCATCGAGCACTCCTATTCGCGCGTGATTGCGTGGGGATAATGTAAATGGGACCTCAGGACGCGTCAATCGGCAGTTTGTGCCCAACGTTTGGAAACTGCATTGCCAGAATTTCGTCCAATTTTTGACTTGGATCACAAACTCACAGTGTTGTGAACGCATAGCTGCCTTCGCAAAATGTGCGAAACCATTTGGCTTGCAAAACGTCTCTTCAGTATGGACGCGATGGTGCGTCGCAAATATGGAGAATTAAAATGACGCTTTCAAAAATCGTTTTCGCTGCAGGCCTTTTGGCAATTGTTGCACCGACTGCTTCTTTCGCCAGTACAAGTTCGCCTTATGACCGCTGCCAGACCCCGTTCAGGATCTGCTCCGTTCATGCAAACCAGGTAGGCGTGGCCACGACCGTTTATGGCGAATTGGAAAGCCGCGGCACGAACTCGGCTCAGGAACCAAGCCTGACACCTGATGGCAGCCAGCCCACCACTAAGGTCATTGTGGCCAACACCGCACCTGAGAAAGCCGGCCACGATATGGATACTTTTTAATTAAGTTGAACTGATCCATCGTGAAATGGGGGCACATCGGTGCCCCCATTCCTCATCAAGCTAAACGAGTGCTTTACCAGCATTTCGTTCACGCAGCCTTTTCGGCTGACGTCGCACCCAACTGCAACATGCGACAAATGGCATAAACAAGATCAGCACGATTTAAAGTGTAGAAGTGGAAGGCATCGACGCCTTCTGCTGCAAGGGCTCGCACTTGTTCTGCGGCCACCATGGCAGCCACCAGATTTCGCGTTTCGGGATCAGCATCGAGGCCTTGAAAACGGGCAATGAGGTCGGGCGGAATGTGGGCCCCGCATTTTGCGGCAAATTCTTGAACACGAGCGAAATTGGTGATCGGCAAAATCCCTGGAAGCAATTTGATGTTGATGCCGCGCGCCGCGATACGGTCACGCAACCTCAGGAAAAATGCATTATGAAAAAAGAACTGGCTGATGGCATGGGTTGCACCATGGTCGGCTTTGTCGGCCAGAAATGCCAGATCCTCTTCAATCGACACTGACTCGGGGTGTTTTTCCGGATAGGCCGAAACCGTCACCTGAAAATCTCCAAGATCGCGGATGCCGCGCACGAGATCAGCGGCGTTGCGATAGCCATCGACGTGCGGCGTGAATCTGGCGCCTACGCCAGCCGGCGGGTCGCCGCGGAGCGCCACAATGTGCCTCACGCCAGCGTCCCAGAAATCTTTCACCACGGCGTTCACTTCGGCCTTGGTGGCGCCCACGCAGGTGAGATGGGCGGCAGGTGCAAGTGATGTCTCAGCAACAATGCGGCGAACCGTCGCCAGTGTTCTGTCACGCGTAGTTCCGCCTGCCCCATAGGTGACAGAAACAAAAGTGGGCTTCACGCTTTCAAGCCGACGCAAAGCCTGCCAAAGCGTCGTTTCGCTCTCAGCGTTCTTGGGTGGAAAAAATTCAAAGGACACAGCCAGCGCTGGCTTTTCGGAGGTGGTCATGCCGTCATCCTTTCAAGGCCCGTCGCATTGCCTTGCGCCTTGCCCAATCGCGCCAACCAAAATGACACGGTGAGGCCATTCTTGGCCAGTGACCTTGGCGGCGGCATGAGCTGATGTTTCTCGAGCTTCAATCCGGCGCGCGCGAGGAACCCTGAAACCTGCTCATCGGAAAATCCAAGCCGGCGATGGGCATGGCCCTCGCGCAGTTCTTCCATGTCATGCGGAGCAAAATCAACAATCACGAGCCGTGCTCCCGGAGCCATGATGCGACGCGCTTCTTGAATGGCGCGTTGTGGATCATCAAGAAAATGCAGGACCTGATGCAGGCAAACGAGATCGGCAAAGCAATTGGCAATGGGCAGTGCATAAATGTCGCCATGGCGGAGCTGGGCATTTTTCAGGCCCTGCCGCTCGATATTGGCGCGCGCGAAAGCCAGCATCTCGCGGCTTGAATCAATGCCGATCAATTGCCGCGATTGCGGCGCCAGCAATTCGAGCATCCGACCAGTTCCGGTGCCAAGATCAACAACTGAATCAATTTTGGCAGGGCCGATTGCAGCCAGAGTTGCCTGCTCCACGTCAATTTCGCGCACATGGAGCGAGCGCAGCTTGGCCCAATTCGAGGCATTGGCCTTAAAGTAGGCTGAAGCGATGTCTTGTCTTTGTTTTCTGACTTCATCAAGCTTCGCGGCATCAGCTTGTAAAATCTGGTCAGCGCCCGGCAACATGGAAACCAGGGCTTGGGCCAGTGCAGCGCCCTGCCCCTGTTCGCTCAAGCGAAACAAAACCCAGTTGCCTTCCTTGTTACGGTCAATGAGGCCTGCGTCCGCCATTAGTTTCAAGTGTCTGGAAACGCGAGGCTGGCTTTGACCCAGCACAAAGGTTATTTCTTTCACATTGAGTTCGGCTTGCGACAAGACCGCCAAGATTCTGAGACGCGTAATTTCCGCAACGGCCTTCAATGCTGACAGTAAATCATCCAAGTGAGCGCTCGCTTTCTTGAAAACTACATAAACATATCTTTATATAGATTGCAAGGTAAGTCGTAGAAATTGTCGCAATTTGTCGAAAAATCGTCGCGTTGCCACCGAAAATTGGCTGTCATCTTGATTTTTGCTGGATAAGCCGCATATTGCCACAGTCTTGCTCAATTGATTTGCAAGAGTGCTTCAAAGTTAATTCAGGGAACAGCATGAGAAACGGTCTTTCACGTCGCAAGGTTTTGGGTCTTGCTCTCGCAGCTGGCGTGGTCATGCCACGGTTTGCGTTTGCAGGTGGTTCGGCCGGAGATTACGTCCACAGCCTTGGCGTTGAGGTGATCAAGCTTGCCAATAGCGGCAAGCGGGGTGACAAAGCCTTGCAACAGCGTTTTGCGAATTTGTTGAACCGCTACATCAACATTCCCAATGTTGCCAATTTTGCCCTCGGCACCGCCGTGAAGAGCCTGCCCCCCGGCGACAAGGCCAAGTTCTATGATCTGGTTGCGAACTATGCCGCCGCATTGTTTGTTTGGTACGTTGATGATTTCAAGGGCCAAGATCTCACCATCACGGCAAGCGCCGAACAAGGCAAGTTCACCACCGTGGACAGCACGATTGCAGGATCAGTGGTCAACTCCGAAAAACTGCGCTGGCGGGTGACAGGAAGCAATGGCTCCTATCGCGTGTCAGATATTAATATCAAGGGCGTGTGGCTCACCATCGCCATGAAGCAGCTTTTCAGCGATACGTTGAGGTCTTCCCAGGGTGATTTTCAACCGCTTTATGCCAAGCTTCGCGAAGCCGAAAACTGGTAGGGTTTGATTTGCTTTGCTTTCGCGGGCCAGCATAGCCGTGCTAAAACCGGGCGAATCATGATCACGCGACGCCATCTCCTCAGCCTTCTCCCCCTTGCAATCGCAACACCTGCATTTGCGGGCGACCACCCGTCCGTGGTTTTCATGAATGAAGCAGCCAGCCAATTGTTGAAAGCCCATCGCCTAGGCACGGTACCGGCCTTCATGCGGGTGGTTCAGCGCTATGCCGACATTCCAGCGATTGCCGATTACTCATTGGGTGATTACAAGGTCGCTAGCGGACAGAAGGAGAGTTACCTCCATGGCGTGGCGCAATTCATTTCGCGCTACTTCGTCGATCAATCGAGAAGCTATCCAATCGCGAAGTATGAAATTGGCGAAGCCACGGTGGCTCCCAACAAGGATGTCATCATCAGTTCGAAGGTCTATCTGATGGCGGGCCAAGTCTATACCGTCAATTGGCAGTTGGCTTGGACCAATGGCACTTACAAAATCACGGATGCCAAGCTCTTTGGCTTCTCGATGACATCGCAGGAACGCTCACTGTTTACGTCCTATATCGCCAAACATAATGGCGATGTGGGCGAGCTCGTTAAAGCGCTCAATCGCTAAAGACTTACTGTAACGCGGCGGCGGCGCGACCCACTTGTCAACGAGCAATGACAAGGCTTTGGATTGTCACACATTCGATATATAAGCGTCATATCGCAGTAAGACGATGGATCACATGACCGTTTTGGCCACGCCGAAAAAGATGCGTTTTACCTATTCGACCGCTGACCAGCCCTTGCTGCAGCGCGCGGTAATCCAGGCTATTGAAAAGCTTGGCGGTCAGCGCAAGCTGAAGAAACTCTATCTCAAACATCAGGAAAATCTGCGTCGCGGTCAGAATTTTTTTGACAGCGCCATCAATCTGTTGCGGGTCAATGTTCGCTTTGACGATGAGGCTTTAAGAGCCATTCCCAAAAACGGTGCCGTGGTTTTCATTTCCAATCATCCCTACGGCGTGCTCGACGGCATCACGCTCACCTGGCTTGCCATGAAAGTGAGACCTGACATCAAGGTTCTGGCCAACGACGTCTTATGCCAAGCCAAGGAAGCAGCGGCCAATCTGTTGCCTGTGGCTTTTGCGCCGACGCGCGAGGCCCGTGAAACCAATGTGAATTCGCGAAAATCGGCGCAAGAGCATTTGAAAAATGGCGGCGCTGTGGGCATTTTTCCGGGTGGCGGGGTATCCACCTCCGAGCAGCCGATGAAGGGCATGGCGGTTGACCTGCCCTGGGCTCCGTTCACGGCAAAACTCATTCGCACTTCGCGTGCCACTGTTATTCCCATATTCTTTACGGGCCAGAACAGTCGGCTTTTCCAAATTGCCAGCCATCTCAGCCTCACTTTGCGTCTCTCGCTGGTGTTTCGGGAAACTGCGCGGCGCATTGGCACTGATCTTGGGGTGCGCGTGGGTGCGCCGATTGCCTTTTCAGAAATCGAGCATCTGACTGAGCGCGATGACATGATCGCAGAGTTGCGCAAACGCACCTATTCATTGGCGCGACCCAGCGATGTGGGCGGGCCTGTGCATGGGCTTCATTTGAAAACCGGCAGAGTTCGCGGCTGGAACGCTGACAGCCGCAACTGAGCGGAAACAAAATCTATTCAAGCCACTTGAAAGAATCTCGAGACACCATCAGACTGGGGATGTGCCGTGGGGGTGCAATTTTGCGTAGATTATTCGGTTCGTTATTTTTTCTCGTAACACTTGCAACAGCGGTTCAGGCCACGCCCTGCCCCGCCGATGGTTTTGTGCAAAGTGCCGGCAAGGCCTTTATCGTTGCATCCAACAGTGGCAGCCCGCAAGCCTTTTCCAGCGCAGCAAGCCGATTTGCCGATTTGCGCAGCATTTCTTTTTTTGCTTTGGGTCAATATCGTCGCGATCTCCCGCGTGGGCGCGAGGCTGAATATGTGTCTTTGGCGCGCGGGTTCATGGGCCGTTTCATGGCGCAATATTCCAGCCATTTCAGCGGAACGCGGGTTGACATCACATCGTGTGTCCCAGGTGCCAGCGGGCTCGTCGTCAGTGCCAAGCTGATCGGCGGCCAAACCATCACATTTCGCCTGCGCGGTGGCAGCGAATCCTATCGCGTCGAGGACATGAGCGTGTCTTCGATTTGGTTGGCTCAAGCCTTGCGAAGCAAATTTACCGGGGTCATTTCAGACCATGGCGGTGATGTGGGCGCCCTGTTAGACTGGCTCGGCAACTAACGCCGTTTCGCCATGTGCCTGTCTGGAGACTCTTTTGCTTCCCATCTCATCGGCCCAAAATGCCACCATCAAACTCATCCGCAGCCTTGAGGACAAAAAAGGGCGGCGCGAGGCAAATTTGTTTGTGGCCGAGGGTCTAGCCATGCTCGAGCGGGCGGAGGGCCTGGACTGGCAACCTGAATATCTGGTCGCCACAAAGCCCAGTTTCATGTTTGACGGATTGAAGCCTTTGATCGTCACCGACAAATTGATGGCCGAGCTTTCGGCCCAGAACAATCCGCATGATGTTTTGGGCGTGTTCAAGCAGCGCTTTCAGCCCCATGCGGCCAAGGAAGGCCTATGGCTGGCGCTCGAAGAAATTCGCGATCCTGGCAATCTTGGCACTATCTTAAGGACAGCGGATGGCGCAGGTGCCGCAGGCGT
The DNA here is from genome assembly GCA_038231475.1 of Hyphomicrobiales bacterium. Lineage (GTDB taxonomy): Bacteria > Pseudomonadota > Alphaproteobacteria > Rhizobiales > Aestuariivirgaceae > Aestuariivirga. The sequence goes on along the minus strand of JBBRLH010000001.1, from coordinate 380,646 downwards.
CATTCTCGTAGGAGATTGTTGTGACCCCTACTCACCTGAATCAGTGCGCGCCTCCACGGGGTCGATCTTTGCCATGCCGATTGTGAAAATGAGTGTCGCGGCACTGGCCGATCTGGCGCGCGGCTGGCCCGGCGCTGTGGTCGGCACGGCGAGCAACGCCAAGGCCGATTTTCGCACCGGGGTCAGAAGCCCGGCCCTCATTGTTCTGGGCAATGAATCGCGTGGGCTTTCAGACGAAGCTACCAAGGCCTGCAAGACGCTGGTGCGCATTCCCATGCGCAAGGGCGTGGAAAGCCTCAACGTGGCCACGGCGGCAGCACTGATGTTGTACCAGGCCGATGTTACGTCTGTGCAGAAGTCACAATGATTGTGGGGCTTTCCCGTGATAGTTTGAAGGCGCAGAAATTCTATATATGAAATCGCGAGATAATTTTTCAGCAAATCGATTGACTGCAATCCATTCGAGTTAGATTTGGCAAATATGTCACCTGATGAAGCCGCCCAGAAGCAGATTTTTGATTTCCTGATGCAGAGCCAGTTGTGGCCGCAAGATCAGTTGGTCAAATATCAGCGGAGCCAGCTTTCGCAGCTTCTACGATTCGCTCATGCCAAAGTTCCATTTTACAAAGATCGCCTTAAGCCAGTCATGAAAGCCAATGGTGAAATTGACTGGGCGCGATGGCGCGAAATCCCCATCGTCAGGCGGCAGGAACTGATCGATCACCGAGAGGCGATGCTGGCGCCGTCAATTCCAACCGGACACGGCGTCTATGCCGACCATGAAGGTTCAGGCACCACCGGCAAGCCAGTTACCACCCGGCATAACAGCCTGACCGCAGTCGCGTCGATGGCGGCGATGTGGCGCGCCTATTCATGGCATGGCATCGACTATGGCAAAGTCATTGTTCAGTGGATGGGCAATGACGAAGATGTGGCAGCTTGGCCCGACGGGCGCGATGCGGGATTGTGGGGGCCACATTGGGACCCGCGGCGCACCAGTGGCAGTTTCCTGCAAATCAACCGTGCAACCAGCGAAGAAAATGTGGCCGAATTCCTGGTGCGAAAAAAAGCTAATTATCTTTCAGGCCGGCCGCGCTCGGTTCAGGCGGTGGCGCTCGCGGCGGAGCGTCTCGGCATGAAGATTGATCTTGATGCCCTATCGACGTTTAGCACGGCCGTCACTCAGGAGGAGCGCGACGATTGCCTACGCGTGTTCGGCGCGCCGATGATCAGTCTTTATGCCTCGAAAGAAGTCTACAATATCGCGCACCAATGTTCCTCCGGTCTTCATCATCACATCAACAGCGAAATCGTTCTGGTCGAGGTCCTTGATGACGCGGGAAATCCCTGCCCACCAGGAGTGCGGGGGCATTGCATCGTAACGCCATTTTTCAATACGGCCCAGCCGTTGATCCGTTATGAGCTCGGAGACCAGGTCACGCTTGGACCACCTTGCGCTTGCGGTCGGGGCCTGCCCGTCATTCAAAGTATCGACGGGCGCACGACCCATCTGTTCCGATTGCCTGGCGGTCGCAAAATTGCGCCCAGCATTCCACCGCATTTTCGTGACTTGATTTCGGCGATCAGTTGGCAGATGGCGCAAGTTGCGCCACTTAGGTTCGAATTGCGCTATCTCTCGGATGGCAAAGGCGGGCTTCAGGATTTTGAGGCCTTCACGACGGAGGTCAGAAAACGTACCGATCCCGCGGCCGAAGTCATCTATAAATGTGTTGACGAGCTGCCGCTCACGCCATCGGGCAAATTCATAGAATATGTCTGCGAATTGCCGAAGGAAACGTAGAGCGCATTTGGCTCACCTGTGGCTCTATTCTTTGGCCTTGAACCCAACCAGAAATCCGTGGATTCTGCGGCGCAGTTTGGCTTGGAGCGACAGATGAAATCTCATGCACGGGTGGTAGTGGTTGGCGGCGGCGTCATGGGGGTTGGCCTGCTCTATCATCTGGCCCTTGAAGGCTGGACCGATGTCGTCCTCATTGAAAAGGGCGAACTCACCTCGGGCTCAACCTGGCATGCGGCGGGCCAATGCCCGCATTTCAATGGCTCGCTCAACATGACCAAGGTTCATGTTTATGGAACCCAGCTCTATCCGCAATTGGAGAAGCTTACCGGCCAGGCCGTGTCGTGGCATGGTTGCGGCGGGCTTCGCTTGGCCACCACCGATGAGGAATTGAACTGGCTCAAATATGTTTATGGCATCTCGAAGCTTGCTGGCTATGAGGGCGAGATTATCGGGCCGTCCGAGATCAAGCAATATCATCCCTACCTTGAAACCTCCGGCATCAAGGCCGCTTTCCGCACCGTCACTGATGGCCATGTGGCGCCTGCCGACATCACCAACGCTATGGCCACGGGTGCGCGCCAACTTGGTGCTGAAATTTATCGGCGCAACCGTGTCATGGACATCAAGCTTCTGCCCAATGGCGAGTGGCGCGTATTCACCGAGAACGGCACAATTGATTGCGAACATGTGGTCAATGCGGCGGGCAGCTATTGCGATGTGGTGGGCGCTTGGACCGGGCATAATGTGCCCATCGCCAACATGCTGCACCAATATATCATCACCGAGCCCTTGCAGGAATTGATCGACCTCAAGATGGAACTGCCGGTGGTGCGCGACCCCTATTCCCATGCTTACTTGCGCGAGGAAACAAATGGCGTTCTGATTGGTCCTTATGAAACCGCCACCGCCCACACCTGCTGGGACGGCCAACCGCCGCGCTGGGATTATGAAAGCGAATTGGAGCCCAACGAAGTTGACCGCATCATGCCGTGGCTGGAAAAAGCCACCGAGCGCTTTCCGCTGTTTGGCAAGGCAGGCATCAAGTCGGTGATTTCGGGTGCCATCACGCACACGCCCGATGGCGTTTACCTTTCAGGCCCGGCTCATGGGCCGAAAAACTACTGGATGCATTGCGGCGCTTCGATCGGCATTTGCCAAGGCGGTGGCGCTGGCAAATATCTCGCGCAATGGATGGTGCATGGCCAGGCCGAAATCAACATGCGCGAGTTTGATCCGCGCCGCTTCGGCAATTGGGCGACGAAAGACTACACAGCGGAAGTCTCGGTCGCCGATTATCACCACATGTATTATTGCTACAAGCCTGCCGAGCAACATCAGGTTGGTCGCGGGCTTCGCAAGTCTGCACTCTACGAAAAACTGAAATCTGCAGGCGCACAATATGCGCAAATTTTCGGATGGGAGCGCGCACGCTGGTATGACACGTCAGGCCAAGGCGAGACCTATTCCTTCCGTCGCTCCAATTGGTGGAACGCGGTCAAGGCCGAGGCTTTGGCCGTGCGCGAACGCGTCGGGCTGATGGATCTCTCCACATTCTCGAAATTTGATGTGAAGGGCAAGGATGCCCACGCGTTTCTCGACCGCATTTGCGCCAACAAGATTCCGACGAAAGATGGCGGAATTATCCTTGGCCACTTGCTGAATGAGAATGGCTTCATTGAAAGCGAACTCACCATCACGCGTCTGGCCGAAAATCATTACTATGTGCTCTCGGCTGCTGCGGCTCAGCTTTATGACCATGACCAGTTGAGCTGGCGCAAGCGTGACGATGAGGCCGTTACCATGACCGACATCACAGACGATTATGGTGTGCTGGTTTTGGCTGGCCCACGCGCGCGTGATGTTTTGTCGGCCTGCACCACGACTGATCTTTCCAACGCGAATTTCCGCTGGCTCACCAGCAAGGTGGCCGAGGTTGCAGGCGTTGCCGGAGTCCGATTGCTGCGCGTGAATTATGTGGGCGAGCTGGGCTGGGAACTTCATGTGCCCATGGAGCATCTCGTCACCGTGTTTGATGCCGTGATGGCAGCAGGAAAAACCCATGGCATTGCGCTCTTTGGCACCTATGCGATGAACTCCTTGCGCATGGAAAAATCCTATCGCGGCTGGGGCTCGGAACTCACGGCAGAGATCGACATGTTCGAAGCCTCGATGGGCCGCTTCATCCGCCTCGACAAGCCAGACTTCATCGGCAAGGCCGCGTCTCTGGTGCGCCAGCAGAAAGGTCCGCGCATGGTGCTGGTCAATCTCAGTGTGGACAACACGGATTCGGACTGCATGGGCAATGAACCTCTCTACCATGATGGCAACGTCGTGGGCCTCACGACATCGGGCGGGTATGGCCACGCGGTAGACAAATCACTGGCCTTTGCCTATGTGCCACCGGAATTGGCACAGTTGGGCACTGAGTTTGAGATCATGATCTTTTCGGAAAAACGCAAGGCGCGCATAATTCCTGAATCAATCTGGGATGCTGGAAACGAACGTCTGAAAGCATGAGGCGTCACAACCCATTGCTCGGCATTGTGCTGATGGTCGGCGCCATGCTGCTGTTTCCCTATTTGGACGTTTGCGCCAAATTCCTGGGACAATGGGGTATTCCGGTTATTGAAATTGTCTGGGCGCGCCTGTTTTTTGGCATGCTGTTTACGGCCCCGATGCTGGTTCTCAGCGAAGGTTTGCAGGCCTTGCGGCCGCGTGATCCGAAGATCAATGCGCTGCGCGGATTTACCCTGGTCATTTCGACCATGATGTTCTTTGGCGCCCTGCAATTTCAGGGTGTTGCCGAAACCCTATCGATCTATTTCGTGCAACCACTGTTCATCACGGCGCTGGCGCCTTGGGTGTTGAAGGAAAAAGTTGGCCTCAACCGCTGGTTCGCTGTCGCCATGGGGTTTGTCGGTGTGTTGATTATTGTGCGCCCCGGCCTCGTCGCCATTAATCCGGGCGTATTGCTCGCGGCCGGGTCAGGCTTTGGTTCGGCCATCACGCTGTTGTTGACGCGCAAACTGGCGGGCAGCAGCAGTGCGCTCGCCAATACGTTTTACACAAGCCTCTTTGGCTCGATTGTTGCAACCATCGGCGTCGTCGCTTTTTGGCAGACCCCTACCCCGACCGAACTTCTGCTCATGGTGTTGCTCTCAACCATTGGCACCACGGCCAATTTCCTGACCATTCTGGCCATGCAGTTTGCCGAAGCCTCGCTGCTGGCACCCTTTGGCTATACCGAAATGATCAATGCCGTGTTGGGCGGCTGGATGTTCTTTGGCGATTTTCCGGATGGCTGGACCTTTGTTGGTGTCGCGGTCCTTATTGCCTGCGCGCTTTATATTTCCGTGCGCGAACGCAGTGTTTCCACGTCAGCGCCGGAACAGATCACCTGAGCACGCGCTCAATGCGTTTGTCGGGCACCAGCCAGATCAGGGCGACGATGCCAAAACAGGCGCAGGCCGCCATGGGTGAAACCAGCGCCAGCGGAATGCTGATTGCATTCAACGCCAGGGAAATGTTGCCCTTGCGGTCGCGGCCCACGGCTTTGGCTATTTCTGATTCCGGCCCGTGCTCGCGCACCGCAACAATCGTCAGTATTGTGTAGGCCAAGGCGCAGGCCAGCAGATTGATGCCATAGAGCAACACGGGCCAGTTGGTGAAATGGTTCTCGCCCATCCACGCCGTGGTGAAAGGCACCAGCGAGAGCCAGAACAGCAGATGATTGTTGGCCCACAACATGCCGCCCGAGACATGCTTGATGGCCTGAAAGAAATGGTGGTGGTTGGCCCAATAGATGCCGACGAAGATAAAGCTCAGAATGTAAGTGAGGAAGATGGGCAAGAGTGGCAGTAATTCTTCAAGCTCGGCGCCATGTGGAGGCTTCAGCTCCAGAACCATGATGGTGATGATGACAGCAATCACACCATCGGAAAATGCTTCAAGTCGGCCTTTGCCCATTTCGATTCCCCTCAATCAGCGCCCACGATGTTAGATAAAAAAAGGCCCACACCCAAGGGTGCAGGCCTGTTAAAAAATTGCGTGCGATTTAGGCCGCTTGGGTGGCCTCGGCATTGCCCACGCGCAGCTTCAGCAAATACCAAACCGCAACAACACCAATGGCCTTGGAGACAACTTCAGTTACGAAGGCCGCTGGCGTGAGATACCCTGCGAGATGCTGGAACGCCAAAGTATCGACCGGCACAGAGAACAAAGCCGAGAGGAAAATGCGGCTCTGCAATGGGCGCTTGGTAAAAGTATAAACCGCCCAATCGGTCATTTCTGACAGCATAAAGGCGATGAGGCTGGCTGCCGCCAGTTCCGGCCCGGCAAAATACCAGACCGGAATTCCGGCGAGTGCTGTTGCAATCAAAACCTTGTGGCCGATTTCGCGCTGGGCATAGTCTCGCAGCACAAACACAAAACCCACAATCACATTGGCAAGATAAAGTGTTCCCATCCAAGAGGTGGTGGTGAACTGCGTCACTCCCTCAATCAGATTTTGCGGGATGAACAGCAAGTTTACCAGAACGATGAAGGCCACATAGGCCCCCACCGAAAGTATGACGCGGGTTATCTTGTTCATCAGCCTACGATTTCCTTGGCCATGAAGTGCTGCTTGATTTCCTTCTTGGCGTTTTCAGCAGAGTCAGAACCGTGCACCGAATTGGCATCGATTGACTCAGCATATTCCTTGCGGATGGTTCCGGGTGCTGCATCCTTTGGATTGGTAGCGCCCATGATGTCGCGGTATTTCTTCACAGCATTGTTGCCTTCCAGAACCTGGACGACGACGGGGCCAGAGGCCATGAACTTCACCAGATCCTTGAAGAAGGGACGCTTGGCATGCACCGCATAGAATTTCTTGGCGTCGGCCAATTTCCACTTCACGCGCTTTTGCGCGATGATACGCAGGCCAGCGGCTTCGATCTTGGCGTTGATGGCGCCGGTCAGATTGCGCTTGGTGGCGTCCGGCTTGATGATGGAGAAGGTGCGTTCGATAGCCATTGTGGTCCTCATTAAAATGGAATGGACCGCCTATAGCGGCGGTCCACTCTTGAGGCAAGATGGCTTCACGCGTTTTGATGTTTCCTGGAAACATCAAAATCGCCTTCAGCCTCGATTTGCGATCAACTTGTCTGAACCTTGACGATTCCGTCAAGGTTCAGGTTGATCTAGTGGCTTAATTCGCGCCCAGAAGATCCGTGATGCGGGAAATCGACACGCGGCGGTTTTCTGGCTCTGGATCAGCCGTCGGGATTTTCAGGAACCTGGCACCCAAGCCCGCCGTCCGGAGATTTTGTGCCGGAATGACATAGTAGGCGGTGAGTGCTGCCTTTACTGAATCGGCCCGCTTCTTGGACAGAGCCAGATTGTAAGCAGCCGAACCCGGAGCATCGGTGTTGCCCTCAATCAGGAACACTTCATTGGGGTATTTCCTCACAATGCGTTCGATGATCTCGGCAATGGCGTCGAGATTGCCTAGTTCTTCTTCACGAATGAAGGCTTCGTTGTTGCCAAAATGTATGGTGTCAACGTCGATGCGTTGAACCGCGTCGCGAAGCTGGGGCTGGCTGGCAATCTCATCCACCCTGTAACGCTTCTGGAATCCAGGAGCGGCGCGCGAGGTGAGCACTTCTTCCAGCTGCTGGTTGTCAACTTCGGCAGCAACATAAGACCGCGGCCTGCGTCGTGGCGGTGTCGCATCCGAAATCTCGACATCGTAGGACCCTTGAGCGGCTTGCATGGCAAGCTCAGCCTCACGGCGATGACGTTCTTCCTTCATGCGGGCGCGGAGTAACGCTCGATCAGCCTTCATCCGGGCCTGCCATTGCTCGCGTGAGCCATCGGCGTAACCAGGGTGTGAAGCGGCATAATCATAGGCCTGCATACGGCGCTGCAATTCTTCGACCTGCAATTCATTGGCGGGGCGACGATCCTGCAGAACCTGATCATAAGGCGTGAGCATGGTTATGATTGCAGCACCTGCAACAGCACCGGCCACAAAGGCTCCGGCATTGCCGCCATTGTTGTTACCAGCTTGGGGCTTACCGGGTTTTGGCGGCTGGCCTGGCGCTGGGGGCTGGCCGGGTGGTTGGGCTGGCTGCTGAGCCGCAGCCTGCTTGGCAGCTTCGGCCTGCTTTGCAGCTTCGGCCATGGCCACGCGCTGGCGCAGAAGGTCAGACTCGGTGCGGAGTTTCTTGCGAACGGCGCGTTCAATATCAACGCTTGTATCGTTGTTGGCCAGAAGGTCGCGCACACCATCGACGCGGGCGCGCAACTGGTCATCGCTGAGCTTGGACACATCAGACGTGTCGTTGAGATAGGCTTGCGCCTTTTGCTCTGCGGCGTTGTCAACCACGGGTGCTGCCACCTGCGTGGTATCAGCAGCCTTGGGCGGAGTACCCGCCATTGGCTTGACCGGAGGTGCCACGGGTGCGCCATCAACAATTTTGGCTGGAGGCGTTGCATCAACGGCCTTTACGGGAGGTGCAGGCGGAACAACTGGCGCTGCATCAACCTTGGCTGGGGGCTGCGCCTCTGTGACCGCAGCCTTGGGCTGAGGCATCGGCTGAGGCTTAGACTCAGCCTGCATCGCAGCTTCACGGCTCGCCATGGCAATTTGCTTCAACTGCTGACGCAGCTCAGGTGGCAAAGCCGGATCCTTGGCAAAATGAGCGGCGACCTTGAAGCGGTTTTTCATCTCTTCCACTGAGAGGCTGTCGAGCGGGCGATTGTCGGCCAGTAGAGCATTGACTTCGGGGGGGATGACAACTGGCGCTGGAGCAACGGCCATTGGCTTTGGTGGCTCAGCCTTTGGAGGCTCAACCTTTGGAGGCTCAGCGGCTTGAGCGACCTGCTTTGGTGCTTCGACCTTTGGAATTTCCACTTTTGGCGGTTCAACAACAGGTGCGACTGCTGTTGCAACCTTGGGCGCCGGAGCAGGCGCAGCTGGTGTCGCAGCTGCTTGCGAGCGGACGTCGAGCTCGGCCTTCGCCGCATCAGCCATTTCCTTGAATTTGGCCTTCATGTCAGGAGCAAGATTTTCCATTCCGGAAAACCGCCGGCCAGCGCGCTCGCGCGCTTTAAGTTCTGGGACTGTCAACTCTGCGAGAGGGCGCTTGTCTTCCAGCATGGCTGCGGCTTCGGCCGGCAATTCCATGGATTGAGCGGCCATTTGCTGGGCTGGTTGCCCGGCTTTAGTGGCATCCTCGGCAAAACCTTGGGGCATGGTCGCCGCCAAAGCCAAAATTCCCACTGCGCCTGCTAATATTTTCATGTCGACTCCGACTCAAGTTTGATGCATTGTAGTTGCATGTTCGGCCAAATGCCACGTGGTTGAGGTTTTTGTGGGGTGCAAATGTGTCCTGCCCGCCACGAGTTTGAACGCCAGATGAACGGATTTATCCGTCAAAAATCTAAAGCCTGCCAGCCTCGATGATGCGCTTTAGGAAGCTGCGGGTTCTTTGCATTTTCGGATTGCCAAAAATCTCTTCGGGTTTGCCCTCTTCATGGACCACCCCTTCAAACAGGAAGCAGACTTTGGACGCCACTTCGCGGGCAAAGCCCATTTCATGAGTGGCCAAAAGCATGGTCATGCCCTGTCCTGCCAGATCGCGCACGATGTTCAAAACTTCCGACACCAATTCGGGGTCAAGGGCGGACGTGATTTCATCGAGCAGCATCAGCCGCGGCTCCATGGCGAGGGCGCGCACGATGGCCACGCGCTGTTGCTGGCCGCCTGACAAGCGATCAGGATATTCGCGGGCTTTTGAGGCCAGGCCAATACGTTTCAATAACGCCATTGCCTTGTCGTCGGCCTCGGCCTTGCTCATGCCAAGTACGCGCACCGGCGCCAGCGTGACGTTTTCCAGAACTGTCATATGCGGAAACAGATTGTAGCTCTGAAACACGATGCCCACCTGCTGGCGGAGACGATTCACATCAACACCTGGCCCCGACACGCGGTCGCCCTCCATGCGGATTTCGCCACCCTGGATTTGCTCGAGCCCGTTGATGCAGCGCAGCAGCGTTGACTTGCCACAGCCCGAAGGTCCGATGAGACACACGACCTGATGCTCATCGACACTCAGACTGATGCCGCGCAGCACCTTGATCTGCTGAAACGATTTCTCGACGTCGCGGATTTCAAGAAATGCCATGTCAGCCCCCGGCCCGCATGCGCGCGTTGTCACGATCAATCAATTTGTCGACCAGGCGCGCTTGGGGAATGGTGATGAGCACAAACAGGATGGCCACAATACTCACAGCCGAGAGATTGAATTTTCCGGCGGCAATGATTTTGGATTGGCTAAACGCGTCAATCACGCCGACAACTTGAACAAGTGCTGTGTCTTTCTGCAGGCCGATAAAGTCATTCAGCAGCGGCGCTACAATGCGGCGAACGGCTTGCGGGATCACCACATAACGCATGGTCTGCATGTAGCTGAGGCCCAGCGAGCGAGCCGCCATGATCTGGCTTTGGTGGATGCTTTCAATGCCCGCACGGTAAACTTCCGCCACATAGGCACCATAGGTGAGGGTCAGCGCCATGATGCACCACCAGATCACATCAACACGAATGGCAGTTTTATACTCTTGCGGTGAAAGCGTTGAGAGATCGGTGAACAGGCCTAGCACATGAGACATGATGACATCAGACAGGCCTGATGTGGGGATGCCAAAGCCAATCAGATAAAGCACGATGATGGCCGGAAGGCCGCGAAACAAATCACAATAGGCGATTGCCAAGGCGCGCACCGGACGGGCCGCCTCCCCGGGCATCAGCCGCGCCATGGCTACAACCAGCCCCCAGACGAGGACGAGGATTTCGGCAATCACGAACATGAACAGGTTGACGCCGAAAAATTTGGCCGTCACCTGCCACCATTTTTCATAGATCAGCGGCAGCAGGAAAAAGGTTCGGCCAACGGCGACATTGTTCATCAAGACGAAGTCGATGAAGCCTAAGCAAATCAGGGCAAAGGCACCCCAGCCGAAGGTGATGAAGGCGCGCTCGCGTGAGACAGCCGTTTCAATTCTGGCCTTCACAATGTCGGCGTCAATCAAGGCTTTTCGGGCGGCGATGGAATGTCGCAAGGCGTAATAGGCTGGCGCAAACAGCAGGGCCACAAGAGTGACTGCAAGGCCAAACAGATAGCGCCAATAGGGATTATCAACGCCCAGCTCATCAAGTGCGCCACTCACAAGAAAGACAGTGCCGATTGCTGCAGCAGCGCACAGGGCTGCAAAGGCCAATGCGGCGAGAGCCAGGCCGAAGGAGCTTTGGTGGAGAACCGGCGCGCCCTGGTCAGACGCGCCGGAGAGTTGGCTCTTTAAACCCACGAAAAAGATCAGGGTTTGAAATAGGGAACGGTGGCCGGGTCTTTGCCCCAGGCTGATGCCAGATATTTGACGCCAAGCTTGGCAATTGTTCCGTCAGCGATCATGCCTTTGAAAATCGCATCGATGGCGGCGTTGTTGGGATTTCCCTTGGGGTAAATTGCGCCATAGGTCTCGCCCGTCTGATATTGGCCAACCACAACGGACTCTCCCTTTGTGGCCACTTCTTCGGCAAGCACGATGGAGGTGTCGCTGATGGCCGCATCAATCTGTCCTGCCCGCAAGGCCGCAAACATATCGCCCTGCTCCGGATAGACTTGCAAATTCTTGATGCCAATCTTGTCGGCAGCAAAGGCTGCACCGGTGGTGGCCTGCTGCACGCCAATCTTGCCAGTCTTCACAGATTTTTCGTCAACGGGCGCATCTTTGCGGGTCAACACGCCAATGTCAGAATTGAAATAGGGTACGGAAAAATCATGGACTTTCTTGCGGTCATCGGTGATGGAAATTTCCGACATTGCGAGATCAAAGCCATTGGTCTGGCCAGCAATAAGCGCATCCCAGCCCGCGTTGATCACTTCCAATTTGTCATATCCGGCGCGCCACGCGATTTCGGCGGCGATGCAATATTCCATGCCGTCCTTAATCTCTTCAACCGAGTCGCCGTTCCACCAGATCGGTGCGGGCAGCGAAACTTCGACAGTCAACTGTCCAGGCTTTGCGGGCGAGGCGATGGGCATCGAGCCCTTTTTGCCAATCAACTCGCAATTGCCAATCTTGTCAGCAGCCTGGGCCGCACCGGCCAAGGCGATCACGGCAGCCGCAGCCAGCATGGCGCGTTTTGTGAATTTCATTTGAGTTTCCCTTTTAAAATTACGGATTGATTAAAGCCGCGCACCTGTTGTGTGACAAGCGAAAATTGATTGAAGCCGGGCGGACATAATTCTATAGCCGCCACATCATGAACAAGGGCGTTAAAATTGCTGCGTTTTACCAGTTCTCGCCACTGTCGGATCTGGCTGTCCTACAGACGGCAATTTTGGAGCGCCTGAACGCGCTGGAGATCAAAGGCTCGATCCTTTTGGCGGCTGAGGGGATCAACGGAACCATTGCCGGACAGCCCGAACACCTGGATTTGGCCTTGCTGGCGATTGGTGAGATTTCTGGATGTTTGTCGCTTCAACCGAAGTTTTCCACGTCAGGCGACATGCCCTTCCGGCGCATGAAGGTGAGGCTGAAAAAGGAGATCGTTACTATCGGCCCGGTCAAGGCTGATCCAAACGAGAAGGTTGGAACCTATGTTTCGCCACAAGAGTGGAACACGCTGATTGATGATCCTGATGTCATCCTCATCGACACGCGCAATGCTTACGAGTTCAAGGTGGGAAGTTTTAAAGGTGCAATTGATCCCGGAACAGAAAGTTTTGGCGAATTTCCGGAATTTGTGCGCAGGAAGCTTGGCAATGCCAAGCACAAGAAGATTGCCATGTTCTGCACCGGCGGCATTCGCTGTGAAAAAGCTTCGAGCTTCATGTTGAATGAAGGTTTCACAGAAGTCTATCATCTGAAAGGCGGTATTCTCAAATATCTCGAAGACGTGCAGCCTGAGGAAAGCCTGTGGAGCGGGGCTTGCTTCGTTTTTGATGAGCGTGTGGCCGTGGGCCATCAGCTGAAACTTGCCGACTTCACAACTTGCCATGGCTGCCTGATGCCCGTGTCGGCAGCGGAGCGGTTGTCTCCCCTTTATGAGGAAGGCGTGTGCTGCCCGGCCTGTGCCGCGCGGTTGACTGAAGTGCAAAAGGCCTCAAACCGCGAGAGGCAGCGCCAAGTTGATCTCGCCGCTACGCGCGGCGCGAAACACTTGGGACCGGCGTAAAGGCTTCCCCTCCCGGCCCTTCGCTAGGGCTCCGGGCGTTCGGAACTCAAATCATGCCACTGGCATGATTTGCCGGAGCAACGCTCCGTCGTTCCTCACCCGGTCCACCCTAAGCCAGCAGCGACGCAATTCATCGTCATCAGCAGCGGCATGTTCATCGTGTCATCGACTTTACCGCCACGGGTCTCGCGCAAGAGTTGGACTTGCCAGTTATTGGCTTGATCGACCATCGCACGTACGCGGTCAAAGCGGCGGCGGAAAGAATGGAAGCGTTCGCAGAGCTGCTTGTCGCCTGAGAGTTGCAGAATAACTTTCGAGGTGCGGGCATGTTCGTGGCGGATCAATGCAAAGAGGCGATCGGCATCATTGCGGTTCTGCACAAGCCCTGCATATTTTTCAGCCACGTCCATGTCTGCAAGGAACAATGACTTTTCAACTTCGTCGATGGCGAGGCGAAAGCCCGGTGACTTCAGGAACATTTCCTTCAACAGCTTCAGGCCAGCGTCACCGCGCGACGAGACGAAATCATCCAGCGCGTAGCCCAGTCCATACCAGCCGGTGAGGAGATGGCGGTTCTGGCTCCACGCAAACACCCAGGGAATGGCGCGCAAGTCAGACAATCCCTTGGCGCCGAAGCGCCGCGACGGGCGCGAGCCTATCTTCAGCAAAGCTAGTTCTTCCACTGGGCTTGATTGCTGGAAGTATGTAATCAAAGCCGGATCAGTCGCCAGTTTTTGATAGGCCTTGAAAGAAAGCTGGGCGATTTCTTCAACCGCTGACTGGTGTTCGGGGTTCAAACGCTGGGCCGGTTCACCTGCCGATTTCAATGAATGCAGCAAAACTGCGGAGGTCAAAGTTTCGAGATTGATCTGCGCCGTGCCGCGATTGGCGAACTTAGAGGAGACGACTTCGCCCTGCTCGGTCACACGCATGCGACCGCCCACAGTTCCTTGCGGCTGGGCGGCAATGGCGCGGCCTGCCGGTGCGCCACCACGGCTCACGGAACCGCCACGGCCATGGAAGAAGCTGATCGGGATGCCCGCTTTTTCGCCCACGCGGATCAAACGGCGTTGGGCTTCAAATAATTCAAACGAGGCGCAGAAGAAACCGCCGTCCTTGTTCGAGTCTGAGTACCCCAGCATGATTTCCTGAACGCCGCCATTGTCCTTCACACTTTGGTCGACAATGGCATTAGCGAGAAGGATTTCCATGATGGCGGGGCCGGCGCGCAAATCGTCGATGGTTTCAAACAACGGCACCACGCGGATGCGGCTGGTTTTATGGGAGGCTGGATCGCTGAACAGGCCACAATATTTGGCCAAGAGATAAAGGCCCAACACATCATCAGCGTTTTGCGTCATCGACAAAATAAACGTGCCAATGGCTTGCGGGTCTGGTCCATCCAAGGTTTCGCGGATCAAATGCAACAGGCCCAAGACCTCTGCGGCCTCTTCCGACAAGTCGCGGAACTGCGGCACGAAGGCCATGGGGTGTTCAAGCTCTGCCTTGATCCACGCGCTCCATGCCTCTGAATGAACCTCCGGTGGCTCATCCTTGGACAAAGGATTCATCTTGCGCCAGATTTCGCCCAGCACGCGGTTGGTGACGGTGGTATTCTGGCGAAGGTCAAGGCTTGCCGTGCGAAAGCCAAAAACCTCCGCTTCCCAGCGGACCGGGCGCACGAGCGTTGTGGCGAGGCCGGGTGCTTTCATTTCAGCGAGCGTGGCTTCGGCCTGACGCAGAAAATCAATCAGTTCGGTGACTTTGCCGAATGGCTTAGTCCTGCTGTCCGGTTCAAACGTGGCGCGCAGGCGCCTTCTGAGCGCAGTGAAATATTGGCGGAAGGGTTCCTGCAGATTGCGCGCGGTAATCGTGTTGCCGCCAACAACGAGCTTTAACTGCTCCTTCAAAAGCACTGAAAAGCTTTCGGGAATTGGCATTTCGGTATCGGACACGGAAACAAACTGCGCCAAATCCTTGAGTTTCAAATCCAGCCGCTGCACCGAGGCCTTGGACATCTCAGCCAGCGCGCGCTTGGTTGTCTCAACTGTCACAAACGGGTTGCCGTCGCGGTCACCACCGATCCACGACGAGAATTTGACCGGCGGGCGGATTTGCGCGGTCAGCTCCGGATAATGGCGGATCAAGGCGGCCTGCATGATGTCACATACAGCCGTCGTGCGATCAAACAAGGCATCGCGGAAAAAGTGCAGGCCCCAGGCCACTTCGCTTTCAACCGTGGGCTTTTCGATGCGGATTTCACCGGTCATCCACAGCAAGTCGATTTCGTTGCGAAGCTGGAACAGAAGCTGGTCACGCTCGCGCGGCGTCCAGCGGTTTGATTCAAGCTCAAACAGCTTCAAATAAATGCGGCGGTGGATTTCGAGAGCGGTGACACGCTTGGCTTCGGTGGGGTGGGCTGTAATCGTCGGGCCAACATCCAATTTGCCCAGAATGTCTTTGACTGTTTCGGCTGAAACACCTGCGGCGGCGGCCTGGGCCAAGGATTGGCTGAGCGAGCCCCCGACCTGATCTGGGCCCGCCTGTTTTTCCAGAGCGCGGCGGTTTCTGATGGCGGCGTTTTCCTCGGCAATATTCATCAACTGCAGCCAGATGCCGATGGTTTGCAGCGCATGTTCCACGAGATGGAGGGGAATAGCAGCAGAGGCTTCCGGGCTATCGAGAATGGGCAGAACCGCGGGTTCACGCGATTTTATCACCTGGCGGAGCAGATCGCGCAGTTGTGCTGTCACCTCATCAATATAACTGATGTCTTCGACGGGGATGGCTGTGACCTGATTCATGATCTTGCCGCCCAGTTGCGGTGCGGTCCTCAAATTATGAGGGATTTGTGCAATGCAACAAGATGTGAGTCAACTGCTAATTCTGAGTTTGCGTTGCAGCAAGGCAATGGTTATGCAGCTTTCATGTTGACGATCACTGATTTGACCTACCGCATTGGCGGGCGCGTTCTTCTGGAAGGTGCCTCCGCTGCAATCCCTGTGGGCCACAAGGTCGGGCTTGTGGGCCGAAATGGCACGGGCAAGTCGACCCTGCTCAAACTCATCCTGAATGAACTGCCGTCTGAATCGGGCGGAGCTTCAGTGCCGCGCAATGCGCGCATCGGCACAGTGGCGCAGGAAGCACCCGGCGGGTCTGAAACCCTGCTTGAAGTCGTTATGGCAGGCGACAAGGAGCGCACCTCATTATTGGCCGAGGCTGAGACCGCGACCGACCCGCACCGGATTTCCGACATTCAAATTCGCCTCGCTGACATTGACGCGCATTCGGCTGAATCGCGCGCCGCTGTCATTCTGGCCGGGCTTGGCTTTTCCGAAGAGACGATGAACGGCCCGTGCTCCGCGCTGTCGGGTGGTTGGCGCATGCGCGTGGCCTTGGCCGCCGCGTTGTTTGGCGCACCTGATGTGTTGCTCCTCGACGAGCCCACCAACTATCTCGATCTTGAAGGCTCGATCTGGCTGCAAAGTTATATCCGCGCCTACCCGCATACAATCTTGTTGGTCAGCCATGACCGCGATCTTCTGAACATCTCTGTCGATGCCATTCTGCATCTCGATCAGATGAAGCTCACGCTCTATCAGGGCAACTACGACAACTTTGAACGCCAGCGCCGCGAGAAGCAGGCCCTCAACGTCAAAATGAAAAAGAAGCAGGACGACCAACGCGCCCACATGCAGGCGTTTGTGGA
This sequence comes from Hyphomicrobiales bacterium, assembly GCA_038231475.1. GTDB lineage: Bacteria > Pseudomonadota > Alphaproteobacteria > Rhizobiales > Aestuariivirgaceae > Aestuariivirga. Next base: position 363,912 of record JBBRLH010000001.1, on the reverse strand, counting down.
TCGCTTCAAGGCGAAGGCTTCCAAAGCCCGCCAGGCGCAGAGCCGCATGAAAGCGCTGGCCAAGCTTGAGCCTATTGCCGACATGATTGAAGACCGCGTGGCGCCGTTCAATTTTCCAAATCCGGAAAAGCCTTTGGCACCACCTGCAGTGTCGTGGGAAAAATGTGCTGTGGGTTATGGCGGGGCAGCACCCGTTCTCAAGAATATCTCGCTGCGCCTAGATCCTGATGATCGCATTGCTTTGCTCGGTTCCAACGGCAACGGCAAATCGACGTTTGCGAAATTACTCTGCGGCAAGCTCAAGCCTATGCTCGGTGAGATGAAACATCCCGGCAAGCTCACCATCGGTTATTTCGCGCAGCATCAGCTTGATGAGTTGTCCGAGGACCGGACACCGTTTGAATATATTTCCGAACTGATGCCCGATGTGCCGGTTTCAAAACGCCGCGCCAAACTGGGAGCGCTGGGCTTTGGTGTTCAGCTTGCTGATTCAAAATGCTCGGTTTTATCAGGCGGCGAAAAGGCCCGTATGCTGTTCATGCTGGCCACCTATCATGCCCCGCACATTCTGGTGATGGATGAGCCCACCAACCATTTGGACATCGACAGCCGAGAAGCCTTGATCATGGCGATCAATGATTATGAAGGGGCGGTTGTGCTGATCAGCCATGACCGCCACATCATCGAGACTTCGGTTGACCGGTTATGGCTGGTGAAGGACGGAACGGTTTCGGTGTTTGACGGCGACATGGATGATTACACAGACCTGGTTCTTGGTCGAAAACCCGCCACCAAGAGAGTCGAAGCGCCCAAGGTTGCAAAGATTTCGCCACAGAACGCCCGCAAGAAATCCGCTGAGCTGATCGCCAAGATCGACGGACTTCGCGGCAAGCTCGGTGTTTTGGACGATGCGCTAGCCGACCACACCATTTACAAGGAATCGCCCAAGAAGGCGGCGGATTTTGCAAAACTCCGGAGCAAATTTGCCAACGAACTCGACGCCGTAGAAACTGAGTGGCTGGAGTTGCAGGAGACCGAGAGTGCATGATCTGACACACAGCTTCTGGGGCATGGCATGCCTTGCCATTTTCCTGCTGTCCTATGTGTTGGTTATTTTTGAAGACACTTTGCATTTACGCAAATCCAAGCCCGTGCTGATTGCCGCTGGCCTGATATGGGTGATCATCGGCATTTCTTTTGCAAAGCTCGGCATCAGCAAGGAGGCCGAAGAAGCCTCAACGCATCTGTTCTTTGAATATGGCGAGCTGCTGCTGTTCCTGTTGGTTGCCATTACCTATGTGAATACGCTGGAAGAACGACGCGTGTTCCAGGTCCTGCGCGGCAAGCTCGGCCAGTACGGATTTTCCTACCGGCAGTTATTTTGGATCACCGGTGCCATCGCCTTCATGCTGTCGCCGGTTCTCGACAACCTCACAACAGCGCTGATCCTTGGAGCGGTAGTGATGGCCGTTGGCAAGGATTCACCCCGCTTTGTGGCAGCAGCTTGCGTGTCGATTGTGGTGGCGGCCAATGCGGGTGGTGCGTTTTCGCCGTTTGGCGACATCACAACATTGATGGTGTGGCAGAAGGGCAAGGTTCTCTTTGGCGAGTTCTTTGCACTGTTCCTGCCATCGCTTGTGAACTGGCTGGTTCCCGCCCTCATCATGAGCTTTGCAATCCCGAAAGGGAAACCTGCACCCGTCAATGAAACCTTCGCCTTGAAGCCCGGCGCCATCGCCGTCATTGTCTTGTTTGCAGCAACGATCTTGACCGCTGTCTCATTCCGCAATTTCCTCGGCCTTCAGCCCGCCTTGGGCATGATGCTGGGCTTGGGCTATCTGCAACTTCTCGCTTATTTTCTGCAGCGGCGCGGCGCGCGGTCCAACCAGCCCGACATGGTGCTCGGTTCATTCAAGCAGATTGAGCGCGTGGAATGGGACACGCTGCTGTTTTTCTTTGGTGTGATCTTCGCGGTGGGCGGCCTTGGAGTCATGGGCTATCTCGCCATGGCCAACCAGTTTCTCTATGGCGCCTATGGGGCCACGACGGCGAACATCGTCGTCGGTCTTCTGTCCTCGATTGTCGACAATATTCCGCTGCTCTTTGCCGTCCTCACCATGGACCCGCAGATGAGCCATGTGGAATGGCTGTTGCTGACTTTGACCACAGGCGTGGGCGGCAGCCTGCTCTCGGTCGGCTCCGCGGCGGGTGTGGCGCTGATGGGCCTTGCGGGAAAAAACTACACCTTTATGAGCCATCTCAAATGGAGCTGGGCCGTGTTGCTCGGCTACATCGCCAGCATTGGCGTGCATATGCTGGTCAATGGTGTGTGATCAGACGCGACCTGCTTCCCATCCCAGAATGGCGCGTTTTCTTGTCAGGCCCCAGTGATAGCCGGTGAGATCGCCTGATTTTCCGATGACGCGGTGGCATGGCACGACGAATGAAATCGGATTCTTGCCAACGGCTGCCCCCACGGCGCGCGCCGCGTTGGGCTTACCAAGTTTTGTGGCAATGTCGCCATAGGTGACGGCCCGGCCCCGTGGAATTTTAAGCAACGTCTCCCACACGCTGATTTCGAAATCACTGCCGATCATGGTGACGCGGACGGGCTGCCCATCAACCGCATCAGCAAAAACCCGTGCCGCATAGGGTGCCGTCTTGGCCGAGTCTTCGCGGAAAGTTGCATTGGGCCAACGTCTCGTCATGTCGGCCAAGGCCGCAGCCTCGCCACCTTCATCGGCAAAGGCCATGCCACACAGGCCATGGTCCGTCACCATGGCAAGCGCCAGTCCAAAGGGCGATGGGTGAAAGCCATAAGAAATTACCAGCCCCTGCCCCTTGGCCTTGTAGGCGCCGGGTGACATCGCCTCATGGACGATGAAGAGGTCATGGAGGCGGCCGGGGCCAGAGAGTCCGGTTTCAAGGGCGGTGTCGAGAATGGAGGCTGAGTCTTTCAACATTTTGCGGGCATGGTCCAATGTGAGGGCTTGCAGGAAGGCCTTGGGCGTCAATCCCGCCCAACGGGTGAAAAGCTTTTGCAACTGATCGGGGCTCAGGCCCACCGGAGCGGCCAAGCTTTCAAGCGAAGGCTGGTCGCGCCAATTTTCGTAAAGGTCGGCCAGCACGTGGCGCACCTTGTCGTAATCTTCGAGTGATGAGTGGTGTTCGTTTTCCATGGTGCAAAACTAGGCCAAGAAAATGGCCCCGGCCACCCGATTTACGCCGCTAGAGTTTTGGGGTGACGATGGCGGCTTTCAAAGCCTCGGCCAGTGACTGGCGTTCATCCGCTCCGAGAAACGAGGCAATCTCCGTGCGTTCGCCGCGCGAGACGAGGAACAGCCGCCCCACCATTTCGCGGGCGTCATCATATTCGAGCAGCACCTTGGTCCAGCGCCGGTTGAAGGATTTTTCCTGCACCGGCTTCTTCGGGCGTTGGCGGATCAGGCGCAGGTCATCGCCTTCAATCAGGATGCGTTCGGATTGCTTGGCTGATTTTTCGTTGGCCCGGAAGGCGAACCAGACGAGCGCCACATCGAGCCCCAGAAAGCCAAAGACGGGCCAGGCCTTCAAAATGTAAAAGAAGATGGCAATCATAAGATTGACCGCCACGACGATCCCAAAGAGCATCATAAATCCCTGACGGCCCAGCGAGCGGTGCGGCGTCAAGGTGACTGACCAGGATTTGGATTTTGCTTCGGCCATGACTAGAGGATAGGCTGAAAAACCGAATTTGAATCAGCGACAGAATGTATCATGCCCGCCAAGCTCAAGCCTGAAGCCATTGAGGAAATCTTCCGGCGCTTCCAAGCCGCCAACCCTGAGCCCAAGGGCGAGCTTCATTCAGTGAATGACTTTACTTTTTTGGTGGCCGTGGTGCTGTCGGCGCAAGCTACCGACGCTGGCGTGAACAAGGCCACAAGGCCGCTTTTTGCGACCGTCGATACGCCGGAAAAAATGGTGGCGCTGGGCGAGGATGGTTTGCGCGAGGCGATCAAGACCATCGGGCTCTATCGCGGCAAAGCCAAGAACGTCGTCTCTCTCTCCCGCGCGCTGATCGAAAGGCATCACTCAAAAGTTCCAGATACTCGCGAGGCCTTGGAAGCCCTGCCCGGTGTGGGGCGAAAAACTGCCAATGTCGTTTTGAACATTGTGTTTGGCGAGTCCACCATTGCGGTGGACACGCATTTGTTTCGCCTGGGCAACAGGATTGGCCTGGCGCCGGGCAAAACGCCGATGGAGGTTGAAACGAAGCTCCTGAAGGTGATCCCCAAGCCCTATCTGCGCCACGCCCATCACTGGCTGATCTTGCACGGGCGTTATGTGTGCAAGGCGCGCAAGCCCGAATGCTATCGGTGTTTGATTGCCGATCTCTGCCCGTTCAAGCCGAAGACTTTGAAACCTGCTTGAAGATGTGCACGAAATAGGACGTGGCGAAAACCGGTGTCACGAAATTGACGAAAGGCACAATGGCGATCAGGCCCGGCACAAAGCCAGCAATAAAAATTTTCCAGAAGTTTTTTTGGCGAAGCTCCTGCGCGGCTGCGAGCGGCATAAAGCGCGTGGCCGCCATTTCAAAATATTCGCGGCTGATCAAATAGGCGTTGGCGATCAGCAATAGCGCCACGCCAAAGCCCGCAAAAAGCACAAGCGGTAGCACGACGAGATTCACACCCAGTGACACGACCAGAAATTTCAAACCGAAAACCAGTGCCGTGACAAAACTCAACGGCTGCCCTGGCCGGTCTTGTGGGTAATGGCGGGCCTCAACTTTGGCCGCAATGCCATCCAGAAAGAGACCGGCAAAGAGCGCCGTGACAGGGGCCATGAGAAAAAAGAATACGGCGAAAAGACCAAGACCGGTGGCAACTTGCAGAAGTGTGGTGAGCCAGGGCCACGGAATGAGCGTGAGACTTGAGAGCAGAAATTCAATGCCAAACCACAGAGCCGCGAAAAGCCCAATCGACAACAGGACCGAACGGATCAAAACGCTGCGGAATTCCGGCGAGGTCAGATCATTCAAGGCTTTGAAGATGGCTTTTACCATGGGCCTTCAGTTAATCACGGCAACTTGTTTGTACAAGTGGCTTGCGCTAGTCAGCTTCCAGCAAAGCGGAGACCTGAATGCCCATTCAAGAATTTGATGTCCTGGCCATTGGAAACGCCATTGTCGATGTGATCGCCAAGGTGGACGAGGCCTTTGTCGTCCGCGAGAAACTGGTCAAAGGTTCGATGAACCTGATTGATGAAACGCGCGCCGAGCAACTTTATGGCGTGATGGGACCTGCGTCTGAAATCTCGGGCGGCTCGGCTGGCAATACGGCAGCGGGCGTTGCCAGCTTCGGTGGCAAGGCTGCCTATTTCGGCAAGGTGAAGAACGACCAGTTGGGCGGGATTTTTGGACACGACATGCGCGCGCAAGGCGTTCACTTCGATACGCGCCGCGCCGAGGACGGCCCGGCCACAGCCCGCTCCTTCATTCTGGTGACACCTGATGGCGAGCGCACCATGAACACCTATCTCGGCGCTTGCGTGAATTTGGGCGTGGCTGATGTCGACAAGGCGGTCGTCGAGGCCGCGAAAGTCACCTATATGGAAGGCTATTTGTGGGACAAGCCCGAGGCCAAGGAGGCCTTTCGCCTTGCTGCAAAGCAGGCTCGCGCCGCCGGGCGTTTGACCTCGCTCACGTTATCCGATTCATTTTGCGTTGAACGCCACCGCGACAGTTTTCTTGATCTCATCAAATCATCTATCGACATTGTGTTTGCCAATGAGAGCGAAATCAAATCGCTCTACAAGACTCAGAATTTTGATGGGGCGGTCGAAGCCGTGCACCGCGATTGCCCGCTTGCGGTTCTCACGCGCTCGGAAAAAGGCTCGCTCGTGGTCAAAGGCGATGAGCGCGTGGTCGTGCCCGCCCATCCCGTCGACAAGGTTGTCGATGTGACGGGCGCTGGCGACTTGTTTGCAGCGGGATTTCTCCTTGGCTACACCAAGAACAAGCCGCTCCGCCAATGCGCCAGCCTGGGCAGCCTTGCGGCGGCCGAAGTCATCTCCCACACGGGCGCTCGGCCCGAAGTTAATCTGCGCCAGCTTGCCGAAAGCAATGGCCTCCTCTGACAAACTGCGATAGATCAGACCCTCATCTTTGAAAGGATTTTCCATGCGCCCTTCCGGCCGCCAACCCAATGAAATGCGTGCAGTGAGCTTTGAACGCGGCGTGTCCAAACATGCTGAAGGCTCATGCCTCGTGAAGTTTGGCGACACGCATGTTTTGTGCACGGCGAGCCTTGAAGAGCGTGTGCCACCATGGCTCAAAGGCGGCGGCAAGGGTTGGGTGACGGCGGAATATGGCATGCTGCCACGCGCAACGGGTGATCGCATGAAACGTGAAGCCGCTGCCGGCAAGCAATCGGGCCGCACGCAGGAAATCCAGCGCCTCATCGGCCGCTCGCTTCGCGCCGTGGTAGATTTGAAAGCCTTGGGCGAGAGGCAGATCACCTTGGATTGCGATGTCATTCAGGCTGATGGCGGAACGCGCACGGCGGCGATCACCGGAAGCTTTCTGGCTTTGAGCGATTGCATCGCCTGGATGAAGGCGCGCGAGATGTTTGCGGCCTCGCCTTTGAAAGATCATGTGGCGGCAATTTCCTGCGGCATTCATGGCGGCACGCCGGTTCTCGATCTTGACTATGCTGAAGATTCAACCGCCGACACGGATGCCAATTTTGTAATGACGGGTTCAGGCGGCATTATTGAAATTCAAGGCACGGCAGAAGCCGAGCCCTTTAGCCAGGACATGCTGATGAAGCTTTTGGATCTGGCAAAGCTTGGCATTGGACAACTCGTTGAAAAGCAGAAGGCGTCCTTAGGCCAATAATGGATTTCGGTTTTTCATCCTTTGGTTTAGCGTCATCCCGACGAAAGTCGGGAGCCATGCGGACGCCTCAATGGATTCCGGCTTTCGCCTGAATGACAAGGGTAGTGTGAATGGAAAGCAGAAAACTTAGAGGCCAACGCATCGTCATTGCCACGCACAACAAGGGCAAGCTCGAAGAATTTTCTGAGCTGTTGAAGCCCCATGGTGTGGTTGCGCAGTCGGCGGGCGCACTGGGTTTGCCGGAGCCTGCGGAGACTGAAGATAATTTTCGCGGCAATGCCAAGATCAAAGCCCAATCGACGATGCGCCATTCGGGGCTGATCGCGATTGCGGATGACTCAGGCTTGTGCGTTGATGCGCTGGGCGGTGCGCCTGGCGTTTACACGGCCGATTGGGCGGGACCATCACGCGACTGGAACCAGGCGATGCGTCTGGTGGAGGAAAAACTGCAAGCTGTGGGTGCGCGACTGCCCGAGCTTCGCAAGGCACAATTCAAATGCACTTTGTGTGTGATGTGGCCGGATGGGCATGAGAAGTTTTATGAAGGCGTAGCGCCTGGCCAATTGGTGTGGCCGCCGCGCGGCGCGTTGGGGCATGGTTATGATCCGGTCTTCGTTCCCGATGGCCAAAAGCAGACCTTTGCCGAAATGAGCCATGACGCCAAGAATGCGATTTCGCATCGTGGCCGTGCGCTTGAGTTGTTGCTCCGTGATCTCTTCTGAGCCAGCGAGAACAAGGGGCGCGGACTTTGGCGTCTATGTCCATTGGCCGTTTTGCAGAGCCAAATGCCCCTATTGCGATTTTAACAGCCATGTGCGGCAGGGTGCTGTCGATCACATGAGTTTTGCGCGTGCCTTGGTGCGCGAGCTTTCGCACATGAAGCAATTGGCCCCTGACCGCACCGTGAGCAGCATTTTCTTTGGCGGCGGCACGCCCTCTTTGATGCCACCGGAAGCGGTTGCCCATGTGCTGGATGGCATTGCGGCGCTGTGGCCGATTTCAGCAGTGGCGGAGATTACACTCGAAGCCAACCCCACCAGTGTCGAGGCCGAGAATTTTCGGGGCTATCGCGCCGCTGGTGTGAACCGCGTTTCGGTGGGCGTGCAGTCTCTTGTCGAAGAAGATTTGAAAGCGCTGGGGCGGCAGCATTCGCCGGAGGAAGCGTTGGCTGCTTTTCGTTTGGCCGCAAAGATTTTCCCGCGGGTTTCGTTTGACATGATTTATGCCCGCCCCAACCAGACGCCGGAACAATGGCGGGAGGAACTTGGTAAAGCGCTTGCCGAGCAGCAGGGCCACATGTCGCTCTATCAGCTCACCATCGAGCCCGAGACGCGTTACTATGATCTGCAGCAGATGGGAAAGCTCACCATTCCCGATGATGACCATGCCGCAGCGCTTTATGATCTCACGCAAGAGATGACATCGGCCGCGGGACTGCAGGCTTATGAGATTTCCAACCACGCCAAGCCCGGCCATGAGAGTCTGCATAATCTCACTTACTGGCGTTATGGCGAATATGCTGGTGTCGGCCCCGGCGCCCATGGGCGACTGAAAGTCGGCGATACCCGGCTTGCTCTCGCCACCGAAAAACATCCCGAAACCTGGCGCGCCAATGTTGAGGCGCAAGGCCACGGCCTCATTGACCAGACGGCGTTGACAGGACCCGAGCAAGCGCCTGAATATCTGCTGATGGGGCTTCGCATTGCCGAGGGGATTGATCTTGACGCTCATGCCGCGCTGGCGGGCGAGGCGATTGATGCTGCCAAAATCATGGCGTTGGAAAATCTGGGCCTCGTTGAAAAATCGGGGCACATGCTGAAGGCCACACCGCGCGGGCGGCCCCTTCTCAATGCGATCATCCGTGAACTCAATGTCTGAGACCCGCTCCTATTTCATCGGCCCCGCCGAACAACTCGCACCCACCCTTCCCGCAGGCTTGCACGTGACGGCAACTCCTATCGGTAATCTCGGCGACGTGACGTTGCGCGCACTGGCCACATTGGCCGCCGCCGATGTGATCCTGTGCGAGGACACGCGCATCACGTCGCGGCTTCTCGAGCGCTATGGCATCAAACGGCCCATGAAGCCCTATCACGAGCACAATGCCGAGAAGGTGCGCCCCGCCATCATCGCGGCGTTGCAGTCGGGGGCAGCCTATGCGCTGGTGAGCGATGCCGGTGTGCCGCTGGTGTCGGACCCCGGCTACCGGCTGGTCAAATCCTGCATCGAGAATGATGTTGCGGTCACGGCCCTTCCCGGTGCCTCCGCCGTTCTGACCGCGCTGGCGCTTTCAGGATTACCCACCGATTGCTTCACCTTCATCGGTTTTCTGCCGCAGCGGCAGAAGGCGCGCCATGATCTTTTGAAGCAGTTCAAGGCTGTGCCTTCGACCCTCATCGCTTTTGAAAGCCCGCACCGGATTATTGATGCGCTCGCTGATGTTTCAATGGCGCTTGGTGACCGTCGCGTGGCCGTGGCGCGCGAACTCACCAAATTGCATGAGGAAGTTTTGCGTGGGACGGCGGAAGAGGTTCGGCACATTCTTTCGCAACGCGAATCCGTCAAGGGCGAAATCTGCCTCGTCATTGCGCCGCCTGAAGAAAGTTCGGAACAGGCCAATGATGATGACATTGAAAATGCCATCACGGTCGCCCTCTCAGAAAATCCGGCGAGCAAGGCCGCAGCGTTGGTCGCCAAAACTCTGGGCATGCCTAAGGAAGATATTTACGCCCGCATCCTGAAACGCAAGGCGGAGAATGGCTGACCGCCGCGCCGCCGAGAAACGGGGCCATGCGGCAGAAAGCGCTGCACTCATCTTATTGCGTCTCAAAGGCTATCGGTTGTTGGCGCGGCGCTTCAAATCACACCATGGCGAGATTGATCTGATCGTCCGGCGCGGCCGCACGACCGCTTTTGTCGAAGTGAAATCACGCCTCAATCATGATGATGCTGTAACCTCAGTGACACAGTATCAATCCAAACGGATTTCGGCGGCGGCAGCGCAGTGGATGGCGCGCGATGCCAAATCCAATGAGGGTTTTTGCCGGTTTGACATTGTGGCCGTGAATTCCTACCTCTGGCCCTCACATATTGAAAATGCTTTTACGGGAGACTTCTGAACCATGGGATTGAAGGTTGCGGTGCAGATGGATCCCATTGAGTCCATTGATATTTCCGGCGATTCGACGTTTGCAATCATGCTCGAGGCGCAGGCCCGCGGCCATTCGCTGTTTTACTATCAAACGAAGACGCTGGCATATGAAGGCGGCACGCTGTCGGCGTTTGGGCAGGACGTGAAAGTGCAGGATGTGGTGGGCGCACATGCTTCGCTGGGGCCTGCAAAGCGTATTGATCTTTCGACGCAGCAAGTCATTCACATGCGCCAGGACCCGCCGTTTGACATGGGTTACATTACGGCCACGCATCTGCTCGATCTCATTCATCCCAAGACATTGGTCGTGAATGACCCGACTGAAGTTCGCAACGCGCCAGAAAAACTTTTTATTTTGAAGTTTCCCGACCTGATGCCGGAAACTCTGATCACGCGCGATGTGAACGAGATCAACAAGTTTCGCCAACACCATGGCGACATTATTCTGAAGCCGCTTTATGGCAACGGCGGTGCGGGAATTTTCCGCACCCACAAGGACGATCAGAATTTCACATCGCTGCTTGAGCTTTTCGCCTCCGCCTACAAGGAACCCTTTATCGCGCAGAAATATCTGCCGGATGTGAGGAAGGGCGACAAGCGCATCATTCTGGTTGATGGCAAGGTGGCGGGGGCCTTGAACCGCGTTCCAGCCGCGCATGACAACCGCTCCAACATGCATGTGGGTGGGCGCGCTGAAGCGACCATACTCACCAAGCGCGAGCATGAAATTTGCGAAGCCATTGGCCCTGAGCTTAAAAAGCGCGGGCTGATTTTCACGGGCATTGATGTGATCGGTGATGTGATGACGGAAATCAACGTCACCTCGCCCACCGGCATTCGCCAGGTGAAACGCTTTGGCGGTGCTGATATTGCGGCCTTGATCTGGGATGCTATTGAGGCGCGGATGTGAGCAGGCTCGAACTCGTCGCCTTTGATGCCGACGACACGCTGTGGCATAATCTCATTCATTTCGAGGCCGCAGAACAAGCGTTTGGCGAAATGTTTTCATGCTACAAGCCAGTCGCCGAAGCCGCCCGAATGTTGCAGCAAGCCGAAATGCGCAACCTCAAATTCTATGGCTTCGGAGTTAAAAGCTTCACGCTTTCTATGATCGAAACAGCCAATGAAATTTCAGGCGGAACGCTCGACGGCGCGATGATTTCAAAACTTCTGCAACGCGGGCGCGACATGCTGGATCATGATGTGGAGTTGCTGCCCGATGTTGAAGATACGCTGAAGGAACTCCACAAGGATCACAAGCTGCTGCTGATCACCAAGGGCGACCTGTTTCATCAGGAGCGTAAGGTTCTGGCCTCGGGGCTGGCGCATTATTTCGAGGGCGTGGAAATTGTTTCTGACAAGAAGCCGGAGTCTTATTTGAAAATTTGCAAGCGTTATGGCGGTGACGTGGCGCACAGTTTGATGGCGGGCAATTCAATCAAGTCGGATGTGTTGCCGATGATTGAGGCGGGCGGCCATGGGGTTTACGTGCCATTCGAAGTTCTTTGGGAGCATGAGCATGAAGACGTCCCGAAAGACACGCCGCGTTTTCACGAGGTGAAAGACATTCGCGGCGTTGTGGATGTGGTGCGGGGTCTCAGCTGATGCCTGTCGCCATGCAACCTGTCCTCACCGAAATTACTTCCGGCCTCGAATTTCCTGAGGGTCCGATCTGGTTGCCTGATGGCTCGCTCATTATCGTTGAATTGGCTGCTGGCACTGTTTCGCGAATGAATCCTTATGGAAAAAAGCAGATCATCGCCACGCCAGGCGGAAGCCCCAATGGCGCCGCCCTCGGGCGCGACGGGCATCTTTATGTTTGCAACAGCGGTGGCTTTTCGTGGGAACGGCGCGATGGGCTTTTGTGGCCCGGCCCACAGCCTGCAGACTACAGCGGCGGGCGCATCGAGCGGGTGAATATCGAGACCGGCAAAGTCGAAGTCATTTACAATTCCTGCGGCGGCCATCCGCTTAAAGGACCGAATGATCTGGTGTTTGACAAGCACGGCGGATTCTATTTCACCGATCACGGCAAGAGGCGCACGCGCGATCTTGACAGCGGTGGGCTTTATTATGCCAAGGCCGATGTCAGCTTCATCACCGAATTGGTGTTCCCGATGGCCACACCCAATGGTATCGCCCTCTCACCTGACGGCAACCGCGTTTATGTGGCGGAGACTGATACTGGCAGGCTCTGGGCCTTTGATATTACAACGCCGGGCGTTATCGAACGGCCCGGACTCTTGGGCGGGCATGTTCTTGAAGGCAAGCCCGGCTTCAACTCATTTGACTCAATGGCCGTTGAAGCCAACGGCAACATTTGCGTGGCCTCGCTGTTCATTGGCGGCATCACGGTGTTTGCGCCGGACGGAAAATTTGTGGAGTTCGTGGCCCTGCCCGATCCGCTCTGTACCAATATCTGCTTTGGCGGACCTGACCTGAAGACGGCCTACATCACGCTTTCTGGCACGGGCCGTCTCGTCAGCATGGCTTGGCCACGCGCGGGATTGAAGCTGAATTAAAGTGCGCCGTGCCAAACGATGGCCTGGGCCACGATGCAGCGTTCGCCGTTATAGGTGATCGACGGCGAGCCATAGAGATCATAGCCCTCTTCCAGGGCTTTCGAGACGCGTTCGCAAAATGCGTGGTCATCGGGACCGGTCAAAATGCGATAGCGCATCCGGTCTTGTTTCACGTCGCCTGATTTTTCCATTTGCCGTTTTCGTCCTGCTTCCAATAGCTGATGGCATGGCCTTCAGCTTTTCGTTTTTTCCATTCATCTCTGGCACTTGCAAGTGCTTCCTCGGAATTTGAATCAAACAGGATGAGGGCGCGGTCAAGCCCCTCAACGCTCTGCGGCATGGCCCCGTCGACGAAGAAGCGATAGGTGGCACCGTTGGGATTTTGAGGGTCGGCGCAAAGCCAAAGTGGTTGATGCTCCGCTGCGTCATCGCCAAAGCCGTGCGGCAGAAAGGCCACATCTTCAACCGACCACAAAAGTTCTGAAAGTTGAGGGAGACGTTCGGCTTTGGCCGATTCAATAGCCATGCGAATCCCGCGCTCTAACCCACGCCTGACGAGGCCCGGCAAAATTCGTTCCAGCGGCTCCTCGCCCAAGTGATAAAAATAGATCTCCGCCATGGGGCTATTCACCCCATGACGGCTTGATTTGCAAGGCGCTTAGGCTGCGCGTGTCGGATAGTCGGTGAAGCCTTTGGCACCACCGCCAAAGAAGGTCGCGGGGTCGGGCGTATTGAGCGGCGCCTTCTTCTGCAGGCGCGTCACCAGATCCGGATTGGCCAAAGCAAGATTGCCCACCGGCACCAGATCGGCGAGGCCAGACTTCAGATCCTGATCCCAGGCGTCAGGCTTGGCACCGGGGCGGTTGACCAGAAGCGGGCCTTTCCATTCCTTGCGGATGTCAGCAATAAGCGCGTCCTGACCGGTATGCAGCAGATGCAAATAGGCGAGGCCCAGCTTGTTCAGCTCCTTCACCAGATAGCGATAGGTGTCGGCCACGTCTTCGATCTTTTCCGGTACGCTGGCATAACCATTGACCGGAGACAGGCGAATGCCGACCTTGTCGGCACCGATTTCGGCGACCAAGGCTTTGGCCACTTCAATAGCAAAGCGCGCATGGTTCTCCGGCGAGCCACCATATTCATCGGTGCGGGTGTTGCCCTCAGGGGAAATGAACTGGTGCACCAGATAGCCGTTAGCACCGTGGATTTCGACGCCATCTGCACCAGCCTCAATGGCGCGTTTTGCAGCATAGGCAAAATCTTTCACCGTCTGTTTCACTTCAGCGGTGGTGAGAGCGCGTGGTGTGGGATGGTCTTGCAAACCTGTCGGCGTGAACATCTGGCCCTTGGCGGCGATGGCCGAAGGGGCCACGGGCTGGCGGTGATGAGGGGTGTTATCCGGATGGGCGACGCGGCCCGCGTGCATGAGCTGGATATAAAGGTAGCCACCAGCCTTGTGGACAGCATCGGTCACCTTTTTCCAGCCTTTGACATGGGCGTCGGTATAAATGCCTGGGGTGGTGGTATAGCCCTGCCCGTCGTCCGATGGCTGGGTGCCTTCGGCAATCAACAGGCCGAGCGAGGCGCGCAGGGCGTAATATTCAGCGGCCAGATCACCGGGCGAGCCATCGACCTTGGCGCGGCTGCGGGTCATCGGGGCAAGGCCCAAACGATGCTTCAATTGCAATTTTCCGATTTTAACCGGGCTCCAAAGTTCGCTCATGATATTGATAATCCTTGTATTTATGAAATTGGTTGTTATTTGTAACTGGGTAATCTATTGTTACCACACTAAAATAGATACCACTCAACTGTAACGCAAGAAGGCACATTTATGGAACCCGGTAACATCGTTGACACCACCCATGAACCAGGCAGCTGCCGCGCCGTGGCCGATGTGCTCGCGCGTATCGGAGACAAGTGGACGGTTTATGTTGTGAAGTTGCTCGATGCTGGCCCAATGCGGTTCAATGAAATCCGCCGCGCCATTCCGGCCATTTCACAGCGCATGTTGTCTCTCACCCTGCGCGGGCTTGAGCGCGATGGACTGGTGACGCGCACTGTAACTCCGAGCATTCCGCCGCGTGTTGATTATGAACTGACGCCGATGGGCCACACGTTGACCGAGCCGTTGCGCGCTGTTGGCGTGTGGGCTCTGGCCAATCGTGAATATGTCGAGAATTCGCGCGCCAAGTTTGATGCCGTGCGCGGCAATGAAAAAGTGGCGGAAGTGCAAGAGAAAAAGCGCAAGCCTGCTCTCCATGCAAATGCGCCTGCCCTTCACGCGCCCTCGGCGCGTTCGGATGTCTGAGCGCTATTTCTTTTCGTAGTGGTCCGCCACCAGCCGGTTCAACAGACGCACACCCCAGCCGGAAGCCCAGCTTTGGTTGATGGGTGATTTCACCGAGTCAAAGGCCGTACCCGCAATGTCCAAATGCGCCCATGGCACCTTATTGACAAAGCGCTGGATGAACTGTGCCGCGGTAATTGAACCTGCATAACGCCCGCCGATGTTTTTCATGTCGGCAATATCGCTGTCGATCATCTTGTCATAATCAGGCGTGAGCGGCATCCGCCACAGCTTCTCGCCGGTTTCGGTTCCGGCCTGCTCCAGTCGCTTGGACAGTTCGTCATTGTTTGAGAAGAGCCCCGCATGTTCCTTGCCGAGCGCTACAATGATCGCGCCCGTGAGCGTTGCCAGATTGATCATGAATTTTGGTTTGTACTTGTCCTGGACATACCAGAGCACGTCGGCCAGGATGAGGCGGCCTTCGGCATCGGTGTTGAGAACGGCGATGGTTTGGCCCGACATGGATTTCACCACATCGCCGGGGCGTTGGGCTGCGCCATCAATGGCGTTTTCAACCAGACCAATAGCACCAATCACATTGCATTTGGCTTTGCGCTTGGCCAAAGCCAGCATCAGGCCGGTCACGCAAGCTGCACCGCCCATGTCGCCCTTCATGTCTTCCATGCCTGCGGCGGGCTTGATTGAAACGCCACCCGTATCGAAGGTCACGCCTTTGCCGATGAAAGCCACGGGCGCATCACCCGCTTTGCCGCCCTCCCAGCGCATGACAACAAGCTGAGGTTCAAAAGGCGAGCCTTGCGATACGCCGAGCAAAGCCCCCATGCCGAGTTTTTTCATCTGGGCAGCACCCAGAACTTCAAGCTTCACGCCATATTTGGCGAGGGTCTTGGCGCGCTTGGCAAATTCCGTGGGGAATAGAATATTGGCAGGTTCATTGACGAGATCGCGTGCGAAATGCACACCTTCACTGATCGCCTGCAAGGGCTCAAAAGCAGCCTGGGCCTGATCAGGTTTTGTGCAAAAGACATTGAGGCTCTGGAGTTTTGTGACAGGGTCGGGCTTCTTGGTCTTGTATAGGTCAAAGCTGTAGATGCGCAGACTGGCCCCGGAGGCCAATAGAGCAGCGACTTGCGCATCATTCATGTCCTTATGGGCGAGAGCCGGAGCCATAATCACTGCGGTTTCAGCCTTCGCTGATTGCAATGAACCGGCAACTACGCCGCCCAGAAGTTCAATTTCGCGAGCGGTCAATTTGTCGGTTTTGCCCAGTCCCACAACCAGGAGACGGACGAGGCCGTTTCCGGGCTCCAAAATGTCCAAAACCTGATCGCGCTTGGCCTCGAATCGCGCCGCCTTGGCGGCCTTCAAAATCTTGCCATCAAGGGCCTTATTGAGTGCTTCTGCAGCGCCTTCCAGCTTCATGCCTTCGGCGGCAAAAACCACGGCAATACCTGATTTTGGTTGAGTTGACTTCGAAAACCTGATTTTCATGGAGAATCCTTAGCTTAATTAGACTTGTGATAGCGTCCAAAGGCTGCGTCGGCAACCTTGTTGGAAAGGTCTTGTCAAGACAATTTCAGCCCTTCCCGAAAGCATAAAAAGTCTTTAATCATCTTCGCGTAGGAACGAAGGCGGGTGGAGTTTGGGTTACCCCTCAAGACCGGGCGATAGGGCTATCGGGTTGCGTCAGCATTGCTGGCGCGGCTTTTTGATGTTCTTCGCGTTGTTTTCCGGGCTCTTCTTCAGCCAGGGCGCTGCACTTGCCTTTGAAGAAATACCTTTCGTTCCTCCTGTTACGACACAGCCCCCCAAGGGCAGCCCAATGAATGTCGATGCCGCCGTCATCGTCTATGACAAGAAAAGCCAAATCGCCACGGCCACCGGCAAGGTGGTCATGCATTATGGGCCCTATACGCTGACCGCGACACGCGTCGTCTACAACTTGAAAAGTGGCGAATTCAAAGCCAATGGTTCAGTCGAAATCCGTGAGCCCAATGGGAACATCCTGCAATCCGAAACCATGGAACTGCGTGATCGCTTCAAGAATGGTTTTGCCACTCATGTGCGCTCGCTTCTCAACAATGATGCCGTGATCGCGGCAGATTATGCCAAGCGCGATGATGGCAACACCACGGTTTATACCAAGTTCGTTTATACGGCCTGCAAAGACTGCGTGACCCGCAGCGGCAATCCGGTTTGGGAACTTGACGCCGAAACGACTTATCATGATGCCAAGGCCCATAATCTTTATCACGTAAAGCCCAGGCTGAAGATCGATGGCGTGACTGTCGGTGCCTTGCCTTATCTTGAAATGCCTGACCCCACGGTAACGCGCCGTTCGGGTTGGCTCATTCCTGAATTCCGCGTCACGAAAATGATGGGTTTCGGACTGGCCGTTCCCTATTTCTGGGCGATCAACCCAAGTTCTGACCTCACATTGAGGCCTATTCTTTCGTCACGACAGCTGGGTGTTGCCGATATTGAATGGCGGCAAGCACTCGAAACTGGCAGCTATAATATTCGCGCGTATGGCGTACACCAATTCAACAAAGACGTTGCTCCAGACGATCAGGACTGGCGCGGCGCTATTGATACGCACGGCAAATTCCATCCGGCCGAGGGTTGGACCACCGGTTGGGATGGCACATTTGCGTCCGACAACATGTTCCTAAACCACTACGGATTTGACACGCGAATCGTCGCCAAGAATGAGCTTTATGCGACCGACATTTACGATCAGACTTATTTCTCGGCGCAACTTCTGAACTGGCAATCTCTTGATACGTCGGTCAACCAGGCTGATCTGCCCTACGCAATGCCATTCCTGACTGGTGAGCATATTTCGCGCAACACCCTTCTGGGTGGCGATCTTAAATACGAATGGAATGCTTATTCGTTGACGCGTCCGGAAAGCTCCACCCCGTTTGGAACAACGGCAGGCATTGACCACGGCACCCAACAAACCCGCGCCACCAGCCAGGTGACATGGCAAAAAGAAATGATTTCGTCTGGCGGAATCGTGGCCTCTCCGTTTGCCGTTCTGCGCGGCGATATTTACATGGCAGACAACCTTCCTGATCCTGCATTGTCCGGCGAGAAAAACGTCGATTGGACCGGAGACGTTTTACCGGCCGCAGGGATCGATGTCCGACTGCCACTGGTTGCCAATTATAGCATGGGACAAAGCGTCTTCACGCCGGTGGCACAAGTCATCGCGGCTGCCAATGAGCCTGATCCCTCGAATCTCGGCAATGAAGATTCGATCAGTTTGAACTTCGACCACACCAATCTGTTCCTTGCCGACAAGTTCAACGGCTTTGACCGCTATGACGGCGGCACCAAGGCCAATCTGGGTGTGACTTATGCATTCTATGGCAGTGGCGGCAATTACATCCGCGCCAGTGCTGGCGAGTCGGTCCACATTGCCGGAGAAAACAGTTTCACCACCGGTTCAGGGCTCGATGGGCCGATTTCTGATCTCGTCAGCGCTGTCCAAATTCAGCCCTGGGACCATCTCATGTTGTCCTATGAACTGCGGACCGCCGAAGATTTCTCCAGTGTTCATCAGCAAGAACTTTTGGCCAGCCTCGATTTTGACAGTTTTACCGCCGATATTGGCTATCTCAGCATTGCGCCTGAGCCTGCCTATGGACGGGTTTCAGCGGAAAACTGGGTTGGTGGAAATGTCCGCTATAAACTCAATGATGGCTGGTCGATTTATGGCGGCTTGACCTATGATCTGGTGAGCAACCAGATCGCCAAACGCTCGGTTGGGGTGGAATTCGATTGCGAATGCATGAACTTGAAAGTGGAATATTCCGGCTACGTCGACACGGTCACTCAAGTGCAAACCGACGCTCTTACGCTTTCCGTCGCACTCCGGACGCTGGGCAAGACAAGCGGCTCCTACCAGTTTTGACCATGCTTAGAATTGCAGCGGCAGTACTGTTGGGTTGGATGTTCTTGTTGCAGCCCGCCCAGGCTCAGGAAGCCGTTGTCATCGCAACAGTGAACGACAAACCAGTGACCAGCTTTGACGTGCTGCAGCGCGCGGCCCTCCTGAAAGCAATAGGCGACCCCCGCCCGCCTCTTCCCAAGCAACTGGCCAATGACATCATCGACGATATTGTGAAGATTGATGAAGCGACACGGATGAAGATCAATCCGACCGACAAGGAGATTGATGACCGCCTGTCCGAGGTTGCCAAGAACCTGAAGACCGACCTGCCCGGATTGAAACAGAAACTAAACGCGCAAGGCATTTCCACTGCAACTCTCACACAATTTTTCGCTGCACAGATGTCGTTTGGGCGGCTCGTCGGCACAAAATTCCACGTGCAGGTCAATGTCACCGATGCCGATATTGACCAGAAAATGGCCGAGATAAAAGCCGAGATCAATGGCAAGGTGTCTAAGCTTGAGGCCGATCCTAGGCGCCAGCCCATCAAGGTCTACATGCTGCTACAAATCGATTTACCTGTAGATTCGCCAGACCCCCAGCTTTTGCAGTCACGAGCCATCGAGGCCAACCAGATCGTGTCCAAATTCAAGGGCTGCGCTTCAGCCAAATCGGCAGCCACTGGAATTTTCAACGTCAAAATTGGCAAACAAATTGAGGCTGACGGAACTAAGCTGCCGCCTCCGATGAAACAGGCATTCGACAAACGCGGCGTGGGCAGTGCAGTGGGACCTGTGCGCGGACCAAAAGGAATACAGGTTCTTGGCTTTTGCGGCACACGTGTGATTACGCCGCCAAAACTCAACGTCACCATGCCGACCCGCGACCAAGTCAAGAGTGTGGCGCTCAACCAAAAATTTGATGATGTGAAGGTCAAATACTCGGCGATTTTGCGCAAGTCGGCGGTGATTGAATATAAAGACCCGGCCTATGCCCAATAAGATAAGACCGCCGCTGGTTGTAACCTGCGGCGAGCCTGCGGGCATCGGCCTTGAGATTGCCGCCAAGGCCTGGACCCGACTTCATGACGATCCGACAAAATGTTTTGTCCTGATCTGCGATGCCCAGGATTTTGAAGCGCGCATCAAGCTTGCAAATTGCGTGGTTCCCTTCGCAAGGCTGGAACGCCTGGATGAAGCCGCGAACATGTTTGGCAAGGTGCTGCCTATCCTGCACCGCGCCTTTGCTGCACGATCACAGCCCGGTGTAATTGACCTTGCGAATTCACCGATGGTGATCGAGATCATTGCTGAGGCCGCACGGCTGTGCATCGCAGGAGAGGCCTCGGGCCTTGTGACCTGCCCCATCAATAAGGATGCACTTTATGCGGCAGGCTTCAAACATCAGGGCCATACGGATTTTCTCGCCGCAGTGATGCGCGCGGAAGGCTTGGCCGCAGATGATGTGATGATGCTGGTGGGTGGCGGATTGCGCGCAGTGCCTGTTACGGTGCACATTCCCCTGGCTGATGTGCCGCAGGCGCTGACAAGTGCGGCCATTGTCTTGCAGGGCAAGATCGTTGCCGCGGCTCTCACCCGATATTTTGGTGTCAAAGCCCCGCGCCTTGCTGTCACTGGACTTAACCCCCATGCGGGCGAAAATGGTGCCATGGGCAAGGAAGACCAGTCCATCATTGCGCCCGCAGTGGCTGAATTGCGCGCAGCAGGAATAGACGTTCGCGGCCCCCTTCCCGCTGACACGGCGTTTCACGAGGAGGCCCGCGCCACCTATGATGCCATTCTTTGCATGTATCATGATCAGGCCTTGATCCCGGTCAAGACCTTGGATTTCCATGGCGGCATCAATGTGACTTTGGGCCTGCCGTTTATCCGCACATCGCCTGACCACGGCACGGCATTGCCCTTGGCTGGCAAGGGCATTGCCCGGGCCGACAGCCTGATTGCCGCGCTCACACTTGCCGCCGACATGGCAGCGCAAGGATGAGCGATGACGGCCTGCCGCCTCTGCGCGAGGTGATTGCGGCGCATGGCCTGGCCGCGAAAAGATCCCTTGGCCAGAATTTTCTGTTCGATCTTAATCTGACGCGGCGCATTGCGCGCGCGGCTGCACCGTTTCAAGGCTGCACCATAATTGAAATTGGCCCCGGTCCCGGCGGGCTCACGCGCGCCCTGCTGGCGGAGGGAGCAGAGAAAGTCGTCGCCATTGAGCGAGACGCCCGCGCCATGGCGGCCTTGGCCGAGATTTCTGCGGCCTATCCGGGCAAGCTCGACGTGATCAATGACGACGCCCTGCAGGTTGAATTTGCCAAGCTCATCTCCGGTCCGGCCAAGATCGTGGCAAATCTGCCCTACAATATCGCGACACCGCTGCTTATCGGCTGGCTGTCGGTTGAACCCTGGCCGGCATGGTTTTCATCACTCACCCTGATGTTTCAAAAGGAAGTGGCGCAACGGATTGTGGCCAAGCCGGCAACCGAACATTATGGGCGCCTGTCGGTCATCAGCCAGTGGCGCTGCACGGCGAGCAAACTCTTTGATGTCAATCGCAGCGCCTTCACGCCGCCACCAAAAATCACCTCATCGATCGTGCAACTCGTGCCACGCGCCGTTTGCGAACCCGCCTGTAAGTTGTCAGCTTTAGAACGCGTAACGGCGGCAGGGTTTGGCCAACGGCGCAAGATGCTACGACAAAGTTTGAAGGGTGTGTTTGAAAGGCCAGAAGAAGTATTGGAGCCGTTGGGCATTGCGCCCACTGCGCGAGCGGAAGAATTGAGCGTTCAGGATTTTGGACGGCTGGCGCTGGCGTTGGAAGCGTGAAACCCTTCACAATTCCTTTGTCATCTTCCTCACGAAATCGGTGAGGCCCGTCTGGCGTCTGCGGCGCAATCTTTCGGCGGTCAGAATGGCGACGACCTGGCGGTGGCTGTCGTCGAGATTGTCGTTGATGATCACATAATCATATTCGGGCCAATGGCTGATTTCGCGCGGCGCTTCGGCCATGCGCTTGGCAACCACTGTTGCTGAATCGGAATTGCGGCCCGCCAAACGGTCGTGCAGCATTGTGGCATTAGGGGGCAGAATGAACAGGCGCACCAGATCATCTTCCATGGCTTGCGCCAGTTGCTGGGTGCCTTGCCAGTCAATGTCGAACAACACATCGCGGCCCTTGGTGAGAGCCTCTTCGACTGGCTTTTTGGGCGTGCCGTAGGAATTGCCAAAGACGGTTGCATATTCGAGCAAATCGCCCGCCGCCACCATCTTGTCGAAGGCTGGTTGCGTGATGAAATAATAATCCTGCCCATCCATTTCGCCTGGACGGGGCTTTCGCGTGGTCACGGAAATTGACATCGCAATATTGTCATCCGCCGCAAGCAACTTCCGCGACAATGTGGTTTTGCCCGCACCCGAGGGAGAGGACATGACGAACATCAGGCCACGGCGTGGGATTTTGGTAAGCGGAGATTTCATTCGATGTTTTGCACTTGTTCGCGAAGCTGGTCGATGACCGTTTTGAGTTCAAGCCCTGTTGCCGTCAAGGCGCTGTCATTGGATTTTGAACAGAGCGTATTGGCCTCGCGGTTGAATTCCTGGGCCAGAAAATCAAACTTGCGGCCAATGGGTTCAGGACTTTTCAAAAGGACTCGCGCGGCAGCCACATGGGTTTTGAGGCGATCAATTTCCTCGGCAATATCGACGCGCGTGGCCTGAAGAATGGCCTCTTGATGCAGGCGGTCGGGATCAAGGGCCGCACCAGTTTCCTTCAGCTTTTCGACTTGCTCTTTGAGGCGCTGGCGAATGGCTTGCGGCGTACGGGCTGGATTGCCCTCAGCCTCGGCAGTCAAAGTTGAAATGCGGTCGATGAAGCCCACAATAGTTTGGGAGATCCTTTTGCCTTCTTCGCGGCGCGCGGACACGAGATACTCGGCGGCCTCGACAAATGCCTTGAGAACCACAGCATCGCGCAGCCTCGCTTGATCTTCCGAAATGGTTTCCTCGGAGGTTTCAACAACGCCCTTCAAGGCCAGCAAAGCTTCGGGGCGTGGCGGACCACCGCCAAGAGTCTTCTGCATTTCGGTGGCAGCCGCCAGATATTGACCCAATACCACGTGATTGATCTTGATCGAGCTTTGGGAGCTTTGCGTGGTCACGGAGAGACCGGCTTGAACATTACCGCGTTTTATTTTGGCACCCAGCAATTCACGCAGCGGCGCTTCCAGATGGTCCATGCCTTGCGGCAGACGAAAGCGCACATCAAAGGCCTTGCCGTTGACGCTCTTTAATTCCCAGACAAGCGCCGACGCGCCATGACTGGCCTGGCTTCTGGCAAAGCCCGTCATGGAATTCAGCGTCATTGTTTTTTGGGTTTCTTGAAAACAGGAATGGGGACTTTTTTGCCATCAACCGTCACCGTGGCGCCGGGCTTCACCACAGGGGTTGGCGTTACAGCGGCGGGTGCGGCAGGTGCAGCGGTTGCGGGTGCTAAAGGAGCGGTTGCACTATCTTGCACGGCCGGAGGCGTTGCCGGTGTTCCCGCTGCAGCAGCGGCCGGAATTTCAGCGGGCTTCGCAGGGTCAGGCGTTGCGGCTTCAATGCCGCGCCATTTTTTGACGTTGGCATTGTGCTCATCCAGCGTGGCTGCAAAGGCGTGGCCGCCGGAACCATCAGCCACGAAGAACAGATATTTTGTATCGGCGGGATTGATCACTGCTTCAAGCGCGGCGCGGCCAGGGTTGGCGATGGGGCCCGGCGGCAGGCCATCAATCTTGTAGGTGTTATAAGGATTGTCGGCGTCGAGATCGGCCCTGGTAATGGGGCGATCAAGTTTGGTTTTACCCAGGGTGATGCCATAGATCACGGTCGGATCAGATTGCAGCCTGATATGTTGTTTCAAGCGATTGATCATCACCGACGCCACGATTGGCCGTTCTTCCGGCAAGCCGGTTTCCTTCTCGACAATCGAAGCCAAGGTGACCATGTCTTCTTTTGATTTGAGAATGCTGTCGGCAGGCTTGGCGGCCCAGACTTCATCGACCAGCTTGGTTTCAGCGTCTTGCATATCAGCCAAAAGCTTTTCGCGCGTCAGGCCACGGCGGAACACATAGGTGTCAGGCATGATCGAGCCTTCAGGCGGTGTTGCAGGAGTTGGTCCGTCCAATTCCTTTTGCTCGCCCAAACGGTCAACCACCATTTGCGAGGTCCAGCCTTCAGGCACCGAGAGCTTATAGGTGATGACGCGACCTGCCGTGATCATCGACAGGATGTCCTGCATCGACATTCCGGCCTTGAAAAGATATTCGCCGGATTTCAATTTGCCGCCACGCAGGGCATTAACGGCAGCAGCCGCGCTAAAAATTCTTGGATCCGTAATGATCCCCTGCTCTTGCAAGGCAATGGCCAGGCCTGCGCGGTCCATGGTTTTGCTGACCTCGTAAACCTTGTCGGCGGCCAGTGGGCCGGGCGCTGTGAAGACCAGGAAGCTCCAGCCGCCCACCGCACCGACGATGACGCTGATCAGGAGAAGTGAAAGGATCCATTTGCCAAGCAGGCGCAGCACGGATGAACGGCGCCGCTTGGCACCCATTTCCGGCAGTCTCTTCAATGGCTCGTCGTCGTCACCACGCATTTGACAGGGCCTCTTTGCAAAGCCCCATTATGCCGCAAAGCGGCGGATGATCAATGAGGCGTTTGTGCCACCAAAACCAAAAGAATTGGACAGAACTGTGTTGATCTCTTTTTCGCGGGCCACTTTCGGCACCAGATCAATCTGCGTTTCAACTGACGGGTTGTCGAGATTCAAAGTCGGTGGGCAGATATTATCGCGAATGGCCAAGGTTGAGAAGATGGCTTCAACGGCCCCTGCCGCACCGAGCAAATGGCCAATGGCAGATTTTGTCGACGACATCGACAGTTGGCCTGCATTGTTGCCAATCAGTCTTTCGACGGCGCGCAGTTCGATTTCATCGCCGAGTGGGGTCGACGTGCCATGGGCGTTGATATAGTCGATTTCGGAGGCATGAATTTGCGCGCGGCGCAAAGCGGCCTTCATGCAGCGATAAGCGCCGTCGCCGTCTTCAGAAGGAGCCGTGATGTGATGGGCATCGCCCGACATGCCATAACCGATGATCTCGGCGTAAATCCTGGCACCACGCTTCTGGGCGTGTTCGAGTGATTCGAGCACGACGATCCCAGCCCCCTCGCCCATCACAAAGCCATCGCGGTCTTTGTCGTAAGGACGCGAGGCCTTGGTCGGCGTGTCATTATATCCGGTGGACAGCGCCTTACAGGCGATAAAGCCCGCCACGCCCAAGCGGCTGATCGTGGCTTCGGCACCGCCGGCCACCATCACGTCGGCATCATCCATCATGATGATGCGGGCGGCATCACCAATGGCATGGGCGCCGGTTGAACAGGCTGTGACCACGGCGTGGTTCGGGCCCTTCAAGCCGAAATTAATCGAGATCAGGCCCGAGGCCAGATTGATCAACGAGCCCGGAATGAAGAACGGACTGATTTTGCGCGGACCCTTCTCGTTGAGCAGGATCGATGTTTCATAAATGCTCGGCAAGCCCCCAATGCCAGAGCCCACCAAAACGCCGGCGCGATATTGCTCATCAGGCGTATCAGGCTTGTAATTGGCATCGGCCATGGCCTGCTTGGCGGCGATCAAGGCAAGCTGGATGAAATCGTCAAAGCGGCGCTGGTCTTTGGCATCAATCCACTGGTCTTTGTTCAATGTGCCATTGGTGCCGTCGCCGGGCTTGACTTCAAAAGCGATCTTGGCCGCGAGGTCAGACGTGTCGAACTTGGTGATGGGGCCTGCCCCTGATTCACCCGCCAGCAGCTTCGTCCAGGTTTCTTCAGCGCTGGCCGCGAGCGGCGAGACCATTCCAATTCCGGTGATGACGACACGTTTATACATATTCATCCCTCAAACATGAAAACGCAGGGCGAGGATTTCAAGCCCCGGCCCTGCGCCAAATTCGTGGCCAATTGCCAAATGATCAGGCCTTGGCCTTGTCGATGAAGGTCACGGCATCGCCAACGGTTTGAATCGTTTCGGCAGCATCGTCAGGAATTTCAATGCCGAATTCCTCTTCGAAGGCCATCACAAGTTCAACCGTGTCCAAGCTGTCGGCACCGAGGTCATCGATGAAGCTTGCGTCGGCTTTCACTTTGTCGGCGTCGACACCGAGGTGCTCAACAACAATCTTCTTTACGCGGTCAGCGGTGTCACTCATGTGCTCTCGTCCTTGTTAAACAATAATGTGCCGTGCAGGGCGTCGTACCCGGCTCTACTACGCCCTGTTAGCACAGTTTTCGAGGGCGTCAAAAGGAGGATTTTGGGGGTGGGAGTGTCATCGAATCATCGCAAGACGGACATGGGGATGTGATGCTTGCGGGTGCCAAAGAACTAGAACTTGAAGCCTTCTCTTCGGCAGAAATCATTGAAACTAAAATGAGGTACATTTTCGGCGATGCAGATGTCCGGAATATGTCTTTTTTTCGAGTTTGGCTCTACGGTCTTTTCCATACTCAAGACTGGCAAGTTTAGCGTTTTTGCAAGAGCTATAATGGACAGATCATTTTGACCTATAGTCTTCGGCGACCCTCCACAGAACTCTCTGATATAATCTTTGTGGGTTGCCTGCATTTTGGTGGCGATCCCGATATATTTTTGCCAATTCCAATTGCCTT
Organism: Hyphomicrobiales bacterium; assembly: GCA_038231475.1. Classification (GTDB taxonomy): domain Bacteria; phylum Pseudomonadota; class Alphaproteobacteria; order Rhizobiales; family Aestuariivirgaceae; genus Aestuariivirga. Next base: position 337,435 of record JBBRLH010000001.1, on the reverse strand, counting down.
TTTGAACTTCGTACAAAATTACAGCTTGATGGTTGTTCATGTAATCACCCAGCCCACCTTGAATCTTGACCGCTTCGTCAAAAATTTCCTTTGTAACAGCCACATGTCCCTGTTGGATTGTAGCTCTTACCTTTAGCCAAAGAGAAGCGTGAATGTCCTCTGGAATCTCTTCATAAGGATGTGACAAGCCCGATGTATCCACGCAATATTTGGGCATTAGGTCCCGTACTCTCTACGAATATCGTGAAGATGCGCCAGATTCTTGATGCCCATAAATTCGGCGGCATTGTGGTTCGTCAACCGACCAGCCGACCAAGCTTCCATCACTAGAGATGTATACAGTCCCCCCAAGGAATTCGAATAGCGTCGCCCATAGAATTTGGGGCGTCCATAAGATTTAAATTCTCTTTCCTCTTTTTCGAACTCTGCCTTCTTGTAGTCCCAGTAGTAGCTTTCTTGCACATACTTCAATTCAACAAGCCGAACGAGCATGGCGTGCGAGCTCACACCGAAATATCTAGCAATTTCCAATAAGTCATCATCAGGAATCGAAGGTTGGGCTTCGTTGGGAATACGCAATCTTGCAAGAACTGCCTGTCTAGGCATTAAGAAGGCTGCAGCAAAAGTATTGCACCACTCTTCTATCCGGCGAACCCTTGGGTCTCCGCCTTTTTTGGGAATCGAAGAACTGATCGCACTTTGCTTTATAAGAATGTGAGCAAGTTCATGTGCAAGGGTGAACGACTGAGCGTTGGGCGACTCGCTAGTAAATACGATCACAGGAAGAGGAAATTTGGCAACACAAAAACCTCTGACGCCAAAACGCTTCAGATCAGACCGTCTCAATGTAAGTATTCCAAGTGTCTCGATCTTGCTTCTGATTAACGATGGAATTTCGGCCCGCTCCGTGTTGGTCTGCAAACCTATTTGCTGTACAACTGGAAACTGCATTAGTTGGCGCGTAAGGTTGGCCAACCTCTCCGCGTCACTTTCTATTGTTCCGAATGCCTCCGCAGAAATTTTGGGCACCTCGTCACCAATTTCCGAATAAAGGTCCAAAGCATTGTCACGCTGCGTCTCCGCCCACGTTTGCGCCTCCAGCAACTCGCGCGTGCCTGTAGGGTTCTCAGCATTTCGATAAAGCCGAAAATCAGGAATCAATTCTGGTGTGGGTAGATCTGGTGGTTCAGGCAAAAACAATTCAAGAAATGACCGCCCGTAAAGCTCCGCCAAATCACGTGCCTGTTTTACAGTCGGGGCAAATTGGCCGTCTTCATCCTCCCAATCAGTCAGATTGGTTACGGGAATTTTTAATCTTCCTGCTGCCTCATCAATGTCAAGTCCAGCACGAGCCCGCGCCCAACGAAAAACTGCGGGCGTGAACGGAAGGCCATCTGATTTTCGCTTGCGGGCCATTGGCAACCATACCCTGCCAAATTTTAAAACTTAATTATACATCCAAATCATTTGTTTCAATGGATGCGCTATTCGTGAGCTCTTGACAACATTCCTATTGTATGTTTTACGTCCTCCCGCTCCATCACCGGGGTCCTGTTCGCGACGGTGAGCTGGATGGTGGGGCGGCAGGTCTGAGGGGTTGCGTATCGTGCGCTGTCGTCAGGCAGGTTCGTTGGATGCCCCGGCCCTCAAGGCCGGGCTGGTAGGCCAGTCGTTTACGCCGGGTTCTTGGCTTTGCCCATTTGCCGCCTCGCGGCGCCCGTCGCCCTCTTTCTACAAGCCGATCTAGCCCCTTAAAGTGGGGTGTTCGGCTGGAGGTTAAAAGCAAACGTGACACGTCCAGTGGGCCTGAAAGCCTGTTTCCGCGTGGGGCAACCCAGCGCATTCATCGCGGCTCTACTCTAGCCGCATTTCGCGTCGGATTTCCCCGCGCGTCCCTTCTTCTTCCGCCGGGAATGCCCCGGTGAACTAGGGCAGACCCGTGCTTAAATCATCGCCATGCCGCCATTGACGTGCAGCGTTTGCCCGGTCACGTAGCCTGCCTCATTCGACGCCAGATAAAGCACGGCGGCGGCAATGTCCTCCGGCCCGCCCATGCGGCCTGATGGAATGCGGCCCAGAATGGCTTCCTTCTGCTTGTCGTTCAGTACCTCAGTCATCGGCGTTGCGATGAAGCCGGGGGCCACGCAATTCACCGTCACGTTGCGCGTGGCCAATTCCTGGGCGAGTGATTTCGTGAGGCCGATCAAGCCCGCTTTCGAGGCCACATAATTGGCCTGGCCGGGATTTCCTGTCACACCCACAATCGATGTGACGTTGATGATGCGGCCCTGGCGTTTCTTCATCATGCCCTTCATCGCGGCGCGCGACAGGCGGAAGTTCGAGGTGAGGTTGATGTCGATGACGCTCTGCCAGTCTTCGTCCTTCATGCGCATGGCCAGACCATCGCGCGTCACGCCGGCATTGTTGACGAGGATATCAAGCCCGCCCATGGCGGCTTCAGCGGCGGGCACGAGCTTTTCAACGTCTGCGGGGTCACCCAGATTGCAGGCGATGGTGTGAACGCGCTCACCAAGTTCGGCCTTCAAGGCATCAAGCGCTGGCTGGCGCGTACCGGAAATGGCAACGGTTGCCCCCGCCTTGTGCAGTGCCTTGGCGATGGCGGCACCAATGCCGCCTGTGGCGCCGGTGATGAGGGCCGTTTTTCCAGTGAGATCAAACATGGGGATTATCCTTGCTTCAGAATTTGAGCGGCGGCGGCGATGTCGTCCGGCGTGCCGGCGGCGATGGCCTGGGCTTCGGGCGCGTTCTTTTTTGCGAGTCCGGTCAAGACTTTACCCGCGCCCACTTCAACAAAAAGATTAACACCCTGTGCGGCCATGAAGGCGACACTTTCGCGCCAGCGCACGGTGCCTGTCACCTGCTCAACCAGCTTCTGGCGGATGAGTGCGGGATCACTCGTCGGTGCGGCGAGAACATTGGAGACGAGCGGAACGACAGGCGCGTTCATGGTGACGTTGGCGAGCGCTTGCGCCATCGCATCAGCGGCGGGCTTCATCAAGGCGCAGTGGAAGGGTGCGGAGACGGGCAGCAGAATGGCGCGCTTGGCCCCCTTCGCCTTGGCGATTTCGCAGGCGCGGTCGACAGCGGCCTTTGAGCCTGAAATCACTACCTGCCCATCGGAGTTGTCATTGGCGGCCTGGCACACATCGCCTTGCGCCGCTTCAGCCGCAACGGAGGAGGCCGTGGCAAAATCAAGCCCGAGCAAGGCCGCCATGGCACCGACGCCCACGGGCGTTGCCGCCTGCATGGCCTTGCCGCGAATTTTGAGAAGGCGCGCGGTATCGGCGATTGAGAAGGTTCCGGCAGCAGCCAGCGCTGAATATTCGCCCAACGAATGCCCGGCCACAAATTTCGCGGTCTTGGCCATCACGATGCCATGATCGTGTTCCATGACCCGCAGCGCTGCCATCGAAACCGCCATTAGCGCGGGTTGGGCATTTTCGGTGAGGGTGAGATCGGCTTCTGGCCCGTCCCACATCAGGGCCGAAAGCTTCTGCCCCAGTGCGTCGTCCACTTCGGCGAACACCGCTTTGGCGCTTGCGAAATTATCAGCGAGCGACTTTCCCATGCCAACGGCCTGGCTGCCTTGCCCCGGAAACACGAATGCAACTGTCAATTGGAACTCCCTTTTGGCCTGACTAGCCAATCAGGCCCCGAAAATCAACGCTGGCTCATTTGCTGTTGTTGGGCGCCCTGGTGAAATGCGCCACGAGTTCAACATGGGTTGAATATTTGAACTGGTCGACGGGTGTCACCTTCGTCAGGCGATAGCCGCCCTCGATCAGGATGCGGGCATCGCGGGCAAAGCTCTGGGCATCACAGGCCACGGCAATCACGTTGCGCACTTTTGATTTTGCAAGCTGGCGGCATTGCGCCTCTGCGCCCGCACGCGGCGGATCGAACACCACGCAGTCAAAATCAGCAAGTTCAATGAAGGTGAGCGGCATCTTGAACAGGTCACGGGTTTCAGTGGTGACGGGTTTCAGACCTTTGGTGTTGCGCAGGGTTTCGGCCAATACGGCCACCGCCTTCTTGTCGCTGTCGATTGCATGAACTTTCGACTTCTCCGCGATGCGAAGCGCAAATGGACCTACCCCGCAGAAGAGATCGAGCACATTGCGAGATTTACCCAAATGGCTCATCACCAGTTCGGCCAAAATCTTTTCGCCTTCAGCGGTCGCCTGCAGGAAACTGCCGGGCGGTGGTGAAACCAGCGCCGTGCCGATCTTCAGAACCGGGTTCTGGCTTTTGGACACGACTTCGGCGTTGACGCTGACGCGGATCACGCCATAGTTTTCCATCATGCGGCGGAACTGGGTGAAGTGTTGATCGACCGCTTGGCTGTCGGCTTTTACATAGACATCAATGCCATTATCCATAGCCGTCATCACGACATCGCAATTGCCGAGAAGAGGACCAAAGCTCGCCGCTAATTCCGGCGCACGCGCCAGACGCGGCACAAGGATCGGGCAATGTGTGATGGCGACGAGATCGTGGGTTTTTTCAGCCATGAAGCCCGCCTGCCACACTTCATCAATGCGGCGCACATGGAAACTGGCGCGGCGGCGGCCCTCCCCATGGGCATCCATGAGTGGGCCGACCTCGGCCTTGATGTTCTGGCCATGCAAGGCCTCGACAACCTGCTCGCGCTTCCACGTCGCGTAGGGCGCTTGTGCCAAATGCTGAAACTTGCAGCCGCCGCAGCGGTCATAAACGGGACAGAACGGTTCAAGGCGATCGGGCGAGGCTTTGAGAATGCCACCATCTGTCTGATCGACTGTTTCACCGGGCAAGGTTTTGGGCACGACAACGAGCCTGCCGTCAACATGGGCCAGGCCATCGCCGCGCTGGCCGAGCTTCTCTATAACGAAATTCATTGTTGCTCCGGATAAGTAATAACCAGCGCCTGGCCCGCACGCAGCGCGAGATCAACCGGCCCCAGCGCAATGTTCGAAAGAGTAAGCGCCGAACCCAGCGGCACGTTGCGATTGTTGAGTGGCCACTTCACACCGGAGATAGTCAGCGCCACGAGATCGCTCAGCGGCACCACGCTGATGCGCGTTCCTGACTTTAAATCAGGGAGCGAAATTTCGCCAAAGAGCGCTTGCGCCTCTTCAGTTCCCGACGTCATCAAAGCGGTGATGCCGCGCTTGGCCATGGCCAGCAAAAAACCGGCATGGGCCAGTGCATGGTCGAACTGGCCCCCAAAGCCGCCCACCAGCAACAGATCATCGGCGCCCTCTTTCAAGGCATGGGAAATCGCCAATTCGCCATCCGTTGCATCCTTCTCAACCGGAAATTCAAGGCGCGGCACTTTGGAATATTCGCGCTGCAGTTTTTTCGAGGCGGAATCAAAATCACCTATCCAAAGTTCCGGCTCCAGATGCAAAATTTTGGCATGGACCATGCCGCTATCGGCCGCCAGAACGCGCGCGCCTTCAACTTGCGCCAAGAGACGCGGCGTTGGCGAAATTGGCCCGCCCAGCAATATGACAAATCTGCTCATGGCGCTCCTGTAGCAGATCAGACTTGCCAGCGCACCCCAAGCCTACTATTTGTCAAATTGCTCTCAACGGGGTGCCCTTTTTTCTGGGCTGAGAGGAGTTCGCTCCAACCCGCTGAACCTGATCTGGATTGTACCAGCGGAGGGATTGCGAGCGGGGCTGGTCTTTGCCCTTCACGCACTTATCCGCATTTTTGGAGATTGTGATGAAAAAGATGCTCTTAAGTTTTGTGGCCCTTTCGTCCCTGGCGCTTCCCGCCATGGCCAAGGACACTTTGACGATTTACACCTATGACAGCTTTGTTGCCGACTATGGTCCGGGTGCCAAAATCAAGGCGACGTTCGAGAAGACTTGCGATTGCGAGGTGAAGTGGGTGGCGCTGGGAGATGGCGTGGCCGTGCTCAACCGCCTCAAGCTTGAAGGTAAGGACACCAAGGCCGATGTGGTTTTGGGGCTGGACACTAACATCACCGCCGAAGCGAAGGACCTTGGAATTTTCGGAAAGCATGGTGTTGATGTGACCCGCGCCAAGGTTCCCGGCGGCTGGAGCGACGACACGTTCCTGCCCTTCGACTATGGCCATTTTGCCGTGGTCTATAATTCCGAGACGTTGAAAAATCCGCCGAAAAGCCTTGATGAACTGGTCCACGGCGATCCATCTCAGAAAATCGTGCTGGAGGATCCGCGCGCCTCAACGCCCGGCCTTGGGTTTTTGCTGTGGATGAAACAGGTCTATGGTGACAAGGCCGCAGACGCGTGGAAGGCTTTGAAGCCGCGCATTCTCACAACTGCGCCCGGCTGGTCGGAAGCCTATGATCTTTTCACCAAGGGCGAAGCGCCGATGGTGTTTTCTTACGTGACCTCGCCCGCCTATCACATCGTCGAAGAGAAGACGGACAAGTACAAGGCAGCAGAATTCTCCGAGGGTCACTACCTCCAGATTGAAGTTGCAGGGCTGATTGAGGCGTCACACGAGAAGGCGCTGGCGCAGAAGTTCATGGATTTCATTTTGACACCGGGCTTTCAAGATGAAATCCCCACGACAAACTGGATGATGCCAGCGTCTGCCACATCGCAGCCTTTGCCTGATGCGTTCAACGCCCTGGTGAAGCCCGCCAAGACACTGCTCTATTCGCCGGAGGATGTTGCGAAGAACCGCAAGGCCTGGATTGATGAATGGCAGAAGGCTGTTGAATAATCGCCTGACCCTTGCCCAAGTTGCAGCGCGGGGGCTGGTCCTCTGCGCTGTGGCTTGTGGCGTGCTGCCGCTGTTCTGGTTTGCCCTATCGCGTGGTGCGGTGAATTTCGGCACTGGTGTGTGGCCGGTGCTGCTGTTCACGCTGAAGCAGGCGGCGGCATCGACTGTGCTGTCGGTTGTGCCCGGATTTTTTGTGGCGCGGGCCTTGGCGCGGCGGCAATTTTTCGGGCGGGCCTTGCTGTTGCAGCTCTTCGCCATTCCGATGGCGGTTCCGGCGATTGTTGCGGTGTTGGGCCTCACCGGGCTTTATGGCAATAACGGCTTACTCGCAGGCTGGATCAATCTTTATGGCTTTGGCGGCATTGTTCTGGCGCATGTGTTTTTCAATCTGCCTATGGCGACGCGGTTGTTTGTTGACGTGCTGGAACAGATTGCACCGGAAAATTTCCGACTCGGCGCGCAGCTCGGGTTTTCGGAATTCCAAGTGCTGCGGCAGATTGAATTGCCACACGCCCTGCCCGCAATGTTTCGCATTGCCTCGCTAGTCTTTCTCCTCTGTGCGGCGAGCTTTGTGATCGTGCTCACCTTGGGCGGTGCCACGGCGACCACATTGGAAGTCGCCATTTTCCAGTCGCTGCGGATGGATTTTGACGTGCCGCGCGCGCTGGCTTTGTCGCTTCTGCAAGTTGCGTTAAGTGGTTCGCTTGTATTTTTCGGGGCCAAGGCGTTCAGCCCGTCGATGGTGCTTTCCCGCTTGCGATTGTCGCCCCGGCGCTATGATGGTGCAACACCGTTGGCATATGCGGTAGATGTTCTATTGATCGGACTGGCCATGCTTTTAGTCTTGCCGCCGCTCGCTGTTTTAATCGTGCAGGGAATTTTCAATGTGCAATTCGACACTCCGTTGTTGCACGCGTTATTCACAAGTCTTGGCATCGGCGCGTGTTCCGCGGTCATCGCTGTGGCGCTGGCGTGGAACCTTGCGGGCGGGCGTGGGCTGTCCCAAATTCTGGCGCTCTCGGCCTTGCTCATTCCACCCGCCGTCATGGCCACCGGCTGGTTTTTGCTGCTCTATAAATTGAATGGCGGCGTGTTGTTGGTGTTTGCCACCATCGTCGCCTTGAATGCCTTGATGGCGCTGCCCTTTGCCAGCGCGGTTCTCGGTCCTGCTTTGAATCAATTGGTTGGAGCCCATGACAAGCTTTGCCAGTCGCTCGGAATTTTCGGGTGGAACCGCTTTTGGCAAATCACTCTGCCACAGATGATGCGGCCCTTGGCGCAGGCCGGATTGATGGCGCTGGTGCTGTCGCTTGGCGATCTTGCGGCGGTTACACTGCTGGGCTCAGAAGGCATCATGACATTGCCCAATTTAGTGCATGCACAAATGGGTCACTATCGCGGGCAGGACGCGCAAGGCACGGCGCTCGTTCTCATGGGATTGTGTTTTGCCATCACAGTGATAGCGCAAAGATTGGGGAGGTCCCATGATCCGCGTTGAGAATGGTCTTTATCGTTCGGGCGATTTTACGCTGACCTGTGATTTCGAAATTGCGGCGGGACAGTTTTGCGCCGTGCTTGGACCAAGCGGTGCTGGCAAGTCGACATTGCTATCGCTGCTCGCCGGGTTTGAAAACCTCAATAGCGGACGCATCATTCTGGATGACATCGACGTCACATCGCTTTCGCCCGATCAGCGTCCGGTCAGCATGGTGTTTCAGGACAATAATGTTTTTCCGCATCTGACGGTGGCTCAGAATGTGGGTTTGGGACTTTCGCCGTCGCTGCGGTTGTCGCAAGACCAGGTAAAGGTTGTCGAAGAAGCCCTTGAACATGTCCAGCTTTCCACCCTCGCCCAGAGGCGTCCCGGAGAAATTTCTGGCGGCGAGCGGCAACGCGTGGCACTGGCGCGGGTTCTGGTGCGGGCCAAGAAAATCCTGCTTCTCGATGAGGCCTTTGCCGCACTCGATCCGGGCTTGCGGCAAAACCTCTTGGAGCGCGTCGTCGCCATTGCAAAGTCTCGCCACCTCACGGTCTTGACGGTGACACATCAGCCCGCCGAAGTGCGGGCCGTGGCGGATCATGTGATGTTTGTGGCCGGGGGCAAGGTTCATGCCCCTGTGGACACGCGCAAATTCTTTGCATCAAAAGACGGAGCCATCGCCGCCTATTTGGGCAGGCTTGAACCTTAAGCCACGATTTGCGCGAAGGCCGAAATCATGCGCAGACCCGACCGCGCTTCAAGATATAGCAGCCATTCATCCATCTGGTCATCGCAATCTGAAATCTTAAGCGCCTTGATGCGCGGATCGTGCATGGTCTCACCCGCCGAGACGAGCGCCACGCCCAAGCCATGGGCCACAGCCTCTTGTGCGGCCTCGCGGCCCTCGACCTCCAGGGCAACAGCATAGTTCAATCCGGCTTGCGACAATGCATTGATGGCCATGGCCCGCGTGGTCGATCCCATTTCGCGCAGGACGAGCGGATGTTTGGCGAGCTCTGTAAGCGTGATGAATTTGCGCTTGGCCAAGGAGCCACCAGCGGCCACAACCGCCACCATCGGGTCGCGGCCAATGCGGATGGCGGCAATGCCCTGCTCTTCCGGCAATCGGGCCGCCACGGCAAAATCGATAGTGAAGCTTTTCAGCTTTTCAATCAGTTCCGATGAATTTCCGCTGACCAGTTTGATGTTGATGCCGGGAAAGCGCGCGTGAAATTTCTTGATGTGAGGGATGATGTGGACGGCTGCATCAGCGCCAATGGTGAGCTGACCCTCTTCCAGCTTTTTTGCGTGGGACAAAAGCGTGACCGCTTCACGCTCAGTCTCCGAATTGCGCTCGGCAATGGCAAAGAGCTTCTTTCCGACTTCGGTGAGCTGCACGCCTTTGGCCTGGCGGATGAACAGGCTTGTCGCATAGGCAGTTTCGAGTTTTTTGATGTGATCGGAAATGGCGGGTTGCGAAAGGCCCATGCGCTCAGCCGCAAGCGTAAAACTTCCGTATCTGGCCACGGCCTGAAAGGCCTTGAGCTGGGCACTCGTCATATAAGTTAAACCTATGAATGTTATCAGATGATACGATTTGACTGATAGAAGTCAAGCCGCTCTAATGCTGGGAAATCGGAGTGTTCAGATGATCAGTTTCAAGGGGCCGGAAGGCCAGGAAGACATGCCCTATCTTTTGACGCCGGGGCCGCTCACCACATCGCGGACGGTCAAGCTCGCGTTGATGGCCGACTGGGGCTCGCGCGACGTTGAGTTCCGCAAACTGGTCAAAGAGGTGCGGCAGGAGCTGTTGCGGCTGGCGGGATGTGATGACACTTACGACTGCGTGATCATGCAGGGATCCGGAACTTTCGCCATTGAAGCCGCACTCGGCAGCTTTGCGCCCGCCAAGCGCAAGCAGACTTTGGTGGCCGCCAATGGCGCCTATGGCGAGCGTGCGGCATCCATTCTTGAACGCATGGGCCGCAAATATGTGAAGGTCTCGAAGACCGATACCACACAGTTGCAATCGATGCATTTTGCCCTGCAACTGGCCGACGACCCGACCATCAGCCATGTCTGGCTCATTCATTGCGAAACAACATCGGGCATTGTGAACCCGCTCAGCGATCTCGCCCGGGCGGTAAAGTCGCGTGGGCTGGTCTTCATGGTCGATGCCATGTCGTCGTTCGGTGCCCTCGACATCAACATGGTGCGCGATGGCATTGACGTTCTTGTGTCATCATCCAACAAATGCATCGAAGGCATTCCCGGCTTTTCCTATGTGCTGGCCAAGAAGGAATTGCTGGAAGCCTCACAAGGGCAAAGCCACTCGGTGGTTCTTGACCTTTATGAGCAATGGAAAGGCCTTGAGGCCACGGGCCAGTTCCGCTTCACACCGCCTACGCATGCGCTGGTAGCGTTTCGCGAAGCCTTGCGCGAACTTGAGGCTGAAGGTGGCGTGGCCGCGCGTGGCGAGCGTTATCGGCGCAATGCAAAAGTGCTGCTGAAAGGGATGGCCGAAATCGGCATTCAGCCTCTGCTCTCCGACAATGAGTCCGGACCCATCATCCAGACCTTCCTCACGCCGTCGGATGAAAATTTCAAGTTCGAGGTTTTCTATGAGGCGCTGAGGGAACGGGGCTTTGCGATCTATCCGGGCAAGCTTACGAAGCGCGACAGCTTCCGCATCGGCACCATCGGCCATCTCGATGAGAAAGTGATGGAGCGCGTGGTTATTGCGATCAAAGAAGTTCTTGCCAGTATGAACGTCAAGACCATGAGCCCGAAAGCCGCATGATGAAAACTCTCTCAATCAATGGCCGCGACTACAAATGGCCTGCCCGCCCGGTCGTCGTGATTTGTTGTGATGGCAGCGAGCCTGCCTATATGGAAATCGCCATGGCCGAGGGCTTGATGCCGCATTTGAAAGCCATCATCGCCAAAGGCGAAAACTTGCGCGGCCTTTCCGCCATGCCGTCGTTCACCAACCCCAACAACATGTCCATTGCCACGGGCCGCACGCCTGATGTGCACGGCATTTGCGGCAACTATCTCATCGATCCGGCCACCGGCCAGGAAACCATGATGAATGATCCGAAATGGCTGACCGCGCCGACGATCTTCGCAAGCTTTCAGGCTGCTGGTGCGAAAATTACTCTGGTCACAGCCAAGGACAAGCTTCGCCTGCTGCTCGGCAACGGATTGAAGTTTGACGGCAGTGCCATTTGCTTCTCATCCGAAAAAGCAGACAAGGCGACGCTGAAAGACAATGGCATTGAAAACGTCACGGGCTTTGTTGGCAAGCCCGTGCCCGAAGTTTATTCGGCTGATCTGTCGGAGTTTGTTTTTGCCGCGGGCGTGAAGCTCTTGGCGCGCGACAGACCGGACCTCATGTATCTTTCCACCACTGACTATGTGCAGCACAAATTTGCGCCGGGCTCGACGGGTGCAAATTCATTCTACAAAATGATGGATGGCTATGTCGGCCAGCTTGATGCGCTGGACTGCACGCTCATCATCGTGGCTGACCATGGCATGAAGGACAAGCATTTGGCCGATGGTTCGCCTGATGTGATTTATCTGCAGGATGAACTCGACAAGACCTTTGGCGCTGGCACGTCACGCGTCATCCTTCCGATCACGGATCCTTACGTCGTGCATCACGGCGCGCTTGGGTCCTATGCAACTGTCTATCTCAAAGGGATTGATGCGGCTCTGGCGACAAAGGCGATTGCCGGGATGCCTGGCATCGATAAGGTTTTGACCAAGGACGCTGCGGCTAAGGAATTTGGCTTGCCGCCGCCGCGCATTGGCGATCTCGTCGTGATCTCCGGAGGGCCCAAGGGCAGCAAGGTGATTGGCACCAGCGCTTCAAAGCATGATCTTTCCGGGCTTGATGCGCCGCTGCGTTCGCATGGCGGCCTCACCGAACAGGAAATTCCGGTGATCAGCAATGTGAAGCTTTCCAACCTGCCCTCTCCGCTCAGAAATTTCGATGCGTTTTATTTGGGCTGCAACTGCGTTTCAGGAGTCTGACATGACAAAACCAATCAAGATTGAAGCGATGCGCATTGGCGGTAAGAAGGTCTCAACCGAGCGCGTCGTCAATGTGCATTATCCCTACACCAATGAAATCATCGGCACGGTGCCTGCAGGGACAGCTGAACATGCGGCCAAGGCTTTTTCCATCGCTGCGGGTTTCAAGCCCATGCTCACGCGCTATGAGCGCCAGCAGATTTTGTTCCGCACGGCGGAACTGATCAAGTCGAAAGCCAAGGAGCTTTCCCAGCAGATCACGCTTGAGCTGGGACTGTCGCTGAAAGATTCAGCCTATGAATGCGGTCGCGCCTATGACGTGTTTTCGCTGGCCGGACAATTGGCGATCAATGATGACGGTCAGATTTTTTCCTGTGATCTCACCCCGCAAGGCAAGGCGCGCAAGATTTTCACGAAGCGCGAGCCGGTGGGCGTCATTTCCGCCATCACGCCTTTCAATCATCCTCTGAACATGGTGGCCCACAAAATCGCGCCCGCTATCGCCACCAACAATTGCCTGGTTTGCAAGCCGACGGAATTAACACCCCTTACCGCCATCATGCTGGCCGATATTCTCTATGAAGCAGGCCTGCCGCCTGAAATGTTCCAGATCGTCACCGGCAATCCAAACGAAATCGGCGACGAGATGATCACCAACTCCAACATCAACGTCATCACCTTCACGGGAGGCGTGCGCGTGGGCAAGATGATCGCCGAGAAGGCGGGCTATACGCGCGCCGCACTGGAACTCGGTGGCAATGATCCGTTGATCATTCTCGACGATCTTTCTGACGACGATCTCGATAAGGCGGCAGAGCTTGCAGTTGCGGGCTCGACGAAAAATTCCGGTCAGCGCTGCACGGCTGTCAAACGCATTTTGGTGCAGCCCAAAGTGGCCGATGCCTTTGTCGAAAAGGTTCTGGCCAAAGCGAAGAAACTGAAATTTGGCGACCCGATGAATCCCGACACTGATCTTGGTTGCGTGGTGCATGAGCAAGCCGCGAAGATGTTTGAAGATCGCGTGATGAAGGCCGAGGCGCAAGGTGCCAAGATCCTTTACAATCCGGGCCGCAAAGGTGCGGTGTTGCCGCCCATCGTGGTTGATCATGTAAACCACTCATCAGAATTGGTGATGGAAGAAACCTTTGGGCCCATCATCCCGATCATTCGCGTTCCCGCCGATGATGCAGAGGTCATGCGGATATCGAACTCGACCGCCTTTGGGCTGTCGTCTGGCGTGTGCACCAACAATCTCCAGCGCATCACCAAATTTGTCGACGGGCTCAATGTCGGCACGGTCAATATCTGGGAAGTGCCTGGCTACCGGATTGAGATGTCACCCTTCGGCGGCATCAAGGATTCTGGCAATGGTATCAAGGAAGGCGTTCAGGAAGCCATGAAGTTCTACACAAATGTCAAAACCTGGTCGCTGCCCTGGGTTTGAGAGGCATGGCGTTCAGCCCTGAGCTTGGGCTGATCGTCATGTTCAAAATAGTCGCGCTGCAGATCAAATTCCCAGAATAAGGCTGACGACCCGAAAAGCCCGAAGATGTCGCCCGTGGTCATGCGGGGTGGCTTGTCGGTGCCCGTAAAGAGTGAGTCCTGATATGTCATGGCGATGTCGACGCGGGCATAGCCCATGAGTTCGTAAAGCGTGGGCGCGATCAAGAAATGGCTGGCCTTGCCTTGGGATTTCGCAGCGCCTTCCTTAAATGCTTTCGCTATCGCCTTGTTTGAAGAATAGGCCCAGAGCGGCACTAGCCCGGTGCGCGGATCAGGGTTTCTCACCATTCCATGGGGATAACGGCCGGGACTGAACAACTGGCCATGATCAGAGGTATAGATCATGGTTGCATTGCTCAAATCGGCTTTGGCAAAGAGATAGAGCATGAATTTTTCAACTGTATACTTCACACCATTGCGATAGGACGAGATCATGCGGGCTTTCGCACTTGCCTCCGAATTTTGCGGACGAGGCACAAAGACTTCCTCATCCTTTGGAAAGCGTGCCTCATAGGGATAGTGCACACCATTCTTGTTGGCGTAGATGAACACTGGCTGATCAGCCTCCAACTCCGCTGCAATAATATCTGCCAGCTGGAAATCTGCTGATTTCTTGCCTGGGCCAATCTCCACGACATAAAATCCGTCGATTTCAGATTTTTCGGCGCGCGTCATAAAATTCTGCAGGCCGGTGCCTTTGGCCTGATAGCCAGCCTGGGCGTCAATATAGACGGTCCGAAAGCCTGCTTTTCTGGCAAAGGCAAAAAGCGAGGGATTGGTACCCGCCGTCTCGACAATGTGCTCCGGGGTGGCGCCAAAGCGCAGGATGACGTTGGAATAGCTGCTGCAGTTTCCACCTGAAACAGCCGGGCCGAAGCACGTCAAGCGGTCCGACAGGGCTGCAAGCTCCGGCGTAAGCCGGTTCCCTGGCTTGAAGGACACATAGTCACCGCGAACACTTTCATCGACCAACAAGACGATGTTTTGCTTTTTCGTTACCTGTTGCTGCTTCCAGTCAACCTGCCGACGGTGCGGCACGGGGCTGAGAAGGCTTTTCACAGCTGTTGGCGCCAGCATTGCGCCCACGCTGAATTGTGTAGGCATTGGCGAAAGCGTGTCGCCACCTTTGACTACAATTTCAACCGCAATGAAACTCACGCATAACAATGGCAACCACGCCAAATGATATTTGTTGATCGCATCAACCCACTCGGGCTGCGTTGCGTATGGGACTGCACAGAGAAGAAGGACAAGTCCGAAAATACAGAAGGCAAAAAGGACCTGGCGTTTCATCGAGCCCGAAACATCGGATTTCCAATCTTTTACTTCCAGAAGCGATAGCATGTCGAAGACTGACATCTGGTTCCCGCAGAGGCGATAGAATAACCACTGGATTGCTGTCGAAGCGGCGATTGCTGTTCCCCAGCACAGTCGGAAAATCAAATTCGGATGAAACAGAACGACCAACATGGCCACTAGGACTACAAGCCATTCGACAAATAGCTGAAAGAAGCCCAACAGTTCGCGAGCCACCCACATGGTTTTAAACCGTTCTCCAGCACCTGGATTTGTCGCGCAAACAACAGCGGCAAGGCCCATAAATTTCAACGCCGCAACCCAACCAAACGCGAAGAAAAAAGCGCGCGAACCATCGCTCGACACCGTCGCAATATACCCCATCTATTGTCGCCCAAGTTTAACTGTTGCCCCGATTCAACAAACCACAGGCTATGCGGCTTGGCAAGCCGAAGGCGGCTCCGGCGTTGCGCCGCAGGGGCGATTGGAATGGTCGGCTTAAGACTTTGAGCGGTTGCCAAATTGTGCAATCTAGTTGTCATAGGAGTGTATAATTGGTCGAATCTCAGAATAGGTTTTGCCCTGCCCGGATGATCGGCCGATGAACCCCGGCACGCTTGTCATTCTCAATCTTCTCGGCGGCATCGCGCTTCTGCTTTGGGGTGTGCGCATGGTGCGCACGGGCGTCATGCGGGTGTGGGGCGAGCAGCTTAAATATTTCATCCAGCATCGGCTGGGCTCCCGTCTGACGGCTTTTGCAGCCGGGACGTTCGCCACCTTGATCGTGGGCAGTGGCACTGCGACATCCCTGATCGTCACCAACATCGCGGCGACGGGCTCCTTGCCGCTCGCCCTTGGGATTTCAGTTCTGCTGGGTGCTGATGTTGGTTCATCACTGGTGTCAGGGCTTGTCGCGTCTGGCTCCAACCTCGCGCTGTGGACAGCTCCCGCTTTTCTGTTTGGCGGCTATATGTTGTTTTCCTGGGCGCGCGAATTCAAGCCCCACAACACAGGGCGCATTCTGATCGGGCTGGGACTGATGCTGCTGTCATTGCGGCTGGTTTCACAGGCCACAACGCCGCTGAACGAGGCTTCGCTTTTTCACGACGTCCTGGCTTCAGTCGGGCGCGAACCGGTTTTGTCTTTCTTGGTTGGTGCCGTAATGGCCTGGGGATTCCATTCAACGCTGGCTGCAATTTTGTTGATTGCATCGCTGATGAGCAATGGCAGCCTTGAACTCACCGGCGCTTTGGGCTTCCTGCTGGGGATCAACTGCGGCGGCGGCATTCCTGCATTCGTGGCGTCTCTCGGGCTTCCCGCGCAAGCGCGCCGGTTGCCGCTGGCCGATCTATTGGCGCGCGCCATGCTCGCCATTGTACTCCTGGCGCTAGCTTCCCACCTCTTGCCGTTCGTTCCAGACCTGCCGGGGCAGTCTCTCCATTTGGCTTTGGCCTTCCATGTTGCCTTCAACCTCGCGGTCGCAATCATTTTCCTGCCACTGACGCATTTGATTGGACGCTTGGTGGAACGGTTGATCCCCAATGACCAGACTGCCGATGATGCCTTGAAAGCCCCGCGCTATCTTGATGCCACAGCGGTTTCAACGCCCGCCGTGGCGCTGGCCAATGCCGCGATGGAAACGACGCGGATGAGCGAAGTTCTGGACCGCATGTTCAATTGTGCCTTGAAAGCCATGGGCACCAACAGCATTGAAACGCTGAAGCAGCTGCGTGAGCATGACCAGAGGCTCAATGCCTATCAAGTTGCGGTCCAGTCTTATCTCGGAGACGTCTCACAAGACATGCTGACGGAGCAGCAGGCCAAGCGCGCGTTGGAGATCATCCTCTATGTGAGCAATCTCGAACATGCAGGCGACATCATCCATCTCAACTTGGGCGACCGCATCAAGGCCAAGGTGAAGCAAGCCATCAGCTTTTCTCTGGAGGAACAGGCTTCGCTTGATAATCTCTGCCTCATCATTCACGACAATATCAGGCTGGCCACAGCGGTGCTGACATCAGGTGACATTGAAGGGGCAACCCGGCTCATCGGGCAAAAGGATGCCTTCCGCCTGCTCGAAAACAGCGTCATCGCCACGCATTTTGGTGGGGGCCGCGAAAACAAGGCGCAGGCTTTGCGGCAGAGTGCCCTGTTCATCGACATTATCCGCGATCTCCACCGCATCAATTCTCATATTGTTGCGGCGGGCTATCCCATTGTAGATGAGGCTGGCCTGTTGCGAAGTTCCAGGCTCAAATCCAAGGCCAAATTCGGCAAGGAGTAGTTCATGGCGGGTCCACTTTCAGGAATCCGGGTTCTTGATTTAAGCCGGGTTCTGGCGGGGCCGTGGGCCAGCCAAATGCTGGGCGATTTTGGCGCGGATGTGATCAAAATCGAAAAACCCGGCGAAGGTGATGACACGCGCGGCTGGGGGCCGCCCTTTGTTAAAAACGCTGACGGCACGGATGGTGACGCCGCTTATTTCCAGAGCACCAATCGCGGCAAGCAGTCGGTTGCCATCGACATGGCAAAAGCCGAAGGCCAGAATCTTATCAAGGCCTTGGCGGCGAAGTCTGATGTTGTGCTTGAGAATTTCAAGGTCGGCGGCTTGAAGAAATACGGGCTCGATTATGCGAGCCTCAAGGCCATCAATCCCAAGCTCATTTATTGTTCGATCACCGGATTTGGCCAGACCGGGCCTTATGCGGGCCGCGCCGGATATGATTTCATGATCCAAGGCATGGCGGGTGTGATGTCGATTACCGGCGAGCCTTATGGCCAGCCGATGAAAATGGGCGTGGCCTTTGCCGATGTGTTTGCCGGGCTTCACGCCGTGATCGGCATTGAAGCGGCACTCTTTCACCGCGAACGCACAGGCCAAGGCCAGCATATCGATATTTCACTTCTGGACAGCCAGGTGTCGGTTCTGGCCAACCAGGCCTTGAATTATCTGGTCGGTGGCAAGGTGCCAAAGCGCCTTGGCAATGCCCATCCTAACATTGTTCCCTATCAGACGTTCGAAACCGCCGATGGACATATGATTGTGGCAGTCGGCAACGACAGGCAGTTTGCAGAGTTTTGCCGGATCATCAGTGTTGCCTCGGATGCAAAATTTGTAACCAATCGTGGTCGGGTTGAACACCGCGCTGAGTTGGTGCCATTGCTCGTGCCCGCGATGAAGAAGAAAACCACGGCGGAGTGGGTGGCGGCTTTTGAGCAGGCTGCCGTGCCGTGCGGCCCGATCAATTCCATCGATCAGGTTTTTGACAATGAACAGGTTAAGGCGCGGGGCTTGCAGCTATCACTAACGCGCGAGGATGGCATGAAAGTGCCCAGCGTTGCCAATCCGGTGGTGTTTTCAGAAACACCCAACCAGTATTCGCGGCCCTCGCCAAAGCTCGGTGAAAACACGCGCGACATTCTTGCCAAATATTTGAACCTTACAACCCAAGAGATTGATGCCTTGAAATCCTCGGGCGTAATCACCGATTAGACAATTAATATCAAAATCTTATGCAAAGTTGGTAAGTCCCTGTTAGGGGGCTTCGAAGGCCGCACTTGATTCGCGCCCGCAAATGCCGACATCATGCCGCGTGATTCTGTGCGACCTGCACCAAAACTGGCAAATGGGAGACTCTGTTGATGACCCGCAAATTCCTTCACGCCTCATGTTTTTTTCTGCTGATGAGCAGTGCGGCGTTCAGCGCTGAAACCGTAACTTTCACCATGAAGGCCGACCAGGAAACGCTGCGCGACAAGGCCAATCTGGATACGTTTACCGTTGGTCTTGCCGACAAGCAGGTGGAAACCGCCCTGACCATCAAATGCCAGGCGGCCACGGCTGGAATTATCAGCGGGCAAAACGAGTCCTGCTCGGTGACCGGCAATGGCGTGCTGGTCAACCCAGCCAATGGCCAAAAAATTCAGCGTACGCAGATTGCTGGTGGCTGGGTTGAAAAATCCGACGGCTTCACTGACGCCACAACATTGAAGACAAACTATCTCGCGGTCGGCAAAGTTCCGGCGTCTGAAGGGGCGTTTTCTGGTTCAATGATGCTGAAACCAAAGGTGCCTTCCACCACCGCATCATTGTTGCGCGACAGTATCATGAAAAATTTGAAGTCAAAGCAAACGGGCCTGATCGACGAGCGCGTGGACACCGTGCAACTCGTCAACTTCACATTGCCTTCGATTGGTCTTCCCAGTGACAAGGGCTGCGTGTGGAATGGCGACATGGTCTATGCCTATCAGACCGCGTCATGGTTCATGAACTTGAAAGCCAAATGCGATGGCAAGGAGTTTTTGCTCAAGGGCAATATGCCTTTCACGTTGACGCCCAATGTCGGCAACCAGCATCAATATGACCTGACGCTGTCCCTGCCCTCGGCTGATGCCGGGACCGACGATGCGCTGTTTGCGGCACCCTCAGGCGATGCTGATGCCTTTGCAGCCGTCGATGGTATTTCGGGGCAGATCATCATGAAGGAAAGCCAATATGTTGACGTTGAAACTGATGGCCAGACCGACAAGGTGCCCGTAACAATTGATGCAACGGGAAGCTTTGTAGGACAAAATGTGCCGCTTGATGCGGTACGTTCCTTCAGTTTGATTGTGGGAATTCTGTCACGCACGTTCTTTGGGGCCTAGGAGTTTGATGAGGTCGGGCTGGACCATGGTTCCGGCCCGCAATTAACGCAGGGGAAAATCATGAATTATGTCTGGATTGCCATTGTAGGGCTTTGTGCGGCTGCCATTGCCAAGTTGATCTTGCCAGGTCGCAACGGGCCACGCGGCGTGATTGGAACGACATTGGTGGGCGTGGCCGGAGCTTATGTCGGCAGCTTTATCGGCCAATTCTTGGGCTTCTACCAACCAGGCGAATTCGCCGGGTTCTTTGGGTCCATCATCGGTGCCATTGTCATTCTTTTGATCTGGGACCTGATTTTCAAGAAGAAGGCCCTGCCCCCGCCCGTGGCAAAGTAATCACGCTCTCTTGATTTCGGTTGGATGGTGGACACGTCTATCCAAAGCTCCAACAATTCGTAGAGGACCCCCATGCCCAAATCTACCGCAACTTGGAACGGCCAGATACTTGCCTCCAGCGACGCTTGCATTCTCGTTGAAGGCAACGCCTATTTTCCGCCGGACAGCCTGAACAAGTCATTTTTCAAGAGCGCTCCACAAACCAGTGTGTGTCACTGGAAGGGCAACGCCAATTACTTTGATATCGTAGTGGATGGTAAAACAAATGCAGGTGCGGCTTGGGTTTACAATGCACCCTCCCCGGCCGCCAAAGCCATCGCTGGCTATGTGGCCTTCTGGAAGGGCGTTGAGATTAAGGGTGGCGAGTACGCCAAGCCCCTGCCGCATTAGCCTTTAGGCGTCGTTATTTGTCCCGACAATTTGTGCTTGGCTGAGATTTCGTCAAAGGTTCCGGCCTTGGCCAAGGCAGCAATGGCGGTGTTGATTTTCTTGGCAAGGGCCGTGTCATCCTTGCGCAATCCAGCGCCCACGCCCTCGCCAATGATCTCTGCATCAAACGGCACAGTGGCCTTGATTTCGCAGCAAGAGCCTTGATCCGATCCGATAAAGGCCGCCAGTGTCAGAGCATTGGACAGCACACCATCGATACGGCCAGCAGCCAGATCGGCGTTGGCTTCATCCTGTGTCTGATAGGTTTTGATTGTTGAGGTCTTGGCATAGTATTTGTCGAGATAGGCAGCCTGAAGGGTGGAGACTTGCGCTCCAATGGTCTTGCTCGCGAGATGCTCGGGCGAAATATCCATGTCGCCCGTCTTGGCCCCGGCCATAACGATCGCCGTGTTGTAATAGCTATCGGAAAAAGCGATCACTTCCTTGCGCTTTGGCGTCTTAGACATCGAGGCAAAAATGACGTCGATCTTCTTGGCGGTCAGTGCGGGGATAATACCATCCCACGCCGTCTCGACGATCACACATTTTTCTTTCATCTCGGTGCAGAGCGCGTTCATCACGTCAATCTCCCAACCGACCCATTGGCCCGATGCATCTTTCGAGGTGAAGGGCGGATAAGGCTCGGCGGCCACGCCTACGCGAATATCGGCCATGGCCTGGCTTGCAGCAGCAAAAACCAACACCGCAGCAATGAACAATGACCTCGTCACGTAGCGCATAAGATGACCTTTCAATTCGAATCAAGTTTGGAATTTCTAGCCGAAACTATGCTTAGTTCAAGGAACTTATGCCCATATGGTAACTTCGCGCGGGGTGAAAAGAATCAATCCACCTGAATAAAATTCACCTAAAATTGGATTCTTCTGCGCCCAATCATAGTCCCCTGCGTAAGCCTCTGAAGCTATGTCGTTTTTCTGCTAGAAGTCGCATTTCAACCTTGGCATAAGCTGATGCATGGCCAACCTCATCATCACCTACTGGCGCGATATTCCTTCTGCTGTCTCGGTCAAGATTGGCCGCAGGGAAGAAAAGCGCATGCTCGACAATCGCTTCATGGAGGCGATCGACATGGCGGCGATGCGCTCAGGCTCCACCGATACGGATGCCTATCTCGCCGACTGGCGGCGTTCCGACCCCGTAGTTGTCTCCGATGACATGGCGGCGGAAGTCGAAAAGGCTAAGTCCGAACTTGAAACATCCTATACACAAGAGAAAATCAAAGCCCTGATCGCTAATGGCGGGAAAGCCTAACATGACCCACACCATCGTCTCTTCTGCCACGCGCACGCACATCATCGGCTTTGACAAGCCCTTCACCGTGATCGGTGAGCGCATCAATCCGACGGGCCGCAAGAAGCTCGCTGCTGAAATGCAGGCCGGGAATTTTGAAACGGTGATCAAGGATGCTCTGGCCCAGATGGCTGCTGGCGCCCACATTCTCGATGTGAATGCCGGTGTGACCGCCGTCGACCCTAATCAATCCGAGCCGCCACTGCTGCGCCAGACATTGGAGATCGTGCAGTCGATCACAGATTTGCCATTGTGCATTGACAGCTCGGTCACCTCGGCTTTGAAAGTGGGGCTCGAAACGGCCAAGGGCCGACCGCTGGTCAATTCGGTTACCGGCGAAGAAGAAAAGCTTGAAGCGATCTTGCCATTGATCGCCAAATACAATGTTCCAGTCGTGGCCATTTCCAATGATGAAACCGGCATTTCGGAAGATCCGGATGTGCGCTTTGCTGTGGCCAAGAAGATTGTGGAACGCGCGGCTGATTTTGGCATCAAGCCTGAAGACATCGTGGTTGATCCATTGGTGATGCCGATTGGTGCCATGGGCACGGCGGGCCAACAGGTGTTTCGCCTGGTGCGGCGTTTGCGCGAAGAGTTGAAAGTGAACACGACTTGTGGCGCATCGAATGTGTCCTTCGGTATGCCGAACCGTCGCGCGCTGACCGGCTATTTCCTCGCCATGGCCGCCTCGCACGGCATGACATCTGCCATCATGAACCCGCTCCATGATGAAGACATGCATGCCATTTTCGGTGCCAATGTTCTCAACGGCACCGACAAGAACTGCAAATTCTGGACCAACAAGTTCCGCGAAATGACATCGGGCCCATCGGCTTCAGCACAAGCCGCCGGACTGCAATCTTCCAACGAAGATATCGAAGCCCGCCGCAAGGCCCGCGAAGAGCGGCGCAGGCGTTGATCCTCGCTTGACAGGATTTGAGCAGCAGCGTTACCTCTGAAAATTCATTCAGAGGTGACGACATTGTTTCCAGCCGGCGTTGTAATTGATCCCATCAGTGGTGCCGTGACACCCCGTACAGGCACCTATTTCAAGCACCTGACAGAACTTCGCAGTCTTTATAGCGATGCCGCGGCCTTTGATGCTGTGCTGGCAAAACGCGGCGATGTGGTTGCCTACACGGTGAGCGAATACAAAGAACCCGGTGCTGATCTTTTCTTCGGCACCACCACTATGGAACCGGGCATTGTCGGCCAGGAATATTTCATGACGCGCGGTCATTTTCACGAACGTCGCGACATGGGGGAGATTTATTACACGCAAAGCGGTGAAGGCGTTTTGCTTTTGCAATCGCGCCAAGGTGAAATCCGCCGTGTGGACATGAAGCCCGGCGTGTGCGCCTTCATCCCGCCGGATTGGGCGCATCGCTCGATCAATACAGGTACAGTGCCCTTGGTTTTTGTCTGGTGCTGCAACCAGCAGGCAGGGCACGACTATGCAGAGATCACAACCAAAGGCATGCGCCAGCTTGTGATTGAACAGAATGGTGCAGTGGCACTGGTCCCCAATCCTAAGTTCGCGGCTGCGCCTTAAGCTGCACAGGCTGATGCTCCACCAAAGACTTGATCGCATCAAGGTCAGGCAAGCTTTCCATTGCGCCTTTCTTGGTCGCGGCCAGCGCTCCAGCAGCACAGGCATTGAGCAATAGCGTCGCGGGCTCTATGGCTTCCCCGCCCTTCAACATTCCTGACAATATTGACGCTGTATAAGCATCGCCAGCCCCCGTGGTATCCACGGCATCGACTTTGAATCCATCGCAAACAAATTTGGTTTGCGGTGTATAAAGGACGGCGCCGTCTGCTCCCCGCGTCACTGACAAAACTTGCAGCTTTTCATGCCAAAGGCTCTGCACAATTTCATCCATGCTGCTGCCTTTGCCCAACGCAAAAAGTTCCTCCTCGCTGACCTTGACGATTGCGGATCGCGAAATGATGAAGCGCCCTGCGTCCAGCATCTTGGCATGATCGGCCCAAAGACCCGGTCTGAAATTCACATCACACGACAAGAGAACATCAGAGGCGTCAGCAAGATCCATCGCCTTTATTTGCGCTGCTGCTGATTGCGGCGCTGACAGCGGCAACAATCCAAAATGTAAAATGCGGCTTTGCGAAATCTGACTGGGCAATACATCATTGGGATCGATATGAAGGTCTGTCGGATGGTCGTGGTAGAACATAAAGGCCCTGTCACCGTCATCAGAGAGTGTGACCACCGAAAGACCCGTCTTCTCGTTTTTGGAAAGCACGACACCCGACGTATCAACGCCATAGGATTTGAGCGCATTCACGATCAAGTTGCCGAAAGCCTCATCACCCACCCTGCTCAACATCAAGCTCTTGTGGCCAAGCCGGGCCAAGCCCACCGCGACATTGCCGGGCGCACCACCGGGGCTTGGGCTGTAGACCCACTGGCCATTCACCTTAGCGTGCGGCACCAAATCAATGAACAATTCACCAAAGCAAGCAACATCCCACATGATTCACCCTTGTTCCGCTCGCGACGTGACAGCTGACACAGCCTGTGCCAAAGACTGAATGAACTCAAGTGGCAGGACTAGACGCCAGTCCCGCTGTTGTCGGAATTTGAATGATGCCAGCAAAAATATTTTCACGGACTCTGCTTTTGATTGCACGAGTATATTGTGTGTTGTCATGCGTGGGCTTGATGACGGGGCAAGCCGCACTGGCCGCGCCCAGCTTTTATGATGCAACGCCCGCTCAAATTGCCCAGCCTCCAGGCAGCCTGATCAAGTTCGAACCTCTTGGCCTTCCGGCCTTCTACCGTGCCAAGGCCTGGCGCATTCTCTATGCAAGCCGTGATTTCGCCGGGCGACCCGTTGCCGCCTCTGGCATCGTTGTGGCCTCCACCGTCAAACTCGGCACCACCCGCAAACAAAGCATTGTCGCCTGGGCCCATCCTACCGTGGGCACGGCCGTCAATTGCGCGCCGTCGGCACGCAAGTCTCCGCAGGGATTCATTCCGGGCCTCAATGAATTGGTGGCAGCTGGCCATATTGTGGTGGCCACGGATTATCCGGGCCTCGGGACGCCCGGCCCCATCGGCTATCTCGTGGGCAAGGGCCAGGCCTATGCGGTGCTCGACTCAGTTCGAGCCGCATCAAGAATTCCGGGTTTGCAAGTCGTTCCCGAGTATTCGATTTATGGCTTTTCGCAAGGTGGCCATGCGGTTCTGTTTGCTGGCCTGCTTGCTCCGCAATATATGCCTGAATTCAAATTGAGGGCTGTGGCCGCCATTGCGCCGCCGACCAATCTGCCCGCGTTGTTTGCCGCCAATGCTGGCACCATCGAGGGTAAGATTTTGATGAGCTACACGATGAAATCCTGGGCCCTCAAATATGGTTTGAACTTGCGCGAGGTGTTGAGCGATTCGTCCCTTGCCACCGCCTGGACCATCAACTCGATCTGTGTGGATGATGCCCAAGGTGCGATCGGCGCGTTTTCCGAGCAAAAGAAATTCGGCCCCGACATGTTCTTGGGCAACCCGTTGCATCACCCAGATTGGCTGCGGGTGATGACCGAAAATTCGATTTCGATTTTTCCGCTCGACGTGCCCATGCTGTTGGTGCAAGGCGGTTTTGACTCGATTGTGAAGCCCGAAGTGACCGCCAGGGTTTATAAAGACAGCTGCCAGAGCGGTGGCAGCATCAAGCTGATGCTTCTGCAAAATTCCACGCATTCGGGCTCGGAAATGAACTCCATGCCTTCGGTGATCAACTGGATCAATGGCATCATGGGTGGCCAGGTCAATCAATCCTCCTGCCCGAGGTCTGGCCGGATTTGAGCTAAGCCCCGATCAATTGCAGACTTGGGGCCAGATGGGCTGCTTCCAGTTTGCCAGTGGAATGAGCTTTGCCGGAACCCTGGATTTCTTTTTCGTACCGTCTTCAGCTTCGTGTTGTGCCACACCTTTCAGCAGGTCGATGCTGCAGCCCACCTCGCCATCGCGAACGGCAGCGGTATAATCATAACCGATGATCCTGGGGGCGGCGGCCTTGACGAATTGGAGCGTGAGGGTTTCATCCTCTTCATGGCTGGAGCCCCAGCGCACAGAGGCTGACACCATCAGCGAACCTGCCGCATTGATCGCAAGCGGCAGCGCCCAGGTGTAATAGCGCGATTGGTCGACAACGTTCTCTTTGATGAAAGTCGGTGGCTTGGTGATGTCGAGTGGCACATTGGCTGCCCCCATATAGATGGCGAGGTCGACGCGCTCATTTTCGGCCAGGCCGTAGCGGTCTTTGGCGAGGTCACTGGTGTCAGGGGCCATGCCCGGTCCCACCAGCACCAGAACCGCACGGTCAGGCGTTCCGTCGCCATTGAAATCGGTCACCACATCGTAGAGCGCCTCGCGCTTGACTTCGGCGGCACGGGCCGTGGGGACCACGCTCGCGGCCAGAAGAGCTATGGCGAAGACGCGGATGAGCATGCCCTCAGCATGTCGCAATTAAGCCTTTTCGGCAAGCGGGGCCGCGCTATAATTCTCCCATGTCAGACCAGAATCCCCTCATCGTTTTCACACCCTCCGGCAAGCGCGGGCGCTTTGCCTTTGGCACGCCTGTACTGCAGGCGGCGCGTAGCCTTGGCGTTGATATTGACTCGGTGTGCGGAGGCCGCGCCATTTGCGGGCGCTGCCAGATCAATGTGGGCGAGGGCGAATTTGCCAAGCATGGCATCACTTCGGCTGCTTCCCATGTGAATGACTTCACGCCCACCGAGCAGCGCTACGACAAGATCAGGGGATTGCCCGCGGGCCGCAGGCTGTCGTGCCAGACGCAGATTATGGGCGATCTCGTCATTGACGTGCCGCCAGAATCCCAGGTTCACAAACAGGTGGTGCGCAAGGAAGCTGATACGCGCGCTATTGAACTTGATCCCGCCACCAAACTCTATTTCATCGAGGTCGAAGAGCCCGACATGCACAAGCCCTCCTCCGATCTGGAGCGGGTTTTTGCGGCGCTGAAAACGCAGTGGGGTGTTGAAAACCTGTCTTGCGACATTGCACTGATTTCAACTTTGCAAAAGACCTTGCACAAGGGCGAGTGGAAAATCACTTGTGCGGTGTTCTCGCGGCCTGCGGGCGGGGGCAACCGGCTGGCCGCGATCTGGCCGGGCTTTCACGACAAGCTGTTCGGCTTGGCCATTGATGTGGGCTCCACCACCATTGCCGCGCATCTCACCAATCTCTCCACCGGCGAAGTTGCCGCATCAGCAGGATTAATGAATCCGCAAATTCGTTTCGGCGAAGACCTGATGAGCCGCGTGTCCTACGTGATGATGAATCCCGGTGGCGAACAGGAAATGACATCAGCCATCCGTCAGGCGTTGCAGCAACTTGCCGAAGATGTGGCCAAGCAGGCGGACATTGCAATCACCGATATTCTTGAAGTTGTGCTGGTGGGCAACCCCGTCATGCATCACCTGTTCCTCGGCATTGATCCGACAGAGCTTGGTGGAGCGCCCTTCGCCTTGGCCACAGGCTTGGCACTCACCTTTCCGGCGCGCGAGATGGAGTTCAAATTGAACCCCGGCGCCTTTGTCTATATGCTGCCGTGCATTGCCGGCCATGTGGGCGCTGATGCCGCCGCCGTTGCACTGTCAGAAGCGCCGCATGAATCTGATGAGATCATGTTGTGCGTGGATGTGGGCACCAATGCCGAAATTATTCTCGGATCAAAAAAGCGCCTGCTCGCATGTTCCTCGCCGACGGGCCCTGCCTTTGAAGGCGCACAGATTTCATCGGGCCAGCGCGCAGCACCAGGCGCCATCGAGCGCCTTCGCATTGATGCTGAAACTCTGGAGCCGCGCTATCGCGTAATCGGCTGTGAACTCTGGTCGGATGAGCCGGGCTTTGAAGAGGCGATTGCGAGTACGGGTGTGACTGGCATTTGCGGCTCGGGCATCATCGAAGCCATTGCGGAGATGTATCTCACCGGCATCATCAGCCAGGATGGCTTGATGGATGGCAGCTTTGCGGCGCGCAGCCCCCGCATCGAGGCTTACAAGCGCACGTTCAATTATGTGATCCGCGCGCCGAAAGAAGGTGGCAATGAGCCCACCATCAGGGTCACGCAAAATGACGTGCGCGCCATTCAAATGGCCAAGGCCGCTCTCTATGCGGGCGTGCGCTTGCTGATGGACAAGCTCGGCATTGATGCGCCCGACAAGATCAGGCTGGCCGGAGCCTTCGGCTCACACATCGACATGAAATATGCGATGATTTTGGGGCTGATCCCGGATTGTGATTTGGCCCATGTGCAGAGTGCTGGCAATGCCGCCGGAACGGGTGCGCGCATTGCGCTTCTGAATAAGGCGGCGCGCGATGAAGTCGAAGCCGTGGTCCGCCGCATCGAAAAAATCGAAACAGCGGTCGAGCCCCTGTTCCAGCAGCATTTCGTAGAAGCCATGGCCATGCCGCACAAGACGGCGGATTTCGTGAATTTGAAAAAGGTGCAGACCCTGCCCCCGATCAAGCATGTGGAGACGTTGGGGGATGATGGGGGAGCGAGGCGGGTGAGGCGGAGGGGTTAGTCTGTCTTGTCAGGTTGCGATCATCATTAGTTCACTATTTAACTGAGCGATCTGAACAGCAATCTTTCGAATCCCATTGAATGTCAAATCCCACGATATAGTAGATTTTGCGCCGCCATTCGGGTCAATTCTGTCTCCGGGCTTTTTGAGTAGTTTGGCATCTGTGGTATCGAAACCCTCAGCGCTCCAACTTCCTTGCTGCATTCCTCCACCCCAAGCTCGATGGATCAACTCGTTCCGTTGTGCGCTCAGATTCAGTACACGCTCCGAGAGATTCTGAAGCCTCGCATTTTCATCTGGGGGGAGATGATCAAATTGTTCACGCCAGACCTGTACGATTTGTTTGAAGTTTCTTGCCTCATTCAATTCTTGCAAGACAGTAGTTTTCCCTTTCGATAGATCGCGGACGTGCTGCATCACCAGAAATTCGACCATCGACCACTGAACCACGACCATTCCAATTGCCCAAAGTTGTCGATCAGGGACTGCAGGGTTCATTGGATAAGTATGTCGGCTCGGAAAGCTTAGCGGCTCATTCTCTAACATCTGAATTCCTCAGGCGAACGATTTGGCCTAACTTAGTGCTAGACGGCAATGCATTCAACTTGCTGCTGGTTTGGCCGTTGTAATCCAGCGCATTGCCCGTGCTTCGGTGATAGGAGACGGCCCGCAACGGCGGGGATGAGGGCTCGTAGGTGGATTCAGGCTCGAGACATCCCTCATCCGGCGCATCCGCGTTGTTTTGCCGTGTTCGCTCCGGCAGAAGACTTGACGCAAACACGCTGCTCCGCCTCTCCCCCGCGCATTCGCGATACGCAGGGACGGTTCAATATTCGGATTTTCTAAAATTCACTCCACGGCGTTATTGATGCAGCAGGGCCAACGTTGTGTGCCCATTTCGATCTCACGCGCAAATGTGGAGTATGGCGGAATATAGCCTCAACACCGCACGGTGTCAAGCGTTATTTTCCTAGTGAAGGATTGTTTACTTCCACGGCACCAGCCGCATTTTCGCAGGCTCAACGCTTGTTATCATTTGCTTGAAATAATCCAGGCCCGCGCCGCCCTTCAGATAGCAGTCGTCGCCTTCAAAGCTGATCTCGGCGGCGGCGGCGGCTAGCTTTTTTAAATCTTCGCAGGCCAGCGCATGAAGCAGCAAGTTCTTGCCCGACAGTTCTGCCAGCATATAGACGTTGGGCTCGTCCTTTTCTTTGGCCTGCAGCACCCACCAGTTGGGACTCAACGGCACAAAGAGTGCGGCAACCTCATCCTTCTTGGCCTCGTCGCTGGCGAGATAATGCCGCCCGCTGGCTTTGATGGTGATCGAGCCCTCCTCATCGTTCCAGGTTCCATTGTCGAAATCTTGCATCACAAAATGTGTGCCCAAGACTTTCGGCAGCGGCACTCCGTCACTTTCGGAAAACAGCGGCCGGTGCGATTGCAACATGCAGCCCGCCAGGCCCAAGCCCATGCCGAGACAGATCAAAAATCTTTTCAGCATGGGCTTCTCCTGTTCTGATTATTTCTCGGTCTCGCCGCCGGCGTCTTTCCAATCCTGGAATTTGCCGAGGTTGAAGACCTTGGTATAGCCCATGTCCTTCAGCGTCTTGCCAGCCAGCGCAGAACGGCCACCAGAAGCGCAATAGGTGATGATGGTTTTGTCGGTTGAAAGTTCGGGCGCGTGGGCGGGCGAGGCCGGATCGGCCTTGAATTCGAGAACGCCGCGGTTGATGTGGAGAGCGCCCTTCACCTTGCCGGTCTGTTGCAGTTCGGTGCCGTCGCGCACATCGAGGAACACAACGTCCGAGCGACCCATCAGCTTTTCAGCGTCAGCTTTGGAAATGGTCGGCACTTCGGCCTGAGCAGCGGTGAGAAAGTCTTTCGCGGTCTTGGTCATGATTGGCTCCTGTTTTCATAAATAGGATAGCCGGGCCTTGGCCAAATTCCTAGCCATCACTTAAGACATCGGGGCGGTTAGATGTGGCGGCCCGCAAGGCGAGGATGCCGGCAAGTGCGATCAAACCCATGCCGATGAATGTGGTGAGCTGTGGGATCTCTCCAAAAAACAGAAAGCCAAAAATGCCCGCCCAGATCATGCCGGTATATTCAAACGGCGTGACCACATTGGCTTCGCCGATGCGGTAAGCTTGGCTGAGCAGTGTTGAGCCAAAGGCAGCAATGACGCCGCAAGCCCCCATCAACAGCGCATCATGCAGACTGGGGACTGCCCAAGCCCTGAACAGGAAATCCAAGCTTGGATGGCCCGGTGGCTTCAGGCCCAACACGGTGATGAGACCCGCAATGGCCGATGCGCCGACGAGGTAAAACGCATTCTGGTAAAAGGCCATCACGGTGGCTCTGGTGTGGCTGCCATATTTGCGCGCCAACAACTGCGCGGTGGAATATGTGAAGGCGGAAATGAGCGAGAGCAGTGCGGCAGGATTAAAAAGCGCCGTGCCGGGTTTCAGAATAACAAACACACCTACGAGACCTAAGCTGACCGCGGCCCAGCTTTTCCATCCCACTCTCTCGCCCAGCATTGGCACGGCAAGAATTGTGACAATCAAAGGCACCATGAAATAAAGCGCAATGGCTTCGGCCAGAGGCAGTGCCGGAAAGGCCATGAAATAGCTTGTGTAAGACACCAGAAGAATGGCTCCGCGCAACAGCAGCAAGGGCCAGTGCTTGTCGCGAAGTTGCCCAAGCCCGCCCTGAAAATAAGTCATGACAGCCAGAATGGGCAGCGAGATGAAGGCGCGAAAGACGATGGCCAGAGTTACAGCCTCGGCCCCACTGATCGATTTGATCGCGGAATCCTGAAGCGAAAACACGAGCGATCCCAAGCACAGGGCAAGGATGCCTTTGACGTTGTTGTTGGTGAAAGCAGTCATGATCGTAATCTAGTGGGATTCTTTCACTCAAACTGGCCCGGAAACGTCAGGGCAAGCCAATTCGCGGCATGTCATTCAAGTGCGCGCGTGCCCGGCTCCATAGAAAAATGCGAATGCACGCAGACCAGATGGCCATCCACATCCTGTAAAATCAAGGTCGCCCTGCCCGCACGTGGATATAGCCTGCCATCGGTGGCAACTCCAGAAGATGTCCAGGTGACGGCTAGGCCGAGTGTGGTTGCTGTGGAGGCGACGATGACCGGCTTGCCAAATGCAAAATTTTTGGTGCGCGGCCATACCATGCGCCATTGCCGCGATTCCAGCTCATCGAGGCTCTGCATATCGCCAGCCACCGTTCCAAAAGACGTCACGGTTTGTGAAAACAGCTCACGTGAAGCCTGGAAATCGCGGGTATTGATGAGGCCCTGCCATTGTTCAAGCCATTCAAGTGCCCGCATTTCCATCGAAATTGTCACGGAATGAGCCTTTCATGCATCAGATATTTGCCTGACGGGGCGAGCGGAAAATCCGAGACCATCACCAGCTTCGCCTTGAATAAGGGAGACAGGTCACGTGCGATTTGCTGACGCAATTGCTGGTGGTCGAGCTCGTCGACACCTGAGGTCGTCTGATAGCGAAACTCAATTTCATCAAGTGCAGTCTGAACCATTTTGAACCGCTTGATGCCGAGCGCCATCATGGCTTCAGGATCGAGGGCAGGCAATATATTACCGCCATTTGGCAGCCGGAAAATCATGCGTTCCCGGCCATATATCCTTTCCAGAGCCACCTGCCCCGGTTCGCAAGGTGATGCGGTGGTGAATCGTACCCAGTCGCCAAGATCATAACGAATGAGAGGGGTAGCCGGATTGGAAAACACCGTTGCAACGATGCGGCCCAGGGCGCCAGATATAGCCGGCTGATCATTGTCATCGAGAATTTCGATATGCCCATTGGCATGGGCGAGGTGATAGTTACCACAAGCAGGGCAGTTGAGGGCGATCAGCGCTGTTTCAACAGATCCATAAAGATCGACATGGCGGCAATCTGGCAATCTGGCAATTGCGCGGCGAAGCTCGTCGGGAATAGCCTCGGTGGAGGTCTTGATCAGCCGGAGAAAACTGTAATCATTGCCATCCTCCAGCATCGCGAGGATCTGACTTGGGCGGGCCGAAACATAATCGGCCTGCTTGTCACGAACCAACTGGGCAACATCAGCAGCAGAACGCGTATAAATCGTGAAGCGGTGATGACCCTGCGGGGTGACGGAGGATTCCACTGTCCCTACGGGATGGGATTGATCTTGGGGCCGGTATTCAACGCCCATTTTGTATTGCGGCACTTTCCAGGGATGCAACAAACGCCGGTTTTCCAATTTGTTGACTTCAAAATGGTGGGCAGATTTGGCTACCTCCAAGGCAACGCCAGTCGAGCCTGAGGTATATTTGACATGAACCGGCCCTGCCTGCGGCGGATCAAAATCAGAACGGAAAGCCAACGGATTTTGCTGGACGGCCGATTTGGGTGTCACTGGAATATCCTCCAGCCTGATCGGCAAGCCCGCGAGAAAATTTTTCGCCCAATCCTGTTCGCGATAGTAAGGCGAATGGCGCGCGGCGTGCATGAGGAACGCCTTGAAATGCGGCGGGAGAAGTCCGAGAGCTCCGATGTGTGGTCTCGCTGTCATGGGCCCGCAGTTAAGCTCAAAATAGGCGCTCGTGTTTTAAATATTTTCCACTGGCGGCCAGCGGAAAATGACTGGTCTTGACGGGCACGACGCGAAATCCGGGCGCTACTTCCTTGTCGATCAAATCCTGCAACACCGGCTGGGCAATCGTGGCATCTTTAGCAATAGGATCATAGTGAACCTCGATGCAATCAGGCGCAGTCTGGTAAAGTTTCAGACGCCTCACACCCAGCGCCGACATTGACCCAGGCAGAATGTCCGGCCAAAGAAAGCGTCCACTGGCGGTTTTGAAAAGGGTGCGCTCGCGCCCCATGATTTCGAGGATGGAGAGGCGTCCCGGCTCGCACGGGCTGGCATAAGTGGCGCGCACGTGGTCTCCCGTATCATAGCGAATGAGTGGCATCACGGGATTGGTATGGACAGTGACAATCACCCTTCCAATCTCACCCTCTCCCGCTGCGGTCCCATCCTCTTTCAGCACCTCAACAGTATTGGTTGCGCGGGCGAGATGATGGACCCCGCAGTGCCGACAGGTCGTTGCCATCATTGCCGATTCAACTGAGCCATAGGCGTCCAGATTACGACAACCATCGATCTGGGCGATCAGGTCTTTCAGGATTTTCGGAATGGGCTCAAACGAGGTCTCTATCAATCGCAGGAAACTGAAGTCGCCGAACTCCTTCAGCATCGGTTCCAGCATACTGGGTCTTGAATGAACATGTGAGGGTCTCAAGTTTAAGACCACGCCAGCAAGCTGATCGATGGAATTTGAATAAAGCCGGTGCACAACCTTGCCATTGGGGCGACGAATGACGTCGACCGTGCCCGAGGGCTTTCCACCCTTGGGGATGAGGTTGACCACCACCAACTGGTGGCTTGCCAAATTCCAAGGCTGCAGAAGGCGCATATTTTCGACGAGGTTCACGTCATAGTGCTGCTGGCACTTCCATATGTGGATGGGCAGGCCCGTCGTTCCCGATGTGTGCGTCTTGATGATGGATGTGTTCGCGGGAATATTTTCGGCGTAAAAGCGCTCGGGATGGACCGCAACCTCAGGCTTTCGCGTCAGTGGAATATCCTCCATCCTAATCGGCAGGCCCGCCAATAAGTTCTTCGCCCAATCCTGTTCACGGTAATAGGGCGAATGGCGCGCGGCATGGTAGAGGAACGCCTTGATATGGGGCGGCGGCAGACCTAGGGATGAATTCAGATTCAATGCCATGAAGTCGATCGTTTGATTAGGCTCTCATTCAAGCAGCAGATGTGTCACAATTCTATCAGATTCTGCGAACTTGCGTTGCACTGCGCCAGGCGGTATCCACCTTCGAAATCCAACATCCTGAGTCCGCGCCATGAAATCTGCCGTCATTGTGTTTCCTGGAATCAATCGCGAGCGCGACATGATGATGGCGCTTGAAAAGACGACGGGTGTCAGGCCCCTTGCCGTGTGGCATACGGAAACCACTCTCCCCGATGTTGATCTCGTCGTTGTACCGGGCGGGTTTTCCTATGGCGATTATTTGCGTTGCGGGGCCATTGCGGCACGTTCGCCCATCATGGCCGATGTGGTGGCAAAGGCTGACCGCGGCCTCAAGGTTCTGGGCGTTTGCAATGGCTTTCAGATTATCACGGAAGCGGGCCTTCTGCCCGGTGCCTTGGTGCGCAACGCCCAGCTTCGATTTGTGTGCCGCGAAGTGAAATTGCGGGTTGAGAACAATCACACCTTCTTCACCAACAAAATGGTGGCGGGAGCCATTGTCTCCTGCCCCGTGGCCCATGGCGAAGGCAATTATATCTGCGATGCTGAAACCTTGAAGCAGCTTGAAGGCGAAGGTCGCGTGGTGTTCCGCTATGTGGAAAAAACCAATCCCAATGGGGCCTTGAACGACATTGCGGGCATTCTAAACAAGGCTGGTAATGTGATCGGTATGATGCCGCATCCTGAGAATATGATTGAAGCGCTGCATGGCAAGACTGATTGCCTTCCATTGTTTGAAAGCCTGCTGGCGGCCTGAGATTCAAGTGCTACGATTCAATTCAAACTCGTCGAACATGGTCAAGCAAGTGTCAACTCTAGCATCTGTTAACCCTTGATTAACCGCAAATTCTGACCTGATCTGCAACCGTCCACGCTTTTCGAGTGTGGATGGTTATGGACTCCATAGCGCAACTTTTCACGAGGGCGTCAACATGTTCGCAGAACTTCAGAGCTTGGGAAAAACTGATCCTGAAACCATTGAGATCACGCGTCTGGCCCAGAGGGCCTTTCGCATTCGGATCAATCATACATTGCAAGCTGTACAAGGTGTGACACCTCCCGGCTTTGGCTGGACACGCCCCGCTGCACCTCCCGTCGCAGAAGCCTATTTCTCCGGCTGATTTTTAACCCTGCTCTAACCAGTTTTATTCACCGGCCGCGCAAATTAACCCTTGTGAAATTGCCCGCGCGCAGACTTGTCCCCGTTGGGGAAGCACTCTTTCACGGGAGATTAAGTCGTGTCGAAGTCGATGTTTGAAAAAAAGGCCTGCGATGCCGAACGGGATTCGGATTTGCGGCGGATGAACGAAGCGTTGCGCGAAAGCCGCCAGATGTGGCAGGCCCGCATGGAGCAGGAATTGGAGCCTAAAATTCAGGCAAAAGCACAAACCGAATAGGATTTGTGAATCGCATTCCTTGGCGCTAAACGGCGGCCATGAAAGCCGCCACAGAACCCAAGATCACGCCCGAAATCGTTGCTGCCCATGGTTTGAAACCAGATGAATATGATCGGTTTCTAGAGCTTCTGGGCCGCGCGCCGACCATGACCGAACTTGGCATTTGTTCGGCCATGTGGAACGAGCATTGTTCTTACAAATCCTCCAAAAAATGGCTGAAAACGCTGCCCACCAAGGGCAAGCGCGTCTTGCAGGGCCCCGGAGAGAATGCCGGTGTCATCGATATTGATGATGGCCAGGCCATTATTTTCAAAATGGAAAGCCACAACCACCCAAGCTTCATTGAGCCCTATCAAGGTTCGGCCACTGGCGTTGGCGGCATTTTGCGCGACGTGTTCACCATGGGGGCCAGGCCCATCGCGGCGCTCAACGCGCTGCGCTTTGGTGCACCTGATCATCCCAAAACCCGGCATTTGGTTTCCGGCGTGGTGGCAGGCGTCGGCGGCTATGGCAATTCGTTTGGTGTTCCCACCATTGGCGGGGAAGTAAATTTCCATTCGAGCTACAACGGCAATATTCTGGTCAATGCCATGGCCGTTGGCATTGCCGATGCTGACAAAATTTTCCTGTCGAAAGCGAAGGGCGTCGGCCTGCCGGTTGTTTATCTCGGGGCAAAGACGGGTCGCGATGGCATTCACGGTGCGACCATGGCGTCGGCCGAATTTGACGACAAGGCCGACGAAAAGCGCCCCACTGTGCAAGTGGGTGACCCCTTCACTGAAAAATGCCTGCTCGAAGCCTGTCTTGAATTGATGGCTTCGGGTGCCGTGATTGCCATTCAGGACATGGGCGCTGCGGGGCTCACATCATCCGCCGTTGAAATGGGGGCCAAGGGCGATCTTGGCATTGAGCTTGATCTCGACAAGGTGCCGTGCCGCGAGACGGGCATGACGGCCTACGAGATGATGCTGTCGGAATCCCAGGAACGCATGTTGATGGTTCTGCGGCCCGAGCTTGAAAAACAGGCGGAAGCCATTTTTCATAAATGGGGTTTGGATTTCGCCATCATCGGCAAGACCACAGACACGCTGCGCTTTGTGATCAAGCATGAAGGTGAAGTGAAAGCTGATCTGCCGATCAAGCAGATGGGTGATCAGGCGCCGGAATATGACCGGCCTTGGATTGAAGGTAAAAAGCTTGCCGTTCTTGAAAACGTGCCAGCGCCGAAGGATTTGAAGGCTGCACTTTTGCAAATCATCGGCTCGCCTGACATGTGTTCCAGGCGGTGGGTGTGGGAGCAATATGACTCTCTCATCGGTTCCAACACGGCGCAGATTCCAGGTGGCGATGCAGGTGTGGTTCGCGTTGGTCCCAACAAGGCCATTGCCGTCACAACCGACGTGACGCCGCGCTATGTGCAAGCTGATCCATTTGAGGGCGGCAAGCAGGCGGTGGCTGAGAGCTGGCGCAACCTCACTTGTGTTGGGGCGGAGCCTATCGCGATCACTGACAATTTGAATTTCGGCAATCCCGAGAAGCCCGAAATCATGGGGCAGATTGTCATGGCGCTCAAAGGCATCGATGCCGCTTGCCGGGCGCTGGATTATCCGGTCGTCTCCGGCAATGTCTCGCTTTACAACGAAACCAATGGACAGGCGATCTTGCCAACACCTGCCATTGGTGGTGTGGGTCTGCTCAAGGATTTGAGCAAGATGACAACGGCGGCATTCAAGGCCGATGGTGATGTGATCTTGCTGGTTGGCGGCCATGGCAAGCATCTCGGCCAATCGATTTACCTTCGCGAAATCCTAGGCCGTGAAGAAGGTGCACCGCCGCCGGTTCATCTGGCCGTTGAGAAGAAAAATGGACTGCTGGTGCGCGGCCTTATCAACGCGTCGCAGCTTACGGCCGTGCATGACGTGTCCGATGGCGGACTTGCCATCGCCATTGTTGAAATGGCCGTGGCTTCGGGGCTTGGGGCAACAGTGTCTGCACTCACCCATGAGCAGCTCTTTGGTGAAGACCAGGCGCGATATGTGTTGACCGCAAAAGCTGATGAAGCCGCAAAAATTTTGGCGTCAGGCCATGCTATTGAAATTGGCAAGGTGACGGCCAAGGCTGATGTGAAATTCGGCGAAGTATCTCTCACCGTCACTGAACTCAAAACCGCCCATGAGAGCTGGTTCCCGAAATACATGGCGGGATAAGGCCAAACATTTTGAGGCTTTGAAAATGTTTCTGGTATTTTTGAAGCCGCGCTCCTAGCCTTTTGCAAAAGGAACGCTGCCTTGACCCAATCCCAGTTTAACGACGGCGAAACTTATGAGCGCTTGATGGGGCGGTGGAGCCGCATGGTCGGTGTTCAGTTCATCGATTGGCTGAAGCCCGCCAAAGGATTGCACTGGCTTGACGCGGGTTGCGGCAATGGCGCTTTCACCGAGGAGATTTTTGCCAACTGCCAGCCAGCCGCGGTCACCGGAATTGATCCTTCGCCCTCGCAAATTGATTATGCGCGCAAGCGTGCCGGCGTTTCCAAAGCGGAATTCCAAGTTGGAGATGCGCAAGCCCTGTCCTTTGCCGACGCAAGCTTCGATGCTGCCACAATGGCGCTTGTGATTGCTTTCATCCCCGATGCCGCGAAGGCCATTTCTGAACTCGCGCGCGTGGTAAAACCCGGCGCTATTGTTGCAACTTATATGTGGGATCTTCCTGAAGGTGTGCCAGTTCTTCCCATGTACAAGGCGATTGCGGCGCTGGGTTATCCCGTTCCACTTCCACCCAATGCCGCCGCTTCAAAAGCGGAGAAGCTGGAAAGTCTCTGGAAGGACGCAGGGCTAACACAAGTGCAGTCGAAGGTGATCTCCATTTCGACGTCGTTTGCCAGCCTTGATGATCTTTGGGAAACGCTCACGCTGCCTTCGGGTCCACAGGGCGTGTTCGTTGCGGGCCTTCCAGAACCCGCGCGACAAGAGCTTCGCAAGACCCTCAAAACCCAGGTGACGGTTGAGGCTGATGGCCGCATTGTTTATCCATCATTTGCCAACGCCGTGAAGGGCGTCAAGACGGGCTGAAGCCGGATTTTAGATCATCACCACGCGCGTACCAATTTGCACATTGGCGTAAAGATGGATGACGTCGACGTTGAGCATGCCGATGCAGCCTGCTGTGTGGCGGCTGCCGATGTCTTCGGGTTTGGACCCGCCATGGATGCGGTTGATGGTGTCGACTTCACCCTTGAAGAGATACATGGCGCGGGCACCCAAGGGATTATCCGGTCCGCCGGGCATGCCGTGGATCCATTTCACCAGTGAGGGCATGTGCTCAAGATGATAAGGCGCTGGGACCCAGATGGGCCAGGGCGTCATTTTTTTGATGGTGGCCTCGCCCGACCAGGCCATGGTGGATTTGCCAACCGACACGCCATAGCGGGTGGCCATGCCGCCGCCTTGAACATGATAGAGAAAGCAATTGCGGGATTCGACCACAATGGTGCCCGCCGGTTCATTGGTTTGATAGGCCATGTCGCGGCGTCGCCATTTATATTCGACATCCTCAGATTCTTTCATGTTGACGGGGAAGGGTTCGCTGGCGAATGCCTTGCCCCTCAACAACAATCCCGAAGACAGGGCATAAGAGAGAACCGTACGGCGCGATACTGACATGGGACAATCCGATTTGAGATGTCTGTCTTTTAGCGCCGCTGCCTTTGCCAATCTAGATACAAATGCGTGAGCAAGGCCAGAAAAACGACAGCACCACCCGCGAGCGTTCGCTCCGAGGGCACTTCATGATGGACGAGCCAGACCCAGATCGGACCTAGCACGGGCTCCAGTGTCCCGATCAGGGCCGCGAGAGCGGCGGGGAGCAGTCTTGCGCCCGTCACGAACATGGCAAGGCCCAAGCCAAGATTTATCGCCCCAAAAGCAAAGAGCCAGGCGAAATCGATTGGGCTCACCACATAGCTCCCAGCGAGAAGGCTCGCGACGCAGGCGGCCAGCGTAACCGCCAGGCAGACTGCAGGCGCCATCTGCACGTTGGCGTGCCTCCTTGTGATGACCGTGGCGATGGCGAATGCCACGGCAATCACCAGCGCAAGGCCATCGCCGATGGGGGACACTTGGCCGGTGAATGATTCAGACACCATGATTCCAACTCCGGCGATTACTGCGGCAATGGCGAGCCAGGCCGAAATCGAAATTTTCTCGTGAAACAGAATCCACGTGAGCAAGGCCGCAATCAAGGGAACTCCGGCCTGTATGAGTAGAATATTGGCCACCGTCGTGTGTGCCAACGCAATGATGAAAGCGCTTGAGGCTGTCGCAAAGCACAGGGCCACGGCCACGCCCCACCATCCCATGTTCCGGAACAGGGCCAGCGTGCCTCGAAACCCATCGCGCCACAGCATGAAACCGAGCAAAAAGAGTGCGGCAAAAATTGAGCGCCAGAACACCACGGTCCAGCTGTCATTAACCACTAGAAAGCGGGCGATGGCTCCCCCAAAGCTCCAGAACAGGGCCGAACCGGCAACAAGAGAGATGCCCTGTCGGGACTCATGGGTATGGGTGTTCATGGGGCACTCATATGGACTGATCTTCGCAAAGTCGATTTGCCAAGAACGACCTCCCGTGAGGTCCATCGACCGGTAGGGGTCAGCCCTGCTCACTCCGCATTGCAGAGCGGCTTTGCCATGCCGCGCTGGGACTGGTAAAAGGCCTCTTTCCGCATTATCTTGATGCTATTCAAGGATACCGCCATGGCCATGACTGCCCCCGATATTGAACGCTTTATCAAGGACGCCCTGCCCGACGCTTTGGTCGAGATCAAAGATCTCGCAGGCGATGGCAACCATTATTCTGCCACCGTCCAGTCGACAGCCTTCAAGGGCAAAAGCCGCGTTCAACAACACCAGATGGTTTATGCAGCCCTCAAGGGAAATATGGGCGGCGTGTTGCATGCGCTGGCTTTGACAACCAGTGTGCCGGAGGCATGATGGAACGCATTCTTGGCGCATTGATGCTTATCGCTCTGGTTGGGGTTCCATTTTGGTTTTCCAGACGCAAGAAAATGCACCTCGTTGAGAACTGGAACAACGAACGCAAAACGCCATACGTGGGTCAGGGTGCAGCTACCAACCCCGACATTTCGAGCGGCAACGCACATACTGACGGATCACATCATTAAATTATTTCACGAAAGGTAAATCCCATGACCGACATTCACACCAAGATCGACAATGAAGTTAAAACTAATGACGTTGTGCTTTTCATGAAAGGCACCGTCGACGCACCGATGTGCGGCTTCTCGGGCCGCACGGTGCAAATTCTCCAGCATCTCGGCGTGCCATTCAAGGATGTGAACGTGCTGGCTGATGACGCGCTGCGTCAGGGCATCAAGGATTACACCAACTGGCCGACGATCCCGCAGCTTTACGTCAAGGGTGAATTTGTTGGCGGCAGCGACATCGTGATGGAAATGTTCCAGTCGGGCGAATTGAAGCAGATGATGGCCGACAAGGGCGTGGCTTAAGCCCCATGCTGACGCTGTATTACGCACCGCACACTTGTTCTCTGGCTCCTTACATTGCGCTGGAAGAAGCAGGTGCTGATTTCACCCCCTACAAGGTGGATTTTGCTGCGGGCGAACAGAACAGTGCGAAATACAAGGAATTGAACCCCAAAGGCCGGGTTCCCGCACTCGCGTCCAACAA
The DNA here is from genome assembly GCA_038231475.1 of Hyphomicrobiales bacterium. GTDB lineage: Bacteria > Pseudomonadota > Alphaproteobacteria > Rhizobiales > Aestuariivirgaceae > Aestuariivirga. Next base: position 296,165 of record JBBRLH010000001.1, on the reverse strand, counting down.
GGGCGTGATGTCGGAAAATGTGGCGATCTTGAGTTTTATCGCGGCGGAGTTTCCGAAAGCAAAGCTGGCGCCGGAAGATGCTTGGCACAACGGGTTGATGGTGGCTTTCAATGCCTATCTCACAGCGACGGTCCATGTGAACCACGCTCATAACCGCCGCGGTTACCGCTGGTCGGATGATCCTGCAGTCATTGAAGCGATGCGGATCAAGGTTCCCAAAAATATGGACGATTGTTTTTCGCTCATCGAAGATGAATTTCTGAAAGGCCCTTATGTGATGGGCAAGCAATTCACCGTGGCTGATTGCTATTTATTGACGATTTCGAACTGGATGGAAAATGACGGGGTGGACACTGCCAGGCACCCCAAGCTGATGGCGCACCGCGCGCTGATGATGTCGCGCCCTGCTGTGGCCAAGGCCGTGGCGGCCCATGAAGCCAAGTAAAATCGGCAGCCTACGCTGGCCGGTCATTGCGCTTGCTTTTACTGTTTTAGTGTGGGGCGTGGCCCCGGCCTTCATTCGTGGCTTTTCGCTGGCCACCGGCCCTGCCGACGCCATGGTGATCCGTATGTGGACGACAGCCATTGCCGCGCTGCCGCTATTCTTGGTCAATGGCTGGCGGATTGATCGTCAGGATATCGGCACCTTGGTTTTGATCAGTGCCATTGGCAATTTTGCATATTTCGTCGGGACCGTTTTTGGCTATGCCTTGGTGCCGGCCGGTTTTGGCAGCATGATCATTGCGATCCAGCCCTTCATGATTGCGCTGCTGGCGGCAGCCTTGGGTCGGGACACTTTGACCAAGGCCGCCCTGCTGGGTCTCACCATTTCATTTGCCGGAACCATTTATCTGTTCAGTGGAAATGTCGGCGGCTCAATCTCGCTATCGGACATGATCACGGGCGGCGTGTTGTTCCTGTTCTGCGATATTGGCTGGGCGATCTATGTGGTGTTTTCCAAACCTCTGGTTCAGAAATATGGCACGTTCAAAATCAGCGCCTGGGTTTTGCTGCTCACGGCTGTTCCGGCATTGGCCTTTGCGTCGGGCAGCACGTTCAACACGGCAGCCTCGCTTGATGCCCATGCCCTGTTTTCGCTGTTCTTCCTGTCAGTGATTGGAACGGTTGTCTGCATCGTCACGTGGAATTATGCGGTTCAGCATTTAAGTGCGACCACGATGGGGGCCTCGCTTTATCTCATCCCCCTCTTGGCCGTCGCGGCAGGCTGGGCGGTTCTGGGCGAAGAGGCCAGCCTTGCGACTGTGGTCGCAGGGGTGGTGATTTTGGCAGGTGTGGCGGTGGCCGAATTTGGTAAAACCTTGTTTTCGACTGCCGAAGAGAAGGCGTGACTTCCCGCGTTCAATAATGCGGTGGCTTGTCGACAGGGACTGAGGATGAATCCATGGACTGCATCTCGTCATGGAGATGGCGGAGTTGACGCTCCAGCATTTCAATCTTGCGCCACTGGCTCGTCACCATGTCACTGAGGTCGCTGATGGTCTTTTCCTGATGGGCCAGGCGCGTTTCAAGATTTTCAATTCGAACTGAAACTTCACTCATTGCAACCTCACATGAAAAAGGCCCGCGATCGCTCGCGGGCCTTGATACCATAATCCTGATTGCGCCGATTAGCGCGAATAAAATTCCACGACGAGGGCCGGCTGCATCTGCACTGGATAGGGAACATCCGAGAGCGAAGGAATGCGGGTCATCTTGGCCGACTTGCCGTCGGTTTCGATATAATCCGGCGTATCGCGTTCGGCTGAAGCCAGGGCTTCGAGAACGGAAGCCATTTCCTTGGCCTTGTCGGTCAACTCGATCACATCGCCAACCTTCACCTTGATCGAAGCGATGGTGACGCGCTTGCCGTTGAGCTTGACGTGGCCATGAGACACGAGCTGGCGCGCAGCGAATACGGTGGGAACAAACTTGGCGCGATAAACGACAGCGTCAATGCGGCGCTCCAGCAAGCCAACGAGGTTTTCAGAGCTATCGCCCTTCATACGCAAAGCCAGTTCATAAGAGGCGCGGAATTGCTTTTCGCTAATGTTGCCATAATAGAACTTCAGTTTTTGCTTGGCGCGGAGCTGCGTGCCGAAGTCGGAAATCTTGCCCTTGCGGCGCTGACCGTGCTGGCCGGGGCCGTACTCGCGCTTGTTGACTGGGGATTTGGGGCGGCCCCAAATGTTTTCGCCCAAACGGCGATCAATTTTATACTTGGCGTTTAAACGCTTCGACATTTCTTATTCCTTTACGGTTGCCGCAGAAACCAACGGAAAAGCCGAATGGCCTTTCCGCATTCCGCGGCGTGTTAACCCACCCTCCTCTGCCGATGGTCTGGCTGACAGATGCGAACGCATCACGGGCAAGAAAAACAGGGCCAAAGGCCCTGTCGATGGCGGGGTGATAGGCGAAGACGGCGGGGATGTCAAACTGGCAGATCAAGCACATCCAAAGTGGGAAAGCCCATGGTGGCATAGGCTGTCAGGGTTTCTGACCCCTCCCCCCGGGCCGAAGTTAAAATCACCGTTCCGGGCGCTGGCACGGAACTATCGGGGCCCTTCAAAACCGTCTCCTCGGCGACATCGGCTACACGGCGGGCGATGGCCGGAGCCGGGTCGATATATATGACTGGCCAAGGGGCAACCTTGGAAATTTCATCGGTGAGCAAAGGATAATGGGTGCATCCCAGCACCACCACGTCCGTCCTGGACCCGTCGCGTTTTCTGAACACGGGCGCCACTTCATCTTTCAGTTCAGCCAGATCCACGGCGTGGCCGCGCAGCTTTTGTTCGGCAATTTCAGCAAGGCGCGGGGCACCATGGAGGAAGACTTTGCAGTGAAAAGCATAAGTGTGGATCAGCGAATGGGTATATTCGCGGTTGACCGTGCCCGGCGTTGCCAAGACGCCGATGATGCCGGATTTGGTTTGAGCGGCAGCGGGCTTGATCGCTGGGACTGTTCCAACAAAAGGCACAGCGTAAGCGGCACGAAGGGCCACCATGGCAATGGTCGAGGCCGTATTGCAGGCAATCACCACCACATCGGGTTTTGTCTTTGCTATGAGCGCACCCAAAACCATGAGGATGCGCTGGGTGAGTTTACCCTCCTCCCAAGCGCCATAGGGAAAACCCGCATTGTCGGCTGAATAAATGAGATGGGCGTCCGGCAATTGCTTGGCAACGGCGTTGGCCACCGTGAGGCCACCCATGCCAGAGTCAAAGAGCAAGATGCGGGGCTTGGTCATTTGTCCGCATTCCGGTTGGCCTTGCGTTTCTCGTGGGCTCTGGTGAGCGACGAGACCATGCCGCGCAGGCTTCGCACCTCTTGCTCGGTCAAGGCCGCGCGGGCGAAAATATTGCGGATGTTGCGCACCATGCCGGGGCGCTTGTCGTCGGTCTTAAAGAAACCAGCGGTCGCCAGTTCTTCTTCCAGATGGCCAATGAAGCCATAAAGCTCATCCTTGGTGGCAGGCCGCGTATCCGGCATTTGAAGACCGGGGCCGGACAGGGCCGCGAGTTCCTGCGTCTCCATGCCAAGCGAGGGTGCGATGGGTTTGAACCATTCATAGCCCACCAGCAAAACCGCTTGTGCAATGTTGAGGGAGGCATAAGCAGGGTTGACCGGGGCTGTGATAATTACATCCGCCAGCGACACTTCATCATTGGTGAGGCCAATGCGTTCGCGTCCAAACAGGATGGCGAGCTTTTCGCCTCGGGCTATCCGGGCGTGCATGTCGGTGGAAGCCTGTTCCGGCGTCATCACATCCTTGGTCATGCCGCGCGGGCGTGCGGTGGTGGCATAGACGAAATTGAATGTGGCGAGGGTGGCCGCCAATTCTGGCGCAATCACGGCGCGGGACACAGTTTCATGGGCGCCAGAGGCGACAGCCAAGGCCTTCTCGCGATCCCAGTTTTCGCGCGGATCAACGAGCACAAGATCAGTCAGGCCAAAATTCGACATGGCACGGGCCGCCATGCCGATGTTCTCGCCCAATTGCGGATTGACCAACACCACTGTCGGTGCGGGGCCCAAATCACGCTCTCTTGTCTTGTCAGTTCCAGCCATGCAACGCCGCATAGCCCAGCGCTTGGTTTGGGGAAAGCCCAAAGCTTCAGGCGCGGGCCGCCATCTCGCTGGCCAGCTCGCCATAGCCAGTAAAGCGATATTCGTAAGCCAAGCCCAATCGTTGGGCCGCAGCTTCGGCTTTGGCCTCCAAATCCTTGTCAGGGGTCTGGGCCAAAAACACGAGCTTGGTGTAATTGCCGAAATAGTCTTTCAGCAATTCGGGATGACGATCAAGGCCCAGACCTTGCCACATCAGCTTGTCAAAATGGCGGGCGAGATAATCGGTGAGATAGAACGCGGTAAATTCATGCTCGGCCTTGGCGGCAAAAAGCGCATTGCCAGAATAGAAGGCATAGCAATGCGGGCCGCTGATGCGCTCCACGCCTTCCTCTTGCAACATGGCATCAAGCAAGCCACCTGTGCCGCAATCGCCATAGAGGACATAGATCGACTGATATTGATTGCGAGACGCCTGAATGTGCCGGCGCAAAGCGGGCACAATATACTGCGGCGTATTATGCCACTTTGCAGGCAAGCATTGGATGTCGAATGTTAGCCATTTGTTAAGCTCGATGAGATCGACAATTTCTCGCGCCAAAGCTCCGCACGCCAGCAGAAGAACACGCGCCTTGCCGCTTTTCGTAGCAAATTCATCAGATGGAGCGAGTTCTGGCCCGGTCATTTGCGTCCTGTTTGCAAGATGTTAACCACAACACCAGCAGTTGAGGCAAGATTTTGCGTTGCAATCAATTTGCGTTGCCAATTTCAGCGCTCATTAATTTTCGCCACGTAGGGTGAGCCCATATCCGCCGTATCGGGGGATAGGTGCTGTTAGTAAAGTTTTGGAGAGTTCATATGAAGAAGTTCCTTAAAGACGAATCCGGTGCAACCGCTATCGAATACGGCCTGATCGCTGCTGCCATGGGCCTCGCCCTGGTTACCGTGATGCCAACGATTGCTGGCAACGTGACGAGCAAGTTCTCGTCATTGGGCAGCCACATCGCTTCGGGCAAGTAATATTCAGGCGGCCGGGGCAACCCGGCCACCAGTCTATTCAAGGGCGTTGCCTCGGCAGCGCCCTTTTTCTATGTCGAAGTCACTTGGTTGTGTTTGCGGGCCATGAAGCTTTTAGCCGTTTCAACCGCCACAGCTGCGTCGCGGCAATAGGCGTCAGCGCCAATCGCCTTGGCGAATTCCTCATTCAAAGGAGCGCCACCCACCATCACAACATAGTCGTCGCGGATGCCTTTTTCCTTCATCGTGTCGATCACGACTTTCATATAGGGCATGGTGGTTGTGAGAAGAGCTGACATGCCGATAATGTCGGGCTGATGCTCATCGATGGCCTTCAAATAATTTTCGACCGGGTTGTTGATGCCGAGGTTGATAACTTCAAAGCCAGCACCTTCCATCATCATGCCGACGAGATTCTTGCCAATGTCGTGAATGTCGCCTTTGACGGTGCCAATCACCATCTTGCCCAGACGCGGCGCGCCCGTGGCAATCAAGAGCGGGCGCAGAATGAACATGCCGGCCTTCATTGAATTGGCGGCGAGCAGAACTTCCGGCACAAACAGAATGCCGTCGCGGAAGTCGATGCCGACAATGCGCATGCCTTCAACCAGGCCTTCAGTCAAAACCTTGTAAGGGGCCCAGCCGCGAGCCAGCAGGATGTTGACACCCGCCTCAACTTCTTCCTTGAGGCCGTCATAGAGATCATCGTGGATCTGTTGGACCAGTTCCTCGTCATTCAGGGAATTCAGGTCAAGATCGCCGGCATCGCTCATGGCAGTCTCCGAAACAGGGTTTGGGTTGAGTTGAACTTACAACGGAGTGGATTTTCACGTCGTGCCCACGCGACATTGACTTGCCCGAATGCGACTGTTGAGGCAATAGGCATCGCAACAGCAAATTGCGCTTAAGGATTGGGCATCGTGATGCAAAACTTTGATGTGAATGCGGCGCGGGCGCAGTTTCCGGCTCTGGCGCTCACCGACCGAGGCCAACCACGGGTCTATTTCGACAATCCGGCTGGAACTCAGGTTCCCAACCAAGTCATCGACCGCACGGTTGAGGTGCTGACCCGCAAGAACGCCAATCTGGGCGGATATTTCACCACTACGATCGCTGCCGAAGAGATCGTCAACGAGGCGCATCAGGCTTGCGCTGATTTCTACAACGCCACCTCGGCTGAAGAAATCGTGTTTGGCCAGAACATGACAACTTTAACGCTGCATTTTTCGCGCTGCCTGGGCAAATCGCTGAAAGCCGGCGATGAAATCATTCTGAGCCGCATGGACCATGACGCCAATGTGGCACCCTGGCTGCTGCAGGCGGATGATCTTGGGCTTGTGGTGCGCTGGATGGATTTTGACCCGGAGACTTATGAGTTCCCGCCCGATGCCCTGACCAAGGTTCTCACTTCCAAAACCAAAGTGCTCGCCATGGGCATGGCGTCGAACTGCACCGGCACGGTGAATGATGTGGCAGCTTTTGCCAAACAGGCCAAGGCCGCCGGTGCGATTGTCTATCTCGATGCCGTGCAATATGCGCCCCACTATTCAATCGATGTTCAGGCGCTGGGCGCTGATATCGTTGTGTCGTCGGCCTATAAATGGTTTGGGCCGCATATGGGCGTTTTGTGGGGCCGCAAGGAGCTGCTGCAAAAGACCTTCGGTTATAAGGTTCGCGCCGTGGGGGAGGAACTGCCGCACAAGTTTGAAACCGGAACCTTGAGCCATGAGGGCATGGCCGGGTGTCTGGGTGCCATTGAATATCTTGAACAGTTTGGCAGTGGTGAAAGCAGAGCGGCGAGGATCAAATCGGCTTGGGGCGTGTTGGCAGATTATGAAAAGCATTTGACCCTGCGGCTCATTGCTGGTTTGCGCGAAAACAAACACCTCACCATCCGCGGCGTCACGTCAGCCAATGCCATGCACCGGCGCGTCCCCACGGTGTCATTTACGGTCGATGGCGTTTCGCCAGAGAAAATGGCCAAAGACTTAGCGGCAGAGAATATTTTCGTTTGGTCGGGCCACAACTATGCCCTTGAACCGATCAAGCGCATGGGGCTTATGGAGGCCGGCGGAGTTTTGCGGGTTGGCCTTGCCCATTACAACACAGTTGCAGAAGTTGACCAGTTTGTGGCATCGCTGCCCCGGATTTTAAGGTGAGGACGTGATGGTTCATAAAATTGCAGTTGTCGGCCTGGGCAAGATTGCCAATGACCAGCATTTGCCGTGCATTGCCAAAAACCCGGATTTCAAACTGGTGGCGGGCTGCAGCCGCCATGCGACCGTTGAAAATGTGCCCTGTTTTGAATCACTTGGCGCGCTGATTTCAAGTGGTGTGGCAGTTGACGCTGTAGCACTTTGCACCCCGCCCTCCGTACGCCTTGCCATGGCGCGTCAGGCTCTGGATGCGGGCCATCACATTCTGATCGAAAAGCCGCCGACACCGACTGTCGGGGAATTCAATGCTCTGGTTGATTATGCCAAGGCGAAGGGCCTTGTGGCCTACGCCACTTGGCATTCGCGCTACAACCAGGCGGTGGATGAAGCCAAGAAACTGCTGTCGGCCAAGAAGATTGCAAAAATGAAAGTGACGTGGCGCGAGGATGTGCGGCGCTGGCATCCTAATCAGGAATGGATTTGGGAACCGGGCGGCTTTGGCGTGTTTGATCCGGGCATCAATGCGCTTTCCATCGTCACCAAGATCATGCCGGAAGAAATCTTCGTGGACTCCGCCGTCATCGAAGTTCCCGCCAACAAGGCCACGCCGATCGCCGCACAAATTCGTTTCAAGTCCGGCGATGGTCGCGCCACGCAGATGAGCGCTGATTTTGACTGGCGTCAGACGGGTGAACAGACCTGGGAAATCGACCTTGCCACGACAGACGGCATGGTGATGAAGCTTGAAAAAGGTGGCACGATCCTGATTGTGAATGGCAAGACCATCATGGAAGCGCCGATGGAAGAATATGAATTGATCTATGCGCGCTTTGCCGAATTGCTGAAGTCAGGCAAATCTGAAACGGACGTCACTCCCCTGCAACTTGTATGTGATTGCTTCATGCTGGGACGGCCGAAGGTGGTCGAGGCGTTTATCTAGTTAGAACAGGCTGCTCAGCCAGAGATTGAGCTTGCTTGCGGGCTTGTAAAATCGCTGAACAATTACGGCTGCGATCAGTGCGACCAATGCACCGCCCAGAATGTCGCTCGCGTAGTGCATTCCCACATAAATTCGGGACAGACAAACTGCGGCCGCGATGCCAAAAAATATGCCTGCCCATTTCCTGAGCCCAAGCAAGAGATAGGTCCAGACAATCGACATCGATGCGATGGCATGGTCGGATGGAAATGACCAATCCACCGTTTGAGGCACAATCAAATGGCTGATCCCCGCATCATAGGGTCTGGCGCGATGGATGAATAACAGCATGATTTGCGCCAGCCCAAGCCCTAATGCGAAGCTGGCCCCAGCTGACACGCAAGCATAACGCGCCGTTGGCCTCGACTTGCCCAGCCACCATTGCGCCACCACCAGAACCAATAGCAATGGCACGCCGAATTTGGTCACATAGATTACAAATGTGTCAAGTGCAGCATTGTTGCCCGCAAAGCCATTAATCGCCTGCGTAATTGCGTTATCCACTGAGTGACTTCCTGAATGATTCAATGCATAAATCTAGCATGTTTGGAAATATGCGGCATACTCTGTTCATCGTGAGCATCTTGCTCAAAGGGATCTTCGCCATTCTGGAAACCCTTGCCGGGGTGGCACTGCTCGTCTCATCCCCGGGCCTCCTCACCCAGTTTGTCCATTTCATGTTTCACAATCGGCTGGTGGCTGACCCCAATGATCCTTTGGCCACATATGCTCTGCATCAGTTGCAGGAGTTCGATATGACGCGCCACACGTTTGTCGCCATCTATCTGATGCTGCACGGCTTGGTGAAAGTCGGCATTGTGGCTGGCCTCTATAGCGAGCGGCTCTGGGCCTTCCCCATCGGCCTGACGGCCTTGGGGATTTTCATCATCTACCAGATGGAACGCTTTATCTTCACCCATTCACTCGTGCTGCTGGGGATATCAATCCTCGATGCCTTCATCATGGTGTTGGCATGGCGCGAATATCAGGCTTTGAAAAACAGAACGGTTTAGCCGCGCCTGCGTTCGCGTTTTGCGGCACCTTCGGCGGCCTGGTCAACGCCCTTGGCGAGTTGCGACACTGGCCCGAGCTTGGCTTCCACCAGTTCAATCGTAGGCCGAGCGCCCTTGCTGTAGGATTCCAGAGATTTGCGCATGGCGGCCAGATGCTCCGGGCTCGTGCCGCAGCAGCCGCCAATGATTTTTGCTCCGGCATCAAGTGCGATGCGGGCATAGTCGGCCATCAGTTCGGGCGTTCCGGTATAGTGAATGTGGCCATCATGATATTGCGGGATGCCGCAATTGCCTTTGGCGACCACGGCAGCATCGGGCCGGGCCTCAGTAATTCCCATGACGGTGGCCACGAGTTCCGATGCGCCAGTGCCACAGTTGGCACCAATGGCCACGGGTTGCGTGGCAAGCGATGCGGTGAGTGCGCCAAAGGCTGCGGGCGTAATGCCCATCATGGTGCGGCCATTGGTGTCAAAGCTCATGGTGGTGACAATAGGGAGGCCCGCGGTGGCAGCGCCTTCGACAGCGGCGCGCAGTTCTTCTTCAGACGACATGGTCTCAATCCAGATCACGTCAACGCCACCCTCTTTCAAGGCAGCAGCCTGTTCAGCAAAGGCGGATACGCCTTCTTCATAAGGGAAGGTGCCAACCGGCATGAAGATTTCGCCCGTTGGGCCAACCGAACCAGCCACATAAACCGTGCGGCTCGCAGCATCTGCCTCAGTCTTGGCATTCTTGGCGGCGGCGATGTTGATCTCGCGCACCTGATCCTGCGCATTATGCAGCTTCAGGCGGTGGCGGTTGCCACCAAAAGTATTGGTGAGAACAATATCAGCTCCCGCCTCAATGAATTGCTTGTGCAGCGAACGCACACGGTCTGGATGTTCAAAATTCCACATTTCCGGCGCATCACCTGAAACCAGCCCCATCTGGAAATAATTGGTGCCGGTGGCGCCATCGGCCAGAAGCCAGGGACGGTTTTTCAAAGCTGCGGTGAATGTTTCGTGGGCCATGGGATCCTCAAATCTATATAAAGAAGTCTTTATATGTTTTTCCGCCTCGGAGCAAGTCAAACCGCTGGCTTGCCGTAAAACAGACCTACCACATGTTCAGCTTGCGCGAAAAACAGCCAGCGTTCCATCCAGGCCGCAAGCATCAACACCGGCAAGGCGATGAATGAAAGCCACGGATGGTCGCCCGCAAAGGCCATAAGGAAGAAGGCAATATCGAGCAAAAACAGGCAATAGCGGCGCAGCCTCCGCGCATGGTTGCGGGCGACGGCGTAGCCCATTTCCTTCATAATGAAATTCTCAGAGGTGTGGGGAACCTCCCACTGGCGAACCCCCTCGCCCAGACCTGTGGCGTTGGCCATGGTGAAAGTCTTCACGCGCTTGTCCAAGCGCAGCCAGTAAATGAACTTCACCAGCAACGCCGCCAAAATGGTTGCACAGGCCAGAATGGACTGGAAGGGCACGAACCGCCCAAAGCAATAGGCGATGACCGTCAGCCATGTGGCGCCGGTGGCCCCCGAGAACACCAGATAGCCTGCAACTGTCAGCCGCGAATTCCACGCCGGGATGGTTTTGAGCGAGGCATAGATCATGGCTGTGCAGAACACCGTGAACCAGCACAGGATTGCCACTAACCACCCCAAGGGTGCGATCAAAGCAGGTGCATCAACAAGGCCCGACCATGCGGCCAAAAACGCCAGTGCGACGGGATAAGTTACAATCGCCAACACGCCTTCACGGGACAACCACGACGACCGCCATTGCGACAAAGCCCGCCATGCGCGTTCGGGGCGACCCAAATGAAAAGTGGAGGACAAAAGCCCCAAGGTGATCAAGGCCAGCGCAATGGCGATCGAGGTAAAGGCAAAGCCCAAGCTTGACGCGCGTCCGTGACTTGCCCCGGCAAAGCCCAGCAAGCCCAAAAGCCCATAGCCAGCGCCAGACGCCGTTGTAAACAGAATGACCGAATAGGCGGGGTTCATATTAGCCTTCGAGTTTGCCCGAATGATCTGGAGCATCCACGCGTTGCGAACTGGACGATGCGCTTAGCAGCTTATCAGCCCAGGAGAACAGCCTGTCCATAGGCGAGCCTGAGGACTTTGGCAAAGGCTCGACATGTGCCAAGGGGCTCTCGCGGCGCGCGCGTGGCGGCAGGTATTTATTGGTGGGCTTGTAGCCTATCTCAGGCAGCAGGTCATATCCGCCACGTTCTTTCACGAGTTGGGAGACCTCTGAGTTTTCATCGCCGAGATCACCAAAATGACGTGCACCCGTGGGGCAGGCTTTGACACAAGCCGGCACCTGATCTTCTGGTTCCAAGTTGGTGTTGTAGATGCGGTCCACACAGAGCGTGCATTTCTTCATGACACCTTGCGTGTAATCATATTCGCGCGCGCCATAGGGGCAGGCCCAAGAGCAAAGCTTGCAGCCGATGCAGGTATCGGGATTGATCAGCACGATGCCATCTTCGGCGCGCTTGTAGGAAGCCCCAGTCGGGCAAACGGTGACACAGGCTGGCTCTTCGCAATGCAGGCATGAGCGCGGGAAGTTGACGATGCGGCTGTTCTCCTGCCCCTGCTCTTTCACCTCATAGCCATGAATGCGGTTGAACCAGGGGCCTGACACATTTGCACCCTGAGGGTCGGTATCGGTTAGAGGACCTGAGTCCCCTTGTGCGTTCCATTCCTTGCAGGAGGTGGCGCAGGCCTGACAGCCGACACAGGTGTCGAGATCGATGACGAGCCCGAGCTTCTTGGCGGTTGATGTGGGGAGAGAGGTCATTCTGGATTACCCCTCATCCGGCCCCAAGGCGCCACCTTCTCCCTCCAGGGGAGAAGGAAGAGTTCCTCCATCAACTCCCGCGAAAAGAGGCGAAAGAACTGATCAACCCTCTCCCCTTGAGGGAGATGGGGGACCATTGCGGAGCAATGGTGGGAGAGGGGTTCGTGGCCCAAAGCCCCCTCTCCCGCCCTGCGGGCACCCTCTCCCGTGAGGGGAGAGGGCTGAATGAATATCTTTCCAATCATGATTTCTTCCGCTTCAATTTCTTGAGAATTGGAAACTGGGGTGCACTTTCGGATTTCTGATCCGCGCTTTTCTCAACCCGCACACGCAGATCATACCAGGCGGCCTGGCCGGTGATCGGGTCAGAGTTAGAATAGCGGTATCCGCCTTCACGTTCTGGAAGAAGATCGCTGATCAAGTGATTGAGCAGGAATCCTTTTTTGGATTCTGGCGAGTCGGGCGAAAGGCCCCAGGTGCCAGAGCGCTTGCCAATGGCATTCCAGGTCCAAACTGTGTCCTCGTTCTGACCATCGAGCAATTTCACCTGGCCCTTGATGCGGCCATGGTGCGAAATCACGTCGACCCAATCGCCTTCGACGATGCCGAGTTTTGCGGCGCGGTTCTTGTGGAGATAAAGCCAATTGCGGCCGAGGATTTGGCGGAGCCAGGAATTCTGCGAGCCCCAGGAATGGTACATGGCCATGGGGCGCTGTGTGATGGCGTGCATCGGGAATTCCGCCTCATCCACCATGGTCTCCTCGAAGGGCGCATACCAGAATGGAATCGGGTCGAAATAAGTTTCGATGCGTTTCTTGTGTTGTTCAGGCGGCTGGACTTTGCCATGGCCGCGTGCCGAGAGCCTGAATTTCTGTAGGGTTTCCGAATAGACATGATGGATGATGGGCTCCGGCCGCGGCAGGAAGCCGAAGAACGTCGCCCAATCGAGATAATCCCAATTCACATGGCGATAATATTTCATGTTGTCGGGCAATTCCTGAAACCAGTAACTGCCGTTGTCGATATAGGCCTTGAGTTGGTTGGGGTTCACAGCGCCGCGCCCTGCGGCCTTGCCGTCACGCCCACGAAAGCCCGCCAACGGTCCAAGGCCGGGTGCGCGCTCATGGTTCACCATATAGTCAGGATAGCCGCCGGGATAGCGCGGGTTGCCTTCGGGCGTGGTCATGCCGGGAAGGCCCAGCCTTGCGCCCAGATCGAGCAGCACAGTTTGGAACGGCCGCACATCGCGATCAGGTTCGACCACCGGCTGGCGAATTGAATCGGCGGGACCATCAGCTTCCGAAATCGGGCGATCCAACATCGAGATGCAATCCCAGCGTTCGAGATAAGTCGTGTCCGGTAGAATGAGATCAGCGTAATGCACCATCTCTGAAGCATAAGCATCGGAATAGATGATGCGCGGGATTTGATATTCGCCATCAGGGCGCTTACTCGTAAGCGCCTTTATGGTATCGGGCACATTCATCGCCGAGTTCCAGCTCATGTTGGCCATATACATGAACAGAACATCGATATTGTAGGGATCGCCCTTCCCCGCATTGTTGATGACCATGTGCATCATGCCGTGGGCGGAGAGTGGCGCATCCCATGAATAGGCTTTGTCGATGCGTTGCGGGGTGCCGTGTTCATCGACCAGCAGGTCTTCAGGGCTCGTAATAAATCCCAATGGCGGGCCGGGCAGCGGTGTGTTGGGCTTCACTTGGCCGGGCTTTCCCGCAGGCTTCACATTGGGCGGAATGGCTTTAGGGAATGGAGGTTTGTAGCGCGAACCACCCGGCACATCGATGGTGCCGAGCATGATCTGCAGAATGTGAATGGTGCGGCAGGTGTGAAAGCCATTGGCATGGGCCGAGATGCCGCGCATGGCATGCATGGCCACAGGGCGGCCCACGGTCTTGGCATGATGGCGGCCCTGATAATCCGTCCACGGAATATCTAGCTCAACGGTGTCTTCAAAGGCGGTATGGGCGAGTTCAGCGGCAATGCGCTTGATGGTCTCGACTTTCACGCCACAGCGTTCGGCCACGGTTTCGGGCGCGTATTCAGATGCGGTATAGCGTTCGGCAATGAGCGTGAATGAGGTTACAACCTTGCGGCCATCTTTCAAAGTATAACGGCCCATGAGGCGCGGCGTTGCGTCTGATGTGTTGGCCACGGCCTCGTGATTGACGTGATGGTCCCAGACCAGCGGGTTTCCAGCCGCGTTGCGGGCGATCAAGCCATCATCGGCGCCACCCTTGTTTTCGATCACCAGCCAGGATGCATTGGTGTAACGCGCCAGATAATCGCCGTCGATTTTCTGGGCGTGCAGCAATTCATGGATGAGGGCCGAGACAAAAAGGCCATCGGTGCCGGGCCTGATGCCGATCCATTCATCGGCGATGGCCGAATAACCCGTGCGCACGGGATTGATCGAGACGATCTTGGTGCCGCGTTCCTTCAATTTACCAAGGCCGGCCTTGATGGGGTTCGAAGCATGGTCTTCGGCCACGCCAAAGAGCAGGAAATATTTGGTGTGTTTCCAATCGGGCTCGCCAAATTCCCAGAAGGAGCCGCCATAAGTGTACAGCCCGGCTGCCGCCATGTTGACGGAACAGAAGCCACCGTGCGCTGCATAGTTCGGCGTTCCAAATTGCGAGGCCCACCAGCCGGTGAGGCCCTGGGATTGGTCGCGGCCGGTGAAAAACGCGAGCTTCGCCGTGTTGGTGTTGCGGGTTTGCGAGAGCCAGAGTGTTGCTGTTCGCAGCGCTTCTTCCCATTCAATTTCGCGGAATTCGCCAGAGCCGCGTTCGCCGACACGCATCAAGGGTTTGGAGAGGCGCGCGGGAGAGTAATGTTGCTTGATGCCGCTCGCACCCTTGCCGCAGATGATGCCCTTGTTTACGGGGTGGTCGCGGTTGCCATCGATATAGACAACCTTGCCGTCCTTCAGATGCACCTTGATGCCGCAACGGCAGGCGCACATGTAACAGGTCGTGGTCTTGATCTCGTCCCAGTTTTTGGGCGAGGTGTTGACGATTGGCTGCGCTGACCTGCTGAAGACTCCCATAACTCCTGTCTATCGATTTCTTGGACCCACCGCCAGTCCAGCGCAATTTGATGAACAGGGCCAGCGCGCGTCTCGAGTTCCACGACGCCTGGGTAAGGCGTTTTTTAATAGCACATTGTCGGTTTTAGCAGATGAAGTCGCGCCGTTGGACCTATCTTAGGTCCAGATAGGAACTTTCATGCGCGACTGGCTCATTCACATCAAACGCGGCGAATATGCTTCGTTGCAATCGCAAATTCGCGAGGCCTTGGTCTCGGCCATTCTTGACCGCAAGCTAGATCGGTCAGAGCCCATTCCTTCGACGCGCAAGATGGCAAAGTCCTTGGGTGTATCGCGCAACACCGTGGTTTTGGCCTATCAGGGCCTTCTCGATGATGGCTATCTTCTGGCCAAGGAACGCTCGGGCTATTTCGTTTCTGACAAGGCCATCGAAGACAGCGTGGCCAAGCCGCGCACGCCCAAAGCTGTAGTCGCCGACAAGGCGGGGCTCGATTGGGACAGTCTGGTTAAACTCAATCCGTCACGACAGGAAAATACCCTCAAGCGCCCCAACTGGCATGAGTATCAATATCCGTTTCTCTATGGTCAGGTTGACCATAACCTGTTCCCTTTGGCAGAGTGGCGCGACTGCACGAGGCAGGCCTTGGGTAAGAAGTGGCTTGGCGCGTGGACCAGTGATGCGCACGCCAATGATGATCCGCTGCTGGTGGAGCAAATTCGCCGACGTATTCTTCCCCGCCGCGGCATCATGGCGGGTGATGATGAAATTCTGGTCACGCTGGGGGCTCAAAACGCGATCTATCTCCTGACATCCTTGCTGGTGACACGCGAGACGCGCGTGGCCATGGAAGAGCCAGGCTATCCCGATATGCGAAATATTTTTCGCCTGGCCACCCCCCATGTTGTGGCGGCACCGGTGGACGCGATGGGCCTCGTGCCTGGCCCGGCTCTTGATGAAGTTGACCTGGTCTACACAACACCCAGCCACCAGTTTCCGACCACGGCCACCATGCCGCTGGAGCGGCGCATGGCCCTTCTCAAAAAGGCGTCCGAGCGCAACTTCATCATCATTGAAGATGATTATGAGTTCGAGACGAATTACGTCAATGAGCCCTGCCCCGCACTGAAGTCGCTGGATGATGATGGCCGGGTGATTTACGTGGGATCGCTGTCCAAGACCTTGTTTCCGGGATTGCGCCTCGGTTTCATGGTGGCGCCCAAGGCTGTCATTGCTGAAGCTCGCGCCTTGCGCCGTTTGATGGTGCGGCATGCGCCCTCCAACAACCAACGCACGGCGGCATTGTTTTTATCACTTGGCCACCACGACACTTTAATCCGCCGCTTGCACAAGGCTTATCGCAGCCGTTGGGAAGTGATGGGCAAGGCGCTTGAAACCCATCTCCCCTCGTCCACGCGCATTCCATCTTTTGGCGGCACGAGCTTCTGGGTGAAGGGCCCGCCCAAGCTCGACAGCGATGCGCTGGCGCGCGCGGCAGAGGCCAAAAGCATTTTGATTGAACCGGGGCGCATTTGCTTTGGGGTCAATTCCCAGCCGAAAAACTTTTTCCGCCTCGCGTTTTCATCCATTGATGAAAAGAAGATCGAGCCGGGGATCAAGCAACTGGCAGATCTGATCAAGTCTGCCACATGACGAATTTGCCGAATAACGTTCCGCGCGCCATCATCTTTTTGTTGGGGGCGATTGGCTTTGCCACGTCGCAAGATGCCATCGCCAAAGGCATGTCTTCAGCCTATCCGGCCTATGAAACAGTGGCCATGCGCGGGCTTTCCGCGACGCCTGTGTTGTTCATCTGGGCCTGGCTTGAAGGGGAATCGCTGCTGCATATTCCCAAGGCTTGGCGGTTGATCAGCCTGCGCTCGTTCATTCTCTTCACTGCCTATATGGCTTTTGTACTTTCGATTGCGACATTGCCTCTGGCCAATGCTGTTGCCATCTATTTCACCATGCCATTTTTCGTGGCCGCGTTATCGGGATGGTTTCTGGGAGAACGGGTCCCCGCCTATCGCTGGGCCGCAATTGCTTTGGGGTTCATGGGCGTTGTGGTCAGCGTGCGGCCGGGCACCGAGACCTTTCAGCCCGCGTCCCTGTTGGCGCTCTATTCAGCCCTTGGTTATGCGGTCGGACAAATGATGAGCCGCAAACTGTCGCAAGGCAGTGACGCGTTATACATCGCCAATGTGCAGAGCCTTCTCTATCTTTTCGGATCGGTGCTTCTGGGGCTGGTGATTGGTGGATTGGATCTTCACGCTGGCAGCTTTCAGACGTTTACGTCGCTCACCAGGCCCTTAGCTTTGCCGACGCTAAATGATTTCGCGCTGATGTGCCTGATGGGTTTTTTCTCGGCCCTGTCATCAGTCTATTTCATCAAGGCCTATCAGGCAGCTCCCACCAATTTTGTGGCCCCTTTTGAATATTCTGCGATGATCTGGGCCATCGCTTATGGCGTGATATTCTTCCGCGATTATCCCGATGGCTGGACCTTGGCGGGGGCAGCGATTGTTGTCGCGGCGGGATTGTCGATGTTGTGGCGCGAACCAAAGGCCAAAACTCAAACAATCGGATAGCCGCTCCAGGCTTTCACATTGCGCAAGGCCAGCGAAGATTGCAGGCGTTGCAGACCGGGCAGCCGCGACAGCTTGGTGCGGTGAATGCGCTCATAGTCGCCAGCGTCTGCCGCAGCGACGCGCAGCAGGTAATCAAACTGGCCGCTCATCAAATGACATTCCAGAATTTCCGGAACGCGCAAAACTGCCTTTTCAAATTTCTCAAATGCCTCCTCAGTTTGTGCGCCAAGCGACACTTCGACGAAGAACTCATTGGCCAGTCCCAGAGCCGCGCCATCGAGTGTCGCGGCATATCCTGTGATGATGCCAGCCTGCTCAAGAAGCTTCACGCGGCGGTGGCAGGCTGAAGCGGATAGGCCCGCCCGTGCGGCCAGTTCGGCGATGGGCAAGATCGCCTGACGTTGAATCTCACTCAAGATTATCTTGTCGGCTTTATCCAATTTTTCGATTTTCATTCGATAAAATTGGCATATTTCGGGATATTTTTCCAGTGCTCTGGCAAAATGGCTGAAAGATCGGAAAATTCTTTCTCGCGGGTTCAGCTAATGTCGGCGAAACAGGAGAGAAACATGCTGATCGGCGTTCCAAAAGAAATCAAGAACCATGAATATCGCGTGGGCTTTACCCCCACATCGGTGCGCGAAGCCGTGCGCCAAGGCCACCAGGTCTGGGTACAAGCCAATGCTGGCCAGGGCATCGGCTCAGATGACAAGAATTATGTGGCTGCTGGCGCCAAGATCATTGCCGAAGCTTCCGAGATTTTCGCCAAGGCCGACATGATTGTGAAGGTGAAGGAACCTCAGGCGAATGAACGAGCCATGCTGCGCGAAGGACAAATTCTTTATACCTATCTCCATCTGGCACCCGATCCAGAGCAGACCAAAGATCTGGTGAAGTCTGGGGCGATTTGCATTGCCTATGAAACCGTCACCAATGCGCGCGGCGGCTTGCCCTTGCTCGCGCCGATGAGCCAGGTTGCTGGTCGCATGTCGGTGCAGTCGGGTGCCCATTGCCTTGAAAAGGCGCAAGGCGGACGCGGCATGTTGCTGGGCGGTGTGCCTGGTGTTGCCCCAGCTAAGGTTGTCATTCTCGGTGGCGGCGTGGTCGGCACCAATGCGGCAGCGATTGCCATTGGCATGGGTGCTGATGTCACTGTGATCGAGCGCTCAACAGATCGCATGGAAGAACTAGTGGCGCGTTTCGGCATTGGCCTCAAGACGCTCTATTCTACGCAAGGAGCCATTGAAGATGAATGCGCCACGGCTGATCTCGTGATCGGCGGCGTGTTGATCCCCGGCGCTGCTGCACCGAAGCTCGTGACCAAGGCCATGTTGAAAGATTGGAAGCCCGGCTCGGTATTCGTCGACGTTGCCATCGATCAAGGCGGTTGCGCCGAGACATCGAAGGCCACCACGCATGCTGATCCAACTTATGTGGTTGATGGCGTCATTCATTATTGCGTGGCCAACATGCCCGGCGGCGTGGCCCGCACCTCGACCTTTGCGCTCAACAATGTGACACTGCCATTTGCCATGTCGATTGCCAACAAGGGCTGGAAGAAGGCCTTGAGCGATGACCAGCATCTGCGCAATGGTCTCAACGTTGCCTTGGGCAAGGTCACCTACAAGGCTGTGGCTGATGATCTGGGCTACACTTACGTGTCAGCAGACAAGGTTTTGGCCTAAGCAATATTCAGCCGTTCCTGCGCGTCAGGAGCGGCTTTTGCCGGACAGCCGATAATAAATGGCTTTGAGCGCCGCGCGACATGTGCGGCGCAATTTTTCTGCCACGACAATGGCCTTGAAGCGCAGTGTCGAAACATTGGCGGGTGCTACTAAAACATCGGCCATGGCGATGCGATCCCGCCACATGCGGTCAATCATCGGGTGGCCTGGAATGGCGCTGGAATCCACTTCGGTGATGGTCCCGTTCCGGAAGAAATCTTCCGTGGCATCGATGATCAGCAAGACGCCAGGCGAGTATTTGCCGAGAGATTCATCATAGGCGATTTTGCCAAGACTGGCTTTTTTGCCATCGATGAAGGCAAAGAGTGAGGCGATGGTCTGGCCGTTTAACGTCATGGACCAGAAGCGCAGTTTGCCGGCTTCGTGAAGCGCGTTGAGGGCTTTTCGGGTGGCATCAGCGCGTTGGGGGTCCTTTGCCAAGGCCGTGCCCCGCTCGCCCTTCCAGCCTGCGGCTTCGAGGTTCAAAAACGCATCAATGAAGGGCGTTGCGTCTGCAGCCTTGCCGACGCTCAGGGTTTCGAGATCGCCCTGCTCGCTCAGGCGGTTGCGCAGGCGTTTCAGTTCCTTGCGGCGCTTAGTGTCAAAGCTCCCATCCCACCAGTCTGCAAAACTTCCCGATCGATCGAGGCTGGCGCGCTGCCAGGTTTGAAGAACGGCGACATGGGCGGCGGCGGTTTCAAACATGGCAAGAAATTGTGATTGCGTTGGAATGGCGCGCAACAGAAGGGGCCGGGCCCGCTTGGTAAGGAGAAATGAAACGGCGGCCTGACCATTTAGCCGGTCGGCATGGCACGCGCCGCAATTGGTGACGGGCGAGTCATGGCTCTGGTCAAACAGGGCCCGGCGCTCAAGCGGCAGGGCCAGAAGCAATTGGTCTTGGGCATAGACACTGGCGATATTGGCCGCGCCCAGAAAGGGCATGACAAGTTCAGGCCCAGACGTTGGAACGTGATCGACGCTGCGCATGCGCAGATCCATCCAAGCCGCGTTCAGGCCCGACGACTTTTCGCCGTTGGAGACGTAACGCAAATCCTGGCTTGGTTGCTTCAACATGTCTTGGCGCTTCCCACTCTGCCAAAATAAGAGCTCAGCACGAATATGGCACTAACAGACGTGGTTACCAAGCCATGCCGCGCAACTAGGCAGCGCAATAACAAAACGGCCCACAAACGGGAGCCGTTTCAAATTCGCTTGGTGACGTGGATTAAGCTTCGGCCTTGACGTCGAGAACCTGACGGCCACGATACATGCCCGACTTCAGGTCAACATGGTGAGGACGGCGCAATTCGCCCGACTTCTTGTCTTCGATCCAAGTAACAGTCTGCATCTTCTGGCCGGAACGGCGCATGCCAATGCGGCTCTTGGTCATTTTCTTGCGTGGAACAGCCATTTCTAAACCTCTGAAAAACAATGATTCTTTTGAAGCTCAGCGAGATGCGAGCCACAGTTGCGGGGCTTATAGACATAAATTTCAGTGGATACAAGTGAGATAGGGGTCAATCCCCGCCATGCGAAGCTGGATGCGAGACGCGACCATGCTCACATTGCGCGAGGGTTTGCCGGCCTGGCGTTTGATGGGATTGGGGAGAACGGCGGCGAGCAGCGCTGCCTCACGCCGGTTCAGCTTGGCCGCAGACTTGCCGAAATGGCGCTGTGCAGCGGCCTCGGCGCCATACACACCCGGCGCCCATTCCGCGATGTTGAGATAGACTTCCAGCATGCGATGCTTGGTCCAGATAAAATCCATATAATAGGAGAGCGGCAGTTCCAGAATCTTGCGGACGAAGGAATGGCCATCCCACAAAAACAGGTTCTTGGCGGTCTGCATCGAAATGGTGGAGGCCCCGCGTGTTGGCGCCTCGCCCGAACTCACCTTGTCGCCAACGGCCTCGTTGAACTCCACCCAATCCACGCCATGATGGCTGCAAAAGCGCTGGTCTTCGGAACTCACCACAGCGCGGGCGAGCCAGGGCGACATATCATCAAGTGCCATCCATTGCTTGTGCAGGCCATCGCCGTTGACCAGCCTGGTCAACATCACATTGCTGAAGGGTGGCGGCACCACGGCATAAACCAGTGTCATCGCGAAGGGCCAAATGACAATGGCCAGGAGAATGCCCAGCACCCATTTCTGCCAGCGCGAGCGGGCGCGCCAGAACTCTTTCAGCCTTTCGCGCCAGCCATGTCGCATCAGTTGAGTTTCGTTGCTGTTGAGGTTACAGCGAAGGTCTAGCACAGGAAAAACCGATTGACACAGGCCCCGTTATCAAACTTTCACAATAGCCTGAACGCGGCTCAGGCGCTGGTCGAGGCGCGGCTGAACGCGCTGCTGCCGGAGCTTCCGGGCAACCGTTTGCGGGACGCCATGCGCTATGCTGCACTGGGGCAAGGAAAACGCTTGCGGCCGTTTTTCGTTCTGGAAAGTGCCAAGCTGTTTGATGTGTCCCCGGCGCGCGCGCTGGATGTCGCCTGTGCCTTGGAATGTGTGCATTGCTATTCGCTGGTGCATGATGATCTGCCCGCGATGGACAATGATGACTTGCGCCGCGGCCTTCCCACAACGCACCGGAAATTTGATGAGGCGACAGCCATTCTGGCGGGTGACGGGCTTTTGACTTTTGCTTTTGAGATTTTGGCCAAGGCACAGGAACCCTCCTCCATCATTCTGGCGCTTGCGAGTGCGGCCGGCCCTCACGGCATGGTGGGCGGGCAGATGAATGACATTGAAGCCGAGACCAAGGGCTTCTCATCGCTAACAGAAATCTCCGCGATGCAAAGGATGAAGACCGGGGCGCTGTTTGAATTTGCCTGCACCAGTGGCGCCGTGATGGCCGGGGCCGATGTGACGCCGCTCAAAGCCTATGCCGATCATATTGGACTCGCTTTTCAGATCGCTGATGACATTCTTGATGTTGAATCAACACCGGAAACTCTGGGCAAAGCGACACAAAAGGATGGGGCCAAGGGCAAGGCGACGTTCGTAAGCTTTCTCGGGCTCGACGGTGCCAAGGCTGAAGCGGCGAGACTCGTCGAACAGGCCATCGCCAGCGTCAAAATCTATGGGCTGAAAGCCGATGGTCTGGCTGAGGCGGCGCGCTTTATCGTTGCGCGCCGGAAATGAGAAGCTTCACTTCATCGTAGTTGCTGACACGGTGGACCCAGCCGCCACGAATAACAAAACGCCAGCTCAATTTTTCAGACGTCGATAGATCCTCAGGCGTCACAGCCAACATCTCATCGGTGCTTGGCGATGTCTGGCCATTTTTGAGAATGACCCTGCTGGTGTCGAGCCCCTTCAAATCGGCGGCCTGATAGAGCCCATATTGAATAAAGCCGCTGCAGATGAACTGGCGGGGCATCCAGCGTTTCACTACCGCAACCTTGCGCCGTACGCGCCTCGCGGCCAGATGCAATCCAAAGAGGACGTTGAGGGCAATCAGGAACAGCCGATGATAGTCATAGGGCTTGTGCAACTCGTTGAGCAGCAGGCCACGAGCCAATTTGAAAAATGATTGGTTGAAGTCCCTGCCCTCAAGGCGCAACACGCCCACCTGCTCGACGGGGTGTTTGCCGCTCACATAGCCATCAAGCGAAGCCATGCCGACGCCCTCAAACAGGCTTTCGATGACGAAGGTGTTTTCAAAGCCCTCTTCCTTTTGCGGAACTAGAAATATCATGGCGGCGTGACTGAAGGTGCTGCCCGAGAGAATCCTAATCATGCGCGAGGCGAGTGTGGGGCTGCGTGACAGAATTATGTCACCGCGTTGCAGATGCTTGTCTGCTTCTTCCAGAAAATGCCCCACCCTCATGGGGAATTTGACGTCAATGGCCCCAGCGGTTTTTGACATAAGTCTCAACGATGTCCTGGAATTGGATGGCGATGTCATCGCCGCGCAGCGTGTTCACCTTCTTGCCATCAACATAGACCGGGGCCACCGGAATTTCGCCAGTGCCCGGAAGCGAAATGCCAATGTCGGCATGTTTGGATTCGCCCGGTCCATTGACGATGCAGCCCATGACAGCGAGCGAGAGGTTTTCAAAGCCGGGATAGGCCTTCTGCCAATCGGGCATGCGGGTGCGGACATAAAGCTGGATGCTCTGCGCCAGTTCCTGAAACACCGTCGAGGTCGTGCGGCCGCAACCGGGGCAGGCAATCACCATCGGCGCAAAGGCGCGCAGGCCCATGGTCTGCAGAATTTCCTGGGCGACAATCACCTCGCGCGTGCGGTCGCCACCGGGCTCGGGCGTTAAGGAAATTCTGATGGTGTCGCCAATGCCCTGCTGCAACAAAACCGCGATCGCCGCCGTTGAGGCCACAATGCCTTTGGAGCCCATGCCCGCTTCGGTGAGACCCAGATGCAGGGCGTGGTCGGTGCGCGCGGCCAGCATCTGATAGACCGCAATCAGATCCTGCACCTCAGAACATTTGGCCGAGATGATGATCTTGGAGCGCGCCATCCCCTGTTCTTCTGCGGCCAAGGCTGATTCAACGCCTGAGCGCACAATCGCCTCATGCATCACGGCGCGGGCCGTCATGGGATTGGCCGACTTGGCATTCTCGTCCATCAGGCTTGCGAGCATCGACTGGTCAAGCGAGCCCCAATTGACGCCGATGCGAATGGGCTTATCAAATTTGAGAGCAACATCAATCATCGAGGCGAAATTGCGGTCGCGCTTTTCCTTGAAGCCGACATTGCCCGGATTAATGCGATACTTGGCGAGCGCCTCGGCGCAGGCCGGATGGTTCATCAGCAGAGTGTGGCCGTTATAGTGAAAGTCGCCAACGAGCGGCACATTGACGCCCATCTTGTCGAGTTTCTCTTTGATGAAGGGAACAGCAGCGGCGGACTCTTCGCGGTCAACCGTAATGCGAACGAGTTCCGACCCGGCGCGCGCCAGTTCGGCCACTTGCAAGGCTGTCCCTTCCGCATCCGCCGTGTCCGTGTTGGTCATGGATTGGACGACAATGGGAGCGCCGCCTCCCACGCTCACCGCGCCGACCTTCACCGCTTTCGTCATATGCCGTGTCAGATTGCTTGCCATGGCGCAGATATGGCCAGAGGCAAAAACAAAAGCAAGCGGTCGTTAAAGCGCACCAATTCAGACCGCCGTTGACAGCAGCAAGGCCGCCGTGTCGACGATATCATCGACCGTGGCTCCGCGTGACAGATCTGACACGGGCTTGTTAAATCCCTGCAATATTGGGCCTATGGCTTGGGCCCCACCCAGGCGCTGAACCAGCTTATAGGCGATGTTGCCAGCATCGAGATCGGGGAAAATCAAGACATTGGCGCGGCCCGCAACCGGGCTTTCGCCCTTGATCTTGCGCGCCGCTACATCGGGCACCAAGGCGGCGTCACCCTGCAATTCGCCATCAACCAGAATTTGGGGCGCCCGCGCGCGGACCAGCTCCAGTGCCCTGATCACCTTTTCGGCGTCGGGGTGCTTGCCGCTGCCTTTGGTTGAAAATGACAGGAGCGCCAGCTTCGGCGTTGCATCAAGAATTTTTTCGGCGGTCTTTGCCGTGGCGATGGCGATGTCGGCCAGTTGCTCGGCACTGGGTTGAATATTCACCGCACAATCCGAGAAGATCAAACAATGGTCGGGCCATTGCATCAGAAAAAAGCTCGAGGGCGTTTCGATGCCGGGCAAGAGGCCAATGGTCATCAGTGCGGCCTCGACCATGTGAGCGGTTGAGTTTACAGCGCCGCCTAAGACCGCGTGGGCCTCTCCCGCAGCGACCATGGCACAGGCTGCATAGAGCGGACGACTGAGAAGTTTTGTCGCCATCGCAGCATTCATCTTGGGGCGACGCGCCATCACGATTTCTATCTGCTGTTGTGTTGGTGCGAGCAAATGTTCACCGAATAAAATCGTCGTGGCAAGATCAGCCTCTTCAAGTTTTCGTGCCGCAGCCTGGATGCGTTCGTCTTGGCCCTCAGGCAAGACAAGTCTGAGCTTTCGACCTTTGATCTTTAATTTCGCCGATATAATTGCAGACATTCATCCCCTCATTTTTAATCAAACTAGCTGTCTTGAGATGATGTTGCAAAACCCAAACATCACCTCAGTTCTGCCCCTGCACCGCCACAATCCTTTCTAATTATTTAACCTGGGTCGGCGCCCAAAGAGGGGAAATGGCATGAGACGTGTTTTGTCTGGCCTTTGTGTCGCGTTGGCCTTGAGTACACCAGCTTTTGCCGAAACAGGCTTTCGCCTGTTGGTGCCCGAAGACATGTTCCTGTTGCAGGCGCGACAAATCGCAACTGAACTTGACCATGAAAGCAATCTCAAGATTTTTCCGGTGTTCGGCGATGGTGCTGTTTCAGCACCGCAGGTGATGGCCAATTACAGTGACATTGGCGCGGTCATCCTGCCTTCCGACATCCCAGCCTACAGACTTTCGCAAAAACTGGGCAAGGTTGACACGCTGAACTATGTGGCACGGCTTGGAAGTTTGCCGATCTACTTGGTTGCCACCCGCGATATTACGAGTGTGGCGCAGCTTGCGGGCAAGCGCGTGGCGACGGGACCAGCCTCTAGTGCTTCCTTTGCCACAGGCGAGATGGTTTTCGGCGCTGCCGATGTTGCATTCCTGCGCGTGCCACTGTCCGGGCCGGATGGTCTCAAAGCCTTGGCCGCAGGTCGCGCAGATGCCGCACTGATATTGGGAAAATCGCCAGCGCTCGCCAGCTTGCCAGCCGGACAATTTCATCTCTTGGCTTTGACTGCGTCTCCCGCAATCTCAAGCATTTACCAGCCCGCACTTTTAAGCGCCGATGACGCGCCAAATTTAATGAAGCCGGATGAGACGGTAGAGACGCTTGCCTCATCGGTGGTGATCGCGGTTCCGACCAAAGCGCGTTCACCTGCACTCACCAGTTTTGAAAACGAGCTGTTGAAATTTGAACGCCGCAGCGGCGGGACCAATCTTGCAGCAGAAGTGCCGGGCTGGACCCGCGCCACTGGCGTTGCCGACATTCTCAAACAAACCCAAGTTACCATTCAGCCGACAGGAGCCACACCATGAGCTATTCCCCAGCACGAATTGAGCCTGAGAAAGATGCAAGCGTGGAACAGGATAAGCCGCCCGTCGCGCGCCGGCCAACACCCAGTTGGTTTGCCGAAGCCCCGGCGCGTGATCTGGCGGATGCATATCGCGCCCAGCGTGAAGCTCGTGATAGATTGAATCCGCCACCCTTGGCTGCTTCTCCTGATCCGCAATTCCGACAGTTTGAAGAGCGATTTGAAAATGCCAAGCGGCTCTTTGATGTGCCGGGGCGCGATGTGCACGAGGCGCAATACCCGCAAGCCCGCGTGAGGCGGCCGGTTCTGACACCCGGCGTCATGCCTTCATCTGAGGCACCACATAGACTCAAAGCTGCCCCGCCCCGCAAATCGCATCTGGCGCGCTATGTTGGCATGACGGCCTTTGCCGTGGTGATCGGAAGCGCCATCGGCTTTGGTGTTGCCAAGCGCGATGTCATTACGGAATTTGCCAAGGGCAAAGCGCAGGAAGCTTCCGTGTCGTTGCCAAACTTCAAAGCCTGGTCAGAAAAGCCAGCCACGGTTTCCAAGAAGGAAGTCTCCATGGCTTCGCTTGACGTTAACGATGCACGGGGCACCTTGAACAGCCTCATTCCGCTCATGCTGCATGCTGCAGCCGCTGATGCGGCCAACCCCATCGATATAAAAATCTCCGGTCTGCCACCCTCCGCCTATCTTTCCGCAGGCAAGCGCAGCGGTGTTTCGGATTGGACGGTGTCCACCTCCGAGATTGATGGCTTGAAACTTATGGTGCCACAAGCTGACCAATCCAAGCTCGACCTTGAAGTCGCTGCCATGGACCAAAAGTCGGGTGCACTTGCTGCCCCTGTGAAATCGCTCAGCATTGCGCTTGATGCCGAACCCAAAGCCGTGGCCCCGGCTGATGTGCAAATTCAACCCGTGTCGGCGCCACCTGACACGTCTGGCAACAACTTCAATACTGATGCCACCAATGGGCTTGATTATCTGTCGAAGGGCGATGCCTTGATGAAAACCGGCGACATTGCCAGCGCCCGGCAGTTTTACATGAAGGCCAATGAGTTGGGCAATCCCAAGGGTGCTTACGGCGTGGCTCGAACCTATGATCCCAAGGTTTTTGCTGAGCTGAATGTGCTGGGACTTCAGCCCGACGCCGCCCAGGCTGCTGACTGGTACAAGAAAGCGGCGGCCGCTGGCGTGACAACTTCTCCCTAACAGGCGTCTCGACTTTCTGACTGGCAGCGGGCATGTTTGCGACCTCAATTCAAGAGGTTTACATGCGCGCTGCCGATCATATTGTTTCAAGCCTGAAAGCCCATGGCATCGCCCGTGTCTATTGTGTTCCAGGCGAAAGCTATCTCGCTTTGCTTGATGCGCTTCATGGCAGCGACATTCAGGTTGTCGTGTGTCGGCATGAGGGAGGTGCAGGCTTTATGGCGGTGGCGGAGGCCAAGCTGACGGGTGTTCCCGGCGTTGTGATGGTAAGCCGTGGGCCGGGTGCCACCAATGTTTCCATTGCGGTCCACATGGCCGAGCAGGATGCCATTCCGCTGGTGGTGCTGATTGGGCAAGTGGCGCGTGATGAACGCACCCGCGGGGTTTTTCAGGAAGTGGATTATGACCACTTCTTTGGCGACATGGCCAAGGCGGTTTATGAAATCAATGAGGGGTTACGCGTGCCGGAAATGTTGCCGCGCGCCTTCCGCTTGGCGGCTGAGGGTGTTCCGGGTCCGGTCATTCTGTCCCTGCCCGAAGATATGTTGCGTGATGAGATCGCGAACACCGAACCGCTGGTCTACCCGGTGGCGCAAGCCGGGTCTGATGCCGCCGACGTGGCGCGTGTCCAAGACATGATCAATCAAGCGGAGCGGCCGCTGATTATTGCAGGCGGCGCCTTGCGCGGTGCGCGCGGCTCTGAGGCCTTGGCGCGTTTTGCTGCGGCCCAGCGGCTGCCTGTGGCTGTCACCTGGAAGAGCCAGGACGTGTTTGACAATAACTCGGATCTTTATGCCGGGCACCTCGGTTTTGGAACCGTTGCGGGCCAGCGCAAGGCGCTTGCCGAGGCTGATCTCATCATCGCGGTGGGTTCACGGCTTGGCGATGCAGGAACTTTGGGGTTCACGTTCCCGGAAGCTCCTCTGCCCAAGCAGAAGCTCATCCACATCTATGGTTCTGGCGAGCCGATTGGCCGCGTTATCCGCACCGATTTAGGCATTGTCGCCAATCCCGCTGCCATGCTTCTGGCGCTCTCACAAAATGCGCGTGTTGGAAGTGCGCTGCGGGAAAAGTGGATTTCGACTGTGAACGGCGCGTTCAAAACCGCGCAGGCTTTTGTCTCGGTCAATCCTGCTGACGGCGTGGATTTCGGCACCGTGATCATGGCGCTGGCCAAGTTGGCACCTGATGATGCCATCATCACCAATGACGCGGGCAATATCACCACATGGGCGCATCGCCATTGGTTGATGACACCGAAGAACACCCTGCTCGGCGGCGTGGTGGGGGCCATGGGCCTTGGTGTGCCTGCGGCTGTCGCAGCCTCGCTAGCACAGCCTAGCCGGACGGTGATCTGCCTTGTTGGTGATGGCGGTGTTTTGATGACCGGCAATGAACTCGCAACCGCCATGGCCTATGGTGCTGCGCCCAAGATCGTCATTGCCAATAATGGAATTTACGGGACTATTCGCTCGCACCAAGAGAAGAATTATCCGGCGCGCATTTCCGGCACCAATCTGGTGAATCCGGATTTTACCGCCTGGGCGAAAAGCTTTGGCGCAGAGGCATTTGAAATTGCATTGGGCGATGATGTGGACGCAACTGTTGCAGCTTTCCTCAAGTCACCGGGCGCTGCCGTGCTTCATGTCAAGTCAAGTCGCATTGCGCTCTCGGCCAATGGCACGTTGGCAGCTTCTTGATTTAAGACTGCGACCGTCCAAACAGCGCGTCGTAAAGCAGCTTGTCGCGGCCATAAACGTCGGTTCGAAATTCAATGCCATTCTCGCTGGAAAAAGCTGTCGCATAGATCACGTGGACGGGAATCAATTGCGGTAAATTCACCCGCGTATTTTGTCCTGACGCCCACACCGCGTCGACAGCGGCCTTGTCCATGCCGGTGCGCTCCAGCATTGCATACGCAAGATCAACCGGGCGCGACAGCCTGATGCAGCCATGGCTGAAGGCGCGCGTGGCATTGGCAAATTTGTCCTTGGCTGGCGTGTCGTGCAGATAAATGTTGAACTTGTTGGGCAGCATGAACTTCACCTTGCCCAAAGCATTCTTTGGACCAGGCTTCTGGCGGAAGGTGAACGGAAAAGATCCTGATCCGTAAGACGCCCATTGAATGGAATTCCAATCAGCCAACTGGCCATTGGCATAGACCTCAAAGTCATCGGCATAGGCTTGCGGATTGGCCTTGAGCTTGGGCAACATTTCCTTTATCGCGATTGAATAAGGCACGGTCCAATAAGGATTGAGTTCGATATAAGCCATTTGTGCGGTGAACTCGGGAGTTTGGGTGGCGACTGCCCCCACCACCACATTCATGCGGTCCACAATAGTATTGGCCACGACATGCTGCAATTCAAAGCCCGCAATGTTAACCAGAAAATGCTCATCGCCGAGATTGTCTGGCATCCACCGCCAGCGTTCCATGTTGACCATGATCTGGCGTTGCCGCTCTGCAGGACCGATGTTCATGGCCACGACTGTCTGCTTGCCAAGTGCGCCCTTGGCTTCCAGACCGTGACGCAATTGAAAGCGCCGAACCGCAATGGCCAGTTGTTCGTCATAGGTGATTGAACTGCTCTCGGCCCATTCATAATCGCCGGTGATCGAGAGAATTTCGCGGACCGCTGGAACACGCGGATCAGAGCCACCCGGCATCAGATTAGCGCCCATAGCAATCGTGGGCCAAGAAATGCCTTCGGCCAACACATCGGTATAGACTTTGAGCATGCGCTTTAAAGCCTGGTAGTGAATGTTCTTCGGCTCAAAGCCACTCAGAAACGTGTCGGGGTTGGGGGCTTGTTTCAGATCAGTCAACACGCGTTGCACATCGATGGTTTTTTGGGTGCGGAAAAGATTGGGATCAACTTTCTGCGGCACCACGCGGCCAATTTTAAGATCTGCAGCATAGGCCACTAGAAAGGCCGAATAAGCCAACTCGGCCTGAGCGGCGGCGGCAGGATCATTGGGATTCAAATTGTCACGCAGCGACTTCAGATAATCCACGGGATAATCTTGCGTGTTGAGGCCGTCATAGGTGGCGTTGGCGATGCGCGCCAACAACTGGTCCATGTGACCCGTGCCAATCCAATAGATGGCCCCGCGCGCGCCCACATAATGAGCTTTCAAAGCGGGGCGAATTTTCTCAATGGGCAGAGACAGACGATCCGGACTGTTGAGAATCTGGCTGATGGTGGCCTGAATGAGGCCATTGTCCTGGGCGTGAACAGGTTGTGCCCAAAGCAACATGGTCATCACCAGCACACGCAGAAGCAATTTCATTCAGGCTCTCCGACTCAATGCCATCATAGCCTCAAACATTAAGCAGGAGATACTCTCTCTCCCATGACGAAATGGTGCGGCGGAAATGCTGCATTTCCTGGTATTTCACATCATTGTAGGCTTCGCAGAATTTCTCGCCCAGAACCTGGCGCAGAACTTTGGTGTAGGAGAGCTTATCCAGGGCATCATCGAGGCTGATGGGAAGTGTGTGGGCATAACGATAGGCCGAGCCGGTGACAGGTTCTGTCGGCTTGGTTTTTTCGATCATCCCTAAATAGCCGCACGCCAGCGAGGCAGCAAAAGCCAAGTAGGGGTTCGAGTCAGCCCCCGCCACGCGATTTTCCACGCGAAGGTTTGCAGAGTCCGATGAGGGCACGCGCAACGACACTGTGCGGTTGTCAATGGCCCAATGGACGTTGGTCGGTGCATCTGATTCCGGCACCAGCCGACGATATGAGTTCACATTGGGCGCGAGCAGTGGCAGGGACGCCGCCATGTAACGCTGCAGGCCGCCAATATGGTTGAGGAAAAGCTTTGAAGGTTTGCCATCGCGGCCTGCAAATACATTGCTTCCGGTTTTCGCATCGAGCACGGATTGATGAATGTGCATCGACGAGCCCGGCTCATTTTCATGGGGCTTGGCCATGAAGGTGGCATAGACATCATGCTTCAACGCGGCCTGACGAACCGTGCGCTTGAACAGGAAAACTTGATCTGCCAGCTCCAGCGGGTCACCATGATTGAAATTGATTTCAAGCTGCGCCGGGCCTGCTTCATGGGACAGCGTATCGACGTCGAGTTCCTGGGCTTCGCACCAATCGTAAATATCCTCGACAATGGGATCAAAGTCATTGGCAGCGTCAATGCCGTAAGCCTGACCACCGGATTCCTTGCGGCCTGATCGGCCTACTGCAGGATCCAATGGATAATCGGGATCGATATTCTTTTTGACCAGATAGAACTCAAGTTCCGGGGCGACAATCGGCTTCCAGCCCTTCTCCTTGTAAAGTTCAAGCACGCGCTTCAACACACTGCGCGGCGAAATCGTCACAGGTTCATCGTTCAGATGAAATGCATCGCAGATCACTTGCGCGGTGGGCTCGCTATACCACGGCACCATGCGGATCGTATCCGCGTCGGGCCTCATATAAATATCAATGGCGCTGTCGCTCACGGCGTCGGTATCAGAGACAAAACGGCCATTGATGGTGAGAGTGAAGACTTCCTCGGGCACGCGCAGACCCTTTGATTCGTTGCCCTTGAGGAATTTCTTTGGCGGAAGAATTTTTCCGCGGGCCGTACCAGACATGTCAGCCACAAGACATTCGACCTCGCTAATCTTGTTCTCTGCGAGATAGTCTTCAAATTTGGATTGGCTCATGACACATCGGATGTTGTTGACGATTTGGACAGTCTAGCCTGCCTTGTTGACGCAAAGGAAGGGGGGCCGCTATCAAGGGCCATGTCGCAAGCAAACTTCATGCCCACCTATTATCAAGCCAGCGCCAATCGCAGCATTTCCACGCAAAAACTGGAGGGTGACGTCACCACCGATGTGTGCGTGATCGGTGCAGGCTATACTGGCCTTTCAGCCGCACTGGAGCTTGCGACGGCGGGCTACAAGGTTGTCGTTTTGGAGGCCGAAACCATTGGATTTGGGGCTTCAGGACGCAATGGCGGACAAATCTGCACAGGCTTTTCGTCTGGCCAGACTCCACTCAACGCGCAGCTTGGAAAAGCTGATGCCAAGCGCTGTTTTGACATGGCTGAAGAAGCCAAGAAATTGATCACCGAGCGCATGGAAACGCATAAAATTGAATGCGATTTGCGCTGGGGCTACATGCATTGCGTTCCCAAGGCCAAACACATGGCACATTTGAATGAATGGGCCGAGGACTATGAATCGCTCGGCTATGGCGGCAATACGATTTTGTCGAAGACCGAGCTTGAAGCGAAGATTGGCACGAACATTTATCACGGCGCTTTGCGTGAATCCCATGCCGGGCATTTGCATCCGTTGAATTATTGCCTGGGACTGGCCGAAGCCGCGATCAAGGCTGGCGCTGTCATCCACGAACAGTCGCCGGTCATTGAAGTGGATACGGGCTCGAAGCCCTTCGCACGCACAGTGCAAGGCAAGGTCTCGGCGAAGTTCATGGTGATTGGTGGCAACGCCTATCTGGGGCGTTTGGTAAAGCCACTCTATGGGCAGGTGATGCCGGTTGGAAGTTACATCATCGCCACGGAACCTTTGGGCGAGGCCCGCGCCAAGCAACTGATCCGCGACAATGAGGCCGTGGCCGACACGAATTTCATTCTCGATTATTATCGACGCTCTGCCGATCATCGTCTGCTGTTCGGAGGCCGCGCCAATTATTCCACTTTGGCACCCAGCAATCTTGCCGCCTACATGCGCCCGCGCATGACACGCGTTTTTCCGCAACTGGCTGACGTCAAAATTGATTTTGCCTGGGGCGGCTTCATCGCCATCACATCAAACCGCATCCCCGATTGCGGGCAGCTTTCGCCAACAGTCTATTACGCACATGGCTATTCCGGTCAGGGCGTGGCGCTGGCCGGGCTTTATGGAAAGCTAATGGCAGAGGCCATTCGCGGCACGGCCGAGCGCTTTGATCTTTTGGCGCGCGTTAAGCACCTGCCCTTCCCCGGCGGAGTGTTGCGCACGCCATTATTGGTGGCGGCGATGACCTATTTCAAATTGCGCGACGCGCTCTCCTGAATTTTACTTGATCGAAATTTTTTGTAAGGGCCACATTACGCTAAAGCTGAAAGGCGCAAGAAGCGCATGAGGTAGTCGCGCTTTGGCGAGACCATCGGCCACCCATTGGTTGCACGTGTGAAGCGGACCATACCGACCCTTAGCGATATAGTATTGTTCGTACTTGGAGCTGCCCGCAAGCGGCGAAAGTGGCGTTCCATCCGATGGCCCTATTGTGGAAAGCACATGATCTATCAAGGCGCGTCTGGCCTCAGCATCAATGGCAAGCTTCGCGCATTCAGGGTCATTTTCGGGGATCTTTTGTACGATCACGCGCAGTGTCGTGGCATGGACACCCGCCAAAGCGGAAATGGCATTTTGAAAAGTCAAATCGCCCCAGGTTGGCGTTTCCTGGAAGAACACGAGGTCGCCCCAGCCAATGGCCAAATAGGTTTCAGGATGAGCGACCTTTATTTTAGCCAGATCAAAAAACTGCTGCCACTGAACCAATGGATCAGTGAGCGGCAAAACCAAGTCTGAATGAGCAGAATTTGCACAGACAAACACAGGTGGCTCTGCCTCGCTCGATATTTGTGCGCGTCCCGACACGGGGATGAGGGCGCACGAGACGGCAAACACAGCATAGGCAAACACACACGACAGCAGGACCAGGACTGAGTTTCGCAAAATCCGCCATATGAGTTTGAACCGAGATTTTGAAATAGTCATGCAGTCCGCGATAGAATGAAAACTCCAATTCGCATCAGTCGGGCATGGGTGTGGCGCGTGCACCTCTTTGGTATGCGCGCAGGCAGAGATATTCCGTGACCAGTGCCGAAGCGGCTAGCGACGTGATCTCTGCATGGTCATAGGGGGGTGAGACTTCCACCACGTCCATTCCGATGAAATTGATGTTCACAAGCTTGCGGATGATTGAGGCGGCTTGATGGTAGGTGAGACCGCCGGGGATTGGCGTGCCGGTGCCGGGAGCCACGGATGGATCGAGGCAATCAATGTCGAAGGTCAGATAGGCTTTTTGCTGGCCCACTTTTTTCTCAACAATGGCGGCAATCTCCCCCGCTGATTTCTCATGCACCTCGTCGACATAGATCAAACGGAACCCCATGGTGGTCTCGCCCGTAAAGGTCGTCCGAAGACCGATCTGCACGGATTTATGGGGATCGATCAGACCCTCTTTCACGGCATGGCCGAACATAGTGCCGTGGTCGATGCGGCCACCCGTATCAATTTCAACATCGCGGTGGGCATCAAAGTGCACCAGCGCCAAAGGCCCGTGCTTTTTGGCATGGGCTTTGAGCAGCGGATAGGAGACATAGTGATCTCCACCCAATGACACCAACTCGACGTTCTGATTGATGATTTCAGCAGCGTGGTTTTCCAGCGTCTTGGGGAAGTCTTCCTTGCGGCCCCAGTCGAAAAAGCAGTCGCCGTAGTCAACGACGGCAAGCGTATCGAAGGGATCAAAATTCCACGGCCAGATCGGGCCCCAGGCGTTTTCAGCAGACGCACGCCTGATGCCCTCGGGGCCCATGCGTGTGCCAGAGCGATGGGACACGGCTTGATCAAAGGGAACACCCGTGATGGCGATATCCACACCCTTCAGATCACGGGTATATTTGCGGCGCATGAACGACAAAGCACCGGCATATGTTGCCTCCCAGCGCGTGCCTTTGAGATTTTCACGGCGAAACGCTTCATCGCCCGGGGTGTAGCCGAGCTTGTCGATTTCGAGTGCCATTGTTTCTACTCCGTCAGCAGCAAAGCGTCATGCGGATTGAAATGAACCCAGAGTTTCTGGCCGCGCTCCACCCCAGCGCCTCCCGTGCGCGAGTTATTCTGGACGTTGATTTCAAGTTCCTTGCCATCAGCAATATCAGCAACGATATGGCTGGTATCGCCATAATAGGCCACATCTCGAATGGTGGCCTTGGTTTTCACAAGGTTGAGACCCTTGGGTTCCTTGTCGGAGAGCTTGAGCTTTTCCGGGCGAACCGCAATTGTGGCATTGGAGCCGCAATCCTTGTCGCTTTCCATGTCGAACTTGCCAACACCCTGCGCCTCGCAGGATTTGATCTTGCCCTTCTGCTTGATGATGCTGGCGTCGATCAAATTTACCTTGCCGATGAAGTCCGCCACGAACCTGTTGCGCGGCTGCTCATAGAGCTCTGCTGGTGTGGCAATCTGGGCCACGGCACCTTTGTCCATCACGGCGATTCTGCTAGCCATGGACAAGGCTTCGTCCTGGTCATGGGTGACGATGATGAAGGTGATGCCCACAGTTTCCTGCAGTCTCGTGAGTTCCATACGCATGTCATCACGCAGCTTGGCATCGAGCGCAGAGAGCGGCTCATCAAGCAAGAGAACCTTTGGGCGCTTTACCAGTGCACGCGCGAGTGCAACGCGCTGACGCTGGCCGCCCGACATCTGGTCAGGCTTGCGCGCAGCCAGATGAGGAAGCTTCACCATTTCGAGGGCTTCGGCCACACGGGTTTTGATTTCCGCATCAGGAACTCCCGTGACCTTGAGGCCATAGCCGACATTTTGCTCGACAGTCATATGGGGGAACACGGCATAAGACTGGAACACCATGTTGGTGGGGCGCTTGTTGGGCGGCGTGAACGCCATGTCCTCGCCGCCGATCATGATCTGGCCTTCGGTTGGAGCTTCAAGACCGGAGATCATGCGCAGCAAGGTGGTCTTGCCGCAGCCCGAGGGGCCAAGAAGCGCAAAGAATTCATTCGGCAGAATGTCGATCGACACATTGTCGACAGCAGTAACGCCGCCGGCAAAACGCTTCGAAACGTTGCGGATGGAGATGATGGGTTCAGTCATGGTTCATGGGTTCCGTTCAATGGACCGCTTTGGGCGAGCCTTGGAGTTTCATGGCAATAAGGGTTGTGGCCAAAGTGATGACGATGAGCACGGTGGACGCGGCGTTGATCTGCATGTCCACGCCACGCTTCACCATGCCGTAGATCTTGACTGGGAAGGTCGTGGTGCTGGGACCGTTGGAGAAGAAGGTGATGACAAAATCGTCCAGCGACAAGGTGAAAGCCAGCAGTGCACCGGCCACCAAGGCTGGGATCATGAAGGGAACGATGACATTGAAAAACGTCTGCAGTTCCGTGGCGCCCAAATCCTTTGACGCCTCTTCCAGTTGCCGGTTGAAGCCTTGCAGGCGCGAGCGCACGACCACCGTCACGAAGGGAAACGAGAATGCGATATGGGCGATCACAATATTGGTGAGATTGAAAGGCCATGGCAGATCAGCAACAGCGTCAGTCATGCCGGTGCGCGAAAAGAACATCAGAACCGCAACGCCCATGCAGATTTCCGGCACGACGATGGGCAGGGCAACAAAGCCCTCATAGGCATTCTTAAAGGGAAATTTGAAGCGCCACAGCGTGAGCGCCGTCATTGCCCCCAGCACAGTGGAGAAGATGGTGCACAGAAAGGCAATCATCAATGAATTGGCCAAGGCCGAGAAAATGTCGGCATTGTTCCAGGCCTTCACATAATTCATGACCGTGAAGCCATGCCACACGCCCGTCTTGTCGACGTTGAAGGAGAACACGATGAGCGAAACGATGGGTGCATAGAGGAACACCAAGGTGATCGCGAACAGCGCAATGATCCACGGCCGCTTGGCGTAATCCAGCGGCCCGCGGCCTGGTTTCAATTGCTCGCTCATGCGTCAACCCCGGCTGAACGCTTGGCCACGAAGGCGCGGATCATCAGGGCAAGGAACGTGGCATACATCAGGATGAATGACAGGGCCGAGCCGAAGGGCCAGTTGTTGGCCTCAAGGAACTGCTGTTCGATGGTATTGGCTATCGTGACGTCATTGGGGCCGCCGAGCCTGTCTGAAATCAGGAATGTGCCCAGGCAGGGGATAAACACCAGGATGATGCCGGTAATCACACCCGGCATAGTGAGAGGCAGTGTCACATTCCAGAAGGTCTTGGCTTGTGTAGCGCCAAGGTCGAGGCTGGCTTCAAGGAAGCTGCGGTCGAGTTTCTCGATGGTCGAATAGAGCGGCAGCACCATGAAGGGCAGATAGACGTAAACCAGTCCCATAATAACGGCGCCCGCGTTGTTCATCATCTCAAAGGGCCCAAGGCCCACCAGACCGAATGCCTGGTTCACCACGCCGGTGGTGCGGAAGATCGAGTAGATCGCATAGGTGCGGATCAGCAGGTTGATCCAGAACGGCAGGATCAGCAGCAGAAGCAGCAGTGGCCGCCAGCGTTCTGGCGCGAAGCACACGGCCACCGCCAGCGGATAAGCGATGATGAGGCAGAAGAACGTGGCCACAACGCTGGTCCACACAGCGCGCCACAGCAAGATCAGGTAGTTCTGACCCAAGGCCGCAGTGTAATTACCAATCGTGTTGAGATAATCATAGTCGGTGACGGAGGTCTCCCCGTTCACGACAGCCTTTGAAGAGAAGCTCAAGACAAAGGGCAGCAGCATGGGGATGATGAAGAATACAAAAAGCCAGAAGCTTCCCGGCGTCGCCAAAGTCAGGAAAACCCGTTTGTAGTCTTTCCAATCATCCAAAATGGCTACCCCTGTGCCCGAGCGCGCGACCCTAGAACGCGTTGATTACCCACGCTGGCAGTCTCCGCTGCCTTAAAATACATTAATGCAAGAACCAAATATAGCAAGGGCGGCCGTTTCAGCCGCCCTGCCACATTTTCGTGCACTATGCGGCTTGAACAGCCGTCCAGATTTCCTCGCGGGCGGAAGTTGCATCCTCGCCCAGATAGAGGCTGGGTTCGGCCTTCTTCAATTGCTCAACCGATGGGAAAATGATCGGGTTATTCTTGTAGTCATCCGACATAATTGCCTTTGCGGCAGCATTTGGCGTGGGATAGTTGATGGCGGCCATCAATTCTGCGTTCACCTTAGCGCCGCAAATCCAGTTGATATAGGCATAGGCATTGTTTGGATGCGGTGCGCCCTTGGCAATGGCCATGGTGTCCTGCCACTTGTTTCCGCCTTCCTTGGGCAAAACATAGTCCATGTCGTTGGTTGAATCTTTTTGCATCTGACCCAACACGTCGCCGGAGAATTCTGAGCAGATATCAACGTCGCCAGATGCCAGGAGGCTGTCGCCATTGTCCTTGGCGAAAAGCTTGATGTGCTTCTTGGCCGAGATCAGCAGGTCCTTGGCCTTGCCCAGTTCGGTGGCGTTGGTCGAGTTCCAGCTATAGCCGAGATATTGGAGTGCTGAACCCAGTGCATATTCCTGATCGGCCTGGATCGAGATGCGACCATCAAAGTCAGTCGAGTCGAGCAGCGCTTTCCAGCTATCAGGAGCCTTGCCATCCTTGGCCTTGGATTTGCGGTAGCCGATGCCAAATGTGCCCCAGACATAGGCCAGCGAATGTTTGCGGCCGGGGTCGAACTCACCGTCCATGAAGTCCTTGTCGTAATTCTTGACGTTCGGGATCTTGCCATGATCGAGCGGCATCAGCATGTTGGCTTTCACCATGCGCTGGATCCAATTGGCGGACGGAATGATCACGTCATAGCCCGGATTGCCGGCCTTCAGCTTGGCGAAAAGTTCGTCATTGCTGCCATAGATGTCGATCTTGGCCGTAATGCCCGTTTCTTTCTTGAAGTCAGCCAGCGTGTTGTCGGCGAGATAGGAATCCCAGCTATAGAGATTCATCTTCTTTTCTTCGGCGGCCATGGATTTATAGGGCAGCAATGTTACGCCCATTGCCACGGAGGCAGCGCCCTTCAGGACGTTGCGGCGATTGATACGGGATGAAGGTTGGAATATTGGCATTCTTGCGTTCCTCTCGGTTAAATCGGTTCACGAACCGTGGTTACATTTAAGCAATTTTCGAGCCAGATTTTCAATTAACTCTTTTACATCTCCGACTTCACGTCGGCATAGGTCTTGTCGAGTGCGATTCGGGCGAGGCTGACCATCTCGTCGATCTCCTTCTTGGAGATGCAGAAGGGCGGCGCCAGAACCATGGTATCCCAGCAGGCCCGCATGATCAGGCCCGCATTGAAGGAATGGTCGCGGCAGATTGTGCCGACCCGGCCTGAATCATGGAAGCGCTCACGCTTGGATTTGTTGCTGCTGAGTTCAATGGCTCCAATAAGGCCCATCGAGCGGGTTTCGCCGACGATTGGATGATCATTCAGGCTCTTCAGCGCCTTGGCGAAATAGGGGCCGAGTTCAGCGACCCGTTCGACCATTTTCTCCTGCTCAAGGATTTCAATATTGCGCAAGGCAACAGCGGCGGCCACGGGATGGCCGTCGTAAGTCATGCCATGATAAAACTCGCCGCCCTTGTCGAAGAAGGGCTTGATCAGGTCTTCGGAGAAGGCCACGGCACCAATGGGCAGATAGCCCGAGGACAGGCCCTTGGCCATATTCACAATATCGGGCTCATAGCCAAAGTTTTCAAAGCCGAACCATTTTCCGGTGCGCCCGAAGCCGCAGATGACCTCGTCGGAAATGATGATGATGCCGTATTTTCGGCAGATGCGCTGAATTTCTGGCCAATAGGTTGATGGCGGAATGAGCACGCCCGCAGCCCCCTGAATGGGCTCGCCAATAAAGGCCGCGACATTGTCTGGCCCCAATTCGAGGATTTTCTTTTCCAGTTCGGCTGCGGCTTCGAGGCCAAATTCTTCCGGCGTCTTGTCGCCACCAAAATCATACCAATAGGGCTGCTGGATGTGGTGGAAGCCTTCGAGTGGGTTGCCCCCCTGCTCGTGCATGCCGATCATGCCGCCCAGATTGGCTGCAACCCAGGTTGAACCATGATAGCCGCGCTTCCTTCCAATAATGTGCTGGCGGTAAGGCTTACCCATCACCTTCCAGTAATGGCGCACAAAGCGGACAATGGTGTCGTTACCTTCCGAGCCCGAATTGGTGAAGAAAATGCGCTGGAATTTCTTAGGGAGAACCGATGAAATCTTGGCAGCAAGTTCAGTGGCTGGAACCGTCGTCGTTTTGAAGAAGGTGTTGTAGTAAGGCAGATCCATCATCTGCTTGAAAGCGGCATCAGCCAGTTCCTTACGGCCGTAGCCAATGTTCACGCACCACAGGCCGGACATGCCGTCCAAGATCTTGTTGCCCTTGCCGTCCCAAATCCACACGCCATCGCCATGGGTGATGACACGGGGGCCGCCCGCCGCATGGAATGCCTTGTGATCGGTGAAGGGATGGAAATGGTGGGCAATGTCTGCCTTGACGATTTCCTCGATATTCAAATTCTTAGGGTGAACGGTCATGTTAGCTCCTGATTGCAAAATTTGAGGCCCAAGGGCCGCCGAAAGCAAAGAGCTCGAAGCTAGGGTTTAAAACCAATGCGCGCGCATGCGACCAGAACATCATCCCGCAGCGTGCGATCACTATGAAAGCCAATTTTTTCCACGAAGCGACTATGGCAGAAGCCTAGTCGGCTTGCAAATCAGAGAGACTCTTCGTGGCGAAAGGTCTGCGCCAACGGCACCAGAAACAGACCGACCAAGAGGGTGATCGCCACCATCACCGCCAACAACACTGCCGCCCGGTCAGCCCATGGCTGCAGGTCCTGAAAGATTGCAGGTGCCGTTCCAGCCGCAAAAAGCAGGGCAAGGGCCCAGCCTTCAGTCGCATCTTGTGCGGGAGGGGCGGGTTGCGACGTGACTGGTATTTTGATGAAACTGTTGAGGAGCAGCAGAAGCAGAAGTGTCAATCCGCAGGAACCCAACAATAGTGTATCCGGCTCAAGCTGCACTTTAAATGCCAAAACTGTTGCGAGACCACCTGCGAAGGCGATTGCCGATGCAATGGTCGCGGCGACTGTTCCACCCAGGTTGCGAATGGCAAGAACTAGCGCCAGCAACATCAGCCCTAAACTTGTCCAGCCCGAAAAATCGAGTGACCGCCAAAACTGGTCAGAGTTGTTGAGATTGCCGACAGCCGGATGAGCCACTGTGAATCCGCGTTGATCGAGATCGCGGGCGAGGCTCAGAGAATTTGTATCACCATTCGGAGTGACCTCAATTCTGAGATCGCCATTAGCGGCTTGAAACATCGACTTCAGCGCCGGATCGAGATTGTTGAGCTGTGGCGGGTCCAGCCTTGCCTTTTCTTCAGCCCATCCACTTAACCGGTTGAACCCGCCGAAGAGACGATTTTCAAAACGCAGCAATTCCTTTTGGGTGCCGGTGTTGGAGAAAAGCGCCAGGCTGCGGCGCAGATCATCAGCTGCCGCTTTGAGCTCTGGCCGCGCGCCCTGGGCGGCTGCGATGTTGGTCAGTGACTCGCTCAGCGTGTCCATTTGTTGCTGCAGGTCATCGAGACTTGAAGGCTGTTGCGGTTGAATCTTTGGAAAGAAGTCTTTGAGCTGCGACATGACCAATTGCTTGGCTTCAACATCTGTCGGAAGGAATGCCCCGAGCCAGCGAATGGCTCCAGCTTTTGGAACGGATTTCAGTTTGGCGATGGCCGCACGGGCCTCGTCGGGTGTGTGCACCAGAAGATTGACTTGGGCGTTCGACATATCTGGCATCGCCATAGGTTGCGCTGGTGCTGGATGAAACCACAGGGCCAAAGCCACCAGTGGCAAGGCCAG
This sequence comes from Hyphomicrobiales bacterium, assembly GCA_038231475.1. Taxonomy (GTDB): domain Bacteria; phylum Pseudomonadota; class Alphaproteobacteria; order Rhizobiales; family Aestuariivirgaceae; genus Aestuariivirga. Next base: position 253,882 of record JBBRLH010000001.1, on the reverse strand, counting down.
CAGCATGAGAATGCCGCGCGATGACCGCCAGAGACTGTTGTCAAACAGCAGGTCGTGCAGCGGCCCAATCCATTCGCGGGCCTGCCATTCGAGCCGTCCGCCCAGCAAAATGAACAAGGCGGGCTGAACTATCAGAGTGGCCAACACGGCAACAAGTGTGGCCCATCCCATAGTCGCCACCGTCGACACGAGGCGCGCATCGCCGGCGATGGCCCAGGTGCACCAGGGCAAGGCACAGGCCAGCGCCAACCATACGAGGCCCGGCCCCTGCTTTTGGGCGGCCAACATGATTGCTGTCTCGGGCGCGCGGTTCTGCGACATGGGCTCAAGGCAGGCAAATGTGAACCGCAAACCAAGGACCAATCCGATTGCCGCCGCGGCCACCAAAACCGGCCAGAAGCCAAGCCATTCAGAAGGTGCCGCGTAGGCCATTGCCGAGGCTGCAGCCATAATCGCCAATGCCGGAGGTGCGAGGACAATGAACACCAGGCGCAGCTGGCCCAACATGGCAAAGAGAACCATCAAGATCAGCAGCACAGAAAAACCAATGACCACCAACGTGCGATGTTGGGCACCCGCCTTTGCAGCCAGACTTTCCTCGCCTGGCGCTTTCTGCAACACGACAGTGACAGCGGGATCAGAACGCAGGCTCTGGGCCACGCTGTCAATCAATCCATTTGCGGCTTCAACATTGCCGGGCTTAGGCCAGACCAAAATCATTCCGGCCTGCGCATTGTCATCCATCGCGAGGCCAGCCACGTTAAGCCAGTCCACGCCGCGCTCTTCGCCCGCCATCAAGGCCTTCACAGAGGTCGCCGCTTCGGTGAACAGCGTATCCAAGCCTTGCGGGTCACGGCCTTGGGCGATGGATGCTGCCACTTCATTGACCAGCGTTGCCAGGCTATCGCTATTGGGTGCGGCAGCAACAGCTTCGAAGAGCGGTTTCAATGACAACGCATAGGACACACGCGCGTCGAGTTCGGCGGGCTTGTGATAATAGACGCCATAGGTTTTGTAATACTCGCCTGCTCCGGGCGCCAGAACCTGCTGGAACAGATCGCCTCTGCCTTTGAGTTTTGCCACGACATCTTCGCGGATTTGATTGAGCTTTGCTGCATCGGGATGAGCCACTGCGAGTGTGGCCAAATTTTCAATGCCCGGAAAATCCTTCTGGAGCCGTGACCAGTTTTTTCCCGCTTGGCCGCCGCCTAGAAAATCCAGTCGGTTGGTGGCCGGGAAATGCGCGTAGATCGGCAAAAACATCAACACGCACAAGACAAGTGCGGCAAGAATGACAGAGAACGCGTTGTTCATGCCAAATTGTGCCGCACGCGCGAAAAAATTCGGCTTCAGCCGCGGCTTGGCAGGTGGCTGGCGAAGCTGGTCAAACAGCGAGTGGCGCATGGGCCATGTCCGGGATCAAGCTTTGTCTCGCCTTTTGCGGCGCAGGTAAGCCATGACACTGAAGGGGATCAAGGCAAGATAGATGACGGTCATGATCAATAAAGATTCCCACGGGAATGAGATCAGTGACAAGACAGCCAAGGCCAGCGCCACAAGAATGGGCAAAACATATTCGCGCGGGATACGGGAAAAGTTCTTGCCGGAAAATGTTGGAACGCGGCTCACCATCAATGCGCCAATCAACACCAGATAGATGGCAAAGAGGCCGGCATGTTCATGGCCGTTGCCGACAATACCGAGAAAGCCAAGATAGAGCGGCAGCAGGGCCAGCATGGCTCCGGCCGGGGCCGGAATTCCGGTGAAGAATGCGCCAGCCCATGCGGGCTTATTGGGATCATCCAGCGCCACGTTGAACCGCGCCAGACGCAACGCGCCAGCAATGGCAAACATGAGGCAGATCAACCAACCCAAATTGTGCAGCGTATTCAGGGTCCAGAAATAAACCATGATGGCGGGTGCCACGCCGAAGTTGACAAAATCCGCCAGTGAATCAAGTTCGGCGCCAAAGCGCGACGTGCCATGCATCAAGCGAGCCAGCCTGCCATCCATCGCGTCGAGCACGATTGCGAAGATGATGCCATAAACAGCCCACTCATAGTGGCTCTCAACCGACCAGCGAATGGCCGTGACGCCGCTGCTCAACGCCAAAAGTGTAATGAGGTTGGGGAGAAGGAAACGCGCGGGCACGGGTCGGAAGCGGCGCTCTTTCGGCAAGTTTGGCGGCACTTCACTCATGATTTTCGTCCATTGCGTGGAGCGCCCTTGTGGCCGAGATCGGCGAGAACCGTTTCACCAGCAATGGCGCGTTGGCCGACACAAACCAGGGGTGCCACATCAAGCGGCAAATAAACATCAAGGCGGCTGCCAAAGCGTATCAGCCCAAAGCGCTGGCCGGCTTGCAAGGTATCGCCCTCCTCCACGAATTTCACGATGCGGCGCGCAATCAGCCCGGCGATTTGCACAACGCCAATCCTCGCTCCATTGGCCACCACGAGGGTAAATGCCTGACGCTCATTATCATTGCTGGCCTTGTCGAGTTCGGCGTTGAGAAAAAGACCGGGGATATAGCTGATGTGGGCAATGCGTCCGGCAATCGGGCTGCGGTTCACATGCACATCCAGCACATTCATGAACACCGAAATGCGGGTCATTGTTTCACGCGGCAAATCAAGCTCCGGCGGCGGCACCAGTTTTTCGATGGCGCTGATCTGGCCATCGGCAGGTGAAATCACCAGGCTTTCGCCAAGAGGTGTCACACGCTCAGGATCACGGAAGAAATAGGCGCACCACGCGGTCAACAACAGGCCGACCCATGGGAGAATTGGCAAGGCCAACCACCACAGAAGAACCGTGACGGCAGCAAAAATTGCAACAAAGCGCCAGCCTTCCCGGTGGATCGGGGCAAAGGAAGATCTGATGCTGTCAATAATGGTCATGGAACACAGTCATGGGATTCGGCAAACCTTGTTAACCCTCCCTATAGCCCGCCAGCCCACAAAAACAAAAGGCCCGCTGGTTTTACCAGCGGACCTTGTGTTTGACGCCCCCCAATCGCTGCCGGGCGCTTTTTGCGCTTTCTGATCGGCGACTGATGTGAGTTTGTTATGCACTGCCAAGCGTAAACAAGTGTGAATTTGCGTGGCATTTAATTCAAATTGCAGGCAATTTTGCCGTTCTTTGAGGGGCAGCGTTAACGGTGGCTTCCGCGACTTGCTTAAAGAGGCGTTGATTCAGCAATCGGTAATCACGTCGCTCAAGACCCCGTTAGGCTTCGACCGTTTCTGCCAAAATACGGCGCGCTTCGGCGGCTTGCTGCTGGCGGTTCCACATGGTGGCATAAAGGCCCCGTTTTTTCAGGAGCGCTTGATGGGTTCCATGTTCGGCGATTTGCCCCTTTTCCAGCACAATGATTTCATCGGCATCAATGATGGTGGACAAGCGATGGGCAATAACCAGCGTCGTGCGGTTCTTGGACACGGTACGCAGGGCACCCTGGATATCCTGCTCGGTCAAGCTGTCGAGTGCTGACGTAGCCTCATCCAGAATGAGGATTGGTGGGGCCTTCAAAATGGTGCGGGCAATGGACACGCGCTGTTTTTCACCGCCTGAGAGTTTAAGACCGCGCTCACCAACAAGGCTGTCATAGCCAAGGGGCAGGCTCAAAACGAATTTGTGGATCTGCGCCATCTTTGCCGCTTCTTCCACTTCTTCATCAGTGGCCGAAGGTCTGCCATAGCGGATGTTGTAGCGGATGGTGTCGTTGAACAGCACGGTGTCTTGCGGGACCATGCCAATGGACCCACGCAAGCTTTCCTGCGTCACATCGGCAATGTTCTGGCCATCGACGGTGATGGTGCCACTGGTCACATCGTAAAAGCGAAAAAGCAGCCGCGAGATCGTCGACTTGCCCGCACCCGATGGACCCACAATGGCGACGGTTTTTCCAGCGGGCACATGGAGCGAGATGTTTTTCAGAATGGGGCGCTGCTTGTCATAGGCAAATGACACGTTATCAAAAACAATGTCGCCCTTGCCGGGTTTGAAAGCCGCTGCTCCGGGCTTGTCAGCGATTTCGGCATTCTGCCGCAAAATTCCAAACATGCCTTCGACGTCGATCAGGCCCTGCTTGATTTCACGGTATGACGAGCCGATGAAATTCAACGGCATGTAAAGTTGGATCATCAGCGCGTTGATCATCACAAAGTCGCCGATGGTCTGGTTGCCCTTGATGATGGACATGGCGGCCATGAGCATGATGATGGTGAGCCCGATCGAATAGATGATGGCTTGGCCCGCGTTCAGAACGGCGAGCGACACCCACGTCTTGATCGCGGCGTTTTCATAACGCGCCATGGCACTGTCGTAGCGATCTGCCTCATGTTTTTCGTTGCCGAAATATTTCACGGTTTCAAAATTGAGCAGGCTATCGATGGCCTTGGTGCCCGCGTCATTGTCGGCTTCGTTCATGATGCGGCGAATGCCGATGCGCCGTTCGGTGGCCCAATAGGTAAAGCCGATATAGGCCACGACGGTCAGCGCTACGACGACGACATAGAGCTTGCCAAATGAATAAGCTAAAACTCCACAGACCATGGCAATTTCGAGCGCCGTTGGTGCTGTGTTGAAGAGCGCAAACCGCAGAACCGAATCCACGCCATTGATGCCGCGCGAAATGATGCGAGACAGTGCACCCGTCTTGCGTTCCAAATGGAATTTAAGTGACAGGGCGTGGAGGTGGCGGAATGTTGTATAGGAGAGCTCGCGCACCGCGCGCTGGCCCACCTTGGCAAAAATGGCGTCGCGCATTTGCGCGAACACCACCTGGAAAATGCGCCCGAGCCCATAGGCCAAGACCATGAAGAACGGCACGGATAGCAAAGCCACTTCCAAACTGGTTTTGGCCGACAAGGCATCGGTGGCCCATTTGAACGCGTAAGGCGTTGCCACCGTCACGACTTTCGACAGGATCAACAGCAGCATGGCGATCACCACGCGGGCCTTAAGGTCAAGCCGACCCTTAGGCCACAAAAGGGGGAACAACCCCTTCATGGTTTGCCATTGCGTCATTTCGGAAGGATCAGTTTTTCCGGTCGGCGTAGAACTGCTCAATTGCTGCTGGCCTTTTGCGGTGCGGTCAAAATCTGGCCAGGGTAAATCAGTTCAGGATTTTTGATCACGTCCTTGTTGGCTTCATAGATCACCGTGTATTGACGGCCGAGGCCATAGAGCTGCCGCGATAGCCGCCACAAATTGTTGCCGGGTTGAATGGTAATCTTCTGGACAGTTGGTGCGGGTGCAGAGGCATCAGCGGGCTGTGTCGCATCAGCAGTCTTGGCAGCATCAGCGGGTTTGGCAGCATCCGCTGGCTGAGTTGATTGTGCAGCTTGCGTGGCCTCGGCCACTTTGGCCGGCTCTTCGCGGGTGAAGGGCAGCTCCACGCGGCTGGCGACTTTGCCCTCAGTGGTCAATTCGTCAACTCGCAGTTGGTGATTTCCGGGAAGGATGTCAGACTTGCCTGAGAAGCTCCATTTGCCCTTGTCGTCAGCTACAGCATCGGCCAATTGCGCGTTATCAACATAGATGCGAACCGTTGCGAGCGGCGCAGCACGGCCAGAAAATACAATATTGCCCATCGTATCGTAATCAACTGCATCAAGCGTCACGCTGTCGCTGGGTGCGGTTGGCGCTTGGAGGATTTTGGTGGGCTCCGAGGGTGAAAGCACGGCCACGGTGTTGCCGCTGGCTTCGGCTTTCGGAGCTGCCGGAGCGTCGGCTGCAGCAACTGGGGCTGGAACCACAACGGGTGCCACAATATTCACGGCCACAGTTTGTTCAGAGCTTGACTGAGCGCCATTCAAGGTGGCCTGCAGGGTCAAGGCACCTGCACCAGCTGGCAAGGGCTTGTCGGGGATCATCACAAAGCTGCCATCTGGTCCAGCTTTGGCGGTTGCTACGGCAGACCCGTTCAGCATGGCCACAACATCAGAGCCAGGTTCAGCACGACCAGCAATGACGGCGTTGCCAGTCGTTTCCACCCGCACCGTGTCAAAGCTTGGCACGGCGGGTTTGGCGGGCTCTGCAGGTGTGGCCACCGCAGCCGGAGCCTCAGCGGCAGCAGTTTTCTCTTCCTTGGGCTTTTCTGGCACAACCGGACTTGCCGCCACTGTGGCAGGCGCGGCCATGTTTTTGGTCAGATAACCACTTTTCCAGGCAAGGCCGGTAACGGCACCCGCCGCTGCAACCAGAGCCAGTACGGAATATGCTAGAATGGGCTTTTTCATGATGATTTCTTTATGAGGAAAATTGGCATCTGCTTTGCTATGTAGGCATCGAGTCGGGTTTGCATAAGCCCTGCGCCCGAAAATTGCAAAGTTCAACATTCAGGATTGAGATGGCAGTACCAAAACATCGGCTTTGTGTTTATTGCGGATCTGGCCCCGGCAAGGACCCCGCCTATATGAAAGCCGCCGACACTCTGGGCCGCGCCATGGCCGAAGGGGGCATTGGCTTGGTCTATGGCGGGGGTGGCATGGGGCTGATGGGCCAGGTGGCCAAGGGCGTTTTGGCCGGGGGTGGCCATGTGACCGGCATTATCCCTGAGTTTCTGGTGCAGCGCGAACGCATGCTGGAAGGCGTGAACGAGCTCATCGTCACGCGCTCCATGCATGAGCGCAAGACGGCCATGTTTGAACAGTCGACCGGCTTTGTGGCCCTGCCCGGCGGCATGGGCACGCTTGAGGAACTGGCCGAAATTTCAACCTGGGCCCAGCTTGGCCAGCATGCCAAGCCGATTATCGTCGCCAATATTGGCGGCTATTGGGACCCCCTGCTCGCACTTCTCGCCCACATGCGCGCCGAGAATTTCATTCGCGAAGGCATGGAAGTTCTGCTCGACGTGGCCAGCAAGATTGAGGACGTGGTTCCGCTTTATGAGCACCGTCTCGCCAATGCCCACAATGTGGTTCCGGTGCAGGTGATCAAGGACCGGCTTTAGGCCAGAACGCGCTGGCGCTCTTCCTGAATGGCCGAAACCGAATAAATGGCAAGCGCCAGCCAGATCATGGCAAAGCCCGCAAGCTTCCAGACGTCGAGCTGTTCGCCAAAGACGAAGACTGCAATAAGGAACACCAGCGAGGGCGAGAGATATTGCAGAAGGCCCGCGGTTGAATAACGCAGGCGTTTGAGCGACAGCGCATAGAAAATCAGGGCGCCGGAGGTCAATGCCCCGCAGCCGATCAGCATCAGCGTATCAAAATGATTGGTGCCGAAATGAGCTTCGCCTTGCGAGCCCAGCCAGATTTCCGCCAGCAGCAGCGGCAGTGCAATCATCACGGTTTCAACGAAGAAGCCGGGCACGGGTGCTACAGCAATGGTTTTGCGCATCAGGCCATAGATACAAAAGCTGCCGCCCAAAGCGAGGCCGATGAAGGGAAAATTCCCGGTGACCACAGTTTCAAAAATCACGGCAAAGGCCGCAAGGCCAATGGCCAGCATTTGCGGCCTGGTGAAGCGCTCATGCAGAAAAACATATCCCGCCACAACGTTCAGAAGCGGGTTGATGAAATAGCCCAAGCTCGCATCCAACGTGCGACCCTGCTGGATGCACCAGATATAGAAGGTCCAATTGAACAGCACGATGAGGCCGGTGATCAACAACATCACAACTGTGCGCAGGTTCTTGAAGGCCGCCACAACATCGCGCCACTGGCCGAGATAGCTCAAAACCAAGGCCGCAATCGGAATTGACCACAGCCCGCGATTGATGGCGATTTCAAGCGGCATCACATGGCGCAGAAATCCGAAATAGAGCGCCATGCCGCCCCAGAACAAGTGGGCAATAATGGCAAAGAGAACACCCTTGTGTTCTTCATTCAGTGATTTGATCATGCTCAGGCGCTTACGCCATCGCGCAGCAGTTTGTAAATAATGGCATCGAGCAAAGCCTGGAACGAAGCCTCTACAATGTTGGGTGAAACCCCCACGGTGAACCAGCGTTCGCCCTTGTCGTCGCGACTTTCGATCAACACACGTGTTGTTGCACTCGTGCCGCCATTGAGGATACGCACTTTATAATCAACGAGTTCCATGTTTTCGATGAAGCGTTGATATTTGCCGAGGTCCTTGCGCAAGGCCAGATCCAAAGCACTTATGGGTCCATTGCCTTCGCCAGCGCTGATCATGGTCTCATCGCCCACTTTCACTTTCACGGAAGCCTCGGAATACATCGACCCATCGCGCTGGCCGACATTCACCTGGAATGACAGCACATCGAAATAGTGGGGCACATGGCCCAAGTTGCGGCGCGCCAGAATTTCAAACGACGCATCAGCGCCATCATAGGAATAGCCACGCGTCTCGCGCTCTTTCACTTCGCGCAAAAGGTGATCAAGTCTTGGATCATCCTTGGCGATATCGAGATTGATGCGCTTCAATTCGGCCAGGAGATTTGATTTTCCGGCCTGATCGGAAACGAGAATGCGGCGCGTGTTGCCGACGGACTCCGGCTTCACATGCTCATAAGTTTCCGGGTCCTTGGTCAAAGCCGAAGCATGAATGCCGGCCTTGGTTGCAAAGGCGGATTTGCCGACATAGGGCGCCTGCGCATTGGGCGCGCGGTTCAGCAATTCATCGAAGCCGCGCGACACAGCGGTCAATTCATCGAGATTGGCCCCCGTTTCAAATTGATCCGCATACTGATGTTTTAAGCCCAGCGTCGCGATAATCGAGACGAGATTGGCATTGCCACAGCGTTCGCCGATGCCATTGAGTGTGCCCTGGATCTGGCGTACGCCTGCATCGACGGCAGCCAGTGAATTGGCCACGGCCTGCTCTGTGTCGTTGTGGGCGTGGATGCCAAGATGAGAGCCTGGCACGGTTTTGGCGATGGTTGTTACAATGTCGCGCACTTCAGACGGCAGCGTGCCGCCATTGGTATCGCAGAGCACGACCCAGCGCGCGCCTGCATCATAGGCGGCTTTGGCGCAGGCCGTGGCATAGGCCGGGTTGGCCTTGAAGCCATCGAAGAAATGTTCGCAATCGACCAACACTTCGCGGCCTGCAGCCTTCGCCGCATTCACGCTGTCGGTGATCGATTCAAGGTTCTCCTCATTGGTGCAGCCCAGCGCCACGCGCACATGATAATCCCAAGACTTCGCCACAAAACAGATGGCCTTGGCCTTGGCCTGCAAGAGGGTTTGCAAGCCCGGATCATTCGACACCGAACGCCCCGCCCGCTTGGTCATGCCGAAGGCGGTGAAGCTGGCTTTTGATTTGCGGGGTTCAGAAAACAGCGCGGTGTCAGTCGGGTTGCCGCCGGGATAGCCGCCCTCGATATAATCCACGCCAAGCTTGTTCAGCATGTCGATGACGGCCAGCTTGTCGTCGAGCGAAAAAGCAACGCCCGGCGTCTGCTGGCCATCGCGCAGTGTGGTGTCGAAGAGATAAAGTTTTTCGCGGGTCATCGCTTCACTTCCCAACTTGTCGTGCCATCTTTGTGGTCTTTGATGGCGATGCCCATGGCGTCGAGCTCATCGCGGATGCGATCAGATTCTTTCCAGTTTTTGGCGTGGCGTGCAACGAGGCGATCTTCGATGAGGCGGACAACCTTAGAACGGTCGAATCCCTTTTCATCGTGGACTTCATAAGTGACTGAGCCGGTTGGAAGGATTGTCGCAATTGTTCCATGGTCGAGTAGCTGCTTCGTTACCGATTCAACTTCGACTTGATCCGAGTTCAAGAATGATACCTGCAAACGATCAAGGAGACGATTCACAGCGGTTGATGCCATCTTCGGCCCAGTTCTCACATGAAACGGATAAAGAGCACCAAGTCGATCACCCCGTAATAGCCCTAAGAACTCGCAGGTATGCAAGAGGTCCACACTTGCTGCCACATTTCCATCTCGGGCCGAGTTGTGAAGGTTTCGCACTTCAGCAATTGCTCCGGGCGTGTTCAAATCGTCCAGAAGCATTTCCAATACCTTTGTATTCGGAGTGGGCAAAATTCCTGAATAGAAAGTGGAATGGCTCCCGACCGAAGCAACCGAAAGAGTCTTGCCAATTGAAGTTAGTTCGGATGCAAATTGCTCAAGAGATCGTATCGTCCAATCAATCGGCTGGGTGTAGTGGGTGGCCAGCATTGCCATTCTTAAAACATATCCGCTCCATCGCTGACCTCCGAAGCTCTCGGTTCCTAACAGCTCATTGATAGTCACGAAATTCCCGTCACTCTTCGACATCTTCTTGCCTTCCACTTGCAAGAACCCGTTGTGCATCCAGACCTTGGCCATGACGTCGGTGCCGAAGCAGCATCTTGATTGCGCGATTTCGTTTTCGTGGTGGGGGAAGATGAGATCGAGTCCGCCGCCATGGATGTCGAACACTTCGCCTAGATAGCGGCTGCTCATGGCGCTGCATTCGATGTGCCAGCCGGGGCGGCCCCTACCCCAGGGGCTGTCCCAGCCGGGTTCATCGGCGGAGGATAATTTCCACAATACAAAGTCGCCGGGGTTTTTCTTGTGGGCCTCGACAGCAACGCGGGCGCCCGCCTGCTGGTCTTCAAGTTTGCGGCCAGAGAGCTTGCCGTAATCCCTCATGGCGGCGACATTGAACAGCACCTCGCCTGCGGCCTCATAGGCATGGCCGTTTTTAATCAGCGTAGAGATCATCTCTTTCATGCCGTCGATATTGTCGGTGGCGCGAGGCTGAACCGTAGGTTCAAGGCAGCCCAAAGCCTTCACATCGGCCTGAAACTGGTTGGCGGTTTTTTCTGTCACCTTGGCAATGGCATCATTCAAAGGCAGGTTTGGAAAATCACGCAAGGCGCGCGCGTTGATCTTGTCGTCCACGTCGGTGATGTTGCGCACATAGGTGACATGGTTCTCGCCATAGAGATGGCGCAGCAAGCGATAGAGCACATCAAAGACGATGACGGGCCTGGCATTGCCGATATGGGCAAAATCATAGACCGTTGGCCCGCAGACATACATGCGCACGTTCGCAGGATCGAGCGGTTTAAACTCTTCCTTCTGGCGGGTCAGCGTATTGTAGAGGCGCAACGTCATAAATCTTCTCCGGGCTTGCCTTCTAATGCTGAGGCATAGCCCGGCAAGCCGGCTATGCCTTGCCGGGAAACGCTTTGAATGATTTTAAGTCAAGCGGCGCCCAGCCAGCGATATGTCGCTAGTTTCCAATAATAATGCCGCAAATGGCGGCGATGGGGCGGGCGATTGTCATTGCGCGGCAAAATGCGCGAAAGGGCGGCAAAGGTCAAGGAGCAGGTTAAGGAAGAGTTGATGGGAGGTTACGGCATGCTAAGTTCAGGCATGGAACCCGCCTCCTCAGCCTTCAGCCGCACTGCGCTTGCTCTCGCCGGGCTAACGGCCCTTGTGGCCTGGGCCGGGCTGATTTTGCAGCTTTATTTGACAGTTGAACAGTCCGCAGCGCAAGGCTTTGGCCTGTCCTTTGCAATCTGGCGGTTTGCAGGGTTTTTCACCATTCTCACCAACCTGGCGGTGGCCGTGGTGGCCAGTGCCATGGCACTCAAAAGCGCGTCATGGGTGGCAAAGCCTGACGTCAGGCTTTCGGTGGCAGCATCGATCATTATTGTCGGGCTGGTCTATTCTGTAGCGTTGCGTGGAACATGGCAGCCCACAGGGTGGCAAGCGGTCGCTGACCACGTGATGCATGACGCCGTGCCGCCGCTGTTTTTCCTCAGCTGGCTGGCCGCGCCGCATGGCGGGCTTAACTGGCGGAGCCTTGGGGCGGCATTGGTGTTGCCTGTGGGCTATGTCGTCTATGCCTTGGCGCGCGGCGCGTGGGATGGCTGGTATGCTTATTGGTTTCTCGACCCCAACGCGCTTTCAAACATGCAAATGGCAGCAAGTGCTGCCATTCTGCTCGTGGTGTTCATGGCCGTTGCGGGCCTGCTGATTGCGATTGACCGCTGGCTGGCGCGCTAGGGCTTGCTGGCGCTCGTCTGACCAAACAGAACCTTGCGCTCATCATCAGTCATCGGCTTCTGGTAAGACGGTGCCGCATTGGCGTAGGCCCTCACAACAGCGGGTCTGGCCTTGATCGCTTCGAACCAGCGTTTCAAGTTCGGAAAATCGTCAATGTTCTGCTTGTGCGTGGCATAGGGCACAATCCATGGATAGCTCGCCATATCGGCGATGGAATAATCACCGGCCAAAAATTGCCGATCGGCCAGCCTGGTATTCATCACATTGTAAAGACGGGTTGTCTCCTTGGTGTAGCGTTCCATCGCGTATGGAATTTTCTCGGGCGCATACACATTGAAGTGGCCATTTTGCCCGGCCATGGGGCCGAGGCCGCCCATTTGCCAGAATAGCCATTGCATGGTTTCGGTTTTGGCGCGGATGTCGGTGGGCAGGAACTTACCAGTTTTTTCAGCAAGATATTGCAGGATGGCGCCTGATTCAAAAATGCTAATCGGCTTGCCGCCATCTTTCGGGTTGTGATCGATAATCGCCGGCATGCGGTTGTTAGGGGAAATGGCCAGAAACTTTGGCTTGAACTGTTCGCCCTTGCCGATGTCGACTTTGTGGATCGTGTAGTCGAGACCCGCCTCCTCAAGAAAAATCGTAATTTTGTGGCCGTTGGGCGTGGGCCAATAAAAGAGGTCAATCATTGCGGCAGCCTTCCAATATGAAACAGGTTAGGTTCCATATCGGGAACCTGCCGCGATAATTCAAGCTTAAACGGCTTCTATCGCTGCAATGCTGGCCAGCGAATCCAGACACGCTGCGGCGGCCTCGCGGCCCTTGTTGTGGCTATCCTTGCGGCTGCGAATCGTGGCTTGCTCATCGGTATAGGTGGTGAGAATTCCGAAGGTGATCGGGATGCCGGTTTCAAGCGTCGCCGTCATCAGGCCGATGGTGGCCCCAAGGCTGATGAATTCAAAATGAGCAGTATCGCCCTTGATCACGCAGCCCAGGCAAACGACGCCATCAAACTTGCCCGTCTGGGCCAGTTTCTTGGCAAGCAGCGGTGTTTCAAACGCGCCCGGAGCTGGAAAGATGTGGTCCTTCTGAACCGTCACACCATGTTCGGCCAAATAGGCCAGTGCGCCATCACGCAAGCCATAGGTGACATCTTCATTAAAACGGCTGACGACGAGGGCAATGCGTGGCGTAGTGGCGGGTGATTTTGACATGATCAGTTTCCAATTGGATGGTTGAAAGTGTGGCCAAAGCGGTCGCGCTTGGTGGCCAGATAGAATTCGTTGAAGGGGTTGGCCTCGATCTGCAAAGGCTGGGTTTTCACAACTTCTATGCCTAGTTCCTTGAGGCCTTGCGCCTTCAAAGGATTGTTGCTGAGCAAGGTCAGCTTTGAGACACCAAGCGCGCGCAGGATTTGCGCGGCGACGGCATAGTTGCGCTCATCGGGCGCAAAGCCCAACGCGGTGTTTGCGTCGTGCGTGTCCATGCCAGCGTCTTGCATGGCATAGGCTTTGATCTTGTTAGCGAGGCCGATGCCACGACCTTCGTGGTTGCGCAGGTAAATCAAAATACCGCCGTCGCTTTCAGAAATGAGGCGCATGGCCTTTTGCAATTGCGGCCCGCAATCACAGCGCAGAGAGCCAAAGGCTTCGCCCGTCAGGCACTCAGAATGCACGCGCACCAGAGGTGTGCCCGAAAGCGGATACTTCACCAGTGCGAGATGTTCCGAGCCATCAATGTTGCTGCGGAAGGCGTGGACCTTGAGCGGCTGTTCGGTAAACTGCGAGGGCAGTTCGGCCTGCGCCACTTCGGTCACCAGCACTTCGGTTTGCAGGCGATGATTGACGATATCCTGCACGGTGAGGATGGGCAGGTTGTGGGCTTTTGCAAATGTCTCAAGCTCAGGGCGCCGGGCCATCTGGCCATCTTCGGACATGATTTCACAAATCACGCCCGCAGGTGCCAAGCCAGCAAGGCGCATCAAATCAACCGAGCCTTCGGTGTGGCCCTGGCGCACCAGCACGCCGCCTTCAGCCGCGCGCAGCGGGAAGATGTGACCCGGCGAGACGATCTCGCCATCGGCCACATTTGGGTTGATAGCCGTCTGAATGGTGAGAGCGCGGTCGTGGGCGGAAATGCCGGTGCTGATGCCATCGCGGGCTTCGATCGACACAGTGAAGGCCGTTGAACGCCTCGCCTTGTTGCTCGACGTCATCGGCGGCAGATGCAGGCGGTCAACCTGTTCGCTTGTGAGGGTGAGGCAGATCAGGCCACGGCCATATTTCGCCATGAAGTTGACGGCCTCGGGCGTTGCGTGTTCTGCTGCAACCACAAGGTCACCCTCGTTTTCACGGGCTTCATCATCCACAAGGATAATCATGCCACCCTGCTGAAGTTGCTTTAATGCTGTATCAAGGGCTGACATAGGCGCTCCACATATTTGGCGATCACGTCGACTTCGACGTTGATTGCATCTCCGGATTTCAAGTTGTGTAAATTGGTGTGTTCCCAAGTGTGCGGGATGATGGTCACGAACAGTCGCGTGGTTTCAGAGTCCACAACAGTGAGTTCGTTGATGGTGAGGCTGATTCCGTTCAAAGCAATTGAACCTTTAGTCACGCAATAGCGCGCCAGCGCGTTGGGCAACTCAAAGCCCAGCTTTCGCGAGTCGCCCTCTTGCGTCAGGCCGATGAAGCGGGCTTTGCCATCGACATGGCCTTGCACGAGATGACCCGACAGCCTCGTCTCGAGTTTCACTGAGCGTTCAAGATTAAGAACATCGCCCTTGGAAATTTTTCCAAGATTGGTTTTGTCGAGTGTTTCGTTGCTGACAAAGAAGGTCGCATTGCCGCCACCTACAAGTTCGGCCACGGTGAGGCACACACCGTTGACAGCAACACTTTCACCCAGATCCAGATCGGCAAAGCCGGTGTCAAGCGTGCAGACCAGCTGCGTTGCTTGCGGCTTCCACACGCTGACACGACCCAGCTTTTCAATGATTCCTGAAAACATCTGTACTCTCTTGGATGGGGTGGATTGAAATTTTCTGATTCAAAATGATGGCGATCTCGTCGGCCTGATTGGGAATCTTGGCCTGCCTGATCACAACAAGCTCGTCCCAGAAGTTGGACGAGAGCACGGCGCGCGTAAGTTCCGGACCGGCCTCAACCATCACCTCATTGACACCGAGCCTGCCCAAATCCGCGAAGGCGTCGGGGAGAGAACTTGCTCTCATCACGTCAAATCCGCGCGCTGATGCTGCCTGAATATAGCTCTCTGGAATCCGGCGACGGCGGTCCATCAAGACCAACTTTCGCGTCTTCCCGGGAAAGTCAGGAACGTGGCGGACGTTCAGCAAGGGTTGATCAGCCAGCACGGTTCCTGATCCTGTCAAAAGCGCATCGGCGCGCTTGCGTAGCTGGTGCGCCAAATCCAATGATTGCGGGGATGTGAAAGTCTTCTGGCCAGGCTCGGGCCGCATATTGCCTTGGCGGTTCAGGGCCTGCTTCACGGTGATCCAAGGCAGGCCTGTTGTCACGCGTTTGGCGAAGGGTGCAATAAGACGTGTGGCGCGGGCCGACAGATCACGCGCGGCAGGATCGGGCAATTCACTCCACATGTGCACGGTAAGTCCGGCCGCTTGCAAACGGGATGCACCAGCGCCCTTCACATGCGAATTTGGATCCGCCGCGCCAATCCAGATTTCTTGTGCGGGCGTTGTCAGGATGGCCTCGCAGCACGGCGGCGTGCGGCCATGATGATTGCAGGGTTCCAAGGTGACGATGAGCGTATGGATTAAGTCGAGTGTTCCTTGCGAACGGCACATCTGAATGGCCAGCGCTTCGGCATGGGGCTGGCCCGCAGCGTGATGGGCGGCAGAGGCCAGCACCCTGCCTTCGCGTGACAAAACCAAACAACCCACAGGCGGATTTGGAGCGGTGGCACCCTCAAATTCCTGAGCCGCAGCCAAAGCCGACGCAAATGCTTCGACAAGCATTTGGCGATCAATTGCTGCAATGGTTGAAACTGAATTCAAATCGTAGGCCCTTGTCCATTTCCACATGGAAATATCGACAGGGCGAATGACGACAAAGCCCCCATGCCAAAACTGGCACGGGATTTTGTCCGTCATTGTTCTCTTCCATCCGGACTATACCGTCGGCCCCGGAATTAAACCGGGTCTGCTGACACTTTTTCCCTCGAAAAGGAAAAAGCCGCTCGCGGGCTGATGGCTTTTGACCAAACACCGCCGGTGGGGAATTACGCCCCGCCCTGAGAACATCTCCACGGCTTTCGCCGCAAATTAAATATAGTAACTTCCCTTGTTACGTACAAGGGACATAAATATTGAAGCGAAGGTGCTTATTCTGCCGCTTCAACGCTTTCGTCATCTTCCCACTTCTTCGGGCGCAACGCCTGTTCCTTTTTCAGCTCATCAGCCACCAGGAACGACAATTCCAGGGCTTGGGCTGCATTAAGGCGCGGGTCGCAGAAGGTGTGGTAACGGTCATTCAAGTCTTCATCGCGCACCTCACGCAAGCCGCCTGTGCATTCGGTGACATCCTTGCCGGTCATTTCAACGTGGATGCCGCCGGCGTGTGTACCTTCGGCCTGATGCACCGACATGAACGTCCGCACTTCCTTCAGGATCGAGTCAAACGGCCTGGTCTTGTAACCACTGGTCGACTTGATGGTGTTGCCATGCATCGGGTCGCAGGACCAGACAACGACCCGGCCCTCGCGCTTCACGGCACGAATGAGATCAGGAAGATGCTTTTCAACCTTGTCGGCGCCGAAGCGCGCGATCAAAGTTAAGCGGCCCGGTTCATTTTCCGGATTCAAGATGTCGATCAACTTGATCAATTCATCAGGCTTCAGCGACGGACCGCATTTCAAGCCGATCGGGTTTTTGACACCACGCGCAAATTCCACATGGGCATGATCGAGCTGACGCGTCCGGTCACCAATCCACAGCATGTGACCCGACGTGGCATAATAATCGCCACTGGTTGAATCAACCCGCGTCATGGCCTGCTCATAGCCCAGCAACAGGGCTTCATGGCTGGTGAAGAAATCAGTCGAGCGAAGTTGTGGTGCGGTTTCCGCCGTAATCCCGCAAGCGCGCATGAAGCCCAGCGTTTCGGTAATCCGGTCAGCCAGTTCCTGATATTGTTCGGAAGCTGGTGAATCCTTCAAATAGCCAAGCGTCCATTTATGGACATGCTCAAGGTTGGCATAACCGCCTTGGGCAAAAGCTCTGAGCAGGTTCAGCGTGGCCGCCGACTGGCGATAGGCCATGATCTGGCGCTCTGGATCAGGAATACGACCCTCCATGGTGGCCACAGAGTCGTTTAAGATGTCGCCGCGGTAAATCGGGTATTCCACGCCATCAATCGTCTCGGTGGGCGTAGAGCGCGGCTTGGCGAACTGGCCTGCAATGCGGCCGACCTTCACCACCGGCTGGCCGCCAGCGAATGTCAGAACCACGGCCATCTGCAAGAACACGCGGAAGAAATCACGGATGTTGTCGGCTGAATGCTCGGCAAAGCTTTCGGCACAGTCACCGCCCTGCAGCAGGAAACCCTTGCCCTCTGCAACCTTGGCAAGTTTGCGCTTCAGCTTCCTTGCTTCACCTGCAAAAACCAGTGGTGGAAATCCGGCCAAGCGGGCTTCAGTTGCCGCGAGCTTTGCCAAATCCGGATAGTCCGGAACCTGCAAAACCGGGAAATTGCGCCAGGATTGAGGTGTCCAATTCGATTTCATAATTCCAACTCCAAACAGGGCAGTAGTATAGGTATTCTGACGCCCAAATACCAGTCCGCCGCCCCGTTGCAAGAGTTTTAGGCTTTGGGTGCATTAATTGTAAACTTTAGGAGATTATAGCGGCTTCGACACAATGGGGGTTTTCCCGATGTTTGAGCTTGCCCAACGCACCAGATGGCTGGATGTTCATGACCTGCTGGTCAGCGGCTATCCGCCACTCTACATCCAGATGCTGGTCCTCAATCTGGCTGTGCTGCTCTACGTCTCCTTGCGGGGATTTTTTGTCAAACCCACCACCGAGCGGATGAGGGCAAGAACCAGAGCAAAAACGAGATATGGCATTGAAGGTCTGTTGATCATTGCCAATGGCATCATCTTATACGAACACACTTGGCTGCCGTTTGTCGCCAATTCGCCCGTAACGCTGCAGATTAGGATGCTGTTGAGAATTTAGCGCTTGCCCAAGCGGTCCATCATGGCTTCGCGGGCGGATTTATAAGCGACCTGTTTTTCCACATTCCAATAGCGTAGATTGTCGATGCGGATAGGGTCTCCCGTCACCGCACAGCGCACATAGTCGCCCTCTTTGAGAATTTCAAAATCACCATCAAGATAGCGAAGCTTGGCTTCGCGTTGTGATGGAATGATGGGGTCGTGGAAGTTCATAGGCTTTATTTAGACCCAAACGGGCAGAATTAAAAGAGCGAGCGTTGGCCCTGCTTGGCCGCGATCACCGCATCAATCACACCATCCTGCATTTCGATGGCCACGGCGGCCGCCGGTTTCAATCCAGCCACAGCCCGCACTGGCTTTCCATCCTTGTCTCGGACCACGGCAAAGCCGCGGGCCAGCACAGAGCGATATCCCAGCGCGTTGAGGAGCTTGGCACCCGATGAAAGACCATCTTGCTTCCGCGCCATGAGGTTCCGGAGTGCCCGCAAAGAACGGCCATGATGATCGGTGAGGCGACGGCGCTGTTCGCTGAGGCCTTGCACGATGGATTTCAGAGACAGCCGTCCTGTGTGCCGCGCCAGCCGCAGGGAATGATCTTGCAGATTGGCTTTGAGGGCGCGGGGCAGCTTTGCACCAGCACTATCAAGCCTCTGGCGCACGATGGCCAGGATTTCATCGGGCCGGGGCAAGGCGCGCGCGGCTGATGTGACTCGCACGCGAGCCTCTCCGGCGAGACGCGAAATGGCGCGTTTCTGCCTCGCATTGAGGCTCGCCAATTCCGCCAGCAAATCGGCCCTGACGGGAACTGCCCGTTCAGCCGCCGCCGTCGGCGTGGGGGCCCGCCAGTCCGCGGCATGGTCGATCAAGGTTGTATCGGTTTCATGGCCGATTGCTGAAATCAGTGGAATTTCACTGGCAGCGGCAGCCCGCACAACAATCTCTTCATTGAACGGCATCAGGTCTTCAAACGAGCCCCCGCCGCGCGCCACGATCAGAAGATCAGGCCTTCTGGCCATGGCATTGAACCCAGCAATAGCAGCAGCGACTTCGGCGGCGGCTGTTTCGCCCTGCACCCGCACCGGCCAGACAATCACATGGCGCGGGAAGCGGTCATTCAGGCGGTGCAGAATATCGCGGATAACGGCCCCTGTGGGTGACGTGATGATCCCGATCACTTCCGGAATAAAGGGCAGCGAGCGCTTGCGGTCCACCTCAAACAGGCCTTCAGCGGTCAGCTTCTTGCGGCGCTCCTCGAGAAGCGCCATGAGCGCGCCTACGCCGGCGGGTTCAACATTTTCAATGACGATCTGATAGTTCGATTTTCCGGGATAAGAGGTGATTTTGCCGGTGGCGACAACTTCCAGCCCTTCTTGCAGTTTAGACCGCAGCTTGGAAAACTGGCCGCGCCAGATCACGGCATCAAGCTTGGCGCCTTCATCCTTGATCGAGAAATAACAATGGCCGGAACTGTGGGCACCGCGATAACCTGAAATCTCGCCGCGCACGCGCACATGGCCGAAACGGTCCTCCAGAGTGCGCTTCAGGGCATGGGACAATTCCGTGACGGTCTGCTCGCCCATGTTGGATTTCGGCTCATCCAGAATTTCGCCCGTTTCGGGATCATAGTCTGGCGGGCTGGACATGGTCGAAGATTTCCTTGATTGCTGGGCAACACATCAGCAAATAACTACCATGAAAGCCGATTCAATGAATGTCCTTTTGTTGGGTGCCGGGGGCCGCGAACATGCGCTGGCTTATGCCCTGGCCAAAAGCCCGAAACTCGCCAAGCTTTATTGCGCGCCGGGCAATCCCGGCATTGGCAAGATTGCCGAGCTGGCAGCGCTCAAGATCAGCGATCATGCGGCGGTGATTTCTTTCTGCAAGTCGCACCAGATTGATTTTGTTGTTGTGGGGCCGGAAGCGCCTTTGGTGGCCGGCCTGGTCGATGATTTGGGCAAGGCGGGAATCCCCGCATTCGGGCCTTCCAAATTCGCCGCACAGCTTGAAGGCTCCAAGGGCTTCACCAAGGATATTTGCGCCAAGTATAATATTCCCACGGCGGCCTATGAACGCTTCTCGGCACTTGCGCCCGCGCTCACCTATCTCAAGAAAATGGGTGCGCCCATTGTGGTGAAGGCCGATGGGTTGGCGGCGGGCAAGGGTGTGACCGTGGCCATGACTGTGCCTGAAGCCGAGGCCGCTTTGCGCGATATTTTTGACGGGCGTTTTGGCCAGGCCGAATGCGTGATCGAGGAATTTCTTGCAGGCGAAGAGGCAAGCTTCTTTGTGCTTTCCGATGGCGTCAATGTATTGCCGCTCACAACGGCGCAAGACCACAAGCGCGTGGGCGATGGCGACACGGGCCCCAACACGGGCGGCATGGGCGCCTATTCGCCAGCGCCTTGCATGACGCAAGCCTTGTGCGATGAGGCGCTCGAAAAAATCGTCAAGCCCACGGTGAAGGCGCTGAGCGACATGGGGCATCCTTACAAAGGTGTGCTCTATGCCGGTTTGATCCTCACCAAACAGGGGCCAAAGCTCATCGAATACAACGCCCGCTTTGGCGATCCTGAAACACAGGTTCTGATGATGCGGCTCAAAAGCGACCTCTTGGAATTGTTGATGGCCAGCGCCACCGGGAGTTTGGCTGGCAAAACTGTGACATGGAGTGACCAGCCTGCACTCACGGTCGTGTTGTGCGCCAAGGGCTATCCGGGTGATGTCTCTAAAGGCAGCATTATCAGTGGCTTGGACCATAATTTTGGCAAAGGCGTTGAAGTGTTTCATGCCGGGACGGCCTTGGACGGCGAGTTCATCGTCTCCAATGGCGGGCGGGTTTTGAACGTCACCGCGATTGGCGCATCGGTGAAAGAGGCGCAAACTCGGGCCTATGCCGCGGTTGACAAGATCAACTGGAAAGACGGCTTTTGCCGCCGCGATATTGGCTGGCGGGCCCTTTCAAAATGAAAATCGGTCTAGCGTTGGGTGGTAGCGGCGCGCGCGGGCTGGCGCATATTCCCATGCTCGAAGCTTTTGACGAGTTGGGCCTCAAGCCTGCCATGATTGCCGGATGCAGCATGGGGGCGCTGGTCGGTGCCGCCTATGCCGGTGGCATGAGCGGCAAGGAGTTGCGCGACCATGCTCTGTCATTGCTGTCCAACCGCATGGCCATGGCGCGGCATGTGTTCGGCGCCAAGGGGGGCCGTTTCGGCAACATTCTGTCGATCAAGGGTTTGACGTCGATGCAACTTGAGGGGCGCAAACTGGCCGACATAGCCCTGCCTAGTCATCTGCCGCAGCAGATGGAAGACCATGCCATTCCGCTGAAGATCATTGTCACCGACTATGAACGCATGGAGGAAGTGGTCCTGCAAAGCGGTCACGTCCATGAGGCGGTTGGCGCTTCCATTGCCATTCCGGGGCTGATCTCGGCGCCGCTCATCAATGGCCGCATTCATGTTGATGGCGGCGTTAAAAACCCGGTGCCGTTCAATCATGTGACGCAAGGAATGGATCTGGTGGTCGCCATTGACGTGACGGGTCGCCCACGCCCGCCGCGCAATTCCCATCCCAGCAATCTCGAACTGGCCATTGGTTCGGTGCTGATCTTGTTTCACGAATTGGCCGATTTGCGCCGGGAGCATATGCCGCCTGATATTTATATCACGCCGGACATTGACCTGTTCAACTCAGGTGATTTCTTCAAGGCGAAGGAGATTTTTCTCGCCTCGGAACCGGCCAAGGAGCGCCTGAAACGCGCGCTGGATTTTGAGAGTCAATGCAAAAGCTTAGCGGCGGCTCTTGAAGAATTCTATGAGCATAGACTGGGCCTCGCTTTCACCAATGCCGCCATAGACTTCGGGCGCGTGATGGCAGGTGGGCTGGGCAAAAAACCTTGGCCCATGTTCCACGGCTCCCATCTTTTCATCGCTTGCGCCAAAATAAATGCGGCGCAGTCTGGCGAAGGAAATGGCTGCGGCACACATGGCGCAAGGCTCCAGGGTCACATAGAGATCACAATTTACGAGCCGCTCGCTGCCCAAAACCTCCGCCGCCGCGCGGATGGCCAGAAGCTCGGCATGGGCGGTGGGATCTTTGAGTTCGAGCGTCCGGTTCCGCGCCTGGGACAGCACTTTTCCATTGGCATCGACAATGACCGCGCCCACGGGAACTTCGCCACGGGCTGCCGCTGCCTCGGCTTCCGCAAAGGCAATAATCATGGGCTCTGGCAGTTTTTGTTTCATTCTGGCAGATCAAGCGGGCAACGGGTTCGAGGTCAAGCAGAGATATGCGCATTGTCGGCGGAAGATTCAGAGGACGCGAGATCAAGGGGCCAACAGGCAGCGCCACCCGGCCCACGTCCGACCGGGTGCGCGAATCCATTTTCAACATTCTGGCTCATGGCATTGCCGATTTTGCGTTGGACGATGCGCGTGTGATGGACCTCTTTGCAGGCACAGGTGCTTTGGGGCTCGAAGCCATTTCACGGGGCGCCAAATTTTGCCTGTTCGTCGAGGAAGATTCGCCTGCGCGGGGTGTCATTCGCACCAATGCTGATGCTTGCGGTGTCATCGGCCAATGTAAAATCTGGCGGCGCGATGCGACCGATCTTGGACCTTCTGCCCCGCAATCGCCCTATGGGCTGGTTTTTATCGATCCGCCCTATGGCAAGGGGCTGGGCGAAAAGGCGCTTCATTCGCTGGTTGAAGATGGGTGGCTTTCGCCAAATGCCATTGTAGTTTTGGAAGAGGCTGAGAAAGCCGAAGTTGCAGAGGTTGCAGGCCTCACGCTGATTGACGAGCGGACATATGGAGAAACACAGCTGCGGATTTACCGCTTCGGCTGATCAGCTTCGGCCGAACAGGCGCTCAATGTCGGGGAGTTTCAATTCGATAAAAGTCGGGCGGCCGTGGTTGCATTGGCCAGAATTGGGGGTGACTTCCATTTCTCGGAGCAGCGCGTTCATTTCCTCGACGCGCAAGGTGCGACCCGCCCGCACCGAATGATGGCAGGCCAGCGTGGCCAGCACATGATTGATGCGCTCCTGCACGGTTTCGGATTGGCCAAGTTCCTGCTCCTCGTCGGCGACAGCATTCAAAAGCGTTGCGACGTCGGCTTTGGCCAAGGCCGCTGGCACTTCGCGCACGATCACAGCGCTTTCGCCAAAGCCTTCAACCTTGACGCCCGCCTCAGCCAGCACATCGGCGAGGCCCAGAACTGTTGCCGCCGCAGTCGGGTCAAGCTCAATCACCTGCGGCACCAGCAAAGGCTGGGTATGGATGCCCTCGCCCGCCCGCTCGCGCTTCAAACGCTCATAAACGATGCGTTCATGAGCGGCGTGCTGGTCAACGAGGATGAAACCGCGCGGCGTTTGCGAGACGATGTAGGTGTTGTGGAGTTGCGCGCGGGCTAGGCCAAGCGGGAAGTCAGCCATCGGCTCATCGCTGGCGTGCATTAAGCCTTGGGGCGGCATCTGCATGGCAAAGCTTGTCTGCACGTCCTCGGCAAAATGATTAGGTGCCGGACTGTAGAACTCATTTCGCGGGCGAAAGGCTTCAGCCGTGCCAGATGATTTTGCTGTATCGGTTTTGAGGGGTGCCGCAGCAAGCGCACGTTTCACCGCCGAAACAATCATGCTGCGCACAAAGCCAATGTCGCGAAAGCGCACTTCTGTTTTAGCCGGATGGACATTCACATCGACGCGTGAATCCGCACAATCAATAAAGAGGCAGAGTGCGGGAAAGCGCCCCGGCGGCAAAACATCGGCATAGGCGCCACGAATGGCCCCGCTCACCAGCTTGTCGCGCACGGGCCTGCCATTCACAAAGGCAAACTGGTTGTTGGCCTGGCCCCTGGCATAGGTGGGGAGCGAGGCAAATCCGGAAATGCGAATGTCTTCGCTGGCATGGTCAACCGCCACGGCATTGTCCATGAACTCGCGGCCCATCAAGCGGCTGACACGGTCCTTGGCGGCTTCACCAGGAGGACAGGTTATAAACTGGCGCTCTTCGGTGGCGAAGGTGAATCCCGCTTCAGGATGAGCCAGCGCCAGGCGTTTGACCACATCGACGGCTTCGGTGGTTTCAGTGCGATCGGCTTTCAGGAATTTCAAGCGCGCGGGGGTCGCGAAAAATAAATCACGCACTTCGATTTCTGTTCCCCGCACCAGCCTCGCGGGCATCACAGGTTCGATGCGGCCCGCCTCGACGGCGACCGCCCAGGCCTCATCAGCACCGATCCAGCGCGAAGCAATCACCATACGTGAAACTGATGCGATGGAGGGCAAGGCCTCGCCGCGAAAGCCCAAGGTTGAAATATGAATGAGGTCATCATCTGAGAGCTTGGAGGTGGCGTGGCGCTCCAAGGCCAAGGGAATTTCATCGGCACTCATGCCCTGGCCGTTGTCGGCCACCCGGATCAGCGCTTTACCACCGCCACGGAAAACCACATCAATCTTGGTGGAGCCCGCATCGATGGCATTTTCAACCAGCTCCTTCACTACGCTGGCAGGCCGCTCCACCACTTCGCCAGCAGCGATGCGGTTGATCATGCCTTCAGGGAGTTTGCGGATTCGCATGGTCACAGATTAGCCTGCGCCGTGGCAGTGATGCTAATTATCGTTGAAGATCGCGCCGATATTGCCGATGGTTCCATAGCTCGGGTTTTGCTGCCGCTTCTTGGCGATGAGAACCTTGCTCAACTCGGCATTCAGTTCGGCAGCGGTTTTCTTCGTACCGTCGGGCTTGGTCTTGGAAATGCCATTCTGGTCAAACACATCACCAATCGGCTGGGCGGCAACTGGGGTGCCATAGAGATTATTTGCCGGAGCTGTTGTCCGCAGTGGGGCCGAGGAAATTGCAGGCTGTGGCTGATAGGCGGCAGCCGTTGCTGTCCCCGGTGTGGCAAGCTGCAAATCAGGTGGCAGCGACAAGGGATTATTGGTCGCAACCTGGCCTTGAGGTGCCATTTGCTTGGTATCGAGCAAGCGCGATGCTGTGCCGCAGGCGCCCAGCGCCATGGCCAATATCAGCAATCCAACAGATTTAAGCTTCATAATCCCATCCATTTGCCGCTTCTTCGGCATAAATCTGGCGATTCAATGACCGCGTTAAGCTTTTCGCTCGCTCAAGGATTCATACAGCAAAAGCGCCACGCCCGCAAAGATTGCCACGTCAGCAGGGTTAAAGACATACCAGTTCCACTGCTGCCAGTGAAACAGAAAAAAGTCGGCGACCGCGCCATGAACCGCCCGGTCCAAGGCATTGCCCAGCGCTCCGCCTATCACCAGTCCCAGGGCTGCAACCGTTAATGGCCGTGTGGACCGGCAAGCCCAGAGCCACAGAACTGCCGAAATAAGCAGGCTGATGGCGATCAACAAGGGCTGCACATGGGTGGTCATCAGGCCATAGGACACGCCCTTGTTCCAGGCCATGACCAGGTCAAAAAACGGCGTGAGCGTGATCTGGCGGACTTCAGGCATGTTGATGACGTTGAGGAGCCACCATTTCAGGGTTTGGTCGAGGCCAAAGGCCAAGGCGGCCATGGCAAGGCCCAAAGGTGCCAAGGGTGACCAGATGCGGGTCATGGCTGTGTCCCGCGGGCGGGGTTTTTCTGAACCTGCCCTCTCCCCTCGAGGGAGAGGGTGGCATGCACGACGTGCGTGTCGGGAGAGGGGTCTTGTTTCAGGAGACCCCATTGCTGAAGCGCCCCCTCATCCGGCGCTCCGCGCCACCTTCTCCCTCGAGGGGAGAAGGCCGGTGTTTTAAACGGGGTTGGACGATGAACTCTCACACTGTTTTCCCGGTGCGCTGCTGCCATTCGCGCACGGCCGCGGCATCGCGCATGGTAATATCGGGGAAGTCCTTGTCCTGCCCGATGTCCTTGGAGATTTTCCACGAACGGGCACATTTCTGGCCTTCGGCCTTTCCAAAAACAACGCCAATGTCTTTTACGTCTGGCAGCCGAAATGCGTTTTCGGGAGCCACTCCGCCATTAACAATTATGGCTGACGTTATGCAGATTTCCGCAAAATCATTTCCAAGTGACTCAACGGGAGCCAGCGCTTCGGATTCAGGTCCAATATGAACTACTGGCGCAGCTTCCAGCGAAGAACCAATCGTCTTGTTGGCTCTCTCAATCTCCAATGCACCAGTAACGACGCGCCGCACTTCGCGGATCGAGTCCCATTTTTTACTCAAGTATGCGTTCTCCCATTCCGGCGGAAGCTTTGGGAACAGCTCCAAATGCACCGATGAGCCCTCGCCCGCATAACGTTGCAGCCAGACTTCTTCCATGGTGAACACCAAAATCGGCGCCCACCATTTGGTGAGGCAATGGAACAGTTCATGCATCACCGTGCGGGTTGCCTTGCGCTTGACGCTCGAGAACGGATCGCAATAGAGCGTGTCTTTGCGGATATCGAAATAGAAGGCAGACAATTCCACATTCATGAAATTGGTGAGCGTGGCCGCGACCTTCTTATAGTCGTAGACCTTATAGGCCTCGGCCACCGTCTGGCCCGCCTCCCAGAGCTTGTGCAAGATATATCGCTCAAGCTCGGGCATGTCTTTGGCCTTCACATGCTCCCAGTCGCGATAATCATCGAGCGCGCCCAAGAGATAGCGGAAGGTGTTGCGGAGCTTGCGGTAGTTCTCGACCGCCGATTTCAGGATTTCTGGGCCGATCCGCATATCGTCGGCATAATCGCAGGTGGCCACCCAGAGGAGCAAAATATCAGCACCGGAATTCTTGATGACCTCTTGCGGCACCGTCGTGTTGCCCAAGGACTTTGACATCTTGCGGCCGTCTTCGGCCAGCGTGAAGCCGTGGGTGATCACCTGATTGTAAGGCGCCCTGCCCCTTGTGCCGCAGGATTCGAGCAGCGAGGAATGAAACCAGCCGCGATGTTGGTCCGAGCCTTCGAGATAAACATCGGCTGGCCATTTGAGATCAGGGCGTTCTTCGAGCACGAAGGCGTGGGTGCAGCCGGAGTCAAACCACACATCGAGAATGTCGCGGACCTGCTCATATTCTTGGCTGTTGTAATCGCTGCCTAAGAATTTCTGGGCCGCACCATCGGCGTACCAGGCGTCGGCACCGTGCTCACAAAATGAATCATAGATGCGCTGGTTTACCTTGGAATCATTGAGGATTTCACCGGTGACCTTGTTCACGAAAACCGCAATCGGAACGCCCCAGGCGCGCTGGCGTGAGATCACCCAATCAGGCCGCGACTCAATCATGCCGCGCAGGCGGTTCTGGCCTGCGGGCGGGAAGAATTCGGTTTGCTCGATGGCTTTCAAAGCTCGATGACGAAGAGAATCCGTCTTTTGTTGGAGATGACCATCTCCAGCCTTCGTCTCGTGAGCAAAGAGCAGGTCGATTCCATTTTTCGTGATTTGATGGTCCATGGAGATGAACCATTGCGGCGTATTGCGGAAGATGATCGGCTTTTTCGAGCGCCAGGAATGGGGATAGGAAATTGTCTTGCGGCTATGGGCCAGCAACATGCCAGCGGCCTTCAAGGCTTCAATCACCCGCTTGTTGGCATCGCCCCAGCGGCCATGATGATCAATGACGCGGCCGCCATCAAAGCCCGGCGCATCCTTGGTGTAAAAACCATCGGGGCCGACGGGTGTTGGCACATCGGTTGAAATGTCACGGTCGCGCAGCATCTTCTGATTAGCCATCCAGACATTGTAGTCGTCGGCGCCATGGGATGGTGCGGTGTGGACGAAGCCCGTACCGGTATCATCGGTGACGTGATCGCCATCCAGGAGTGGAACCGTAAACTTGTAACCGAGGGCAATAAGCGGATGCTCACAAACCAAGGCTGATGGATTCACTTCTGAAATCCGATTTGCTGAGATGCGACCAGCTTTAAAAACTTCCTCGGCAAGCTTGTCAGCCAAAATGAGCTTCTCGCCCGTGACTGTCCAGTTACCCTCCGGCGCGTCTACAACTTGATAAAGCCCATAGCTGATCTTCGAAGAGAAACTAACGGCACGGTTGCCGGGGATGGTCCAAGGCGTCGTCGTCCAAATGACAACTTTTGCGCCAAGTGGCGCATATTCGTCGCTTTTACCGGTGGCGTATCCAGTTACCGGAAACTTCACAAAGATCGTATCAACATCAATATCGGCATATTCGACTTCGGCTTCGGCCAGTGCTGTGCCTTCAACGACACTCCACATCACGGGCTTGGAGCCGCGATAGAGTTGCCCGTCTCCGGCAAACTTCAACAGCTCGCGCGCGATGATGGCTTCGGCCTTGAAATTCATGGTGAGATAGGGATTGTCCCAATCGCCTTCCACGCCGAGGCGCTTGAATTCCTCGCGCTGGATGTTCACCCAGTTCGTTGCAAACTCGCGGCATTCTTTGCGGAATTCATTGATCGGCACCGCATCCTTGTTCTGACCCTTGGCGCGGTATTGCTCTTCGATCTTCCATTCAATCGGAAGCCCATGGCAATCCCAGCCCGGAACATAATTCGAGTCTTTGCCCGACATCTGCGCGCCGCGCACCACGAGGTCTTTCAGAATTTTGTTGAGCGCATGGCCGATATGAATGTTGCCGTTGGCGTAGGGCGGGCCATCATGCAGAACGAATTTCTCGCGGCCCTTGGATTGCTCGCGCAATTTGCCATAGAGGTTCATCGCCTCCCAGCGCTTCAGCAATGCCGGTTCGCGTTCGGGCAAGCCCGCCTTCATTGGAAAATCGGTTTTCGGCAGGAAGACAGTTTCGCGATAACGATCGGTCTTTTTGTTGTTTTCGGTGGATTTTTCGCTCATGGGCGGGCTTATTATCAGGTGAGGCAACGGGAATAAAGGGAAGACTGGCATGAGCAAACTCACCATTCCGGCGCGGCGCGGCAAGGCAGTGCGCCTGAAGGCTGGCCAATCGGTGAAGATCACCAACACGCATGGCAATCAGGTTGTGGATTTCTGGGCCTTCAATGCCGGGGATTTGCGCGAATATATGGGCATGGAGCAATGCCGGGCGTTTTGGACGAGGCTGTTTCCCGTGGTCGGCGACAAGATGGTGACCAACCATCGCCGCGCCATTCTGACGCTGACCGAGGACAATTCACCGGGCCGCCATGACACGCTGATCGCACCTTGCGACAATGAACGCTACGGGCTTTTGGGCTGCACCCATTACCATGACAACTGCCGCGACAATATGCATGCGGGGTTGGCCGAACTCGGGATTTTCATTCCCTATACGCCCGCTTCGATCAATCTTTTCATGAATATTCCCTGGCGGCAGGACGGCGATCTCGAATGGGGCAACTGCCTGTGCAAGCCCGGCGACAACGTGACGTTCCGCGCCGAGCTTGATGCGATTGTGGTGTTCTCAGCCTGCCCGCAGGACATGCTGCCGATCAACAATGGGATTACCACGGAAGCGCACTACGAGGTTTTGGATTAGGCTTTCTTCTCCTCCCCGCTTGCCGGGGAGGTGGCGTGAAACGCCGGAGGGGTTATTGCTGCGGGCTTACCCGAAAATAGGTTCTGCTCCGTTGTGACCCGAGATTTTTTAACGCCTTGGATTTTATCATCCATCGCACACCCCTCCGTCAGCTCCGCTGACACCTCCCCGGCAAGCGGGGAGGATGAAATGGGCCTCAGCTCTTATCGTCCATCTGATCATAGATGTTCTTGGCCAGAGACATCATCGCATCGTGCGGCATGTCGGCTGAGATGGCCATGGCGAGAGCGCCATCACGCCAATAGCAGGTGACGAGGCCTGGACTATCTGCCAGCGCCAGAGACTGTTCCTTGGCTCCGGTGTTCTGCGTGAGGTAAATGGTGAGACGCTTTTTGTTGGCATCTTCATACATCAACTGGCCCGCCGGGTGATCGGCCTCGGCCAGAAGCCTGCCGCCCAGCAGCGTGTAACCCGCATCCTGCAAATCAGGAATCTTGATCTCCGTGCCGATGCGCTTTGAAAGCCAAGCCTTGAGATGGTCCTCATCGCTGGCTGCCACCTCAACCGGGTGGCGCACTTCGGGTGCAAAAGTCTGGTATGCCACCAAGGCACGATTGGCGAGGCTGGCCTGCTGCACCTGGTCAAAATGTTGGGCAATGTTCAAGCCCAACACGCTGCCCACGCCGAGCAGCGCCAAGCCTGCGACAAGGCTCAAAGCCCAAGTGAGGCGTGGGCGACCATTCCCCTTGGCAGCGGCCAGAATTCCAGCCGGCACCGGCTCATCCAGAATGGCGCTATAGGCGCGGTGTAATTCCTGCTTCTGATGGGCAAAGGCGGCCACGGCCTTGCGGGCGCGCTCGTCACGCGCCAGAAGCGCTTCGATCGCCTTCTTTTCGTCGCCTTCCAACTCGCCATCGACAAAGGCGTGCAGTGCCCAGTTTTCAATCGTATCGAACATTATTTCACCACGCGCAGAACTGTCGTTCCGCCCTCTTCCAAAATTCGTTGCAATGTTGACCTGGCCCGCGAGAGACGCGACATGATGGTTCCGATCGGAACGCCAATAATTTCCGCCGCCTCGCGGTAGCTCACCTCTTCAAGGCTGATCAGCACGAGAACTTCGCGGTGTTGGGGCGGCAAATGGTTCAATGCGTCAGTAATCAGCGCCAGAGACAAATTATGCTCTTGCTCTGCAGGCACCGAACCCTCAAAACCTTCGAGATCATCAATGTTTTTCAGGTGTCCCCAAGGTGCATTCTGACGCCAATGGCTTATGTGGATGTTCCTCAGAATGGCATAAAGCCAGGCCCGCAAGGGACGCGTGGCATCATAGAGGTGCTGTTTCTTCAGCGCGCGCTCCACGCAATCTTGCACCAGATCGTCCGCCAGCGCGGCATCGCCCGACAGTGCGCGCGCAAAGCGCCGCAGGTGGGGGAGCTCGACTAACAGGTTTCTCTGGAATTCAGGACTGGGCATGACACAAATGGTACGTAAATTGCTGGGTATTATTCCACAGTTTGCCCTTTTGGGGCTAGCGTCGTGTCGAATCAACGGGGAAGGGCAAACGAAGGATGAACCATTACAACATGCTGGTGATCGGCAGCGGGCCCGCGGGAAGACGGGCCGCCGTTCAATCAGCGAAGTTGGGAAAAACGGTTTTAGTGGTGGACAAGGGTCGCAGATTGGGCGGCGTTTCGGTTCACACCGGCACCATTCCTTCAAAGACTTTGCGTGAAACTGTGCTCAATCTTTCCGGTTGGCGTGAGCGCGGCTTCTATGGCCGGGGCTACCGCGTCAAGCAGGTGATCTCAGCTGCCGATCTGGTGGAACGCCTGCACAAAACCCTCGACCATGAAGTGGAAGTGCTACAGCACCAGTTCATGCGCAATGCGGTTAAGAGTTTCCAGGCCGTGGCGCATTTCTCCGGGCTGAACAGTGCTAAACTGACAACGGAATTGGGCGAAGTCTCCGAAGTCAGTTTCGACAAGGCGCTGATCTCGGTGGGCACCAGGCCGTTCCGGCCGGATAACATCCCGTTCGACCACAAGCGGGTTTTTGACAGCGACGAAATTCTCGACATGGAGGTTCTGCCCCGCACTTTAATCGTCATTGGGGGCGGTGTAATTGGCGTGGAATATGCCACGATCTTTTCAGCACTTGATGTGCCCGTGACATTGATTGAAAGCCGCAACACCCTCCTCGATTTCGTGGACAGGGAACTGGTTGAAGACTTCATGCACCAGATGCGCGACCGCGGCATGTCCATCCGTTTGGGCTGCACTGTGACCAGCGTGGTTGCATCGGACCGCGGCGTCGAAGTCACATTAAGTGACGGGCGCATGGTCAAGGCCGACGCCTTGCTCTACGCGGCGGGTCGCTCTGGCAACGTGCCTTCCCTGGGCCTTGAGACCGTAGGCATTGCCACCGATCCGCGCGGCCGCATTGAAGTCAACCACAGCACGTTCCAGACCAACGTCCCGCATATCTATGCCGCCGGTGACGTCATCGGCTTCCCCAGCCTTGCCTCCACCAGCATGGAACAAGGGCGCATTGCCGCCTGTCATGCATTCGGCATCCACTTGCCTGCCCCGCCGGAAACCTTCCCTTATGGCATCTATGCCGTGCCGGAGATTTCTACGGTGGGCCTATCGGAAGAAGAAGTGCGCAAGACCGGACAATCCTATGAGTGCGGGGTGGCGCGTTTTCGTGAAACTTCGCGCGGGCACATCATGGGTGTGAACAACGGTTTTCTGAAACTGATTTTCTCGATGGAGACGCGGCGTCTGCTCGGCGCGCATATTGTGGGCGAAGGTGCAACGGAACTCATCCACATCGGCCAGGCTGTCATCAACCTCAAAGGGACGGTGGACTATTTCGTCAACAATACCTTCAATTTTCCGACGCTGGCCGAGGCTTACAAGATCGCCGGGCTTGATGCATGGAACCGAATGGGTGCAACGACGGTGGCCGAAACCTAAACCCGCTGTGCGTCGGTGTTGGAGAGGCTGATCAGCTCTTCCACTTCTCGCGCATGGTAACCAGTTCTTCGGATGCTGTCGGGTGAACTGCGAGCGTTGCATCGAACTGCGCCTTGGTCGCACCACAGGTAACGGCGATGCCCAAAAGCTGCGCCATTTCACCGGCATCGGGGCCCGCGATGTGGCAACCCAAAACCTTGTCAGATTCGCCATCGACAACGAGCTTCATGAACATGCGCTCATCGCGGCCCGAGAGCGTGTGCTTCATGGGCCTGAATGATGTTTTGTAAATGTCGATTTTACCATGGGACTTGCGTGCCTGCTCTTCTGTCAGGCCGACAGTTCCCAACTCCGGCTGGGCGAACACCGCCGATGGTACGAGGCTATGGTCAACCTTGGTGGGATTGCCGCCGAACACCGTGTCGGCAAAGGCATGGCCTTCACGGATGGCGACAGGTGTGAGGTTCACCCGATTGGTCACATCGCCCACCGCATAGATATTGTCGACTTCGCTTTGAGAATATTCATTTACTGGCACAGCGCCATGAGCATTGTGTTTGATGCCGGCATTTTCCAGCCCTAAGCCAATTGTGTTGGGGATGCGCCCTGTCGCGAACATGATCTGGCCTGCACCAATCTTGTCGCCGTCACACAGCGTGACGCGCACACCATCGCCTGAGCGCTCGATGGTTTGAATATCAGATTTGGTCCTGATCTCGATCCCCTTCTTGGTCATCTCCGCTGCGAGATGATTGCGCAGATCATCGTCAAAGCCGCGCAAAATCTGCTCGCCGCGATAGACGAGAATTGTTTCAACGCCGAGGCCATTGAATATCCCCGCAAACTCAACCGCAATGTAGCCGCCACCGACAATTACTATGCGGCGCGGCAGACGCGGCAGATGGAAAGCCTCATTCGAAGTAATGGCCAGTTCGTGTCCGGGCAGACCGCGCGGCACAAACGGTGCAGCACCGGTTGCCACCAGAATATATTTCGCCGTGATCTTGCGGCCCGATTCGACTTGAACAGTGTTGCGGTCTAAAATGATCGCACGTTCCTCGATCAGTTCGGCCCCTGCTGACTGAAGGTTGCGGATATAGGCCTGGTTCAGCCGATCAATTTCCTTGTCCTTGTTATCAAGGAGGGTTTGCCAATCGAATGAGACTTTTTGCGTGGTCCAGCCAAAGCCAATGGCATCTTCAAATTCTTCGGCAAATTTGGAGGCATAAACAAAGAGTTTTTTGGGAACACAGCCCCTGATGACGCAAGTTCCGCCGACACGATATTCCTCTGCCACCGCAACCTTTGCACCATATTTGGCGGCAATGCGCGCCGCACGGACGCCGCCGGAGCCCGCCCCGATAACAAAGAGATCGTAGTCAAAACTGCTCATGAACCTTTGGCCAATTCGATAACGCCCTTGTCAGTTCCCATCATCACAATTCCACAAATCCTAATGAACAAGCCAGTTTCAATAACGCCGGGCAAGCCATTCAACGCATCATCGAGCATTTCAGGATTGGGGATTTTCTGCAAATCAAGATCGATGATGGCATTTCCCATTTCCGTGATGAAGGGTTTACCGGCAGCGTCCCTGCGCATCTTCAATTTAGGTTTTTCCCAACCCAATTGCGTAAGAATGCGTTCGATTTTCCAAGCCGTGGCGTTCACACCAAACTTCGAAACTTCTACCGGCAAGGGGAACTTGCCCAAAGTCTCAACCTTCTTTGACTCATCGCAAATGGCGATGACAAAGCGCGACGAAGAAGCGACAAGCTTCTCGCGATGAAGTGCTCCACCACCACCCTTGATCAGCCGGAAGGAACCATCAAACTCATCACAACCATCAACAGTGAAATCAAGAAACGGTATATCTTCAAGAGTACGCAAATTCAGGCCAAGCTTTTGCGCGAGCGCATAGGTCTGGGCCGATGTCGGTACAAAGGCGACCTTCAGGTTTTCTTTCCTCACCTTGACTGCGGCAGCTTCAATGAAATAGTTGGCGGTAGAGCCCGTGCCCAAGCCAATTTTTGCGCCATCGGTGACGACCTTTAACGCGAATTCGGCAGCGGCCTTCTTTTGCGTATCAGCACTCATTTGTCCAAACCACCCATCAACATGTATTTTATCTCCACATATTCTTCCATGCCGTGGGCTGAACCCTCGCGGCCGATGCCCGATTCTTTCATGCCACCGAAGGGAACCTCAGCGGTTGAGATCAGGCCTTCATTTATACCCACCATGCCATATTCCAGAGCCTCGCCGACGCGCCAAATGCGGCCAATATCTCTCGTATAGAAATAGCAGGCGAGACCAAATTCAGTGGCGTTGGCCATTTCAATGGCTTCGGCTTCGGTCTTGAACTTAAAGAGTGGCGCTACAGGTCCGAAGGTTTCTTCGCGTGCCACGGCCATGTCACGAGTGACACCGGTGATGATGGTGGGCTCAAAGAAATTGCCGCCCAAGGCCTTGCCGCCCACGGTGACCTTGCCGCCCTTGGCGATTGCATCGGCGATGTGTTCCTGGACTTTCTTCACGGCTGCAGCGTTGATCAGCGGCCCGGTTGTAACCCCCTCGCCTACGCCATTGCCGACGCTCAATTTTGCCACTGCGGCAGAAAGCTTGTCGGCGAATTTTTCGTAGACACCGTCCTGAACCAGAATGCGATTGGCGCACACGCAGGTCTGGCCATTGTTACGATATTTGGACGCCATGGCTCCGGCCACGGCGGCATCAAGATCGGCATCATCAAACACGATGAAGGGCGCATTGCCTCCAAGTTCCAGGCCGACGCGCTTTACCGTCGGTGCGCATTGAGCCATCAACATGCGGCCAATTTCAGTGGAACCCGTAAAGGTCAAAGCTTTGACGATGGGGTTTGACGTCATCTCGCCGCCAATTTCCGAAGCCTTGCCGGTCAGCACTGAAAACACGCCTGCTGGGATACCGGCGCGTTCGGCAAGTTCGGCCAGAGCCAAAGCCGAGAGCGGTGTTTCAGCCGCAGGTTTCACAACAAATGCGCAGCCTGCGGCCAAAGCGGGTCCGGCTTTCCTCGTGATCATGGCATTGGGGAAATTCCACGGCGTGATGGCAGCGACCACGCCAATGGCCTGCTTGATGACCACAGCGCGAGAATTGGCCATGGGAACAGGAATGGTTTCGCCATAGACGCGCTTGGCTTCTTCGGCAAAGAACTCAATGAAACTTGCACCATAGGCGATTTCGCCGCGCGACTCGCCCAGGGGCTTGCCCTGCTCGGCGGTCATGATTTGGGCCAAGTCTTCCTGATTTTCCATCATCAGGTTGAACCATTTGCGCAAGATGTTTGAACGTTCCTTGGCGGATTTTTTGGCCCAGGCCTTTTGGGCCTTCTCGGCACCCTCGATGGCGGTGCGGGTTTCGGCTGTGCCCAGCTTTGGCACCGTGATGATTAGGCTTTCGTCCACCGGATTGGTGACATTGATCGTGGCAGAACCTGAAACCCAGGCCCCATTGATATAGCATTTGTCCTTGAGAAGGCTCTTGTCCTTCAGAATATCCTTCAGGGCTTTGGGCTTGGCGAAATCCATTTTTCAACTCCGGGGCTTGGCAAGGCTTGGGCCATAGCATAGGGAGTTTGCGCACACAAACAGACCAGCCATGTTGGAAACTCAATGCCAGTTAAAGCCCTGATATTTGATCTCGACGGAACCTTGGTGGATACAGCGCCCGACCTTATGGCAGCGACAAATCATGCGCTCTCGCTGATCGACAGGTCCCCTGTCCCGGAAGCACGGTTTCGCCACCTCGTTGGCCATGGCGCACTGAATTTGATCAAGCGCGCTATTGCAGAAACTGGTGGGCCGGTGAGCGATGAAACGGTAAAACGCCTCTATGATGAGCTTCTGGGTTACTATGGGGCGAATATCGCCACGCAGAGCAAAGTGTTTCCGGGGCTTCTACCGCTTCTCGACCACGCCAAATCTCGTGGCATCGCCATGGGGGTTTGCACCAACAAGGTGGAGCATCTCTCAAATAAGCTGCTTCAAGAAATCGGGTTGGCCAGCTATTTTGATGCGGTCGTGGGCGGCGATACACTTCGCGTCATGAAGCCTGATGTGGCCCCTTACAATGAAGTGACGCGGCGGTTGGGCGTCCCCTCGCTCTCATCCTTGATGTTCGGCGACAGCGAGACTGACATTCGCACGGCGCAGAATGTCGGCGTTCCGGTGATTGCAGTTTCATTCGGCTATACCGAAAAACATGTGTCAGATTTCAATCCGACGCATGTGATCGACCACTATGATGAGGCATGGGCGCTTATCTCGCCTTTGCTTTGAAGAACGCCACCACG
The DNA here is from genome assembly GCA_038231475.1 of Hyphomicrobiales bacterium. Classification (GTDB taxonomy): domain Bacteria; phylum Pseudomonadota; class Alphaproteobacteria; order Rhizobiales; family Aestuariivirgaceae; genus Aestuariivirga. Next base: position 217,002 of record JBBRLH010000001.1, on the reverse strand, counting down.
TCGGCGAGGCTTGAAACACGCGAACGAAATGGTCGTGCAAAGGCCGTGATCATGCCGACATGGCCAATGCTTGGATAGATTTCCAAACTGACATCAGCGCCCGCCGATTTGAGCTTGTTATAGAGGCTCACGGCGTTGCGTGGGCGGACCGTCGTGTCGTCACTTCCATGGAGGATGAGAAGTGGCGGGGCATCAGCTCTCACATAGTTGACAGGCTGAGTGGTGGCGAGATCGGGCACCTCGCCAAACGTGTCGATTGAAACTTTTGTGTCGAGCGGGAGAAAATCGAACGGACCTGACAGAGTGGCGATGCCACGCAGCGCGGAGAGATCGGTCCCGAGGGCCGCAAGATAGGATTTGTCCAGAATGGCCAGCGCAAGGTTATATGCGCCCGCCGAATGGCCAGCGGCAAAGACCGTGTGCTGGTCACCACCATATTCGTTGGCGTGACGGGTGGCCCAATCAATTGCCGCAGCGGTATCTTGAACGAAGCTCGGGAACGGACTTTTCGGATAGAGCCGATAATTCGGAACGACGACCAAGAACCCTTGTGCCGCGAGTGCGCGGCCGACAAAAGCGTAAGGCTCTTTGTCGCCAGAGTTCCACGATCCGCCATAAACAAAAACAATGACCGGCCATGGGCCAGTTCCGGTCGTCGGCGCATAAATATCGAGCTTCTGGCGATCATCAGGGCCGAAGCTCACATCTGACTTAACCAAATGCGACCCGGCATCTTTTGGCATTAGGGCGTTGAAAATCTCCAGCGCCGCATATTGATAGGCCAGCCCACCAACGATCAAAAGAACACCAACTGCGTAAAGAAACTTCATCATTATCGGTGTACGCGGCCGGCAGCGTTTGGATCAAGCAAGTTCAGCGATATTGACTTCGTGGGTGCACAAGCCCTAAAGCGGCGTCCTGTTGACCAGCGGGAGCGTAGCTCAGCGGTAGAGCACACCGTTCACATCGGTGTGGTCACAGGTTCGATCCCTGTCGCTCCCACCATTCTCCTGGCTTTAGACTAAAACTGTATAGTCAATTTCCATAAAAGCTTCGACTTCCGGAACCCAGCGTTCGCGAACGAAGGCCACGTGGGCGGGATGATCGTTGTAGACAGTATAGGCGGCCTGGTCTTTGAACTCCATCGAGAAGCCAAAGCTGTAATTGTTCTTCACGCTCACCTGCTTTAGCTTTTCGAATTTTTCAACACCTGGGATCGTCAAGAGAACATCGGCGGCTTTGAGGAAGGCTGCTTCGGCAGCCGAGCCTTTTGCATGTTTCAATGCGAATACAACAGTGTGGCGGATCATCGGGCAATCTCTCTGTGATGCGGGTTCATTTTACGGCGACCATGAACAGCCGCGGAAAGCGTAGCAATACAGTGCCGTCGGCCATTTCTGGATAAGCCTTGGCAATCAGTGCTTCATAGCGCGCCAGATAATCGGTCCGCTCCGAAGCAGACAGCGGATCGAGATAAGGCCTAAGCCCGGTGCCCTTCACCCATTCCACAATGGCGGCGGCGCCTTTGAGCGGGTGATTGTAGATCGTGTGCCAGATGTCGAGGCGCGAGCAATGCGGCTTCAGGGCCTCATAATAAAATTGCGGCTTGGGCAGAACAGCGCGTGCGCCCACGGCACCCTTGAGTTTTTCAGCATAGGTCGCGGAATGGGCGGTCTCAGCCATCGCGAGGTGACTGGGCTCGGCCAAATTATCAGGCATCTGCACGGCGAGGACGCCACCTGTCTTTAAACCTTTGAGCAGGCGCTGCAAGGTGGGGAGATGGTGCGGCAGCCATTGAAACGTCGCGTTGGAAAACAGCACATCTGCATCTGGCGACGGCGTCCACGAATTCAGGTCCGCCTCCTCGAACTCAAACTTGGGCAAACTCGCCCTCGCCTGATTCAGCATTTCAGGAGAGCTATCAACACCAATCACTTTAGCTGAAGGAAAAGCCTCGATCAGAAGCTCTGTAGAATTGCCCGGTCCGCAACCCAGATCATAGACAAGCTTTGCTCCTTTCAATGGCACCTGCGCCAGCAAATCACGCGCGGCACGCGTTCGTTCATCGGCGAATTTAAGATATTGGCTGGGCGACCAATCTGTCATCAGCGCGCGAACTTCTTGTACTTGATGCGCTTTGGCATGACTGAATCTTCGCCCAACCGGCGCTTCTTGTCTTCTTCGTAAGACTGGAAGTTGCCCTCAAACCATTCAACATGGCTGTCGCCTTCAAAGGCCAGAATGTGTGTGGCCAGACGGTCGAGGAACATGCGGTCATGGCTGATGATGACGGCGCAGCCGGCAAAATCTTCCAGCGCTTCTTCGAGGGCTGCCAATGTTTCGGTGTCTAGGTCGTTGGTGGGCTCGTCGAGGAGGAGCACATTGGCACCGGATTTCAGCATCTTGGCGAGATGCACGCGATTGCGCTGGCCGCCCGAAAGTGTTCCCACTTTCTGTTGCTGGTCACCACCTTTGAAGTTGAAGGCGCCCGTGTAGGCCCGCGAATTCATTTCGCGCTTGCCCAGGTAAACCACATCATTGCCGCCGGAGATTTCTTCCCACACGGTTTTGTTGGCGTTCAAGGCATCGCGGCTCTGGTCCACATAGCCCAGATGCACGCTGTCGCCGATCTTAATGGTGCCACTATCAGGTTTTTCCTGACCGGTGATCATGCGGAACAGCGTGGTCTTGCCTGAGCCGTTGGCTCCAATGATGCCCACGATGCCGCCGGGTGGCAGTTTGAATTCGAGGTTTTCTATCAGCAATCGATCGCCGTAGCCCTTATTCAAGGCCTCAACGTCGATGACATTGTCGCCCAGGCGTTCGCCCGGCGGAATGATGATCTGAGCGGTGTGGGATTTCAGGCGCTCATCGTTCTTCTTGAGCAATTCGTCATAGGCTGAAATACGCGCCTTGGATTTGGCTTGGCGGGCTTTGGGCGATGCGCCAATCCATTCCTGTTCGCGCTCGATGGCTTTCTGGCGGGCCACATCTTCGCGCTGCTCCTGGGCAAAGCGCTTGGCCTTTGCTTTGAGATAAGCTGTGTAGTTGCCCTCATATGGAATGCCCTTGCCGCGGTCGAGCTCGAGAATCCAGCCCGTCACGTTGTCGAGGAAGTAACGGTCATGAGTGACGATCAGGATGGCGCCGGGATAATCACGCAAATGATGTTCGAGCCAGTTCACGGATTCAGCATCGAGATGGTTGGTGGGTTCGTCGAGCAGGATAAGATCAGGCTTTGACAGTAGAAGTTTGGTCAGGGCTACGCGACGCTTTTCACCGCCGGAAAGATTTTCAACGGACGAGTCACCGGGTGGGCAGCGCAGCGCGTCCATGGCAACTTCGACCTGGCTTTCCAAATCCCACAGGTTCTGCGCGTCAATCTGGTCTTGCAGGACAGACGCCTTCTCGGCGTTCTCGTCATTGTAGTCGGCCATCAGCGCATTGTATTCGTCGAGAATGGCTTTCTTCTTGGCCACCCCTTCCATCACGTTTTCAAGAACGGTTTTTGAGGCATCAAGCTGCGGCTCTTGCTCGAGATAACCAATGGTCGCGCCATCAGCGATCCAAGCCTCACCATTGAATTCGGTATCGCGCCCCGCCATGATTTTTAACAGTGTTGATTTGCCAGAGCCGTTGGGTCCCAAGACACCGATCTTGGCATCGGGATAAAAAGACAGATGCACATTGTCGAGAACCTTCTTGCCCCCGGCATAGGACTTGGAAAGCCCCTCCATGTGATAGATAAATTGGCGCGCCATTGTTTCGGAACCTTGGAATTGAGTGTGTTTCGCGCTGGCTTGTAGCCCGGCCTTCAATGAAGGGCAATGCTGTCAACTGGTGCGGCTCAGGACCGTCAAAAACATCTTGCAGCGCAATTCGAATCCCAAAGTTTCATAGAGCCGTATGGCATTCAAATTGCTGGCGAGGGCATGAAGAAACGGCGTCTCGCCCCGCGCTGAAATGCGCGCGGCCACCGCCCGAGCCAGCCGTCCACCGTATCCTCTGCCACGAAAATCGGGGTGGGTGCAAATGGCGCTCACCTCGGTAAAACCCGGGAGTTTCATCCTCTCACCTGCCATGGCAACAAGAATTCCGTTGTCGCGGATTCCGATAAACTGCCCAAGTTCATGGGTGCGCGGCAGAAACGGTCCGGGCTTGGTCAGGGCGGCCAGCGCCAGCATTTCCGCAGCATCGGCATTTGCAAGATTGATGATGCCCTCTTCGTCCTCGGACTTGAAGATGCGGCGCGCAACCATCTGAACGCCATCGGCTGCCAACACCACCTCAGTCCCCTGGATTGGCGGACAGGGTACAGCTTGCAGAAGAGCCGAGGTGCCGGCGGACGGAATGAGGTCGCGCAAAGCTTCAAGACTGGAGCTGCTGTCATCAGCGGCGGCCGCAAATGGTGACACGGGCAGGACGTATCTCTTTGCGCTGTCCCCACCCTCAGCAAAAGCAGACTGTCGCGTTGTCAGTGCGTGCCAAATTGGACGATCAAGAAGCGCTGTCATTTCCCCATCGCCCGATCTTTTGCGGCACGCTGATCCAGCGGCCGTTCATCCAATGCATATTCGATGGCGGCCAATTGTTTAATCAAGGGACCATCCAAGCCACGACAAAGCTCAGCGACCGCCCTTTCCACGCGCGGCCAGAGGTCATCTTGGGTGGCTGCGATGACTGACAGCCCAGACTTGGTGAGCGAGATCATTCTTTGACGCTGGTCGTTCTTGGTCTTGCCAGAGGACACCAATTTCTGGCGCTTCAGTTCGGCGAGCATGCGGGTTGTACCGGGTTGGGCGATGCCCAGAGCCGTGGCAAGGTCTCCTACCGTCATCGGTCCGCGTTTTGCCAATACGCCCAAGGTCGGCATCAGCCCGGCATGAACATTTTGACCTTCGTGTTTCACAAGCCTCGAAACATCGGCCTGCATGCGTTCACCCAGTCGCTTCAACCGACTGCCCAAAGTCAAATAACCGAGTTCCTTGATAACATCTTCGGGCGCCGTCTTCATATCATGATATATATCGCGTTATTGGTATCTCCGCAAGATCCATTCGCGACCTCGCTCAAGAGATCAATTAATGCTCGGGATGTACGCCTTTTGAACGATCCAGTTTCTTCTGGAAACGGCCCTGCAAGACATCGACGGTGACCAGGGCCGCCAGAATGAAATAGAAGGTGGTCTTGGACATGGCCTCGACTTTAAAGCCGAAGAAGGTGATGTGGGCAATGTGACCGCCTTCGGCCGTCAACATGGCGCCCACCAGCAACAAAACGAACAGGCCCAAGACCTCATAGAGCCGGTTGCGTTCGAGGAAGCGCGCCACGTGGTCAGCCAGCCACACCATCAATATGCCTGATATTATGATGGCAACGGCCATGACCAGGAAGTGATCGGTGAGGGCCACGGCTGACAAAACCGTGTCGAAGGAGAACACGATGTTCATCACAAGAATCCAGAACAGGGCACTGGCAACAGAGCGCTTTGCGTTAGATTTCCCCTCCTCATTGTGGAGGTCGTCGGTCGCCAGGAGATGATGGATTTCTTTGATAGCCGTCCTGATCAGAAACAGGCCGCCGAACAACACAATAATGCTGTGGCCATTAAAGACCGCTGAAAAATAAGGAATGGCGACGGAGAACCAGGGTTCCTGAAACGCAGATATCAACTGCAGAACGACAAAGAGTAATAGGATGCGCAGGCCTATCGCCAGAATTGTCCCGATGAAACGGACTCTCGCCTGCTGGTCTCCCGCAACGCGTTTGGCTTCGATGGTGATATAAAGCAGATTGTCGAAACCCAGAACGGTTTCGAGTGCTGTCAGAATGAGCAGCGTAACCAGATTTTCAACGGTGAATAAATCAGCCAAGCGAATCCCCTTTTGCCGGTTATTTTACACGTGGCAGCAAAAATGAAAAAGCCCCGTTTCCGGGGCTTTGCAATCATTGAGGTCCTACTGCTTGGCGAGCGCGTCGCCGATGATTTTCTGCAAATCATCATGGCGATAGGGTTTCATGATGATGAAGCCGTTTTTGAATCGCGGTTCATCCTGATGGACCATGGCACCCTTGGGATAGCCCGAGGTGTGCACAACTTTAAGATCCGGCCTGAGGCTTTGCGCTGCTTGTGCGAGGTCAAAACCATTCATGCCGCCGGGCATCACAACGTCTGAGAACATCAGATCAATATCGTTGTTTTCCTGCAGCTTGGCCAGCGCCTCAAAGCCATCGCCCGCTTCAATCACGTCATAACCAAAGCCTTCGAGGAAGCCACAGGCAACGGCGCGCACCGCTTCCTGATCTTCAACAACCAGTAGCTTCGGCTTGCGCACTGCCACGGTTGCCGGCGTGTCGACGACATGGTGAACCTCAACGTGGCGTGCGGTTTCCGGCGGTGCTGATTGGCGCGTATGGGCTGGTGCGTGTGGAATGGGCTTTTCAAAGGCCTCGCCTTTGCCGCATGGCAGATACATCTTGACGGATGTGCCGTGACCCACTTCGGAATACACGCTGATATGGCCACCCGACTGCTTGATGAAACCATAGACCATTGAGAGGCCGAGGCCCGTGCCCTTGCCCAGTGGCTTTGTCGTAAAGAAAGGTTGGAAGACCTGTTCAAGAACTTCAGGAGACATGCCTTCGCCCGAGTCCGAAACGGCCACCATGATATAATCACCGGGCACAGCGCCCGGATTTTTGTCAGCATAAAATTGGTCGAGATGGACCGCCTGAGATTCAATCGTCAAGCGGCCGCCTTTAGGCATCGCATCGCGGGCATTGTTTGCAAGATTGAGAATTGCCGATTCAAGCTGTGATGGATCAATGACTGCATGAGCTTCACTGCCCATGAGAGCAACTTTCAATTCGATGTCTTCGCCAATGGAGCGCGACACGAGCGCTTCCATGCCAGACAGCAAGGCGTTGAGATCAACATCGCGGGGTGCGAGATCCTGCTTCTTGGCTACGGCCAGAAGCTGGCCCGTAAGCTGCGAGCCCTTCTGTGCGGCGTCCACGGCTTCAGCCACGCGCTTTGCAGACTTGTCATCTGGGGCAAACTTGCCATCAAGCAATTGCAGATTGCCAATGATGACAGTCAGAAGATTGTTAAAGTCGTGAGCCAATCCGCCAGTGAGTTGGCCAATGGCTTCCATTTTCTGGGCTTTGAGCAAGCGCTGGTCGACAGCTTTGTTCTCGGTTACGGGAACGATCTGAACGATCAGATTTTCAATCTCGCCGCGATCGCTCTTGATCAGCGAAATCGAAGTTGCAGCCTCAACTCCTTTGCCGTCGCCGCAGCGGAAACGCAGATTCAATTTCACGGAAGAAACTGCACCGGACAAAAGTGGGTGCATGCCATTGGTGAATTGGCTGCGGTCGTCGCGATCGATCAATTCGTCAAAGCTGAATACAGCGGTGGAGAGATTGGGACGGCCCAGGAATTCGCACAGCGCCTCATTCACCAGTTCAATCTGGCCCGTTGTCGAAACCAAAGCCACACCAAAGGACGAAACGTTGAACATGTCCTTGTAGCGCTGGTCACCACGGCTTGAGGCCATCGCGGCAAGCTTCTTTTCTGTGATGTCTTCCAAGAGGCAGACACTGCGTTCCAACCTGCCCTTGTCGCCGCGATAGGCGGTCATCGACATCAGCACCGTGGCGAGCGAGCGGTCTTTCCGATGCATCAGAATTTCGGCATTGCGATAGGTCGATGACACGAGGAAGCGCGGGTAGATTTCAGTGACGAGTTTGCTGCGTGATTCAGGTGGCAAGAGTTCAGAGAAACTGCGGCCAATAACGTCTGAAGGGGCATAGCCCAGCGCATGGCACCAGGCGGCATTGGCCGAAATCATCCGGCCTGAGCCATCCATGCAATGCAGCATTACCGGGAGATTGGACAGGAGCGTTTCGTAGACGCCACCATTCTGGTCGGGAAAGAATGGTGCCAGGGCAACAGGTGCTTCGGGCCTTTCAACGCGCCAGGTCTGCCCTGTATTGCGAAGTTCATCCCAGCCTTTAAACAATGGCGAATTCATTCTGCCGCTCTCCCGAATGGAGGCAAACTAACGGAATCTCAGTTAACGAGAGCTTGCGATAACAGGGTATATTGAACGTTAATGCACAAGTTTCCCAAATCAACCCTGCATTGGTTAACTGCAAATTAACGATCAAGGTTTGCAAGGCTGGTTAAGGGCGCCCGCGCGCCTCGGCGATAATGGTCCCGGTCAAAAGCCCGTCATCTCCAGTTGCATCTGGTAGAAACGATTTTGAAATTTTCGTGACAACGACGGGGTTTCTGGCGCCACTTTCGCGCGCTAATTTCAGGGCTTGGCTTTCGGCACGTTGTCTTGCAGCTTCAAGCGCTGTTGCTCCGGAAGCAAACTGTTCTGCCTGCCCCGCACCTAAGACGCGGAACGCACCATTTCCATCCCCTTCAACACTGACAGTGACGCGCTGGGCCACAAGGCTCGCTGCAGCACCGACGGCATTGGCAACTTCGCAATGGAGCGGAAACAGAACTTCACAGCCCAACCTTCGGCCCAGCTCAGGATAATAGATTTTAACCGGGCCGCCCACGGCCACCACCGGAAATTTCGGAGTGAGGGACACCTTAACCTGGCTGATCTCGCCCCGGCCTTCGCACACGGCGTCGGCAATGGGCCCAGATGCAAGCGACTGACCAAAGGCCGCATTGAGAACAACCCTGGCGGATTGTGAAACTGTCTGGCTGTGCACCTTTTGGCAGAAGGACTTCATGCGTGTGTCGTCAGGCAATTTCATTTCGATAAAGCGCAGAAACAATCTTGCCGCGAGCCGAGCGGCATCAGCGTTCCAATTGTCTTGCAAGCCCAGAACATGGGACGCATCGGAGGGGGTGAAGGCCGCATATTGAATGAGGCCGCGCTTGCGCAGAGCGGCCACCGCGCGAAGGGCGGGAGCAGATGATGCGATACGCTGCAGCGGCAAGGGGCTCTCCCCCACGCGGGACAGAACTTCGGCTTCGCGCTCTGAAAGGCCGCGCGCGTTTGTGTGCTTTGCGCCAAAGGGCAGCAGAACAAATTTTCCGAGCAGCGAGCCCCCTTCGGTCGCGGCCAAGTCGGCCTCCAAAAGCCCAATCATTTGAGGATAGCGGTCACCCAGCAATGAGATCGGCACGGCCCGCTGCGGTCCTATGGTAATCTTTCCATCCACGCCTGCGTGAATCTCGCTGTCTCCGCCAAGACCAATGGTTTTGACATCAATGGCTTTGACCATGGTACGCCAACCGCCGACTTCGGCCCCCTGCTCAGCCACTTGCGGACGCCCGTCGAGCAGCAAGCCAACATCAGTCGTGGTTCCGCCCATGTCCGACATGATGAGATTATCGAGACCGGAAAGCCATTGCGCGCCGACTAGGCTGGCCGCCGGACCCGACAACACGGTTTCAATCGGCTTGGCTTGAACGGCTTCGGCCAGACCCAAGGTGCCGTCGCCCTTCACAATCATCAGTGGGCTGATGATTTTAAGTTCTGCCATAGCGAGGCTTACCGCATCCACCAGTTGGCCTATGCGCGACACCAGTCTGGCGTTCAAGACAGCAGTTAGAGCGCGACGCGGCGCATCGAGATCAGAGGCCAAATCACTTGAGAGCGTGACGGGCTTTCCCGAAATCTTGGTGATCAGCTCACGCAGCCGAATTTCATGAGAAGGATTGCGAACGGCAAAAGTCGAGGCAACGGCGAAAGCCGAGACATCCGGGCTCTGGGCTTCGACAAATGACGTCACCGCAAGTTCATCAAGGGGTGCCGCCTCATTGCCATTATGGTCATGGCCACCACTTGCGCGCAGGATTGGCATGTTGAGGAATGCCTTGGCGATGCCGGTGCGCTCCGCCATGCCATCATCAAAGCCGCATAAGATTGCTGCCACGGAGCTGCCATGTCCTTCGACGATGGCGTTGGTGGCCAGTGTTGTCGAAACGGCAACAATGCCGACTTCGCTGGCCGAGAAATCAGCGCCAGCCTGCGCAATGGCAGCGCGCATGGCCTCGATGACACCGATGGAAAGGTCACCTTTAGTCGTAAGCGCTTTGGCGGCCGCGATGACCGTGTGGGTTGCCGCGTTGATGACGACGGCGTCTGTATAGGTTCCGCCTGTGTCGATCCCGATCAAAAATGATTTCGTGTCTACCATAAAGTCTTCAACCGCAACCTGTGGAGATGAAGCTTGGTGGGCCCACCAGGACTCGAACCTGGAACCAGACGGTTATGAGCCGTCAGCTCTAACCATTGAGCTATAGGCCCCGCCAAACTTTGGCATGGCTACATGATTTTCAAAAGCTATGCTAGAAGGCCATCATGAATAAATCGAACCTGACCCCCGAACAAGCTGCGGATCGGCTTGAAATGCTCTACGACCAAGCTGTTTTGGCCCTCAAAACTGCTTTGGAACTGTATTTTGTCACGAGAACGGCACCGAGCCCCGGCGAGCGCGAGAAGTTCCGCTATCCGGAATTGCGCGTGACCTATGAGGCCGATGGGCTGCAACCTTCAATCTCGCGGGCCTATGCCAAATTCCAGGCGCCCGGCACCTATGCAACGACCGTTACCCAGCCCAAGCATTTTCGCGGCTACCTCATCGGACAGTTGCGCCACCTCGTAGCAGATTATAATGCGACCATTGAAGTTGGAGTTTCTGAACAGGAGATTCCTTACCCTTACGTTCTCACCAGCGGCAATGATTTAGGGATTGGCGATGTGAGTGCGGCGGAGCTCGCGCTTTATTTCCCGGTTCCCAATCTTGCTTTAGTGGGCGATGAAATTGCTGACGGTCAGTGGGACCAGATTGCCGATGCGCCACTGCCGCTCGCGCTGTTTGATGCGGTACGCGTGGATTTTTCATTAAAGCGCATTCAGCATTATACAGGCACGCATTGGGAAAATATCCAGCCGTGGATTCTCCTCACAAATTATCACCGCTATGTTGACCAGTTCATCACCTGGGCGATTGCCCAGATTGCTGAGGGTAGCGTTTATGATGCGCTCTATCTCCCTGGTGGTGGCAAGATCGTCCGTGGGCTGACGAAAGAACAGACGACGACTATTCTCGACGCTAGCCCGTGGCATAAATTCCAAATGCCGGGCTATCATCTGCAGCGCAGCGATGGTGTTGGTGGAGTGACACTCATCAATATTGGTGTCGGCCCGTCCAACGCCAAGAACATGACCGATCACCTTGCGGTTCTGCGGCCTCATTGCTGGCTGATGATCGGCCACTGCGGCGGGCTCCGCCAATCGCAACGCATTGGTGATTATGTTTTGGCCCATGCCTATTTGCGTCAGGACCATATTCTTGATGCGATTGTGCCTCCGGATATCCCGATTCCCGCTTTGGCCGAAGTCCAAGTGGCGATGCAGCAAGCTGCGGCAGACGTAACGGGCGAAAGTGGCGAGGCTTTGAAAGCCAGGCTTCGCACCGGAACGGTTCTGACCCATGATGACCGCAATTGGGAACTGCGCTGGACGCTGGAGCGCAAGCGCATCAATCTTTCGCGCGCTATAGCCATTGACATGGAATCGGGAACCCTTGCCGCACAAGGTTATCGCTTCCGCGTTCCCTATGGCACGCTGCTCTGTGTTTCTGATAAGCCGCTTCATGGCGAAATCAAATTGCCGGGGGCGGCCAACGCCTTTTATGATCGCGCAGTGGGCGAGCATTTGATGATTGGTCTGGCAGCGCTTGACCGGTTGCGTGGGGGCAAGTCACAATTGCATTCGCGCAAGCTGAGAAGTTTTGACGAACCGCCGTTCCGCTAAGGTAAAATTCCGGTCATAATTTGGCCGAAATTAATTCCTATATGGGGGACCAAGGAGTTTTATAGATGTTCAAAGCCGTTGTCGTTCTTTCCGTTCTCGCCTGCTTCGCGATTTCACCTGTTTTTGCTGAGGAGGCAAAGCCGATGCGGACTATTCAAGTCACCGGTCATGGTGAAGTGCATCAAGCTCCTGACTTTGCGATCGTCACGACCGGGGTTGTCACCTCTGCGGCCGATGCCAAGGCGGCACTGGCTGCGAACACCAAGGCGATGACGGCACTTTTGGCTGAGCTCAAGGCTGCATCCGTGGCTGACAAGGACGTGCAGACTTCGAATTTCTCAGTGCAGCCCCAATATGACTATGGCCAGAACAACGGACAGCCCCCCAAGATCACGGGCTATCAGGTTTCCAACACCGTCACTGTCACATTGCGCAAGCTCGACAGCGTGGGTGAAGTCCTCGACAAATTGGTGAGCTCGGGCTCGAACCAGGTGGGCGGCATTTCATTTTCCATCGCTGACCCCCAGGCCGCTCAGGATGAGGCCCGCAAGGCCGCCATGGCTGACGCCCTTCGTAGAGCCACTGTGATCACCAGTGCTGCCGGCGTGAAGCTTGGCGTCATCACCTCCCTCAGCGAAGGTGGCGATGACGCGCCCCAGCCTGTTGTTATGATGCGCGCCAAGTCAATGGCTGCCGATGGAGCACCTGTTCCCGTGGCGCAAGGGGAACAAATTATCGGCGCCGACATTAACGCCACATGGACAATCGAATAACGCCTTTTCACGCAAAAATGACCGGTTGGGAGCATTGCTGACAAGCCCTGACATGTCGACCATGGTATTTGGCTGCCATGCCGGTTCTTGAACGCGACCCGTGGCGGTTTCAATATTTTGAGGGCGTTACCTGCCCCGATGATGTGAACATCCCCACTGATGATCCTGACTGCTGGAACTTGTTCCCTCAGCAGAACTGGATTTATGATCGGCTGAGAATTGCGGAGAGCCAAGGTGTTCCTTGTGGGCCACACGGCGTGAAGCCCGAAAAATTCCCGGTCTTTTCCAAACCTGTCATCAATTTGAAAGGCATGGGGATCGGCAGTCGGCTGATTGCCTGCGAGGCTGAGTGGGAGAATGCCTATCAGCCTGGCCATATGTGGATGCAATATTTTACCGGTGAACATGTGTCTACAGATTGTGTCGTGGAGCGTGGACAGATCAAATGGTTGCGCCATGCGACGGGCGAAACTGGCACCCATGGAACTTTCAGGTTTTGGACCATCCACGCTGCCACCATGCCAGACCTCCAAGACTTTCTTGAGAGATGGACGGCCAAGCATCTCAGCGATTATTGCGGCATGGTGAATTTTGAAACGATTGGTGGACGCATCATCGAGGCGCATCTGCGCTTTGCTGATCAGTGGTGCGATCTCTATGGGCGGGGTTGGGTTGAAGCTCTCGTGAGGTTTTATAGCTCGGGGCATTGGCAATTTGACGATCACGCCCGCGTCGATGGGTTTTCAATTCCGCTCTTTGCGCGCCATAGTCATGTGCCGCCGCATCCGTCACCCGAGACTCAAAGGCTGATCCGCACCTTGCCCGACGTGAAAAGTCTGCAGATAACCTATTATGATGACAAGGCTGGTGACGACCATCCCATGCCTCCAGGGGGATTTCGTCTGGCGGTTATAAATTGCATCAGTCTTGAAGCGGGTCTCGCCGCACGTCGCACGCTTGCCGGATATTTTCCGGGCGTCGAGCTTATGCTGCTTGAATGAGATTCCAGTCTTTGGCCTGTTCGTCATAAGCGTGGAGCTCGCCCAGGGCGATATCAAACCACGCGCCATGGATGCCTAATTCGCCGCGATTTTCCCGCATGCGAATCCAAGGGAAGGTGCGGAGATTGGCGAGCGAATATTCGACGGCTGCGTGTTCTACCGCAGTCTGCAAATCCTGATGGCCGCCATGGTCATGATGGTGCCTGACGGCGTCGGCCACATCACGCACGTCTGACATCCATTTGCCGATGAAGTCGCCTGAGGACAGCGGGTCTCCGCCCTCGACCACAGCGCGAATGCCGCCGCAGCGGCCATGGCCCATGACTACGACATCTTTCACGCCCAGTGACAGCACGGCAAACTCCATCGCGGCACTGGTGGCATGGTGTTTGCCATCGGGCGCATAGGGCGGCACGAGATTGGCGACATTGCGCATGACGAAGATTTCGCCGGGGCCGGCATCAAAAATTGTTTCAGGTGCTGCGCGGGAATCACAGCAGGCGATGATCATCAGCTTCGGTTGTTGCGCGCCCGAACCCAGCTTCTTGTAACGCAGGGTTTGCTCGGCATAGGTGCCTTCGCGAAAACGGGTGTAGCCCGCAAGGAGATGGTCTGGAAGTGGCATGGCAAACCTCAATTCCAAACCAGAAACCACAATTTCGGGAAATGCTCAAGAGTTACCGAGTTGTGCAATTTGCAGGGCTTAGCTATGGATTTGGCATGAGCAAGATTCAACAGCTTTTCCCCACCCTCCTCTACCGCGCCGAGATGCCGGAGAATGAGCGCCTGAATTACCAGTTGGAGGTCGCCTCGCTGGAGCTGGCGGACTCTGACAAGAAGGGCCAGCGCTGGTGCGAGGACCATGGTTATGCGGGCTATACATCGTTTGCCACGATGCCGAATTTAGCTGACGAGCACGCGCTTTTGAAAAGATTGGTGAAGCAGATTGACAAGCACGCCACCGAGTTTGCCAAGGCGCTGCATTGGGATATTCGTGGCGGCAAGCCGATTTGCGATTCCCTCTGGGTGAATGTGTTGCCGGAAGGCGGTTCGCACACGTCACACATCCATACTAACTCGGTGATCAGCGGCACCTATTATGTCTGTGTGCCGCAAGGGGCCGGACCCATTGTATATGAAGACCCGCGCCACGGCTTGATGATGGCCGCACCGCCGCGCCTTGCTTCGGCGCCACGCGAACAACGCACCCATGTGAGCGAGTTGCCCAAGCCCGGCTCATTGCTGCTTTGGGAGAGTTGGCTTCGCCACGAGGTTCCTTTGAATAAGGCCGAGGGTTTGCGGATTTCGATTAGCTTTAATTATGTGATCGGACCCAAATAGTTAGTGCAGTTTGGCTTTTCTGACTTTCTCGGCGCGTTCTTCATCTTCCAAGTGAAAGCTGCGCAATATATGGTGGAGAGCCGGCGCCAGCGCAAAGCCCGCGATCGCAAAAAACAAGAAGCCGCAAACCAAGGCGTAAAGGCCTTCAAACATCTGAGCGCTTGGGGTTTTCAATTGGTCGAGCGGGCCTTCACCAGCCAGGATCATCGCGGCATCGGCAAAGGCGGCGGCCCAGGTAATGCCGTCACCGAAATAGACATAGCCCACCATGCCGGCAAAGAGGGCGACAGCGATGACGACTGCTGCCCACAGCGAATTTCGCCACAAGCGATGCAGAAGAACCTGATTGCGCGTCAAGATTTGAACATTCCCTCGCCGAGCTGGTCGACAATGAGTTGGCCTTTTGACAAGGCAATGTCGGCTGCCGTTTCCTTGTCGCCGAACTTGTCGGCGCGGATGAACTGGTGGTGCTTGCCGTCTTTCGAAATGACGCCGGACAGCTGATATTCGCGGCCGTCCTTGTAAGGTGTCGCTTCAATCAGGAAGCCCTTGTACTCCAGCGTTTTCACCGGTTTTGAGTCTTCGACGGGTGACGAAAACCATTTGTTCCAGAATGCCATGTGAACTCCTGCTTCTGGATAGAGGATAACATAATGGCCGCCAGAGTTGAAAGCCAAAGCTCAAGGCGGGTCAGGCGAGTTTTTGCAGCGCTTCAAAAAGCGTGACCAGTGCCACGACGATGAACACAGCGCCCAAGGCGCGGCCTGTCCAAATTGTCGCCACGGGATTGCGGATCAGCACGTCGCGCCCGTGCGCGGCGGCCACGGCCACGCTGCCATAAATGGCAAACTGCATGGCGGCGGTCAGAATGCCCATGACCAAAGCTTGGGTCCAGACCGGGCCAAAGCGGGCCTGGATGAAGGCGGGGTAAACCGCTATTACAAACATATAGGCCTTGGGATTCAAAACGCAGGTGACAAACCCTTGCGTAAAGGCGGCGCGCCAGGTTCTGGTCTTGGCGGTGCCAATGTCATCAACGGTGATTGAGCTTTTGAGCAGCGTATATCCAATCCACGCCATATAGGCCGCACCGGCCAGCAGCAGGGCCGTGAGGATTTGTGGCGCCAGAGTGAGCAACACGCCCACCGCGATGGCACCAAACAGCGTATGATAAACGCCGCCGGTCATCACGCCGAAGGTGGCCGCAAGTCCCCTGCTCCTTCCGCCGGAGAGGCCATTGGCCATGACAAAGAACATGTCCATGCCGGGCACGATGATGATGCCGAAGAGGAGGACAGAATAGAGCCAGAGGGTTTGTGCGTAGGTCATAGGAGAGTGTTTGGCACGGGGGCGTGTCAGGATGTGTCAGGAGCGAAAATCGAGCGCAATTGACAGCCATACTTTTATATGGCATATTTTACATATGGCTACGCTGGCTTCGACTTTTGAATGGGATGCTGCGAAGGAACGCCTGAACATTGAAAAGCACGGCGTGGGGTTTAGCCTGGCGCAGAACGCGTTTCTTGATTCAAACCGCATTATTGCCGAGGACCTTGTCCACAGCGACGCCGAACAGCGCTATTTCTGTATCGGGGCGGTTGAGAATGGAATTTTGACCGTGCGATTTACATGGCGCGAAAATCGAATTCGAATTTTTGGAGCCGGATACTGGCGAAAAGGAAAAGAGCTTTATGAAAAAACCCGTTGAATATACAAAAGGTGAAATGGGTGACGTGAAAATCATCAAGGATTTTCTGCCACCGCCCTCCGAACTCGTGTTGCGTGATGACAATGTGAAAGTGACATTAAGCCTGTCCCGACGCAGCATTGATTTCTTCAAGCGCGAAGCCAAGAAACAGCATGTGCCTTATCAGAAGATGATCAGGGCACTGGTTGATCGTTATGCGGAGAGAGTGGGGAAGTAGCGCTGCTGCCCCACACCAACATCAATTATCCAAGAAACTCCGCAACTTCCTCGACCGCGACGGATGCTTCAGTTTCCGCAGTGCCTTCGCCTCGATCTGACGGATGCGTTCGCGCGTCACTGAGAACTGCTGGCCGACTTCTTCCAATGTGTGGTCGGTGTTCATGCCGATGCCGAAGCGCATGCGGAGCACGCGTTCTTCGCGGGGCGTCAATGAGGCCAAAACGCGGGTTGTGGTTTCGCGCAGGTTGGCCTGAATGGCGGCATCGATGGGGAGGATGGCGCCCTTGTCTTCGATGAAGTCGCCGAGATGCGAATCTTCTTCATCGCCTACGGGCGTTTCAAGGCTGATCGGCTCCTTGGCGATTTTCATCACCTTGCGAACTTTTTCCAGCGGCATCGAAAGTTTTTCGGCCATTTCTTCTGGCGTCGGTTCGCGGCCAATTTCGTGCATCATCTGGCGCGACGTACGCACGATCTTGTTGATGGTTTCGATCATATGCACCGGAATTCGGATGGTGCGGGCCTGATCGGCGATCGAACGCGTGATCGCCTGACGGATCCACCAGGTGGCATAGGTCGAGAATTTGTAACCACGGCGATATTCGAATTTATCAACCGCCTTCATCAAGCCGATATTGCCTTCCTGGATGAGGTCGAGCAATTGCAGGCCGCGATTGGTGTATTTCTTGGCGATGGAAATAACGAGGCGCAGGTTGGCTTCGACCATTTCCTTCTTGGCGATGCGGGCTTCGCGCTCACCCTTTTGCACCATGCCGACGATCTTGCGATATTCGGTGATCTGGAGGCCGGTGGCGGAGGCGAGTTCAAAAATCTCGTCGCGGATGACCTTGATCGATTCCTTCTCGTCGTTCACCCACTTCTTCCAGCCGTGCTTGATCAAGCGGCCAACGCGCTTCAACCAATCGGCATCAAGCTCGTTTGAGTGATATTCTTTGAGGAACTCATCGCGTGGAATCTTGTAGGTCTCAGCCAGACGCATCAGGCGGCCTTCAAGAATGTTGAGGCGCTTGGCGATGTCGTAAAGCTGTTCAACCAGCGCTTCGATACGCGCATTGTTGAGCGAGAGCGACTTCACATTGGTGATGATGTCTTCGCGCAGCTTGCGATAACGGCGTTCCTGCGACGGCGAGAGGCCCTCGCCTTCGGTCACTTCCTGGTCTTGCAGTTTCCGAAGCGACTTATAGAGACGCGCAATTTCGTCGAAGACTTCAAGAACCTTGGGCTTCAACTCGGCTTCCATGGCCGAGAGCGACACGCCAAGGTCATCGCCCTCGTCGTCTTCTTCATCTTCCACGTTGGGCTTGTCGAAATCTTCGGGGCTCAGCACATCGGAATAATCATCATCAGCGCCGACGCGCTTTGGCGTGGGCCGCTTGGCCTCCGAGCGAGCCTGTTCAGCGCGCTTGGCTTCAGCCTGCTTGCGCACTTCTTCCTTGGGCGGAACATAAGGCTGTGGGGTGGCCACGGCCTGGTTCTGCTTGGCATCAGGGCCAGCATAGGTGGCTTCAAGATCGATGATGTCACGCAGCAGAATCTTGCCTTCGTTCAATTCATCGCGCCAGATGATGATGGCCTGGAAGGTCAGCGGACTTTCGCAGAGGCCAGAGATCATGGCTTCGCGGCCTGCCTCGATGCGCTTGGCAATGGCGATTTCGCCTTCGCGCGAGAGCAATTCCACAGCGCCCATTTCGCGCAAATACATGCGCACGGGATCATCGGTGCGGTCGGATGGCGGCTTTGGCGCATCGACCTTCATCAAAGCGGTCTCGGTGCTTTCCACCTCTTCCACTTTGGCCGTCACGTTTTCGGTTTCTTCTTCGCTTTCCACAACCGTGATGCCCATTTCGGCAAACATGGCATAGACATCCTCGATCTGGTCAGAGGTCACTTCTTCTGACGGCAGAACGGCGTTCAACTCGTCAAGGGTTACAAAGCCGCGTGCCTTGGCAAGCTTGATCAGGCGCTTTACTGCGGCGTCATTGAGATCAATGATCGGGCCATCGCTGGTTTCTGCAGCCTCACCACCGGGGACATCAGCGGGCTCAGTCTCCTCGGCTGGAGGAGCGAGATCCTTGGCGGGTTTTGCCGTGGCAGTGGGACGAATTGGCGGACGGGCCATGAAGTGTCTTCCTTCAAATGCGGTGGGCGCCTTTTAGCGCCTCGCGTGAACTGATTCGGTGAAAACTAGAGGGCGGCCCTTAAGCACTGCTTAACCATGTTCGCCTTTGGGGATTACCCCGTCGGGTCACTCCCCCTGCCTGATGCGGCACCGAAACCTTCTATCGTGGCTTCGCGGCCCTCAAGTGAGGCAAGCTGGTCTTGCAGCGCCCAAACGACGCTTTGGTTTTCCTCCGTCATATCGCTGGCCAAAGCCGCTTCTGCGGCCTTCAACTCGCGATCGAGTGTAATGGCTTTATGATGCAAGGCAATCATTTGGCGGAGGCCTGTCCGGGCATCATCTGGTGCAGCCGCGGGACTTAAGTGCCACTCATTCAAACTTTTCGCTTGCGCTTCGAGGCGGTCCAAAACCGGGCCATAGCCTCGTTGCAAGAGATGGCTACGGAGGGGCGAAGTTTCAACCTGCTCCTCCGAAGACGCGCTATCTAGAATTTCTGTGCGTAGAGAGTCAAGCTCACTTGACAAGAGTTCTGCATTTGAAAAATCCGGCCAGAATTCATGGAGGAGCTGCGGGTGGTTTATCAGCGCCAGAACGATCATGCGGGCGCGGCGTTCGGCGGACGCTTTTGGGCTGGCGCCCAGGGCCATGGCTTTAAGTTTTGACGAGGCCGGCAGATGCTGATCCCAGGGCCTTTGGCCCCATTTCAGGCGCGGAATGAAGCGCTGGGCGGTGGATTTTCGGGCATTAGGCGTGCTGCGGCCAAACAGATTGGCGAGGCGTTCGAGCATTTCTGAAAGATAATGCTTTTTGACAACTTCATCGCCGATCTGATTGATAAGATTGCGTAAATCCTTCTCGAAGCTGGCGCGCCTTTCGGGGGTTGTCCGGTCATTCTCCTCTAATGCCCGGTCCCATAAAACTTGGGCCATGGGGAGCGCTGCTTTAATGACATCTTTCACGGCTTCCGGGCCCTCAGACTTCAAGAGATCGTCCGGGTCGAGACCTTCGGGCAGGAAGGCGAATTTGATGGAATGGCCCGCCTTGAGGAGTGGCAAGGCCAGGTCCAAGGCGCGGTAGGCCGCCTTTTGGCCTGCAGTGTCTCCATCAAAACACAGCGTGGGCTCGGCCACGGTTTTCCACAGGAGATTGAGCTGATTCTCCGTCAACGCCGTTCCCAAGGGTGCCACAGCGTTTTTGAAGCCAGCGCGGGACAAGGCAATCACGTCGACATAGCCCTCAACTGCGATCAATTCCGAGTTCTCATGGGCCACGCCCCGCGCCTTGTCGAAATTATAGAGAATGTCGCCCTTGTGGAAGAGCGGCGTTTCTGGCGAGTTCAGATATTTGGCGGGAACATCGGGTTTCAGCGCCCTGCCCCCGAAGGCCACAACCCGGCCCCGCGCATCGCGGATCGGGAACATGACCCGGTCGCGGAAGCGGTCATAGGCCACCGGAATATCATCGCCCGCAATCACCAATCCGGCCTCAGTCATTTGTTCGACGGTGACATTTTTGGCGGCCAGATGGCTGCGCAAAGCCGAGCGATCATCAGGCGAATAGCCTAGTCCAAATTCCTTCTGGATGGCAGCGGTGAGGCCGCGGTCCGAAAGATAGCCACGGGCCTTGGCGCCCTTGGCGGCCTGTAGCTCTGCCTGGAAAAAGAGATTGGCGAATTCCATGATATCATAAAGGCTTGCGCGCTGTTCTTCGCGTCTTTGATCAGCTTCGGAATAGGCCGGCATGGGGAGGCCCGCTTCGCCCGCGAGCTGCGCCACTGCTTCCGGAAAGGGCACGCCTTCTTTGTCCACGAGATAAGTGAAAATGTCGCCCGACACTTTGCAGCCGAAACAATAATAGCGGCCTTTACGGTCGTCGGCATGAAAGCTTGGTGATTTCTCGCCATGGAACGGACAGCAGGCCCAGAAGTCGCCCTTGCCAGGATTGCTCTTGCGCCGATCCCAAGCGACCTTCCGCCCGATGACGGAAGAAATCGTCACCCGGTTGCGGATGTCATCAAGGAATGAGGGCGGAAAGCGCATGGGAGGGGTTTAGGGGAATTTTATGGGAGAGGCAAAATTCGTCTAATGGGCTGCGGCGATGCTGGAGGCCCATTGCGAGCACCTGTTTTCGCGGATGAAGAAACACATCAATCCGGCAACAATGGCCAAGCCAAACGTCGTCCACCACATTTCGGAATAGCGCAGGAACACATCGAACAGGTAGCCACCCAGAAATGCTCCCAATGCGCCGCCCAAGGCGTGGCCGCCAGAAATCAGCCCCATGCTCAAGCCCATCGTGCGCAAGCCTAATTGTGAGGCGACGAGGCTGGCGGTGACCGGCACTGTTGAATAATCAAAGATGCCAAAGATGAATGCAAACAGGGTCAACATTTCATAGCTCGTGCCCACATTGAGCAGGACGATAAATGAAACTGAGCGGGCCAAATAGATAATGGCCAGAAGCAGTGGCCGGTTCATTTTGTCCGCGAGGTAGCCCGCGCCCATCATCCCAGCGAAATTCAATGCCATGGTCAGCCCGTAAATCCCGGAGGCAGGTACGGGCGGAAAACCGCAAAAGGCAGCATAGGGCAGAAAATGCGTCTCGATGGCGCCTGTGGTGGTGACGCCGCAAATAAAGAAGCTCCAGAACAATAGGTGAAATACGGGACTCTTTAACAGCGCCATGAGTTGGGCCTTAATGCCTTCGGCTTTATCCGTGGCGGTATGGGAGTGGGTGCTGATCGGTTTGGATGGTTTAAGCACGACCCAGATCAAAACGGCCATCATCAGGCAGGCGAGCCCCATGAACAAAAGCCCCCAGCGCCAGGAGAACCAGGCTAGTGCAATGGTGAGCAAGGGCACCGTGATGACTTGCCCAACGGTGCTTCCTGAATCCGCGATGCCAATGGCCAGTCCGCGCTTGTCTTGAATCAGCCGCGCGATTGCAGCCGACATGACATGATAGTTTGCTGCGGCAATTCCAACGCCGCTGATCAGGCCGTAACCCAGAATGTAGAGTGCCGCACTGGGATAGGCCGCAAAAGCGGTGAGGCCTAGGGCGACCAGGCCCAAGCCTCCTGTCAGGAGCGTTCGCACATCGTAGCGGTCAACTAGCCCGCCAGATATTGGCGAAACCAGAGCAATGACGATGAAGGCAACAGATTGGCCGGAACCAATAAATGTCTTCGACCATCCTAAGGTTTTAACCCAGTCATCCGTCATGATCGATACGGATTGGCGCGCCGATGCCGTGATCGACAAGGCCGCAAAGCACAGGAGGACGAATATCCAGGGATTGGTGGGCAATGTGCGCTGATTGGCGGTCATCCAGCCAAACAATCACAGAAGTGGATATCCGACAAGGCTTCGATGTGATCATCACCCAATCTTAACGCTGCTGGCCTTAGCCTTGCCGCCCCATGGACCAGGCCACACCCCGACCCGACAATTCCGACCGGCGCATTCCAGCGCTTGATGGCGTGCGCGGGTTCATGACCATTGTGGTGGTGATCTCGCATTATTTTGGCGAGGTTGACCATGGTGTTCACGCGCTGATGTGGGGCTGGATTGCCGTCACCATGTTTTATGTATTGAGCGGATTCCTGATTGCGCGTTTGATCCTCGACAAAGGGAACCACGCCAATTTCTTCAAGGTGTTTTACATCCGCCGCGTGGCGCGCACCTTTCCGATTTATTTTGTGTGCGTGGCATTGATCATTGTCATCACGTCGCTCTGGCATTTCTCTGAAACCTACGAGAACGATCACTTCCCGCTTTATGCCTATTTCACGTTCACGCAGAATTTCTGGATGGCGGCGACGGGTTCGATCGGCGAGCATTGGCTGGCGCCGACCTGGACACTGGCTTTGGAAGAACAATTCTATCTGCTGGCCCCGGCCCTCATTCTGTTTGTGCCGCGCCAATATTTGCTGAAGCTTCTAGTTGCCATGATGGGCTTTGCGGTTTTGGCACGGTTCTGGGTTCTGGATTTTTCGTCGCTCAATGCTTACGCGGCGGGCGTGTTGCTGCCGACCCGTTTGGATGTTCTGGCGGCGGGGGTTCTCGCTGTCGTGCTGTTGCGCCAGAGTTGGATCAATTGGGCCAAGTACGATCAGCTGTTGCGCGTGCTGCCCATTCCGCTGTTGCTTGCGGCGATGGTGTTGAAGCTAATTTCGGGCGAGGATGGATCGGCCTTTGCCGCGATCTCGCCGCTGCTGGTGTCATCGGCTTGTGCGGCCTTGCTCATGTCGATTGCGCGGGGTGCTCCTGAAGCCAAGCGCTTTGAAAACCGCCTGTTCAATTTCTTCTGCACGATTTCCTATGCGGTTTATCTGACGCATCTGATGGTGCTGGGGTTGATGCATAATCTGATTTTGGGAACAGCGCCGGACATTGCAAATACCTCGCAAATTCTTGTGACGGTTGCTTCAATTCCAGTGACCGTTGGTTTGAGTTATGTGCTGACGCGCTTTATCGAAGCGCCGATTACGAATTTCGGCCGCAGCTTTAAATGGAGCAAGGAGATGCGAGCGGATGGCAAGGCCATCACAGCTTAGAGTCATTTCTCCTTCCCCAAGTTTTGGGGAAGGTGGCGCGAAGCGCCGGATGGGGTGTCGATGGCATCAAATTTTATGATTCCCCGCCCCCCACCCGTCACTGCTTCGCAGTGCCACCCTCCCCGCATGCGAGGAGGGAAAGAAATCAGATCAGGTCTATTTTGCCTTGGCGGCGTTAATGGCGGCAGCAGCACGGATCAGTGTTTTGAAAGCCTCTTCCTTCACCTCGGCACCTTCGAGAAAATCAATGGCGCGGCGGGTGTTGCCTTCAAGACTTGAATTGAAAAGCTTTGAGGGGTCTTTCACCGATGCGCCTTTGGCGAAGGTGAGCTTCACCGCCTTCTTGTAGGCCTCGCCGGTACATATGATCCCGTCCTTCGACCAGACGGGCACATCCCATTTCCATTCCTCAATGACATCAGGAAGAGCCTCGTGAATGAGTTTGCGCAAATGGGCCAGCGTTTTTCCGCGCCAGTCACCGAGTTCCTTGATCCGCGCGTCGATGAGTTTTGATGGATCTTCCGTTGGTTTTTCTGCGGATTTGGCCATGATGTTTCCTCCAAGAACTTTCGTGATACCTTCATACTCCTTCCTCGCTTGCGGGGAAGGTGGCGCGCAGCGCCGGATGGGGTTTGGATGTCGGTAGGACTCACGGGTGGCTCCCACCCCACCCGTCACCGCTTCGCAGTGCCACCCTCCCCGCGAGCGAGGAGGGAGAAGATGTTATGCTTTAAACACATCCATCTGGATCGGGCCTTCGGCACGGCCATGGATGAATTGGTCAACATAGTCATTGCCGGAATTGTCGATGGTTGCAGCAGGGCCAGCCCAAATGATCTGGCCCTTGTAGATCATGGCGATGTCATCGGAGATCTTGCGGGCGGACGCCATGTCATGGGTGATTGAAATTGTCGTGGCGCCCAAGCGCTTCACGCAATCAACAATCAAATTGTTGATGACATCCGCCATGATGGGATCAAGCCCGGTTGTCGGCTCATCAAAGAAAATGATTTCAGGGTCTGCTGCAATGGCACGCGCCAGCGCCACGCGCTTTTGCATGCCACCTGAAAGTTCAGCGGGATAAAGCTTGCCGACATCAGCGGTCAAACCAACGAGGCCCAGCTTTTCCATGGCGACGTCGCGGGCCTTGGCGCGCGACAGGCCTCGGCCCTGGATCAACCCAAAGGCGATGTTTTCCCAGACTGACAAAGAGTCAAAAAGTGCGGAACCCTGAAACAACATGCCAAAGCGGCGCAGATATTCATCGCGCGCGCGGCCAGACAGGCCAATCGCATTGGTGCCACCAATGGTTATCGAGCCTGAATCGGGTTGGAGGATTCCGAGGATGGATTTCAGCATCACGGACTTGCCGGTGCCGGAGCCGCCAATGACGACGAGGGAGCGGCCTTTTTCAACGCCGATGCTAAGGCCATTCAAGACGTGCTTGGGGCCGAAGCTCTTTCTGACATTATGCAAGCTGATGAAGGGTTGCGCCATGTCACTTGGCTCCAAACAACAGTGAGGTGAGCGCGAAGTTCGCGGCCAAAATCATGATGGCGGATGATACCACCGCGTTGGTCGTGGCGCGGCCCACGCCCTGTGCGCCGCCCTTGGAGTTAAAGCCGTGATAGCAACCCATCAGCGCGATGATGAAACCAAACACGGCGGCCTTGATGAGGCCCGAGGTGATGTCATCAAGATGCAACTGGTCTGAAGTGAGCTTGATATAGCTGAAGCCGTTTTGGCCCAGCGTGCGCGTGGCAATGACATAGCCACCCATGATCCCAATGGTGTCGCCAATCGCCACCAGCAGGGGCAGCGAGACAACAGCAGCCAGGATGCGCGGGCCGACCAGATATTTGAGCGGGTTGGTTGAAAGTGTCACCAGCGCATCGGTCTGCTCGGTGACGCGCATGGTTCCAAGCTCGGCAGCGATAGACGCACCCACACGGCCCGAGACCATGAGGCCCGCCATGACCGGGCCCAATTCGCGGGTGATGCCGATAGCCACAATGGCAGGCACAAGCTGGCCTGCGGTGGCCGGCGACGAGCCCGTGTAAATCTGCAAAGCCAGCGCGCCGCCGGTAAAGAAGGCCGTCATGGCCACAACAGGCAGCGACGTATAACCGACGCGGAAAAACTGTTGCGCCATCTGGCCCCAGAACCACTTTGGCGTGAGGCCGACCAGCAATGCATCCTTGGTGAAGAGCACAACGCGGCCCGTTTCAGCAAAGAGCTGCAGGACAAAACGACCTATCGCGGCAAGGGGGTTCATCAGCTTCGAATCTCAATCCACATAATGGCGAGCATAGCGGCTGCCCAGATGGGTGAGAAGCTCATAAGAGATGGTCTGGGCCCAGCCTGCGGCCTCATCGACGGGGATGTTTTTTCCAAAAATTTCCGCCCAATCGCTGGTTTCAACGTTCACGCTGGTGACATCCACGGCCATCATGTCCATCGAAACGCGGCCTACGATGGGACAGCGCTTGCCATTGAGGAAAACATGGCCCGGGCCGTCATTGCGTTGTGATGACAGCTTGCGCGGAATGCCGTCGCGATAGCCTGCGCCCAAGAGTGCGACACGGGTCGGTTGCGTGGCGGTCCATGTGGCGGAATAGCCCAAGGTGTCTCCCGCTTGGAGGTCGCGGATTTGCATGACGCGGGCCTTGAGTGTGGCCACGGTTTTCATGGGGTTGGTGTGTCCCGGCAGCGGATTTCCACCATAGAGCGCCACGCCGGGGCGCACTTGGTCATGGGCATAGGCCTTGTCCAAATAGATGCCGGAGGAATTGGCAAAGCTGGCCTTGATGCGGGGGGCAAGTGCGCGAACTTCAGCAAAGCGCTGGCGCTGGGCTTCGTTCATCGGATGATGGGGTTCATCTGAACAGGCGAGATGGCTCATCACATAGGCAATATTGAGCTTGGGGTGATCGCGCAGGATTTGGGCATAGTCGCTGATCGAAAGGCCCAGGCGATTGATGCCGGTATCAACATGCATTGTACAAGGCGCGCCCTGCCCCTCCCTCGCCCAATCATTGGCCTCCGCGATGCTGGTGACGGCGGGGATAAGGCGGTGTTTTAAATAGAACGCTGACTGATGGGGATAGAGCCCGTCGAGAACCGTAATGTTAGCCTCGGGCAGAACGGCGCGCAGGGCTTCACCTTCAAGCGGCCGTGCCACATAGAATGAGCGGCAGCCTGCAGCCCACAGGGCCTTGGCGCAGGGCTCAAGCCCCAGCCCATAGGCTTCGCCCTTGATGGGGGCAGCAACCTCTGCGCCATGAGCCGCTGCCTTGAGGGCGAGCCAGTTTGATTTCAGCGCGGCCAGATCAATTTCGACCAAGCCGGAATGAAGGGACGTATCCATGCAAGGGCCTTAGGAAGGCTTCAGGGCTGGGTCAAGTCTGGCTTTCCGGCGGCTTTTACCGTCAACCAAAGCGCTCCGGCACATAGCCATCGCGTGCCAGATTCTGGAACTTGGTGAGCTTGGCTTCGAATTGCAGCTCGATAGTTCCGGTGGGGCCGTGGCGCTGCTTGCCGATGATCACTTCAGCACGGCCATGGGCATGGTTCATCTTGTCCTGCCAGGTCTGGAATTCGGGCGAGCCTTCCTGTGGCATCAAACGCTCGAGATAATATTCTTCGCGATAAACAAAAAGCACCACGTCGGCGTCTTGCTCGATTGAGCCCGATTCACGCAAATCCGACAGTTGCGGGCGCTTGTCTTCGCGGTTTTCAACCTGACGCGAGAGCTGGGACAGCGCAATAACGGGAACGGCCAATTCCTTGGCCAGCGCCTTCAAGCCAACAGTGATTTCGGTCACTTCCTGTACGCGGCCTTCGGCCTGTTTGCGCGACGAGCCAGCGAGAAGCTGCAAATAATCGACGATGATCAGGCCCAGACCGCGCTGGCGTTTCAAGCGTCTTGCGCGTGAGGCCAGTTGGGCAATGGTGAGGCCGCCCGTTGCGTCAATATAAAGCGGCAGAGCCTGCAATTCGCGGCTGACATCCACGAGCTTCTGGAAGTCATCATCGTTGATCTTGCCGCGGCGGATGAGTTCCGAGGAAATGCCGGTTTGTTCGGAGATGATACGCGTGGCCAATTGCTCGGAACTCATTTCGAGCGAGAAGAAGGCAACGACTCCGCCATCCGTCACTTTGTTAGAGCCATCGGCCTGATATTCGGCCTTGTAGTTTCTTGCGACATGATAGGCGATGTTGGTGGCGAGTGCCGTCTTGCCCATGGCGGGGCGGCCAGCGAGGATGATCAAGTCTGACTTTTGCAGTCCGCCCATTTTTTCATCCATGTCGGTGAGGCCGCAGGAGATGCCTGAGAGGCCGCCGTCGCGCTGATAGGCGGCAGAAGCCATGTCGATGGCTTCGGCCATGGCGCGGCCAAAGGCCTGGAAGCCTTTGCCGTATTTGTCAGTTTCAGCCATGCCGTAAAGTGCTGACTCTGCCCGTTCAATCAGGTCCTTTGAGGATGATTCAATGTCGGGCTCAAAGGCTTCGTTCACGACCTCAGTACCGATGGCGATGAGCTTGCGACGCTGCGCGAGTTCATAAACCGTGCGGCCATATTCTTCGGCATTGATGATGGTTGTGGCCGATGCGGCGAGGCGCGCCAGATAAGACGGGCCGCCGATTTCCTTCAGCGTGGCGTCATTCTCGAAATGGTTTTTGAGCGTCACCGGCGAGGCGAGCTTGCCCATGCGGATCAAGGTTGTTGCCGCTTCAAAAATACGCGCGTGAACGGCCTCAGAGAAATGTTCTGGCCCCAAAAAATTCGACACACGGTCGGCGGCATCGTTGTTGGCCAGAATGGCACCCAGCAAAGCCATTTCAGCTTCGAGGTTTGATGGCGGGGTGCGAACCAAATCTTCCTGGGAAGCATCTGGAGAATCAACGGTGCGAAGGGATGAAGTAGCCATGGGGAGGACTTAGCAGGAAGACGGGGGCGGAAGAATGTTGATGTGCAAGGGCAGACTTATCAACAGCGGCTGTGGATGGCCAAACCCGTTCAGCGTTGCCTAGCTTATCGCGCTGTTTTAGCAGGTTTTTTTGGCTTTGCGCGAGGTGCGCTGGCTGGTGCTCCACCATTTTCCATCATCGAGATCAAAATCGAGTTCTGATATTCGAGATGGCGCAGGATGACCTCGATTTCGCGCTCGGCCTTGATGTTGACTTCAAGGTCATGTTCGGCCCGTTCATCGGCTTCGCGGCCCTGGATGTTCTGTCCCACCATGATCAAGGGCATCAGCATGATCTGGATGAGGTTTGAGATAAACAACCAGAAGACGAAGGCGCTGGGCGGATCGAATTGATAGTCCTTGGGCGCCAGCACATTCCAGCCGAGCCACAGCACCGTCCAGATCAGGATGACGATGAAGAAGCCCATGGTGCCGACATGGCGCGTGATCCACAGCGCAACTTTATCAAGCGTGCTGGTTTCGGCCGCAACAGTATCGCTCACATCGCGCAGCGGCACGCGCAGCTTCTTGATCTCGTCAAACGATGGCGGTGGCTTCAGAGCGTGAGCTGGGTGCTTCATCTTGGCCGTCACTTTCAATCTTGAAAGGCGTAACGAACTATTTGTCGTCGTAAGGGTTCTTGCTGCCCCGGAAGGCAAAGCGGATGGGCACGCCTTCAAGCTTCAGTGTTTCGCGCAGACCATTCATCAAGTAGCGCTGATAGGATTGCGGCAATCGATCGGTTTGGGTGCCAAAGAGTGCAAATGTCGGCGGGCGGGCGTTGGCCTGCGTGGCATAGCGGATTTTGATGCGGCGGCCGCCGGGTGCTGGGGGTGGATTTTTTGAAACAGCACCTTCAAGCCAGCGGTTGAGCTTCGAGGTTGAAATGCGGCTGTTCCACTTTTTGTCTTGGGTCAAAACTGCCGTCATCAGCTTTTCAAAGCCTTTGCCCTGACGGGCTGAGAGCGTCACGATGGGGACGCCGCGAATATCGGGCAAGATGTCTTCCATGATTTCATTGACCTTGCGCAGCATGGCATTCTTGTCTTCAACAAGATCCCATTTGCTTAAGGCCACGACAATCGAGCGGCCTTCGCGGCCAATCAGATCGCACAGCGTCAAATCCTGTTTTTCGATGGACACCGCGGCATCGACGAGCACCACTACGCAATCGGCATAGCGCACGGCGCGCAAGGCATCGGTGACGGAAAGTTTCTCGAGCTTCTCCTTGACCTTGCCCTTGCGGCGGATGCCCGCTGTATCCCACAACTTGATTTCGCGCCCAGCCCAGCTCCAGTCGTTGACGATGGAGTCGCGGGTGATGCCTGCTTCCGGTCCGGTCAACATGCGCTCTTCACCGAGCAGCGCATTGACGAGCGTGGATTTTCCGGCATTGGGCTGGCCAATGATGGCGAGCTTCAACGGCTTTAGAGGCTTTTCCGGGCCTTCATAATCCGGGTCGAAAGGTTCATCTGCCTCTTCCTCAGGTGGTGGCGGATTGGCCTTGCGGTCTTTCAGCACCAGTGGATGAACGGCTTCGTATATATATTCGAGACCTTCGCCGTGTTCGGCCGAAATCGGATGTGGCTCGCCAAGGCCCAGTGAGAAGGCCTCGGTGACGGATTGCTGCACAATTTTGGTTTCGGCCTTGTTGGCCAGAACCGTGACGGGCTTGCCCAGCTTGCGGATGCGCTCGGCGAACATCTTGTCTACAGGTGTCACGCCAGCGCGGGCATCAATCACGAAGAAGATGTGGTCCGACAGGCGAGCGGCCTCTTCGGCCTGCGCCGACATGCGCGCTTCAAGACTGCCCTTCTTGGCTTCATCAAAGCCCGCCGTGTCGAACACATTGAACTCAATGTCGGCAATCCGGGCCTCGCCTTCACGGCGGTCGCGCGTGACGCCCGGTTGGTCATCGACCAGAGCGATCTTCTGGCCGATCAACCGGTTAAACAGCGTAGACTTGCCAACATTGGGCCTGCCGATGATGGCAACGGTGACGGTCATGGAGTCTTGACGTCAGGGGGCACTACGGGCGGTGGTTGCGTTGCATCTGGTGCGGCAGCAGCGTCAGGCGCTGCGGGTGCCGCGGTCTCAGGCTTCAGCACCAGTTTCTTTTTAACTTTCTTCTTCACTGGCTTGACCACCGGTTTCATAGGGTCGGTGCCGGCGGCTGCGGCGTCTGTCGGGGGCGTACCCGCAGTTGCCTTGGCCATCTTGACCTTGGCTGATGATGCCACTTTGCCACCGGGCGCAACAAGCACTTTGCCTGCAGCAGGATTGCCTTTTGCCGCAACTTTCGTTTGAGGCTCCATACCCGGGCATGTCTGGGTCAAGGGATCACAGGCAACAACTGTGCCATTGTTCGCTGGCAAGAGGTCACCCTTCTGGGCAGTTTGCGGCATGGCCGGCTGGCCGGGAGGGGCCAGCGTCTGCTGTTGGATCATGCCGCCAGGAGCTGGCTGGCCGCCAGTGATGGCAGGGTCCCGCGCGGTTTGCTGGTCAGGCGGGAGGATGTCCTCACGCGCACCTGGGAGGATCGTGTCATTGGTTTGGCCGGTCATTTTCTTGAGCGAGGTACAACCCGCCAAAGAGAGCGAAAGAACAAATACCAGAAGAACTGCTTTGTTAAACATGAGAGGCCTCATTTTATCGCCAGGTTGGGCGCAATCAATTGCAACATCATTTCAGCGCGCTGGCGCATGGCGGGAGTTGATTCCTTATCGTCCTGTATTGCTTTGAAGTAACGATTAGACATGGTGTAGTCCTTCGTGCGCCAGGCGGTAAGCCCAAAAATTTCGCGCGCTTCATTGCGCCAGATCGACGTGTCGTTGTCATAGCGGCCCAACCTTGTGAGAAGCTCGTCAGGTTTGGCGGTATCGACCAGCGCATATCCAGCACGAATTCGGGCCACATCAACAAGAGCCTGGTCATTGGATGGATCGGCGGCATAGGCATCCAGCGCCGCGACCGATTTGTCGAGATCGCCCATTGTGCCCAGCAAAATGGCAGCGCGCAATTTGGCCAACTGGCCAAAGCCCGAATGGTTCACGCCAGCCAAAGCGGCCAGCGCGTCATCGGTCTTGCCGTCCGTGGCCTTGTGCAGTGCGTCGAAATAAATCGTGGCGGCCTGTTCAGCCTGCTTCTGGGAATAAGCCTTCCAGCCCTGATAGGCGGCAACTGCAGCGACAATCAAAACAGCCACAACCGTGATCTTGCGGCCATGGCGATCCCACAGCTTTTTGTATTCATCTTGGCGGACTTCTTCATCCACTTCGCGGAACAGAGATTCGTCGGATTCGCTCACAGCGTCAGGCTCCCATCATCGTTTGGTCCGCGTAAAGCAGGAGAAAGCCCAAATCAAGGCAATTCAAAATCAGGCCTCCGTCACGGTAAAGGCGGCCAACAGGCCTGAATCTACCCGTTCGGCGATAAGGCTTTGCAAAACCCAAGCTCCAGGATTGTCTGCCACGAGCAACATTTTGGCTTTTGCAAGAGCCGGAACCACAATCGTATCGCGCCAGGGTTCGGCATCGCGGAGGGCACCATCAGTTTCGATCAGTTTCCAGACATGGCCATGAATGTGCAGAGGCTGGGGGAACGCCGTGATGTTGTCGAACGCCAGAACCAGGGTTTCGCCCTTCTTGGCATCAAATAGCGGCGGGCCGCTGGCTCCGGCATAGCCATTAAAAGCCCAAGCCAGACCCTTTTCCAAGAGCTGCCGCAACTCCAGTTCTTCATCACCCACCTTGGCCGATTTCAGACCGCCTTTGGTGCCACCAGCTATGGTGATCGTAATTTCACGCGCCGTAGATCTGTCACCCGGCTCGGACACGGGGTTTTTGGGCAGAGCAAAATTATCAGGAACGCTCGCCGCTGTGTCGGTGCCAATAGGCTCAATTACTGCGAGGACAATGCTGTCCTCGGCCAGCCGCAAACCAATGGAAATCTGGTCGGGGAGTTTTTCAATCAACAAATCGATGCGCTGGCCCGGTGCAAGCTTGATGCGATCATCGCTCAACACATGAATGGGAACAGGTTGGCCGTCTTCGGCAATCACGAAAATTTCTGCACCACCGAAAACCATGTCGAGCACGCGCGCATTGCAGGCATTGAGCAGGCGCAAGCGCTGGGGCTTCGAGCGATCCGCCTTGATATGCGGGCGGAACGTGCCGTTGACCGTATACCAGTTGCCGAGCCGACCATCAGCAATGGCATCATCGAGATCATCAAACTTGCCTGTCGGCTTGCCGCTGTCATCAAGCGCCCAATCGGCAATGATGAGCGGGAGTTCATTGAAGTCGGGGGGATTAGAGGATTCCTTCACCACTAACATGCCATAAAGCCCCATCCCGCGCTGGGCAGAGGCTTTGGTCATCGGCCCGAACCAGAAGGTTCCGGCATCGGGCGGCGTGAAGGCAAAATCCACCGCATTGGCGAGACCCGGCAGGACATTTAGCGTCATGGCCTCAGCAGCCCCGCGCACGCCATAAAACTGCAGCCAGATTTCATCATCAAGCAGATTGATCAGTCGGCCTTTTAACTCCTGGCCTTGCCGCGCTTCGACGACCGCCATTGGCTGGTCTTTCAAAAAGCGCCAGACCGGAGACTTTCCGCCCGTTCCATTGAGAAGCGTGGCTTCAGATTTTTCAGCGGTGAGTGTAATTGTGCCGTCAGCCGATTGGGCGAAAGCCAAATGCGGCACACTGGCCAGTGCCAGTGATCCAGCAACAAACACTCGCCGGTTCAGCCGCATGTCAAATTCCCCGCCCTCGCATAGCATGAATTGCGCGAGTCGATGGCGGAAATTGGGCGCGCGTCAGGGCGCGGCGTCAGTCTTTGACGTCATAGGTGTTCGCACTTCCCGGGAATTGGCGCGAACGTACTTCCTTGGCATAGGTGCCGATGGCGTTCTCAATGGCTTCTGCCACCTTGCCGAATTCCTTTACGAACTTGGGCACGCGTGGGCTTAAGCCCAGCATGTCTTCCATCACTAGGATTTGCCCATCACAGGCTGCCGAGGCCCCAATGCCAATGGTTGGAATATCAATCATCTTGGTGATCTTGGCGGCCAGAGGTTCGGCCAAAGCTTCGAGCACTACGGCGAAGGCCCCTGCTTCGGTGACGGCGATGGCATCTTCTTCGATGGCCGCCCATTGCGCGCGTTCACGACCTTGAGTTTTAAAGCCGCCAAAAACATTGATCGACTGTGGCGTCAACCCAATATGGGCCATCACAGGAATGCCGCGCTCGGAGAGGAACTTGATGGTCTCGGCCATACGCTTGCCGCCCTCAAGCTTGATCGCCCCGCATTCGGTTTCCTTCATCACGCGGGCGGCATTGCGGAAGGCCTGCGCGGGGCTTTCCTCATAGGAGGCAAAAGGCATGTCCACCACCACCAAGGCATGCTTGGCCCCACGCGTGACGGCGCGGCCGTGCATGATCATCAATTCCAGCGGCACGGGCAGCGTGGTTTCAAAGCCATGCATGACCATCCCAAGTGAATCCCCCACGAGCAGGAAATCCACATACTTATCGGCAATGGCTGCCGTGTGGGCGTGATAAGAGGTGAGTGAGACGATGGGCTCGCCCCCTTTACGGTTGCGGATATCGGGCGCACTCAGGCGTTTTTGCGGAACATGCTGTGACATTCACGAGAACTTAGCACGGGAGCCTAAGGATATGAAGATATTCATCAATCCTTGGTGAAGGGCAACGCCAGGACCTTAGCATAATCGCCATAGTCGGGATATTTAGTGTCGTGCAACACGCCCAGATTCTTCGGCGGCACACCTGGACGATAGACAAAGGTTCCAAACAACAGATCGTAGAAGGGCACGTTTGCGCCGAAGTTCTTGGCCTCGTCAATGTCTGCACTGTGGTGATAGCGGTGGAGTTCGGTTGCGACCATGACATAATTCAACCAGCCCAGGCGCACATCAACATTGAAATGTGAAATCAGGCCATTGAGGGTGTTGATAAGAATAAAGAGCGTGACCACATGAGGGTCATAACCCATGAGCCAGATCGGCAAGGTCATTACCAGAAAATTATTATTGAGGACGTTCAAGGGGTGAAACACCGCATGCATCATGATGTAAACTTTGGGCGGAAGGTGATGAGCGGCGTGAACCCTCCACAGGAATTTTCCGGTCGCGCCGGGAAGCTCATGCATAGCCCGATGCGTGGCATATTCCAACGCATCATAGATCAGTATGCAGGCGATCAACTGTACCAGGAATGGCCAGTGCGAGGCGATGCCGTTGTTGTTGTTTGACACGGTGATGGTGAAATAGGCCATGGCCGCACCAATGACCGCGCTGAAGGCGCTGGTGCTGATTAGATATTTCAAGTCGGACAGGAACGAGCGCCAGGTCATCTGCCACTTCGCCTCGTAGGGGATCACCCTCTCACAGATCAAGTAGAACACAATCAGGAATCCGCCCAAGATCGAAGGCGTGATCTCCAGCTTGTAGTAGCCGGCCTCGGCACCAAAATAGACTGCAAGCAGAATGAGCCAGGAAAATGGATAGATCGTCCATGACACAATGGTTCTGATTTTCTGATTTGCAATCACTAGAAGTTTCTCCAGACAACCGATGATCAAATTCGGGCCCAACGGCCTACAATTAAATCGCGATGTCCAGCACATAGGGATGAAAAAGTCCCACGAGAAGCGCTACAACTGCAAGGCCGACCAGCACTGTTTTCATATCTTCTTGCCAAAGTGGGTCAAAAATGGGGCGCTTGCCACGCAAGATTGATGAGCCAATATCCATCACTGCGACGAGCAACATTGCCGCATAGAACCAGACAACGGCGGCTTTGCCGACCGCCAGCAAATGGCCGATTGCCCATAGTGAAATGCCCAGCGACATTGGGTTTTGCAGCCAGTGCCGCAGATACCCTTTGCCAAAACTTGCCGCGATCAAAATTACCCCAATGGGCACCAGTGCCATGGTAATCGCTCGTGCCCCTGACGCGGGCTCATATAGTGCTTCTGCCCCTGCTCCGCCGGTGCGCGATTGCCAATAGGCCGAGACCATCGAAATTACGCCGAGTGTCGTGACAGCTGCGAAGGATGTTTTGAATTTAGCTTCGCCGACCCAAGCCTTGGCCCGATCTCTCACAGCGGGTGCGAGGCTCGACAGCGCATGAGGCAAGACAAACAGCAAAAAGCCGATCAGGCTGAATCCCATAACATTCTCCGCCTCTAAAATTTCGACGTTAACCAAATCAGGGTCAGGGTTAACGACAGCCATATACTCTATAATTTTGCCATGTTATGAGCCCAATCAGGACAGGTATATAAATTTTTGGATGGAGGGGACTGATGAAACCGACTCTTATTCTCGTAGGCGCCGACAAGGGTGGCGTAGGTAAAACCACTGTTTCTCGCGCACTTTTGGATTATTTTGCACGCAAAAATATTTTGACCCGGGCCTTTGACACAGAGAACCCCCGTGGCAGCCTGCGTCGGTTTTATCCAGCAACTGCGGAAGTCATTGATCTGGGCAATGTGGCCCACCAGATGAAGGTTCTCGACACTATGGAGACCGCCAATGTGCCGGTGACTGTGGTTGATCTTAAAGCTGGCAACCTGTCTTATGCCCTTGATCTTTTTGAACGCATCGGTGTGCTTGAAGCTGCGCGCAACGGCGTGTTCAACATGGGGTTGATGCATGTGGTGGGATCATCCATCGCGTCGCTGGACGAAATCGGCGAAATTGCGAAATACCTTCAACGCATCCAATATATTGTGGCGCGCAACTTCATCAATGAAACCAATTTCTTTGAATGGGATGAGGCGACGACGCGCAAATATTTCTCGGCCATTCCCAAGGCCCAGGAAATCAACGTGCCCAAGCTTAATGAAATGGCTTACGAGCAGGTTGATGTGGCGGGTGTGACGTTCAAGGATTTCATCGAGAACCGTGCGGCCGATGGCAGCCAGGGCAAGTTCTCATTCGTGCTGCGCGGATATGTGCGCAAATGGTGCGCAGAGATTGATGCTGAATTTGCCCATGTGCAAATGCTGCAAGAAATTCTGACCGGTGGCCGCCAACCCGGCGCTCATTAAAAGGCCGCCACGGTGGCGCAAGCGCCGACGCTTTATATCACCTGCTCAGACCAGCACCGCAACGGGAAGACATTTCTGGCGCGGTTGCTGGTTGACTATCTGATGCTGGACGGGCGCGACCCGTTCGTCATTGACACGGATGCGCCTGATGGCCCCCTGCGCGCTTATTTTCCCGGTCGGACCGCGCTTGCCGATTTTTCCCAGATCAGCGGCCATATGAAATTGTTCGACACAATTATCGGAGCGCCCGGTCGCGACTATGTGATCGACCTTCCGGTTCGCCACATGGAGCCATTTTTCAAGACCGTAGCCGAGCTTGAATTTTTTACCGAAGCGCACAATGCGGGATTTCGGATCATGGTATTTTATATCGTGGACCGGGCTCCCAGCTCGCTCAAGGCAGCGCGCGCGGTTCAGGAATTTCCGGGCATTGATCTCTTTGTGGCCGTCGCCAATGAGTTTGTGGGCACAAGCTGGCCGCGCGATGAGGGCGCTCTGGTTTTGCCAGACCTGCCGCGCAACCTGGCCATTGCCATTTCGGACAAGCGAATCTCCTTGCGAAGTTTTGTGCTGGGAGATCGGCAGAACCTGCCTGAGAGCCAGATCAACGTGCTGAGTTCGTTTCTGTCGCGGACGATGGCCAATCTCAGCAATATCGAGCCGATTTTCAGCATGAAGAAATTGAGCGGCTAGCTGGTGCCGACTAAAGCCTGCGCCGCGCCATCCACACTGTAGTGGCAACGTTTCAAAAGTCCGTCCATGCCGCCCGCCTGCATGGCATCGCGCACATGGTCATGCACACGCGCCAGCAAAAGCTGTTTTCCTGACTTTGCCATTGCTGCATCAAAGCTCACAATGACTTCCAGCGCAGTTGAATCGAGATCATAGGATTCTTCCAGACTGACGATCACGGCGCGCACCTGCGCATTGTCGTGGGTCTGGGATTCGATGAAACGAAAAATCGCTTCGGCATTGGCAAAGAGCAGCGGCTCCGCAGGACGCCAGATTGCCACATCGGGCAGCAGGGTTGCATCCGCATGGCGCGCGGCATCAACATAATCACGGCTTTGACCAAGCCGGCCCAGACGCACAACGCGAGGGCTGGCCAGACGGTGAATGACGATGGCCAAGGACAGTGCCACCGCCACCAGCATACCGTTCAACACCCCAAGCAAGAGCACGGCGACCGCAGCGGCGATTGCTAGATCAAAATCACGGCGGAGTTGAAGCAAGCGCAAGAAAGGGGCCGGGTTCAAGGCATGGACAAGTGCTGCAATGACAACGGCGGCCAGAACCGGTTCTGGAAGCTTCGCCACCAACGGAGCGGCAAAGGCAATCATCACTGCCAAGCCCAAGGCCGCGACCACTGCAGTCCAACGCGTGGCTGCACCTGCGGCCTCGCTGGCGGAACCCGCTGAAAACCCAGCACCCACGGGCATGCCCTGGACGCAGGCACTGGCTAAATTGGCGAGGCCCAGCGCGCCCAATTCACGATTGGCATTGACCTGATCATTATGGCGAAGGGCGAGTGCCGAGATCGTGCCCCAGCTTTCGGCAAAGAGGATCATGGCCAGAGGCAAGGCCAGTTGTGCCAGCCTTGACCATTGATCAAACGGAAAAACCGGCAGTCTTGGCATTGCGAGGCTCTTATCGATTTGACCAACCACGGAAACGCCCTGCCCCGGCAAATCGAAATATATCGAAGCTGCTATACCCACCGCCAAAACAAGAAATGCCGATGGAATTGCGGGGAAGCGTTTCAGCAGCAAGAGCGCGACGAGTGCTGCCGCACCGCTCACAATCGAAATCCAGTTCCAGCGTTGTGCAGCTGCGGCGAGGCTTTCGGTGACATGAAAAATATCCGGACCCTGCACACTCACGCCCGCAACGGCTGGCAGTTGCTTGATGATGATGGTGATGGCGAGGCCCAGCGAAAACCCGCGCAACACTGGCCGCGCAATGAGCCCGGTCAAGCTGCCTAATCTCGTCAAGGAAGCGAGCACGAAGAATGCGGCGGTGAGCAAGACCACAGCTGTAACTAGTGCAGGCTTGCTTTCCGGTGCCACGGGAACTGAAATCATAATGGCCGCAAGGATGGCCGCTGAGGATGAGGTGGGGGCAGCGATGGCGAAGCGACTCTGGCCCAAGGTCGCATAGGCGAGACAACCTGCAATCCCTGCAAAAATTGCGCGCTGCGGCGGCAGGCCCGCAATGGCGGCATAGGCCACAGCTTCCGGCAACATCAAACCTGCAACCGACAGACCGGCAATCAAATCCGTTTTCCGCATGGGGTTATTTGGCACAGTTGGTGCGGCGATAGCAATTGCGGGGGGAAGGTGTTCCCCTCAGGTATCGTGATCTGGGTGCTGGAAAGATTTCAGCTTTATCAAATCTTCTTCGGTGCGGTAGTCGGTCATTTTTTCTTCTGGCAGCAGATGCATTGTTGAAAACCACCGCACGCGGCTTTCGACAGCACTCTGGCGGCTCAGCGGCGGAATTCTGTTGGGATCATCGAGAGTTCCAATGGCCACCTCGTAGTGGGCGTCGCCATCTTCACGCATGTAGAGGGGTGTGCCGCAATCCTTGCAGAAGCCGCGCTCTACAATGCTCGAGGATCGAAAAGTGCCGGGCGTTCCACGTGTCCAGGTCAATTGATCGGTCATCATCATCACGAGTGCTGCGCCCCAACTGCCAAAGGCCTTTTGGCACATGCGGCAATGGCAGATGCTGGGATCAAGCAATTTGCCTGAATAACTGTAGCGGATTTTTCCGCATTGGCAGCCGCCGCTGTGCATTCTTCAGTTCTCCAAAAGAAAGAGGCCCGACACTAAGCCGGGCCTCTCAATTTTGAAATGGTCAGAATGAATTAGAAGGCAAACTTGTAGCCAACCGCAACATTCCACTTGTCAGACAGCAGGCCAGCGCCATTTCCTGTATCTTTCCAGGCATAGCCAACGTTGGCATAAATCGAGCTCGTGCTGTCAAACTTGTAGGTGATGCCCGTCGAAATCTTTGGCGTGATCCAGCGGCCATCGAATGAATTGCGATAACGGGCGTTGAATGCGTTCCATGTCCAATGATCATCGATCTTCACGTCACCAGCTAGGCTGACTGCGTAGTAGCCTTCGTCAGCAAAGTTGTTGCCGGGAATGATTTTTGGCTGATCACCGAAACCATAACCCAAAAGTGCCGAAGGGGTCAGAGTGAAAGGACCATTCTTGATCTTGTAGCCGATGCTTGCTTCAATCTGTTCGGCTGTCGATGTTGAACGCCATGTGTGCTGATAGGCTGCACCAACGACAAAATTGTTTTCGAAGGTGTGCGAAATCGCAGCCTTGATGTAATCATCCTTCCAGCCCGCATTGGCCGCTGATGCATCATACTCAGGGCTGAATTCGAGTGAGATGGTGTTGTTCTTACTGGCTGGCTTTGCCGGAGTTAGATCGGCAGCGAATACCGAGTTTTGCGCAAGCAGCAGCATTGCGCTTGTTGCTGCTACCAGTGTAATTTTCTTTGACATTTACGTCCCCTGTTTGTCTTCCACTTAAGTCCAAGTTCATACCGATTTTCGTTATATACGGATGAATATTACCAATGTATACGTCGTTGATGAAACTTTGATGACGGAACTGTTACAGCGGCAATGAAACATCATGCTCGTCAATTAAATTGATGTGGTGGTTCAATAAAACTCACCCCTTGCGATACATGATGGCGAAGACCAAGGCTGATGACAGGATGCCGATACCAATTACGATGGCGAATCCAAGCTCGCTGCCCATAAAAGGCAGGCCACCGACATTCACGCCGAACATTCCGAAAATCAAGCTGGGTGGCAAAAGCAAGGCCGAAACGAGCGAGAGGATATAAAGGCTTTTGTTGATGTCGCTGGCTACATTGGCAGAAATTTCGTCTTTCAGCAGCCGTGCGCGCTCCTGCAAGGCATGGACTTCGCCATGCAAAGCATCGATCTTTTGCACGGCACCTTGGGCTGCTTCACACACGGCCTCCGGAAAATTCATGTGAGAATTATATTCGGCAAAGCGCCTAAAAATCGATTTGTAGATTGAAATCTCTCGGTGAATGGTCACCACCTTGCGACGGATTGCCGCGATCTCTCCGCCTGAGCTTGTGCCGCCTCGATCAATCACGATGTCTTCAATACGGTTGACCTGAGCCATCATGGAATTCACGTCCTGCTGAACATGATCCACCGTTGCTTCAACAAGCATTTCCAGAATCTCGGCGGGGTGCTGTGCGAGCTGCCCCTTGTCAATTTTTTCCCGCAGACTCTCTACGGCTTGCAAGGGATGGTGGCGGCCGGTGGTGATCAGACGATCCGCAATAATGAAACGCAGCAATCTGGCGCGGCCGCTATAGCTTGATGGTTCTGACGACATTTCCGAGAACATGCCAAACACAGCAGGGCCTTCATGCTCGATGCGCGGTCGAATGTCATCGCCTGTAAACTCTTGATAGGCCTCGAGCGGCAGGTCGAGACCTTTGACCCACTGGGGTGCACGCCTGTCGACAAGGTCAAGATGAACCCAAAGCCAACTGGCGTCACCGCCCGGCAGAGTTTTGGGCGCCATGGCGAGCGGTGTCGCCCTGCCCTCCGCACTGAATGTCCGCGCAAAGACAAGTCCTTGCGAATCAAGCGCGGCGGCCGTCGAAGACCGCTGCGCCGCTGCGTTTGTTTGATCTGCTGGGGGCACGCTGCCTCATCCCTTGATGTGCCCCCGCTTCAATCCTCGCAGTGTGACAGTCTTGTGACAGACGCGGCAGCACCGCTGCCGCATCAATTCAATGGCCGGCCAGTTGCAGTTTTTGGAGATCAGAGATCAGCCCCGGTCCGGTTGGTTTCCAGCCGAGTTTTTTCCGAGTCTGTGCACTGGAGGCCGGCATGTCGTATTGAACATATTTTCCAAGCCAGCCAAAATAGGCCTCAGCCTCTTCTGCAGCAATGGACTTCACCGGCAAGTTCAGGCGTGGGCCCAGCGCCTCCGCGATATCGCGCATCGCGACACCTTCTTCAGCGACTGCATGATATGTTGCGTTGGGCTCGGCTTTTTCAATTGCCAATCTGTAAAGTCTGGCCACGTCGAGAACGGGGGCTGCTGGCCAGCGGTTGTGTCCCTCGCCGATATAGGCACAGACACCCTTGTCGCGATACATGGGGATCATGAATGAGACGAGACCCTGTGCCACCGGGTCATGGATCTGGGCCAGCCTCATCACTGAAACATTGACTCCCTCGGCAGCGACCTGAGCTGCCGCTTCCTCGGAGGCTGCACGCGGGACAACGTCCGAACCGATAGACGGGTGGCCTTCCGTGGCCAACTCACCAGGCTTGGTCTTGGCGATCGCGGTTCCCGAGGTGATAACCAGTGGTCGGTTAGAGCGCCTGAGAGCCGCGCCCAAGGCCTTGATCACCTGACGGTCGTCATCGCAATTTTGAACGAACCTTGAGAAGTCGTGGTTGAAGGCCAGGTGAATGACGCCATCTGACCTTGATGCTGCATCCTTCAGGCCGTCTGGGTCTGCTATAGAACCGCGATAGACTTCGGCACCTGTGGCGCCAAGCGCTGCGGCCTTGTCGTCGGACCGACACAGGCCGATCACCTGATGGCCCGCCGCGATCAAATCCTTGACGACCAACGATCCAATGAACCCGGTGGCACCCGTTACAAAATATCTCATGTGATTTATCTCCAAATTTTCCAACGGACCTCAATTGCCAAATTTAATTATCCTGTTAAAGTAGTGACTTTATCATAGTAAAGTGACCAATAGGATGAGTGAACTCAGCGTCATCGAAAATCCACTCGGGGCTTATTTGCGCGATCGCCGCATGAAGCTTGACCCCGCTGCGCTGGGCTTTCCCGCAGGGCGGCGGCGTACTCCGGGCTTGCGCCGCGAGGAGGTGGCACAGAGGGCGAATATCAGCCCCACCTGGTACACTTGGCTCGAACAGGGCCGCGGTGGTGCAGCTTCAGCTCATGTACTCGACCGGATTTCGCGCGCCTTGATGCTCACAGATTTTGAACGCGAACATCTCTTTCTACTGGGCCTTGGCCGACCGCCGGAGGTGCAATACCGGAAAAACGAAGACGTCTCGCCACGGCTGCAACGCGTGCTTGATGCCCTAAATCCTGTCCCTGCCCTGATCAGGACTGCCATCTGGGATGTCGTGGGCTGGAACAAAGCGGCGGCGGTCATGCTGGTCGACTATGGATCACTGCCACCGGACAAGCGCAATATCTTGCGCTTCACCTTCCTCGACCCGAAAGCCCGCGCCATGCAATATGACTGGGACAGCGTGGCGCGCTTTGTCCTGGGCTCGTTCAGAGTTGATGTCGCCCGTGCCGGTGCGGCGGCAGAGATTGAACCTCTGATCGATGAGTTGTGCAGGCTCAGCCCTGAATTCAAGGCGATGTGGGACGACAATGAAGTTCGCGGGCCTCGCGTCGAGGCCGTCAAACAGATCCGTCATCCCATTTTTGGGTCGCTGGCTTTTGAATATTCCGCCTTTGCTGTCGATGGCCGCACCGACCTCAACATGATTGTCTACAATCCCGCAACGCCTGCTGACGCGGCGCGGATCAAGTCGCTGATGGAGCAAGAGGCCTGAGCGCTTCTTTCAATTTAGGTGCGGCAAAGTCCAAGAACGTTCGAAGCTTCAGCGGCAGAAGAGGTTGTTCGGTATAGACCAGATGCACGGGCAAGGCCTCAGGCTCGAAGCCCTGCAGCACGCGATGCAGTTTTCCCTCGGCTTCGGCGGTGCGGATTTGATAGGACAGGACGCGCGTGATGCCAGCGCCCGAAATTGCTGCGGCAATTGCAGCGTCAGCGGAATTAACTGCAAAACGGGGTCTGATGTTCAAAGCCAGCGCACTCTCGCCTGTGCCAAAATCCCATGC
The DNA here is from genome assembly GCA_038231475.1 of Hyphomicrobiales bacterium. Taxonomy (GTDB): domain Bacteria; phylum Pseudomonadota; class Alphaproteobacteria; order Rhizobiales; family Aestuariivirgaceae; genus Aestuariivirga. Next base: position 173,500 of record JBBRLH010000001.1, on the reverse strand, counting down.
AGCGTTTGAGTAGTGCCCCTGAAAGCTGATGCAATCTTGCGCCAGGAGATCTTGAGGGGTTTTTGGTACGCCATTCATCTTGATGAACTCAGGGCTGGCGCAGGTCACCCATTTCACTTCGCCCAAACGCTTGGCGACCATGCTGCTGTCGGGCAGATGTCCGATGCGGATGGCAACATCGACATGATCATCCACGAGATTGACCACATGGTCGGCAAGCAACAGCCGCGCGTTGATCTGGGGATAGGCTTTGAGAAAATCGAGCAACACTGGTTCGACATGTAGCCGCCCGAACATGATCGGAGCCGTCACCAGAAGATGGCCCGTGGGATTACGATATTCGCCCGATGCCGTCCGCTCGGCTTCCTGCACCTCTTCAAGAATGCGGCGGCAGGCGGCCACATAGGTTTGGCCGGCCTCAGTCAAGACCAGGCGGCGGCTGGTGCGCACGACCAGTTGGGTTTTGAGATGAGCCTCAAGCTCGGCCACCTTGCGGCTGACCGTTGGCAAAGGCATGCCTAAGCTTCGAGACGCCGCCGAAAGGCTGCCGCCATCCACTGCGGCCACCAGCGTCTTCATGGCATCGAAGCGATCCATTGACCCTCTCAAAATTCAGAAGTTATAGTTCCATTTATACCATCTACTGCTTTAAAATGGAACCTACTACATCTGTCGCAAGGTCAGAACGGTCCAACGAGCCAGGAGTCCACTATGCCAAACCCATCCAGCGACGTCGCATTCACCCCTGCGGTCAAAGCGGTGCAATCTGCTCGAGGCTCCAGAGGAACCTATGCGAAAGTTGAAGCGCGCGGAGGTTTCAATACAGCTATCGACGAAGGTCTCGTGCAATTTTTGAGCGAGGTCGACACCGCTTATCTGGCCACCGCAAATCTTGACGGACAGCCTTATGCCCAGCACCGTGGCGGGCCACGCGGTTTCATCCGCGTCGTGGATGAGCGAACATTGGGTTTTGTCGATTATGTTGGAAACCGGCAATTCATCAGTACGGGCAACTTGAAAGATAACCCCAAGGCGTTTTTGTTCCTTATAGACTATGCCCATCGCCGCCGCATCAAGCTGTGGGGACGCGCGCGCGTTGTCGCTGCATCGCCTGAGCTCGTCAAAAAACTAATGCCACAGGATTATGCAGCGCGACCCGCTCAAGTGATCCTGTTTGAGGTTGACGCCTGGGACGTCAATTGCCCGCAACATATTCCGCAGAAATTTTCGGGCGTCGATGTGGCGAAGGCCATTGGCGAACTGGAGGCGATGATCGATGCGCTCAAAGCCGAGAACATCGACCTGAAGCGCCAACTCGCGATGGCGTGAGACCTTGCGGAAGTTCGGCGAGCTATTGTTTTCCCACACACCTGCCATTGTTGTCGCGGTACTGGCCTTGCGGACATGAAGCCTGGATGTTGGCCCCGCCATTGCCACCTTGCGGTATCAACTGTTTCAGAACGCCGGGGTTAAGCATGATCGGCGGCTGGCGATCTATGGCAGGCGGAATATAGCCGCCGCCATCGTTGCCCGGATCATACTTGAACGGCACGCAGGTTTGTGTCCGGCGGTTGAGATAGGTGCCGTCAGGGCAGCCCTGCGGCACCGGCCTCACGATGCGTGTGCAGTCGCCATTGTCATCGATCTTGTAGCCACGCGGACAATCCGGCTGCTGCTGGATCGGCACACAGCGGCCATTGTTATCCTTCACTTCATTGCGCTTGCATCTGATGACGGGTGGCACACAGCGGCCATTGTTGTCGCGGCTGAGACCATCCTTGCAGATGGGCACACATTGGCCACGGAAGGTTTCCATGCCCTGCTGGCAGCCGGTTGGGGGTGGTGGCACACAGCGGCCATTGTCGTCGCGATACAGGCCATCTTTGCAGACGGGCACGCATTGGCCATTGAAAGTTTCACTGCCCTGCGGGCAACCAGTTTGCGGCGGTGGCACACAGCGGCCATCACTGTTGCGCGTCATTCCCTCTGGGCATGGCACCGGCTGGCACTGGCCGCGCAGGTTTGAATAGCTGCCATCGGGACAAGTGGGGGGCACGCAGTACCCATAATTATCACGCGTGATGCCCTTGTCGCAGGTTGGAACGCAACGGCCATTCACGTTGTCAAAGCCTTCCGGACAAGACGGGGGTGGCGGCAGGCAGCGCGTGGGGTGGCGAATGTCGCGGTAGTAGCCTTGCGGACAGGAGGGCAAACAAACCCAGCCATAGCCCGGTGGCCAGACACCCGGTGGCAGGCAGCGCCCGGTTTCGCCATCACGCGAATAACCTTCCGGACAGACTCTGCCATAATAGCTTTGGCAGAGGCCGTGGCCGTCACGATAGGTGCCTTGCGGGCAATCGACTTCGCAGCGGCCGGTTTCGTTGGACCAGGCCATGCCATAGGGGCATTCGCCACCATTTTGCAGCAGGCCATAGTCGGGCACGCAGTGGTCAGGATCTCTCAGGTCACGCACATAGCCTTGTGGACATGAGGGCAGCGGCACCTGGTCGAAGCCTTCAGGGCAGCCAAATTCCACGGGCGGAATGCACAGGCCCGGAATGCCGGGATAACGGATGAATCCTGCCGGGCAATCGGGCAGGCAATAATCATCATAGAGTGATTGGCCCGACGGGCAGGACGGACGGCCATGGTCAACTTCGCCGCAAGAATTGCAGCCGCAGCTTGGGAGCGTTTGCGTGCATTGCTGGAGGTCGTTGGCAAAGCCCGATGTTGCTGGCGAAAGATTTGCAAACCATGCAACAGCCCAGAGAACCAACAAGATACCTGCAAGTTGCACGGCACTGTTCAGTGATTTTCCCGCGACACGCATCATGGCTCAAGTCCTCCGGACCTAGACCCCCGAATGGAGCCTTACCACAAATTAATGCCCTCAGATAGATGCGACGTTGAATTTACACATCGGAATGTGGTGCAGCGCAACACCCGTCAGAGTTTGATTTGCAACTTCACATCCGTTGGCCTTGCTTCGGCGGCGCGCTCAAAGGCTTTCACGGAATCGTTGAAGGCGAAGGTTTCGGTGATCAACGGCTTCAAATCAATCTTGCCTGACGCCATCAGATTTATGGTGCGATCATAAACGTTGGCATAGCGGAAGATTGTCTTGAGTGTTGCTTCCTTGGTTTGCAATCCCACGAGATCAAAGGGCACAGGCTCAACCGGCATGCCGACCATCACGCAGGTTCCGCCAGGGCAGACGATGTTAGAGACATCGAGAATGGCGCGCGCCGCACCTGAGGCTTCAAACACAACATCAGCACCCCAGCCCTTGGTTGTCTCGCGCACATAATCAGCCAGCGGCTTCTGCTTGATGTTCACCGTTTCAATGCCGGCATATTTGCCGATGATGTCGAGCTTGGGTTGCGCCACATCTGAAATGATGACGCGCGAACAGCCCGAGGCCAGAGCCGCCAGCGCAACCATCATGCCGATGGGGCCAGCGCCTGTAACGGTCGCCACATCGCCCGGCTTGATCTGCGCTTTCAATGCGGCTTGTACGCCCACAGCCAAAGGCTCGGCCATGGCGCCTTCGCCAAAGGAGAGATGATCTGGAATTTTGAAAACATAAGAAGCCGGGTGAACCACTTCGGGCATCAAGCAACCATGAACGGGCGGCGTGGCCCAAAACGTGACCGAGGGATCGACATTATAAATGCCGAGCTTTGAAGCACGGGAATTCGGATCAGGAATGCCGGGCTCCATGCAGACGCGGTCGCCGATTTTGAGATGTTTGACATTGGCACCCGTGGCGATCACCGTGCCCGCAGCTTCATGGCCGAGGATCATCGGTTCATTGACGATGAAGGGGCCAATCTTGCCGTGGGTATAATAATGCACGTCAGAGCCGCAAATCCCCACGGTGTGGACTGAAATCCGCACGTCATCCGGACCCATTTTCTGTTCAAGCGGAAAATCACGAAGGCTGAGTTTGCCTTTTTCTTCCAGAACAAGTGCCTTCATGACTGTCTCCCATTATTGTCGTGTTCGCGCGATTTTGCCACGCAGCCGTTTCTGGTGATGTGTTTTTCACATCATAAACCACGTCGGCCTATTCAAAGGCAAGCCTCCTGGCAAGCATAGGATGTCCCTGTAGTTTCATTGTACAAAAACGGCTAGTACATTTCTGTCGAGAGCGAGGTCTGGCTCGTGACTATAGGCAGCGGGTGTCACTTCGTGGACTTTATTTCCAAAATTGTACGCCGTTTCCGGCGAACCTCTTCTGACGGACCGATAAGCCGAATGCCTCGCATTGGCACCGTCGCCACGATGCCGTCTCGCATTAAAACTTTCAAACAAGTGCTGCAGGTTTTTACCCGCCAGGTGGATCATATTTTCGTATTCCTCGACGAATTCGAAACTGTCCCTGATTTTCTAGCCGACATGAAAAAAGTCACTGTAATTCGTTCGCAGGACGCCGGTGACTATCATGCTGCTGGTCGGTTTCTATGCTTGCAACAACTGGCCCAGCCCTCCGTGATCTTGCCTTTTGACGATGACATTCACTACCCGCGTAACTATGTGGCTCGACTCATTAAGGCTTTGGAACGTGTTGAAGGGAACGCTATTGTGGGTTTCCATGGCACGCGGTATTGCCCACCCTACAAAGACTATGTGCGCGATCGCCAAATATTTTATTATTTGCATGGCCAGATGCGACAAAAGCTGGTGGATCAATTGGGGGCCGGCACCGTCGCGTTCCTTTCTGATAGGCTGAAATTTGATGTCAGGGAATGGAAGACGTTCCGGTCAAACGATGTCTTGCTGGCACATGAAGCCAAGAAAAGACGGCTGCCGCTCTTATGTATGCCACGATGGTGGTACTGGATGCGCCCCTTTCGCGAACCCCAAGTCTACAGTATTTGGGCAGAAACACAGCGCGATCCCTCAGAGAAAACTGCTTTGATGCGGCAGTTGCTCGCCGAGCGCGTTGCCGAATTTGAAGACCGTCAGAAGGCCAAACCGTGAGGGGAAACCAACCGATCACTCCAATAAATGTATCTGAACGGAATTGCGCGGATGTTTACTTGCAGCCGCACTCTGACGATATTTGCTTTTCGCTCGGAGCAAGGGCTGCAAAGCGAGCGAGCGGTTTGATGGTGACAGTTTTTCCGATTGCTAGCTGGGTGCACCCTGCGGCCGTGCCGATGCAGCCCTCTTCCGAAGAAGTGACAAAACTGCGTATGGCGGAAGACCGAAGCTTTGCCGCTGATGCTGGTCTTAGCCCGCATTTCATGGATTTGCCCGGAGCATCCAATATCGGTTGGGGCTCGTTTAATCTATCACGGCTTACTGAAAACTTTGCACGCGTAGAGGCACCCCTGATCGAAGAATTGAACAGCATTGCTGGTTCCAAACAGGCTGGCGACCGGCCGTGGCTCTTCTGCCCTGCCGGAATTGGCGGCCATGTCGATCATGTCGCTGTGCGCAACATCGTGATGGCCCATGCGGAAGACCTATCGCGCCATTTTCGTATTGCATACTACGAAGACCTTCACTACGCGTCGCGTTTTCGCGCACGCATTTTGGGACTGGCTCGCCTGTTTAATAGTGCCGGGTGCAGAAGCCTCAAGCGTTCGGTCTTTAAACTTGATGCTGCAAGCATTGCTCGCAAATGCGGATTGATTGCGCATTATGCGAGTCAAATTCGGGTCAGGCCTACCGACCTTGGCGAATACTCGCCAGCAACACTCCCAACCTTGGGTTCGCATGAGGCGATTTGGAGCGCGGAGAAACCACCCAAAGACTTCCAAATGGCGACAACCCATTTCGAGCTCGGAATTTACTTAAGCAAACTTATTGCCCGGCTGTCGCGCCTGGTCGACCATAAATCGGCTGGTGATCTTTGACAAAATTGGCAATCATCGGACTGGGCTATGTGGGGCTTTCAGTTGCGGCATCATTTGTCGAAACCGGGCGTGAGATTGTGGGATTTGACATAGATGAGTGCCGCATTGGGGAGATACGCAATGGCGTTGACGCCACAGGGCAACTCGGTCCCGCAATATTGAAGCGCCTCGCCAATGTTGTGACCGCCGATCCCAGCGCGCTTGCCGACTGTCGAACTTGGATCATCATCGTTCAAACCGGACTAACCGCCGACAAAATGCCGGACACTTCTGCCGTCGCCCGTGCCGCAACTCTCGTCGCGCCTATGATCAGGCCGGGTGATCTCGTCGTCCTGTCGTCGACCGTGCCCATCGGGTTTACTGAGGGAAAGCTTCGCCCCATTCTGGAAAAGATCAGCGGGCTCGTCGCGTCCGAGGATTTTGACCTTGCCTATGCGCCAGAGCGTTTCGATCCTGGCAACACGACTTACACCTTGAATACAATCACCAAGATTATTTCCGGCATCAATGCGCAGGCGCGGGCTCGAACGCGGGAGCTTTATCGTCCCGTGGTCAAGGAGATGTTTGAAGCGGCTTCGATCAAGGCCGCGGAAGCATCGCGACTTTTTGAGAACGTCCAGCGCGATATAAATATCGCCTTCCTCAACGATGCGGTTCGCATTCTCAAAGGCTGGGAGATTGATACGTCTGATGTTCTGGCCATTGCCCAAACGAAGTGGAACTGGTTGCCGTTTCAACCGGGCCTCACGGGCGGACATTGCATCCCGGTGCAAACGCATTATTTAAAACAGTCTGGCCTTGAGGTTGGAGTTTCTCCCGCATTGACCACACTTGTTCGTGATATAAACGAAGACATGCCACCGCGCATTGTCGATGTGTGCATGGAGCGCTTATCGCAACGCGGCGTTACTGGCGCGCCGACGGTGACTGTGATGGGCGTTGCCTATAAGGAAAACGTGGCCGACGTGCGCGGAAGTGCGGTCATCCCTCTGGTCAGGGCGCTGTTGGCGCGTGGCTGCACAGTGCAAATGATTGACCCTTTGGTGCGGGACGTTGATCTTCAAGCCGTGCATGGTTTAAGCCTCACGCCGCCCGCAGTACAACGGCCGGGCGATGCTGTGCTTGTGGCTGTTGCGCATCGCCAATTTATCGAGAGCGGATGGGACGCGGTTTTGCCCCATCTCTCAAAGGACGCAGGCCTCGTCATCGACTTGCGCAGAATTCTGCCCCGAGAGGCGGTTCCTGTCGGCGTCGATCTATGGCGGCTATAAACGAGCGCCTAAGTCCTTCGTTCCCGCTCCTCCAATTTGGGAGGTTCGTGTGTCCCATCATAAACCACGTCGGCACATTCCATGCCAAGACGATCCGAAAAAATGTTCTATGTGCGCTGGCGCCGCTTAGAAAATTATCTTCTTTCTGGCAGACGAGCGTTCTATTTGCCTTTTGACACTGGGTATTGTGGTTTGATTGATGACCTATATTTCAAATTTGGTGAGGCCGTTTCGGCGTGGCGGCCTTCCCGGACCGGTGAGCCGATTGCCCCGGATTGGCACGATTGCGACCATGCCGTCACGCCTGAAAACATTTGCACAGGTTCTGCCGGTTATTGCGCGGCAGGTCGACCGACTGTTTGTTTTTCTTGACGGTTTTGAAAATGTGCCTGACGTGCTGAAGAACCATTCAAATGTGACCGTCATCCGATCACAAGACACAGGCGACTTTAATAGTTCAGGCCGATTTTTGTGTCTGCATTATCTGGATAGGCCCTCGGTCGTCGTGAGCTTTGATGATGACATCCACTATCCCTCCAACTATGTCGCGCGACTTGTTGCTGCGCTTGAGCGGTTTGAGGGGAAGGCGGTTGTGGGTGTCCACGGCACGCTATTCCTTCCGCCTTTCACTAACTATGTTCGCGATCGCAAATGCTTCCACTTTCAGACAGGCTTGTTGCGATTTACGCGCTGTGAAGAGCTGGGGGCTGGCACCGCCGCGTTTTGCACGGCCGCGCTGAATTTCGATATGAGGACGTGGCCGACGTTTCGTTCCGATGACGGATATCTTGCTCTTGAAGCGAAGAAGCGACAGATGGCCCTGTGGTGTGTCCCACGGTGGCGCGGCTGGCTCAGGCAAATTCCTGATCCTCAGACATTCAGCATCTGGGGAGATACGCAGCGCGACCACCACGAGAAAACAGCTCTGATGCGCCAGTTGATATCCGAGCGTGTGGCCGCCTATGACGCCGGCAAAAAAGCCGATGCGTGATGGCCAAACCACTCATCTCTGAGAAACTTGAAGAGGCGCCCTATCATTGTGTATTTCTTCAGCCGCATCGCGATGACATTTGCTTTTCGCTGGGCGCATTTGCAGCACGGCAGATCGGTTCTCTCATGATCACGATTTGCACGGTCTCGGACTGGGTCCATCCTCAAGCCGTGCCGGTTCGTCCTTCACAAGAGGATGTGACGAGCATGCGCAAAGTTGAAGACCAGGCTTTTGCTGACGATGCCGGGCTTGCCAGCCATTTCTTCGCGTTGCCGGAAGCCCCGATCATGGGTTGGAGTCCGTGGGATTTGTCGCGGGCCATTGAAAATCAACAACGGGTCGAGACCCCGCTGTTGGCTGAATTGGCTCGGATTGCTCCGGGAAAAACTGCTGCCGAGCGACCGTGGCTTTTCTGCCCTGCGGGGATCGGTGGGCATGTTGACCATGTCGCCGTGCTGTTCACGGTGTTGTCCCATGCCGAGGAACTGTCGCGCCATTTCCGCATCGCGTTTTACGAGGACTTACACTACGCATCTCGGTGGCGCGCCAGAATGACGGGGTTGGCTCGCTTTTTTGCTGAGACGAAGGAGACGCGTCTCAAACGTTGGATTTTTCCTCTCGACGAATACGCCATCAACCGGAAGCTTCAGTTGATCACACATTATGGTAGCCAGATTCCGGAGGCCCCTTCCGATTTGTCCGACTACGCGCCTTCCACGCTTCCGGGTTTTCGGCCGCATGAAGCGATTTGGACGGCGGAACAGCCGCCAGATGGATTCAGGCTAGCACCGCAAGGTGAGGTGGAGGAATTTCTGGGCCGAAAACTTGCAAAGCTGAGGCGTAGCAACCGCGTTTAATTTATTGGGCGTGCCGTCACTTCTAATCAATCGTGCCCGGTGGTTTGCTGGTCACGTTATAGACTTGGCTGAATTCTCGGTCGCGGATGCGGACATGACTCAGCGCTTGTTGGCTTCGTGGCGTTCGAAACCTGGGGATCCATCGAGGCCTCGCTCAAGCAAGGCACCTCAGGATGAGGAAAGGGAAACGCGCGGGGTAACTTCACGCGGATGCGGCTTAGGATAGAGCCGCTATGAAATGCGTTGGGTTGCCCCACGCGTCAACAGGTTTTGATAGCTGCTGGCTGGAAATCGCGTTGTTTTGACCGCCCGCCAAACATTCCACCTTAAGGAACTAGAATGGCGAAATCAGCGGCGATGGGCCGTCTTACAGACTCCATGGGCGGACCAATAAACCCATCGTAAACGCTCCGCACTAGCGACTTGGCCCGTAGTGACCAAGGCTCCAGCTTGCACACCCGATGACAGTGTACGTTACACCGCCCGCAGGACCTGCTGCCTCTTCCATCCAGGTTCACCGTCTTGAACCGGACCCCGGGGGAAGAAGACAAGAGGGATATAGTCCTAGATAGGAATAGATGTCAACAGATTTTCCAGTTCCCTTATAATTGGGGAAATGGCGGACTTGACGATTCTACATTTTTGTGGAATGAGACTATATCTTGTGTTTTTTAGCTTGGGGCCTACTATATATGGATCAAAATCTTAGTTTTGGAGATCTTTGCAAGCGTTATCGAGCTAAGCAGAGACTGTTTTTAGCCGATCAGTCGCTTGAGATGAATTTAAGCGTTTCACTGATCTCGGCTATTGAACTGGGCAAGCGATCTATTCCTGAAGGGTATGCCGAAAAATTGGCGACTTGGTTGCATCTGAGTGTTCAGGAAAAAAGCACACTCATGGCGAGTGTTGCAGTCGGCTCTAATGTCATCAAGTTTCGACCAAAGGACGCAACCACCGCTAAGTTTGCTTTCGAAATTGCAAGACGCTTGAACACTATGACTGCAAGCGAACTTGAAAAAATTCGTGAGACGCTAGAACGCGGAGAGAAAATCTATGAGTGACTATTTCGTACCTGCTCTTGCAGCAACCACTATTCGGACTATCGCACAAAACATGCGATACGTCCTTGGTTTTGGAAATGTGTATGTGCCGAACATGTGTGGGATATTGGAACACGAGCTCTTAAATGTCGTGCCCGATTATGAGTTCGCCGTTCAAGAGCAAATTATCTTGGAAGACGGTACATTTGCGGAAGCACAGACACAATTCTCACCTCCACAAATTACTTTTTGCTCTGAAGTCTATTATCAACTGGTCGCAGAAAAGCCGCGCGCCCGATTTACGGCAGCCCACGAACTAGGCCACATGTTGCTACACTATGGAGCAAGAAATCTGAACCGGCTTCCTCAAATCAGTAGAGCGAAATACAACGCGAATAGTGCCGAATGGCAAGCCAATACGTTTGCAGCATCGTTCCTTGCACCAGAGCATTTGCTTCGTGGATTTTCTAGTCCTGAGCAAGCATCAGAAATGCTTTTTATAAGCCTCGAAGCCGCAAAAATTCAAATGACCGAACTTAAAATAGGTAATAAAAACCGCGATATTTCTGAATGGCTTAAGCTGCGGAAAGACATGGGATTGGACTAGATAATCTATCTGTCCCCTCACTCCCACTCAATCGTCCCCGGTGGTTTGCTCGTCACGTCATAGACCACGCGGTTCACGCCTTTTACCTCGTTGATGATGCGGGTGGCGGCTCTGCCTAAGAAATTCATGTCGAAGGGATAGAAGTCGGCGGTCATGCCATCGACGCTCGTGACGGCGCGCAGCGCCAGCACGCGGTCATAGGTGCGGCCATCGCCCATCACGCCCACGGTTTGCACGGGCAGCAGAACCGAGAAGGCCTGCCAGATTTTATCGTAGAGTCCGGCTTTGCGGATTTCGTCGATATAGATCGCGTCGGCCTTTTGCAGGATGGCGAGTTTTTCGCGCGTCACTCCGCCGGGCAAACGGATGGCGAGGCCAGGTCCGGGGAACGGATGGCGGCCGATAAATTCCTGAGGCAGGCCAAGCTCTTGGCCGAGCTTTCTCACTTCATCCTTGAAGAGATCGCGCAAGGGTTCCACGAGCTTCATGTTCATGCGTTCGGGAAGGCCGCCGACATTGTGGTGGCTCTTGATCGTGACCGAGGGGCCGCCGGTGAAGGACACGCTTTCGATGACGTCGGGATACAATGTGCCCTGCGCGAGGAAATCTGCGCCACCGAGTTTCTTGGCTTCGCGCTCGAACACTTCAATGAACAGACGCCCGATGGTCTTGCGCTTTTTCTCGGGGTCCATCTCGCCTTCAAGAGCGTTGATGAATTCATCCGCGGCATCGACATGGACCAGCGGCAGATTATAGGATTTGCGGAACATCTCGACGACTTGGGCGGCCTCATTCAAACGCATCAGGCCATGGTCCACCAACACGCAGGTGAGCTGGTCGCCCACGGCTTCGTGGATCAGCACTGCAGCGACCGATGAATCAACGCCGCCTGAAAGTCCGCAGAGCACCCTGCCCTTGCCCACTTGGGCGCGAAGTTTGGCGATGGCTTCGGCGCGGAAGGCCTTCATGGTCCAGTCCGCTTTGCATCCGGCAATGTCGATCACGAAATTGCGCAAGAGTTTTGCGCCATCGGGTGTGTGATGAACTTCGGGGTGGAACATGGTGGTGAAGAGGCGGCGCTTTTCATCGGACGCGATGGCGAAGGGCGCGTTTTCCGATGTGGCTTTGACCGTGAAGCCTTCGGGCAATTTGGTGACGCGGTCGCCATGGCTCATCCAGACGGGGTAATGCCCGCCCACGCTCCAGAATCCTTCAAAGAGCGCGCTTTTTTCGCGGATTTCGATTTCTGCGCGGCCAAATTCTGCTGCGTGGCCACCTTCGACGATGCCACCCAATTGGACGGCCGTGGTCTGCTGGCCATAGCAGATCGAGAGGATGGGCAGGCCTGCATCAAAGATTGCTTGGGGGGCGCGCGGGCTGCCAGGCCGCGTGACTGAATCGGGACCGCCGGAGAGGATCACGGCCTTGGGTTTCAGGCGCTCGAATGCGGCCTCGGCGTTCTGGAACGGAATGACCTCGGAATAGACCCCCATTTCGCGCACGCGTCTCGCGATGAGCTGGGTGACCTGGGAGCCAAAGTCGATGATGAGGACGGTGGAGTGGGAGGCGGGGTTTTCCATGGCGGGCGGTTAAAGGATAACCCGCGAATCTGCAAGATGCCCTGAATTTGCGTTCAGAGCTGGCTTGCCTGGCCTGGGCCTATCAACCCCAATGACAGTTGCGATGAATATTGCGTTTTGTATCGCCGCCATTGCACGAGATGTGCCTGCCGCAACGGTGAATCGCCGAGCGGTTCTGATCGTGAGGAATTATTCCCTTTGCCCATATGGAATAGCTTGCAGCAGTTGCATTTGATGGGCACTGGCCAGCGAAGGCACCGCCAGACATCAATAATGTCAGAACGCAGATTGATAGGGCCAGTCTCATAAGCACACCTCGTTTGTCTCTCGAGGGGTAGCGAGAAGACTGCCAAATCAATTAAATCTATTGAGCTTCGAACAAATCACGGCGCTCACCGTGCTTCACTGCAATTATTTGTAATCTTGTGCCGCTCAACCAAACAGAATGTCGAAAATCAACTTGACGTTCAGCGCGATGATGATGGCAGCAACGAGTGCTGCGATGGCCGTGAGCCAGCGGGGGGAGACGAGGTCGCCCATTTTGGTTTTGGATGCGGTGAGTTGTACCAATGGGACCACGGCAAATGGGAGCTGGAAGGCGAGCACGACCTGGCTCAATACCAGAAGGAAGCCTGTGCCCGATGCGCCGTAATAGAGTGTGACGATGATGGCGGGTACGATGGCCACGAGTCTGGTGACGAGGCGTCTGGCCCAGGGCGAGATGCGGAAGTTGAGAAAACCTTCCATCACAATTTGCCCGGCGAGTGTCGCCGTGACGGCGGAGTTCAAACCGCAGGCCAGAAGCGCAATGGCAAAGAGTTTCGGTGCGAGCAGGGAGCCCACAAGAGGCGCCAGCATTTTATGGGCATCGCCAATCTCCGCGATTTCGGTTTGCCCAGCCTTGTGGAATGTGGCCGCTGCCAGAATGAGCAGCGCGGCATTGATCATGAGCGCCAGCATTAAAGCGAAGGTCGAATCGAAAGTGACATAACGCAGCGCGCTTTTTCGAGACGCAAGGTCTGGTGCAATCGCGCGGGTCTGCACGATGCCGGAATGGAGATAAAGATTATGCGGCATGACGGTGGCCCCGATGATGCCCAAAGCGAGATAGAGCATACCGGGTTGATGCAGAATGTCGGTCGTGGGCACAAAGCCCAGAGCTACAGCGCCCCAATCGGGCTTAGCCCAAATCATCTGGAAAATGAAACAACCAAAAATGATGGCGAGAAGTGCCAGTACAAAGGCTTCAACTTTGCGAAACCCCAGACGCTGCAACATCAAAACCACGAATACATCAAGGGCCGTGATGATGACGCCGATCTCAAGAGGAATGCCGAACAGAAGATTGAGGCCGATGGCGGTTCCCACCACTTCGGCAATGTCGGTGGCGATGATGGCGACCTCAGCAAATATCCAGAGGACGAACGCGGCGGATTTGCCATAGGCATCGCGACAGGCTTGCGCCAAGTCACGGTGCGAACCGATGGCCAACCTGCCCGCCAGCGACTGCAGAATGATGGCCATGATGTTGGACAACAGCGCCACCCAGAGGAGCGCGTAGCCATAGCGCGCACCGCCCGCAATTGCCGTGGCCCAATTGCCGGGGTCCATATAGCCGACAGAGACCAAAAAACCCGGCCCCATGAAAGCCATGGCCTTGCGCAGCCAGCCTGCATCGCTGGGCACCGGGACTGAATGAAATACCTCAACCAACGAAGCTTCGCCGCGGGTTTTACGCCATCCATTGACTGGTTGATCCATGGAAAAAGTTTAGCATAGACTAAACCTTATGCAATAGGCTAAATTGCAGGACAGAGGGACCTGATTTGACTACTCGCAAGATCCAATCTGCCAAATTGCGTTCGGCACCATTCCGGCGCACGCGCGCTGATCATCAGGTTGAACTGACGGAAGACTATGTCGAGCTTATTGCCGAACTCATTGACGAGCGTGGTGAAGCGCGCGGCACGGACATTGCCATGCGGCTGGGTGTGGCCAACGCCACGGTCGCCAAAACCCTGAAGCGGCTCACCGATCACGGACTGGTGACGCAGGAACCCTACCGCGCTATCTTCCTCACCGGGGATGGCTGGAAAATGGCCGAAAACGGTCGCAGGAAGCACCAGCTTGTGGAAAATTTCTTGTTGGCTTTGGGCGTTTCTGCTGAAACTGCACGAATTGACTCCGAGGGCATTGAACACCATGTCAGTGTCGAGACATTGAAGGCGATGGCGCGTTTTATGGTGCGCAATCCGAATAACTGAGAGGACCACGATGCGATATTTTATCCCTGCCCTGTTTTTGCTGAGCGCATCTGCCTTTGATGATTCAAGCGCCCTGAAATTTGACACGGCAAGCTTCTGCACCTGGCAGAAAGATCATAACCAGATGGCCGTTGCCGATTGCACCAAGGTTGAAGATGATGCCAAGGCGCAAATGGCAGGGCTTGAAACCAAAAGTGATGCCAAGCGCAAAGATGAGTGCACGGCGGCGGCGAAAGCCGCTTCTGAAGAGGCGGGCTTTGCCAGCTATACGGTTTATACGTCGTGCCTGATTGATGGACCCGGCGCTGAATAATCAGCGTTGGCGCTGCATAAGGCCTACAAAAAATCCATCGGTGTGGTGACGGACCGGAGACAGCAGCAGCGTCTCTTCGCTGCCATCGGCCGAGACTGGAACCTCGGTGCCGATATTGGCCTTCCACATTGCGCCATATGGCATGATTTTGAAGTCGCGATGCGAACTTAAGAACTCTGCCACCTGTTTGGTATTTTCTTCCGGCAGCAGTGAGCATGTAAAATAAGCGAGTGTTCCACCGACTTTCACCAAGGACGCCGCCTGATCCAAAACATCAACCTGTTCTTTGATGCGAATGGTCAGCTGCTTGGGCTGCAAGCGCCATTTGGCATCGGGCTTTCTGCGCCAGGTACCGGAGCCCGTGCAGGGTGCATCAGCGACCACCAGATCAAAGGGACCGAGCTTTTCCAATTTGATGCCCTCATCATAAGGCAGAACTTCGATGTTGGTCGCACCCGACCTGCCGATGCGCTCAAAAATCGGGCGCAGACGATGCTTGTCGCGGTCATGGGCGATAATCGTGCCCTCATTCTTCATCACTGCGGCGAGACCCAAGGTCTTGCCACCGGCCCCGGCGCACAAATCCAGCACGCGCTGGCCCGGCTTGGCACCAGCCAAGAGAACTGCGATTTGCGAGGCCTCGTCCTGCACCTCAAACCAACCCAATCCATGGGCCGGTTCGGCTTCGACGTTCACGTTGCGCGCGTCGATCCCGGCGGGCGGGACGCGAAGGCCAATGGGCGACAATGATGTTGCGGTGGCACCGAATTTGACAAAAGTATCGAGCAATTTGGTGCGATCGCATTTCAGCGTGTTGACCCGAAGGTCAATCGGCGCGCGCTGGCAAAGGGCTGCCATTTCATCGCGCAAGTTTTCACCAAAGACCGATTTCAACGAATTTTCGAGCCAGGGCGGAAAATTGGCGGCGATATAAGTTGGCAAGTCGGAAGGCTGGGTGCTCAGCGCTTTCTGTTCAGCATCGGTCAACGGGCCGGGTCCGAATTGTTCTGCAGATAGCGTTTCAATGTCCGCGAGGGGCAGCCTCCAGATCGTGGCCAATGTTCCAAGGGCAACGGCGCGGGCGTCTTCGCCTCCCGCCTGTTCGGCAGCGCTCAGCTTGTTGCGCAAGCCATCATAGACCAGCGTTCCAATCACATGGCGGTCGCTTGAGCCCGCGAAACGATGCGCCTTGGCCCAATCTTTCAAGGCTTCCGAGGCGGGGCGATGGCGATCAAACACTTCTGCCAGAATTTCAATAGCGGCGGCCACACGGCCTGCAATTTTCATCGATCAGCCGATGCCTTGATAGTTTGGGGCTTCACGCGTGATCATCACGTCATGGGCGTGGCTTTCACGAAGCCCGGCATTGGTGATGCGCACAAACTGGACTTTTGTTTGCAGTTCGGAAATCGTGCCAGCCCCCACATAGCCCATGGCGGCACGAAGGCCACCCACCATCTGATGCAGAACTGCGCCCACGGCACCCTTGTGCGGCACCTGGCCTTCAATGCCTTCCGGCACCAACTTCAACTTATCGGCCACATCCTGCTGGAAATAGCGGTCCGCACTTCCGCGTGCCATGGCGCCCACCGAGCCCATGCCGCGATATGATTTATAAGAGCGGCCATTATAGAGATAGACCTCGCCCGGCGCTTCGTCCGTGCCAGCCAGCATCGAGCCCATCATGACCACGGATGCGCCAGCGGCCAGCGCCTTGGCCATGTCGCCCGACAATTTGATGCCGCCATCAGCTATCACTGGAACGCCCGCGCGAGCGCCCGCTTCTGCACATTCAATAATGGCTGAAAATTGCGGAACGCCGACACCAGCCACCACGCGCGTAGTGCAAATAGAGCCTGGGCCGATACCGACCTTCACGGCATCCGCCCCGGCATCAATCAAGGCCTTAACGCCTTCTGCTGTTGCGACGTTGCCGCCGATCACCTGGACGCGGTTTGAGATTTTCTTGATGCGCTCAACTTGCGCCAGCACATGAATGGAATGCCCGTGTGCGGTGTCCACGACCAAAACATCCACACCCGCGGCGATCAAGCGCTCGGCGCGTTCAAAACCATTGTCGCCCGTACCTGTTGCTGCGGCAACGAGCAAACGCTCCTGCTCATCCTTGGCGGCGAGAGGATGGTCAGCGGCCTTTTCCATATCGTTGACGGTGATCAAGCCAACGCATTTGAAATCATCATCGACCACGATCAATTTCTCGATGCGATTCTTGTGCAGAAGTTTTTGGGCTTCGGCACGATCAACGCCAGCCTTCACGGTGATGAGTTTGCGCGTCATCAACTCGGCGACCTTGGCGTTTGGATCAGTGGCAAAGCGCACGTCACGATTGGTGATGATGCCACAGAGCTTCCCAAATTCATCGACCACTGGAATGCCGGAGATCTTGTGGCGGGCCTTGATCTGCATCAGGTCACCCAAGGTCGCGTCCGGCGCAATAGTGATAGGGTTCACCACCATGCCGCTTTCAAAACGCTTCACGCGGGCCACGAGTTCGGCCTGAATTTCGGGCGTGAGATTTTTGTGGATGACGCCGAGTCCGCCGGCCTGAGCCATGGCGATGGCCATCGGCGCCTCCGTCACTGTGTCCATCGCGGCGGAAATTATGGGGATCGACAGACTTAAAGAGCGCGTCAGTTTCGTGGCGGTCGAAACATCAACCGGCAGCACTGACGAGGCGCCGGGCTTCATCAGCACGTCATCAAAGGTGAGATATTCGGGAAATACTTTTGCCATGGGCCAAACTTTCAAGCTGAAGACTCGGGTTTCAGTGGTTGGCGCACGGCCATAACACCCTCATGGCGGTGGGGGCAAGGGATGCGGTTCAGAGAGCAGCCATGCAAGGTTTCCGGCAAAAAGCTAAAATTGTAATGATTCCGTTACCGAACATTAATTAACCACAAACGACTCAATTAGTTACCAATACATTAATTGCGTGTTGCAAATTGGGGCGATTGCTGGTTTAAATTTAGGCAAGTTGTCCGAGAATTGTGGCGGCAACTGGTGAGTTTGAGTTTTTGCGTAAAGTGTGTGGAGGTGAGTTGTGTTCAAGGTTCGCGTAATGCGTGGCGCTTCGGCGCTCGTCTTGTCGACTATGGTCGGCCTGGTTGCTTCCGCAGTTGTAGCGGTTCCCTCGTTTGCTGACACTGCGACGACCAATGGTGGGTCAGGCGGAGACGGTGCCAGTGGGGGGCACGGCAACTCACATGGCAAGGTTGATGCCGGAACGGTTTCTCATACGGACACTACCCGGCATTCAGCGAATGCATTTACACAGACCGGCGAGTAAGTTTCAGTTGGCACCCAAGGTCGTAACACTGCCAACAAGGTCTCAATTCACACGAGTGCAACGGCCAGCGCTAAATCTAATCGACATTCCATCACCGCCCAAGCAATCGCCCAAGCTGGTGGCAATGCGGTGGCGAAGGACAAGACTGGGCTGGCCGTTGTGGGATCAGGCGGAGTTTCAACTGCCACTGCGACGAGCACGGGCCAGTCCTCGACCGCGAGTGCAGACTCATCTTCAGGGGGTCATGCCCTCGCAGTGACCGGCAGGAACGCTGTGGTTGAAGCCTCCGTACCAAATGGCCAACAACTCAATGAAACTATTCATCGTGCCGAATTCGCTATCGCGTGGAACGCAGATGGCTCGTTCAGCGTGGCAGAGGTCAACGGAAATATTGCCCAGGCCTGGACGGGATCAACAACGGATACCGGCGCTTTGGCGAGCGGCAATTTGAAGGCCTTCATGAGCACGGCTACATTTGCAGAAGCTTATGCTTCGCCAACATTCGCTTGGGCTTCAGCATTTTCAAGTGCATCGGGTGAAAGTGTAGGCAGCGCAGGATTTGCTGTTGCAAGCGGAAGTTCTTACGCATTTGCCTCTGTCACCCACCTGATTGAAATCCAACGGTCTTCCCAGTGTTCGGGCGTGGACTACAAGAAAACCATTAACTTCAAGAAAAAAGTCAAATCACCGAGGGTCTGGGATTGCAATTTCCAACCCTACGTCGGTGTCGTTTGGCATCCGAAAGGATAATTACTCGACGGCTTCGAAACGGCAAATTTGATGTTTGGTGACTGGTCACGTTGGTGAAATGTGTGCTTTTGTACGTGTCACATAAAATCAAAAAAAGGCCCTAAATATCCACATAAAATTGATTTTTTATATCGACAAAAGTGAAGATTTATGATAAACTAAGGTAGGCTTGCGTGTAGCAAATTTGCGTGGAGCCGGTTAGTTAATTGTAAGGAGTTGAAAAATGAAGAAGTCACTTAAGTCTGTTGTTATCGCTGCTTCTCTGATTGCTGCTGGCAGCTTGTTTGTTGGCGCTGCTGATGCCAAAACCACGTCAACCGGTTTGAGCATCACTGTGTTCTACGCATCCAGCAACCATTACGGAAAGACAGCAGTTGGCGGCAACGTCAGCTACGCAACTGTTGATGGCAACACCGGTTCAGCTGATGCTGGCGGCGGCGGCAAAGCCAAGGCCTCCTATCACTCGGTCAGCGTTTCAGGTGGCGGTCACGCTTCCGCGAGCGGCGCTAACTAATATTCTTGATTGCGAAATAGGGGCAGTGAGGACAGTGTTCCTCACTGCCTTTTTTGTTCAGAGTTGAATTCGTTTGTTCAGGCCTTGGCAAGGTCGAACACCCCAGCTTTCAAAGCCTTCGCAAAGAAGAGGCCCAAGCCCATTGCGACCACAAAAATAAAGATGCGACTATCGCCTAGACCCAACACTGGGATGGATCCGCCAGGGCAGAAGCCACTGATGCCCCAGCCCACACCAAAGGCGGCTGAGCCCGCCACCAAAGCCGTGTCGATCTTTTTTGCCGTCGGGACATTGAATTGGCTGTCATAAAGCGGGCGTTTCAGTTTGCGAAACACCAAGGCGTAGCCCGCCATGGCGGTCAACATGCCACCCGCCATCACGAAGATCAGGCTTGGGTCAAAGGTTCCGGCGACGTCAAAGAAGTTGATGACCTTTGCTGGATTTCCCATGCCCGAGAGCACAATGCCGAGACCGAATACGAGACCTGCCAGAAGTGCGGATGCGTTTTTCATCTCAGGCTCCGATCATATGGCGAATGACGAAGACTGTGATGAAAGTTGCCAGCATGAAAGTCACCGTGGCGACGGCTGAGCGTTTGGAAAACCGCGCCAGCCCACAAATGCCATGGCCGCTGGTGCAGCCCGAGCCATAAGACGCACCGATGCCGACAATCAGGCCGCCAATGGCAATCGCTGTGTTACTCATCGGGAAAGCCACTTCGGGCGCGTGACCCAGAGCCTTCAACAAAATGGCCGGAATGACGCAACCCAAAAGGAATATCGCGCGCCACACCCAATCAACTTCCAGCGGCGGCAACACGCCGCCCAGAATTCCGGTCATTCCCGCGATACGGCCATTGGTGGCCATGAGAATGACGGCGGACAGTCCAATCAAAATGCCGCCGATCATGGACAGCCATGGCGTAAATTCAGTGGTCATATCGATCCTCCAAAATTATTCGCCGTATGGAATCCAGATGTTTTTGACTTGTGACGCGCGGCGCAGATATTCAAGGCCTTGCGCCTCGGACCAGTCGATGCTGTGCGCGGTCGCCCAGGTTGATTTCAGATTTCCAGCCGAGGCCTTTTCAACCAAGGTGCAGCCTGCCGCATCACCATGATACCAAAGGGCATCGACCTCATCGTGATCAGCGAGCGTCTTGGCCAGTTCATCGCGGGCACCTGTGACAATGTTCACTGTGCCTGCCGGAACATCGGATGTTTCGAGCACTTGATACAAGTCGGTCGCAATGAGCGGCATCACCTGCGAGGGCACCAGCACGATGCGATTGCCTATGGCGAGGGCTGGCATCAACAGCGAGATCATAGCGAGCAACGGCTTTTCAACCGGAGCCACAAGGCCCATCACGCCATAGGGTTCGTTGAAGGCCAGTGTTGTCTGGCGCTTGGCGTTGGTTGAGTGGATGCGGCCATCATATTTGTCGGCTTGCGCGGCGTAATAGAAAATACGTTGCAGCGACGCGTCAACTTCGCGCCGTGCTTCGGAGGAGCTGTGCCCGGCGCTGACAAGGCGCTTGGCAAATTCATCAGCCCGCGCATTGAGGTTTTCGGCGATGAAATAGAGGACTTGCGCGCGATTGTGCGCCGAGACGCCCGACCAGCTAGACGCGTTGCGCGCGGCTTCGACGGCGTTGCGGATATCCTTGCGGTTGCCATGGCCCGCGAGGCCAATGGGCTTTCCCTTGGCCGAGAAGATTTCATAGCTGTAGCCGGAATCTGGACGCGCCTGTTTGCCGCCCACAAACATCTTGGCGGTGCGGTCGATGAGATTGGAGGCCATCGCACCCTGCCCCGGTGAGGCGACGGGCGCAGCGAGCGGCTTTTGCTTCTCAACAGATTTCGTTTTGGGCAGGCCCAGATATTCAAACAGGCCTTCACGTCCGCCTTCGCGGCCAAAGCCTGATTCCTTGTAACCGCCAAAGCCTGCGGCGGCATCAAACTGGTTGGTGCAGTTGATCCACACGACGCCCGCTTTCACGCGCGCGGCAGCTTCCAGCGCCACGTTGATATTTTCTGACCAGATCGAGGCGGCCAGACCATAGCGCGTGTGATTGGCAATGCTCGCAGCTTCATCGGGCGTGCGGAAGCTCATGGCCGAAATGACGGGGCCAAAAATTTCTTTCTGCATCACGGTCGAGGCGGCATCGACATCGAGGAACAGTGACGGAGAGAAGTAATAACCTTTTTCCGGGAGGGCGCAGGGCGCTTGATGCAACGTGCCGCCTTCGGCCTCGCCTTTTTTGACAAGGCTACGAACACGGGCCAATTGCACGGCATCGACCAGCGGACCCATGTCATTGGATTTGTCGAGCGGGTCGCCGATGCGCAAGGATTCCATGCGCTTTTTCAACTTGGCAATGAGGCGCGCATAAACGCTTTCCTGCACGAGTAACCTTGTGCCCGCACAGCAGACCTGGCCTTGGTTGAACCAGACGGCGTCAACGACACCTTCAACAGCGGCATCAAGATCAGCATCTTCGAAGACGATGAAGGGCGATTTTCCGCCAAGTTCCAGCGAGAGTTTCTTGCCGGAGCCCGCAGTTTCACGGCGGATGATGCGTCCCACGTCGGTTGAACCCGTGAACGCGATCTTGGCCACGCCCTGGTGTTTCACCAAGGCAGAGCCTGTGTCGCCATCACCTGTCACAATGTTCACAACGCCGGGCGGCAGGCCTGCCTCGGTGCAGATTTCGGCAAAGGCCAAGGCTGTGAGCGGCGTGAATTCGGCAGGCTTCAACACCACAGTATTACCAGCGGCAAGAGCTGGCGCGATTTTCCAGGCGAGCATGAGCAGCGGGAAATTCCACGGAATGATTTGGCCGCACACGCCAATCGGGCCATAACCCTTGAATTCGCTATCGGCCAATTGCGCCCAGCCCGCATGATGATAGAAGTGGCGGGCGACCAGCGGCACGTCGATGTCGCGGCTTTCGCGAATGGTCTTGCCATTGTCCATGGTTTCGAGAACAGCGAGGAAGCGCTCGCGCTTCTGGATGTGGCGGGCCAAGGCATAAAGATGCTTGGCGCGCTCAAAGCCCGACAGTGCTGACCAAGACTTGAAGGCTTTGGTGGCGGCGGCCACAGCAGCATCAACATCAGCAGCCGTGCCATTGCTGGCGCTTGCGATTTTTTCGGCGCTGGCCGGATTGAACACGTCGAATAGATTCTTCGGCTTGGTGAAAGCGCCATTGATGTAATGACCAAAGCCCGAGGCGTGATGCGCCAGCCAGTCTTTCACAATGGTGTTGGATTCAGGCGCCGCGCCGTAATCCATGGTATTCAAAACGTCAGTAACGGTGGGCATGGATTGATCCTCAAGCCAGTGCGTGATGCGAGAGCGCTGAATAGCGCCCCGTGATATAGTGTTCGAGCTGGCGCTCAATGTCGGCCAGCATGGAGGATGCGCCAATGCGGAAGAGATCAGGCTCGAGCCAGCGACGGCCCAATTCCTCTTTCATCAGAATTTGCCAGTTCATGGCGTCCTTTGCGGTTTTCAATCCGCCTGCGGGTTTAAAGCCGATGGGCTGGCCGGTGTATTCGCCATAATCGCGCAAAGCGCGCAGCATGGTGAGGCTGACGGGCAATGTGGCGTTCACATCTTCCTTGCCAGTTGAGGTCTTGATGAAATCGGAGCCCGCCTGCATCGCCACCATCGAGGCCTTGTAGACATTGCGCAAAGTTTTCAAATCACCCGTGGCCAGAATTGCTTTCATGTGCGCTGGCCCACAGGCTTCGCGCATGGCCGAGACTTCATCGTATAATTGCTGCCAATCACCCATCAGAACTTGCGCGCGGTGAATGACGATGTCGATTTCTTGAGCCCCCTGCTCCACAGCATATTTGATTTCAGCAAGGCGCAGCGGGAGAGGTGTGAGGCCGGCCGGAAAACCTGTGGCGACCGAGGCCACCGGAATGCCCGAACCTTGCAGGGCTTTGACGGCATGAGGCACCATGGTCGGATAAACGCAAACGGCACCCACCATTGGCATTTTGGCGAGACCCAGTTTTTCTACGATGTCATCCCGCAAGGGCCTGCGGGCCTTGGCGCAGAGCCTGTGGACGCGGCCCGGCGTGTCATCACCGGCGAGCGTGGTGAGGTCGATGCATTGCAGGGCTTTCACCAGCCATGCCGCCTGATATTCTTTTTTGACCGAGCGGCGCGTGGTCAAGGTTGAGGCCCGGCGTTCGGCGGCAGAGGTGTTGACTTGTGCTGTCTCAAACCATTCGGGTTTGAATGATGTTCCCGTGTTTCGTTGCGTGCTCATGCGTTGGCCTCTGCCACGGCGATCGCTGACACGTTGGCAACGCCACGCGCTGTCACCGACTGGGTGAGAATATGCGCAGGCTTGGCGGTGCCCAGAAGAATGGGGCCGACGGGCAATGAATCGCCGAAAACCTTGATCGCCTGATAGGCGATATTGGCCGAGGAGAGATCGGGCATGACGAGGAGATTGGCCTCGCCGGACAAGGTTGAGCGCGGCATTTTGCGATTGCGCACTTCTTCCACAAGAGCCGTGTTCAACTGCATTTCGCCGTCGACTTCCAAATCAGGCTGACGCTGATGGATGATCTCCAGCGCCTCACGCATCTTGAGCGAGGTTGGCGTATCAAAATCACCGAAATCGGAATGGGAAATCAACGCTACCTTGGCCTTCAGGCCAAAGCGTTCGAGATGCTTTGAACAGAGCGCCACGATATCGGAAATGGCGAAGGCCGAAGGATCAGGCTGAACGTGAGTATCAGCGAGAAACACGATGCCGCGCGAGGTGATCATCAGGCTCATGGCGGCCAATTCGTTGACGCCGTGGGCCAGGCCAATCACGTCCTTGATGGTCCTGATCTTGGAGCGGAAGCGCCCTTCAAGGCCGCAAATCATGGCGTCCGCTTCGCCACGGTGAACGGCCAAGGCCGCAATGGTGGTGGTGGAGGTGCGCACCAAGCTTCGCGCGGCATCGAGAGTCACGCCTTTGCGGCCTGCCACTTCAACCAGCGTTGCCACATATTCGCGGTAGCGCGGATCGTCTTCGGGGTTGGTAATATCGAAATCAGTTCCGGGGCGAATGGCAAGACCATAGCGTTCGAGACGCGTTTCAATGACCGCCGGGCGGCCAATCAAGATGGGCCGCGCCATTTTTTCTTCGATCATGAATTGGGCGGCGCGCAGCACGCGCTCGTCCTCACCATCGGCATAGATGACGCGCTTTGGTGCCTTGCGCGCAGCAATATAAATGCGGCGCATGATGAAGCCCGATTTGAACACAAAGCGCTGGAGCTTGTCTTCATAGGCTTCAAAATCAACGATTGGCCGTGTTGCGACACCGGTTGCCATAGCCGCTTTGGCGACGGCGGGAGCGATACGCAAAATCAGACGTGGGTCGAAGGGGCTGGGGATCAGTTGATCTTTGCCAAAGAGGCGCGCTTCACCACCATAGGCCTTGGCGGCAATGTCTGAAGGGGTTTCCCGGGCCAATGCGGCAATTGCATCCACTGCGGCGAGTTTCATCTGTTCATTGATGGTGGTGGCACCGACATCCAATGCACCCCGGAAAATATACGGAAAGCACAGAACATTGTTCACTTGATTGGGAAAGTCAGACCGGCCCGTGCAGATATATGCGTCGGGGCGCAGGGCATAGGCTTCTTCCGGCATGATTTCCGGATTGGGATTGGCTAAAGCCAGAATAAGCGGATGGGGCGCCAAAGACTTCACCATCTCTGGCTTCAACACACCACCGGCACTCAATCCCAGAAACACATCGGCACCAGCAATGACGTCTGACAAGGTGCGGGCGTCAGTCTCCTGCGCGAAGACTTCCTTCCACGGGTCCATCAGCTTGTTGCGGCCTTTGAAAACAACGCCTTCAAGATCAGTGACCCAGATGTTCTCGCGTCTAACACCCAGCGTGACCAACTGATTGAGGCAAGCCAAGGCGGCAGCGCCTGCGCCTGAAGCTACGATCTTAACGTCCTCCACTTTTTTGTTGGCGAGAACCAGGGCATTGGTGACGGCCGCCGCAACAATGACGGCGGTGCCATGTTGATCGTCGTGGAACACCGGAATTTTCATCCGCTCGCGCAGGCGACGCTCCACTTCAAAACATTCCGGAGCCTTGATGTCTTCCAGATTGATCCCGCCGAAAGTCGGTTCCAAAGCCGCAATGGCTTCAACCAACTCGTCAACGCCCGTGGGAGAGATTTCAATGTCGAAGCAATCAATGTCGGCAAATTTCTTGAACAGAACGGCTTTGCCTTCCATCACGGGCTTGGCGGCCAAAGGGCCAATATTACCAAGGCCGAGAACCGCCGTGCCGTTGGACAAAACTGCGACCAGATTGCCGCGTGCTGTGTATTTGGCGGCCAGCGAAGGGTCGGCGTGAATAGCTTCTGACACCGCAGCAACACCTGGCGAATAGGCCAAAGCCAAATCGCGCTGGTTGGCCAAGGGCTTGGTGGCTCTGATTTCCAGTTTCCCGGGGCGATTATATTCATGATAGGCCAATGCTGCTGCACGCAGATCATTGGTGATGTTGCTCGCCATTCTTAAACCCTTCACGCATTCTTCGTGGGGCCTCTTTAAGCTGGCATTGTGTCATGGGAAAGAGATTTAGCGCCGCAAGACATTGCTGCGTTGCAACATCTCACTTTCCAGCGGCGCACACTAATGCTAGGTCTAAAAGAAAAACCGGGGTGAGCGAATGAAATCTCCAGCAAATGATGTACGCAACTCTTCCGCAGTGCAGCAGAAGAACATTGAAGACAATTCTCCTGAAGCCATTGCCAAGGATATTCTCGCCAAGCTGACTTATAATATCGGTAAGGACCGCGTGGTCGCCAAGAATCACGACTGGCTGGCCGCAACCATTATGACCTTGCGGGACCGTGTCATCGACAAATGGATGGAATCCACCCGGTCGTCCTATAATGCCAAGGCGCGGCGGGTTTATTATCTTTCGCTCGAATTCCTGATCGGTCGTCTGCTCCGCGATGCGTTGAGCAACCTTGAATTAACCGGAGCCTTCAAGACAGCATTGGCCAATCTTGGCGTCGACCTTGAACTCACCGAATTGCTGGAGCCTGACGCTGCCTTAGGCAACGGCGGTCTCGGAAGATTGGCGGCCTGCTTCATGGAAAGCATGGCGAGCCTTGATATTCCGGCTTACGGCTATGGCATCCGCTATGACCATGGGCTGTTCCGCCAGATCATCAAGGATGGCTGGCAGATCGAGTTGCCGGAAAACTGGCTCGTTGATGGCAACCCGTGGGAATTTCCACGCCGCGAGGCCGCTTATAAGGTGAGCTTTGGCGGCCACGTGGAACAGGTGGCTGTGGAAAGCGGTGCCACCTATCCGCAATGGAAGCCTGATGAAACGATTCTGGCCACGGCCTTTGACACGCCCATGGTTGGCTGGCGCGGCAAGCGCGTGAATACGCTGCGGCTTTGGGGTGCAAGGGCCCTCGACCCCATCCATCTTGCAGCTTTTAATACCGGCGACTTTGCAGCGGCCCTCTCGGGCAACAACAAAGCGGAAATTATTACGCAGGTTTTATATCCATCTGATTCGACTCCGGCAGGCCAGGAACTTCGCCTGCGTCAGGAATATTTCTTCACCTCGGCCTCTCTCCAAGACATTGTCCGCCGCCACATGCAAAGCTATCCGGATGTTTCCAACCTTGCGGACAAGGTTGCCATCCAGATCAACGACACCCATCCGGCCATCGCTGTTGCTGAGTTGATGCGGATCCTCATTGATTTGCACAATCAACCTTGGGACAAAGCCTGGACGATTACGCAAGCCGTCATCTCCTACACCAATCACACGCTGCTGCCCGAGGCGTTGGAAAGCTGGCCGGTCGAACTGTTTCAGCAAATGCTGCCCCGCCACCTGCAAATCATTTATGCGATCAATGACCAATTGATCGTCCGAGCACAAAACCTCACCAAGGCTGACCCCGGTTTCATCCGCTCAGTCTCCCTGATTGATGAAAATCGCGGCAAGAGAATCCGCATGGGACAGTTGGCCTTTGTCGGCTCGCACAGCATCAATGGTGTTTCGGCACTCCATACTGAACTGATGAAGCTCAGCGTGTTCCGCGATTTGAACACGCTGTTTCCGGGCCGCATCAACAACAAGACCAATGGCATCACGCCACGGCGCTGGCTACATGGGTGCAATGCCAAGCTCTCGGCCCTGCTCACCCTTGCTGCCGGTCCTGAATCGCTCGACAATGCCGAGCTTCTGGTAAAGGCCGCTGGCAAAGCCACAGACGCAGATTTCATGGCCAAGTTTGCCGCCATCAAGCTTGAAAATAAAGTTGCTCTGGCGAAGCTGATTGACGAGCGCCTCGGCATCAAGGTTGATCCCACGGCGATGTTCGATGTTCAGATCAAGCGCATGCATGAATACAAGCGTCAGCTCTTGAATATCCTGGCAACGATTGACCACTATCTCGAGATCAAGGCTAATCCCACCAAGGTGTTTGCGCCGCGCGTCAAGATTTTCGCAGGCAAGGCTGCGGCCAGCTACGCCCAGGCCAAACTCATTATCAAATTGATCAATGATGTCGCCACCGTGGTCAATGCTGATCCTGAAGTGGGTGACAAGCTCAAGGTTGTGTTCATGCCGAACTACAATGTGAGCTTGGCTGAAATCATTGTTCCGGCCACCGATCTTTCTGAACAGATCTCGACGGCTGGCATGGAAGCTTCGGGCACAGGCAACATGAAGTTTGGTCTCAATGGTGCGTTGACCATCGGGACTCTAGATGGTGCCAATGTTGAAATGCTCGAGCATGTTGGGGCTGAAAATATTTTCATTTTCGGCCTGACGGCGGCTGAAGTTGAAGATCGTCGCAACCAGGGTGTGGATGGTCACGCCGTGGTGCAGGCCTCGCCGCGCTTGCGCAATGTTTTGCGAGTGATTGGGCAAGGCGTGTTCTCTGAGGGCGACATGTCGCGCTTCAATGCCATTGCCGATTCCGTTTATCATGGCGACTGGTTCATGGTGGGTGCGGATTTCAATGCGTATCTAGCCACTCAGGATAAAATCTCCGAACTCTGGGCCGATCAAAAGGGCTGGACGACTATGGCAATTCGGAATAGCGTTCACATGGGTTGGTTCTCGTCAGATCGCACGATCAGAGAATATGCCCGCGATATATGGAACGTCTCTACCGCCTGAAAGGCATGCCATGGCCGAAGCAAAGTGGAACACAAGCGGCCCCGAAATCCAAGCCATCGTAGATGGCAAGCATGCAGACCCATTCAAGGTTTTGGGCCTGCACAGGATCGGCAAGAACTGGGTCGCGCGCTGTTTTGTGCCTGGTTCTGATATTGTTCATGCCCAGGGGCTTGATGGCTCTGAATTGGGCGAACTCGAGAAGCGCCACCCCAGCGGTTTTTTTGAAGGCCTTGTGAATATCGAGGCGGCCCGGCCGCTGCGTTATCTGTGTGCTAATGGTGGCGGGCGCTGGATTGTCGCTGACGCCTATTCGCTGGGTCCGGTGCTCGGGCCCCAAGATGATTATTACATGGGCGAAGGCAACCATCTAAAACTTTACGACAAGCTCGGGGCCCATCTCATTTCCCATGAAGGTGCCGAGGGCACACATTTTGCGGTGTGGGCGCCCAATGCCACGCGTGTTTCGGTGGTGGGTGATTTCAATAATTGGGATGGCCGCCGCCACGTCATGCGCAAGCGCATGGATGTCGGCGTGTGGGAAATTTTTGTGCCGGGAGCCAGCGAAGGCCAAGGCTATAAATATGAACTGGTGGGGCCTGATGGCAATTTGCTGCCGCTGAAATCAGACCCTTACGGCTTTGCCGCAGAGCTTCGACCCAACACCGCGTCCAAGATTGCCCGCACTGACAATTTCGAATGGAGCGATGAGAAATACCTTAAGGCCCGCACCGCCCCTGACAAGCGGCGCATTCCGATGTCGATCTATGAAGTTCATCTGGGATCATGGCGCCGGAAAGAGGGCAATAGTTTTCTCACCTATGACCAGCTGAGCGAAGAATTGCTCCCCTATGTGAAGGATATGGGCTTCACGGATATTGAATTGCTGCCTGTGTCTGAGCATCCCTATGACCCGTCCTGGGGTTATCAGCCCACCGGGCTTTTTGCGCCAACCTCGCGCTTTGGCGACCCACATGGCTTTCAGCGCTTTGTCGATAGGGCGCATGCGGCGGGCATTGGCATTATTCTCGACTGGGTGCCTGCACATTTCCCGACCGACCAGCATGGTCTCTCGCATTTTGATGGCACGTCACTTTATGAGCATGCCGATCCGCGCCAGGGTTTCCATCCGGACTGGAACACGGCGATTTATAATTTCGGGCGCAAGGAAGTGCAAAGCTTCCTGCTCAACAACGCACTGTTCTGGCTCGAGCGCTATCACCTTGATGGGCTTCGCGTCGATGCCGTGGCCTCGATGCTCTATCTCGATTACAGCCGCAAGGAAGGCCAGTGGATTCCCAACAAATATGGCGGGCGCGAAAACCTTGAAGCGATTTCATTTCTGCAGCGCATGAACCACGAGGCCTATGGGCAGCATCCTGGCATCGTGACCATTGCCGAGGAATCAACCAGCTTTCCCGGCGTTTCAAAACCCACCAATACCGGCGGACTGGGCTTTGGCTTCAAATGGAACATGGGATTCATGCATGACACGCTGACCTATATGGGTCGCGATTCCGTGCACCGGAAATTCCACCACAATGATATGACCTTTGGTCTTCTTTACGCGTTCTCGGAAAATTTCGTGTTGCCGCTGTCGCATGACGAAGTGGTGCATGGCAAAGGATCGCTGCTCAACAAAATGTCTGGTGACGACTGGCAGAAATTTGCCAGCCTACGCGCCTATCTCGCTTTCATGTGGGGCTATCCCGGCAAGAAATTGTTGTTCATGGGCCAGGAATTTGCGCCTTGGACCGAGTGGAACGCGGCACAAAGCCTGGACTGGCATTTGCTGGACCATCCGCCGCACAAGGGCATGCAAAGCGCTATCCGCGATTTGAACTCTGCCTATGCCAAGAGCCCTGCCCTTCATGCGCGCGATTGCGAAGGCGAAGGCTTTGAATGGATGGTCGCCAATGACCAGGAAAACTCGGTCTTTGCCTTCGTGCGCCACGCTGGTGACGGCAAAAAGCCCGTGGCCGTGATCTCGAACTTCACGCCCATCGTGCGCGAGGCCTATGATTTGCCCTTGCCAAAGTCTGGTAAATGGCGCGAGATTTTCAACAGCGACGCCACGACCTATTGGGGCTCGGGCCAAGGCAATATGGGTGTCATCACCGCAGATGGCGGCCCAAGCCATGGGCGCCCGGCCTCGGCCAAGGTGCGCGTGCCGCCGCTCGCGACAGTATTTTTTGAAGCGGAAGATTGATATCCGCGAAGGGAGGTAAAATGATCCATCGTAAAAATGCGCCCTTGGCTCGTGACGCCATGGCTTATGTTCTAGCCGGAGGACGCGGCTCTCGTCTGATGGAACTCACTGACATTCGTGCCAAGCCTGCCGTTCCCTTTGGCGGCAAATCACGCATCATCGATTTTGCGCTGTCCAACGCGTTGAATTCAGGCATCCGCCGCATTGGCGTGGCCACGCAGTACAAGGCGCACAGCCTCATCCGCCATTTGCAGCGCGGTTGGAACTTCTTCCGCACCGAGCGCAACGAGAGCTTTGACATTCTGCCCGCCTCCCAACGCGTGTCGGAAGACCAATGGTATGCGGGCACAGCCGACGCGGTGTTCCAGAACCTCGACATCATCGAAGCCTACAACGTCAAATATATTGTCATTCTCGCTGGCGATCATATTTACAAGATGGACTATGAACTCATGCTGCAACAGCATGTGGATACGGGCGCTGACGTGACCGTTGGCGTTCTGGAAGTTCCGCGCATGGAAGCCACGGGCTTTGGTGTGATGGCCGTCGATGAGAAAGATACGATCAAGGCCTTCGTCGAAAAGCCCAAGGATCCTCCAGCCATTCCGGGCAGTCCCAACATGGCGCTGGCCTCCATGGGGATTTATGTTTTCGAGACGGCGCGTCTGGCGGAGTGGCTGAAGGAAGATGCGGCGGACAAAACTTCGAGCCGCGATTTCGGCAAGGACATCATCCCCAAGCTGGTCAAAGGCGGCAAGGCGGTGGCGCATCGCTTCACCAAATCCTGCATCCGCGCTGAAACCGAAAAGGAAGCCTATTGGCGCGACGTCGGCACCATTGATGCCTATTGGGAAGCAAATCTCGATCTTTGCGAAATTCTGCCTTCGCTTGATCTCTATGACCATGAATGGCCAATTTGGACGCATGGTGAAGTGACCCCTCCCGCCAAATTCGTGCATGATCTCGAAGGTCGGCGCGGCCAGGCCATTTCCTCATTGGTGTCGGGCGGTTGCATTGTGTCGGGCGCTTCAATCCGGCGCACCCTTTTGTTTACCGGGGTTCGCGTGAATTCGTTCTCCTCACTTGATGAGGCCGTAGTACTGCCGGGAGTCAACATCGCGCGAAACACGATCCTCTCCAAAGTCGTAATCGACCGGGGTGTAAACATCCCAGAAGGCCTCGTGGTGGGCCAGGATTCCGAGCATGACGCCGTCAGATTCAGGCGCTCGGAAAAAGGCGTGTGTCTCATCACCCAACCTATGATCGATAGGCTGAAGGCTTGAGCGCGTGAAGGTTCTTTCCGTAGCATCGGAGATTTTTCCGCTGGTGAAAACCGGTGGCCTGGCTGATGTAACGGGGGCATTGCCTGCCGCATTGAGCAAGCATGGCGTGACGATGAAATCTATCGTTCCGGGCTATCCGGCGGTTTTGTCTACGCTCGAGAAATCCACCGAGGTCTACAAGTTTGAAAACCTCATGGGGGGCCCTGCCACGTTACGTTCGGGCAAAGCCAAAGGCCTTGATGTTTTTGTTTTGGATGCACCGCACCTCTACAACAGGCCGGGGAATATTTATCTCGGGGCCGATGGCAAGGACTGGCCCGATAACTCTCTGCGTTATGCGGCCTTGGCCCAGGTTGCAGCACGGCTGTCGCGCGGCGGGTTGGGGAGCTACAAGGCCGATGTGGTCCATGCCCATGACTGGCAAGGTGCCATGGCCGCAGTTTACCTCAGGTATCAGGGCGGGCCAAAATCAGTTTTGACGGTTCACAACATTGCCTTTCAAGGCATTTTCCCGCCCGGCGTTTTTTCGGCGTTGGAATTGCCACCGCAGGCCTATTCGATGAACGGTGTTGAGTATTACGGCAACGTATGTTTTCTCAAGGGCGGATTGGCCACTGCTGATCTCCTCACCACCGTCAGCCCCACCTATGCCACTGAAATCTGCACGGCGGATTTTGGCATGGGCATGCAGGGTTTGCTGCAAGCAAGGCGGGCGGATCTTGTCGGCATCGTCAATGGTATTGATGATGAGGTTTGGGATCCTGCGAGCGATACAGCACTTGCCGGTAATTTTTCTACCAAGGATATAACAGGCCGCGTCGCCAATAAGCGCGCAGTTGAGAAGCGCTTTAATCTTGAGGCAGGTGACGGAATTCTCCATGGCGTGGTGAGCCGCCTCACCTGGCAGAAGGGCCTTGATATTCTGGCTTCGCAGCTCGACTGGCTGGTTGGGACGGGTGCGCGCATTGCGGTGGTGGGCACGGGCGAGGCCGGAATTGAAAATGCATTCAATGCGGCAGCAGCGCGTCACCCCGGCAGGATTGGCGTGGTGACGGCCTATGACGAGCAGCTCTCGCATCTCATACAGGGCGGCTGCGACACCATGCTGGTGCCGTCGCGGTTTGAGCCTTGCGGCCTCACCCAGCTTTATGGGCTGCGCTATGGTTGCGTACCGGTAGTGGCGCGCACTGGTGGCTTGGCTGACACGGTGATTGATGCCAATGACGCGGCCCTTCATGCGGGCGTTGCAACAGGCGTGCAATTTTCACCCGTCGATGGGTTCTCACTACAAAATGCACTGACGCGCGCGGCACAGCTCTACGCTGATGGCCCGACTTGGCGCACCGTCCAACAGCGCGGCATGTCGAGCGATGTCTCATGGACGCGCAGTGCCGCACAATATGCAAAGCTCTATAAATCACTTCCGGTGGAATGAATCATGACCACAATTGCAACCAAGCCCTTTGATGGGCAGCGCCCCGGCACTTCCGGCCTTCGCAAGAAGGTAACGGTGTTCCAGCAACCGAATTACGCCGAGAATTTTATCCAGTCGATATTTGACGTACTCGAAGGATTTGTCGGCAAGACTTTGGTGATTGGCGGAGATGGCCGCTTCTATAACGACACCGTTGTGCAGATTGCCATTCGCATGGCCGCCGCCAATGGCTTTGGCCGCGTGATGGTGGGGCAACATGGCTGGCTTTCTACTCCGGCCACGTCCCATATCATCCGCAAGAACGCAGCCTTTGGCGGCATCATCCTTTCAGCCAGCCATAACCCCGGGGGGCCGGATGGCGATTTCGGCATCAAGTACAACGCGTCCAATGGTGGGCCAGCGCCCGAGAAAATCACCGAGGCGATTTATGCGCGCACGTTGAAGATCGACAGCTACAAGACGCTCGACACGCCGGATATCGACCTTGGCAAGGTCGGTTCGACAAAGGTCGGTGCCATGGTGGTTGAGGTCATCGACCCGGTTTCTGATTATGCCGCATTGATGCAGACCCTGTTTGATTTTGATTTAATCCGTGGACTGATCAAATCTGGCTTTACCATGAAGTTTGATGGCATGAGCGCCATCACCGGGCCCTATGGCAAACGGATTTTCGAAGACATTCTGGGCGCTGCACCCGGCACAGTGATGAACGGCACGCCGCTGCCTGATTTTGCTGGCCACCACCCCGATCCCAATCTGGTTCACGCCAAGGAACTTTGCGACCTGCTGCTCTCCGGCAAGGGGCCTGATTTTGGCGCGGCGTCTGATGGTGACGGCGACCGCAACCTCATTGTGGGCAAGGGCATTTATGTGACGCCCTCGGATTCACTCGCCATCATCGCGGCCAATGCGACGCTTGCTCCGGGTTATGCCAAGGGCCTTGCCGGTGTGGCGCGTTCGATGCCCACCAGTGGCGCCTCTGACCGGGTTGCAGCCAAGCTCGGCATTGGTCATTTTGAAACGCCCACGGGATGGAAATTCTTTGGCAATCTTCTTGATGCGGGCATGGCCACGATTTGTGGCGAAGAAAGTTTCGGCACAGGGTCCAATCATGTGCGCGAAAAAGATGGCGTGTGGGCGGTTTTAATGTGGCTCAACATTCTAGCGCGCCGTAAGCAAAGTGTTCAGGCCATTGTGCAAGACCACTGGGCTCAATATGGCCGCAACTTCTATACGCGCCATGACTATGAAGAGGTTGATCTTGCCGGAGCCAACAGCCTGATGGACGGGTTGCGCGCCGCCCTACCCTCACTCAAGGGCAAGAACGGCATCGTTCTCGCCGATGATTTTGCCTATGATGATCCCGTCGACAAATCACACACCGACAAGCAAGGCATCAGGCTGATTTTCGACAATGGTTCGCGCATCATCTACCGGCTTTCGGGAACCGGGACGGCGGGGGCGACGCTGCGAGTCTATATCGAAAAATATGAACCCAATGTGGCGCGCCATAATGATGACACGCAAGCCACTCTCGCAGATCTCATTGCGCTCTCCCGCAGCATTGCCAGCATTGAGAAGTTCACCGGCCGCACCGCGCCCACGGTCATCACCTAACGCATGGCACCTGGGGTTCGCCTTGTTGCCGGTGGCGCTGAAGTTGCAGTGTTCTCCAAAGATGGCGAGCGCGTCAGCGTGTGCCTGTTTGATGCCAGAGGCGAAACCGAACTCAGTCGCCATTTTTTAAACCGCCACGAAGATGGCTGGCATTCAGGTTTCGTCGCGGGGCTCGGCGTCGGCTCGCGATACGGGCTTCGCGTTTCTGGCACCTGGGACCCTGCTCAAGGGCTGATGTTTGACGAGTCAAAGCTGTTGATTGATCCTTACGCTACGGCGTTCGATCGTAGTTTTGAATATCATGATCAGCTTTCGATTTTCGGAATTGATACAGCGCGCTGGGTACCTAAATGCATCGTGCAGGAGGAACTGCCGATTGCCCCACGCCCACTCTATCGCAAACCACAATTCATCTATGAACTGCAGGTCAAATCCTTCACCAAGCTTCACCCCGATGTGCCAGAGGCCAAGCGCGGAACCGTGGCCGCGCTGGCTGATCCTGCGGTGATCAAGCATCTCAAATCGCTGGACGTTGACACGTTGGAGCTGATGCCTATTCATGCCTGGATTGATGAGCGGCATTTGACCAGGCTCGGGCTTCACAATGCTTGGGGCTATAATTCCGTCAGCCTGCTCGCACCTGATCTTAGACTAGCGCCTGGCGGACTGCCGGAGATTCGCGACGCCATTGCGGTTCTGCACCAGCATGATTTTCGTGTGGTGTTGGACATCGTCTTCAACCATTCGGGCGAGAGCGATGAGCTTGGTCCCACAGTGTGCTATCGTGGCCTCGACAATCGCAGCTACTATGCCATGACCAATGGTGTTTTGCACAATGATGCAGGCTGCGGAAATGTTTTAGCCCTCGACAATCCGATGGTGGTGGAACTGGTTCTTGCTTCGATGCGACACTGGGTCTTGAAGGCTGGCGTTGATGGCTTTCGTTTTGATCTTGCCACCATCATGGGGCGCACGGCATCGGGATTCTCCAAAACAACGCCATTGCTTGAAGCCATTCAAAATGATCCGCTCTTGTCCAAAGTCATCCTCATTGCCGAGCCGTGGGATGTGGGACCTGGCGGCTATCAGCTCGGAAATTTTCCAGCCGACTGGCATGAATGGAATGACAAGTATCGCGATGATGTGAGGCGCTTCTGGCGTGGTGATTCATTCTCGGCAAATGGGCTTGCCACCAGACTAACCGGATCTTCTGATGTTTTTGCGGGGCGCATGCCTTCAGCCAGCATCAATTTTCTTGCGGCCCATGATGGTTTCACACTTCGCGATCTGGTTTATTTTCGTGAACGAAACAATTTTGCCAACGGCGAGGACAATCGCGACGGCAATTCATCCGAAGTGACTTGGCCCGGTGGAAACGTTGAAGCGTTGCTGGCCTGCCTGTTTTTGTCACGCGGCACACCAATGTTGACGGCAGGTGACGAGTTTGGCCGAAGCCAGGGCGGCAACAACAATGGCTATGCCCAGGACAATGACACGACATGGCTCAACTGGGCGTCGCGCGACAAAACCCTGGAGACGTTCGTGCGTTCGCTGGTTGATTTGCGCCTTCACCTCTCACCTTATTTCACGGATGAGTTCTTGAGCCCTGATGAGACATTCTGGTTTGATGTCGATGGAACAGCACTCAATTGGAACGAGCCGTTCCAGCGCTTTGTGGGTTTGGCAATTTCCCAGAAGAACAAACGTCTGGTCATTGCCATCAATGGCAAGAGTGTTTCTCAGATTTTGAGGCTGCCGACAAAGCAAACAACAAATTGGCAGCGGATTTTCTCATCTGCCAGCGGCGAGGATTGCCCGCCGCAATCCGTTTCAGTTTTCGTGGAGGGTTAGCGTCAGGCTGGATCTTATTTTATCCAGCCCAGTGACTCTTCAGTTGTCGTCGATGGCGCATATTCGCACCCGATCCAGCCTTCATAACCCAACTCCTCGATGAGCTTCAGTACAAATCCATAGTTGATCTCTCCGGTGCCCGGCTCATGGCGACCTGGATTATCGGCCAATTGGATGTGGCCAATCACTGGCATCAAACGGCGCAGCGAATTGCCCAACTCGCCTTCCATGCGTTGCATATGATAGATATCGTATTGCAATTTTATATTTGGGTGACCCGCCGCTGCCATGGCGCGCAGGCCATCAGCGGATGTGTTGAGAAGGAAGCCTGGCATGTCAAACCTGTTGATGGGCTCTACGACCATTGTGATATTTTCACTCGCCAAGGCCTCAGCCGCAAAGGCTAAGTTCCCGGCCAGAGTGTCCCACAAAACGGCACTCGCCACGCCTTCAGGAGCCAGCCCCGCGAGCGCGTTGATGCGCTTGCAGTTCAACACAAGAGCATATTCAACCGCGCGTTTTACGCCATCGCGGAATTCTTTTTTGCGCCCGGGCACACAGGCCAAGCCGCGCTCACCCTTGGCAAAATCACCGAACGGCAAATTGAACAGAGCCATCTCCAGGCCATTGTCTTTTAATCGCGCGCTCAAGTCCTTCGCGTCATATTCATAGGGGCTGGCAAATTCCACGCCCTTGAAGCCCGCCTTTGCCGCAGCGGAAAAACGGTTCAGAAATTCATGTTCGGTGAACAGCCAGCCG
Source organism: Hyphomicrobiales bacterium (assembly GCA_038231475.1). Classification (GTDB taxonomy): domain Bacteria; phylum Pseudomonadota; class Alphaproteobacteria; order Rhizobiales; family Aestuariivirgaceae; genus Aestuariivirga. The sequence continues at coordinate 135,792 of JBBRLH010000001.1, read as the reverse complement.
AGATTGGCGCAAAATTTATTCATCAAAGCACTGTACTCGATTGCCGGAATTTGACAATGAGAGACCATGACCAGCATTGCCCATCTTGAAAAGCTTATCGCCTTTCCGACGATCAGTCGCGACAGCAATCTCGATCTTATTGCTTACGTGCAAGGCGTTTTGAAAAGCTTCGGCGTAGCCTCGCAACTTGTGGCCAATGAAGATGGCCGCAAGGCCAATCTCTGGGCGACGATCGGCCCTGCTGATGTCTCCGGCATTGCGCTTTCGGCCCACACAGACGTGGTGCCCGTGCAGGGGCAGAACTGGAGCAGTGATCCTTTCGTGATGACAAAGCGCGATGGCAATCTTTATGGCCGAGGCGCCACAGACATGAAGGGATTTATTGCATGTTGCCTTTCATTGGCCGAAGCCGCCTCAAAAAGAAAACTGCACACACCCATTCATCTGGCCTTTTCCTATGATGAGGAAATTGGCTGCATCGGCGTGAGGCGGCTTCTCGACATGCTGAAGACGCTTCCCATTCGTCCGCACTTTTGCATTGTGGGAGAGCCCACCATGCTGCAGGTTGTGACGGCCCATAAAGGCAAGTTGGGTTTCAGGGTTTCGGCCCATGGGCTTGAGGCCCATTCGTCATTGGCCCCCATTGGCGTCAACGCCATTTACATGGTGTGCGACCTCATTGCGGAAATCCGGCGCATCCAGGCTGAGCTTGCCGAACATGGTGCGCGCGATGGCGACTATGAGGTGGCCTATACCACTTTGCATGTGGGCAAGATGGCGGGTGGCGAAGTGATGAACATTGTGCCCAATCTCGCCACCTTTGATTTTGAAATCCGCTATCTGCCGCAAGATGATCAACACGCCATTGTTACGCGCATCAAGGCGGCGGCGGACGTTGTGGCGGAGCGCTATCGTGGCGTTCATGCAGCGGCGCGCTTCGTGTTCACCGATCTTCAGAGCTACCCGGCTCTCGACACACCGGTTGAGAGTGATGTCGTCAATTTCGTGCGCGCACTGACGGGTGGAAATTCTACTGGCAAAATCACCTTCGGCACTGAGGGTGGATTGTTCCAGAGCGAGCTTGGTATTCCTGCCGTGGTGTGTGGGCCAGGCAACATTGCGGTGGCGCACAAGCCTGATGAATATGTCAGCGAAGAGCAATTGGCTCTGACGGACGCGATGCTGGCACGTCTATTGGATCGACTCTCAAACTAAAAATCAGGAATTGACTTCGGGTGCCAATTGGAAGTGGCCAAATTTTCGGTTGCTATAGACCAAGGGGGGAAGACCGCCATGGACGGCGGTCATGGCGCGACCGATGAAAATACGATGAGTTCCCGCATCGTGCCAGCTTTCAAGATTGCAGTCGAAATTGGCAGCACTATTCAACAGGGTTGGGGCACGACCTTGCGTCTCGTGCCATTGGCCAGCAGAAAAATCGTAAGGGATACCGCTGGGCGGGTGGCCTGCGAAAATGCGCGCCAGCAACGATTGCTGTTCAGCCAAAAGGTTGACGGCAAAAACGCTATTCTTGGTCAAGGCTTCAGCGATGGGGTTTTTGCGATGAATGCAGGCCAGCAGCAAGGGTGGCTCTGCTGACACAGAGGACACAGCGCTCACCGTCAAACCAAAGCGGCCCGCAGGACCGTCCGTTGTGACAATGGACACGCCAAAGGCGGCATGGGCCATGGCATGCACAAAATCTTCAAGGCTCGCCTGTTCAGTTTTTTTCACGTTCCAGTCCTGACGGTTCAACACGGGCTTAGCCTTTCTTCTGGCTCCCAGCATATCGCCAAATTCTACATATTTTGGAAACTTGCCGGGTAAGTTTGTCTTAGCATTAATAGAGCGTTAGGCTGGCTTCGGAGACATCAAACTTGGCATGGCACCATGCGGGGCGTGGGGCTCTCTGCGGCCTTTCGGGGTTTGGCGACGACGCGGTTTCACGATAAGGGAGCAGAATGAAGGGTCAAGTTCACGTTATCGGCGCTGGCATTGTCGGCATGTCAACGGCGGCGTTCCTGCAGCGCGCGGGCTATCAGGTCACGGTGATTGACCGGGTGCCACCGGGCGAAGGCTGTTCCTTTGGCAATGCGGGGGGATTGGCCTTTGGCGAAATCATGCCCACCATTCACCCCAAGATTTTCCGCAAATTGCCAGGTTGGCTGATGGACCCGCTGGGGCCACTCACCATTCGCTGGTCCTATTTGCCGAAGGCCTTGCCGTGGTTTCTGGCGGCGGCACGCAACACTACGCCCTCTCGAATCAAAGCCATCACGGCGGCGCGGGCGGCACTTGGCTTGCGCGTTGTCGCTGATTTTGAGACGCTGCTTGGTGCAGCAGGCCGCAACGATTTGATGGTGAAGCGCGAAACCATGCGCGTGTTTGATACGGACCAACAGTTTGAAGCAGAGGCCGAGGAACGCCGTCTCAAGTCCGAATTGGGATATCCTTGTGAAACCTTTAGTGGCAATGAGGCCCGCGAGATGGAGCCGGCTTTGTCGCCCCATATCAAACATGGGGCGTTTCATGGCGGCTGGTATTTCGTCAAGAATCCGGAAAGCGTGGTCAAGGCCATCGCTGCCAAGTTTGTTGCTGACGGCGGGAAAATTCTTCTCGATGACGTGACGTCGCTCGAAACATCTGCTGGCCGTGTGAGCGGTCTCAATCTGGCGCAAAATGTTTTGCAGCAGGTGGACCTGCTGGTGATTTGCGGCGGGGCCTATTCGCATCTGCTGGCGAAACAATTGCATGAGCATGTGCTGCTTGAAGCTGAGCGTGGCTATCACATCGTGCTGCCCGACTCTGGCGTGAGCTTGTCGCGCTCGATCACCTATGCCCGCACACCGGGGGCGGCGACGCCAATGGATGTGGGGCTTCGGCTGGCTGGAACCGATGAATTTGCTGGACTAGATGCTGCACCCAACTATGCAAGGGCCGACGCGCTATTCCATGTGTTCAAGCAGATTTTTCCAACGCTTAAGGCGCCCGATGATAAAGCCACCCGCTGGATGGGTCGCAGGCCGGGCACGCCGGATTCGCTTCCGGTGATTGGGCCTTCAACCACAATGGCCAATGTCTGGTATGGCTTTGGCCATGGCCACATGGGTCTCACCTGGGGGCCTTCAACCGGGCGCATGATTGCCGACATGATCGACAAGGTGCCCACCAATCTCGATCTTCATCCCTATCGCATCAACCGCTTTTGACGGACAAAAAATGAAAACTGAAACACCACCGACCATTCGCCTCAAGGATTACAAGCCATTTCCATTCACGTTGAGTGCCGTCAAACTGGTGTTCAAACTTTCGGCCAATGACACCTTGGTCGAATCAGAAATAGCCCTGGTGCCGCGCGGTGCCAAGGCGGCGCCGCTGGTTCTCGATGGCGAGATGATCGAGCTGGTCTCGGCCAGCGTTCACGGTCGCATGCTGAATGTAAAAGACTATGTGGTTGACGACAAAAGCCTGACCATCACCAAGCCACCCAAGGTTCCGTTCACGCTGAAGCTCGTCTCCCGTTGCGCGCCCGCCGCCAACACGGCCCTTTCGGGTCTCTATATGTCGAATGGCATGTATTGCACGCAATGCGAGGCCGAAGGTTTTCGCCGCATTACCTATTATCCCGACCGACCGGACGTGATGACGAAATTTCATGTTCGCATCGAAGCGCCGCGCAACAAGCCCGTGTTGCTATCCAATGGCAATCCCGGTGCTGCAGGTGAGTTGGCGGGCGAGCGTCATTTTGCGGAATGGGATGACCCACATCCGAAGCCTAGTTACTTATTCGCACTGGTGGCCGGCGATCTTGCCCATGTGGAAGATCATTTCACCACCAGCGAAGGTCGCCCCGTAAAGCTCGGCATCTATGTCGAGCGCGGCAAAGAAGATCGCTGCGCCTGGGCGATGGAGAGCCTCAAGGCCTCGATGCGCTGGGACGAGCAGCGTTTCGGCCGGGCCTATGATCTTGATGTGTTCAACATTGTGGCCGTGTCGGATTTCAATATGGGCGCCATGGAGAACAAGGGCCTCAACATTTTCAATGACAAATATATTCTGGCGCTGCCGGAGACGGCCACAGACACAGACTTCGAATTGATCGAAGGCATCATCGCACATGAATATTTCCACAACTGGACGGGCAATCGCATCACCTGTCGCGACTGGTTTCAGCTTTGCCTGAAAGAAGGTCTCACAGTATTCCGCGATCAGGAATTCACCTCAGATCTGCGCTCACGGGCGGTGAAACGCATTGATGACTTGCAGGATCTGCGGGCGCGGCAATTTCCTGAGGATCAGGGACCGCTGTCGCATCCTGTGCGGCCCTCCTCATATATGGAGATCAATAATTTCTACACGGCGACAGTTTACGACAAGGGCGCAGAGCTGTGCCGCATGTTGCAAACGCTGATCGGCACCGCGGCGTTTCACAAGGCCATGGACATTTATTTTGAGCGCCATGATGGCGAGGCCGCGACGGTTGAAAATTTCGTGCAATGCATGGCTGATGCGTCGGGGCGCGATTTTTCGCAGTTCTTCCGCTGGTATGAGCAGGCTGGAACACCGAAAGTGACTGTGCGTGGCAAGTATGATGCCAAGGCCCAGTGCTATGATTTGGCCGTTTCGCAAAAGACCGAGCGGCGCAAGGGCGAGCCTCGGAAACTGCCGTTGCATATGCCATTTCGCGTAGGGCTGGTTGATGCTGCGGGCCAGGATATGCCGCTTGATCTTGAAGGCCAGGGCCTGCTCAATTCCGATGTCATTGAACTGACCGAGGCGTCAAAAGTTTTCCGCTTTCACAATGTGAAGGAGGAGCCGGTTCTCTCGTTCAATCGCGGCTATTCGGCCCCGGTCGTTGTGAAAAGCAATCAGACCTCGGCTGAACTTCTGTTTCTGGTGGGCCATGATTCCGACAGCTTCAACCGCTGGGAAGCAGCGCAGGTTCTGGCCAAAAAACTGATCGGCAAGACCTATGCGGCGATGGTTGCGGGCAAGCCCATGCCTTCGGTTGGTGGCTACGCCAAAGCGCTCGGAAGATCATTGAAAGACACGGGCCTCGACAATGCGTTCAAGGCCAAGCTTTTGCAATTGCCGATGGTTGAAGAGATCGTCGAGTTGATTGGCAAAGATGTCGACGCAGATTTGATCGTGAAAGCGCGCGACTATGTGCGCACGGAAATTGCGCGAAAGCTTGCGCGTGATCTGAAGCGCGTGGCCAAGAACACGGTTGATAGCGGCGCTTATCGTCCTGACACTGTAGGCACCGCCCGGCGCGCTCTGCAGTTTTCGACACTGGGACTTCTCTCTGCCGCCGAGCCTGACTTCGTCATGGAGCAGCTTGAAGGCCTGTTTGCAAAGGCCACCAACATGACGATTGAGTTCAGCGCGCTGTCGTTGGCTACCCGCATGGATCATCCCCGCGCTGGTGCCATGCTTTCAACATTCTATGAGCGCCACTCAAACGATCATCTGCTGGTCGATAAATGGTTTGCGGTGCAGGCCGTAATGCCGGGCCATGCCGCAGCGCGGGTTCGCCGTTTGATGGAGCACAAGGACTTCACGCTGAAAACGCCAAACCGGGTCTATGCACTGATCAGGAATTTCATCGGCGGCAATCTCGCTGGCTTCCATGCCGAAGACGGTGAAGGTTACAAGTTGGCAGCGGATGCGATCATCGCGCTCAACGCCACCAATCCGCAGGTGGCCTCGCGTATGGCCACCGGATTCAGATCGTGGCGGATGTTCAATGCCGGCAGGCGGGCTGCAGCACAGCGGGAAATGCAGCGTGTATTGGCAGAACCTCAGCTTTCGCGTGATGTTCTTGAGATCATTACAAGAACACTGCAAGTCTGACGCAATTCCGCCACCCTTTCCTAAGTTGGTGCTTGGCAAATCAGATTCGCAAGGGTTATTGCTTGGTCGTTCGGAGCCTGCTTGTGAGTTGGTAGTGGTGCAGCCCGAATTCACATTCAGAACCCGGGCACTGATTTGGCCAACTCAAATATCAAGGAACTGTTTTTCCGCGACCGGATGTTGCATCTACGTCTGCCATGGCTGCGCGGGCGCAGTTTTGCATTAAGCGAAAAATCCATGCGTCGCGTGGTGCTGGCTTTGACAGCACTTTTCCTTGTGGTCCAGGCGGCAGCGCTGCTCACGCTATTATTACAAAACCGCGGACAGCATCTATCCGATGAAAACCAACTGACGTTTTTGCGGGCCCAACAAGTGGCGCAAAATTTGCGGATCGCGCATTTGCAGCAGCCAGGCCTCCTGCCCAGCCAGAGCTTGCTCGATGCTGTGGTCCCGGAAGAAGCCCTTGAACTCGGTCGCAGCTTTATGCTGGTCGATAGTCTCGGTCATGTCGTGGCGAGCGTGCCGCGTGATGGCAGCAGCGATGGCAAGGCCATTGCAGATATTCTCGGCTCGAAATTTGTGACCGATGTTCCGGTCAATGCGCCAGAGATGGCCCCGACGACGCTCGTCAACGGCGATGAGGCCTTCATGACCTCGCTCGATCTGGGTGACATGAACGCCAGCCTCTTGTCGCTGCAAAAAAAGGCCGATGTGTTGTCGGTGTGGCGCGCGCGCGTCACTCAGATTTCCATGCTGGGCGCTGTCACACTTCTGGTTCTCATGATGCTCGCCGGTGCCTTTCACTGGCAAGTGGCCAAGGCTGCTGATGCCGATCATCTTTTGGCGCTGGCCACAACGCGCATGGACAAGGCGCTGGAAGGTGGTGAGTGCGGATTGTGGGATTGGAATCTCTATGGCGGCGAGATTTTCTGGTCGCAATCGATGTACGACATTCTGGGGCTTTCACCCAAAAGCAATTATCTCACCTTTGCCGAAGTCACGCATCGCATTCATCCCGAAGACGCCAAGATCGATGTTCTCACTGACAGCCTGCTCAAGGGCGAAAGCAAAGTTTTCGATCAGGAATTTCGCATGCGCCATGTGCAGGGCCATTGGGTGTGGCTGCGCGCTCGTGCTGCACTTGCCCCGGGCAAGAAACCTGATGAGCCGCATCTTGTCGGTGTGGTGTTTGATATCACCCGCCAGAAGAAGCTCGACGTCATGAACCGCGAGGCCGAAGTTCGCCTGAAAGATGCGGTCGAAAATATCTCGGAAGCCTTTGTGTTGTGGGACACGGATTCAAAGCTGGTTCTGTGCAATTCCAAATATCAGCAGTTCCATTCCCTGCCCGCGGCAGTGTGCGAACCGGGCACGCCCTACAAGATCGTGACCGAGGCGGCCAAAGAGCCACTGGTTCGGCAATTTGTGCCCGGCCAGGCTGATGATGTCTCGGGGGCGCGTTCGATGGAGGTTCAGTTTGCCGATGGCCGATGGCTTCACATCAACGAGCGCCGCACCAAAGATGGCGGATTTGTTTCGGTGGGTACTGACATCACGGCGTTGAAGCAGCAAGAAGAACATTTGTTGTTGTCGGAACGCAATCTGATGATCACGGTGCGCGACTTACAAAAAGAGCGGCAACTCGCCGAAGAGCAATCCCAGCGCTTGGCCGAACTCGCCGACAAATATAATTCGGAGAAGACACGCGCTGAGGCGGCCAATCGCTCCAAGTCGGAATTCCTGGCCAATATGAGCCATGAATTGCGAACGCCTTTGAATGCCATCATCGGCTTCAGCGAGATCATGGGGCAACAAATGTTTGGGCCTTTGGGCTCGACCAAATATGGCGAGTATGCCTCGGACATCCGGCGCAGTGGGCAATTCCTATTGGATGTGATCAACGACATTCTGGATATGTCGAAGATCGAAGCGGGCAAAATCGAATTGGAGATGGAGGCCGTCAATCCGGTCGCTGTCGTCGAAGACGTGCTGAGACTGGTAGGCCCGCGCGCTGCCGAGGGAAAGATTACGCTTCAACCGAAGCTCGAAAAATCAAAGCCCTTCCTCGGCGACAGGCGTGCCCTGAAACAGGTGTTCATCAATCTTATTTCGAACGCCATTAAATTCACGCCGGAAGGTGGCACTGTCGAAATTTCGGCGACCCGCGTTGGCGACATGCAACGTTTTGAAATTGTCGACAATGGAATCGGCATTCCGCAGCGTGATCTCGAAAAGCTTGGGCGACCCTTTGAACAGGTGGAAAACCAGTTCACCAAAACCAAAGGCGGCTCCGGCCTTGGTCTGGCGATTTCAAAGAGCCTTGTACAGCTTCACGGTGGAACGCTCAGCATCAGTTCCAAGGTTGGTAAAGGCACCACCGTGGTGGTTGACCTGCCGACCAAACCTGCCTGATCTCAGCGCTTTTTACCTTCATGCGAAGCACGATCTCTGATGGCATTGGCCAACAGAATTCGCTCGTCCGCCGTCAACTTGTCGAGCAGCGCCATGGAGACGGCACCGCCACGCGCGGCCAATGAATTGGCACCTGTCGTGAATTCCGCGATCACCGCCTTGGCTTTTTCCGGATCATAATTCGCATCGTCCAGAACATCGGCCAGCTTCAAGGCGGTTGCTTGGCCCTGTTCGCGCATGGCCTTGAACTCATCACGGTTGTCGCGGATTGTGGACAGTAATTCCTGGCGTCGTTCACGCGGCAGGTCGCCAAAGAATTTGCGCGGCACGAGCTGACCAAAACCCATTGGGGCGAAGCCTTCTGGTGGGCCTCTCAAAGCTCGTCCAGCGATGGCGCCAGCGATTAACAAATTCACGCCCAATGATACGACGAGAAGAACAGTCCACCAGCGTGAGCGTAGATGAGGTATTGCGTTTTTGACGAGGACCGGTGGCGGTGCCGCATGGTCGGTCATGACAGATCACCTGGGCTCAGATTTTCAATATCATCAATGCCACTGGGCGAAAGCTGGTCAGGTGTGGCCATGGCGCTCGCCGTCGTTGAAACCGGCAAAATATCTGTGGCCTCGTCCGTGGCGCCAAGCCAAATCCCCAGCACAAGGCAAGCGGCCAGTGGCAGTGCCATCACCCATACATTTGGCGGCTTGCGCCTCGGGAATGCAATTACCTGCGCGCTTGGCTTTGTTTGTTCGGGTAGCATTGCCATAAGGCGACTTTCAAAATCGGAGCTCAATTCCGGCTTTGATGCCAATCCCAAAATCTGATCGAGGGACTTATCGTCCATCTCGCCGTTCCCCATCTGGTCAACCATGTTGTCCTGCCCTCTCCCTCACCGCAGCCAGAAGCTGCGGCGCTTTTCCTTTCAATCTTTCCTTCAGGGCGCGCCTTGCCCTTGCGAGCAAGCTTTCCAGCGCGTCCACGCTTAGTTCCATTGCTGCGGCGGCGGCGATATTGCCCATCTGTTCGAAGTGAACAAGGATGATCACCAATCTTTGTCGCTCGGGCAGCGCATTGATGGCGAGATCAACCTCTCCTGCTGCCCAGTTCCGTTCCATCACTTCGTCGGCAGGTGGCCTGCCGTCGCTGACATGTTCTGCCGTCTCGAGGTCATCCATCGGCCTCTTGCGAAACCGATCCATCACCAGGTTTGATGCCACCCGCACCAACCAGCCTTTCAAGGCTGCTGCGTCACGGATCTGGCCCGGATTGTTCCACAGTTTGAGGAACGTCTCCTGAGCCACGTCATCGACATCGGCATTGCGAAGCCCCAAGCGCCAAGCCACACGCCTGACCATGTCCTGATGACGCCTGAGCAGAAGTGCGAAAGCCTCAGCGTCAGCGTTGGTGCACGCGGCCAAAAGTGTCGCGTCACTGGCCTCTGGCCCGTGCACAGCTTCTGCTTTGCCCGCTTGCATCAGACGTGGAGTCACGCCTTCACCGCCTGTTTCTTGCAATTTATTGCTCCTTAGACGCAAGACCTTCATGGATTCCGTCGCGGCCTATCATATCTTCAAAAATGCCCGCAACGACCGATTGGTGATCGGCCAAGACCGCCTCGGTTGCCGCCATATCAGGCTGCCCGGCGACCCGCGCCAAAGCCGCATTCAAACGCGCCGGGGCTATACCGGGATCGAAGGGGCCGTCCACGCAAAGACGCAAGAGTTGGGTGGCTGATTGATAGAGCCGCAAAGCGGCTAAAATCTGGCGTCCAACCGGCTTTCCCAAAATGCCATTTTCTTGCAATTTAACAAGCGCTTGAGCAGTGTTTTGGCGAAGGATTTCAGGGCTTTTCCAAGCATGAACCAATTGCAGATATTGGGCGATGAACTCAATCTCCACTTGGCCGCCGGGCTTCAGTTTCAGGTCCCAAAGGCTGGTATTTTTATGTTCATGGAGCATCAAGTTCCGCATCTTGGACACGTCCATCCTGATCTCTTCGGGGTCGCGCTTTTGGTACAAGGTTTCCGAGATGATTATCTCAATCTTTTGACCAAAAGACTTATCGCCTGCCACGACGCGCCCGCGGGTCAGGGCCATGCGCTCCCAGGTCCAGGCGTCGGTTTTTTGATAGGCCTCAAAAGCGGCGCGGCTCACCGCCAAAGGGCCCTTGCTGCCTGACGGCCTGAGGCGCATGTCGACTTCGTAAAGCTCGCCCTCGGAGGTCAAAACCGTGAGGCCGGTCACCAGGCGCTGGGTGATCCGAGTATAATATTGCAGCGGACTCAGAGGTTTTTCGCCGTCGGATTCTTCTGCGTCCGTGGCATGGTCATAGACCAACATGATGTCGAGATCAGAGCCTGCCGTCATTTCACCGCCGCCAAGTTTGCCGAGGCCCAGCACCAGACAGGCCCCGCCCTTCACTTGACCGTGGGCGGCTATGATCTCCAGCTCAACCACGCGCAATAATTTCTGGATAACAGCTTCGGCAATGGCTGAAAATCCTTGGCCTGCTTCATCAGCGGACATCGTTTCCGAAAGGAGCCTTAAACCAAAGCGGAAATGCATTTCGCGGGCCCAGACGCGCAGACGGTCCATGGCTTCATCGCGCGGCGTCTCGTCAGGGAGAACCAGATCAAGGTCAGACTTGATGCGCTGGGCATCAGGCAACGGCCCAAAGAAATCTGGTGCGACAACGGCCTCCAGAATGCGCGGACGATAGCTCAGTTTTTCGGCAAGGCGCGGGGCTGTTCCCATCACCAGGGCCAGAAGGTCCACCAGACGAGGATTGGCTTTGATCATGGAGAAAAGCTGGATGCCAGCAGGCAGGTTTTTAAGAAACTTGTCAAAGGCCAGAAAAGCCTGATCAGCGTTGCTGTTGCTGCTCAGGGATTTCAGCAGTTTGGGCATGATCTCGGTCAGAACTTCGCGGGCCCGCGCCGTTCGCATGGCAGCATAGCGGCCAAAATGCCAGGCCCTGATGGTGGCGGCCACTTCGGGACCATGGGTGAAGCCCATGCGGGCCAGAGTTTCGAGGGTTGCCGGATCATCATCAGCGCCGGTGAAAACCAAGCTGCCTTCGCTCGAACCGAGATCAGATGCCTGCTCGAACAGGGCCGCATAGTGGTGTTGCACACGGCGCAGCGCCTGTTCCAGTTTCACCGACAAGGATGCGCCATCGGCAAAGCCCGAAAAACGCGCGAAGGATTCAAATTTGGCGTCGTCTTTTGGAACATGGTGGGTCTGGAGGTCATCGATCATCTGGGCGCGATGTTCCAACATCCGCAAAAACCAATAGTCGTTTGTCATATCCTTGGCTGTTTCTGCGCTAATCCAGCCTTCGGCGGCCAAGCCCTCCAGCATGGCAATGGTGGAGCGGCCCCGCAGTTTGGGATTTCGTCCACCGGCAATCAATTGTTGGGTCTGCACGAAGAATTCAATTTCGCGAATCCCGCCGCGACCCAACTTCAAATCATGGCTACGCACTGCAATCTCGCCATGGCCTTTGACAGCATGAATTTGCCGCTTCATGGATTGGACGTCGGCGATGGCTGCATAGTCGAGATATTTGCGCCAAATATAGGGGGTGAGACGATCCAGAAACTCAGCACCTAGCACCACGTCACCAGCACAGGGCCTGGCTTTAATCATGGCGGCGCGTTCCCAGTTCTGGCCCTGATATTCATAATAAATGGCGGCGGCCTCAATGGCGATCGCCACTTGCGTGGCGCGCGGATCGGGCCGCAATCGCAAATCAGTGCGGAAGACATAACCATCCTCGGTCACGTCCTGCAACAAACTGACGAGATTGCGGGTGAGCTTCACGAAAAATGTGGAAGCTTCAACACCCTCAGCCAAAGGTGCTGTGTCGGGATCGTAAAGAATGATGAGGTCGATATCGCTTGAGTAGTTGAGTTCAAAAGACCCCATCTTGCCCATGGCCAAAACCACATAGCCGCAACCTTGCGAAGGCTCATCTGCATTGGCAGGGATAAGGCGGCCCTTGGCCTGTTCTTCACGCAATAAAAAATCAACCGCGGAAGATACAGCCGCGTCGGCAAACTTGGTCAGCGCCGCCGTCACTTGTGCGTCATGCCACACACCACCCACATCACAGAGGCCGACGAACAAAGCGAGATTGTTTTTTTCTTCGCGCAGGATCTTTGAAGCTATGGCGCGCTCACCCGCATAAGCCGCTGCGGCCGTTCTTTTGCAGATTTCCGCGAGCGTATTTTCTGGAGTCTCTTCAACGAGTTGGGAGACGAATTCCATGTGATGCTTGAGCAGCCATTCGAGCCAGGGCGAGCCCGATCTCACTTGATCCAGAAGCTCGGCAAGCGACAGCTTTTGCAGTCTGTCTTTGAATGATTTCGTCTTCACGAAGCTGAGGTTAGACCACAGCCGATTGGCTGGGAAGGCGCATCACAACCACCAGCCCGGGGTTGTTGTCTTTGAATTCCAGATTGCCGCCCAGCATGGTCATCACGCTGGCGACCAGCGAAAGACCCAGGCCATTGCCAGGCTTGGTCCGGCTATTGTCGAGCCGCACAAAGCGCTGCAAGACGCGCTCGCGGTCAGCCTCTGCTATGCCCGGCCCGTGATCAATCACCGAGATCTCAACAAACCCGCCAACGACATGGCCTCGCACCACAAGATCAACCTTGCCGGTTTTCTGGTCGGCACCATATTTCAACGCATTGTCGATCAGATTGTTGACGACTTGGGCCAGAAGCTGACGCGATGCCTTGACGGGGAGTTCGGGTGCGACATCCAGTGTCAAAGTTCCGCCCTCTTCTTCCAGCACCGGGCTATAAAGCTCGGCCACGTCCTGCAGGATGTCATGGGCATTGAAGAATTCAAGATCGGTCCGTGATTGGCCAGCTTCGGCCTGAGCGATGGACAAGAGCGCGTTGAAGGTTTTCAGCAGGCTGTCGCATTCAGAAATGGTCGTTTGCAGCGCCTCCTCATATTCGTTCTTGTGGCCGCTGCGCAAAGCCGCCTCGACGCGCGCGCGCAGCCTTGTGAGCGGGGAGCGCATGTCATGGGCCACGTTGCTCGAGACTTCGCGCATACCCTGCATCAAGCGTTCGATCTGCGAGAGCATGTCGTTGAGGGATCCTGACAAGCGGTCAATTTCATCGTCAGACCCGGTTACGGGCATGCGGCCAGACAGCTGGCCGGCCATAATGCCGTGGCTGGCCTCGGTAATGGCGTCGATGCGGCGCAGGAAATTTCGGCTCATCAGCAAGCCGCCGGTCAGCCCGATCACCACCGAAAATCCCAAGGCCCAAAAGAGTGCCGTCTTGATGATGTCGCCAAATTTGCGGATATCCTGGACGTCGCGCCCGACGAGCAATTCATACTCCCCGGCCAGTTCGACGTGATAGGCGCGAACCGTATGCTGGCTGGCATTGGCGCCCTTGCCTACGGTGATGGGGAAATCAAACCACAGCTGGTCACCGAGCTTGCTGCCCGGCATGACGGCCAGATTGCCAGCGAGAGTTTCGCCGTTTGGACCCTGCAAGCGGTAAATGGAATCACCGTCGGCCGTGCGGCGGTTGATAACTTCCAACACGCCGCCAATGCCACGCTCATGATATTGGTCGGCAAGGCCCAGAACTTCAGCGCGGATTGTGTCTTCGGTCTGACGCTCGAGCAAACCCGACGTATTATAATAGACATATGTCAGCAGTGCTGCGGTCGAAAACGCAAAGAACAGCAGGTAGAGGGCAGATAGCCGAAAGCTTGATGTCTTGAAGAGTTTTGGATTAACGAGCACGGATCATATAGCCGGCCCCACGGACAGTTTGCAGCAGGGGTTCGGCAAAGCCCTTATCCAGCTTTGACCGCAACCTGGACACATGAACATCGATCACATTGGTTTGCGGATCGAAATGATAATCCCAGACATTTTCAAGAAGCATGGTGCGGGTCACGATGTGGCCAGCATTGCGCACAAGATATTCGAGCAATTTGAATTCACGGGGTTGCAGGATGATCGGCTTGCCGCCGCGCGTAACCGTGCGCGACATCAAATCTAGCTCGAGATCCATGGCCTTCAACTTGGCGTCCTTGGGATCGAGCATCTTGCGCGCGCCTAAGCCTTCAACACGGGCCAGAAGCTCCGAAAAGGCATAGGGCTTGGCGAGATAATCATCGCCACCAGCGCGCAGGCCTTTGACCCGTTCATCGACATCGCTCAAGGCCGACAGAATGAGGACTGGGGTTTTAACCCCGTCGGTGCGTAGTTTGCTGATCACGCTCAAGCCATCGAGCACAGGCAACATGCGGTCGACGATCAACACATCATACATGGCATTCGTGGCCATGCTCAGGCCTTCTTCGCCGTCACCGGCCAGATCGACGATGTGATTGCTTTCTTTCAAGCCTTTGATCAGCCACGAAGCCGCATCCCGATCATCTTCAATTACCAAAATTCGCATAGTTAATTGTGTGCCGGGAACGGCAGCACTTGTCAATTCTGGCCAGATTGGATCAGTCGCGGGGGTCATGATGATGGAACCTCAAAATGTGAAAGGGGCGCGCGGAGACCAAGTCGGGGGGACGCCGGGGGAAGGCGCTGGTCTCCGCGCGGAATTGACAGGGCCCGCTCGCGGGATGCGTGCCCTGCCAACAGTTCAGCCTGCACTGCGTGGGATGGCCACAAATCTCTGGCCTTCACCGTTGCGCAGCAGCATGAGCACTTTCTTGTTGTCGGCGCTTTTCAACGCCTCGCTCACACCAGCCTGATCATTCACATCTCTCCCGGCCACCGATACGATGACATCGCCCTGCTTCACGCCGAGATCGGCAGCGGCAGACTTGGGATCGACTTTCAACACTTTCACACCAGCCCCGTCATCTGCCGGGGCCACTTCCAGCCCATAGGCAGACAGGCTGCCTTTCTGGGCTTCCGTGGGCGTTTCGACCGCTGCCATCTTGGGGTCACTAGGCATTGAGGCCAAGGTGACCGAGATGGTTTCGGGCTTACCGCCACGAACAATCGAGAGCTTCACATCCTTGCCGGGTGCGAGGCCAGCGATGACTTTCGCCAGATCGTGGGCGTCGGAAATATCCGTGCCATCGACCTTGAGGATCGTATCGCCTTGTTTCAGACCCGCTGCTTTCGCCGGCGAGCCCACCGTTAAATCAGAGATAATGGCGCCTTTTGCATTTTCAAGACCCATGCTTTCGGCCAAATCAGCCGTCACGGGCTGAATCTGCACGCCAAGCCAGCCACGCGTCACCTTGTGGTCGGTTTTCAGCTTGTCGATGATGTTGCTGGCCGTTGAAGCCGGAATGGCAAAGCCAATGCCGACCGAGCCGCCCGAGGGGGAGAAGATCGCCGTATTGATGCCCACAACCTCACCGTCGAGGTTGAAGGTCGGGCCGCCGGAATTGCCCTTGTTGATCGAAGCGTCAATCTGCAGGAAATCATCATAGGGGCCTGAACCGATGTCGCGGCCGCGCGCGGACACAATGCCGCGCGTAACCGTGCCGCCAAGGCCGAAGGGATTGCCCACCGCCATCACATAGTCGCCCACCTTGGCTTCCGTCTTGGTGAAGTCGACGTGGGGGAAGCTCTTGTCGGATTTGATCTTGAGCAAGGCCAGATCGGTCTTGGGGTCAGTACCGATCACCTTGGCATCGTAATTCTCGCCATTCTGGAAGCGGACTTTCACTTCTTCGGCGTGCTCGACAACGTGATTGTTAGTGACCACATAACCATCGCTGGTGATGACAAAGCCTGAGCCCAGAGCCATGCCGCCGCCTTCAGGCTTCTGTGGCATGCGATTCTTGAACTGCGGAAATTGGTCGAAGAAGTTTTTGAGATCTGGTGGGATCTGGTTGGTGTCTGGCTGATCGCCACTGGTGCCATCCGTTGCTGCGGCGGCATCGGTGAATTTCACTTCAACGCTGACCACCGACGGCATGACCTTATCGACCAAGGGTGCCAGGCTCTTTGTCGTATCAAGGCCGGTGATGGCCTCGGCATGGACAGCCTGTGGCTGGGGCAGAGCCAGCATGGACGACGAGAATACAGTGGCCCCCAGAAGGGCCGCGGCAAACAGGCCGAGGAAGGTTTTGCGTGAATTTTTTGGATTTGCAGTCATGTCTTGAAACTCCATTCAAGTTGATGACCAAGAATACGCAGCAGACGTGTTACGGGTCACTTACCGCGCGATGAATTGATGGTTAGACTCGTGTCAATTCTGTGATTGCTCATCGAGAATGTGGCGAAGGGCCGACTTTTCTTCATCAGAAAGTTGCGGCTCACTTTTCGGTGATCGCTTTTGCCGCCACGCGAAGGCAAATGCGCCCAAGAGAATCACAAAGGGCGTGAGCCACAAGAACAGTGTTTGGGTCTCGAAGCGGGGTTTCAGCAAAACAAACTCGCCATAGCGGGCGACGATATAATCCACCACATCGGCATCGGATTTCTGCTGTTTTAACTCATCGCGGATGAGCAACCGCAGGTCTCGCGCAATCGGTGCTTCAGAATCATCAATCGACTGGTTCTGGCAGACAAGACAGCGAAGCCCTGCCGAAATGCTGCGGGCGCGGGCTTCCAGAGCCGGGTCCGCCAGCATTTCGTCGGGCTGCACGGCGAGGCTTGGCAGGGTGAGCGCCAGCAAAAGCCCTGCGGTGGCGAGAAGCTGCCTCATGCGGGTTTGGCCACCACAGCACGTTTTGGAACGCCAATGCGGAAGCGCCGATCAGAAAGTGACATGACGCCGCCAGCAAACATCAGGAAGGCACCCGCCCACATCCACGAGACCATAGGGTTGAACGACGCGCGTACCACGCGCGAGCCGCCCTCGCCCTCATCGCCCATGACGATATAGAGATCGCCCAAAAGAGTTTGGTAGAGGCCGACTTGCGTATTGGCGCCCGATGGTCTGAAGATTCGCTTTTCCGATACCAGCGTGGTGATTTCATTGTCACCTTGGCTGATTTTGAAGGTGCCGGAGCGCCCTGTATAGTTGGGACCTTGAACGGGTTGCTCATTCAGGAACGTGACCGTGTATCCTGCCACGGCTACTGTGCCACCGGGTTTCAGCGACACAATCTGCTCTTCTTTCCACATGCTGGCCGCGACAATGCCAATCACCAGCAAGCCGACACCGGCATGGGACATGACCGTTCCGATGATGGAGCGCTGCAACCCCACGAGACGCTGGAAAGAAATGCGGAGCGACGTCCGGCCCAGATTGGTGCGGTTAGCGAGATCAGCGAGCGAACCAATGATGAGCCATACGCCCAAGCCCATGCCCAAAGGTGCGGCCCAAGGCCCGCGATGGCCAAAGGCATAGACCAAAATCGTGGCAAGCAAGGCCAATGCCGCTGCTCCCCAAAGACGTTGCATGACAGCCAAGGCATCGGCGCGCTTCCATGTCAGCATTGGCCCAAAGGGCACCAGCAACAGCAGCGGCAGGATGATGGGACCAAAGGTTAAATTGAAATAGGGCGGACCTACGGAAATTTTGGCACCGTTCAAAGTCTCCAAGGCCAACGGATACAGCGTTCCGATGAAAACCGATGAAGCGGCAGCACACAGAAAAATATTGTTCATCACCAAACCGCCCTCGCGGCTGATCGGGGCAAAAAGCCCGCCGAGTTTCAATGCGGGTGCCCGCCATGCAAAAAGCGTCAAGCCACCGCCGATGAAGATCGCGAGAA
The DNA here is from genome assembly GCA_038231475.1 of Hyphomicrobiales bacterium. Taxonomy (GTDB): domain Bacteria; phylum Pseudomonadota; class Alphaproteobacteria; order Rhizobiales; family Aestuariivirgaceae; genus Aestuariivirga. The sequence continues at coordinate 117,849 of JBBRLH010000001.1, read as the reverse complement.
TTGCGAGAATGAAAAGCCCTCGCGTCGGGTCGACCGCGAAGGCGTGAACCGAGGTCAAGACGCCGGAGCGCACGAGGAATGTCCCCATCAGGGACAGCGAGAAGGCGAGGATCGACAAGAGAATTGTCCAAACTTTAAGAGCGTCGCGCCGCTCGACCACAATGGCAGAATGGAGAAGGGCCGTGGCAATTAACCAGGGCATGAAAGACGCGTTTTCAACCGGGTCCCAGAACCAGAAGCCGCCCCAGCCCAATTCATAATAGGCCCACCATGAGCCCATCGAAATGCCGATGGTGAGGAAGGCCCAAGACAATAAGGTCCATGGCCGAACCCAGCGGGCCCAGGCCGCATCGACCTTGCCTTCAAGCAAGGCGGCAATGGCGAAAGAGAAGGAAATCGATAAGCCAACATAGCCCGCATAGAGAAAAGGCGGATGGAAGGCCAAGGCCGGGTCTTGCAACACCGGATTCAAACCATTGCCATTGATCGGCGGATTGGCGAGGCGAATGAACGGATTGGAGGCAAACTCAATAAAGACGAGAAAAGCCAATCCGATTGAAGCTTGCACAGCGAGTACGCGGGCCTTCAGGGGCAGCGGCAGGTTATTGCCGAACAGAGCCACGGCTGCGCCAAACAGCGAAAGAATGAAGACCCACAGAACCATTGAGCCTTCATGATTGCCCCAGGTTCCAGCGATCTTGTAAATCAGCGGTTTATCGGAATGAGAATTTTCAGCCACGTTCAAAACCGAGAAATCGGAAACGACGTAAGCATGAATGAGGCTGGCAAAGGCGAGGCTGACCAGAAGAAATTGCGCCACAGCAGCACTGCGTGCCGCGTTCATCAGGCCGACATCGCCGCGACTGGCACCCAAGAGCGGCACGACGAATTGAAAGGCTGACACCGCCAGCGCCAGGATCAATGCGAAATGGCCGAGTTCAACGGTCACTGCCTCGCCCCCTTGCCGAGCTTCACGCCCTTGGCTTTCAGGCTATCGGCAATTTCCTTGGGCATGTAATTCTCGTCATGCTTGGCCAGAACCGTATCGGCGGTGAAGTCCCCGCCATCCACCAATATACCCTCGGTGACCACGCCCTGCCCTTCACGGAATAGATCCGGCAAAACGCCCTTATAAGTGACAGTGATATTTTTCAGCGTGTCGGTGACGACAAAGACATTCACCGAGTCAGGCTGTTTTGCCCATGAACCTTTTTCCACCATGCCGCCCAGGCGGATGCGGGTTCCGGGCTTCACCGATTTTTCGATAAGGTCGCTCGGCGTATAGAAAAAAGTAATTTGCGAGCGTAAGGCATAACCCACCAAACCAGCGGCCAGACCCAGAATGGCCAGAGCCATCAAGATGATGGTGAGGCGGGTTTGCTTGCGCGTCATTTCAATCCAGTTTCATCAGCCAGCGTCTTGATCTGTGCAAGCGCATCAGGCTTATCCTTGAACTGGGCATTGGCTTTGTCCAAGGCGGCTTTGGCCTTGTCAGCTTCGCCTAGAACCATCCGTGCACGGATGAGTTTCAACCAGCCATCAAGATCATCAGGATTTGTGCTCAGCTTTTGTTCCAGCCCATCGACCATCGAAGCGATCATGGCGCTCTGGTCAGCCTTGGGCATCGCGGTTCCGTCCTTGACCTGCTGGTCGGTCAAAGCGGGTGGCGTTGCAGCCATCGAAGCCAATTCGCTTTCAACAGCCTTGCGCCACGGTGCTCCCGCTGGGGCATCGGCCAGAAGCTTTTCATAGGCGGCCTTGGCTTCGTCTGTTTTGCCATCCTGCTTCAAGGCCATGGCCGCAAAAAAGCGGGCCTTGGGATAGGTGGGATCAACCGCCAGTGCCTGATCAATCGATTGAGAGGCAAGCTTGGAGACCACGCCGTCATTGGCCAAAATCAGCATTTCGCCATGGCTCGTTAAAATACTGGCGGTCGCCTCACCAAGGGCCGCGATCTTCAAATAAGCGTCAGCGGCCTCGTTATAACGTCCCAGCTTTGCGTAAGCCGTGGCCACCACTTTCCAGCCCTCTATATCATCAGGCTTTTCGGCCAGATGTTTTTCCACCTGCGCCAGCATGCCTGCAAAGTCATTGTTGGCAACGGCATCTGCGATGCGGGGCGCCAATGGCGTATCAGCCATGCTGGGGCTGCCAAAATGCCAATAGAGAGGGGCTGCAATCAGCGGAATGAACAGTGCAAATAACAGCGGCGAAACTTTGGGCATGTTTGGCCCCTTTCCAACTTGTTTGGAGGCTTCAATCAGCCGCCGGCTTAACTCCACGCGCAGGCTGTCAGCTTCGGCGGCGGGCACCGAGCCTGAGACCAAGTCGCGGTCCAAGGCCTGCAATTGGTCACGATAAACGCTGCCCCCATTTTCCGCTGACAGCGGCGCATTAACTTTGCGTGGCCAGAGTCCCAAGGCGGCGACAACCACGATTGTGGCGAATATTGCAATCAACATAAATCCCATGGGGTCTCCTTAACGCGGGAGGGGTCGTCTCGTCCATGCCGCTTTGTCGCACGGGGAGAACAGCCTGTCGGAAAGAGTTGGAGCCTCAATGGGTGATCTGGTAACAAAGCTTGAAACGGATACGCTGCATGAAACCTCGCTATTCCATATTTTCTTTGGCCCGCAATGCCATGAACTATCACAAGGATTGGGAGCGCGCCTGGCGTTCGCCAACGCCTAAGGCCGAATATGATGCCGTGATCGTGGGTGCGGGCGGCCATGGCCTCGCCACCGCCTATTATCTCGCCAAGAACCACAAGATGACGAATATTGCGGTTGTTGAAAAAGGCTGGCTCGGTGGCGGCAACACGGGCCGCAATACCACCATCATCCGCTCGAACTATCTGCAGGATGCCTCGATCGCGATTTATGAGCTGGCGCGCTCGCTCTATGAGGGGCTGAGCCAAGAGCTGAACTACAATGTGATGTTCAGCCCGCGCGGCGTGTTGATGCTGTGCCAGACGCAGCATGAACTTCGCGCCTTCCAGCGCACGGCCCATGCCAATCGACTGGCCGGGCTTGACTGCCGGATGATTTCGCCAGCCGAAGTCAAAGAGCTTGTGCCGATCATCAATGATGATCCGAAGTGCCGCTATCCCATTCTCGGCGCTTACTATCAGCCACGCGGCGGCACGGGCCGGCACGACGCCGTGGCCTGGGGCTATGCGCGCGGGGCCGATGAAATGGGTGTCGACATCATCCAGAATTGCGAAGTCACTGGCATCATGCGCGATGGCGGGAAAGTGACCGGCCTTCAAACGACGCGCGGTGAAATCAAGACCAAGAAGATCGGTGTTGTCACCGCTGGGCATGTTTCGACCATCATGGACATGGCTGGTGTTCGCATGCCGATTGAATCTTTGTGCTTGCAGGCTTTGGTATCAGAGCCGATCAAGCCTGTCATTGATTGCGTGGTGATGGCCAACACGGTGCACGGTTATATGAGCCAGTCGGACAAGGGCGAGCTGGTCATCGGCGGTGGCACTGATCCATATAACAATTATTCACAGCGCGGCTCATTCCCTGCGTTGGAACACACGATCACCGCGCTTATCGAAACCTTCCCGATTATTTCCAGGCTTCGCATGTTGCGGCAATGGGGCGGCATTGTGGACATGACGGGTGATCGCTCGCCGATCCTGAGCAAGACACCGGTTGATGGGCTGTTCGTGAATTGCGGCTGGGGTACGGGCGGCTTCAAGGCCATCCCGGGTTCAGGCTGGGTTTTTGCCGACACCATGGCCAATGACCGGCCGCATCCGATTGCCGAACCTTTCTCACTCAACCGCTTTACCGAAGGCCGGTTGATTGATGAAAGCGTTGCCGCTGCCGTGGCGCATTGAGGAGGACGCGATGCTTCTAGTCACCTGCCCTGTCTGCGGCGCTGAAGGCGATGAAACTGATTTTCATGGCGGCGGCCAAGCCCATGTGACGCGGCCTGCGACCTCCGACCCTGAAAACATTACCGATCAACAACAACGCGATTACCTGTTCATCCGCCATAATCCCAAGGGCCTGCATTTTGAACGCTGGCGCTGTGATCGCGGTTGCGGAAAGTGGTTCCATGCGGCGCGTGATACGGCGACGCTCGAATTCAAAGCCTTCTATGGCATCACCGAATTGCCGCCCGCTGAATTGATCGCCCAGGCCAAAGGCCCATGGGCAGACTATTTTGCGCAGCGCGCACAAGAAACGAAGAAAAGCAAATGACCGGAAAACCTTTTCGACTTCCCGAAGGCGGCGCCCGCATTGACCGCAACACGCGCGTCACATTCTCGTTTGATGGGCGCGATATCCATGGCTTCACCGGAGACACGCTGGCCTCGGCGGTTCTGGCCTCGGGACAGAAAGTGTTTGGACGCAGCTTCAAATATCACCGCCCGCGCGGCGTGGTGGGCTTGGGCTCGGAGGAAATGAATGCGCTCATCGGTGTGGGGGCGGACAGTTCGCATGAACCGAATTTGCGCGCGACGCAGATTGAAATCTATGATGGCATGACAGCCGAGAGCCAGAACCGCTGGCCGTCGCTCAGCTTTGATATTGGTGCTGTCAACAACAAGCTGTCGCGGTTTTTCCCCGGCGGCTTTTACTACAAGACCTTCAAATGGCCGCGCGCCTTCTGGAAGCATGTCTATGAACCTGTGATCCGCAAGGCTGCGGGTTTGGGTAAGGCCGCAACGGGCCGCGACCCTGACACTTATGAACACATGCACGTGCATTGCGATGTGATCGTGGTGGGTGGTGGCCTCGCTGGATTGCTGGCGGCGGAAGCGGCTGCACTCTCTGGTGCGCGCGTCGTGCTCGCTGATGAAAACCCCGAGCTTGGCGGCATTGCTGACCTGACGGCGGGCATGATTGACGGGGTTCGCCTTTCTGACTGGCTGAAGCCTTTGATCGAACGCCTCAGCGCCATGCCCAATGTGCATATTCTGAAACGCACCACTGTGGTTGGGCATTTCGTCCACAATTACCTGATGATGAATGAGCGTGTGGCTGACCATGATCCGCATTTGATGCGTGAAGGCGCGCCGCGCCAGCGCCTGTGGAAGGTTCGTGCGGGCCATGTGATTTTGGCCACGGGTGCCCTGGAGCGCCCGATTGCCTTTGCCAATAATGACCGCCCCAACATCATGCTGGCCTCGGCGGTGCGCGGGCTTGTCGAACGTTATGGTGTCACCCCCGGCAGCAATGGCGTGGTCTTCACCAACAATGATGACGCCTATCTCACCGCCTTTGTGCTGAAGAAAGCCGGCATCAATGTGCGCGTGGTCGACTCGCGCAAGGTGACGTCAGGCGATCTCGTGCAGCGCGCCATTGCCGATGGCATTCCGGTGTCGCTGGGTGCTGTGATATCCGCGGTTGAAGGTTCGCTTGCGGTCAAGGCCGTGAAGATTGCCGATTATCGCAAGGGCCAGGGTCGTGTGATCACCGAGAAGCGGGTTGAATGTGATTTCATCGCCATGTCGGGCGGGTGGAATCCGGTTCTGCATCTCTGGGCCCATAATGGCGGCAAGATCAAATTTGATGATGGCCTGCAAAGTTTCCGGCCTGATGTGCACCGCGATGCCATGACGGCGGTTGGTGCGGCCAATGGCTCGATGGATGTGGCCACGACGGTTGACGAAGCGCGCAGCGCAGGCGAAGCGGCGGCAAAGTCGGTTCTCAAAAAGACCAAGGCGTTGAAGCTTGCCAAGCTTGAGGTGAAGGAACCGTCACGCGGAGCCTTGGAGTCGCTGTGGTTTGCGCCAGCCACCGGCAAATACAATGAAGGCAACAAGCACTTCATCGATTTCCAGAATGACGTGACTGCAGCGGATTTGGAATTGGCCCAACGTGAAGGCTATGAAAGCGTTGAACATACCAAGCGCTACACCACATTCGGCATGGCGACCGACCAGGGAAAAACGTCCAATCTCAATGGCTTGGGCGTGTTATCTGAAGCAACAGGTAAAGCCATTCCGGCGATTGGCACAACGACCTTCCGTCCGCCCTACACGCCCTATTCCTTCGGTTCGATTGCAGGTTCTTTGACCGGTTCACTGTTCCTTCCCGTGCGCCGTACCGTGGTGTTCCAATGGCACACAGACAAGGGTGCGACCTTCGAGCCTGTCGGGCAATGGCGCCGCGCCTATACCTATACGGGTACTGGCGAAGACAAGCACCAGTCGATCACCCGCGAAATCCTCAGTGTACGGAATAAAGTTGGTTTGCTTGATGCTTCAACCTTGGGCAAGATCGAAATCAAGGGACCGGATGCGGCGGAATTCCTCGACCGCATGTACACCAATGCTTATTCCACGCTCAAAGTGGGCCGCTGCCGCTATGGGTTGATGATGAACGAGTTGGGCTTTCTCACCGATGATGGTGTGACAGTTCGTTTGGCCGATGATCATTTCCTGATGCACACGACATCTGGCGGCGCTGATCGCATTGCCGCCTGGCTCGAAGAATGGCTGCAGACGGAATGGACGCATTATAAGGTGTTCGTGACCCCGGTCACCGAGCAATGGTCGCAATTTGGTTTGGCAGGGCCCAAAGCGCGCGAGGTTCTGGCGAAGATGGACCCGGATTTTGACGTGTCCAACGAAGCCTTCCCGCATATGAGTTTCAAGATCGGGCATTTGGGTGGTTATCCTGTGCGCCTGTTCCGCATCTCATTCTCGGGCGAGATGTCCTATGAACTAGCCACACCGGCGGGCTATGGCCTGTCACTGTGGTCAGCGCTGCTTGAAGCAGGTTCTGAATTTGGCATCGAGCCTTATGGCACCGAAGCGCTTCACGTTTTGCGCGCCGAGAAAGGCTATATCGTCATCGGCGATGAAACCGATGGCACGACAACGCCTGATGATGTGGGGATGTCGGGCATGGTGTCGAAGAAGAAGGCCGATTTTCTCGGCAAGCGCTCGCTCGAACAATCCTATCTCAAGGGGTCGGGCCGCAAGCAACTCGTGGGGCTTCTGACCGAAGACCCGCAGGAGGTTCTGCCCGATGGCGCCTATGCCGTGGCCGAAGTCAAAGACAAGCCGCCGATGGAGATGATCGGCCAGGTGACCTCGACCTATATGTCGCCGACGCTGGGTCGTTCCATCGCCATGGCGCTCATCGAAAATGGCCGGGCGCGCATGGGCGAGACGATTTCCTTCCCGCTCGAACGCGGCAAGGTGGTGAAGGCAAAAATCACCGACACGGTTTTCTATGACAAGGATGGAGGGCGCATCAATGCTTGAGCCACAGTTTAACAGCCCGCTCGCCCATCGCTCGCCTGCGGAGAATACAAGCATCGATCTGCACGAGATTACCACGCGCGGCATGATTGACCTGCGCGGGCTCAGCTCGGATCGCAAGTTCATGGCTGCTGCCAAGCAGGTTCTAGGTGTTGATTTGCCCAAGAGCCCACGCACGTCAACAAGCTGGGGCGATGTGAAAGCCTTGTGGCTGTCGCCTGACCAGTGGCTGATCCTTTGCGCGCGCGACAAGGCCCCTGCCCTGCAAGCCGAATTGGCCAAGGCGCTCGAAGGCGTTCACTCACTCGTGGTTGATGTCTCCGATATGCGCTGCGTCATTCGCCTTGAAGGCGAAGGGTCACGCGAAACCTTGATGAAGGGCTGCTCGCTTGATCTCATCGGGGGTGAGTATGGTCCGGGCACCGTGCGGCGCGTGCGCTTTGCTGAAATCGCCGGCCTGCTCCATGTGATCGAAGACAACGTGATCGATCTTTATGTGTTCCGCTCTTATGCGGATTACACATGGGATTTCCTGCTCAAAGCCGCGCGCAAGGGCAGCGAAGTCAGGCTGTTCTCGAAAGGCTGAAAGCTTTAAGCCTTGTGCAGGCTCATCCAGGCGAAGAGCTTGTCGAAGCCACCGAAGGGATACATGTGCGGGCCGGCGATTTTCAGTTCTGGCTTGTCGAAATGCAGTGTGGCCAGTTGATCGACAAATTCGGTTGGCTCTGAAACCGTGAGCAGCTTGGTGATATTCAACGCCTGCTTCCTGATGAAGCGCGCAGAATTTCCAACACCACACATGGCGGCATATTTGACCAGGGTCTTGATCGTAGCAGGGCCGGGAACGCCGACATAGAGCGGCAGATCAATGCCATTGTCGCGGAGTTGGCCTGCCCACAGCGCCAAGGGACCTGCATCAAACAGGAATTGCGTGGCGATGAAGCCTTCAATGTTCTTCGACTTGAGCCAGGCCTGCTTGGCCTTTAAAGCCGCGAGCAAAGCCGCATCGCCGTGGATCTTGGTGATGTCCGGATTTCCTTCAGGGTGGCCCGCAATGCCGATGCGCTTGATGCCGTTGGCTTCAAACACGCCCGTCTCCATCAATTGAATGGCGGCATCGAACTTGCCGATGGGTGTCGGTGCACCACCACCCAGGCACAGAATCTCGGTCACACCCGCAGCAGCGAACGCGGCAATGCGGCTTTTCAAATCTTCTTCGTCGCGCACAAAGCGTGCGGGCACATGAGGGATGGCGATGAAGCCTGACTCGATCAAAGTTTTCGCGGCGATGATTTGGAGTGGAACTTCTGTGGGATCAATGAGCGCAATGAAAACCCGTGAGCCCTTTTTGAAATTGGCTTGCAGCAAAGCCAGTTTTTCAATTTGCTTTGGTGTGATCTCGAGCGAGGCGTGATCCAGAAATGCCTCCAACGGCTTGTCCATCATGGCAGATTTGGCCTCGCTGTGAAAATGCGGCGCGTTCATGGACACTCCTTGGTCTTTCGCTGAGAATGCCATTGCAACGAAATACGTGGATTACCTTTTGCGACGCGGTTTTTCTGATTGCGACTCCTTCGCCTTAGATCGGTCGTTTTTGGCCCCTCAAATGGCGCTAGTGGACAATGCCCAAATTCTAGCGCAGGATGCCGCACAGGAGACTTTTATGTTCGGTGACAAGCCAAAATCCCTGCCTCAAAATGTAGCGCTCATTGTGATCCCGGAATTCACGATGATGCCGGTGACCTCGGTCATTGAGCCGTTGCGCCTCGCCAACCGCTTTGCTGAAAAGTCGTTTTATCACTGGAGCCTGCATTCGCTGGATGGCAAACCGGTGACGGCGTCCAATGGCATCATCACCAATGTGAATGGCGATCTGGAGACAATTCCGGCCGACGCCGTTATCATTATTTGTGCCGGCATTGACGTGCAGCGCCATACCGACAAGCGGCTGTTGGCCTGGCTTCGCAAAGTTGCGCGGCGTGGCGCCCAGATTGGTGCCGTGTGCACTGGGGCGCATATTTTGGCCGAGGCCGGATTACTTGATGGCTATCGCTGCACGATCCATTGGGAAAACCTGCCCGGATTTTCCGAGGCGTTTCCTGAAATCAAGGCCACGGGTGGCCTGTTTGAAATTGATGGTGAGCGCTTCACCAGTGCGGGTGGCACCACCGCCATCGACATGATGCTGACGATGATTGCGAGCCAGCATGGACCAGACATGGCCGCAGGCGTGGCCGAGGGCATATTGCACTCGCCCATCCGCCATCACAGCGAAAATCAGCGCATGTCTTTGCCCGCCCGCATTGGGGCACGGCACCCCAAGCTGGTTTCGATTATCGAGAAGATGGAAGACAACCTGGAAGAGCCGCTGTCACCCAGTCTGCTAGCAAAGCAGGCGGGACTTTCCACCCGGCAGCTCGAACGCCTGTTCCGGCGCTATCTCGACCGGTCGCCGAAGCGCTATTATCTGGAGTTGCGTTTGAAGAAGGCGCGCTCGCTGCTGTTGCAGACTGATCTTTCAGTGATCAATGTGGCGCTGGCTTGCGGGTTTTCCTCGCCCTCGCATTTTTCCAAATGCTACCGCAGCTTTTATGGTCGAACCCCTTACCGCGAGCGCGGCGTTCCGGTGAGCGAAGCGGCATAGTGAATTTGGCAAAGCGGGGAGCGAATTCAAGAACTCGCTCCCCCGGCCCAAATGCCCGCGACTGGGGGCAGTAAACGGGTAATTGAGCCGATTCCTACTTTGCACAATTTTAGATTGCAGATTTGCAATCGGCTTAGACAACATGGTTTTGTCTATTTGGTCAATAGGATTGGCCCAATTGTTTTGTTAACCAAAATAAAGTCTTACGGAGTTTTTCCACGTAAAACGGGTCGCGGCGTGAAAAACACTTCAGCTGTGCACCGGTTTTTAGAAAACCCAGGCGCTGTTTTTTAAAATTGTAGTCAACTCCCGCATTGCTCAGGCGAGCGAGGGCAATCTAAGGTTGGCTCTCAATCCGCCCAGGGATGCGTCGGCCAAATCCAACCCTCCGGAATACATGCCCGCTGTTTCGGTGATGATCGACATGCCCAGGCCAGATCCGGGTTTGGTCTCGTCGAGCCTGCGGCCGCGCTTTAAAGCCTCAGCCCGCTGGTCTACGGGAATGCCTGGCCCATCGTCTTCGACACTGATCAGCATCCAGCCGCGTGCATCGTCAGCGGGCCTGGGCAAGTTGGCCGCTTTGACGATGACGCTCGATTTGGCCCATTTGCAGGCGTTGTCCATCAGGTTGCCCACCATCTCTTCGAGGTCTTGACGCTCGCCGCGAAAGCGCAGGCCTGCTGGCGCTTGGACGGTGACTGTGAGTCCACGGTCGGCATTGATACGCTGCAAGGTGCGGGCCAGGGACTGCAAAACGGGTTCAACTTCGGTGACAGCACCAATGGCCTGGGCGCGGGCGGCACGGCGGGCGCGGTCGAGATAGAGATTGACGTGGTCGCGCATGGCGTCGAGCTGTTCGCGGACTTTGACGGCCAGAGGTGCTGTGGAATTTCGTGATTCATTGGTCAAAACACTGATCGGCGTTTTCAAGGCGTGGGCGAGGTTTCCCACCTGCATGCGGGCGCGATCTATGATTTCGAAATTAGACTGGACCAGCAAATTCAGCTCATCAGCGACAGGCTGGATTTCTTCAGGGAAATGGTCGGGCAGGAGCTCAATCTTGCCGCCGCGAATATCATTGAGCTGGTGCTGCATCTCTTGCAACGGCCTCAGGCTGAAACGCACTTGTAAAAAAATGGCCCCCAGCAAGGCCGCACCCAAAAGCGCCATGACGAAATAGAGCGTTTGATGAAATGACGCGACTTCGGCTTTCAATTCATCGAAATTGCCGCTGACCAGAAATTCATATTCTGCATCCTGATTGAACAGCTTCAACCGCTCATCCATCACGCGCAGCAGGTTGCCGCTGGAGTCGCGCGTTGAATAGGATGCGACGCCGTCTATATCACGCACAGCATCCGCAGGCACGGGCTCCAACTGCTGGTCTAGCAGTGACGGCGAGGCCAGAAGACGTGAGCCGCCCGCAGGGCCTGTTACCTGCCAATACCAGCCAGAGAGCGGCAGGGCAAAACGGGCGTCGGCGACGGGGCCTTGCAACTTGATCTGGTTATCATCGCCCAAGGCCACGTTGGCCAGGATGCCGTCAAGAGCGGCTTTCAGACGCAGATCAAAGTTATGTTCCAGCGCCTGCTGGAAAATTGCATTGAGCAGCAACGAGGCGCTGACCAAGAGCACGAGGGCAATGGCAGAGGACGAGGCGAGCAGACGAAAGGCTAATGAATTAACCCGCATTTCCGGGCTCAGAGATGCTGTAACCCATGCCCCTGATGGTGTGCAGAACATCAACACCGAGCTTCTTGCGCAATCGCCCCACAAACACTTCCACCGTATTTGAGTCGCGGTCAAAATCCTGGTCGTAGAGATGCTCGACAAGTTCGGTCCGCGAGACCACCTTGCCGGAATGATGCATCAGATATTCCAGCAGCCGAAATTCAAGCGAGGTCAGTTTGATGGCCTTGCCGTCGACCGTGACCTTGGTGTTGGCCGTGTCAAGCTCAACGGGTCCACAGGTCAACAGGCTTGAGGCGTGGCCCGCGGCACGGCGCACGAGAGCGCGGACGCGGGCGAGAATTTCTTCCATGTGAAAGGGCTTGGTTACATAGTCATCAGCGCCGGCATCAAAGCCCGCCACCTTGTCGCTCCAGCGGTCACGAGCCGTGAGGATCAAAACCGGTGTCTTCTTGCCTGCGCGACGCCACTTTTCAAGAACGCTGACGCCATCGAGAACGGGCAAGCCGAGATCAAGGATAATGGCATCATAGGGTTCGGTGTCGCCCAGAAAATGGCCCTCTTCACCGTCCAGAGCCTTGTCGACGACATAGCCCGCCTCACCCAAGGCAGTCACCAGCTGACGGTTCAAGTCAACATCATCTTCAATCACAAGCAGACGCATTCAGGCACTCCCAAAAATCAGCAGCCTGTCGTCTCAGGTGATAGAACCGGTGGTCGCATCGACCATCACCTGCCGCACGCTGCCGCCCACCTTCAAAGTGACAGCATAAACGCCGGAGGGCAAGAGCTTAACGCTCAATACGGTGGCGCCGGGATTGGCCGATTTGGCAATCATGGCGGCTTCCGCTTGGTGAATGGGATATTCTGAAGAACTCGCAGCAATCTGGATGCCAAGATTGGGCATGTCAAAGCCATGGCGCACAGCGGCATTGGCAGGTTGAACCGCCGAAACCGAGATCAAAAATGCTGCAATGACAAACTTAAACATAGCCGCCCCGAATTGTTCTGCTCCGTCATAGGGCACGGTTGCTGAACACAAGATGAACGGGCGGGCTGGACTTAGTCCACGCCCGCTATGTCATGCTGCCAATTGGTAATTATTAGGATCGGACCCATCGATCATGATTGGCATAGCAACAGCCCTAGTAACCGACCATCCGCTAATTTTGCTAACGTCATCATTCACATTCAATTTTAGGATCTTAATAGCGTGCAATCGAATCAACGTTTCAGCATTTGCGTCTATTTCCGTTTCTCCACGCTCCCATCGACTGACAGTCAACGGTTCGCGGTGGATCATGGCAGCTAGTTCAGACTGGGTCATCCCCATCTCTGATCTCAGGAATCGCATTTCATGCCCATTCATCATTGCATGTCGCACAACAATTCCATGAGCGATCGCGTGATGGAGTCCGTTTACGTTTGGAATCTTGATTACAGCTATCCCTTTGTCATCAGAGACGAACGATGCACCTTCGATAATTACATTATCGAGGCCGCTCTCGGTATATCTGTTTTCACGCATGCTCATCTCCAGTGTCAATTTTCTTATTCATCGCGCCACATTACAGTGACGACCTTAATTCTGGCGGTTGAACTCATGGGGTGACAACGAGCCGTACCAACATAGGGCCAATGGGCGAAGTAGAGTCAACCTCATATTTGAAACATCTTTTCTGCGTTGCTGGTTCCGGATTTTCATAAACATATCCGTGCTTCAAAGCGTTCAACACATCGCTCACAAATATCTCGCGCTCAACCGTTTGTTCTTTGGCGTGCATCGATAAGGCGCGAGTGAGTCTCGTATCTATTGGGCGAGTTTATATTTGCCGTACCATAAATTTTTCAGTGCCTGTATTTCTCTAGAAAATTGCCAATTGAATTGGACTAGGATTGGAGATGACCTTGACAACCACAATCGGAAGCTCCTTCGTGTCGTTAACGGTTAGCACGGCGCTCCATTCCTGAGCGGTGATAGTATATTCGGTCAATTCCAAACCATAAATATCCATGCAACGGAGCCTTGCATAAATGATACAATAGTGAATTTCTCCCACTTTCGGATTGTAGGTATCAAGGCCCACAATTTTTTTGATAGGGATGATTTCTCTCGCACCATTCACCACGGCATTTGGTTTGTTTCTTCGTCATAACCATCACGGAAGTTTATTTCTTGGTCCTTCTTCAGCCATTTGTAACGTAATAGAAAGAACCGTTGAAATGTTTCTTGAACCTCGATGTTTTTCATTGAAAAAACCTTTGTTAAAACGGCAAAAAATCCGCTAAAACACGGCCAAAGTATAATTCTCATCTTGAGGTGTTAAATTCTTAGCGGCAACAGACGTTTCGCATCACGCTGCTCTGCCTTCATGGTAGCCCTAAACGGCAAATTATCAAGCTCAAGATTTGTTTTCCGCGAAATATGCCTTCACCCGAGGGGCTGAAAATTCGATTTCAGGCAGATAGCACCGGCGCTTCCAGATTGGCAGTCACACTTCGCGCAACAATATAAAAACAGCTGCGTTAGTCCTAATGCCGAGCGAGATGCCGTCTAGCGTGGTGACCTTTTCAAATTTTTCGTGGTAGTAAACCCTGATCGTATCGACGTATGCCACTTGATCATTGCTATGAGCCTAGAGGTATCGGGATTCCATTCACTATTGATTTTATCGGACCACTTAATTTCACCTATGCAAGATGGCTTTTGGTCACCTCGAAGATAGACAATGTCTACCTCGCCTTGATTTCTCGATCTTACATATTTCAAATTACGAAAACTGGGAGAATGTTGCCACCGAGAACAAACGTCGCATTCAGTAACCTTTTTGGGCTTCCCCTTAATTTGGCGTTAAGGGTATATATTTTTTAGCACCATCCGATGTGGAGAGAAATTCGCAGAAGGTTGGAGGAAGTGACATAAATTCCGCAAGCCTCCCGGCTTCTTACTTTTCAATTGTAACGCAGCCGCAGCGGATCTGCTGGCGATGAATTTTGTACCTGGGTAGGTGTCAACTAAATCTTTTAGATGAATTTCCCAATCTGTCAGATATTGGATTTCATCAAATATGATCAACTTCATCTGGCTATCGTGAAGCGGCATAAATTTCACAAATTTCTTCAGAAAAATACTAGAGTAAATCAGTGTATCGATGCTCACGTAAAGAATGCAGTTCCTATCAACTCCTGATACAATCTTTTTATCCACGATTTGTTTGATCATAACGGTTTTGCCGACGCGCCGTGGTCCCAAGAAAAAGCGTAGCGCGTTTCAACCCAAAGTTTCGAGCAAGCCGTCTGAAAGGTTCAAAATAGACGCGATTGTAGGAATTAGCTTCCCGGACTGACATGTTGTTCGTTATTCTAACACGGTCATCGCGGGCAATAAGAGGGCAAATGTCATTATCTGAGAAAACCTGCATTGCTTCTTCTTATATTGCGAGTACGCTACTTTATCTACAAAACCTACTCAACTTATTGAAATAAAGTGCGTTTTAGACATCGTTTTAAGCGGTCGTTTTATGGTATAGTGGTTAGGGATTCTTTTTTAGAATCTTGGATATTATGAGACTGAAAGCTTCGCCGTGACTATCCACGCCAAGATCGTGAGCGGCTTCTTTAAACCGTTCACTTTGCTCGTTGTCGCTTAGCTTTTTTTTCGCTTTGGTTTTTGGATTCTGGGGCTTTGCGTCATCAATCCATTGCTTGGTGAATAGTTCGATAGGTCAGGCGCTTTCCGACGATGCCCTTAAGCGCATGAATAGCGCGAGTATAATCGTTGAAGCCTAACTACACTCGATGATTATACTTAAAATCGAATTCCGCCAAATAGAGCTGCAAATGCTTTTCAGCGCAATTTTCATTGATACTGCGAATACCCCGCGCTTCAACAGTGAGAAATTGCCATCGACGGTATTGGCGTGTACCTCACCACGCACATATTCGTCTTGCAAATGGTTCACGGTTTCATGGCCCGCAAAACCAATAGAAGGCCCGCGATAGTAAGCAGCGATGTCAGTCATCAAACGGCTATCGGTTGATACGGCCGTCCTGAATAATCTGCTCGATGCCAGAGCGGCTAAGATTTGGAATGTGGACCGAACGGACAGAACCACCGCGTGTAACAATTGAAAGCATGTTCATCTTTTGAGTGACGCCACGGCGACGTTTGAACCTCGGCTTGCTACTTAAAACAGTTTCATCCGCCTCTACAATCTTGCCAAGGGCACCTAAAAGTTCGGCACCGCCAACAGGAGGTGCCATGGTCTCGCGAACGCGATCAGCCATAAAACATATGCTCTTGAGCGTGATGCCCAAGATACGGTGACGGTGATTTGCGGAAATGCCTTTCTTGCTCGAACTCATCAAGAACATGGCTTGCAGCCAAACTCGCAAAGGAATGTGGCTGGCTTCAAAAATGGTGCCAATTTTCACGGTGAAGGGTTTCCGGCACTGGTAGCACTTATAAGCGCCAATTCGGGTAGATTTTCCTTGCATAGGACCAATACGAGCAAAGTCACCGCAATGTGGGCAAACAGGGCCATTTTGCCAAATCTTGCTTTCCACAAATTCGTAGGTTTTGGCCTCGTTATAAAAATATATCTGAGAAATTTGAGAAACTATACTGTAACCTCTTATGACGCTTATATAAATAATTAATTGGGTACCTCAAGTATAAAATATTCGTACGGTGTCAAGCACTATTTTCCTAGTCTATGCTTTTTCTTTTTGTGCGGGCCTATCCGAACCTACTAAGCTATTGTTCGATCATGGACATTCGGCAGTTGCAATATCTGGCGGCCCTGGCACGGGAAAAGCATTTCACCCGCGCGGCCCAGGCCTGCAACATCACCCAACCCACGCTCTCAGGCAGAATCCGCCAGCTTGAACAAGAGCTTGGCGTTCCCATCGTGGAGCGCGACCAGCGTTATATCGGGCTAACGCCAGAGGGTGAGCGGGTTTTGAAGTGGGCCCATCTCATTCTCGATAACTGGCAGAATCTGCAAGGCGAGCTCGCCCAGATCAAGAACAAGAAGGGCGAGCTTGTGGGCCGCATGGTGCTGGGTGTGATCCCGTCCGCCCTGCCGATGGCGAGCTATCTCACGCGAGCGATGAATGCCAAGCATCCCTCGGTGGACTTCACCATTCTGTCGCAGTCCTCCGAAGAGATCATCCGCAGCCTCCATGATTTTTCAATCGAGGCCGGCATCACCTATCTCGACAATGAGCCAGTCGAAGGCCTCATGCAGGCGCAGCTCTACCGCGAGACCTATTGTCTCTTTGTCTCCTCGACCCACGAACTCGCGTCCCGTGCTGAAGTCACCTGGTTTGAGGCGGCGCAACAGCCGTTGTGCCTGTTGACGCCCAACATGCAAAACCGCCGGATCATTGACCGGGCCTTTGCGGCGGCCGAATGTCACCCCTCGCCCCGGCTTGAGACGAATTCGATTCTCAACCTGGTGTCGTCGGTGCGCTCGATGGGTCTCTGTTCGATCATGCCGGATTATTTCAAGAGCGCCATGGGCGCTTTGGAGGGCGTTGTGGCTGTGCCGCTGGTCGAACCGGTGGTCTCGCACGCCGTTGGATTGGTCGCGGTCGACCGTGATCCCCTGTCACCGACCATCTCGGAGCTGTTTGCGGCAGCCAAGTCTTTCAAGCCTGATTGAGTTTGCCTATCGGCTCATCGCTCAAGCCGATTGGCTAATTTCTGGATTTGCTTCTATGGTCGTCCATGGCCAAAAAACATACCCTCATTCAGTTCAACACGCCCCTTGCAGCACCCGTCGCCGAGATCTGCCTGAAGCATGGTAACAGGCCCGACACCTTGCTGGAAATTCTCCATGACGTGCAGGAAAAGCTGGGCCATGTGCCGGAAGAGACGCTCCCTGTCATCGCCCATGCCTTGAATTTGTCGCGGGCTGAAGTTTATGGCGTGGCCACATTTTACCACGACTATCATTTAAAGCCGACGGGCCAGCACGTGATCAAGATCTGCCGTGCTGAAGCCTGCCAGAGCGCTGGCGGCATGGAGGTGATCGCTGCTTTGGAAAAGGCGCTCAAGATCAAGCTTGGCCAGACCACACCCGATGGTCGCGTGACGCTTGAAGCGGTCTATTGCCTGGGCCTGTGCCCCATGGGACCAGCAGCTTTGATTGATGGCAAGCCCAAGGCGGCGATCAAACCCAAATCCGTTGAAGCGCTGATCAAGGAGCTTGCGTGATGATCAAGATTTTTGTTCCGCGCGACATGCTCTCGATCGCGCTTGGCGCTGATGACGTCGCTGCGGCCATTGCGAAGGAAGCCGCAACGCAAAAAATCAGTGTACAGATCATTCGTAACTCATCACGTGGCATGGCCTGGCTTGAACCCTTCGTTGAAGTTGAAACGGCGAAAGGCCGCGTTGGCTATGGCGGGGTTAAGATTGCCGATGTCAGCGGATTGTTTGCCGCGAAGTTTTACGAGGGTGGCAAACATGAGCTGGGGCAAGGATTGGTCGAAGACATTCCGTTTCTGAAAAATCAGGAACGCGTGACCTTCTCGCGCGCCGGCATCACCGATCCGGTTTCACTTTCTGATTACATGGCCCATGGCGGATTTGAAGGTTTGAAGAAGGCCTTGGCGATGAGCGGCGCTGACATTGTCAAAGAAGTGGCGGACTCCGGCCTTCGCGGGCGCGGCGGCGCTGGCTTTCCGACAGGCATCAAATGGAAAACCGTGAACGAGGCCAAGGGCGACCAGAAATATGTCTGCTGCAATGCTGACGAAGGCGACTCAGGCACATTTGCCGACCGCATGATCATGGAAGGCGATCCCTTCCTGCTCATTGAAGGCATGACCATTGCCGGGCTCGCGGGCGGCGCCACCAAAGGCTTTATTTATTGTCGCTCCGAATATCCCTATGCCATCTCCGCCCTGAAGGAAGTGATTGCGATTGCGACCGATGCGAAGTGGCTTGGGCAAAATATTCAGGGTACGGACAAATCTTTCGATCTTGAAGTGCGCAAAGGTGCTGGCGCTTATATCTGCGGCGAAGAAACCGCGATGCTGGAATCGCTCGAAGGCAAACGCGGCATGGTGCGGGCCAAGCCGCCAATCCCTGCCCTTGAAGGCCTGTTCGGCAAACCCACCATCATCAACAACGTGCTGTCCTTCTGTGCCGTACCTTACGTGATGGCCAAGGGTGCCAAGGCCTATGCCAATTATGGCATGGGCCGGTCACGCGGCACGATGCCATTCCAATTGGGCGGCAATCTAGAGCGCGGAGGGATTGTCGAGAAAGCCTTCGGCATCACCTTGCGTGAACTCGTCGAAGAGTTTGGCGGCGGGCCATACATGGGCAAGCCTCTCCGCGCCGTTCAACTCGGCGGTCCGCTCGGGGCCTATGTCGGGGCTGACCAACTTGATCTTAAAATGGACTATGAAGTTCTTGCCGCTGCAGGCGCCATGCTCGGCCACGGCGGCATCGTGGTTTTTGATACAACCGTCGACATGGCCCAGCAGGCCCGCTTTGCGATGGAATTCTGCGCCATTGAATCCTGTGGCAAGTGCACGCCTTGCCGCATTGGCTCGACGCGCGGCGTTGAAGTGATCGACAAGATTGTGGCCGGCGAAGACCGCGCCGCCAATCTCACATTGCTCGAAGACCTGTGCCAGACGATGATTGACGGCTCGCTCTGCGCAATGGGTGGCCTCACGCCCAATCCGGTGTTGAGCGCTCTCAAACATTTCTCGGAAGATTTCAACAAGCCCGTAAAACAGCAGGCGGCAGAATGAAACTTACATTTCCAAATTTAGTTTTTTCCTCCCTCCCCGCCTGCGAGGAGGGTGTCGCGCAAAGCGTGACGGGTGGGGGCCTGCTGCCAACCGCCCCTCCGGCGCTTCGCGCCACCTCCCCCGCTTCGGGGGGAGGATTTAAGATTCAGGAGTATCTCCCATGCTGATCAAGGAAACCGATTTCGGTACGCCAATATCCGAAGCCACGAAAATGGTGACGCTGGAAATTGACGGCCATGAGATCACAGTGCCGGAAGGCACGTCGATCATGCGCGCGGCGATGGAGCTTGGCACCAAGATCCCGAAGCTCTGCGCCACAGACTCGGTGAAGGCCTTTGGCTCATGCCGCCTGTGTCTCGTTGAGATTGATGGCCGCAAGGGCACACCTGCCTCCTGCACCACGCCCGTTGCCGCCGGCATCAAGGTCAAGACGCAATCTGATCGCCTCGCCAATCTGCGGCGCGGCGTGATGGAGCTTTATATCTCCGACCATCCATTGGATTGCCTCACCTGTGCCGCCAATGGTGATTGCGAATTGCAGGACATGGCCGGGGCCGTGGGTTTGCGCGATGTACGCTATGGCTATAACGGCGACAATCACACGACCAAGACCCGCGAGAGCGGCGAAGAAAATTTCCGCTTCAAGGCCAAGGACGAGTCCAATCCCTATTTCACTTTTGATCCTGCAAAATGCATCGTGTGTTCGCGCTGCGTGCGGGCCTGCGAAGAGGTGCAAGGCACATTTGCGCTGACCATTGATGGCCGCGGCTTTGCGAGCCACGTTTCTGCGGGCATGGATGAAGGCTTCATGGATTCGGAATGCGTGTCGTGCGGCGCTTGCGTGCAAGCCTGCCCGACCGCAACCTTGACCGAGAAATCGGTCATCGCCAAGGGCCAGGCCGAACATTCAGTCGTGACCACCTGCGCCTATTGCGGTGTTGGTTGCTCCTTCAAGGCCGAAATGAAGGGCGATGATGTCGTTCGCATGGTGCCTTACAAGGATGGCGGCGCCAATGAAGGCCACTCGTGTGTGAAGGGCCGCTTTGCCTGGGGCTATGCCACGCACAAGGACCGCATCACCAAGCCGATGATCCGCTCCAAGATCACAGATCCATGGAAAGAAGTGTCGTGGGAAGAGGCGATTACCTATGCCGCCAAGGGCCTCATGGACATCCAGACGAAATATGGTCGCCAGTCGATTGGTGGCATCACGTCCTCACGCTGCACCAACGAAGAAGTCTATGTGGTGCAGAAGATGATCCGCGCCGCCTTCAAGAACAACAACACGGATACATGCGCGCGCGTTTGCCATTCGCCCACCGGCTATGGATTGTCGAAAACTTTCGGCACCTCGGCTGGCACACAGAATTTCAAATCGGTCGACAGGGCCGATGTGATCATGGTCATAGGCGCCAACCCGTCACAGGGCCATCCGGTTTTTGCATCGCGCATGAAGAAGCGTATCCGCGCTGGCGCCAAGCTGATCGTGGTTGATCCGCGCGAAACTGAGTCAGTGAATTCGCCGCACATTGCGGCCCAGCATCATTTGCAACTGCTGCCCGGCACCAATGTCGCCGTCATCAATGCACTGGCGCATGTCATCATTACTGAAGGCTTGCAGAACCAGAAGTTCATTGACGAGCGCTGCGACCTTACCGAATTTGCGCGCTGGATGGACTTCATCAAAGACCCCAGCCAATCGCCCGAAGCGATGGAGAGCATCACCGCGGTTCCCGCCGCTGAAATGCGCGCGGCCGCCAGGCTTTTTGCCACCGGCGGCAATGGTGCGATCTATTATGGGCTTGGTGTGACTGAGCACAGCCAGGGTTCCACCATGGTGATGGGCATGGCCAATCTTGCGATGCTCACTGGAAATATCGGGCGCGAAGGTGTCGGCGTGAACCCGCTGCGTGGCCAGAACAATGTGCAAGGCTCATGCGACATGGGCTCGTTCCCGCATGAATTGCCGGGCTATCGCCACGTCTCGGACAATGCCGTGCGCCAGATGTTTGAAGAAATCTGGCACACTGAAATTGACAATGAGCCGGGGCTTCGCATTCCCAACATGTTCAACGCAGCGATTGACGGCAGCTTCCGCGGCATGTTCATTCAGGGCGAAGACATTGCCCAGTCTGATCCCAATACCAACCACGTGACCCATGCGCTCGAAAGCCTTGAGTGCCTCATCGTGCAGGACCTGTTCCTCAATGAAACGGCGGCCTTTGCCCATGTGTTCCTGCCCGGCACGAGCTTCCTTGAAAAGGATGGCACGTTTACCAATGCCGAGCGCCGCATCAACCGCGTGCGTCCGGTGAAGGCTGCGATGCAGGGCAAGCAGGAATGGCAAGTGGTTTGCGAACTCGCCCAGGCCATGGGCTACGACATGCGCTATGATGATGCTTCGCAAATCATGGATGAGATCGCGCGGCTGACGCCGACCTTTGCTGGTGTCTCGTTTGCGCTGCTTGATGAGAAGGGTTCCGTGCAGTGGCCGTGCAACGCCAATGCACCGGATGGAACGCCCACCATGCATGTGGGCAAGTTCGTTCGTGGCCAAGGCCGCTTCATGCTGACGGAATTTGTGGCCACGCCTGAGCGCACCAACCGCGACTTCCCCTTGATCCTCACCACCGGCCGCATTCTCTCGCAGTATAATGTGGGAGCACAAACACGGCGCACCGAAAATTCCCAATGGCATGCCGAAGACGTGCTCGAAATCCACCCCTCTGATGCCGAGATGCGCGGCATTCGCCAAGGCTCGATGGTGTCGATCACCAGTCGCATTGGGGGGACTACACTGCGCGCGGAATTGACCGAGCGCGTGCCGCCCGGCGTGGTTTACACAACCTTCCATCATCCGGTGTCGGGGGCCAACGTCATCACTACGGAATATTCCGACTGGGCGACCAATTGCCCTGAGTACAAGGTGACAGCGGTTCAGGTGAACCCGTCGAACCAGCCTTCCGACTGGCAGAAGGATTGGGAAATCCGCGAGCACGACAACAAGCGGGTTGCGGCGGAGTGAAACCACAACGCTCTTCATCCTCCCCCTTCACGGGGGAGGTGGCGCGCAGCGCCGGAGGGGGAGCCTCGGGACAAGTCCCCCACCCCCGCCCTCTGGGCGGACCCTCCCCGCAGGCGGGGAGGGATGAAACCAATTCGCTAAACGCAACAGGCATGCTCAACGGCATCGCCACCACTTGGGCGCTTCCTGAAGAAGTGCCGCTGGCCATTCTGGCCAATTCGCAATCTTATGCCGTGATGATGGGGACACCGGCTGATCTTGCTGATTTTGGCACGGGGTTCTTTCTGACCGAGGGGCTGGTTGCCCATGCCTCACATATCAAGAATGTTCTGGCGCTCACGTCTGGCGACGGTTTTACGGTTGACGTTGCGCTGGACGAGACAAATTTGCTCCGTGAACGGATGGTCCCGCGCAGCCTTGAAGGCCGTGTCGGTTGCGGCTTATGCGGCATTGCCGAAATGGATGATGCCATCCGCATGCCCAGGCATCGCCTCAAGCCGACTGTGATGACGGTCAAGGCCATCGCGGCTGCATATGCGGCCCTGCACCAGCATCAACCGATGAATGCGGTGAACAAGACAATGCATGGTGCCGCCTGGTGTTCGGCTGACGGAGAAATCATCCTGGCGCGTGAAGACGTTGGCCGCCACAATGCGCTCGATAAACTCATCGGCGCCATGGCGCGGCAACCCATCAACCCCGACCGGGGATTCGTTTTGATGTCGTCGCGCTGTTCGTTTGAACTGGTGCAGAAATGCGCCATGGTTGGAATTTCAGGTCTGGCCACGGTCTCGGCCCCTACGGCGCTGGCCTTGAAGCTGGCGCGGCAGGCGGGCCTGAGGTTGGCCAGCGTATCGAATTTGGGCGTTATGGATTTTGACGGAGAAGATAATGGAATCGCGTGACATGGTCCGCATGGCCAACCAGATCAGCGGATTTTTCAAAAATTATGGGCCTGAGGAAGGCCGCAAGGAAATCGCTACCCACATCAATAATTTCTGGGAACCGCGGATGCGCCGACACTTGCTCCAATATGTTGCAGAGGGCGGCAAGGATTTGTCGCCTGAATTTTTGGCGGCGATCGATCTGGTGCGCAAGCCCTTTGATCATTCAAGAGATCAAGGCAGTCTCCCACGTGAAGGCGAAGAAGGCTGAGGCTCAAAGAGCCTCAATCTCGGCTGCCACCAGTTTCTGCAATTCCCATAAATTGCGATCGCGAATGCCAAGCTGTTCCAAATGGCTGACCGTGTTGAAAAGATATTCGGCACCTGACCCCCAATGACCTGCAGCGCGGGCCAAGGTTGCGGCCACAGCTGACAATGGCAATTTGCCAGCATAGCGATTGCCTTTCGGGTTGCAGGTGAATGTCAGAGCCTTATAATTTTTTGAGCCGCCAGCGACCCGCAAAACACGCGGCATATTTTCTGAAGGCTTGCTCGACATTTCGCGCATCAGAAGTTTGCCAAGCTGCTCGCGGCGATTTTCATCAGGCAATTCAAAAACGATGCCTTTGCAACTTCCGCCACGATCCAGCGCCATCATCAGGCCAGGCTGTGCCCGCGTGCCCCGCCACCGTTCAATCTTCAAACAAAATGAGCGGTGCCACCCATTCAGCGTGGCGTGTTCCTGTTTTACAAATTCAAATTCGGGCTTCCACAGCAGGGAGCCATAGGCGAAAACCCGCAACGTGCCATCCGCAAATTCCTTCAGCACTTCGTCGCAGCGAAGATCATAATCTTCATCATCCATCTCGACGACGCCCGCGCGTGGGCCTTCATCGGGCTCAATTCTTTGAACCTTCACCACATGAGCAGCAGTCAAGTGCAGAGTTCTCATTTGACCAACAAGACAAACGGCTCTTCAATGGCGCGCCTGAGCACGGCGTGATAGCGCTCGAACAAGGGCGACGATTTTTCAATTTTGCCAAAGGCTATATCGTCGCCAAAAGTCTTTACCGGAATCAGAACAACGGCCGTTGACACTGGCGTGAGCTGCGTGGCCCTCCCCGATTGCAGCGTGGTCAAAAGCCCATACATCTCCCCCGAAATCATCGGCCGCGTCAAAACCATCATGCGATATTGGCCCTGCTTGTTGGTGACGAGATAGATATAACCCGACTGATGCGGGACCGAGACAGCACCATCCTGCTTGAACTGTGCATCAACGCGTTCTGACTCGCGAAAGGCCAGATGCGAGAGCGCCTTGTCCCATTTGATTTCGATCAGATAGGCATAGATCAATGAGGGATCAGAAAAGGATGTGCGCAAAGTGAGATAATCGCCTTCGAGCCAGGACACGGCGGGGCGCGAGTATGAACCAAGGGATTCAGGGGCCAACGCCGCTTCGCCATTGCTCTCAGGCTTTTTCGGTCGTCGCAGCGGCAGTTGCAGGGCTTCCTCAAGCCTGACCACGGTGGCCAAAGTGAAAGGCCGCTGGCCCGCGAGTGCCTTCTCGATTGTTGAAAGGCTGATCTTGGCTTTGTCGGCCAGATGCTGCCTGGTCAATCGGCGCCTTGCCAGTTCTTCCTTAATGGCTTGGGCGATTCGGCCAGTCTCGGCTTCGGAGAGGTCATCTTCGGTCATGTGAGGGCGTCCCGTACAAAACCGCACATTTCCACAACGCGCCCCACCAAGCAACACACGCGCGGTGGAAGCCTGACAAAGATTGAAGTTCTTCACCTTGGCGGCGCGCGGCGCATTGGCCCTATGAAGCTCATGGGGCTTAACGTCATGGAGGATAAATTGAACGCCATAAAATCGCAGCGCAGACTCAGTCTTGTAGCTGTGCTCAGCCTGATCTTGCAGATTCTGTTCCTGACCAAGGTGGCTTTTGCCTTTGTCACACCCAACGACATGCAATCAGGCAACCTGCTTTTGAAATCATCTGAACCGGGCAAATATGTCGAGGCTCCGAAAGTGGCCACCGATTATACCACCACGGTTTCTGGCCCCACCGCCCGCACTGTGGTCACACAACAATTCTACAATCCTTCCGATGGCTGGGTGGAAGGCGTTTATGTCTTCCCGCTTCCTGATAATTCCGCCGTTGATACGCTGAAGATCGTTTCGGGTACGCGCGTCATCGTCGGCGAAGTCAAAGAAAAACAGGAAGCCAAGGCGATCTACGAGCGCGCCAAGACTGATGGCCAGGCGGCAGCACTCCTCGAACAGGACCGCCCAAACATGTTCACCAATTCGGTGGCCAATATCGGCCCGCATGAAAAAGTATTGGTGCAAATCGAATATCAGGAAACCGTACATCAAAGCAGCGGCACCTATTCGCTGCGCCTGCCGCTTGTTGTAGCCCCGCGCTATAATGCAGCGCCGGTCGTGCAGACCGTAGATTTTGGCAATAATGGTCTGGCGCAATCCAGCACAGCGGCGCCAGAGACTCCGGTTCTCAATCCAGCGGTTGACGGCGTTTCCAATCCCGTCTCCATCACCGTCAATCTCAATGCCGGCTTTGCCTTGGGCGATGTTAAAAGCTCATTCCACAAGGTTGACATCACCGATAAGGATGCCAATTCCAAGGTAATCTCGCTCTCTGAGATTGTTCCAGCTGACAAGGATTTTGAACTGACCTGGACGGCGGCTGGAACTGCACCCCAGGCTGGCTTGTTCAAGGAAACCCTCAAAGGCCATGACTATATGCTGGGCTTTGTAACGCCGTCTTCGATTGCGCCCAAAGGCCCTTCCGCTCCCCGCGACATTACGTTTGTGATCGATAATTCAGGCTCGATGGAAGGCACATCCATGCCGCAAGCCAAAGAGAGCCTGCTTTATGGTTTGGCCCAACTCAAGAACGGCGATCGTTTCAACGTCATTCGCTTTGACGACACGATGACCAATCTCTTTGGAACAAGTGTCGATTTTTCCGAAGGCAATTTGACCAAGGCCAAGGATTTTGTGAACGGCCTCAAGGCCAATGGCGGAACTGAAATGGTGCCGCCGATGAAGGCCGCACTTGAAGATCCAACACCTGATGACAAGAGCCATTTGCGCCAGGTTCTGTTCATCACCGATGGCGAGATTGGCAATGAGCAAGACCTGTTCAACGCCATTGCCGCCGGACGTGGCCGCACGCGTCTGTTCATGGTGGGCATTGGGTCTGCACCCAACACCTATCTCATGACGCGCGCCTCTGAACTTGGCCGCGGCACCTTCACGCAGATTGGTGATCCATCCCAACTCAACACCCGCATGACGGAACTCTTTGGCAAGATCGGCAATCCGGTCATCACGGATTTGAAGGCACAGATTTTTGGCTCAACTGCCAAGATCACGCCGGAAAACCTGCCTGATCTTTATCAGGGCGAACCGGTGATGCTGATGGCTGACTCGGCCTCTCTGTCTGGTGTTGTTAAAATCACCGGCATGATTGGCGACCAACCTTGGGAAGTGAAACTGCCTTTGGCCAGTGCGGCTCAAGGTACTGGCATTTCCAAGCTTTGGGCGCGCCGCAAGATTGCCGAATATGAAGTCGATGCCACCTTGGGCCGCCTTGACCAGGCTGCTGCCGATAAGGCTGTGCTGCAGGTCGCACTCGACCATCAGCTGGTGTCGTCGCAGACTTCACTGGTGGCTGTGGACAAATCACCCAAGCGTCCTCCCGGTTATCAACTCACCCGTGCGGATGTCCCATTGAACCTGCCTGCTGGCTGGGTGTGGGAGAGTGTGTTTGGTGATGTGGCCCCCGAAAATGCGCCGCATGTTGAACAGAAGGCCAGTGCCGACTTCCTGCAACTGGCCAAGGCTGAAGCTCCCAAGCAAGCGGCTGACGTTCAGCAAGTGGCTCTGCCGCAGACGGCAACTGATGGGCAGCTGCTGGCACTCTTTGGACTGATCCTCGGTTTTCTCGGGATGGCGATCTTGAGCAAGCGTGAGATTGCAGCATGAGCAATCTCATTACTGTCCCTCCCCGCAACGCGGGGAGGGTGGACGCGAAGCGGACGGGTGGGGAGTGGAGTCTCATTACCCTCTTCTCGCCACCCCACCCCCGTCGTCCCGACGGCACCCTCCCCGCACTGCGGGGAGGGAATAATTGGAGGCGGATTTTCGGTGTATTGCTGATCGCTGCTTCCCTCATGATGTTCGGCCAGTCGGCCTATATCTATGCCAAGGCGCAACTGGCGCAGGTGCTTCTCGAAAGGGCCTTCACACAGACACTGGTGACTGGGCATCCGGTGAAGGCGTGGAGCTGGGCTGATACGCGGCCCGTGGCGCGGCTCAAGATTGATCGTATCGGCGCTGAGTCGATTGTTCTAAAAGGTGCCTCGGGTGAGGCCCTGGCCTTTGGCCCGGCGCTGCTTGATGAAACAGCGCGCATTGGCGAGCCCGGAACGTCTGTCATTGCAGCACACCGCGATACACATTTTGCATTTCTCAAGGATGTAAAAATCGGCGACGTGATTTCGGTGATGCGCGATGACGGTCTGTCATTTTCATACCGCGTGACAAATATGCGCGTGGCCGATGCCGATCAGTCGGGCATTGATCGCCACGCTGCGGGTTTTCACCTGGTGCTTTCGACCTGCTATCCATTTGAGGCCATCACACATGGCAAGCAGCGTTATCTGGTGGAGGCAGAGATGATCTCGGGAACTTAACCCGTCTTGCGCTTGGCCTTGGGCAGTTTCCAGATGTGGTGAACGAGTTCATCAACGGTGATGCCCTCTTCCGTATAGGCCTCGTTTTCAACCGAAATGCCGGCTTCGCGCACAGTGTCAGTGGTGCCTGAGACCAGCGGATGCCACCAGGCTAACCCACGGCCTTCGTCAAGTCGGCGATAGGCGCAGGATTCGGGCAGCCAGCCCAATTCGGGCACGTTTTGGGGGGTGAGCGTGACGCAGTCTGGAACTCGCTTGGCCCGGTTGGGATAATCGGTGCATTGGCAGGTGCCGATGTCGAGCAACTTGCAGGCGGCACGGGTATAAAGGAATTTCCCGGTGTCTTCGTCTTCAAGCTTGTTGAGGCAACAGCGGCCGCAGCCATCACACAGGCTTTCCCATTCGGCTTTGGTCATTTCGCCCAGGGATTTCGATTTCCAAAACGGTTTTTCGTCGGCCATGGGTTTGGGCTTAGACCAGCGCGATGGCATTTGCCAAGAACTTGGAGAATTTTCATGATTTCACCAAATTTCGGGCTAATCTTGCCAGCATCAGGGCTTTGGGCCTAATCGGATGGCCGGGATTTGAATTTGTGAAAAAACTGCCGACTCGCAACGCGTTTTATCGCGCCATCTGGACTGCGGATGCCTTTGTGTCATCCTCCGTCTATGATGGTTGGCGAGCCATTCGGCGATGGTCTTCAGCCTATTCGGCTTTTTTGCATCGCTGGTTTCGCCTTTCCGGCCCAACCCGAATCCTCATTGACCTCATTGATGACTTTTTCACCTTCGGGGTTGCCATTTCCTTTGCATTGCTGGCCTATGCCCTGCCACCATTTTCCGGCACGGGCGATATCTGGAACAGAGGGCGCGCCTATGCCATCACCTTCACTGACAGCACCGGCAATGTGATCGGGCGGCGCGGCATCCGCCAGGATGATGCCATTCCGTTTGACGAAATTCCGCCCATCCTCACCAAGGCAGTTCTGGCCACAGAAGACGCGCGTTTTTATGACCATTTCGGTGTCGACCTCATCGGCACGCTGCGCGCCATTGTGCGCAACGCCAAGGCCAGTGGTGTCAAGCAAGGCGGTTCATCAATCACCCAGCAGGTTGCGAAGAACCTGTTTCTTTCTCCCGAGCGCACCATCCGCCGCAAAGTGAATGAAGCCTTCTTGGCCCTCTGGATTGAAGCCCGACTTTCCAAGGAAGAAATCCTCAAGCTTTATCTTGATCGCAGCTATCTGGGTGGCGGCAATTATGGTGTTGAGGCGGCCTCACAATTTTATTTTGGAAAAAGCGTGCGTGATATCGGCTTGCCGGAAGCTGCGGTTCTGGCCGGCTTGTTCAAGGCCCCGACACAATACGCGCCGCACGCTAATCCCGAAGCTTCCAAAGCACGCTCCAACGTTGTCCTCTATCGCATGCTGGCCTCGGGCATGATCAACCAAGGCGATCTGCTGGAAGCTAAACGCCATCCGGCCGAAATCGTGCAGCAATCAACCATTGCCAGCCCCAACTGGTTTCTCGACTGGGCCTATCAAGACACGCTTGACGTGATGGACAGGCAGGGCCTGAAGAGTGACTATGTGTTGGAAGTCAAAACCACCATTGATTCGAAACTTGAGGCTGCTAGCCAAGCCATCATGAACGATGTGATCGACACCCGAGGGCCCGACCTCAATTTCAGCCAGGGGTCATCCCTCACCATGACGCCTGATGGTGCGGTCAAAGCCATTATTGGCGGGCGCGACTATGAAGACAGCCAATTCAATCGCGCCACGCAATCAAAGCGGCAGACAGGCTCGGCATTCAAGCCCTTCGTCTATCTGACAGCGCTTGAACATGGCTATAACCGCAATACGGTTGTGCAGGATGCACAGGTTTGCGTGGGAACCTGGTGTGTGCACAACTACAATGGCGAATCTTTTGGAAGTGTGCCGCTGTGGCTGGCACTGACCCATTCCATCAACACCGTCGCCGTGCGGCTGATGGTGGATGTGGGCCGCAAGACGGTGGAAGCCACGGCGCACCGGGTGGGCATCACCGGACTAATTGATCCTTATCCCACCATGGCCATTGGCACCAGTTCGCTCACGTTGATGGACCTTTCCACAGGCTATGCCACTTTTGCCCAGGGCGGCAAGCTGACCAAGCCCTATGCGGTTCTCGAAATCCGCAAGCCCAATGGCGATCTGCTCTACAGCCACGCCGCCAATGCAGAAGAGGCGCCACAAGTCGACCCTTATGAAAAAGTGGCCGAACTCAACTCCATGATGCGTGATGTGGTGAAGCAGGGTACCGGCCGCGCGGCCTATTTGCCTTATGCGCCGGTGGCCGGGAAGACTGGCACCAATGCAAACTTCAAGGATGCCTGGTTCATGGGATTCACCGCCCATTTTGTGACCGGGGTCTGGGTTGGCAATGATGATTCAACTCCGATGAACAAGGTGACAGGCGGCATGGTCGCGGCCCCCGCCTGGAAGCGCATTATGGATGTGGCAGAAACTGGATTGAAGCCTGAGGGCCTGCCCGGCGTTCCGATGGATGACAGTTACACAGTGGCCAATGCTCCGCCTCCTGATCCCGCACTGGCAGCGGCCGAAGTGCCTGTGTCGGTTGACGACTCGCAGCCTGATGTCGATCCTGTCGATGCGGGGGCGCGCGATGTTCTGAATGGCATGGCAGATCTTTTCCAGACTCCAACGCAAGATCCAACCGCTTTGGCTTTGGCGCAAGCAAAGGCCGCCAAGAAGGCAGCTGTGGCAAAGCCCGAGCGTCGATCGTTCTTTGATTTGCTGTTTGGCACAAACAAACCGAAAAGTGGCAAGAGCCATTTGCTCTTTGGCAATTAGTACAATGATGGTGGCAGTGCACAACTTCAGAGTTACGTTTGGCGTCTACAACCTTGTTGGTGCCACGCCATGCGTAAACTGACATTTGCCACGGCCCTTGTAATTTTTGGCGCCGTGATCGGACTTCTCACCGCCATTCACCAGATGAATGTTGCAGGGTTTTATTCTGTGGCTGGAAGTCCGGGCTGGCTGTCATGGCAGCCGGAGACGCAATCATTCTGGCAAGTTTATGCCACGCAGCGCTTTCTTGATGATGGCGCTTTGCCGCCACCCAAAACTGTTCAACTTTACACCCGCTCCACTGATGATGAAGGCAATCGCTTCCGGGCCGAATGTGATTATGCGTTCTCTGGTCCCGCAATAAATTCACGCTGGTGGTCCATGTCGACATTGAGCAACATGGCAACGCCCGCCGCTGATGTTCTGGTGGCGGGTGCAGCACAGGTGCGCCAAGACAATGTGCTCGATGTCAATCTTTCGCGCGTGCCGCAAGGCGGCAATTGGTTGAAGGTTCCAGACAGCGGCAACTATGTTGTCAAGATCGTGGTGGACGATGCCACTGATCCGGTTCACCTGCCCGGCATCAAGAAGTTGGGGTGCTGATTTGGGACGGGTTTTCTGGATCATCACAGCTGCGTTTATCGCTATCGCAGTTCATATTTCATATGTGTTGTTTGTGCCTACTGTGGCTTTCGAGAAGCGGCTGTCGCTGATGATGCAGGGGCAAGACGACAACAGCTTTGCGGTGTTGGATCCTGCGGTTCAGGGTACACTGGTGCAGGGCGCCTCACCTGCGGACGTGGTGGGGTTGTGCCGACTTAATTTGGCCGCTGGCAAGCTTTTCCTGAATGCTGATCTGCCATCAACCTATTGGACGCTAACGGTTTACGACAGTGCCGGGCAACAGGTTTACGCGTTGACCGATGCCCAATCTGGGGCGCACCAATTCACTGTGGATTTCAGCCGCTCCAAAAGCTTGAGCGAACAGCTGTTTGGCAAGGGCGATGCGGAAGATGCTTTGGTGGGCGACAATTTGGGTTGGCATGCCGAAGTGTCGGGGCAGAAAGGTCTGGCCGTGATCTGGGTTCCGGTGTCTGACGTTCTGCTCAGGCCCGCTGTGGCTGATCTCGTCAAGAAAACCAAATGTGGTCTAAGCGCTGGTTAGTCTTCAAGTTCTTCGGCGGTGGCTTGCGATGAATTTGAAATCCTGCGGCGCGTCGATGATCTCGTGGCCAAGCTTTCATCGTCCAGTCGTTCCACCCGAACGCCGGTAAACATGATGATGGTGGCAGGCCCTTGGCCTTCCACTCGCTCGCGGGCTTTGCCCTCTTGTCTCGGAAACGCGATAACCGTTGCCATGTTTGCCTCATGTTGCATGGTGCAAATAAAGCGGCCTATGGTTAACAATCAGCTAAGACCGGCTAGTCCGTTACGATCTTCTATTTCGACAGCCCATATATCACTATCAAAGCCCGCTTCTTTGTTGATTTTCTCGCTGACGTCGGCCCAACGCATGGGGCTTTTAAATATTTTCTCGAACAGGCGATTGCCGTCATCATCATGGCTAGTGCCAGGCGGCGGGCCCAGGAGATCATAACTGCCATCGAGATGGTTGATCACCACATAGACGGCACCTGCTTCTTCAGCGCCTTTGCGCAACAACATGCCGAACTTGCCTTCGACCTGGCAGCGCCGCAACAGAGCCGAGACCCAGATTGCGGATTTGAGGCGCATGTCAGTTGCTGGCGGTGATCTGCAAAGCCTGCAGCAGATTGGCTTCGACCACGCCATCCATGGCCAGGCCATTGTCCATTTCAAACTGGAGGATTGCGGCCTTGGTGTCCTCATTGATTGAGCCCGACACCTTGCCCGCCTTGTAGCCCATTGATGACAGCGCAATCTGCACACGCTTGATGCGCAAGACCTTGGCGTTGATCGCGGGGGCTAGCGAGACGGATTTCTTGATTGCTGCGTCCGGCAGTTCAGATTTTCCCGTTTCATCTGAAATTTGCAAAGCTGGCTTTTGTTTTACGGTGGGCTCGATAGGGTTCGCCTCAGTTGCCGGATCAACTGAACCGGTAAATTCCGAGGCCGCTTTCAGCTTGTTGGTATATTGAATATGGGTGGCCAAGTCTTTGCTCACATCACCGGTGACAGGCAATCCGTTGGCTTGCTGATATTGTTGAATGGCAATCTTGGTGCGCTGGCCATTCACACCATCGACAAGGCCGCGATAGACTCCGCTGACCAGAAGTGCGCGCTGCACATCTTCGACCACCGGATCATACTTGATCACAACGGCGTTGGTGGCATCAACGGGAAGGCTGACATCGACACGGGTGGCGCCAACGCCCGACACATTGGCCAAGACATGCTGGGTGGTTTCAACGCGCTGGCAGAACATGGCATTATAGCTGATCATGCCGCCCAGGATGACCGCTGTTACCAGCAGCAAGGCGGATAATGGCTGCAAGCCGCCCTCTTCTTCATCCAACACGTCGCGCATCAGTCCCACCAACTCAACTTACCTTTTTCCAATCTGCCTTTCTTTGGTTAACAGCGCCTTTCCTCTGGGCTGCTGGGCGCGTAATCATCCTGCGGCCATGCCGTGACCCAAAGATCATGGTTAACGGGGCCTCAAGAATCACCTTCGAATTTGATTCAAATTCCGGCGCGAGTTTCATCGGCTCGCAAGATGTTTGCGCTAGATTTTGTGGCGGATGAACAGGTGGAATTATGGGACTAATTCGCAAAGCGTTGTTTTTTGGTGGGTTGATTGCAGCAATGCCTTCGCCACCGCTAGATAGTGTGGGTCAACCGCAAATGGCCACGCAGTCCTCATTGGGTGCGGGCATTGCCTATGTTTCGGCCGTGGGTGCCACGGTGAGCGATGCCAAGGGCTTCTGCGCCCGCCAACCGCAGGTTTGTTCCACAGCTCAATATTTTGCGACGACCTTGCAGGGCAAGGCCAAATATTCGGCCAAGCTGATTTACCAGTGGGCTAATGAGTCTGGTGTGGCCACACCGCCTGAAGGTGAAACCACACAGATGGTGGCGGAAGCCGCGCCGAAGTCTGAGCCTGTGCCTGTCCCGACGCTTCCGCCTGCCCTGCGCAAGAAGACCCATGTCAATGTGGCTGATAATTCCGATCTCAGGATCGAGGATTTGATCAACGACATGCATGGCACCTTGCCACCGGCCAAAGACCCCAAAAAGGGCTGATCTCACAAATCTCTTTTCAGCGTGCTGCCCGATGGCCTAACAGGGGCCATGACTGAAGGACTGGAAGAGCTTATTTCCGATTTTGAATTGCTGGGCGACTGGGAAGAACGCTATCGCTATGTGATTGAGCTTGGCCGCGCGCTGCCGCCCATGGCTGACGGATTGAAGGGTGCTGCGACCAAGGTTTCTGGCTGCGCCTCGCAGGTGTGGATTTATTCGCAAGCCACCGCCGATGGCCACTTGGTGCTACAGGGCGATTCCGATGCGCTCATCGTCAAAGGCCTCATTGCCGTGGTGTTCAAACTTTTTGCGCCGCTCACATTAAAAGAGATTGTAAATTTTGACGCGCAAGGGGCTTTTGCCCAGCTTGGCCTCAAAGATAATCTCACACAGCAGCGCTCCAATGGGTTGGCCTCGATGGTGCTGCGGATCAAGGCTGATGCGGCCCAGGCCCTCGCTCGCTGATAGCCGGGCGATAATCATCAAGCGCCCAATGGGCAATCACATCCTTGCGGCGCGGCCTGTGCTGTTTGATCAGGCCATAATGGCGCGCCAGCCTCGTCAGCGCCAAAGCCAGAATCGCCTTGCCGCTACGTTGGGGCAGGTTGAGCAGGCGCTCGGCCTGTTCAAAGCCCGCGGCGACGCAACAGACCTGATATAGAATCCCCGAAAGCTCCGGCCCCACGGCCTCAAAGGCATTGTGCAAACGCTGGCGGGCGGCAATCGCGTTATCGTTCAAGCGCTCAATGCCATTGTCGCTCATCTGCCAGTGCCGCCCGCCCGAGCCCGATGATTCCGAATAGCTGGCGGTCACGCGCTGAGCCAAATGGGCGCGCTCAAAATCCTGACGCAGTTTTTCTCCAGCGGCAAATTGCTGGGCATCAATCAAGGTTTTCCCGGCATCGCCCTTGCGCTGAAACAAGCGGGTGAGCGGGCTTTCACTGGTGGGCTGGGATGGTTGGGCTTCGGGTGATTTGGTTGGGCGTGATGGCATGAACGGCTCCTCGGACATTCATGCCTAGCAGTTCCTATTATAGGAATCAATATCCCGTATCTGACTTTGCGGACCCACATTCTAGACTTCTGTTGCTAGATGGAGTCTTTTAGTATCAGCGGGCAACCTCCGTTGTCACGAGTCGACGCTCGGATTTAGGAGCAGCCTAGCGACCACGAGAGTTAAAGTCGGGCGGAGAAACCTTTGGTGGCAATTCAGGCATACGTTGATGATTCAACCAGTGATGAGGGAGACCAGCGTCTATTTCTAGCAGGGTATGTCAATCGTGCAGACAAGTGGGCGCTTTTTTCAGATGCGTGGGATGAAGAGCTGCGTGGGTCTCCATCAATTGATTATCTAAAGATGCGGGATGCCAACAGTCTACGGGGCCAATTTCAAGGGTGGACTGCCGATGCGAGGGATAAAAAACTCCAAGGCCTATATCGCGTGATTCGTCACTTCAAGCCCGCGTCCATCCATAGTTCAGTGAGCCGCAAAGAGTTCGAAGAAATTGTTGTCCCTGTCGCGCCATTTGGATTCAGCCGCCCATATTCGTTTTGCTTCCAAGCAATAATGATCCACTTGGCTTATTCAACGCTCGAATCTGGACTGCCCAAAGTACCTATTGAATTCATTTTCGATGATCAAGAAGGCTTAGGCGAAGAGGCTAAATTTTTCTACCGTTTGATCCGCGACAATCAGCCAAAGGCTGTTCGCGATATTTTGTCAGTCGATCCGATTTTCCGCGATGACAAACTCGTTAAGCCCTTACAAGCTGCGGACATGCTCGCATGGCACGTGCGACGTAACCATGTCCGAGACCCGATGGCTTTTCAAGTTCCTGATTTTTTGTCGACCAATGGTTTGCATATGGCCATTGATATTGACGCCTCGCATTTGAGACATTTAGCAGATGGCTTTGCAAAAATCCCAGGAACCCAATTACTCAAATCGAAGCCCGCTTGGAAGAAAACGCTAGAGCAGGTCAAAATCATTGAATTGGAGGGGAAAAGGCCACCCAACTGGTCGACTCGATCACATGTTGCAAAAATCGTTTGGAAGCGTCGCGCGCTAGGACTCTTGCGGAGATTTCGAGTACATTTTTTGGAATAGCTAGGCGCCTAAGGCGCTATTTCAAATTCACTATCAGTTTCATCGAATCCGACAGAGCGAGCGGCTTGTTTGGGTAACGCTAGAAACGCTTCACATTCTACGAATCGCTCGATAGGTCAGAAGATCAATATCTACTTACCCCACAGCCATCCGCAAATGCTCGGCGCGCTCTGAGACCGGGATGAAATAGTCAAAGGACAGGATCATGTTGATGTTGTCTGCGGCATCGCGCAGCGGGAGGCGCAACCAATATTGCACGAGATGATCCTTGTTGCTGCACGGGCCGACCACCACGCCTTGCGTCGGCTGGCGTTCTTCGACCGTGCGGCGGAAGGCGGCGAGCCAATAATTTCTTTTGCCACCCCAGTCTAGATCCTCGATGCGAAGACCGGTAATTTCGCGATCATAGATTTCGCGAAGCCTGGTGCCGGCCAGCCTGACACGGCTTTGCGGCAGCTCCGCTGCGACATCAATCAGGCTGATGCCGGGAAGTAGTTTGCCGATATGACAGGGGTTGATGTCAGCCCGCGATGGCAGACCCTCACTCCCATGGCGTGATAGCCAATAGTCATAGAGCATATGTTGTTCGGGAATCACGAGCTGAGCCCGGAAGATCCCATCATTCGCCGTCGTAATCACTGTCGCCTCTAGCCCGAATCAGCGTCCCCACTGACCTTGGTCTTGTATGAATCGGTGGAGTCTGCGGCGCAAGAGTCAGACTGGGCAAAGCCACAAATTTTAATCAATTATTTACCAGTGCAACCAGATTGCGGTGAATGAGATGAATGATGCGGGAAATTGCAACCATAGAGTCCAATTGCGCAAACTATTGCGTCAGCGCGTAAGGCCCGGTTCCGAGGCTCGACCAATCCCAATAGGTCAACAGGATTCGCGCCTTGTTGAAGGACAGCGAGTCAAACATCGATTGCAGATCTTCAGAGGACCGCGTCGGATCGATGATGGTGCCCTTGAGTGCTTCGACCTGATCTGGAATCTGGCTGCGCGGAAAGCTCAGTGTTTTGAGAAGCGCCATCAAAGGTTCGCCCAGACGATCACCGAGAATGCGCGTGATGGTTTCAGGGGCAAGGCCAGACATCTCAGCCAACGGCAGCGCTGCGAGCGCTATGTCGCCACCGGCGGCCTGCGCCAGAGCAAGCTTCACCGCTTGTGGATCGGCTTGAATTTTCTCGTCGGCATTTTCGCCATGTGTGCCACGCGCGATTTTCAGAATCTTGGTCAGGGTTTCTGAATCCGTGAGGAAGCGCGTGAGCAGATAGCGACGAAGCTCAGGCGGGGCCACCCAGAACAGGCTGAAAGCAAAATGCACGGGCAAGTCGGCGCGAATACACATCGGTGCGAGCAACTCACCGCGGATGCGTGCGGCGCGTTCCATCATGGCGAAACCTTCCGCCGTGATTTCCGCGCCGGCATTTCTGGCGATGGTGAGCAAGACCGATGCATCATCAGTTTCAATCAAAGCCGTGGTGACCGGCCTCGAAATTTTGCGGCGGCGTGCCATCATGCGGCGCTTGGCTGGGTCCTGCTCGGCCAGAACGCGCAGCAAGTCTTCATCGGTCAAATGCGCGCAGTCTTCGAGCAAGGGACCGGCGACGGAAATTTCGGGATCGGTAATGAGCTTTGCCACGAGAAGATGATGCGGCTGTTCCATGAGGCACAGCCTATTGGCCAGCATCAGGCGCGATTTCAAAGGCAGCGTCGGCATCATGCGGAGCAGCGTGTCTGCAGCCAAGGCACGTTCCTGCGGTTGACCCGCGGCTGCGCCTTTGGCCATCATATCAAGGAGCGAGCGCGCCAGTTCAGAGGCTTCAGCGTCTTGTTCAGGCGTTTGGACAGGGCCTGGTGTTTCAGCGCGGGGCCGTGGCATCTCCTCAACACGCGGACGCGGGCGCGGCGGTGCCGGAGGCTCAATCACAGCTTTCTTGCGGAGGGTCGGAGTCGGCTTTTCGGCGATTGGTTCAACAGTGGCGCGAACTTCAGACGCTGGTGGCGGCGGGACAGGCTGAGGCTCTGGCACTGGTTCGAGAGCAGGCTCCGCCAGCATTTCCGCCGGAATCTCAGGCAGCGCTTCTGGGAGCGCCATGATCTCCTCAGGCGCTTCGATCTCTCGAATTTCTAAGGGCGCAATGGCCTCGACGATCGGTTCTCGTACCTCTGCGGCAACCGGCGTTGCTTCGACGTCTGGCGCTGCGATCGGCGCAAAGGTGGGAATGAGTGCAGGAATTGGGGCTGGAGCAATGCCCGGCTTTTTCAGCAGCGATGTGAGCTTACGGAACGAGTCAGCCGACACACGTCCGGGCTTTTCAGCCCGGTTCAAAGGCACATGGGCCCTTGAGCTTGTGTCCTGCGTTGTGACGCTCCCCGTCATGTAACTCCGAAACTCCCACTAACACTTCTAAATAGCCGTTGAAGTCATTCAAATCCTGTTAAGCAGCCCGGAATTGACGGCTCGCGCACTGTGGTTTTGCCCTCATGGTTAACCCTTGGTAAATTTCGCGTGTGTTTGCTTGGAAAACAGTGGCAAATTGGCCATATGCAGTGGCGTAAGGAGAAATCTGATGACCAAGATCACGAAGTCAGAAACCGAATGGCGCAAGGAGCTGTCGCCAGAGGCTTTTCACGTGGCGCGCGAGCACGGAACCGAACGGGCTTTTACCAGCCCCCTCAACGGCGAAAAGCGCAAGGGCATGTTCACCTGCGTGGGCTGTGGTAAGCAAGTCTTTGCCTCTGACACAAAGTTTGAATCGGGTACCGGTTGTCCGAGTTTTTACGCCCCCGCCGCGCCCGACGCCGTGGACACAACAACCGACCGCAAGTTTTTCATGACCCGCACAGAAGTTCATTGTGCCGATTGCAACTCCCATCTCGGGCATGTGTTCCCCGATGGGCCCAAGCCCACCGGCCTGCGCTATTGCATCAATGGCGTTGCCCTCAAATTCAAACCGGAAGAAAAATAAGAATGACTGCAGCTCGACTGACGCCACCTCGTGCCGAAAAACGCAATGTGAGTGAAACCTGGCACGGGATTTCCAAGAGTGATGACTACAAGTGGCTGAAGGCCGAGAACTGGCAAGAGGTGATGCATGATCCCTCTTTGTTGCCTGCTGATATTCGCGGCTATCTCGAAGCGGAGAATGCCTATCAAGATCAGATGATGGCCGACACTAAACCTTTGCAGGAAAAACTGTTCGCAGAAATCAAGGGCCGCATCAAGGAAGATGATTCCTCAGTGCCGGCCCCCGATGGGCCGTGGCTGTATTTTTCATCGCATGTGACAGGCGGGCAATATCCACGGTTTCTACGCAAGCTCAAGGCAGGAGGGCCCGACCAGCTTTTGTTTGATGGCAATGCGCTGGCCCAGGGACATGACTATTTCAGCTTTGGCGATATCGCAATTTCGCCTGATCATGCGCTTGCAGCCTGGTCTTACGACAACAAGGGCTCCGAGTTTTATGATCTACGTGTTCGCGATCTTTCCTTGGACAAGGATCATGATGATCTGTTGACCAATACGGCGGGTGGTGCGGTTTGGGCGCGCGATGGAAAAAGCATTTTCTATACGCTGCAGGATGAGAACCATCGGCCCTTGAAGACCTTCCGGCATGTGCTGGGCACCAAGCAGGCCGATGACATTCTGGTCTATGAGGAAAAAGACACTGGGTTGTTCACTGGTGTGGGTTCCACCTCGTCAGAAAAATTCATCATCGTGTCGGCGCATGACCACGACACATCGGAATGCTGGCTGATTGATGCCGACAAGCCAGACAGCAAGCCGCGGCTTGTGGCCTCACGCAGCGAAAAACTTGAATATGATATTGAACATTGGAATGACCGGTTCCTGATCAAGACCAACAAGGATGGGGCCGAGGATTACAAGATTGTCGAAGCGCCGTTGGATGCGCCACAATCATCGAACTGGAAAGACTTGATCCCGCATCGTCCGGGAATTTTCCTGGTGAGTTTCCTCGTCCTCAAACGCTGGATGGTGCGGCTTGAGCGTGAAAATGCCCTGCCCCGCATTGTCGTGCGAGAAATGGCAACCGGATTGGAACACGCCATTGAATTTGATGAAGAGGCCTATTCGCTGGGCATTGGAGAAATGCGCGAGTTTGATACTGATACGTTGCGTTTTTCCTATTCATCGATGACCACGCCCGGCCAGGTTTTTGACTATAATATGAAAACCAAAACCCGGGTGTTGATGAAGCAGCAGGAAGTGCCCTCGGGCCATGATGCATCGTCCTATTTGACACGCAGGCTTTTGGCCCCCGCTCATGATGGGGAGCAAATTCCGGTGACGCTGCTCTATCGCAAATCGACAAAGCTGGATGGGTCTGCGCCGCTCTGGCTTTATGGCTATGGCTCCTATGGCATTTCCATTCCAGCGGGGTTCAACACCAGCATTCTCTCGCTGGTTGATCGCGGCTTTGTTTATGCGATTGCCCATATTCGGGGCGGCCAGGAAAAGGGACGGCGCTGGTACAAGACCGGCAAGCTTCAACTCAAGACCAACACGTTCAAGGATTTCATTTCGGTTGGCGAGTTTTTGTCGGTCGAGAAATTCACGACCAGCGGCAACATCGTGGCGCAGGGCGGAAGTGCGGGCGGCATGCTGATGGGGGCGGTTAGTAACATGGCGCCTGCGCTGTTCAAAGGCATTGTCGCTGAAGTTCCCTTCGTTGATGTACTCACCACAATGCTCGACGACACATTGCCGCTCACACCGCCGGAATGGCCCGAGTGGGGCAACCCGATTGAAAGCACGGACGCATATAAAACCATCGCCAGCTATTCGCCGGTTGATAATGTGGCTGCGCAAAATTATCCGCATATTCTAGCGATTGGCGGCCTCACCGACCCACGCGTCACGTATTGGGAGCCCGCCAAATGGGTGGCACGTTTGCGCGAGAAAAAGACTGATGACAATCTGTTGCTGCTCAAGATCAACATGGGGGCTGGCCATGGTGGTGCATCGGGCCGCTTTGACCGTTTCAAGGAAGTGGCCGAGGTCTATGCCTTTGGGTTGAAGGTTGCGGGGAAAGCTGATGCTGCTTGATGCTGCTCATGCCACACTTCTGATCGTTGACATTCAGGAGCGTCTGCTTCCTGCGATGCATGAGGGCGAGCGCGTTGTGGCGCGCACGCAAATCCTGATCAAGGCGGCTGAGGCACTTGGGCTTCCCATCACTATTTCCGAGCAATATCCCAAAGGGCTTGGGCATACAGTTGCGGCAATTGCCAACCCCACAGCGCAGGTTTTCGAGAAAACCAGTTTCTCGTGCTGGCGCGACGCGGTGATGAAAAAGCATTTCATCGATCACCATGAGACGGATCGGCCACTGGTGATCATGGCCGGACTTGAAGCCCATGTCTGCGTGCTGCAATCAGCGATCGATCTTTACACGGCGGGCTTTGGGGTTTTTGTGGTGGGAGACGCCACGTCGTCGCGAACGCAGGGTTCCGTTGATCTGGCCTTTGATAGATTGCGCCAGACTGGCATTCCCATCATCAACACGGAAATGGCCGTTTTCGAGCTTTTGGGCAAAGCAGGCACGGCTGAATTCAAGGCGCTGTCCCAGCTCATCCGTTGACAAAATTTGCGGCGTGGCGCTTTGATATTCTAACAGATTTTGGGAGTCTCCATGGCAAGTTTGACAATGTTCAATTGGGAAGATCCGCTGGATCTTGAGAGCCAGCTCTCCAGCGAAGAAAAGATGATCCGCGATGCCGCGCGGGCCTTTGCCGCCGACAAGCTTCAGCCACGTGTTAAATCCGCCTTCCGCGAGGAGCGCTTTGACCGCGAGATCATGACCGAGCTTGGCGAGATGGGATTCCTCGGCATGATGAATTCGGAAGCCTATGGCGGCTCGGGACTTGGCTATGTGGCTTACGGTCTGGTGGCGCGCGAGGTCGAGCGCGTTGATTCAGGTTATCGCTCAGCGATGAGCGTGCAGAATTCGCTTGTCATGCACCCGATCGAAGAATGGGGCAGCGAAGAGCAGAAAAAGAATTATCTGCCGCGCCTGGCCACGGGCGAAATTCTGGGCTGCTTTGGTTTGACCGAACCAGATGCGGGCTCTGATCCCGGTGCCATGACCACGCGTGCCCGGAAAATTTCCGGCGGTTATGTCTTGAAGGGCAACAAGATGTGGATCACCAATTCGCCGATTTCAGACATTGCGATTGTCTGGGGCAAGGATGAGGCGGGCGACATTCGCGGATTTATAGTTGAGCGTGGGCTGAAGGGATTCTCAACGCCTGAGATCAAGGGCAAGGTTTCGTTGCGCGCCTCAATCACCGGCGAAATTGTTCTCGACAATGTGGAAGTGCCGGATAGTGCGCTGTTGCCCAAGGCCAAGGGCTTGTCTGGCCCCTTCTCATGCCTCAACAAGGCGCGCTTTGGCATTGCCTGGGGCGTCATGGGTGCGGCGGAAGATTGTTGGTTTCGCGCGCGACAATATACGATGGACCGCATGATGTTTGGAAAGCCTTTGGCGGCCACGCAGCTTGTGCAGAAAAAGCTGGCCGATATGCAAACTGAAATCGCGCTGGGTCTTCAGGCCGCGCTGGCATTGGGACGCGGGCTTGAACGCGGAACGGTGGCACCTCCCGCCATCTCGCTGATGAAGCGCAATAACTGCGGCAAGTCTCTCGACATTGCGCGGATGGCGCGCGACATGCATGGCGGCAACGGCATTTCGGATGAATATCATGTGATCCGGCACATGGTGAATCTGGAAACCGTGAACACCTATGAAGGAACGCACGACGTGCACGCGCTGATCTTGGGCCGCGCGCAAACTGGCTTGCAAGCCTTCTCGTGATTGCGATCAG
The DNA here is from genome assembly GCA_038231475.1 of Hyphomicrobiales bacterium. Classification (GTDB taxonomy): domain Bacteria; phylum Pseudomonadota; class Alphaproteobacteria; order Rhizobiales; family Aestuariivirgaceae; genus Aestuariivirga. Next base: position 74,844 of record JBBRLH010000001.1, on the reverse strand, counting down.
CAAGGCGGACCCCCGCGATTTTCTTGCACTGCTCGGGGCCAGCGACGCCTATATGGCTTCGCTTTATCCGGCGACGAGCAATCACATGCTTGACGTTGATACTTTGTGTCTACCCCAAATGCATTTCTTTGGAGTGACGGTTGATGACGTCGCCAAAGCCTGTGGCGGGTTCTGGGCGCATCAGGATTATGTTGAGGTGAAGCGCGTCTATGTCGAACCGTCGGCCCGGGGCATGGGGCTTTCCAAGGCGCTGATGCGCACAATTGAAGAGGCCGCGCGGGAACTGGGCTTTCGCGTGGCGCGGCTGGAGACAGGCATCCACCAGCCTGAAGCGCTGGGGCTTTATCGCAAGCTCGGCTACGAAACGCGCGGGCCCTTTGGCGAATACAAGCTTGATCCGTTGAGCTTGTTCATGGAAAAAATGCTCTGATCGGATTTGCCGGGTCGGCAAGAAGCTTCACCGCCACAGCACTACAGACCAGCACCAATAACGGCCTGATAATTTTTGCGCCATTTTTCATGGCAACATGTGCGCCTAATTGCGCGCCAATCACTTGGGCCACACCCATGCTGAGGCCTACGACCCAGATAATTTTTCCGGTGAAGGCGAAGGCCACAAGGGCCGCAATATTGGAGGTAAAATTGAGTAGCCTGGTTTTTCCCGCCGCCGCAATCAATGAACTCCCGGCCAGCGTGACCAGCCCCAGAAGGAAGAATGAACCGGTGCCCGGACCAAAAATACCGTCATAGAATCCGATGGCCGGCAGCACGGCAAAGTTCATCGCGGTTTGAGACAGGCGCGGCGCTTGGGCGTGCGCGCCCAACCTTGGTGCAAACGCAAAATAGAGCGCAATCAAAATCAACACGATGGGCAGAATGGCTTTCAATAAATTGGTGGGGGCCAGATGGACCGCGGCAACGCCCAGCATGGCGGCCACAAAAGTTGCAGCCACGGCTTTCCAACTGGATTTGAAATCCACATGGCCTTTGCGCCAATAGGCAAATGTGGCGGAAGCCGTGCCGAAAGTGCCTTGCAACTTGTTGGTGGCCAAGGCCGCCACCGGATCAAGGCCCGCGAGCAGCAAGGCTGGCAAAGCCAGAAGCCCGCCGCCGCCTGCAATTGAATCAACGAAGCCCGCAAGCAGGGCAGCACCCGTTACAAATGCCAATGTCGACAGGTCCATTATCATTCTGCGGTAATGCCAGCCATCATCATGCGGAGTTTTTGTTCTTCCACATTGTGCAAAAGAATATCTGGCGGCAAACGCTGAGCAAGCTTCAACATGGATAATCCGTGCACGGATGACCAGACATGCAAGACAGCGGCATTGGCACGCGCGGGACCTGTGACGGCGGTCACGGCATCGACCAGCTGATTCCACGCGGCGAACGAGGCTTCGACCAGATGGGGTGTCATCACGCATTGGTCTCGGCCACCGAACATCAGGCGATAGACCGCAGGATTACTTTCGGCGAAACGGAAATAGGCGCGGCCCATGGCCATGAGACGCGCGTCTGGAGTTTGTGTCGGCGCCCCGTCGGCTGCTTCAGCCAGCACCTTGATGAAATTGGTAAAGCCGCGGGCAGCGATTTCACCCAGCAAATGACCCATGGTTGGAAAATGATGTTTGGGAGCGGCATGAGACACGCCGGCGCGCCTGGCGATCTCGCGCAGCGAAACTTGCTCAACCGGCATTTCGGCCAATGCCGCTTCACCGGCCGAGAGAAGCTTCTCGTGCAGGTCGCCGTGGTGATAGGCTTTATGAAGATCGGAATTGAGCACGCCTCGGTTTAGGCGCGGCGGCTCATCTTGACAATGTAAAAATATAACTTGACGCTGACAAGTTAATGCGTGTTATATGTTTACACTGTCAACATGAGGAGCGTGAGATGACGTCAGATCAAGTTTTTTCATTGGCCAATCTGGCCGCCTTCCTGGGCTGGATCGTTTTGGCCGCAGGTGTTGCCTTGAAGCGGGATTTTCTGGTGACGTTGCTGGCCGGACGGGTCTGGCCTCTCAGCTTTGCGACGCTTTACACAACACTCATCATTTTCTTTTTTGGCTCAGCATCGGGTGGCTTCGACTCGCTGGCCCATGTGCAATTGCTTTTCACTTCGCCTTGGGCCGCCACGGCGGGATGGGTTCACTATCTGGCCTTTGATCTTTTCATCGGCAGCTGGATTGCGTCTCAAACATTGCAACGTGGATTGCCTCGTCTGGCGCTTGTCATCATTCTTCCGCTCACGTTTTTGTTTGGGCCAATCGGATTGTTGCTGTTCTTTTTCACCCTGCTTGCCTTTGAACCCGCACAGGCCAATTCATGAGCCTCGCTGCCCCAACATTCCAGGCCACCCGCCTCGCGCATTTGTTCAGTGATGTATCCCAGGGTCACAAGGTTCTGTGGCGCTCCATCATTGCGATGACCATCGGCCTCTTGGTCTGCATGCTGTTCATGAACGTCGACCATCGTCTGCTCAATGGCGTTGACGTGTGGGATAAGCCCGCCAAGTTTTTCCTGTCGTTGATTGTGCAAATGGCGACGGTGAGTTGGGCCTTGATGCGTGTGCCGGAAATTTTCCGCAAGACCAGAGGTATCAACATCGCCGTTTGGGTCATGACATTCTGGGCCTGGGCGGAATTGGCTTATCTCGTTTTTCGTGCCGCGCGCGGTGAAGCTTCGCATTTCAATCAGACAACGCCTTTTGCTGCAGTCGCCTATGCCATCATGGGATCTGGCGCAGTGTCGATTGCGGCCTCTGCATTTTTTGTGGGCTGGCGTGTTTGTCAAGCGCGTAAACTTGGATTGTGGACCGAAGCTGCGGGGTTAGGGCTTCTCATAGGCATGGTTTTGGGCACGGTGGCTGGCGGCTATATGGGCGGCCAACATAGCCACTGGGTTGGCGGAGAGTTGAGCGATGCCCATGGGCTCGGATTTTTCGGTTGGTCGATGACCGGTGGCGATTTGCGCGTGGCCCATTTTCTGGGGCTGCACACCGCGCAGATCATTCCCTTTGCGGCGCTGAGCGGCCGGCGCAGTGTGGTCTATGGTGTGGGACTGGCCTGCGGTGTTTTAACAGCAGCGCTGTTTGTTCTCGCCATTTCGGGTCGGCCCATTCTCATAGGCTGACGAGCGCCAGTTCGCGTCGGCGCATTGTAGTCTCCAAAGCCAAACATCGGATCCCTTCTGCGAACTCCGGTGTCTGGAAAATAGTCGCGGTTCGCAGTCATTCAGGCCGCTTTGTCGGGCATATGATTGCCATCAGATTTGGCGCGCGAGTTTCCAGACTTGGCCGAGAAGTCGGCGGGCTGGACTTCAACATGTTCATTGAAGGCATCGACCGCGCGCTGCCAGTGGATTTCGGCGCAACCTTCGGGGCAGCCTTCGGCTTCCCAATAGGCATGGGCCAGAGCGCGGATGGCATCTTCATGGGTGGGTGTGGAATGGGACATGGCGATCTCCTGTTGAGTTGGACGACATGAGACGATAATTCTGATTGAGGGCATTCCCTAAATCACAAGTTTGAATCTGTGGTGACGAGTTGGTGAAGCTCGCGTGACGGTTGGACCTGTTCTTTCGCTGCGCAACTTGCTCTGCTAGTGGTGCGCTATCACCAGCAACAGGCTTCTCCCCATGAAAATCAAAAAGCTCGAAACTTTCTGCAATGAATTTGTGGGCTTTGTGAAAGCCACCTCCGACACAGGTGCTGAAGGCTGGGGCCAGGTTTCAACCTATCAGGCCGATATCACCTGCGAGATTTTTCATCGCCAGGTGGCGCGCCATGCGCTCGGCACTGACCCGCTGGAATTTGCCAACACATTGCAGCTTATCAATGAGTGTGAACACAAATTCCCCGGCTCTTATTTGCGTCGTGCCATGACGGGGCTTGATACGGCGTTGCTGGATTTGCGCGGCAAGCTGGAAGGAAAGCCTGTCACGTCGCTGTTGGGTGGCACGCCTGGCACGGTCCGCGCCTACGCATCCTCGATGAAGCGCGACATCACTCCGCAGGATGAGGCCAAGCGGTTTTTGAAACTGCGCGATGATTTTGGTTTTGATGCTTTCAAATGGCGCGTCGGCTCTGAATGCGGCCGCGACAAGGATGAGTGGCCGGGCCGCACGGAAGAGGTGGTGACGGTTGTATCGCGCGCACTTGGCGATGGCGTGGCCAAGCTGGTTGATGGCAACAGCTGCTATTCGCCCAAAAACGCGATCGAAGTGGGCAGGTTGCTCGAACAGCACGGCATTGGACATTTTGAAGAGCCCTGCCCTTATTGGGAGTTCGACCAGACGCGGCAGGTGCGTGAGGCTCTTAACATTGACGTCGCGGGTGGCGAGCAGGATTGCGAGTTCACGGCCTGGGATACCATGATTGAAAAACATGTGGTTGATATTGTGCAGCCCGATGTGATGTATCTGGGTGGCATGTTGCGCACGCTTGAGGTTTGCAAAAAGGCCGAACGCCCAGGCCTTCCGGTCACACCCCATGCCGCCAATCTGGGCCTTGTCACCATGTGCACCATGCATCTGCTGCGGGCCATTCCTAACCCAGGCAAATATCTCGAATTCTCAATAGAGGGTGCAGATTATTATCCGTGGCAATATGACATTTTCCTGGGCGAACCTTACAAAATTGTAGGGCGCAAGGCGACGGTGACGGACGCCCCCGGCTGGGGCATTGAGATCAATCCGAAATGGCTGGAGAAATCGAGCTATAAGGTGAGTAGTATTTGACAGGCCTCTCGACGAGGGCTTTGACTTCTAATAGTGTTTGATTGGTCAGATAGGACCGACTTAACGGGAACCGGGAGGGATTTACCTTGGATCAAAATACATTGAGCATCATTGTTTCAATCATCGTGGGCTTGCTCGCGGGGCACGGCACGGGAGCTGCAAATCAGAACACGTCGCTGGGACCTGTGGGCAACTCGGCAACGGGTGCCATTGGGGGCTTGATTGGCGGATTGGTCGCAGCCCTCGTTCCGGCGCTGCAACAAATCGGGACCACGGGTGTCAATGGCAGCACTGTCGGCGGAGGTGCCTTGGGCGGCATCATCTTGACCGCCATCGTCGCTGCTATAAAAAATAACAGCGCCAGCACTCCTCCGCCAAAATAAGATCGCTGCCGAAATAAACAGGCCACCTTTTCGTCGCCTGCGCCATGCAATCCATTGATGAATCGCCGAAGCGGTTCGTGCGACAGCTTCCTTGCGGTTGGGGCCTTTAGCGACTAGATAGAGACATCACTTAAATGGAGAAAACCGATGGCCCTTGAACTTCCTGCCTTGCCCTATGCCTATGATGCTTTAGGACCTTTCATGTCGAAAGAAACGCTCGAATTCCACCATGATAAGCATCACATGGCTTACGTCACCAACGGCAATAATTTGCTGAAAGATTCGCCGCTGGCTTCATTGTCAATTGAAGAGATTTGCAAGAAGGCTTTTGCCGAGAAAACTGCGGGCCTCGTCAACAATGTGGGCCAGCATTACAACCACTTACATTTCTGGAATTGGATGAAGCCCAATGGCGGCGGCAAGAAGATTCCAGCCAAGCTGATGGCGGCAATTGATTCCGATCTTGGTGGCTATGACAAGATGCGCACTGACTTTATTCAGGCTGGTGTCACGCAGTTTGGTTCGGGCTGGGCCTGGATTGCCAAGAAGGACGGCAAGCTCATGATCACCAAAACGGCCAATGGCGAAAACCCTTTGATGCATGGCGCATCGCCGATCCTGGGCTGCGATGTGTGGGAGCACAGCTATTACATCGACTATCGCAATGCGCGGCCAAAATATCTTGAAGCCTTTGTTGATAGCCTGGTGAACTGGGATTATGTCGAGCAGATGTTCTCCAAGGCCTAATGATCTTGGGCGTCTTTGACGGTCACAATGATTTGTTGTTGCGGCTGTGGCTGAAAAATTCAGCCGCAGCCGTTTCTGATTTTATTGACGGCGAGGCCGAAGGCCAGCTTGATCTGCCTCGGATGCATGATGGCGGCTTCATGGGTGGCTTGTTTGCCATTTATGTACCGTCGCATGTCGAAGGCGGGGCCTTGCACAAGAGCCTGAACCCGCCAGCCTATCCTGCCGTTGCCTTTGCCGACGCACAAAAGCCCGCCTGGGAGATGGCTGATATTTTTGACAAGCTGGTGCGCGAGGTTCCGGGCAAAGGCTTCAGGCATTGTCTTTCTGTTGCCGATATTCGCAGCGCCAAGGCCGATGGGGCGATTGCCGGTGTTCTGCACATGGAGGGTGCCGAAGCGATTGGCGCTGATCTTTCAGGGCTCGACGAATTTTATGCGCGTGGGCTTCGCTCCTTGGGGCCGGTGTGGAGCAGGCCCAATGTCTTTGGCTATGGCGTTCCCTTTGCCTGGCCTTCATCGCCTGATACCGGCCCCGGACTCACTGACGCTGGCAAAGCCTTGGTCAAGGCCTGCAACGCCCGCCGCATGGTGATTGATCTTTCGCATCTCAATGAAAAAGGTTTCTGGGACGTGGCGCGTTTGAGCACGTCACCCTTGGTGGCCTCGCACAGCAATGCCCATGCGTTGACACCATCGTCACGCAACCTAACAGACAAGCAGTTGCGCGCCATCGGCGAGAGCGGCGGCATTGTCGGATTGAATTTCGCCATTGATTTTCTGCAGGATGATGGACGGCTGGTGGAGAACATCGCACCCGCCGTCATGGTGCGCCACGTGCAACACATCATCGACGTTGCAGGCGAAGATTGTGTGGGCATCGGTTCTGATTTTGATGGTGCCACCATTCCTGAATTCATCCATGATGTCAGTGGATTACCGCGGTTGGTTGAAGCCATGGTTGAGGCTGGATTTGGAACTGAACTCATCGCCAAGATTACGTCTGAAAACTGGTTGCGCGTTTTGCAGGCAACGTGGGGCAACTGATGCGCGCTGTTTATTATAAGAAGTTTGAAGTCCTTCCAGTTATTGCGACGTTGCCGGACCCAACGCCTGCAGCCGGAGGTGTGGTCGTCAAGGTCAACTCAACAGGTCTCTGCCGCAGCGACTGGCATGGCTGGATGGGCCATGATTCAGACATCCATCTTCCCCATGTGCCGGGGCATGAATTGGCCGGTGAGATCGTGGCCATTGGACGCGACATTCGCTCGTGGAAAATTGGTGACCGGGTGACTGTGCCATTTGTTGCGGGTTGCGGACATTGCCCTGAATGCGCTTCGGGCAACCAACAGGTTTGCGAAAACCAGTTCCAGCCGGGATTTACCGCCTGGGGTTCCTTTGCCGACTATGTGGCGCTGGATTTTGCCGAGGCCAATCTGGTGCGCCTGCCCGAGGCCATGGCGTTTGAAACGGCTGCGGCCTTGGGTTGTCGCTTTGCCACCTCATTCCGCGCAGTTGTCGATCAGGGCCGCGTGAAGGGTGGTGAGACCATCGCCATTCATGGCTGCGGCGGCGTGGGCTTGTCCGCTGTAATGATTGCGGCGGCTCTAGGCGCACAGGTGATCGCAGTTGATATTGATGAGAGCAAATTGGCTTTGGCCAAGACCATGGGTGCTCAAGTTGTGATCAATGGGCGCGAGACCTCAGATGTGGCGCATGCCATTCGTGATGCTTCAAACGGTGGCGCCCACGTCTCCATTGACGCTTTGGGACACCCCGTCACCAGCTTCAATTCGATTTCCTGTCTCCGGCGGCGAGGGCGGCATGTGCAAGTGGGATTGATGCTGGGGGACCATGCCACGCCCAAGGTTCCAATGGCCCGCATCATATCCCATGAGCTTGAGATTCTGGGCAGCCACGGCATGCAGGCGCATCGCTATGGTGACATGATGAAAATGATCGAGGCCGGAACTCTGAAGCCGCAACACCTCATCGCCAAACGCATCAGCCTTCATGACGCGCCGCTGGCCCTTGCCAACATGGACAAGTTTGAAGGCAGCGGTATCACGATGATCAAGATTTGAACGGACCAGATTTTCTTCGGGCGATAACGTTCACTTCTTCTTCCAGTCTCCGGTTGCATTCCACCACCGATGTGGATTCTGGCTGTCGTCGAGACCCTTGGAGCGGCAAGAGATGATCTCCTGTACGCGGATGACCGGCTCCTGATAGGCATGGACTTGGAAAATGGCTTCGACCACGCGTTCAAGCAAGGGCAGATCCAGTGGCAATTCGAAATTCACGACAACGACGCCAGGTCGCTTTCGGGTCTCCGTTTCGGCCCCGGTGTGGGTGCCTTGCAACGGGCGATAACGTTCAACACCTGCAGAAAATTCAAAGGCATTCTGGTCAAATTTCTCGCCCATTTGCAGCGGCGTGATCGCGGTCACCGCTGACATGATGCGATCAATATCTTCGGCTGGCGCATGCAGAGTGACGAGATTGACTCGCTCCATTCTGGCAGATCGGGTTTCAAATGGCGCGAGTTTTAGCATCGTCATATCCTTTGTTCTTGCAAACATAGGCTTGGGCTGGTGACAGGATGTGGCAGCAGTGAAAGGTCTTTTGATTTTTGCGCGACCTCAAACTGATAATAGGTGCCACGGTTTACGGCTTGGCAGAGGCATTCCATCGCACTACTCTAGCGCCATGACGGTGAAGCGACCTACGATATTTGCCCGGCCCCTGATTGGCTGGAAGGAAGATGTGTCCCTGCCCTTGCTGGGTTCAGGCGTTCTCGTCGCCAAGATTGATACAGGTGCAAAAATCTCCGCACTTCACGCAGAAGCCATCGTGGTTTCTGGAAAACAGGTCAGCTTCACGATCCCGCTGAACGGTCGCGCGCGCAAATGTTCGGCTCACCTGACCGACTTGAAGCGCATCAAAAGCTCTAATGGTTCCAGTGAGTTGCGGCCAGTTATTGAGACAGAGATTCAAGTTGGTGACCATCACTTCAAATCACTGGTGACATTGACGCATCGTGGTGAGATGGGGGTTCCGATGTTACTCGGCAGGTTAAGTCTCAAGGGCCGCTTTCTGGTTCATCCGGGCCGCAGTTTCATTCTTAGTCGAAAGAAAAAGCAATCGTGAAAATCGCCCTGCTCACACTCAATCCGAAACTCTATTCGCATCAGCGCCTGATGCAAACCGCGGTCGGGCGCGGCCATGAGATTGTACCGATCGACTATTTGCGCTGCTACATGAACATCACATCGCGGAAGCCCGAGCTCCGTTATAAGGGCGAGAACCTTGAAGGCTTTGATGCCGTGATCCCGCGCATTGCGGCGTCTCACACTTTTTATGGCCTCGCCGTGTTGCGGCAATTTGAAATGATGGGGGTTTATCCCTTGAATGAATCGGTCGCCATCGGCCGCAGTCGCGACAAGTTGAGATGCCTACAACTTCTGGCCCGCGATGGCGTCGGCCTGCCCGCAACGGCCTTTGCCAATGATCCACAACGCACCGAGGAAATTCTCAACCTTGTGGGCGGTGCACCCGTGGTCATCAAATTGCTGGAAGGTACGCAAGGGATCGGCGTGGTTTTGGGGGAAACGCACAAGTCTGCCAAATCTGTGGTCGAGGCCTTTCACGGGGTCGAGGTCAACATTCTGGTGCAGGAATTCATTTCAGAAGCCGAGGGGCGCGACATCAGGGCCTTTGTGGTGGGCCGCAAGATTGTGGCAGCAATGGAACGCACAGGACCGGAAGGGGAATTCCGGTCCAATCTTCATCGGGGCGGCTCGGCCAAGATCACCGAGCTTTCGGATGAAGAAAAATCGACGGCCTTGAAGGCGGCACAGAGCATGGGGCTCAATGTCGCGGGGGTGGATATGTTGCGTTCAAAACGCGGGCCAGTGGTGATGGAGGTCAACTCGTCGCCGGGGCTTGAAGGCATTGAGCAGGCTTCGGAGATTGATGTGGCCAAGTCCATCATCCAATTCATGGAGCGCAATGCCAAGCCCGGGCGCACCAAAACGCGGGGACAGGGATGAAGCATTTTGAATTTGGCGGTGCACGCATTGCGCCGGGAACGTCTCAGATCGTCGAGCTTGAGGTTTCGGTTCTCGCCAACAACAACCGTTTGAACATGCCGGTTCATGTCTTGCACGGGGAAGCGCCTGGCCCGGTGTTTTTCATGTCGGGTGCCATTCATGGCGATGAGATTCTGGGCGTTGAAATCATCAGGCTCGTCATACAGGCACTTAAGGGCATTAAAATCTCGGGCACTATTCTGGCCGTCCCCATCGTCAACAGCTTTGGCTTTCTCAATCACTCACGCTATCTGCCTGACCGTCGGGATTTGAACCGTTCATTTCCCGGCTCTGATCGTGGATCGCTGGCGAGCTTGCTGGCGGACTTGTTCTTTGTACAGGTGGTCGAGCGTTCGCAATTTGGCATCGACTATCACACGGCGGCTTTGCATCGGCGCAACCTGCCGCAGATTCGCTTGGCGCCCAATGACAAGGATTTAATGACGCTGGCCGAAGCTTTTGCGCCGCCTGTCATTCTCACCGCAAAATTGCGCGACGGCAGCTTGCGCAAAGCGGCGATGGAATCCGGCGTCAAGGTTTTGCTCTATGAAGGTGGTGAGGCTTTACGCTTTGACGAAATGGCAATTGACACGGCGGTTAAAGGCACGCTTAGGTTTTTGAAAGCCGCCGGAATAATTGCGGATGCTCCGGGGCCGCCGCCCCATGCCGCGAGCTTTGTTTCAAGCTCCAGCGTCTGGCTGCGCGCACCTGAAGGCGGCATCATGCATTCGGTGCGACGCGCCGGCGACCGCGTGAAAGAGGGCGAAGAACTTGGCGTCATCACCTCTGCCTTTGGGGAAAACCCGGTTCCCATCATCGCCGAGGATGCTGGCATGATTATTGGCCGGACGAATTTGCCGATCGTCAATCGTGGAGATGCGCTGTTTCACATTGCCCGGATGAAGCCAAGGTTAAAAGGCGTTGTACAGTCGGTGCCGGACGAGGACGAAATCATATGACGAACCCGGTTATTGTAGATGTGGTGCGTGGGTCCCTCGTGGAGAGCCGACATCGCGGTTCCTATGTTATTTGCCATGCCAAGGGTGGGATCGTTTCGCAACTGGGCGATATTGAAAGCCCGGTCTATCCGCGCTCGGCGATCAAAGCATTTCAATGCCTGCCGCTGATTGAAAGTGGCGGAGCCGATCATTTTCGCCTGAGCGACGATGATATCTGCTTGGCTTGTGCCTCGCATAATGGCGAGGCCGAACATGTGCGCGTGGCGCGGGAGATTCTTCAGAAAGCCGATGTCGATGAGGTGTGCCTTGAATGCGGGGCGCATTGGCCGAGTTCGCGCGATGCGGCTTATGCTCTGGTGCGCGAAGGAAAGCCCGCCTTGGCGGTTCACAATAATTGCTCGGGCAAGCATGCGGGCATGCTGGCGCTGTCGAGATATTTGAAGGCTGATGCCAAAGGTTATGTGAATGCCGGGCATGTTGTTCAACAACGTGTGGCAGAAGCGCTGGGGCGCTATTGTGAGGTTGATGTTTCGGCCGCTCCCATGGGCATTGATGGTTGCTCGGTGCCGACCTGGGCGATGCCGCTCCACAATCTGGCCAAGGGTTTTGCAAAATTGTCTCTTGATGCGGCGGGACAACGCATTGCCAAAGCTGTGCGCGGCAATCCATTTCTGATTTCGGGAACGGGCGGCTTTGACACGCGGATCATGACTGCGATTCCTCGCCTATTTATCAAATATGGTGCCGAGGCGGTTTATTGCGGGTTCATCGCCCATGCGGGACTGGGCTTTGCGCTCAAGATTGATGATGGTGCAAAGCGCGCGTCCGAAGTTGCCATTGCCGCTGCGTTGTTGAAGCTTGATGTGTGGACTGCAGAAGAGCGCGACGCACTGCACAGCTTCACCACAGAGGTTCAAAAGAACTGGCGGCGCATTGAGGTTGGTAAAATCAGTGCGGAAAATCTGCCTAACTAGCGGCGCTGCGAATAGCCCAGTTTGCGGTTAAGTGCTTCGAGAACGTCCATGGCCGCTTGCGGAATTTTTGTGCCGGGTGGGAAGACTGCGGCCACGCCCATGGCCTTCAACGTCTCGGCATCGTCAGGCGGGATGACGCCACCCACCACCAGCAGAATATCATCGCGCCCCAATTTTTTCAGCGCGGCTTTGAGTTCAGGCACATGGCTCAAATGGCCCGCCGCCAAAGACGAGAGGCCGACCACATGGACCTTCGAGGCGACGGCGAATTTCGCAACCTCATCCGCAGTTGCAAAGAGCGGGCCGACGGTCACCTCAAAACCCATATCGGAAAAAGCCGAAGCGATGACTTTCTGCCCACGGTCATGGCCGTCCTGGCCGATTTTAGCCACCAGCATGGAGGGCAGCCTGCCGTCATTTTCCTTGAAGGTCGCAACTTGGGCTGACGCATCCTGAAACGGCTTTGTGTTCTCTTGCGCGGATTTGTAAATACCTTTCACCAGTTCGGGCGTGGCCTGATGGCGGCCCCAAGCCTTCTCCAAGGCCAGACTCATCTCGCCCACGGTTGCGCCTTGGCGAGCGGCGATGACTGCCGCCTCCAGCAGGTTGAGTTTTGAATTGGTCGCGGCACTTTCGAGTGCTGACAGAGATTTCTGCAACAGCTTCGCATCGCGTTTTGATTTGAGGTCTTTCAGTTTTTCAAGCTGGGCCACCCGGACGGCGGAGTTATCGATCTTGCGGACGTCGATCTCGTGTTCTTCGGTGGTGGCGTAGACATTCACACCGATGATCGGCTTGTCGCCACTATCGATGCGGGCCTGCAGCGCCGCCGCTGCTTCTTCGATGCGGCGCTTGGGGAGGCCCGATGCAATGGCCTTGGCCATACCCCCCAGCGCGTCAATTTCCTTGATATGGGTTTTGGCGCGGGCGATCAGATCATCGGTCAGGCGCTCAATGAAATAAGAGCCGCCCCAGGGGTCGACAAATTCTGTGGTTCCAGTTTCCTTTTGCAGGAACAGTTGCGTGTCGCGCGCAACCTTGGCCGAAAAATCTGTGGGCAAGGCCAGCGCCTCGTCAAAGGCGTTGGTGTGAAGCGATTGCGTTCCGCCCTGCGTTGCGGCCATGGCCTCCAAACATGTGCGTGTGATGTTGTTGTAGACATCCTGTGCAGCCAAGCTCCAGCCGCTGGTCTGGCAATGGGTGCGCAGAATCGATGAGCGCGGGTCTTTGGGTTTGAACTCCTGCATCAATTCGAACCAAAGCACGCGGGCGGCGCGGAGCTTGGCCACTTCCATGAAAAAATTTATGCCGATGCCGAAGAAGAATGAAAGACGGGGTGCAAAGTGATCGACATCAAGGCCCGCCTTGATGCCTTGCCTCACATATTCGACGCCATCGGCCAGCGTGTAGGCGAGCTCAAGATCAGCGGGCGCACCAGCCTCCTGCATGTGATAGCCCGAAATTGAAATCGAATTGAATTTCGGCATATGGGCTGCAGTGAATTTGAAAATGTCGGAGACGATGCGCAGCGATTGCTCAGGCGGATAGATATAGGTGTTGCGCACCATGAATTCCTTGAGAATGTCGTTCTGGATGGTGCCGCTCAAAGACTGAGCCTTCACGCCTTGCTCTTCTGCCGCCGCAATATAGAGCGCCATGATGGGGAGAACCGCGCCATTCATCGTCATCGACACGCTCATCTTGTCGAGCGGAATGCCATCAAAAAGCTGGCGCATGTCGATGATTGAATCGATGGCCACCCCTGCCATGCCCACATCTCCAGCCACCGCCGGATGATCTGAATCATAGCCGCGATGCGTCGGTAGATCGAAAGCGACGGAGAGGCCCATCTGGCCTGCGGCCAGATTGCGTTTGTAAAACGTGTTGGATTCTTGCGCCGTGGAGAAGCCCGCATATTGCCTGATGGTCCAGGCTTGCGATGTGTACATGGTGGGGTAAGGCCCCCGCCTGTAAGGCGGTTGTCCGGCTTGTTCCATGCCGTGATCCTGTGCTTCAGAAGGACCATAGGAGGCGAGAAGATCAATGCCCTCTGCGGTGGAGTGTGGCGCCGCTTCAGGAGCCGCGACTTTTGGCGCTTGGAATTCAGGCCAGACGGCTTCGCAATAATCCTGCGTGAGCTTTTCAATCGCTGCGGCACCGAAGGCCGGGTCAGAGACTAGCCACAATCCAGCCTGATCACGCAGCACGAGCTGGATATTGCGGGCCATGCGTGCGGCCAAAACATTATGATCTTCAAAAGGCATGATGGTGAAACTGTCACAGCCGCCGAGGCTTGCGCCAAACAGCGCCGCGGTGGCGTTCATCATATGGCTTTCAAGGCTCGTGGCGTCTGATGCGTGCATCTCGCCATACAAGCGCAGGTCCCGTGCCTTGCCATCGGTTTCATTCAGCAAGGCCTGATGGAGGAGCCGTGCCGCGCGAAACTTGGCGATAGTTTGAAAGAGATGCGAACTGGCGCTTAGCGCAACGGATACCGTGCGGCCAGCTTGCATGTGGGTCTTAGCTTGCGCAAATACCTCACGCAATTCAGACACAGGATCATCGGACGAATTGCGCGCGCAAAAATATGGTCCGGTAAATCCCTGGGCCGCTATTTTTTTAGCCAGGTCATGCGAGGTCAGACTGAAGCTTACATCCAGTCGTAAAGGATCAATGGGGAGCTTCTCAATCCAGGCCACGAAACTTGCGGCTGCCTCATCGCCCTCGACGCGCAACACATGTTTGTGGAGTTCGCCAAAAGGCAGGTTTGCAACGTCTTCACTCGAACGCAGCACAAAACCATCGACGGGCGCAAGGCCCGACGTTACCGGTATCAGAATTTTCCACGGCGTCACGCTGGCGCGAAAAGCCGCCGTGCGGCGTTTCAATTTTGTTTGAGCAGTCAAATTCAATTTCAGATCAGTCGTCGTTTACCCTTCAACCAGTTTGGCGGAGGTTCCGGCAATCTGCAACGGGGGTACCCGTGGCGCTAGGTTTAGCCTTGCACCAGCGGCATCACTTCAAGGCTGCCGCGCACGATCATGTCGAGGGCCACATAGACGATGATCAAGAGCCCGACATAGGCAATCCAGCGATAGCTGTTGAGCAACTTGGCGATGAAGGATGCAGCAAAGCCCATCAGTGCCACTGAAAGCGCCAGCCCAAACACCAGCACCATGGGGTGTTCGCGCGCTGCACCAGCCACGGCCAGCACATTGTCGAGCGACATCGAAATATCAGCAATGACAATCTGCCAGGCGGCTTGTGTGAAGGTCTTGGCCTTGGTGTGGCCGGCAATTTTTCCATCGGCGTCAATGTCGCTGTGGCTGACGGCTTCAGCACCCTCGGCGTTATGATTATGGCTGCCTTTGATCTCGCGCCACATTTTCCAACACACCCAGAGCAGCAGCAAGCCACCCACCAGCACGAGGCCGATCAACTTCAAGAGATGGATGGCGACAACGGCGAACATGATGCGAAGCACGGTGGCTGCGGCCACACCGACAAGAATTGCCTTGCTGCGCTGGGCCTTGGGAAGGCCTGCAGCGGCGAGGCCAATGACGATGGCATTGTCGCCCGCGAGAACCAGATCGATCATCACGACTTTGAAAAACGCCGTTAAAGCTTCAGGAGCGAGTAATTGTTCGATCAAGCTGCATCAATCCTTGCCATGGTCCGTAGAGATAGGGAGCCGGCGCCGCATTAACAAGTGGTAAGGCTTAAAATTTGCCCGCCAATAAGGCTCGAATTTCAGCCTCCTGCGGCATGGACGGGGCCGTTCCCCGCCTCGTAACCGATATGCCAGCCGTGGCCGAGCCAAACAAGGCGGCATCCATGGGACTGTCTCCACGTGCCAGAGCCGCGGCAAAACCGCCATTGAAGGCATCGCCCGCACCGGTTGTTTCAGCAACCTTTCCGGCATTGAAGATGGGGATGTGACGAGACTCTGACTTGCTGTGCAACAGAGCGCCCTGCCCGCCCAAGGTGATCAAAGCCGTGCCAACACCTTTGGCCAAAAGTGCGTCAGCAGCTTTGCGCGCTGAGTCCAAATCCTTGACCTTGATGCCGGTCAGAATCTCAGCTTCGGTTTCATTGGGCGTGACATAGTCACAGAGTTTCCAAATCGAGTCATCGAGCCTGGTGGCTGGCGCTGGATTGAAAATGGTGGTGACGCCTGCGGCCTTGGCCATGGCGATGGCATAGGTTGAAACTGTCACCGGTGTTTCAAGTTGAGTCATAAAAACAGCGCTGTTGGCGATCACATCCCGGGCGGCATCGACATCGCTGTTGGAGATGGCACCCGCAGCACCGGGAACAACGATGATGGCATTGCTGCCGGTTCCCTCTTCAAGGAAAATATAGGCAGCACCGGTGGAGTGTGCCGGATCTTGCGGGATGCGCGTGGCGATCCCTTCTTTGGCATACATGGCGAGCGCCTGGTCGCCAAAGGCGTCTTTGCCGAGCTTCGAGATGAAAGTCACCTTGGCCCCAGCGCGAGCGGCGGCCACAGATTGATTAGACCCCTTGCCGCCCGGCCCCATCGCAAATTTGGAGCCAATCAAGGTTTCGCCCATCACTGGCTGGCGGTTGGCGGTGAAAGCAAGGTCCGCCGCATAGATGCCAAGAATGGAAACGCCGGACTTTGCCATGATTTAGAACTTCTGCTCCGGCGGGATCACGCCCATCTTGAAAATGAAGCAGCCATAGAAGCGGCGCTCATTGGTTTGAATCACACAGAAGGCTTTTTTGGCGCGTTCATAAAAGGCGAAGCGTTCCACACCTGCCAATTTGAACTTGCCACCTTCAGCATGGTCAATTTCTTTCTGGACGTCGAGATGAACCGGCAGCAACTCGGCCGGTTTTCCTGAAAGCTCCATGCGCATGGCAGGGCTGTCGACAAATGAGTCGAGCGGCACCTGCGAGAGAACCGCACGCGTCGTGCGGGCGGCGTCCGCATCGATTGACAAAAGCATGCCATAGACAGTCTCCGCCGCAACGCTCACCGCCGGAAAATTGCTGTCGCAGATGATAAGCTCATCGCCATGGCCCATCTGACGCAGCGCATGCAAAACATCCGCATTGAGCAGCGGATCGATTGATTTCAACATTGGTGTCTCCCATTTTCTTCAAATTATAAATCGCACTGCTTGGTGCAGCTATTTTCTCATGGCCCGCGCAAGGCCATCGATAATCATCTGTTCGGCTTCAATGGCATTGCCCCAGCCCATGACTTTTACCCATTTTCCATTTTCGAGATCTTTGTAGTGCTCGAAAAAATGCTCGATCTGTTTGACGGTGATGTCGGGCAAATCAAGATAGTTGTGGACGTTTTCATAGCGCCTTGTGAGGCGCGGCACAGGAACCGCAATGATTTTTTCATCGCTCCCCATTTCATCCTGCATCTTCAAAACGCCCACGGGCCTGCAGGCCACGACTGCGCCCGGAACAATGCCGCGCTGGTTGGCGATCAACACGTCAACCGGGTCACCATCGCCCGACAGGGTGTGGGGGATGAAGCCATAATTTCCAGGATAGCGCATTGATGTATAGAGAAAGCGATCAACCACGAGGGTTCCCGCCTCCTTGTCCATTTCATACTTAATCGGTTCACCACCCACGGGCACTTCAACAATGACGTTGATTTCTTTGGGCGGATTGGCTCCGGGCGAAATGGCAGCGATACGCATGGCAGGTTCCTTCTGTTGGGGCAGTCTCCCAAACTTCTTAGGCGGTTGCAAGTCGGGCTTTAACGACCGGCCAATTCCTCGCGGAGAATTTCCAGTTCCAGCCATTGTTCTTCGGCCTTGGCCAGTTCCTCCGAGGCTTTTCCAAATCGGAGCGAGCTCGTCTCGAATTTCTTCGAGTCTTTGGCGAAAAGCTGGGGATCGGCCATAAGTTTTTCGAGCTGGGAGAGTTCAGATTTCAGCTTTTCCATTTTTCCCGGAAGATTATCCAGCGCAAATTTTTCCTTGAAGGAAAGCTTGCGTTTGTCCTGCGCTTTAGGTGCTTCAACTATCGGATTCGATTTTTCCTTGGTTGCAGCCGCAGTCTTGCGCGCTTCAACACCCTGCCCGCGCTGGGCCAACATGTCGGTATAGCCACCGGCATATTCAGTCCATTTGCCATCGCCTTCAAACATCAGGACAGAACCGGCGAGACGGTCAATGAAGTCACGATCGTGGCTGACGAGCAAAATTGTGCCTTGGTAATCGGCGAGCAGCTCCTGAAGCAGATCGAGCGTTTCAAGATCAAGATCATTGGTTGGTTCGTCAAGAATGAGGAAATTCGAAGGTTTGGCCAATTCGCGAGCGAGAATGAGACGGGCGCGTTCACCGCCTGATAGAACGGAGACGGGGGTTCGGGCCTGTTCCGGCCTGAACAAAAAATCACGCATGTAGCTGACCACATGCTTGGTCTCACCATTGATGGTGACCGACTGGCCGCGGCCTGCGGTGATCACATCCTGTACCAGCGACGTTGGATCAAGGCTCGCACGGCTTTGGTCGAGGGCCACAATTTGCAAATTCGTGCCAAGCTTGATCGTGCCGCTATCAGGTTCGAGCGCGCCCGTGATAAGCTTGATCAGCGTGGTTTTTCCCGCCCCATTGGGACCGACGATGGCCAGCCTATCGCCGCGCAACAGCAGCAAATCAAGGTTCGATACAATCACCCGCTCGCCTAAGGATTTCGAAACTTTTTTGACCTCAGCCACGAGCTTGCCCGAGAGGTCAGCGGTTGAAGCTTGGAGCTTCACGTTGCCGAGCGAGCCCACATGTTCGCGCCGCTCCTTGCGAAACGAAGCAAGCAGACCGACGCGTCTGACGTTGCGCTTGCGGCGCGCGGTGACGCCATAACGCATCCAGTGTTCTTCGGTTGCGATGCGCTGGGCGAGTTTTTGCTGGTTGATTTCTTCTTCTTCGAGAATCTGGTCGCGCCATTCCTCGAAATCGCCAAAGCCACGGTTCATGCGGCGGGTTTGGCCACGGTCCAACCAGATGGTGCGATTGGACAAGGCCTCGAGAAAGCGCCGGTCATGGCTGATCAGAATGAAGGCCGAGCGCAGGGATTTCAATTCGGCTTCGAGCCATTCAATGGCGGGGAGATCAAGATGGTTGGTGGGCTCATCGAGCAACAGAATGTCGGGCTCGGGTGCCAGCGTGCGGGCGATGGCGGCGCGGCGTGCTTCGCCACCAGAGAGCGTGAGCGGGTTTTCATCGCCGGTGAGGCCAAGCTCATTCAAATAGTGGCGGCAGCGATAAACATCATCAGCCGGGCCAAGACCGGCCTCAACATAATCCAGCACGGTTTTGAACCCAGCGAAGTCCGGCTCCTGCGGCAGATAGCGCACGGTGGTTCCGGGCTGGATGAAGCGCGTGCCATCATCAACTTCAACAAGTCCGGCAGCGATTTTGAGGAGCGTGGATTTGCCCGAGCCATTGCGCCCGACAAGGCACATGCGATCATCGCCGTGCAGCATCAACTCGGCCCCGTCCAGAACGGGTTTGCCGCCGAAGGTGAGTTTAATCCCTTGCAGGTTTAGAAGAAGATCAGCCACTATGGCTGACGCTCATAGATGGTGGCATAGGCATCCGTAAAGGTTTGCTTCCAGCCCGGCAGTTTGGCGAGCGCTTGATTGCGCGGGTCAGTCGAGGGGAAGATCGTCCAGGTCATCTTGTTCTTTTCGAGAATTTTTTGAAGGGTTGTTGTATCAGCCGGATCAGCGGTGTTTACATAATCCTGCAGGAATTGCCCCTGAAACATCTGGTCGGCGCGGCCATCAATATATGTTTTGAAGCCATTGAGGATCAATGGGCCACCCATATTGTAGCTGTTGAACACCGGGCCCGTCAGATTGTGTTCCTTAATATAGGCGAAGGCGCCATCGATGGTGCGGCGTGGCGGTGGACGGAACGGATGCACAGTCACTGCAGCAACGTAAGCGACCAGAGCCAGCGCAATGCCGGACGCCAAAATCACACGGGAACTTTTTGCAGCCCCTGCTTCAAGCGGGTCGCGCGGCAATGCGGCCCAGTTATCCCAAGACAGAGAGGGATTGGCTTTGGCCACGGCCCAGCTTGCGATGACCGGAAGGCTGAGGAAAAACACATAGATGAAACGAATGTGGGTGAGCATCATGTGCAAGGTAAACAGCACGAAAAAGATGCGGAAAATCCCGAGCTTGGGTCTCGTGCAGAGTAAGGTTCCCAGAAAAAGCAAGATGCCCGCTTCATCAATAGGATCAACCTGCGCGTTGAATGGCTGCCATTCTGTGATCAGGGTCATGGCCTGAATGCCAGAGATAAGATTGAGACCGATGACAAAGGGTTGAATGCCGTAGGGATTGATCAGTGTCACCAGGGGGCAAAGCACGAGGAATATCAGCCAGCGCAGAACCAGCCCACGATCTCTCAAGCGGTTCTTTTCCATCGCATCAAGAAAGGCAAAGCCCGCAATCACGAATGCAAAAGTGAAGCTGCCATGCAGGTTCACCCACAGCACGATGAGCGCCAGAAGCCACCAGGGCGGCGCTATTTGCTTTTCAGCAGCGCCAAAAAGTTTGGAGGTCATGACCACGACAAGCGCAAATGTGAAAATATGAGGCCTGGCAATGACGACGGGGGTCAAAGCAATCGCCACCACAATGACGACAACCGCAGCAGCAATGGGGCGCAGGCTTTGGGCGAGATGATTGTAAAGCAGGACAAAGGCCAGAACCGCCACAAGCAGCGCTTCAAGCAACACGCCATTCCAGCCCCAGATATTATAGGCGATGGCGAGGAAGACTTGTGACAACCACTCCTTGGCAATCCACGGCTGGCCCGCATAGCTGTACGAATAGGTGTCAACCCACGGCACGGCGCGGTTGAGCAGAATGTCTTGTCCGGTTTTGACGTGCCACCACAGGTCGGCATCGCCCAGCACCCGGTCATTGGACCAAGCGTAATAGGCAAAGGTGATGAGCGCCACGAGAAGACCCAGAACGGTCGTAATAGATCGCGCTTTGTCAGTCTCTGGCAACTTGCTCTCCATGGCATTCGAATCAGACATGCCAATTCAATAGAGCAAGAGGGCCAGACTGCGCCACCCCGGCGCAGGTTTCCGGCTCAGCACGTCATTCAAAACGCCTCCCTCCCCTTGCTTCAAGGGGAGGGTTGGGTGGGGTTCGTGCCGCGCGTGAAAAATCTACCTAAGAATGCCCTGAAACGCTCCCACCCTGCCCTCCCCCGCAAATGCGGAGGAGGGAGTCTGGAGTGTTGCCCGGCTTTCATTGGATTCAGGCTTTAATCACGCCCGCCAGCTTGGCGTTGTGGGTTTCGATATAATCCATCAAGCCCGGCGATAGGCAATCATAGGGGGCCAAGCCCACTTTTTTCAGGCGGGCGCGAACGTCCCCCATCTTGGCCGGGTCAAAGCCTTGACCGATGATGGAAGACACGAAGGCCGCAAAACCTGGTGGAGACCAGCCCTTGTCCTTCGACAATTCGGTGTGAACAAATGTCAGGCCGGTGAACGCGTGCTTGGGGCGTTCTACGGGTCCATGCATGTGGGCGCCGCAGCCGGTGCAGGCATGGCGCAATATGAGTGCGTTTTCGTCGACGACTTTCAGCTTGTGGCCATTGGCGGTCACCTTCACCTTGTCACTGGGGACCACGGCCACAACCGAGAATGTGGCGCCTGCGGGCTTCCAGCATTTGGAACATCCACAGGCATGATTGTAGGCCGATTGCGCCGCGAGTTCGACAGTCACAGGATCGATTGCGCAGTTGCACGTCAAGGTGCCGCCGGTAAAGTTTTTCTTGGCGGCCGCGAACTTGCCCTTGTCGATCATCGGGTGCAGGGAAATAGGTTTCGATTTTGCCTTGGCCTTTTTGGCCGGTTTCTTCTTAGCAGCTTTAGCCACGTCCGTTTCCTCCGTTGTTGTTTGACCTCAATATACAATGACGCTGCGGATTGATTTTCCTTCGTGCATCAAATCAAAAGCATCATTGATCTTTTCGAGCGGCAGAATGTGGGTGATCATTGGATCAATCTCGATCCTGCCGTCCATGTACCAATCGACAATCTTGGGCACATCCGTGCGACCGCGGGCACCACCAAAGGCGGTGCCGCGCCAAGAGCGGCCTGTTACCAGTTGGAATGGTCTTGTGGAGATTTCCTGGCCCGCACCGGCCACGCCGATGATGATCGATTGGCCCCAGCCCTTGTGGGCGCATTCCAAAGCAATGCGCATCACTTTCACATTGCCGATGCATTCAAAAGTGTAATCAGCGCCGCCACCTGTCAGTTCCACTAAATGGGCGACAAGATCTCCTGTCACTTTTGCAGGATTGACGAAATGCGTCATGCCGAATTTGCGGCCCCAGCTTTCCTTGTCGTTGTTCATATCGACGCCGACAATCTGGCGGGCTCCCGCAAGACGCAGGCCTTGAATGACGTTAAGGCCAATGCCACCCAAGCCGAACACAACTGCGGTCGAGCCCACTTCAACTTTCGCCGTGTTGATGACAGCGCCGACGCCTGTCGTCACGCCGCAGCCAATATAGCAAATCTTGTCGAAGGGTGCGTCGCTGCGCACTTTTGCGAGAGCGATTTCAGGCAGCACCGTATAGTTCGAGAAGGTGGAGCAGCCCATGTAGTGATGGATCATCTTGCCTTTATAGGAGAAGCGCGAGGTGCCGTCGGGCATGAGGCCCTTGCCTTGAGTGGTGCGGATTTTCTGGCAGAGATTGGTTTTGGGATTGAGGCAATATTCGCATTCGCGGCATTCGGGCGTGTAGAGCGGGATCACATGATCGCCCTTCTTCAGGGACTTTACGCCGGGACCCACATCAACCACGATGCCAGCACCCTCATGACCCATGATGGCCGGAAACAGGCCTTCGGGGTCAGAGCCGGAAATCGTGAACTCATCGGTGTGGCAGACGCCAGTGGCCTTGATTTCCACCAGCACTTCGCCTTCGCGTGGGCCCTCGAGATCAACCTCGACAATTTCCAGAGGCTTTCCGGCAGCAAAGGCAACGGCAGCATGCGACTTCATATTGGCTCTCCCATATATTTTCGGGCGAGCCTAGCAGAGACAGTGCACCATGTTCAATCGGTGAGTGGGACCATCGGCGTGAGATGACTAAGGTTTTACCTTCTTGGCGCGGAAGGCTGCCACACCGGCCTTGAGTTCACCGCTGTGCGCTGCAGCAATCCCTCCCAAGGCCTCCATTGCGCGGTCGGCGTCTTCACCTTCGGCGGCGTTGATCATCAGCTTAGCGGCGGCGGTTGCAAAATTGCTCCGTGTACTGATCTTGTTGGCGTAGTTTCGCGCGGCATTAAGGCATTCGCCCGCTCGGCAAAGCTGATCGATTAACCCATGGTGCAAAGCTTCCTCGGCGGTGAAGACTTCACCCGCCACCGACATGCGGCGGATGATTTGTGATCCAAAGCGGCGCACCGCGCGTTGGGTTCCAGACCAACCGGGGATAATGCCCAGTCCAGTTTCAGGAAGGGAGAATTTGGCGTGTAGTTCGGCAATCCTGAAATCGGCACAGGCCGCCACTTCAAACCCGCCGCCCATGGCAGAGCCGTTGAGTGCCGCGATCAGAGGCTGGCGCAATCTTGCCAAGGCATCGAAAGCGCGGTGGCCAATTCTCACCCATTGCAAGCCGAAATCTTCCGGGTTCTCCAAGCTCCAGGCTTCAATGTCGCCGCCCGCGCAAAAGGCGCGTGGGCCTTCACCCGTGATGATGGCCACTTTGATAGCCGTATTGGCATCAACCACAAGTGCAGCCCGTTCCAGCGCCAATATCATTGATTTGTCGAGTGCGTTCAGCTTTTCGGGCCGCGCCAAAGTGATGATAGCAATCTCACCCTCGAGCACGAGTTTGACGCGCGCGTCCCCTGTATCAACCATGAATGACGCCTCCCATTTTGCCTTCGGCGAACAGTGCCGCTTCCATCAACTTCAAATCAGGCGAAACGATCAGCGGGAATTCGGATTGGTCCAAAATGTTTTCCTGCAGGGAAATTCCAGGCGCAATTTCGGTGAGCACGATTCCCTGCGGTGTCAACTTCATCACGCAACGCTCGGTGATGTAGGTGATGTCCTGACCCAGCTTCACAGCACGGCGGCCCGAGAAGGTGATTTGTTCACAGGCTTTCACTAGTTTTTTGACCTTGCCCTCTTTTTCAATGTGAAGCTTGCCGTCGCGGCTTTCCATTTTGGCACCGGCATTGAAGAAGCCTGAATAGATGATCATCTTGGCGCGCGCGGTGATGTCAACAAAACCACCAGCGCCTGCTGTCACATGAGGCCTTGCGCCCAAGCGATGCACATTCACGCTGCCTTGGCTGTCGATCTGCAGGAATGACAAAAGCGAGCAATCAAATCCGCCTGCCTGAAAATAAGTGAACTGATGGGGCGAGGCGACGATGGCTTCGGCATTGGAGGAACAACCGAACTGGAATTCGAGTAGCGGAATGCCGCCCACGGCGCCCTGCTCGATCACCCAGGTCACGGCACCATGTTGGCCCTCTTCCAACAGGATGCGCGGCACATTAGCCGAGACACCAAAGCCCAAGTTCACGGCCCAGCCTGCTTTCAGTTCTTGAGACACGCGCCGCGCAATCACCTTGCCGGTGCCAAAATCCATATGGGCAAAACTGTCTAAGGGCTTTCGGACTTCACCGCTGATTGCTGGATCATAAGGTGTTTGCGTGGTCTGCCATTGGTCGGGCGCTTCCACGATGTAGTCAATCAGTATGCCGGGCACACGGACGTCATGAAGGTCGATCGCTTCATTGGCGACGATGCGTTTCACCTGCGCGATGACAATGCCACCATTGTTATGCGCGGCCATCGCCACTTCCATGGCGCCCAGCGTTGCGCCTTCCTGTTCAAAGCTCAAATTACCACGATGGTCAGATGATGTGGCCCGAATGATGCCGATATGGGGAATGATGGCGGGGAAATAGAGCACCTCCTCGCCTTCGAACTGCATCTTTTTGACGATGGGTTGCGTCGTCGCCAGCCCATTCATGGCGCAGCCCTGTTGGTCGGGATCGACAAAGGTATCAAGCCCCACCTTGGTCAAAACGCCGGGGCGCTTGGCTGCGGCTTCACGCATCATGTCAAAGATAATGCCCGATGGCACATTGTAAGCCGGGATTTCATTTCCAGTAATCATCTGCCAGATGCGCGGAGGCTCTGCACTGGAAGGACCTGACGGATAAGACCCACCGATGATCTTGGCCACCTGGCCCTTGTTTGCCGCCAAATGCTCAATGCCCTTGATGCCATAAAAATCGCCCGCCGCAATGGGGTGTAGCATGGTGAGGGCCTTGGGCGATTGGTGCATGGCAAAGCGCTCGCCCATGGCTTTCAGCACGGCGTCCGGGCAATTCAACCCAGATGAGGAGTTGACCGCCACAATGGCATTGTCCTTGATGTGCGAGACGGCTTCAGCGGCAGAGACGATTTTTGGCATCAGCGATTTCCACGAAGGAGATCAGCGGCTTTTTCCGCCATGGCGATGGTTGGAGCATTGGTGTTAGAGGAGACGACGCGCGGCATGATCGAACTGTCGCAAATTCTGAGGGCGTCAATGCCATGGACGCGGCAGTCAGGACCGACGACAGCCATCTCATCAACTCCCATCTTGCAGGCACCGACGGGATGATAAGACGATCGGGCGCTGGCGCGGGACATTTCAATATAATCCTGCTTGGTTTTGCAGGCGGGGCCGGGGAAATGTTCAGCCGTTACATATTTTGCCATCGCGGAACTGCGTCCCACCTCCTGAATAATCTTGATCCCTTCGATGTGCCGCTCAAGATCATAGGGTTCGGCAAAGGAGTTAGGATCAATGATTGGCGCATCGGCAGGATTGGACGAGCGCAACGTGATGGAGCCCCTCGAACGCGGCCTCGTGAAGTATGTGTTGCAAGTGGCCCCATTACCACCGGGGACATCGCCCACCCCTGTCTCGATGCCCGCCCCCGCAATGAAATGGAACTGCAAATCAGGCGTCCTGTCTTGTCTGTTGCCCCACCAGAAGGCGCCACCCTCGACAATGTTGGAGGCCGCAGGGCCAGACTTGAACAAATAATACTGAATCCCCGCTGCAATCATCCAATGGGTTTTCTTGTATTTGTCGTAGGAATGCGCGCCGTTGAGAACCCATGTCACATCGGTTGAAAAGTGGTCATGGAAATTCTGGCCCACGCCGGGAAGTTCATGCTGCACTGTGACTCCCACGTCGCGCAGATGCTGTGCGGGTCCGATGCCAGAGAGCATCATCAATTTGGGTGAACCGATGGCACCAGCCGTGAGAATGACTTCGCTCGAAGCCTCAATGATCTTGGTCTCGCCGTTTTCGACGATCTCCACGCCACTCGCGCGCCCCTTAGTAACGATGATCCGCAGCACGGTGACATCGGTGCGCACTTCCAAATTCTTGCGCTTCAGGACGGGCCGCAAATAGGCGACGGCGGCAGAACAGCGTTTTCCATCACGCGTGGTGGTTTGATAAAACCCTGTGCCTGCCTGCTGGCCAGAATTGAAATCCGGATTGAAGGGCATGCCGATATCCATGCAGCCCTCAACAAAAGCCTTGGTCACCTTGTTTGGCACATTATCGGACACACCCAACGGGCCGTCCACGCCATGGTGGGGACCACCCAATCTGGTGTTGCCTTCGGATTTTATGAAATAGGGTTGCAAATCTTTGGCGGACCAGCCTTTGCAACCACACTCGTTGGCCCAAGCATCATAGTCCTCGGGGCAACCCCGGGTAAAAACCTGGGCATTAATTGATGAGCCACCACCCAGAACACGCGCCTGCGGATAAGGAGGGGTGCGACCGTTGGCATGTTTCAAAGGCGCTGTTTTATATCCCCACGTTATCGGTCCGCTCGTCATCTTAAAAAAGCCAACCGGCATGTGAATGAAGGGGTCGGTGTCTCTGGGGCCCGCCTCGAGAAGCAGAACCTTGGCATCAGCCATCTCCGACAGCCTCGCGGCAAGCACGCACCCCGCCGAGCCCCCGCCAATAATGATATAGTCAACCATGCGCTTGCCAACCCTGCTGCGATGGCTTAATCATAAATAACTATCTGGTTATTTCAAGGCCTGTTGATGGTGGCGCAAAAGAAACAAGTTCGCGATCCGGAAAAGACCAAGGCCCGCATTCTGGCGGCGGCCAAGGTGGAATTTGCGCGCATTGGATTGGGTGGGGCGCGGGTTGATGTGATTGCGGCGCGGGCCAAAGTGCAAAAGCGCATGATGTATCATTATTTCGGAAACAAGGAGGCGCTGTTTTCCCATGTTGTGGAGAGCGTCTATGCCGATTTCCGCAATGCTGAAGCGGCCCTGGAAATTGATAGACTAGAGCCTGTGGCCGCACTCAAAACTTTGGTGACATTCACCTGGAATTATTATCTCGACAATCCTGAACTCATAACGCTGGTTAATTCTGAAAACCTGCACAAGGCCAGGCATATTGAAAAATCAAAACGTCTTGCGGTGCTTAATAATGCCTTCGTGGAGCGCATGCGCGCTTTGCTGGAACGCGGCGTGGCGCAGGGAATTTTCCGCAAAGGCCTTGATGAAGTTCAAATTCTGATTTCGCTTTCGGGTAGCGGGTTTCACTATCTTACCAACCAATATACGGGCGAGATTGTCTATGGCCGGAAGTTGATGACCAAGGCCGCGCGCGATGCGAGGCTGGCTTTCAATATCGACACAATGCTGCGGCTGGTGTGTACCACAAAATATCTGGCTCAACTGGAAGGAACTCCATGATGGGTGTTGCGATTGTAACGGGCGCGCAACGCGGAATGGGCAAGTGCATGGCGCTTGCCCTGGCTGATGCAGGCTTTGATGTGGCCGTGGTTGATCTCGAAGTCACATCGGCGCTGAAAGATGTTGAGGCACAAATTCAAGCCAAGGGTGTCAAGGCGGTGGCGCTGGCCTGCAACATTAGTGACATTGCCGCCCACGAGGCAATGCTGGCTGACGCAGAGGTTGCCTTGGGGCCTCTCACCACGCTGGTCAACAACGCTGGAGTCTCCGTTAAATCGCGTGGTGATCTCCTTGATGTGACGCCCGAGAGCTATGATCACTGCCTCAATATCAATACACGCGGCACATTTTTTCTCACCCAAGCTTTTGCGCGGCGGGTGCGTGACACGACAACGCCTTGTCATCGCTCGATCGTCACCATCACCTCGGCCAATGCCACGGCGGTTTCGGTCACGCGTGGTGAATACTGTATTTCAAAGGCGGGGGCCTCGATGACGTCTAAGCTTTTTGCAGCACGGCTTTCCGATGAAGACATCGGCGTTTATGAAATCCAACCGGGATTCATCGACACCGACATGGTCGCCCCCTCCAAGGCCAAATATGATGGCCTCATTGAAAATGGTTTGACGGTGATCAAACGCTTCGGGCGACCCGAAGAGGTGGCGCGCATTGTGGTAACATTGGCGACGGGGCTTTTGCCCTACACCTCCGGCCAGGCCATTCTGGCCGAGGGCGGACTTTTGACAGTGAGATATTAGCATGAAGATCAATCTTCCAGATGCATCGGGCAAATTGGAATCGTTCAGGCTCGCAACAGAGCCCCTGAAAGCCAAGACACTCAAAACGCCCTTCAATCGGGTCGCCTTTGCTGCGGCCCATGTGGTGGCTGACCCCGTCAACTGTGGCATTGATTGGAAGGGGACGATTGCCTATCGCCGCCATTTGCTGGGGTTGGGCTTTGGCATTGCCGAGGCCATGGACACATCACAACGCGGCATGGGACTTGATTGGCCGGTAGCGCTGGAGTTGATCAAGCGGTCGCTCGCCGATGCAGCGGAAAAATCTTCTCTCATATATTCGGGCTGCGGAACGGATCATCTTGATCCTGCTGACGCGAAGACAATTGATGATGTCATCAAGGCCTATGAGACGCAACTTCATGCGATTCAGAAACTGGGCGGGCGCATCATCATGATGGCCAGCCGCGCCCTCGTGCGCGTGGCAAAATCACCGGATGACTATGTGAAAGTCTATGGCCGGATTTTGTCGCAAGCCGATCAGCCGGTCGTTCTGCATTGGCTTGGGCCGATGTTTGATCCGGCGCTCAAGGGCTATTGGAATACGGAAGATTTTGCGAGCGGCATGGCCATATGTCTGGGCATGATCAAGGACAATGTGTCCAAGGTTGATGGCATTAAAATCTCGCTGCTTGATGCCAAGAAGGAAGTGACCATGCGGCGTTTGTTGCCGGATGGCGTCAAAATGTATACGGGCGATGATTTCAATTATGCCGAACTGATCGCGGGCGACAAAAAAGGTTACTCCCACGCGCTTCTCGGTATTTTCGATGCCATTGGTCCGGCGGCTTCATTGGCACTGTCGGCCCTGGCCAAAGGCAATGTGGACAAGTTTCATAAACTGCTCGCGCCCACCGTGCCGCTGTCGCGGCTGATCTTTTCCGCACCCACGCAATATTACAAGACCGGAATTGTGTTCCTCGCCTGGCTCAATGGCCATCAAGACCACTTCGTAATGGTGGCGGGCGCGCAATCGGCACGGCCTCTCTCATATTTTGTCGGTGTTTTCAAATTGGCGGAAGCTGCGGGATTGTTGGCGAAGCCAGACCTCGCTGTAAAACGCATGAAACAACTGCTGGCGATCCATGGTTTTTGATGCGTGACCTCGCTGCCAATCCGAAACTTTTTTCCATCAACACGGCAACGCTGGGATTTCAAGCCCCAGTTTCACAGGCAATTGACGCGGTGGCGCGCGCTGGCTTTGGCGGGGTGTCGCCGTGGCGGCGCGAAGTTGAAGGGTGCGATGTGAAAGCTATCTCAAGGCAGATTCGTGACGCGGGATTGAAGGTTCCCAGCTACTGCCGCAGCACTTACATTCCAGCCGCGAACAGGCAGCAGTTTGAAGCGAATATCACCGTCAATAAGACAGCCCTTGATGATGCGGCCCTATTGGGTGCTACATGTTTTATGATGGTCGTGGGAAGCCTGCCCGCAGGTTCCAAGGATATTTCAGCTGCGCGGTCGCAGGTGAACGAGGCCACTGCAATTTTGACGGAGCATGGGCTCAGAGTGGGTGTGAAGATCGCACTTGAGCCTTTGCATCCCGTCTATGCCGCCGACCGCAGCTGTCTGACATTACTGAGTGAAGCGCTGGATGTTTGTGATGCGATCAACAGTCCAATGTTGGGCGTATGTGTTGATGCCTATCATGTCTGGTGGGACCCCAATCTGGCGCGCGATGTGGCCCGCGCGGCCAAACGCATTGTGGCGTTTCATGTGTGCGACTGGCTGGTGCCGACGCGCGATATTTTGAATGATCGCGGCATGATGGGCGACGGGGTGATTGAACTGACCAAGCTTCGAGGCATGGTGGAACAGGCGGGCTATGACGGCCTGGTCGAAGCCGAGATTTTCTCGGCTGAAAACTGGTGGAAGCGGCCGATGGGTGAAACGCTTGCAGTGATCAAGTCCAGATTGCCCCTGATTTAGCAAAGGTTGGAATTTTTCTTCCGCTTGGCTAAAAGCCTCAACAACACAGGGGACGGATATGAAAATTGACGTGCAGCTGAAGAAATTTATTGCCGAAGAGGCTTTGCCCGGCACAGGCATCGATGAGGCCTATTTCTGGGAGCAGTTATCGCGCATTGCCCATGAGCTTGCTCCGCGCAACCGCGCCCTTCTTAAAACCCGCGATGAACTTCAGGCCAAGATCGATCAGTGGAACACAGCGCATCAGCAGAAGTTTGACGCTGTGGAATACCGCGCGTTTCTGAAATCGCTTGGCTACCTCGTCGATGAAGGCCCAGATTTTTCGGTGACCCCCGAAAATGTTGATGCGGAAATCGCGACGCTGGCCGGGCCACAATTGGTCGTGCCCGTCAACAATGCACGCTTTGCATTGAATGCCGCCAATGCGCGCTGGGGCTCGCTCTATGATGCGCTTTATGGAACTGATGCGCTGGGGCATCCCACGGGCAAGGGCTTTGATGCCGCTCATGGTGCCAAGGTGATTGCGTGGGTGCGCGAATTTCTCGACGTTGCTGCACCGCTGGCACAGGGGACATGGGCGGAGCTTGCCGCATTCGCGCCCGAGGCCTTGAAGACGCCGACGCAATTTCGGGGCAAGGGCGTGGGCCGTGACTCTGCGCTCTTGAAGAACAATGGCCTGCACATTGAATTCATTTTTGACCGCACAACTGAAATCGGCAAGTCCGACAAGCTTGGCATTTCCGATGTGGTGATTGAGTCAGCACTCACCACGATCATGGATTGCGAAGATTCTGTTGCGGCGGTTGATGCTGAAGACAAGGTTCTGGTCTATCGCAATTGGCTAGGATTGATGCGCGGTGATCTTTCCGAAGACATCACCAAGGGCGGAAAAACATTTACACGCAAACTCAATCCCGACCGGAGTTATGTTGGTGCCGACGGCAAGGCGTTCATCCTGCCCGGACGTTCGCTCATGCTGGTGCGCAATGTTGGTCATCTGATGACCAATCCTGCGATCATTCTTGATGACGGCCACGAGATTCCCGAAGGCATCATGGATTGCATGATCACCGGCTTGATCGCACTCCATGATATCGGGCCGAATGGTCGGCGTTCCAATTCTCGCACGGGTTCGATGTATATCGTGAAGCCGAAGATGCACGGGCCAGAGGAAGTGGCCTTTGCGGTTGAATTGTTTGGCCGCGTTGAACAGGCGCTGGGCCTTGCACCGAACACCTTGAAAATCGGCATCATGGATGAAGAGCGGCGCACGACTGTTAATCTCAAGGAATGCATCCGCGCCGCCAAAGACCGCATCGTGTTCATCAATACCGGGTTCCTTGATCGCACCGGCGATGAAATCCACACCTCGATGGAACTGGGGCCGATGGTGCGCAAGGGCGATATGAAGGCCGCAACCTGGATTGCCGCTTACGAAAACTGGAATGTTGACAAGGGACTGGCGCTCGGACTCCCCGGTCATGCCCAGATCGGCAAGGGCATGTGGGCGATTCCTGACCGGATGGCCGACATGCTGGCACAGAAGATTGCCCATCCGCAATCGGGTGCCACTACGGCCTGGGTGCCCTCGCCCACGGCAGCAACGCTGCACGCCACGCACTATCACCGGGTGAATGTGGCGGCGGTTCAGACGAAACTCAAATCGCGCACGCCTGCAAAGCTCGATGACATTCTGTCGGTGCCGGTGGCCACGCGCCCCAATTGGAGCGCTGCCGACATTCAGAAAGAACTCGACAACAATGCCCAAGGACTTCTCGGCTATGTGGTGCGCTGGGTTGAACAGGGCGTTGGCTGTTCCAAGGTTCCAGACATTGACAATGTGGGCTTGATGGAAGATCGCGCGACGTTGCGCATTTCATCGCAGCATATGGCGAACTGGCTGCGCCATGGCGTGTGCACCAAAGCCCAGGTGATGGAAACGCTGAAGCGCATGGCGGTTGTGGTGGATGGGCAGAATGCGGGTGATGCTAGTTACAAGCCGATGTCACCTGATTTCGAAAAGTCTCTGGCGTTTCAGGCGGCGTGTGATCTCGTGTTCAAAGGCGTCGAACAGCCGAGCGGCTATACTGAGCCCCTGCTTCATGGCTATCGCTTGAAGGTGAAGGCGCTACGGTAATTTCTTCTGTTCCTGCTCCTTCCCCAAATTTTGAGGAAGGTGGCCCACTTGGGCCGGATGGGGTGGCGAGGGCTTTGACAATCGTGCGTGAATAGACCCCATCCGTCACTGCTGCGCAGTGCCACCCTCCCCGCTTGCGCGGAGAGGGAAAGAAAATCAAACCTTCATGGCGTGGCTGGCATCTGCGGCGAAGCACATATCCAGAAGTTTTTGCAAATCGGCGGCGCGGCGGAAATCCGGGTCGCCGTTTTTCTTGGCCAAAATGGCGTTGATGAATTTGCGGTAGTTGGTTTCAACCGGCTCGGCCTTGATCGGACGCCAGGCAAATGTGTGAACGTCTTCGCCCGTGCAGGCGCGGCATTCGGTCCAGTCTTCCATGTGTTTGACTTCAACCGAACCCTTGGTGCCGAAAATTCGCAGATGCAGTTCATTGCCGTGGCCGGTGTTGAAGCGGCTGGCCTGAATGACACCCAAGGCGCCATTGGGCAACTCCACCGACATCACCGCGCTGTCATTGGCATCGAGAACATATTTGCCAATCTTGTCGCCCGGTGCCTTGTGGAAGGTCTTGAGGCGCGCCTGCAACGACACAGGCATCATGCCTGTGGCAAAGCTCATGAAATCCAGAATGTGAATGCCAACGTCGCCGAGAACACCCTTGGAGCCGTGCGCTTCTGACAGACGCCACAGCCACTTGTCTTCCTTGTCCCAAGCACCCCAGGCATTGCCGACGAGCCAGCTTTGGCGATAGCTCGCCTCGACGTGGCGGATCTCGCCAAGCTCGCCTGAATCAACCAGCTTCTTGGCGACATGAATGGCTGGAACATTCCGGTAGGTGAGGTTCACCATATTGATGAGCTTGGCCTTGTCCGCAGTGCTCGCCATTTCATCAGCCAGCGTAAAATTCTCCGCCAAAGGCTTTTCGCAGAACACATGCTTCTTGGCCCCGAGAAGTTTCATCGTCGTCGGATAGTGAATTGAATCCGGCGTTACGTTTGCTGCGGCGTCGAACTGGCCCCAGACGATGGCCTTGTCGAGATCAGTGAAATGCTTGGCGACACCAAATTTCTTGGCAAACTCTGCAGCACGTCCCGGCACCACATCGACTGTGCCCACCATCTCAACGCGCGGGTCAGCTGCGAATGCCGTCGCGTGTGCGGCTGCCATGCCACCCGTTCCCAAAACCAGAATGCGAATCTTGGGCGGCGATTTTGCAAACAAGGCCATTACTTGTAGCCCTCTTCACCATCGGCGTGGAGCCTTGGCCCCTTCACTTCAAGGGGGACTGGCGCTTTGTCATGCGGCACATTTGGCGCGTCGTGAATGCCCTTCCACGGCTTTGCCGGATTATAGGCCCAGGCGGACGCGTTGCGAATGACCTGCAGCACCTGCTTGTTGTGATAGGTGGGATAGGCTTCATGGCCGGGGCGGAAGTAGAACACCTTGCCCGCCCCGCGCTGATAGGTGACGCCAGACCGCATCACTTCACCACCTTCGAACCAGGAGATCATCACGGTCTCCATGGGTTCAGGAATGGAGAAGGGCTCGCCATACATTTCTTCATGTTCGATGAAAATCTGCTCGGGCAGGCCCGCAGCAATCGGATGGCTCGGATTGATAATCCAGATGCGCTCATTTTCGCCAGCTTCACGCCATTTCAATGAGCATGGCGTTCCCATCAGGCGTTTGAAGATTTTTGAATAGTGGCCGGAATGGAGAACAATGAGGCCCATGCCTTCATAGACGCGCTTGGCCACGCGCTCGACAATGTGGTCCTTCACGTCGCCATGGGCCATGTGGCCCCACCAGATCAGAACGTCGGTGCCATTGAGGCGCTTCTGGCTCAGGCCATGTTCGGCGTCATCATCAAGACGAGCAGTGTCCACCTTGAAATCCTTGTGGCCGGTGAAGGCTTTTTTCAAAGCGTTGTCCATGCCCTTGGGATAGATCGACTGCACCAGCTCGTTGGTTTGTTCATGGCGGTGCTCATGCCAGATCAGAACATTAATTGTCATTTCTTCCTCGTTGGATTGGCGCTAATTGCCCGACCGTCTGAATTGAATAGATGCACATGTCCCTTCAGCGGAGCAACTGAAACTTTCGTATGCAGCCCATGTTTGGTGGTGCCATTCTCGCGCACGATGACGGGTTCCTTGACGCCGATGTCGACAAAAAGATATGAGTCCGAGCCCAAGGTTTCGGCATGGATGATCTTGCCCGGCCAGCCGCCTTTGGAGACAAACTCCAGATGTTCAGCTCTGATGCCGATAGTGTGGGCCTTGTGGCTTTCAGCAAATTTGCCGTCGAGAAAGTTCATCTTGGGAGAACCGATGAAGCCTGCAACAAAGATATTGTCAGGCTTTTCATAAAGTTCGAGCGGCGTTCCCACCTGCTCCACAAGCCCGTCACGCAACACGCAGATGCGGTCGGCCAAGGTCATGGCTTCGACCTGGTCATGGGTCACATAGACCATTGTCACATTGTTCATCGCATGATGGAGTTTGGCGATTTCAAGTCGTGTCGCCACGCGCAAGGCGGCATCGAGGTTCGATAACGGCTCATCAAACAGGAAGACCTTGGGATCTCGAACAATGGCGCGACCGATGGCCACGCGCTGGCGCTGGCCACCTGAAAGTTGTTTGGGCAGGCGCGTGAGATAGGGCGTGATCTGCAGAAGTGCTGCCGCCTTTTCAACGCGCGTCTTGATCTCATCCTTGCCGCCGCCTGAAAGTTGCAGTCCAAACGCCATGTTGTCGTAGACTGTCATGTGGGGGTAAAGCGCGTAGGATTGGAACACCATGGCAATGCCGCGTCTTGAAGGTGCCAGCGCATTGACCACCTGGCCATCAAAAGACAGCGTTCCAGAGGTAATGTCTTCCAGTCCGGCGATCAAGCGCAGCAGCGTGGACTTGCCGCAGCCCGAAGGGCCAACGAAGACCATGAATTCGCCCGACTTGATGTCAAGGTTCACACCCTTGATCACCTGAACAGCGCCGAATGATTTCTTGACGTTTTTGAGCTGAATGTTGGACATGTCTTACCCCTTGACGCCGCCAGCCGTGAGGCCTGCGATAATTTTTTTCTGGAAGATGAGAACAAGCACGATGAGTGGAACGGTGACGATGACCGATGCCGCCATGATGAGGCCCCATGGGATTTCATGGGAGTCACTGCCCGAGAGAAGTGCAATGCCGACGGGCACCGTGCGGGCCGCATTGTTTGAGGCCGTAAACGTGAGGGCGAAGAGATATTCGTTCCACGCTGCGATGAAGGCCAGGAGGCCCGTTGTCACCAAGGCTGGCCACATCAGCGGCAGGAAAATCCTGGTCACAATCACCCAGGGCGAAGCGCCATCAACAATGGCCGCCTCCTCAAGCTCCACCGGAATGTCACGCATGAAGGTGGTGAGCACCCAAACGGTAAAGGGCAGCGTGAAGATGGTGTAGGAGAAAATCAGCGACCAGTCAGTGTTGTAAATACCGAGGCCTTGGATCACCTCAAAGAGCCCAGCGAGCACTGCCACTTGCGGGAACATTGAGACACCAAGGATGGTCATCAGCAACATGCCACGCCCGCGGAACTTGACGCGCGACAACGCATAAGCCGCTGTTGTGCCGAGGAAGAGCGCCACCACGACAGTGATCGAGGCCACCCATACAGAGTTCCACAGATTTTGTAGGAATGTGCCGCTGCCGTTGAAGAGCACGTCGTAATAATTGTTCAGCGAGAAAGACGTTGGGAAATAGCTGATCTCAAAAAGCGCTGTACCAGATTTCAAGCTGGTGACGATCGCATAGTAAAACGGGAACACCGCCTGCAACACGATCAAAACGACGAAGGTGTAGAAAGCCGTGACTTGATACCATGGCTTTTTCATTGGACGCCCCCGTCGAAATTCACCCGACCCAGCTTCATGTAGAGGGTCACCATGATGAGAAGGACAATGAACAACAGGGTTGATTCCGCCGAGCCATAGCCCAGCTTGTCAAAGTCAAACATGTTTTCGCGGCTGATCACCGACATGGTTTTTGTTTGTGATGAATTGGGTGTGAGGATGTAAACCAGATCGAAGATGCGAAGTGCATCGAGCAAGCGGAAAATCACCGCCACCATCACCGCCGGACGGATCAGCGGCAGCGTGATCTTGAAGAACACCTTGACTGGATGAACACCATCAACCGCTGCAGCCTCATAAACATCGCCCGGCACAAGCTGAAGGCCAGCAAGCATCAGAAGCGCCATGAAGGGCAGGGTTTTCCATGTGTCGACCAACACGATGGCGATCATCGAATAATCAGCATCGGCGGCCCAGGCGATCTTTTCGCTGATGATATGAGCGCGCAACAACATGTCATTGATGATGCCGAGCTGGTCATTGAGCATCCAGCCCCACATCTTGGCAGAGACAACCGTGGGAATGGCCCAGGGAATAAGAATGGCGGCGCGGACAATGCCGCGGCCTTTGAAATTTGCGTTGAGCACCAGTGCCACGGCCATGCCCAGCACGGTTTCCAACGCCACTGACACGATGCCAAAACGCAAAGTATTCCACACTGCTCCCCACCAAGCGGGATCCACAAGCACCCCTCCCATTGTGGTTCTCGTGGCGCCACTGTCCATCGTCACGGTCTTGTAATAGAAATAATTCCTGAAACCGATGAAGCTGGCATCGCGGTAGTGCAGCAACGACGCATCGGTCACTGAAAACCAGATGGAACGGGCCAAGGGCCAAGCGGCCACGATGGTCAGTGTGACGAGCATCGGCGCCAGGAAAAGCCACGCCGCTCGCACACGACCGGCCACAAGCTGGTTGCGGATCGGAGTTTCCGGTTCGGAAATATTGGTGCTCATTGGCGCACTCCCCATCTCCCGACTTGATGCGGGATTATGCCCTTAGGTGAAACTTGAGATGAACCCGCGGGCGGCGAAGGAAGACCGCCCGCGAGATCACTGGGAGGAATATTATTTCCAGCCGTCGCCACGCAGGTCGGTCAACTTGGCTTCAAGTGTCGCCAAATTGTCCTTGGACGAGCCATTGCCCGAGATTGTGTCGTGCACTGCTGTCCAGAACAGGTTGGAGACTTCGTTATACTTGGTCTTGGTGGGTGCCGATGGACGCGGAACGGCGTTCAGGAACACGTCCTTCCACTTGACCAGAACCGGTTGGTCCTTCTTCACATCAGCGTCGTCATAGACAGCAACGATGGTGGGGAGATGGGTCTGCTTCAGGGCGTTGTCTTTCTGCACCTTGGCCGAAGCCAGGAACATCACAGCCTTGACGGCATCATCAGCGTGCTTGGAATATTTCGAAACGGCCAGGTTCCAGCCACCCAATGTGGCGGCAGAGGCTGCGCCATCACCGCTGCCAGCAGGCAACGGCACAACGTCAAACTTGTCCTTAACCTTGCTGTCGTCCTTGTTGCCAAGCGCATAGGCGTATGGCCAGTTGCGCATGAACACGGAATTTCCGAGCTGCCACACACCGCGGCTTTCTTCTTCCTGATAGGCGAGCGCGCCCTTCGGAGCAATCGTGCCGACCCAGCTTTTCACCATATCGAGGGCTGCTGCTGCCTTGGGATTGTTCACAGAGATCTTGCCATCTGGTTCAACAATCTGGCCGCCACCGTTGGACTTGATCCATTCCAGCGCATTGCAGGTCAGGCCTTCGTAGGCATTACCCTGAAACACAAAGCCCTGCATGTCGGCATTCTTTTCGCCGTCAAGTACAGTCTTGGCATCCTTGGCCATTTCATCCCAGGTCTTTGGCGGAGTGAGCTTGTACTTGTTGAGCAGGTCCTTGCGGTAATAGAGGGCGGGCGCATCGGTGAAGAACGGCATGGCAACCAGTTTGCCATTCACCGTTTGCGACTGGATGATCGAGGGGAAATGGTCCTTGGCCACATCCTTGGCAGCGGCGGTCAGGTCAACAAACTGGTCAGCCAATTGTGGCGCCCAGATCACGTCGGTCTGAAAGATGTCGATGTCGGCATTGCCGGCGGCAAGCCACAATTTGTATTGGCCGAACTGATCCGTGGTGGACGAGGGCATCGGCACAATCTTGACGTTGATGCCTGTGTCCTTGGCGAACTGGGTCAACTCATCCTGCATGAACTGCAGGTCGCCACCTGTCGCACCTGAGACAATCGAGAGGTCAGAGGCTTTGGCCTGAACGGCGAGAAGGCTCACGCCTGCAGCTGCAATGGCGAGAATTGATTTGAATTTCATTTAGGATCCTCCACTGGTTTCACATTTCACGGCGGGAGGTGACGCCTTGAACTTCGCATGCTGGCGCATCCGAAGGTTAGTTTGTTCCTCCCAGAACAAGCGGTTAAGGGCGTCTGGCTTTTAAATTTGCAGACTTTCCCAAACCGCTTTGACAGCTTGAAAGCTATCATGCCGAATAAAAACGTCAAGAACAATATGGAAAACCGGATATGTCTTGCCTGTTTGGTCGAAAACGCAATAGTCTCAGTCGCGTTCGATCTCTGATAATTTGAAAGCGCTTTGGGAAATCACATGAGAAAAACCCGATGAATCTCAAAGAATTGGCTGAGCATCTGAAGCTGTCGCAGACCACTGTGAGCCGTGCTTTGAATGGCTATCCGGAAGTGGGTGAGGCCACCCGCAAACGTGTGGGCGATGAGGCGGCAAGGCTTGGCTATCGACCCAATGCCCATGCCCGGCGCCTAGCCACCGGGCGGGCCCATGCCATTGGCTATGTGTTTCCTTCGGACCGCACCGTGATGATCGATCCCCTCTTTTCAGACTTTGTCGCTGGCGCCTCGGATGTCTACACAGCGCGAGGGTTTGAAACCCTGCTCCACGTTGGAGGCCAGGAAGATGAAATGTCGGTCTATCGACGCTATGCCGAAGGCGGTGCCGTTGATGGTGTTGTGGTGCAGGCACCTCACCTCGCTGACACCCGCATTGCGCTCCTCAACAATTTGAAGCTTCCCTATATTGTTCATGGGCGGCTTGAAGGCACCGAGAGCGGATATTCCTGGCTCGACATTGACAATAGCGGGGCCTTTCGCAGGGCCACAAAACTGCTGACGGATTTCGGTCATCACCGCATTGGCCTTTTGAACGGACAGGAAAACCTCACCTTCGCACTCCATCGCCGCATGGGCTATGAGCGCGCCCTCCATGACAAGGGGCTGGTCGTTGATCCCGCCATCATGTTCAGCGGGTTGATGACCGAGGAGAATGGCTATCGCCAGACCAAAAGACTCATGCAGTCGGCACAGCGACCAACCGGACTGTTGATCTCCAGCATGCTGCTGGTGTCGGGTGCCATGCGGGCTTTGCACGAATTGGGACTGGTCATCGGCAAAGACGTTTCACTGATCGCTCATGATGACGGCCTGCCCTTCCTCAATGCCGAGGGGTTGGTTCCGGCCCTCACCACAACCAAGTCTTCGATCAGGGCTGCAGGGTCTCGCGTGGCCGAATTGCTGCTGGAAAGAATTGAAAATCCGGAGGGCGAGCTTCCGCACGAGCTTTGGACGGTTGATTTGATCGTTCGAGGCTCCACCGGCCCTGCCCCCACCTAATGGTTGGCGAGGCGCGCAAAACCACCTAAAAGCCACTTCATGAAAATCAATTTCCATGAACTTGCCAAACTATCACCCGAACACCGCGCCAGTCTTCTGACGCGAGTTGAAACCGATCTTTCTTCGTTTGAAGAAAAGGTGAAGCCAATCATTGCAGCGGTGCGGGCCGAGGGTGATGTGGCGTTGGCGCGATTTGCCCGCGATTTCGACAAGGCCCCAGTTCAGGCCAATGAGATTGCAGCCACCGAGGCCGATTTTGCGGCGGCCGAAAAATCGCTGGCTCCCGAGGTTCGCGCTGCGATGGAATTTGCCGCCACAAATATCCGCAAATTTCACCAAGACCAGATGCCCGAGCAGATGTGGCTCCATGAAATTACGCCGGGCTCATTTGCGGGCGATCGCTCAGGGCCCATTCCGTCCGTGGCCTGTTATGTGCCGCGCGGCAAGGGTGCCTTTCCATCGGTTGCCTTGATGACCACAATTCCGGCCAAGGTAGCGGGCGTTGAAAAAGTTTACATCATCACGCCACCGGGGCCCGATGGCAAAATTGACGATGCCACGTTGGTTGCGGCACGCATTGCCGGGGCTGATGGCGTATTCAAAGCTGGTGGGGCGCAAGGCATTGCGGCTGTGGCCTATGGGACCCAGACGATTCCAAAGGTTTCAAAAGTGATTGGGCCTGGGAGCCCTTGGGTTGCTGCAGCCAAACGGCTTGTGTCGCATCTTCTTGATACGGGCTCGCCTGCAGGGCCATCGGAGGTCATCGTTCTGGCGGATGATACAGTGAGTGGAAAGCTTGCGGCTTTGGATGTTCTGGTCGAGGCCGAACACGGGCCTGACAGTTCTGCTTATCTCGTCACATGGAGCCGTCGCGTCGCTGAAGAAGCGCTGGCCGCCATTCCCGAATATTGGAAGCAGATGGGCCATCAGCGCGTTGAGTTTTCCTCGGCCGTGCTGGGCGGACCGATTGGTGGCATTGTGCTGGCACAGAGTGAAGATGAAGCAATTGTTTTCTGCAATGACTACGCGCCGGAACATCTGGAAGTTCTCTCGAAGGAGCCGTTTCAATATCTGGGACGACTTAAACATGCCGGCGAAATTCTGCTCGGCGAATACACGCCGACAACGCTCGGCAATTATGTGATCGGGCCTGACCATGTGTTGCCGACCTCAGGTTGGGCCAAGACGGCCTCGGCGATTTCGGTGTTTGATTTCCTCAAACGCACGTCCATCGCCTATGTCACATCGCGCGGTTATGGCGAGTTGGCCAAGCATGCTCATGCGCTTGCCAAATATGAGGGCTTTGATGCCCATGCCAATGCCGTGTCACCGCTGCGCGACAAATTGCTGAAGCGCTGAAGACCGCTTCAGGCGCGCTTGGCGATTGCAGGTGGTGCTGACGGGCGCAGGAGACGCCCGGAACCATAGACCACCCCAATGACTGCCAGATAGGCGATAAGCTGCATTAGCGAAGGCTGATCGACGTAGCCCAGAAGGGTGTGCAACACGCGACCCAGTATGCTCTTTTCAGACAAGATCCAGGACGTGTTCCAGATTGTTTCGCTGAACAGTGTGGAAACTCCTGCCTGCTCCAAATAGGAAACAGATTGAGCTGCCATGCCCGCTGCCAGAAGTGTGATCAACACATTGGTGACGGAGAAAAAATGACGCATGGGGATTTTCAACATGCCGCGATACGTGAGGGCTGAAACTAGCCCGCCTGCGACTACGCCCATCACACCGCCCAAAAGAAGGCCGGAATTTGTGGCTCCATTGTTGATGGCAATGCCATAAAGGAACAGCACCACTTCAGAGCCTTCGCGCATGACAGCTATGCCAACGATGACAGCCAGCGCCCAGAACGTTTTCTTGCCGGTGGCAACCTCCTTGCCCGCCTCTTTCAAATTGGCAGCCAGGCTTCGACCGTTGCGGATCATCCACAGGCTGTGCCAGATCAACATCAATACGGCTGTTGCCAGAATTGCAGCGTTGAACAACTCCTCGCCCGAACCTTCAAAGGCCGAGGCAATAAATCCGGTGAAGGCCGCGACGATGGCACTGCCTAAAAGCCCCGCCAGAACGCCGCCCAAAATCCACGCGCGGCTTCCCGCCACGGCTTGGGTCGCCGCCAATAGAATGCCGACGATGAGGCCCGCCTCCATCATCTCGCGGAAGACTATGATCAGTGCGCCAATCACGTGCTGCGTGTCCTGGAATTATTCGGCAATGATCTGACCTTTGGCCACGTCTTCCTGGAACTCGTCAACAAAAAGATATTTTCCAGCGGCCCCGCCCTTGACTCGCACGATCACTTCTGATTTTCCAGCCGCCTTTTTTTCAATGCCAAAGTCCTTGGCTTCCAATTCCGCCACACCTGCATTGTTGTTCTTGAACTTGATGATGAAGGGTTTGTTGGCTGGAACATGAATTTCGGCTGGGGTGAATGTGGTGCCGTCCAAGGCCAGATCAAAACTGGGCACGTCCTCGGCCAGTGCTGGTGTAGCCAATGCAATGAATGCAAGTGATAGCAGCGAAATGCGAAAGGACATTCAACTCTCCGTTGTCTGACTGTTTTACTCGGCCTTTTACCTGAGTGCATTACTCGGATAACGATTTTGGATAGGGGCGTCAATGCGAAAATATAGGGAAGGCTGCGACAGATTGATCGAAAGTTGGACGCGCGGATTGTTAACGGACCACGACACGCATCCCCACCGGGACTTCGGCGAAGAGTTCGAAGACGTGTTCATTGAACATGCGAATGCAGCCTGATGATGCGGACTTCCCAATGCTTGAGGGTTCGTTGGTGCCGTGAATGCGGTAGAGCGTGTCTTTCCCGTCTTTGTAGAGATAGAGCGCCCTCGCCCCCAGCGGGTTCTTGGGGCCGCCTGCCTGATGAACCGGCAGAAGCGGATTTTTCTTTCGCATGTTGGCTGTGGGCGTCCAACCCGGCCACTTGGCTTTTCGCCCTATCACCGCGTTGCCATGCCAGGCCGCGCCCTGACGGCCAACAGCAACGCCAAAGCGCAGCGCCTTGTTGTTCATCAAA
This sequence comes from Hyphomicrobiales bacterium, assembly GCA_038231475.1. Taxonomy (GTDB): domain Bacteria; phylum Pseudomonadota; class Alphaproteobacteria; order Rhizobiales; family Aestuariivirgaceae; genus Aestuariivirga. The sequence continues at coordinate 31,703 of JBBRLH010000001.1, read as the reverse complement.
ACAAAATACAGAAAGCGCTGGGCCGCATCGACCACCAGAGTGCCCGCCGCTTCCGGGCCATTGAAGGCCACGATCTGGCGGCGAAATTGCTCCGGTACAAGCTCCATGTTGATGAGATCAATGTCATAGGGCGTGTCGGGGATCTGCCCCACCACCCAATCGGCTCTGCCCGGTTGCTTGGCAAAGGCCTGTGCTGGAACAAGCGAGACCAGACTTCCGGCAATCAACTGGCGGCGCGTGAATTTCATGAGCCAGCTATTTCACAGGCTCAATGATTTGTAAATTGAATGCAGCTCCTCGCGCGAGGCTTAATGCGCGCGTGAAATGCAGAAGGCAACGGCTTCGAGCAATGCGGTTTTCCATTCACTGTCGGGGAAAATGGCCAAGGCGTCACAGGCGATGGAGCCATAATGCCGGGCGCGTTCGGCCGTGTCGGCGAGTGCTCCATGGCGTTCCATCAGTTTCGTGGCATAGATCAAATCATCAGGCGCTTGATCGCCCTCTTCCATCACGCGCTTCCAGAATTTGCGTTCCTCGGCAGCACCTCTGCGGAAAGACAAAACTACCGGTAACGTAATCTTGCGTTCGCGAAAATCATCGCCGATCGCCTTGCCAAGTTCGGCCTGCTTGCCAGAATAATCGAGCGCATCATCCACGAGCTGAAATGCGATGCCCAAATTACGACCATAGGATTCCAGCGCTTCCTGCTCATTGCGCGGACGGTTCGCGATGACACCACCGACGCGGGCCGCGGCCTGAAACAGGGCTGCGGTTTTGGCACCGACAACTTTAAGATAAGAATCTTCCGTCGTCGTTGTGTCTTGGCTCACCGAGAGCTGCAACACTTCACCTTCCGCGATGGTGCAGGCGGCTTCAGACAAAATACGCAAGCATTCCAGCGAGCCGGTTTCGACCATCATCTTGAACGCCTGGCCCAGTAAATAATCGCCGACCAGCACAGATGCCTGATTGCCCCAGATCACACGCGCCGCCTGTTTGCCGCGGCGCATGTCACTTTCATCAACCACATCATCGTGGAGCAACGTGGCCGTGTGCATGAACTCAACCGACATGGCCAATTTCAAATGATGAGCACCCTGATAGCCGCACATGCGCGCGGCGGCGAGGGTGAGCATCGGGCGAATGCGCTTGCCGCCGGAATTGATGAGGTGGCCTGCCAGCTCGGGGATAAGTTCGACATGGCTCTGGGCCTTTTCAAGAATGAACTCATTGACACGCGTCATGTCAGAGGCGGTCAACTTCACCAGCGCATCGAGCGTTGGTGGTGTTTTCCCCGGCGTTCCGTCAAATGCTAAAACGACACCCATGCTGCCACCTTTTGTTTCTGTAACCTTAGAAAAGCGCCTGAACGTAACACAGGTGGCGAGTTGCCGCTGCCGTCTTGACGGTGACACAGGCGGCCGCCCAATCTCCATAAACAACCATTTAGTGTATTTACTCAACTTTCATCTTTAGCGTGTAGACGTTCTCGTAACCACTCGCTAACCTCGTTTGTTTAATGTTTTCCGGAAATGTCATTGAGCCAACAAGCATCCCCGACTTTTGCTGAACGCATGATCCAGGCGTCGGTCGCACCTGCTTCGATGACCGAAGATGCGTTTTTGGGCGGCAAACTCAATTTGCTGCAGCCCGAAAAAGGCTATCGCGCCGGCATAGACGCGGTGTTTTTGGCCGCATCGATTCCAGCAAATTCTGGCGATAGTGTTTTCGAGGCGGGCATTGGGGCTGGCGTTGCCGCTCTTTGCCTGTTGGCGCGCACGCCCAAGCTTCATGTGACGGGCATGGAAATCTCATCGCGCTATTCGATCCTGTGCGAACAGAATGCCAAGCGCAACGGCTTTGCCAGCAACGTGCGTGTCATCCACGCGGACGTCAAAGAAGCGCTGCGCCGCGATCTCACCGTGATGCCGCAGCATGGTTCCTTTTCGCACGCTTACGCCAATCCGCCCTATTTTGAAGATGGCAAGGTCACGCAATCTCCAAGTCTCTTGAAAGCTCAGGCACATAGTTTTGGACCTGAAGATCTTGAACTGTGGATCAAGGTGATGCACGCCATGGTGACGTTGCGCGGCACGGTGACGATGATCCACCGCGCTGAAACGCTCGGCAAGATTCTGGCCTGCATGGACAATCGCTTTGGCGACATTCGCGTGGCGCCACTTTACGCGCGTGAAGGCACTGCGGCTTCGCGCGTGATTGTGCAAGGTGTCAAAGGCTCGAAGGCCCCGATGCAGCTTTTGCCAGGCCTCGTGATGCACAGGGCCGACTCTTCTTTCACCGACGATGCCGAAGCCGTGCTTCGAGACGGAGCGGCCTGGCGGTTGCGTTAGCTTGATATTCGGGTCGTTGGCCCCTAGATCAATGCATGTTCAAAAAAATCCTACGGTTCATTCCAGCGCGTTTCCGTGTCAAACCCCATGTCATTCATGTCGTCAGGCTCGAAGGGACTATAGCGTCGGGTCGTGGGCTTCAAGCCAGTCTTAACGGTAAATCGCTGGAGCCGCTTTTAAAGAAGGCCTTTCGTAAAGGTGTCACGGGCGTGGCGCTGGCCATCAATTGCCCCGGAGGATCGCCTGTGCAATCCGCTTTGATTGCCTCCCATATTCGCAGGCTGGCGGAGAAGCACAAAATCCCCGTCTATGCCTTTTGTGAAGATGTGGCCGCCTCGGGCGGCTATTGGCTGGCCTGTGCGGCCGATGAAATCTATGCCGACCAAAATTCAATCATCGGTTCCATTGGTGTGATCTCTGGCGGTTTCGGCTTTCCCGAGGCGCTGGCGAAGCTGGGTGTTGAACGACGGATTTATACTTCGGGTACGTCCAAGAGCACCAACGACCCTTTCAAGCCGGAAAATCCAAAGGACGTCGCCAAGCTGAAAACCATGCTGGAAGAGATTCACCAGAGTTTCATTGACGAAGTAAAATCCCGCCGTGGCACCAAGCTGAAAGACGACGCGGAGTTGTTCACCGGCGCTTATTGGACGGGAAGCAAAGCGTTGACGCTGGGCCTGATTGACGGCATTGGCCACATGGACGCCGAACTCCGGCGTAAATTTGGTGACAAAGTTGACATTACAGAAATTTCGGCGCCCAAGGGCTGGGGCCTCAAACGCCTCGGATTTGGCTCTGCCACGGAATTGCCCGAAGCTGTGATTAACACCCTGGAGCAGCGAGCCTTGTGGCAGCGTTTCGGATTGTGATAAGCTTCAAGCCTTCAGGAGAGATGTGATGGGATTTATTCGGAATATGGTGGTGCTGGCCTTGGGTGTTATGGCGTTCAGGATGATCAAGCGCGCCGTGGTTGATCTTGAGCAGGCTCAGGAAAAAGCCCGCGTGAAAGCAAAAGCTCCCGCTGCTGATCCGGCCATGAAGACCTTGAAGCTCGATCCGGTCACCGGCGTTTATACGCCTGAAGCGTGAGCGGCGACGTCGAATCCCGGCTGGCGGATGTTTATCATGCCGCCTCGCAAACTGAACTTGCAAAAACCTATGACCAATGGGCGGCCAATTGTGATGCCGACATGCAGTCCATCGGCTATGTTCATCCGGCCGTCATGGCGAGCCTCGTTTCACGCCATGTGACCAAGACCGATGCCGCCATTCTTGATGCAGGTGTTGGCACCGGCACGATCGGATCTCTCCTTCATATTCTGGGCTATGCCAATCTTTCTGGCCTCGACATGTCGCAAGGCATGCTGGAGCGAGCCGCGGCACAAAGTGTTTACGCTGATCTGCGGCAGGGCGTTCTGGGCTCACCCCTTGATTACAAGACTGGCCAGTTTGATGCGATTATTTCCACCGGCACATTCACGCTCGGCCACGCGCCGGCAATGGCCTTTGATGAGTTGACGCGCGTTACGAAGCCGGGCGGGGTTTTGATTTTCACAATTGGTATTCCGGTGTGGATCGAAGCAGGTTTCAAGGACAAGCTTGGCGCATTGTGTGATGCGGGGTTACTGACGCCCCAGTGGGCCACAGCGCCCTATCCACCAATGCCCTATTCGAAAACCGAGAACGATTTTCGCGCGGTCGCCCATGTTTATCAGCGGCGCTGAATTTTGCGATTTGATCTGAGCGCAGAGGATTGAAATTGGAAGTCTTTGTTATCAACCTCGACCGGCGTCCCGATCGCATGGACGCCATGACCAAAATGTTGAATGGATTGGGGATCAGATTCGAGCGCGTCTCCGCCATAGACGGGCGGAGTTTTGATGTCCGGCCCCATACAAATAGATTGAAGACAGCTTTGTACTATGATCTTGGGAAGCCCACGGATGGGATGATTGCCAGCTATTTGAGCCATCGGCAGATTTGGGGAGATATAGTTGGTCGCAAACTGGACCAGGCGATTATCTTTGAAGATGATGTCATTCCAGTCAATTTCGACCCTGCCATTTTAGATCTGGACCTTGCTGGGATTGGATTGGATCAGTTGCGACTTGAAGAGTTGGATCGGACCGACCCGGGACGGATACGGACCAAATGGTTTGCGTTGCAGCTTCTGGGTCGACAGGCAATTGGCACTCCTTCTTATGGGACCGGTTGTTATATTGTTACACGCCAAGGTGCGGAAAAACTCTTGCGCGCCGGGAAATTCTGGTTCGGCGTAGACCACTTCGACATTTGGGAGCGGGCCTTCGGGCTTAGAACTGCAGTCCTCAGACCGAAAATGTTCCACCAGGCAGATTCTGTTTCTGACATTGATCGTCCTCCAAACGAACTTCTCCCTATAATCCTCCGAGAGTTCTATGTCGGGCCGCGCCCGAGTTTTGCTACGGGCGCAAAGCGTCTCCTGCGATGGGTTAAGGGCGCTGGTCATGACATAATGGCTCATGTCCTCTACATTGTCGGATACCCATTCAAAAAGGCTATGCTGTTTCGGGAGGCCAATAAGGGCGGAAACTGAAACCACGGGGCCGTGTCACGTCGCTCTGGCTGGAATGTAAAGAAGATTGACCCAAGGGGCCTTGCTAATTACAGAAGCTCTGAACCTTTATCCCTTCCCGTGTTGCGGGGAGAGACATGAAAGCCAGACATGACACTGCAACCCACTAAAGCCTTTCAGGACCTCATTCTCACGCTCCATAATTATTGGGCGGCACAGGGTTGCGTGATCCTGCAGCCCTATGACATGGAGGTCGGTGCGGGCACATTTCATCCGGCGACCACGCTGCGCTCGGTTGGGCCCAAGCATTGGTCGGCGGCTTATGTGCAGCCGTCGCGGCGGCCGAAGGATGGGCGCTATGGGGAGAACCCAAATCGATTGCAGCATTATTATCAATATCAAGTCATCATGAAGCCTTCGCCGCCTAATTTGCAGGAGCTTTATCTCGGTTCTCTGAACGCCATCGGCATTGATGCATCGGTGCATGACATTCGCTTTGCCGAGGATGATTGGGAAAGCCCAACACTTGGGGCCTGGGGCCTTGGCTGGGAAGTCTGGTGCGATGGCATGGAAGTTTCGCAGTTCACTTATTTTCAGCAGGTGGGCGGGCTTGATTGCAATCCGGTGTCTGGTGAGTTGACCTATGGGCTCGAGCGTCTGGCCATGTATGTGCAGGGCGTGGACAATGTCTATGACCTGAACTTTAACGGCCGCGAAGGTGCCGAGAAAATTTCATATGGCGATGTGTTCCTGCAGGCCGAACAGGAATATTCGCGCTTCAATTTTGAATATGCCGACACCAGCATTCTGCACCAGCACTTCATTGATGCGGAAAAAGAATGCGCTGCACTTTTGAAAGCTGGTGAAAAAGACCAGATGCATGAATTGGCGTTGCCCGCTTATGACCAATGCATCAAGGCGTCGCACGCTTTCAACTTGATGGACGCGCGCGGCGTGATTTCGGTGACGGAACGTGCCGCCTATATTGGCCGGGTGCGCGAACTGGCCAAGGCCTGTTGCGTGGCGTGGAGCAAGACTTCGGGCGGCGGGGCAAATGCGGTTTGACAGGTCCGCCCAGTCCCTGCTTAATGTAATCAAAAGCATTACATAAAAGGGGAGACGAAAATGACCAAAGGCCATGTTGCAGCGAACCAGCCCATGCCCATCAAGGTTGAGGCGGGCAAATCCTATTTCTGGTGTTCGTGCGGCCAATCCGAGAATCAACCTTTCTGCGATGGCAGCCACAAGGCCGAAGGCAAGTTTAATCCCGTGGCGTGGAAGGCCGAAGAGTCGGGCGAGAAGTGGTTTTGCGCCTGCAAGCAAACCAGCAGTGCACCGTTTTGCGATGGCAGCCACAAGAGGCTGAGCCCGGCTTAAGCTGTTTCAGGATGACAAGGCCCGTTGCGGCTGGTATTCGGCCAGTCACAACGGATGGCCCCTATGCCCGAACTTCTGATCGAACTTTTCTCCGAAGAAATTCCCGCCCGCATGCAGGCCAAGGCGGCGGAAGACCTGCGCGCGCTGGTCACCAACGGGTTGGTGGATGCAGGCCTTACCTATGAGGGTGCCCAAGCCCACGCCACGCCGCGCCGCCTCGTGCTGTCGGTTGAGGGCTTGCAGGCCAAGGCCGCCGACACGGTTGAGGAACGCAAGGGCCCACGCATTGATGCGCCCATTCCAGCGATCGAAGGCTTTCTGAAATCGACCGGCCTCAAGTTGGAGCAGCTTGCAGTTCAGGAAGACAAGAAGGGCAAATCCTATATCGCCACCATCAAGAAGCCGGGCCGTGAGGCCACGGCGATTGTGGCTGAGCTTTTGCCGAAAGTGATCCGCGAATTTCCCTGGCCCAAATCGATGCGCTGGGGTTCGGGTACTCTGCGCTGGGTGCGGCCATTGCAATCGATCATTTGCACGTTTGATGGCGAAGTGGTGGCGCTTGATGTTGATGGCATCAAGAGCGGCAACACCACGCGTGGGCACCGCTTTCTGTCCAAGGGCGAGATCACGGTTCGGCGCTTTGAGGACTATGCCGATCACTTGCACAAGGCGCATGTGATTGTTGATGCTGCGGCGCGGCTTGAAACCATTCGCGTTGACGCCAAGAACTTGGCTTTCGCGCAAGGCCTCGAGATGATCGAGGATGAAGCGCTGCTCAAGGAAGTGGCGGGGCTGGTTGAATGGCCCGTCGTTCTGATGGGTTCGTTCGATGAGAGTTTTCTCAACGTGCCGCCGGAAGTCATCATCACCACGATCAAGGTGAACCAGAAATGTTTTTGTCTCAAAGACAAAGACGGCAAGCTCGCCAATAAATATCTGCTGGTCGCCAATACGATTGCTGCAGATGGTGGCAAGACGATCATTGCGGGCAACAACAAGGTGATTGCGGCGCGCTTGAGCGATGCCAAGTTCTTCTGGGACCAGGACCGCAAGGTGAAGCTGGAAGACCTGTTGCCGAAGCTGGATTCAATCACGTTCCATGCGAAGCTGGGTTCGCAGGGTGAGCGTGTGAAACGCATCGAAGCGCTGGCTGGCGAAATCGCCAAGACAATTGGCGCTGATGTTGCCAAGGCTCAGCTTGCAGCGAAATTGTGCAAGGCCGATCTGGTAACGGGGATGGTTGGTGAATTCCCCGAACTGCAAGGCTTAATGGGACGCTACTACGCTTTGGATCAAGGCATTGACGCCGATGTGGCCGATGCCATTCGCGATCATTACAAACCGCAGGGACCGAGCGATTCCATTCCGGTTTCCAAGGTTGGCATGGCTGTGGCGCTGGCGGATAAGCTTGATACGCTTGTGGGGTTCTGGCTAATCAACGAAAAACCGACCGGATCAAAGGACCCCTATGCACTGCGCAGATGTGCGTTAGGCATTGTGAGAATAATACTTGAAAGCAATTTGAAGATTGCGTTGAATTGGTTCGTCGGAATTGCAACCGGCTGGTTGGCAAAGGAGCTTGCAGCCAAACGAATTGATCTTCACGATCAACCACTCGAAAAAATTGCAGTCGTGATCCCTGCCGCTGCGAACGCAATAAAGGATGATTCCGCTCACTACGCGGAGGGAACGAAGGAAGCATACAAAATTGTCGCTATTGCTAACGCCAACGACCTTCTCTCCTTCTTCGGTGACCGCCTGAAAGTTTATCTCAAAGACCAAGGTGCGCGGCATGATCTCATCGACGCCGTGTTCTCGCTCGGCGGGCAGGATGATCTGTTGATGGTCACGCGCCGCGTCGAAGCGCTCTCTAAATTTCTTGATACTGATGATGGCAAGAATTTGCTGGCTGGTGTGAAACGCGCCTCCAACATCCTGCGCATTGAAGAGAAAAAGGACGGTCGGACTTACAAAGGCGACGTCAATCCGTCCCAACTCATCAAGGGCGAAGAAAAGGCGCTGCATTCGGCGATTTCGCAAGGTGCCGCACTGGCGCGCAAGGCCATCGAGCATGAAGATTTTGAAGCCGCCATGCGGGCGATTGCAAAATTGCGCGCGCCCGTTGATGAATTCTTTGAAGGTGTAACCGTCAACGACAAGGACGCCACGTTTCGCGAAAACCGCCTGCGACTGCTCAACCGCATTCGCGAGGCGGTGGCGGAGGTTGCGGATTTCTCCAAGATCGAGGGTTAGCAAGACCCCACCCTGCCCTCCCCGCAAGCGGGGAGGGAGAAGGAAATAATTTCCCGCCTCACGCAGTGGGGAGGGAGAAGATTATAACTTTCCCTCCCCATTCATGGGGAGGGTGGATCGCGAAGCGAGACGGGTGGGGACACCGCAACATGGCCAATGAAATTGCCAGGGCGTTGCGCAAGCGCTTGACACCGCAAGAGGCGAAACTCTGGGTGCAATTGCGACTGCTCAAGGATTTCCATTTTCGCAGGCAAGTTCCCATTGGGCCTTACATTGTGGACTTTGCCGAGAAAACAAAACGTTTGGTGATTGAGATTGATGGCTCGCAACACAATGAACCCGAAGGCCTTGCCAAAGACGCAAGGCGCGATCTCTATTTGAAAAACAATGGATACAATGTTTTGCGGTTTTGGAACGTGGATGTTGATACAAACATGCGTGGCGTAATTGATACCGTGCTGCTGGCTCTTGAGAAATAATCTTTCCTTCCCCAAGGTTTGGGGAAGGTGGCGCGAAGCGCCGGATGGGGTAGCGAGCAACCAAAATTGAATTCACCGCCGCCCCACCCTGCCCTCCCCGCAAGCGGAGAGGGAAATAGAAAGTGAAAGTAGTCAGAATGCCCACAACCCATCTCCCCGACTCGCGATATTCTTGGCTCCGGCTCCTTGCTTCCCTGGCGCTGGCGACTGTTGGCGGCATTGGCTTGTGGGCGGGCATTGTGGCGCTGCCATACATCCAGACTGACTTTGGTGTGGACCGTGCAGGCGCGTCATTCCCTTACACCATGACGATGATCGGCTTTGCCTTTGGCGGCATTTTGATGGGCAGGCTTTCGGATCGCTTTGGCATCATGGTGCCGCTCATGCTCGGTGCGGTGTGTTTGGGATTGGGCTTTTGGGCAGCTGCACTTTCGCCAAACTACTGGGTTTTCATTGCCGCCAACGCCATTCTGATCGGGCTTCTGGGCAGTGCCGCAACCTTTGGGCCGCTGGTGGCCGATGTGTCATTGTGGTTCCAGAAAAAGCGCGGGCTTGCGGTGGCCATTGGCGCATCGGGGAATTATCTCGCGGGCATGTTGTGGTCGCCGCTTCTTGCGCATGCCATCGAGTCCTTTGGCTGGCGCCATGCCTATATGGTGATCGGCACGGCCTGCACGCTCATCATGTTGCCGCTGGCTTTGGCCCTGCGCACGCGCGCTTCGCTGGTGGAGCGGCCAAGCCCGAGTTCTGCCTCTGGCAACACTGATGGAACGCCCGTTCTGCAAGGCATGCTGATCTTGGCGGGGCTTGCCTGTTGCGTGGCAATGTCGATGCCGCAGGTTCATCTCGTCGCCTATTGCCAAGACCTGGGTTATGGCCCGGCGGCGGGAGCCAATATGCTGGCTCTGCTTTTGGGCTGTGGCGTTGTCTCACGGCTGGCCTCTGGATATTTGGCGGACAGGATTGGCGGTGTTGGTACTTTGATCATCGGCTCATCGCTGCAATGCGTGGCGCTGCTGTTTTATATTCCCTTCAGCGGGCTCACCTCGCTCTATCTGGTCTCGGCCCTGTTTGGGCTGGCGCAAGGCGGCATTGTGCCTTCCTATGCTCTTATTGTGCGCGATCATTTTCCGGCGCGGCAGGCGGGTTTCCGCATCAGCCTTGTTCTCACGGCGACGGTGCTTGGCATGGCGCTGGGCGGATGGCTCTCAGGCGTGATTTACGATTATACGGGTTCTTATCAGATGGCATTCCTTCACGGCGTGGCGTGGAATGTTCTCAATATGGCAATTGCGTTTTTCCTGTTGTTGAAGCGCATGAAGCCACACGGCCCCAAATTCGCCCCCGCCTGACATTCACCACTGCCAGAGCCACCGCTTGACGAAGCGCTGGCAGAGGTCTTTGCTGCAGTGCGAAAATGAAAACAAAGCTGCCAGAATTCATCGTGCCCTTTGGCGCCTCCACACCGGAAATCTCCGGCGTGGCAGCGCTTGGTCAAAAGGGTCACGCCTTGAGCAGTCTTTCGCGTCTGGGGCTTAATGTTCCGCCGGGTTTTGTGCTGACGGTTGAGGCATGCCGCCAGCTTTCCCTGGGTGATGCCGAGACCATCAAGAAGGTCCGTGCGCAGATTGAATTGGCCTTGGCGACCCTTGCTGAAGACACGGGCTGTGCCTTGGGTGACCCGCACAAGCTGTTGCTGCTTTCCGTTCGGCCCTCAACGCCGGGGCTGATGCCCGGTGCGCTTGAATCGATTTTGAATTTGGGGCTCAATGATGAGACGGTTGAGGGTCTCGCCAAATCTGCCGCTGATACCGGCTTTGCCCATGAGTGCTATCGCCGCTTCATCCAGAATTATGCCCATGTGGTGATGGGCGATGATCCGGCCGCCTTTGAAGATTTGCTGAGCCTATATATTGAAGAGCGGGGCTATGTTTCAGCCGCTGAAATCAAGCCCTCGGACGGGCGCGAATTGACAGCGCGTTTCAAAGCGCAGCTTGAGGCCCATGACGGACAGAGTTTTCCGCAGCAGCCGCTGGATCAGCTTTGGAACGGCATCATGGCGTTGGTGCGGGGCTGGAAGGGCCCGCGCGCCCAGGCCCAGCGTAAGCTTCATGGCGTGCGTGGCGATGCCGGCATTGCGGTTGTGGTGCAGGCCATGGTGTTTGGCAATCAGACTGAAAATTCTGGCGCCGGCATGGCGTCCTCGCGTGACCCGCAGACCGGCGAAGCCCGACTGCAGGGCGAGTTCCTGCCGCTGGCACAAGGGGCCGACCTCATCACGCGGTTGGGAAAAAGCCTGCCACTGGAAGGGGCCAGCCATTCATTGGCCGCGCTTTTGCCTGAGGCATTTGACGCGCTGAAATCGGGGCTCAATGCCTTGGAAGAACATTGGCGCGATGCTGTGCAGGTTGATTTTACCATTGCGCAGGGGGGCTTGTGGTTTCTCGACGCCAAGCCGCAACGGCGCAACACCGCTGCCGCCATCAAGATCGTGGTCGACATGGTGGATCATGGACTGCTGAGCGCCAATGAGGCGCTGCTCCGCATTGATCCGCTCTCACTCGACCAGCTTTTGCACTCCTCGCTTGATCTTTCGGCCAAGCGCGAACTCGTGGCTGCGGGTGTTCCGGCGTCGCCAGGTGCGGCTTCAGGCATGATCGCCTTTGATGCCGAAGAGGCTGGGCTTTGGGCCAGCCAAGGTCGCAATGTGATTTTGGTGCGCACCGAAACTTCGCCTGAAGACATTCGCGGACTTCATATGGCGGCGGGTGTTTTGACCACGCGTGGCGGCATGACTTCTCATGCGGCCGTGATTGCGCGCGGCATGGGAAAGCCTTGCGTGGCCGGTGCCTCGGCGCTCAAAATTGATTTGACTGAGGGTGTGTTGCGCGCGCCCGGCCTCACCCTGAAAAAAGGTGACGTCATCACGCTAGATGGCTCGACTGGCCAGATTTTGAAGGGCGAAGTGGCAGTGGTGAAGCCCTCGCTGACCGGTGACTTTGGAACTTTGCTTCACTGGGCCGACAAGGCGCGGCGCATGGCGGTGCGCGCCAATGTCGAGACCGCGCATGAGGCCCGCATTGCGCGCGACTTTGGGGCCGAGGGCATTGGCCTGTCGCGCACCGAGCATATGTTCTTTGAAGGCGACCGCATCATCGCCATGCGCGAGATGATTTTGGCCGACAGCGAAAAGGACCGCCGCGCGGCTTTGGCCAAGCTGCAGCCGATGTTGAAGGCTGACCTCGTTCAGCTCTTCGAAATCATGGCGGGGCTTCCCGTGTGCATCCGGCTGCTTGATCCCCCACTCCATGAATTCCTGCCGTCGCGACCAGAGGAAATCGAGGCCGTGGCCAAGACGCTGGGGCGTGAACCGGCCATGCTGCGAAAGCGGTTGGCTGAACTACACGAAGAAAACCCGATGCTCGGGCACCGGGGTGTGCGCCTGCTGCTCAGCTATCCCGAAATTACCGACATGCAGACCCGTGCGATTTTTGAAGCCGCCATCGAGGCTGGCCTATCCACGGGCATGGTTCCCATTGCCGAAATCATGGTGCCGCTGGTGGCGTCACGGGCCGAACTTGCAGCGGTCAGGGCGCGCATTGACGCCGTGGCCGAGGACATGCAACGCGAATCAGGCCAGAAATTTTCCTATCTGGTGGGCACAATGATCGAGCTGCCACGCGCGGCATTGCGCGCTGAAGACATCGCCAAGGCTGCCGATTTCTTCTCCTTCGGCACCAATGATCTCACCCAAACCACCTATGGCATCAGCCGTGACGACAGCGCCAGATTCCTCTCGGAATATGCTGCGCGTGGAATTTTCCTACGCGATCCGTTTGTCACGCTTGATCTCGAAGGGGTGGGTGAATTGATTGGCCTGGCGGTTGAACGCGGAAAGCTTGGACGGCCCAGCCTGCATCTTGGCATTTGTGGGGAACATGGAGGCGAGCCGGACTCGATTGCCTTCTGTGAGGAAAAGGGGCTGGATTATGTTTCCTGCTCGCCTTACCGGGTTCCGGTGGCGCGATTGGCTGCAGCCCGCGCGCACTTAAAAAATCAGTTAAAGCCAACAACTTCATCATCTTAACTATATATTGCGATGCGGTAATTTATGGCTGAAATCCGGCATGTTTAAGTTGTCGCCATGGTTAACCTATGCTAAATCTGCAGGGAGTATTGTTGAGAGTCTGGGCCTGAGGGGGTCCTTTATTGGAATAAGGTCGAGAGCATTGTACCAACAGACCCGTCAAATTCGCCGTCCATTGCCGCAAGATATTCATGCGTTTGAAGAGCCGATTGCTCCTCGTGGCTCATGGCGCGACCAATTGCCTTTAGTTGTTGCAGGTTTGATGCTGACCGCCGCCTTTGCCTTTGCTGGCCATTATATTGGTCGCAGTGCTGTGGCCCATAACGCTGATGCCAGTGACATGGCCTCGCTGGTTTCCCCAACTTCTGCCTTGAGCAGCAAGGGCTCGCTTCTTCCGGAAGATTTGGATTTCTCGACCCTCAATGCCAATGCTTTGCGCCGCCAGACGGTGATGGTTGAAGGCAAGGGCGATCTCGTTGGCATGGATGTTATCCTCCCGGTCCCTGCCCCGCTGCCAAAAGCCAAGCCAAAATCAATTGCCGATCTGGCCAAGCAGGGCAAAGTCAAGATTACGCCGGTTTCGGTTGATCTCAAAAATGGCGGTGACGCTACTCCGTCTTCCCCGGTCAAGCGCCTGGCGCTGGCTCCGGCACCTGCCCAGATTGACCAGAAATTCAAGCTGGATGATGAAGAAAAGCGCAAAGTTGTGCTTCAACACCGCTTGCGTCTTGCTGAAGAAAATTGCCTGGCCCGCGCGGTCTATTTCGAATCGCGGTCCGAATCTGATCTGGGTCAGCTTGCCGTGGCCAAGGTTATTCTCAACCGGGTCAAAGCTCCTGATTTCCCTAAAACCATTTGCGGCGTTGTCTATCAAGGTTCGGGCACGCGCAATTCCTGCCAGTTCTCCTTCGCCTGTGACGGCCTGCCTGATGATGTGAAATCACCAGAAGCCTGGTCTCATGCCAAGATGATTGCCGAGCGCGCCATCAACAATGACCCTGCCGTTTCGATGCTGGGCACTGCCACCAATTACCACGCTGACTATGTGAACCCGCGCTGGGCCAAAACCATGCGACGGTTGACCCGCATCGGGCACCACATCTTTTACGCCAACGGCTAAATTCGTTCAGAGATGAAGTTCAAACGGCGTGCCTTCAAAGGCATCTTTTCCGCGCCCGATTGATTCAACGGCTTTCACCATGCGACCCTTGCGGCCGAGATGCTCGTCCACCAACGTCGTGATCAGGCGGTTGGGCGTGGCCGAGGGCGAGGCCCGGCGCAATTCGTCCGCCAAGTCCATTTCACTTTCGCCTTCGCGCAGGATGCAGAGGGCGGCAAAGGCCGAGGCCGTGGAGCGGCTGATACCGGCCCAGCAGTGAATGACCATGGGCGCCTTTCTGTCCCAAGATTTGATGAATTCCACCAGACGCTCGGCATCTTGGGCGGCAGGCGAGATCATGCCATCGGCAGGCGCGTTGATGTCATTGAAAGTCAAAGCGAGATGGCGGTGCGGCGCGTAAGCGGGATGCGGCGTCTCAGGCCCCAGAATGCTGATCACGCTTTTGGCCCCATGCAGCGCCAGTTGTTTGGGTGCGGCTGCCAGACCGCAGACAATGATCTTAGACATGATTGAGTCTTCCAAAACTGGCCATGAAGGACTTCATGGCGTCATTGGGGGCCAGAGGCTTCAGGGCAAGGAATGAGGGCGACTTTGCACCCGCCAGACCTTTGGGCCGCCCAAAGAACTTCTCAGCCTCGACAATCGAAAATCCAGCGAGTTGCGTGGCCTCGAGATAGGCTGCCATTTTGTCGGCTTGCTTGATCAGGGCTTCCAACTCCGCCGACTGGATGGCATTCAGGCCAAAGCGCAAATGAATGGCCGCCATCAAGCGATGTTCAAAGGCCTTGTAGTCATAGCCGAGCGCCGCCTTAAAGGGCGAGATCATGTCACCGATCACATATTCCGAGGCATCGTGGAGAAGGGCCGCGAGCTTTTGTGGCTTGCCTTGCCCCGGATTGACGTGGGCAAAAATCGCTTCGACCAGAACGCAATGCTGCGCCACCGAGAAGGCATGATTGCCGCTGGTCTGGCCATTCCAGCGGGCTACGCGCGCCAAGCCATGGGCAATGTCTTCGATCTCAATATCAAGCGGCGACGGGTCGAGCAGGTCGAGCCTGCGGCCAGAGAGCATGCGTTGCCAGGCGCGGGGTGCTGCCTCGGCCATCAGCGCGCCAGCTTTTTCACCGACTCGTGGCGGTGGCAGGAAACCAGGTGATCATTTACAAAGCCCGTGGCCTGCATGAAGGCATAGACGATGGTGGGGCCGACGAATTTGAAGCCCTTGGCTTTCAAATCCTTAGAGACTTTTTCGGCCAGTGCGGTTTTAACGGGGATCTCGTGGCCGTGGCTCACTCTGTTGTCGATGGGTTTGCCGTCGACAAAATCCCAGAGATATGTGGAGAAATCCGGCATCTCCAGATAGGCCTTGGCGCTCGAGATCGCGGCTTCGATCTTGGAGCGGTTGCGGACGATGCCTTCATCCTGCATCAGTTTTTCGATTTTCTTGGGCGTGTAGCGCGCGATGATTTCCGGCTTGAAGCCATCAAAAGCGGCGCGGAAATTTTCGCGTTTACGCAAAATGGTGATCCAGCTCAGACCCGCCTGAAAACCATCAAGGATCAATTTTTCATAAAGCGCGCGGGAGTCATATTCGGGAACGCCCCAATCGGTGTCGTGATAATGGACATAAAGTGGATCGGTGCCGCACCAGTGGCAGCGGCACAGGCCATCCTCATGCACCACGCCGGTCAAGCTGCAGCCTCCGGTGTTGTGACATCATAAGTAATCCAGTCCGGCTTTTTGACATGGATGCGAAGGCCCGCGGCCATCAACGGGGCTTTGGCTTCCGCCAGACGGTCAAGCCGAAGCAGCGCCAGCGCCATGCGACCGGAGGCCGACAATGTTTCGCCAATCGATGTATCTCCGGACACGATGGGCGTATGGGCCAAGGCCTCGCCATGAAATATCACCGGAAGAATACGGCTGCGCGCCGTGGCGCGGTGCTGCATGCGCGAGACTACCTCTTGGCCAACATAACAACCCTTGGTGAAGGACACGCCCTTGAATTGATCCCAATTGACCTCATGCGGGAAGAACTGCCCCTCGCCTAGGTCAAGCCCACCATCGGCCAGCCCCAAGGCACTGCGCGCGGAATGATAGGTGATGGTTTCGGGCAGGCCCCCCTTGGCCACGATCTGACGGCTGCCCATGGCATAGTGGCGCGGATCGGCCCAGCCTTGGTTGCCCACGGCAATTTCAAGCTCGGGATGTTCGGTGATGATGATCTTGGCGCGCAGGCGATAGAGCTTCAGCTTCTGGGCGAGGCCTTCGCGCTGGCCGAGAGGGCAATCCAGCCAAATCTTGCCGCCCCCATTGACCACAAAGATTTCGTAGAGAATTTTACCCTGCGGGCTGAGCAAGCCACCATAGGCTGCCTGGCCCTCGGCGAGGGTTTCCACATCGCAGGTCAGCAGGTCTTGCAGGAAGGCGAGCGTGGTTTCGCCCTCAAGCGAAATAATGCCGCGCTGGCCCAAGACTTTTGGCTCTTGCTGTGAGATCAACATGGTGGTTGCGCTGCTTGTTTCATGGCTTTAGCTAGCTTGCAAGCAGAATAGGAGAGTCGAGGCACCCATGCAATTTGATCTGATCCTCAAAGGCGGCGTGGTGGTGAACCAGGATGGCGAGGGCCTCCGCGACATTGGCGTTTTGGGCGGCAAGATCGCGGCTATCGGCCAGCTCGGGGCGGCCACGGCGGCTGAAATTCTGGACTGCCGCAACTTGCATGTCTTGCCCGGCGTGATCGACAGCCAGGTGCATTTTCGCGAACCCGGTGCCACGCACAAGGAAGACCTTGAAACCGGAAGCCGCGGCGCTGTCGCTGGTGGTGTGACGGCGGTTTTTGAGATGCCCAATACCAAGCCCACCACGACCACGCCTGAGGCTTTGGCCGACAAGATTTCGCGCGCGACAAACCGCATGTTCTGCGATTTTGCCTTTTATGTGGGCGGCACGCGCGAGAATGTTTCCGAGATTCCCATGCTGGAAAAATTGCCGGGATCGGCGGGCATCAAGGTTTTTGCTGGTTCTTCAACGGGCGATTTGCTGGTTGAAGATGATGCCGGGCTTGATGCAATCATTTCCAAGATTTCGCGGCGCGCGGCGTTTCACAGCGAAGATGAGTTTCGTTTGCGGGCGCGTCTCGGAGAGCAACGCGCGGGCGATGTCACCAGCCATCCCGTCTGGCGCGATGTCGAGGCGGCGCGGCTTTCAACTGAGCGCCTGTTGCGGCTATCACGCAAACACAAAAAGCGGGTGCACATCCTCCATATTTCGACGGCTGAGGAATTGCCTTTGCTGGCTGAAAACCGCGACTATGCAACAGTCGAATTGACACCGCATCATCTGACCATGTCGGCTGAGGATTATGGGCGGCTTGGCACAAAACTTCAGATGAACCCGCCGGTGCGCGAGGCCCGTCACCGGGCGGCCCTGTGGGAGGCCCTTCAAAACGGGTTGGTCGATGTGCTGGGTTCAGACCATGCGCCGCATACGCTGGAAGAAAAGGCCAAGCCCTATCCCGGTTCGCCCTCCGGCATGACGGGAGTTCAGACCCTTGTGCCGATCATGCTTGATCACGTGAACAAGGGACGCTTGAGCCTGCAGCGTTTTGTTGATCTTACGTCGCACGGCCCGCAACGGATTTTCAACATGGCGGGCAAGGGCCGCATCATGCTGGGGTATGATGCGGATTTCACAATTGTCGACATGATGCGCAGCGAGACGATCCAGAATTCGTGGATCGAAAGCCGGAGTGGTTGGACACCCTACGATGGCGTGAAAGTTATGGGCTGGCCGGTTGGCACTTTGGTGCGCGGGCAAAAGGCCATGTGGCAGGGCGAAATTGCTACGGCGGCGCAAGGGTCTGCTGTGCGTTTTCAGGAGACATGAGATGAGTGGATTCAAAGCCCTGATCGTGCGCAAAACCGAGGCCGGACAGGCTTTCGTGTTTGAGACTTTGCAGGACGAAGATTTGATGCCCGGCGACGTCACCGTTGACGTCGCCTATTCATCGCTCAATTACAAAGACGGGCTGGCCGTGACGGGAAAGGCCCCGATCATCCGCAATTTCCCTTTGGTCCCCGGCATTGATTTTGCGGGCACGGTGCGGGCTTCCTCTCACAAAAGTTGGAAAGTCGGCGACAAGGTTGTGCTGGGCGGTTGGGGTGTGGGTGAAAGCCACAGCGGCGGCTTTGCTGAACGCGCGCGGGTTAATGGCGATTGGCTGGTGGCACTCCCTAAAAGTTTCACCATGGCCGAGGCGATGGGCATTGGCGTTGCAGGTTATACCGCAATGATGTGCGTGATGGCGCTTGAGGAGCAGGGGTTAAAGCCCGACATGGGCGAAGTTCTGGTGACGGGTGCCGCGGGTGGCGTTGGCACGGTCGCCATCGTGCTGCTGGCGAAGCTTGGCTACAATGTCGTCGCTTCGACCGGTCGCATGGAGGAAGAGGCGTTCCTCAAAGGCCTTGGTGCCACGACTGTCGTCCAGCGCGACATGTTTAATGTGCCTGTTAAGCCACTGGCGAAACCGCGCTGGGCAAGCGCCATCGACAGCGTGGGATCGACGACGCTCGCCAACGTGCTTTCGCAAATGATGCCGGAATCTGCGGTGGCGGCTTGCGGGCTGGCACAGGGCATGGATTTGCCGACGAGTGTTGCGCCTTTCATCCTGCGGGGCGTGCGGCTGATCGGCATCAATTCCGTGACGACGCCCCTGCCGCGCCGAAACCAAGTCTGGGCACGGCTGGAACGTGATCTCGATTTGGCCAAACTCCATACGCTGATCACCCATGTCACGCTGGATGATATTCCGCGTGTTGCCGCCGAGATCGTCGCCGGAATGATCCGCGGGCGCGTTGTGGTGGATGTGAACCCGTGATCAATATCCACGAAGGCGGGCTTGAGGATGAGCAGGTTCTCGCCCTGCTCCACTATCATTTCAAGAAATGCCATGACGTGACGCCGATTGGGAGTGCCCATGTATTTGATGTGACCAAATTGCAGGACCCGTCTGTACATTTCTATTCGGCCTGGCTTGACGGAACAGTGCTTGGTGTTGGGGCCTTCAAAGTGATCGAACCAGATCATGGCGAAGTCAAATCCATGCACACCAGCGAAGATGCACGGCGTAAGGGTGTCGCTGGCGCCTTGGTGGACCACATCATCGCTGAGGCCCGGGCCCACGGCCTCAAGCGCTTGAGTTTGGAGACGGGCTCGTTCGATTACTTCAAACCGGCCGTGGCGCTCTATTTGAAACACGGCTTTGGATTTTGTGGGCCCATTCGCGGCTACAAGGCCGACCCGAACAGCGTGTTCCTAACGCGCGAGATTTAGAAGGCTTGCACTTTCCCTCCCCGATCCGGGGAGGGAGGATCGCCGCAGGCGAGACGGGTGGGGTTGACCCCAGGCCTTAAAAATATCGAAACCCCATCCGGCGCTGGCGCGCCACCTTCCCCCTTGCGGGGGAAGGAGATAATTTTCACTTCCGTGCCACGATGAGAAATTCCTGATTGCCGTCGCCGCCATCAATCGGTGACGCGATGACGCCGTTCACATGCCAGCCACTGCTCTCAAGAAATGCTGACACATCGTCACAGGATTTTTTCTGCAACGCCTCGTCTTTCACGATGCCGCCCTTGCCGACATGTTCGCGGCCCACTTCAAATTGCGGCTTGATCAGCGCCACCAGATCGGCTCCATCAATGGCCAATTCGAGGGCCGGAGGCAGCGCGATGTGAAGCGGAATAAAGCTTACATCACAAGTAATTAAGTCGATATGTTCAGAAACATGTTCAAGCGTTAGATCACGCGCATTGACGCCTTCATGCAAGGTGATGCGCTTATCTTCCAGCATCATCTGGCTGTGGCCCACTTCAACGGCGAAGACATGGGCGGCCCCCCGTTCGAGCAGCACCTGCGTGAAGCCGCCCGATGAGGCGCCAATGTCGAGGCACTCACGGCCCTTCACCGGAATTTCAAAATAGTCGAGCGCGTGGATGAGCTTCAAGGCCGCGCGCGAAACATAATTCAAAGCGTCGTCATTGAGCGTGAGGGCCTGCTCCTCATAAATGTTTTGCGAGGGTTTGCGGGCGGGCTCACCATCAACAAAGACCGTGCCGCGCAGAATGGCGTCACGCGCGCGGGCTCTAGTTTGGTAGAGACCGCGCGCCACAAGGGCTTCGTCCAGACGAAGTTTGCTCACTCGACATCCAGCGGTGCGGTGCCCGTGGGTTTGCCGCCTGCAGACAAGGTAATTTTTTCGATGCGGGCTTCGGCCTCTTTCAGCTTGGCTTCACAGTGCTTGCGCAAAGCCTCGCCGCGCTCATAGATGCGGATTGAATCTTCAAGATCAACATTGCCGCTCTCAAGCCTGGCCACAATCTCTTCCAGAAGGCTGAGCGCCTTTTCGAATGGAAGCGACGCAATATCCAATTCTTCAGCCATGCTCAATCTTCCTCTTGTTCTTCTTCATCGCCCAGGATGGCTGAGCCATGCATCAGGGCCTGGAGGTGAACGCCAACGCCGCCCGCCAGACCTTGCAAATCATAGCCGCCCTCGAGAATTGAAACAACGCGGCCTTCGCAATGGGTTTCGGCAATTTCCATGAGTTTCAAGGTAATCCAGGCGAAATCATCCTCGACCAGTTCGAGGCTGCCCAAGGGGTCTCGCACATGGGCATCAAATCCTGCGGAAATCATCACGAGATCGGGCTCAAACAGATTGAGGGCGGGGAGAATCTTGTTTTCCATGGCGACACGGAATTCAGCTCCACCATCGCCAGCGCGCAGCGGCGCATTGAAAATATTGCCCACGCCGGTTTCGCTGGCTGAACCGGTGCCGGGATAAAGCGGCATCTGATGAGTTGAGCCATAGAACATGTCGGCGTCGGACCAGAAAATATCCTGCGTACCGTTGCCGTGGTGGACGTCAAAATCGATGATGGCCACGCGTTCGGCATCATAGCGGGCCCGCGCATAGTAGGCACCAATGGCGGCCTGGTTAAACAGGCAAAAGCCCATGGCGCGGTTATGCTCGGCATGATGGCCGGGCGGGCGCATGGCGAGAAATGCGTTGCTGGCCTCACCCTTGAATACGGCATCAACGGCGGCCACGGCTCCACCCACGGCGCGCAGGGCGGCTGGCAGAGAGCCCGGCGACATCACCGTATCCGCATCGAGATATTCAAAGCCGGTTTCGGGCGCTGCCGACAAGATACGCTGATAATGCTCTTCGGTGTGGCATCGCAGAATATCTTCCGCCTGCCCCAATGGCGCTTCGCGGTGGACAAGGGACGAAAACCGAGGAGAGCGGATGACCTGATGGACGGTTCTGATGCGGTCGATCCGTTCGGGGTGTCCGGCAGGCGTTTCATGGGCCAAAGAGGCGGGGTGGGAGAGGACAAAGGTTGGCATTCCGGTTGGGTAGCCGAATTTGCTGGCCGATGCTATAGGCCGCCCATGAGCGAGATCGACAAGGCTGTGAAGGTTTTGAGTGCGGGCGGGCTGGTGGCCTTCCCGACCGAGACTGTCTATGGCTTGGGCGCCGATTCCACCAATGATCTGGCCGTGGCCCGGATCTATGAGGCCAAGGGGCGGCCTGCGTTTAATCCTTTGATTGCCCATGTGCTTGATGTTGATGCGGCGTTTGAACTCGCGGAATTTCCGGCTGATGCGCTGAAATTGGCGGCAAGGTTTTGGCCGGGGCCATTGACGCTGGTGTTGCCGCGTCGTCTGTCCTGCCCGGTTTCAATGCTGGCTTCGGCCGGGTTGCCGTCGCTGGCGCTGCGTGTGCCCGCTCATCCACTTGCGCTTGAGCTGCTGCGTGAATTTGGACGGCCTGTTGTGGCCCCATCTGCCAATCCTTCGGGACGCATCAGTCCGACCACGGCAGACCATGTGTGGGCGGGATTGGGCAACAAGGTTGATTTGATACTGGACGGTGGGCCAAGCACGGTGGGGCTTGAATCTACGATTGTGAGTTTTCTTGAGGAGCGTCCGCGCCTGCTCCGCTCCGGCGGATTGTCGCGCGAGATAATTGAGAAGGCTTTGGGCTATGAATTGCTGACGGCACCTGTGGCCGGGCCGCTTCATGCACCCGGGCAACTTGAGAGCCATTATGCGCCGCAGGCTCGGATGCGGCTCAATGCTGCAAGCTGGCGCGATGGCGAGGCCCGGCTGGGCTTTGGCGCCCATGATGCGCCGCTCAATCTTTCGAAGGGAGGCGACGTGGTGGAGGCGGCGGCCAATCTCTTTTCCATGCTGCATAAACTGGACGCGCAGAAGCCTGCGATCATCGCTGTCGCTCCCATTCCCAATACCGGGCTCGGCGAGGCTATCAATGATCGCTTGACGCGCGCTGCCGCACCGGGGACATGATGGACAAGATTTCAACCGACATCATTGAACGCCTTGTCGCCGTGGTTGGCGAGAAGCATGCCATCCGCGATGCTGCTGACATGGTGCCCTATCTCAAGGAATGGCGCGACCTATGGCGCGGCACATCGCAGTTGATCTTGCGCCCTGCCAACACAGCAGAAGTTTCGGCAATTATGAAAATCTGCAACGAGACGAAAACCCCCATCATTCCGCAATCAGGCAATACCGGATTGGTCGGAGGTCAAATTCCGATGAAGGGCGAAGTGGTTCTGTCCCTCGACCGCATGACACACATCATCGAAGTGGACGCCGCCAATGACACGATGACGGTTGAAGCCGGGGCCATCTTGAAATCGGTGCATGCGGCTGCTGACAAGGTCGACCGGATGTTTCCCTTGAGCCTCGCTTCTGAAGGATCATGTCGCATCGGCGGCAATCTTTCGACCAATGCGGGCGGCCTCAATGTGCTCGCCTACGGGACGGCTCGCGAATTGTGTCTGGGGCTTGAAGTCGTATTGGCGAACGGTGAAATCTGGAATGGTCTCAAGAAACTTCGCAAAGACAACACCGGATATAATCTGAAAGAATTGTTTTTGGGTGCGGAAGGAACACTTGGAATCATCACCGCAGCGGTGTTGAAGCTTTACCCGAAACATCGGCGGCAAGATACTGCAATCATTGGGCTTTCGAGTGTTGAAAATGCGGTGGTCGTGTTGGCGTTGGCCAAGGCAAAAAGCGGCAATCGCGTCGTGGCGTTTGAATTGCTGTCAGCACTCAGCATGGAATTTGCGGTCAAGCACATGAATGCCGTGAACCCCGTTGCAACACCCTGCCCGTGGTATGTGCTGATTGAACTTGCTGATGCAGGCGAGACGGCCCTGCAAGATATTTTGGAAGAAGCGCTCGCAGACAGTCTCATTCTTGATGCAGCGGTGGCAACGTCGGAGGCGCAACGCGTTGCCATGTGGCATGTGCGCGAAGGCATGTCGGAGTCGCAGAAATTTGAAGGCGGGTCGATCAAGCATGATGTGTCGGTGCCGGTGTCGTCAGTTGCGCAATTGATTGAGCGCGGATGCGCCGCGGTTTTGAAATTCATACCGGGTGCGCGGCCTGTGCCCTTTGGCCATATTGGAGATGGCAATATGCATTTCAACATCAGCCAGCCCATCGGCATGGACCGCCAAGCCTATCTCGACCAGTGGGCCGCGATGAATGAGGTGATTTTCAAAATTGTTCTGGAGCTTGGTGGTTCAATCAGTGCAGAGCATGGCATTGGCCTTCTCAAGCACAATGACATGGCGAAAATCAAAACGCCGCTCGAGCTTCACATGATGCGCGGATTGAAGGCGCAGTTTGATCCCAATGGAATTTTAAGTCCGGGGCGGATGTTGCCTGACGCTTGAAGACCTAGTGGCCGCGTTTGGCTAAGGGCTGGTCCAATTTCACAAATGTGAAACCCTTGGCTTTCAACAGCAGAAGTCCTTCCACTACGCCTGCCCCTGCTGGTTTGTTCGGCTGATTGACGTGAGCCAGAATGACATCGCCATCATGAGCCGCCGCAATGGTTTCAGCCGTGCGTTTCGTGGAATAAGACGCCCCACCATCACCGGCGATGGAATAGCCAGCGATGCGCTGATGCAGCCCTTCGATTTCGGCCATGCTGGATTTTGTATAGACTGCACCCGCACCGCGAAACCATTTAGGTGTGCTTTCCATGGCTTGGATGACGGCTTGCTCACCGCCCTTCACTTCATCAATCACGGCCTGCGGCGAACCTGCGACTTTGAGGCCATAGATCGACATGGGCACGTCAATGGTTGGAACATGGCGCGCGCCATGGTTTTCGATTTCGAAGAGTTCAGGATGCGCCTTGAAATCAGCTATGGTTGGCGCGTTGCGTTTGAGCCAGCGGGCCGTCACAAAAATAGTGGCCGGAATTTTGTGTTCAATGAGTGCATCAAGAATGCGGCGGTCAGCCAAGCCTGAACAGGCATCGAGCGTCAGCGCCACATGCGGCGTGGCTTCTCCACCTCTGGCAACGTGTAGCGTGGGTTCAATAATGCCATTGGCTTCGGCAATGCTGGCCAAACCGATCAGACTCAGAAGTGCGAAAAACCAAACCCTCATGATCTGGCGCGATAGATTTCAATCACGCCAAAATGAAGGCTATTGCGCAAACCTAGTTGCCCGTGATCGCCGCTTCAAGAATGTCGAGGCCTTCCTTCAGCACCATGTCGGACGCTGTCAAAGGTGTCAGCAGGCGCACGACGTTGGCATCGACACCGCAGGTGAGGATCAAGAGGCCGCGTTCAAAACACTTGGCGGCGAGCGCCTTGGTGCCTGCGGCATCAGGCTTGTTGCCGCCATGTTCGGTGACGATTTCAAAGGCGCACATCGCACCTAATCCACGCACATCGCCCATCGGCATGCCCTTGCCTTTGGCCTTGATGGCGGTGAGGCGCTTCATGATGGCCTCGCCCTGCTTTATGGATTTTTCCAGCAGGCCTTCGGTCTCAAACGCTTCGAACACGCCCAGCGCCGCAGCACAGGCGATGGGGTTGCCCGCATAGGTGCCGCCGATAGAGCCAGGGTCTGGCGCGTCCATGATCTTGGCGCGGCCCACAACTGCGGCGAGCGGGAAGCCACCGGCCAAAGATTTTGCGGCCGTCATCAGATCGGGTTCAACGCCGAAATGTTCCATGGCGAAGAATTTTCCGGTGCGGCCAAAGCCCGACTGGATTTCATCGGCGATCAGCAGAATACCGTGATCATCACAAAGCTTGCGCAGGCGCTGCATCAATTCCTTTGGGGCGATATAAAAACCGCCCTCGCCCTGCACCGGCTCAATGATGATGGCGGCAACGCGGGCCGGTTCAACATCGGCCTTGAACAGAAGTTCGATGGCGTGAATGGAATCTTCAACCGTGATGCCCTTGTGGGCTGCGGGGAACGGCACATGCCACACGCCTGCCGCCATGGGGCCGAACTTGGCCTTGTAGGGCAGGACCTTGCCGGTCAATGACATGCCCAACAAAGTCCGGCCATGAAAGCCGCCATGGAAAGCAATGACATCAGAGCGGCCCGTATAGGCTCTGGCATATTTCACGGCGTTCTCGACGGCTTCAGCACCGGTTGTCACCAAGGCCGATTTCTTTTCGCCAGAGATCGGCGCCACGGCGTTGAGCTTTTCGCAAACTTCAACGAAGGGCTCGTAGGGCATGACCATGGCGCAGGTGTGGGTGAATTTTTCGAGCTGCTCATAGACGCGCTTCATTACCAGCGGGTGGCGATGGCCTGTATTGACGACCGCAATGCCGCCGCCAAAATCAATATAGCGGTTGCCTTCGATATCCCAGATTTCGGCGTTCTCGGCCTTGGCTGCCATGACCGGCGCACCCGCACTGATGGCGCGCGAGACCGCCTTGCCGCGACGCTCCACCCAAGCCTTGTTGGAACCGGCGGGCTGATTTTTGATGGGGGCGTTCATGGGGGATCTCCTTTTGCTCGCAGGCTATTTAGCGCGGCGAGCTTGCAGGCCACAACCCCATTTGATGGGGCCAGTTGTCTCAACTGGCCAGACGTCCTGGCATTGGCTAGAAGGTGGCATGCGCCAACCTGTCCTCACCTCAATCATTCTTCCCGATTTCGGACTTCCTGTTACAGAACCGACATTGCCTCGCAGTCTCTACCAAGCCCGCATCGACCGTCTGCGCTCGGCCATGGCGGGGCTGGGGCTCGATGCCGTGGTGATCTATGGCGACCGCGAACATGTGGCCAATATCTCGTGGGCCTCGGGCTATGATCCACGCTTTGAGGAAGCGCTGTTCATCGTCACGCGCGACCGGCGGCCCGTGTTGTTGGCGGGCAATGAGGGGTATCCCTATGCCGAGATTGCTGCGGGTGATTTTGACCGGGTGTTGTGGCAGCAATTGAGCCTGATGGGTCAGCCGCGCGACAAGGACCAGGGTCTGGTTCCGCTGTTGCAGCAGGCGGGCTTGCGACCCGGCATGGCGATTGGACTTGCCGGATGGAAAGGCTTTGAAGACGAGGCCGGACGTTATGACCCAGACTGGTTTGAAACACCGCATTATCTTGTGGCAACGATCAAAGGCTTCGGGCCAGTTCGCAACATTGCCGATGTTTTGATGAACGCGGTCGATGGCTTGCGCATTCTCAACGAGGCCGATCAACTGGCGCGGTTTGAATATGCCGCCACATTGTCATCGCAGGGCATCAAGAATTTCGTCTTGGGCGCCAAGCCGGGATCAAGCGAATATGAGGCCTGCCGCAATCTGAGCCTCAATGGATTTCCTTTGGCGGTCCATGTCAACATGTGTGCTGGCCCTCGGGCCAAATATGGGCTGCCCAGCCCGTCCACACGCACCATGGAACAAGGCGATCCCATTGTGGTCGGTTTGGGTTTGATGGGGGCGTTGAATTGCCGTGCCGGATTTCTGGCGCGTGATGAGAATGATCTACCTTCCGGCATTCGCGACTATGTGGCAAGGCTTGTGGCACCCTATTTTGCCTCTGCTGTCGCCTGGTATGAGACTGTTGGCATAGGTGTGACCGGGGGCGAGGTTTACGACCGCGTGATGGCCCATGTCGGTGATCCGTTCTTTGGCATTGGCCTCAACCCCGGCCATTACATTCATCTTGATGAATGGGTGAATTCGCCGATGAAGAAAAACAGCACCATCAAATTGCGCTCAGGCATGGCATTGCAATGCGACATCATTCCAGCGACTGGTACTGACTATTTCATGTCGAACATTGAAGACGGGATTGCGCTGGCGGATTCGTCTTTGCGTGCGGCGTTGGAACGCAATTATCCCGAAGCCTGGGCACGCATTGCGGCACGGCGCGCTTTCATGATTGATGTTCTCGGCATCAAGCTCAAGCCTGAAGTTCTGCCCTTCAGCAATATGGCGGCGTGGCTGCCGCCCTTCTGGCTCTCGCCCCACATGGCGATGGCGATGCGAGATGCAAATGCATGAATTGATCCGCGCGTCGGCGCGTGAGGTTGTGGGCCTCCTCACGGCGGGAGAGGTTTCACCGCTAGACTGTCTTGAAATTCTCAAAACGCGCGTGGCAGAAGCAAACCCTGCGACCAATGCCCTGCCCACCTTGTGCTTTGAACGCGCCGAAACCCATGCGCACGGGTTGATGAAGCGGCCCGTGGCTGAGCGTGGTGTGCTGGCGGGCCTGCCCGTTCCCATCAAGGACCTGACTGATGTTGCAGGCGTGCGCTCGACCCAAGGCTCGCGCATTTTTGCTGACCGCATTGCCGAAACCTCCGATATTCTCGTTGAACATCTTGAAGGCGAAGGCGGTCTCGTCTTTGCGATGTCCAACACGCCGGAATTTGGCGCGGGCGGGCATACATTCAATGATGTTTTCGGTGTCACGCGCAATCCATGGAACACGGCGCTTTCGGCGGCGGGCTCATCAGGCGGTGCGGCTGTGGCACTGGCCACTGGCATGGCCTGGCTGGCCCATGGCTCCGACATGGGCGGCAGTTTGCGCAACCCTGCAAGCTTCTGTGGCGTTGTGGGCTTGCGGCCCTCGCCGGGTCGCGTGGCAGCAACTGTGTTCAGCAAGATTGACGGAACCTTGGGCGTTGAAGGGCCGATGGCGCGCAATATCGGTGATCTTGCTTTGATGCTTGATGCGATGAGCGGTGCGGAAGCTGGCGATCCGCTGTCGCTGCCGCGCGAGAGTGCCAGTTTCCAAACGGCAGTCTCCAAGCCTCGAAAACCACTACGCGTCGCCGTCAGTACCAATCTTGGGATAACGCCGGTTGATCCTGAAGTGGCGCGCATTGTCCTTGATGCTGCGAAAAAACTTGAAAGTGCTGGCGTCATTGTCGAAGAGGTGCATCCGGATCTTGGCGAAGCCATGCATTGCTTCCAGACCTTGCGGGCCTTGGGTTTTGCCACGGGCATGCGGACATTATTGCGCGACCATCGTGATCTTCTGAAGCCTGAGGTCATCTGGAATATCGAGAAGGGTCTTGTCCTCACCGGCGAAGAGATTGCCATCGCCGAAGCCGAGCGCGGCACTTTGTTCCGGCGCATGCAAGAATTTCTGAGCCGCTATGATCTGTTGCTGTGTCCGGCCACCATTGTTCCGCCGTTTCCGGTCGAAGAGCGATATGTGAAATCCTGTGCTGGCGCCCAGTTTGAAACCTATGTCGATTGGCTTTTAATTGCAGCTGTTGCAACGCTGTGTGCCTGCCCTGCGCTTTCGCTGCCGTGCGGATTCACAGGTTCTGGATTACCCGTGGGCCTGCAGGTGATTGCGCCCAATAGGCAAGAGGCCAAGCTCCTCGGCATGGCGCAATGGATCGAAGATGTGTTGGGCCTCGGGCCACTCACGCCCATTGATCCGCGTTCGCCTAAGCCCTGACCCGCCATGACCCACGGTGAATCGAACTGGTTTGAGCGCGAATATTTCCCCAGCTTGGCTATCCCCAATGCGGGCCGGATTTTCCGGGACTGGGAAGACCGCTCCGCCGCCACGCGCGCGAAGCTGAAGTTTCAACGCGACATCCGTTATGGCGCGCATGCCCGTGAGGTGTTGGATTTTTATCCCGCGCGCAATCCGCAAGGCTGCGTGGTGTTCATCCATGGCGGCTATTGGGTTGAGTTTTCAAAGTTCGAGACGAGCTTTGTGGCCGAAGGATTTGTGGACCAGGGCCTGTCTGTCGCCTTGATCAACTATCCTTTGTGTCCTGATGTTTCGATCGCTGACATTCGAGACTCTTGCATGCGGGCCTTTGCCCATCTCCACAGCCAAGTGTTGGGCGCAGTCGAACGGGCAGCCCTTGTGGTCACCGGCCATTCGGCGGGTGGGCATCTGGCGGTGGCCCATCTGGTTCAGGACTGGACGAAATTTGGCCTGCCGGAACACCCGATCGCCGGGGTGATTGCATTATCCGGGGTGTTCGATGTGGCGCCCTTGGCGCAAACGTCGCTCAATGCAGATTTGCATTTAACGCGGGAGTCGGCTGAGGCCCTCAACCTCATCACGGAGCGCCCGCGCAGCACGGCCCGGCTTGCCGCTGCCGTGGGCCAACATGAATCAGCGGAATTTCACCGCCAATCGGCCGCCTTGACGGAAAGCTGGAGTGGGCTTGGCCCGCAACTTCTGGATATTGCGGGGACCAACCATTTCACCATTGTGGACAGCCTTGCTGATCCCCGAGGCGCATTAAACCGACTTGCAGTGGCCATGGCGCAACGCTAATAAGTCATTGAAACTGGGAGAAACACATGAACAACACGATTGCCGCACGCTACCTTCCAATCCAAAATACCCTTGCTCCCGCCGTCGTGCTGGCCGTTGCCGGAAGTCTTTTTGTGGCGGGTGCAGCCCAGGTAACCGTGCCGTTCTGGCCGGTTCCGATGACGTTGCAATCCATGGCCGTGTTGATGGTGGGTGGCGCTTATGGAGCAAGGCTCGGCGCTGCCACGTTAGCGCTTTATGCTTTGGAAGGTGCGATTGGCCTTCCGTTCTTCGCTGGCGGCAAGGGCGGAATTTTTGATGCCAAGCTCGACTATCTCCTGCCTGCATCATCGATGGGCTATGTGGTAGGCTTTGTGTTGGCCGCCGCCTTGGTTGGCTATCTGGCGCAGAGCGGCTGGATCAATTCATTCGCCCGCATGGTCGTGGCGACGATTGCTGGTGCGGCATTGCTTTATGTCCCGGGCCTCATCTGGCTCGCCATCTGGGCCGCCAAGACGCAAGGGCTTGATGCATCAGTTGCTGTGGAAAAGGCACTGGCCTGGGGGCTTTATCCGTTCCTGATTGGCGATACTGTAAAAGCCGTGATTGCCGGTCTTGGGCTTTCTGCAGTGTGGCTGGGCGCCAAGCGCTGACCCTGTGGGAAATGGTCGGAGTGAGAGGATTCGAACCTCCGACCCCCTGCTCCCGAAGCAGGTGCGCTACCAGACTGCGCTACACTCCGTGATTTCTGGATGGCGGCTTAAACCATATGCAAAAGCTTGACGCAAGAGATTGCCCTGCCCAAACGAAGCAGCTATAGAGCGGCACCTTGAAACACTGGGGCGTCGCCAAGCGGTAAGGCACCGGATTTTGATTCCGGCATTCGGAGGTTCGATCCCTCCCGCCCCAGCCATTTAATCCTACTGTAGGAGTGGTACTTTTCAAGATCTGGAATAGCGGCCACATATCCGCAGCTTAGCTACAAGATCTCCGAATTTTGCCTCGCAGAGATTCCGAAACTGCCAATTTTAGCGGGCTTATACGGTCCATATCTCTGAAAGCGAATGTTCCGGTCATGGCTCACACGGCGGCTTAATTGTTCAACGCGTTTCATGTGCCCCAGACAAAGTGCAACAGTTGGCTCGGACATTTATGAGCGCGCATTTTCGCCGTCGCATCTGAACAGCAACTTGATCGTACAAAGGTTCGATCATTGTTATGCCAGCCATTTATTCCTACACTAGGAGACGCGTTTTTCAAGATCTGGAATATCGGCGTCATATCCGCAGCTTAGCTACAAGATTTCCGAATTTTTCCGCACAGAGATTCCAAAACTTGTGATTTCAGGGGGCTTCTACGGTCCATATCTCTGAAAGCGAATGTTCCGGTCATGGCTTACAATGCGCCTAAATTGTTCAAACGCATTTCATGTGCCACTGATGAACTGCAACAGCTTGCTCGGACACTTTAAGAAGGCACATTTTTACAGCCGATTTTTTGCAGAAACTTGTTCGTACAAAGGTTCGATCATTGGTATGCCAGCCATTCATTCTTGCATTTCACATGGTTGCTCTAACGCTCTGGTTTTGTGCCGTTGATTCCGAGGCTTGCTGGACATGTGCAAGTTGTAATGCACGGCAGAGATGCCGAGGTCTGGTAAATTGTGGCTATTAGCCAAGGAAAGTCTCTGAAGGCCATTGTTCCGGTCATGGCGTGTTGCAGCTGTCGATTTGAATGTGATGTTGATTAGCACTTAGATTTGACCCAGTAGGGGCATTAGTTTCCATTGAGAAGTGACCCATGTTTCAACCTCCTCCGGCGCTGCTGCTGGAGGGCACATGGAGTGATCGAGATGGCATTATTGAGTGTAATACGGCGTT